>NZ_VFUO01000002.1:695000-697500 GCF_006440875.1 Mesorhizobium sp. B2-5-7 | reverse complement strand
CTTCGTCGGATTCTGCTGGAGCCGCCAGGCGTGCGGAATTTCCTCGCGCAACCACTTTTGCCGCTCCGCCTCGAAGTCCTCGAGCATGCGTAGGCCGGCGCGGACAACCTCGTTGGCGTTGTTGTAGCGGTCTGATTCGAGTTGCCGCTTGATGAATTGCTCATGGTGGTCGTTCAAAGCGTAATTGGGCATGGCACCTCCTGGAAGATATTATGTGGCAGAGGAGCATTCTGCCGCCTCGAACGCGTTTCACCGTCACCACGCGCTCAAGCGGGGTCACCCGATCCGGCAGAATTGAAATAACGATTGGGACAGTTCTGTGGAGCGGAGGGCCGCGGCCCGTGCTACCCGCATCCGAAAGCGTGTGAGGAGACCAGCTGAGTTAAAGCCCAACCGGCCAATCTGTTTCATGCTTGGCGGCCATCGATCTTGAACGCCGTCGCCATGCCTTCGCTGATTTGATTTGTCCCGCGCGTCGGCGGCGCCTTTTTGCGGGTCCTGAACAGAGTGGATCGACTCCACGGCGATCCGGATAGGCAACGGTCCGCCGATTTGGACTCTGGCGGCCGTTTTCTTTGTGAGGTTTTGTTGGCTTGGTTTGGGGGGCTGATGGGTTCGAATTTCTGTGCGGAGAGATCGGAACGCGAACGGCCCGCCGGCATAGAGCCAGGCGGGCCGTTTTGTTTGGTTGCGGGGACAGGATTTGAACCTGTGACCTTCAGGTTATGAGCCTGACGAGCTACCGGGCTGCTCCACCCCGCGTCACCTCTAGGCAAGCGTTTGCTTGCCGATCTAGGCAAGCGTTTGCTTGCTTTTGGCTTTGCCAAATGAAAGGGCCGCTTAGAGCGGCCCGGGATCCCTTGGCGGGCCTTTATGGATGTTGCCCAAAAGTGTTAGCGGTTTGGGGCAACGACATGCATCGAACGACGTGCAGAGAAGATTTCACGGTCATCCGATTGGATGAGAGTTTGAACGTGCGTTTTGCAGACCTGGCAGCGACCTACTCTCCCGCGTCTTGAGACGAAGTACCATCAGCGCTGGAGCGTTTCACGGCCGAGTTCGGAATGGGATCGGGTGCAGCCGCTCCGCCATAACCACCAGGTCGGCAAAACGCACGTTATTCGAGAAGCTGGAATAGGGAATAGTGAGTAGCGAATAGTGAGTAGGGGATACCTATTCGCCATTGGCTCACTGCTCTTCACCTGTCTTTTTGTGCCTGAGCGACATCCGCAGTTTGCTTCCGGGCAAAGCCCGCAAGCGCGACTGCGCGTCGCCGGTCGTCCGGCGCCCTCGCGGAGCATAGGCCCGTAAGGGCCGCTCATGCGTGAGCGCTGGTCAGACCATTTGACTTCATCAAATGGGTATTAGGAATGAGAACGATCAAGCCGATCGAACTATTAGTACCGGTAAGCTTCAAGCGTTGCCGCTCTTCCACACCCGGCCTATCAACGTGGTCGTCTTCCACGGTTCTCAGGGAATACTCGTTTTAAGGTGGGTTTCCCGCTTAGATGCCTTCAGCGGTTATCCCGTCCGGATATAGCTACCCTGCTATGCGGCTGGCGCCACAACAGGTCCACCAGAGATCCGTCCATCCCGGTCCTCTCGTACTAGGGACAGATCCTTTCAATATTCCTACACCCACGGCAGATAGGGACCGAACTGTCTCACGACGTTCTGAACCCAACTCACGTACCGCTTTAAATGGCGAACAGCCATACCCTTGGGACCTGCTCCAGCCCCAGGATGCGATGAGTCGACATCGAGGTGCCAAACAACCCCGTCGATATGGACTCTTGGGGGTCATCAGCCTGTTATCCCCGGCGTACCTTTTATCCGTTGAGCGATGGCCCTTCCACGCGGGACCACCGGATCACTATGACCGACTTTCGTCTCTGCTCGACTTGTCAGTCTCGCAGTCAGGCAGGCTTATGCCATTGCACTCAGCGAACGATTTCCGACCGTTCTGAGCCCACCATCGCGCGCCTCCGTTACTCTTTAGGAGGCGACCGCCCCAGTCAAACTACCCACCATACATTGTCCCGGACCCGGATAACGGGCCGCGGTTAGACATCCATAGTGATAAGGGTGGTATTTCAAGGGTGGCTCCACCTGAGCTGGCGCCCAGGTTTCAAAGCCTACCACCTATCCTACACATGCCACTACGAATGCCAATGTAAAGCTATAGTAAAGGTGCACGGGGTCTTTCCGTCTAACCGCAGGAACCCCGCATCTTCACGGGGAATTCAATTTCACTGAGTCTATGCTGGAGACAGCGGGGAAGTCGTTACGCCATTCGTGCAGGTCGGAACTTACCCGACAAGGAATTTCGCTACCTTAGGACCGTTATAGTTACGGCCGCCGTTTACTGGGGCTTCGATTCAGAGCTTGCACCCCTCCTCTTAACCTTCCAGCACCGGGCAGGCGTCAGACCCTATACGTCGTCTTGCGACTTCGCAGAGCCCTGTGTTTTTGATAAACAGTCGCTACCCCCTGGTCTGTG
>NZ_VFUO01000002.1:0-690000 GCF_006440875.1 Mesorhizobium sp. B2-5-7 | reverse complement strand
GCTGTCGGGAACATTCCTCACCGGTGTAACCTCGAGCGTGCTGATGGGCGTCGCGCTGTTCGCCGCTCTCGATGGTCGCCAGCAACTGGCGACCCCACCCGAGATCGCCGAACTGATCGGCCTTGCCAGCAACGGCGATTCCGGCGAGGTGGCAAAGACCACCAGGCTGGTGGCGCCGCGCCAGATCGCCAAGGCCAAGGATCGCCGCCGCATGGAAGTGTCGATGGTCACCAAGGTCGGCGACCGCGATGTCATCCACACCATGCCTTTCGTGCAGATCAAGATGGCACTCGCAGCCGGCCACACCACCAGCCGGGCCTACCCGCCTTTCGACCCGATGCAGGTGTTCGGCGACGACGGCGACGATACATCGGCACAGCCTGCGACGGCGTCGGCCGCCTCCGGCCAGATCTACGGCGCCAAGGTCGAAAGCGAAATGAGCCTGAAGACCGTCGATTTCCCGATCGCGACGGCTTCCTTCGACGAGAAGAGCGACCTGTCGGCCGACGAAGTCGAAAAAGTGGTACGCGAAGCCGGCACCGACCTAAGCGACGGCGCCGTGCAGGTGGCTTCGCTTCATTATGTCGATCCGCAGCGATTCGGCGAAGCCTTTGCCGAGAGCATGGCCGGCTCCTACGATGTGAAGATCGTGCCGGAAAATGTTTCCGTATCGCCACGCGCCAACGCGGACGACCAGGCACCGGCTTTCGCCGAGGAAATCATCCCCTTCACCAAAGACACCGACCTCACGGAGGCTTTCGCCGATTCGGGCTACACGGGCGATGATGCCACCGGCATGGCCGAAGCGATCGCCAAGTTGCTCAACGCGCCGGCGCTCAAGGCAGGTACCGTGCTGCGTGTTGGCCTCGAGGTCCACGGCGATGCCGCCAAGGTCGTGCGCACAAGCGTCTATGACAAGACCACGCATATCGTCACCATCGCGCTCGACGACCGCGGCCAGTACGTGCCGGCCCAGGAGCCCGAGCCCAATCCCGAATTGCTGACCGCATTCGACGATTCGTCGGCGCCGGTGGTGGTGCGCGGCAATCTGCCCAACGTCTATGACGGCATCTACCGCGCCGCCTATTCCTACGGCATGTCCAAGGCGATGACCCAGCGGCTGATCAAGCTCCTGGCATCCGACGTCGATTTCCAGTCCCGCCTCAATCCCTCCGACCGCCTTGAAGTGCTGTTCTCGCAGCCTGATGGCGACGACCAGACCTCGGACAATTCCGAGCTTCTCTATGTCTCGGCGACCTTCGGCGGCACGACGCGCAATTTCTACCGCTTCCAGATGCAGGATGGCAGCACGGACTATTTCGACGAAGACGGCTCGAGCGCCCAGCAGTTCCTGCTGCGCAATCCGCTGCCCGCCGGAAAGTTCCGCTCCGGCTTCGGCGCCCGCAAGCATCCGATCCTCGGCTATGTCCGCATGCACACAGGCGTCGACTGGGCAGCCCCGATCGGCACGCCGATCATCGCCGCCGGCAATGGCGTCATCGAGAAGGTCGGCTGGGCCGGCGGCTATGGCAAGCAGATCATCATTCGCCATGCCAATGGCTACGAGACCTCGTACAATCACCAGAGTGCCTTTGCCAAAGGTATGGAGCCGGGCATGCATGTGCGCCAGGGACAGACTATCGGCTATCTCGGCCAGACCGGCCTCGCCACAGGCCCGCACCTGCACTACGAGTTGATCGTCAATGGCACCAAAGTCGATCCGATGCGCGTCCGTCTACCGGTCGGCAAGGTGCTGAAAGGCGACGATCTCGTCGCCTTCAAGCGCGAGCGCGAGCGCATCGACGATCTGCTGAAACAGGAAGATGGCAATTCGCTGAAGGTCGCCAGCGCCAAGATCGAAGGCTGAGACTCAGCCTTTGTCCTGCCGAGGTTCGGCGCGCCGCGACCACGGCAGCGCTTCGCCCGAAATCGTCATCCAGGCGATGACAGCGGAAAGCAGGCATAGCAGCGCCGTCACCAAGGAGATGGCGGAAAAGGCTGCGTCGCTGGCGGCGATCCTCGCCGCATCGAGTGCCGGCGAAAGTCCTGCTGGTGGCGGTTCGCCGAAGCCAGGCACGCCGGGCGCGGCATTTACCTCCAGGCCATTGGCGTAGATCCAGGCAGCGAGCGACCCCATCGCCGCCACCGCGATCAAACCGCCGATGCGTGAGACGGCGTTGTTGATGCCGGAAGCCGCGCCGGTGTCCTTGTCTTCCACCGCCGTCATGATCGCGGTGGACAATGGCGATACGACCAACGCCATGCCGAGCCCCATCAGCGCCATCAAGGGGAAGATGCCGGTCCAGAAATGGTGAAAGCCGGCATAGGCGAGCAAGGCCAGCCCGGCGAAGGCAACCGCCACGATCAGGCTGCCGCAGGCAATGGGAAAACGGGGCCCGATCCGGTCCGACAGCTTGCCGACGGGTCCCGACAGAAGCGCGATCGCCGCCGACAGCGGCAGGAAGATGAAGCCGACCTCGGCGGTGCTCAGCCCCCAGCCTGCGATCAGCAGCATCGGCAGATAAAAAAGATTGGCTGACAGTGCGAAATAGAGAAAGAACGTCGCGACGTTGGCGCCGGCGAAAGCACCGATGCGAAACAGGCTGAGATCTATCATCGGCTCGCGCTGCCGCCGCTCGAACAGGATGAAGACGACAAGCAGCACGGCGCCGGCGGCAATGCTTGGACCGGCCATATGGCTCTCGCCGCTGGCGCTCATTGAAGTCAGCCCATAGGCGAGCGCGCCGAAGGCCAGCGTCGCAAGCGCCCCGCCGGCAAGGTCAAGGCTGCGTTTCTCCGTCGGCGCATCGGCCGGAATCTTGGCGAGCAGCAGATAGATCGAGACCAGGCCGAGCGGCAGATTGACGGCAAAGATCGCCCGCCAGATGCCGCCGCCGAAAGCCGAGAGCACCAGGCCGCCGAGCACGGGGCCGAGAGCGGTGGTCAGCGCCGAGGCCGCCGCCCAGATGCCGATCGCCCTGCCGCGTTCCTTCTTCGGATAGGCCTTGGCGATGATGGCGAGACTGCCCGGCACCATGATCGCGGCGCCGATGCCCTGGAGCGCGCGAAATGCGATCAGCACGACAGCGTTCGGCGCCAGCGCACAGGCAAGCGAGGTCACGACGAACAGCGCAATGCCGGCCACGAAAGCATGGCGCAGCCCGAACCGATCGCCTGCGGCACCGCCGGCAAGGATCAGCGCTGAGAGTGTCAGCGCATAGGCATTGGAAATCCACTGCGCCTCGGCAAGGCTGGCGCCGAGGTCGACGCGGATCGCCGGCATGGCTATCGCCAGGATCGATCCGTCGATGAAGCCGAGCGCCGAGGCCAGGATCGCCGCGATCAACACATAACGCCGCTGCGATTGCGGGCAGAACGTGCCATTCGCGACCGGAGCGGTCAACGGAACGGCGGCGGCTTGATTGGGCGCATGCATGTCACCCTCATTAGACCGTCGGCGCGGCGGCAACAACCGGCCTGCGGCTTGTTGTCCTTGAAACCGGCCATATTGCCAGGGATCGCATCTGCCCCGATGCAAACCGCGGCAGTCATGCTAATGCATGTCGCGCAGATGTGACCTCGGCTTTTGCGACAACGACATGCATCAGGCAAGATTTAAAGCGCGTCGCAAGAATCCGTTTCGACGAGACGCGCTTTAGGTTTTCCAGGACCCGCGGGCAGGAGAAATCGATGAAGCGTCCGCTCGAAGCATCGGTTGAGGGGCGCGGCCGTATTGTCGGCATCACCGATGGCGTGTTCGCAATCGCGCTCACCCTGATCGTGCTCGAGATCAGGGTGCCGGCGCATGAGGCGATCCACTCCGAATATGATCTGCTCGCCGCCATCGCGGCACTCGCGCCACGCTTCCTCACCTATGCCTTGAGCTTTCTGACCCTGACCATCTTCTGGTTCGGCCAGCAGGCCCAGCATGGTCTGATCGCCAAATCCGACAGACGGCTGGCCACGCTGAACCTCTGCTTTCTCGCCTTCATCGCGCTCTTGCCGTTCTCGACCGACCTTCTGGCCGATTTTCTGGAATTCAGGACCGCGGTGCTGGTTTACTGGCTCAACCTCTTGATGCTCGGCATCACGCTGTTCGTCAGCTGGCGATATGCGGAGAAGAGCGGCCTTGTCGCGGAGGACGTCGATGCGGAAACGAAACGCACGGTCTACCTGCGCATCGCCAAGGCGCAGATCCTGTGGGCCGTCGGCGCCGCACTTTGCCTGATCACCCCGTTGGCGAGCGTCGGCTTCATTCTGGTGGTGCAGTTTATCTACGCGGCAACGCCGAATGTGAAGTGGGTGCGCAGGATCATTGGCTGAGATTTATGTTGAGATTCAGGTCAGGCCGGCATCGCCTGGATATCGACATACCCTACTCGACGAACTCTACCGGCACGCCCGGCGAGACCAGCTTGGCCAGTTCACGCGCGTCCCAATTGGTCAGGCGCACGCAGCCATGGCTCTCGGTCTTGCCTATCTTCGAGGGCTCCGGCGTGCCGTGGATGCCGTAAGTCGGCTTGTCCAGGGCGATCCACACCGATCCGACCGGGCCATTCGGCCCAGGCGGAATGGTCAGGATCTTGTTGTTCTCGCCCTGCTTGAAGTTGATGTTGGGGTTGTAGGTGTAGTTCGGATCGAGCGCAACACGCGACACGGCATGGATGCCAGTCGGGGATGGCGTGTCCGATGAGCCGATGGTGGCGGGGTAGGCCGCGACCAGCTTGCCCGACCCGTCATAGGCAAAGACTTCCTTCTTGCCCTTGTCGGCGACGATGCGGGTGACGGGGGTAGAAACCAGTTTGCCGAAATTCGCGACCTTGATGATCGTGCCGGGACGATTGAAGTTGGCGTCCGGATTGAGCGCCTTGAGATAGTTCTCGTCCATGTGGAAGCGCTCGGCCAGCGCTTCGGTGACGGAGGTGAAGCCCATGCGGTCGAGTTGCGCCTTCTGGCTGTAGTCTTCCGGGATCGACGCGACATAGGGGCCGGCCGCATCCTCCGCGGTGATGGTGTAGTTGGCGAACGCGTCGCCACCGGACTGCGACAATGCGGCCTGGATGCCGACCGAATCGGTCGATTTGAGGCTGCTGCCGTTGATCTGATTGTAGGCCGCCAGCGCCTTGTCGACATTCGAACCGAAGCGCCCGTCGATGACGCCAGGCGAAGCCCCGCCCCGGTCGAGCAGCACCTGCAGCGCCGCGACATCCTGGCGTGCGCCCAACGAAAGCGACGGGTCGACCGACGTCTTGCCGCCGGCCTTTGGCGGCAATGCCGCCTGGTCGGAGGGCGCTGCCTGGTCCGTCGGGTCTGCCGGCCGGACGGGGTCTATCGACGCCTCGTTCAGCGGTTGGCGCTTGATTGTACCCGGCTGCGGCGCGTCGGGATAATTGTTGTCGTAGCTGCCGTCGTCCCGCGGTGCCGGCGGATAGGCATCGACTGAACCATTTCCGTCAGGATCGTATTCGTCGGCGGGCGGTGGAATGACCCGGCCTTCCTCTTCCAGCTGTCTGCGGCGGAAGCGGGCCATGTCCTGGGGATCGTCGAGATAGTAGCGGTCATCGTCGGCGGGTGCGCGGCCAAGTTCGCGCATCCGGCTCTCTCGGCGCAGCGCCCGCCGGTCGAGGCGTGTCTGTGGCGGCTGGATGGCGATCACCTTGCCGGTGTCCGAATCGACGATGACGCGATTGCCCCTGGCATCGTAATAAATGTCGAGATTGCCGTCCTGGGCGAGCAGAATGCCGCCGCTCCCGGACGTGCGGACAGGCTGGGCGGCACCGTCATGCGTCGGCGCGGCGAACGCACTGGAAAACACCAGTCCCGCGGCAAGCGCCGAAAGGGTGAAGATACTGCGCAGCATCGTGCGAAACTCTCCGGTCCGTATGTGCCGCCGCCCGGCATTGTTCAGTTCGGCGAACCCTTCGCCAGCAAACCAGTTACCCACCATATGGTTCCAACATGAACCGGGCATGAAGATGGCGGTTTTCCGGCGCCTCGGGGAATATTGGCTAGCTTGCGCCAAGCCCCAATTCCTTGCGCGCCTGCTTCGTCAGCTTAAGGGCAACAAGGCGGTGGCTCTCGCGCAGATAGTCCTCCAGCGCACCATCATCCATGCTCTGGCTTGTCTGACGCTGGATCCACTTCATGCCGCGGGAGGCAAGATAGGGCGCGGGGCGCAGGCCGGGCTGCTCCTTGAGCACGTCATAGGCGATGTCGGAGCATTTGAAGGTGACGAAGAGCTGCCGACCCTGATCCCAGCCACCGATCGCAAACACCTTGGTCCCGACCTTCCAGACATGGGCGCCGCCCCATTGCACCACGTGGTTCGTTGCAGGCAGCGAAGCGCAGAAGCCGTTGTAATCGTCCAGCGTCATCAATCCCCCGCCAATTGCATGAAAACGCCGCGCGTCAGGTGGACGCGCGGCGTCTGAATCAGGCCGCAACCTCGGCCGCGACGATCGCCGGCTTGGAGCGGAAATTCAGCCGGTCGGAACCGGCCGTGACCTTGACCGTCGAGCCGTCCAGGATCTCGCCGAGAAGGATCTTTTCCGCCAGCGGATCCTGCAGTTCCTTCTGCATCACCCGCTTCAGCGGCCGGGCACCATAAGCGGGGTCGTAACCCTTGGCCGCCAGCCACTCGATCGCCTCGGGATCCAGCGACAGCGTGATCTTGCGATCCGTCAGCAGGCTCTCGAGCCGCTTGAGCTGGATCTCGACGATACGGTCCATGTCCTTGCGGCGCAGCCGGTGGAACAGGATCACCTCGTCGACGCGATTGAGGAACTCCGGCCGGAACGATGCCCTGACCACGCCCATCACTTCGTCTCGTACGGCATCGACATCCTGATCCTCGCCGAGATTGACGAGATATTCGGCTCCCAGGTTCGACGTCATGATGATCAGTGTGTTGCGGAAGTCGACGGTGCGGCCCTGCCCGTCGGTGAGCCGGCCGTCATCGAGCACCTGCAACAGCACGTTGAAGACATCCGGATGCGCCTTTTCGATCTCGTCGAACAGCACGACCTGATAGGGCCGGCGCCGCACCGCTTCGGTCAGCGCACCGCCTTCCTCATAGCCGACATAGCCGGGAGGCGCGCCGATCAGCCGGGCGACGGAGTGCTTCTCCATGTATTCGGACATGTCGATGCGCGCCAGCGCCGTCTCATCGTCGAACAGGAAATTGGCCAAAGCCTTGGTCAGTTCCGTCTTGCCGACGCCGGTAGGCCCGAGGAACATGAACGAGCCGATCGGCCGGTTCGGATCCTGAAGGCCCGCACGGGCACGCCGCACCGCCTTGGAAACGGCCTGCACCGCTTCGCCCTGGCCGACGACACGCTTGCCGATCTCGTCTTCCATGCGCAGCAGCTTGTCACGCTCGCCCTGCAGCATCTTGTCGACCGGAATGCCGGTCCAGCGCGACACGATATGGGCGACGTGGTCGGGTGTGACCACTTCCTCGACCATGCCGGCCTTGCCGTCCTGGGCTTCGGCCTCCTTCAGCTTTTTTTCCAGTTCCGGGATCTTGCCATAGGCAAGCTCGCCGGCGCGCTGGAACTCACCCTTGCGCTGGGCAATGGCAAGGTCGTTGCGCGCTTCGTCGAGCTGCTTCTTCAAGTCGGCCGCTAGCCCGAGCTTCTGCTTCTCGGCCTGCCACTTCGCGGTGATCTCTGTCGATTCCTCTTCCAGGCCGACAAGTTCCTTTTCCAGGCGGGCGAGCCGGTCCTTCGAGGCATCGTCCGTCTCGACCTTCAACGCTTCGCGTTCAATCTTGAGCTGCATAATGCGGCGGTCGATCTCGTCCAGCGCTTCGGGCTTGGAATCGACCTGCATCCTGAGCCGCGAGGCGGCTTCGTCGACGAGGTCGATCGCCTTGTCCGGCAAGAAGCGGTCGGCGATGTAGCGGTTGGACAATGTCGCCGCCGCCACCAGTGCCGAATCGGAGATACGCACCTTGTGGTGCTGCTCGTATTTCTCCTTCAGGCCGCGCAGGATCGAGACCGTGTCCTCCACTGTCGGCTCGTCGACGAAGACGGGCTGGAAACGGCGGGCAAGGGCGGGATCCTTCTCGACATGCTTCCTGTATTCATCGAGCGTGGTGGCGCCGACGCAGTGCAGTTCGCCGCGCGCCAGCGCGGGCTTCAGGAGATTCGACGCGTCCATGGCGCCATCGGCCTTGCCGGCGCCGACCAGCGTGTGCATCTCATCAATGAACAGGATGATGTTGCCACTGGCCGAAGTGACTTCCGAAAGCACAGCCTTCAGCCGCTCCTCGAATTCGCCGCGATATTTGGCACCGGCAATCAGCGCGCCCATGTCGAGCGCCATCAACTGCTTGTCCTTAAGCGATTCCGGCACGTCGCCATTGACGATGCGCAGCGCCAGCCCTTCGGCGATCGCCGTCTTGCCGACGCCCGGCTCGCCGATCAGCACCGGGTTGTTCTTGGTGCGGCGCGACAGCACCTGGATGGTGCGTCGAATCTCGTCGTCGCGGCCAATCACGGGGTCGAGCTTGCCCGCGCGTGCGTCCGCGGTGAGGTCGCGTGCGTATTTCTTCAGCGCGTCATAGCCCTGTTCGGCACTCGCCGAATCGGCGGTGCGGCCCTTGCGGACGTCGTTGATGACCTGGTTCAGCGCCTGCGCGGTGACACCGGCCTTGGCCAGGATTTCGGCGGTCTTGGCCGATTTCTCCATGGCAAGCGCCTGCAGCAGCCGCTCGACGGTGACAAAGCTGTCGCCGGCCTTCTTGGCCAGGTCTTCGGCGGTCGAGAACACCTTGGCCAGCGGCTGTGCCAGATAGAGCTGGCCATTGCCGCCCTCCACCTTGGGCATCGCCTCGAGCGCCGTCTCGACGCCGAGCTTGACATCGCGGACATTGCCGCCGGCGCGCTCGATCAACGACGCGGCCAAGCCTTCATCATCGTCGACGAGGACTTTCAGAATGTGTTCGGGGGTGAATTGCTGGTGGTTGCGCGAGAGCGCCATGGTCTGCGCGGACTGGATAAAGCCGCGCACGCGCTCCGAGTATTTCTCAAGGTTCATATTTGTCTCCTTCCATCACCGGCCCGCTTTGCGGCACCGGATCAGATTGCGGTGACGGACCCGCCCATTCGAGCCGGATCCTGTTCAGGCCAGATATGGTGCATGGACCCTTGCCCCTCAAGATGTCGCAATATGGCAGGTGCATAATATTCCACGTCAGCCCAAACGAAAACGGCGGAGATTTCTCTCCGCCGCTCAAGGCCTTGAATGCCGTTCGCTCAGTTGTCGATGTCGGAAACCACGGGTTCGGCACCGCCGCTGTCGGCCGGAGCCGCCGCTGTCCCGGCCGCGTCCCCATTTTCGCTGCTGCTCTCGACCTGATCGGCATTGGTGCGCGGACGGCGCGGACGCCGTGGACGGCGGGCAGCACCGCTTTCGGCGGCCGCCTCATTGAGTTCGGCCTGGGCGGCCAGACCTGCCGGTGAAAAATTCTCGAACCGTGGAGCCGGCTCGGCCGCCGCGACCGTCTCGGGGGGCGGAGCGGCCTCTGCCTGGACTTCCGTCTGCCCCGGGGCCTCGTTGCGCTGTTGCTGTCCGCCCTGTTCGGGTGAAGCGTGGTCGCGCTGGCCGTAGCCGCCATTGGGGCGGCGATCGCGATGGCGCCCGCCACCGTTGTCGCGGCCGCCATTGTTGCGACTGTTATTGTCGCGCCCGCTGTTGTCGCGCCCGCTGTTGTCGCGATTGTCGCGACCGTTTTCCCGGTTCAGCGCAACCTCCGCAGGCATGCCCTCGATCACCGGCTGCGGACCTGCGCCATGGTTGATTACGGGAAGCTGTGGATCGGAACCGGCATTGCCGCTGCTATTGCCGGCCCCACTGCCGGCATTGTCGAACTCATCGCGATCGTCATCGCCGTCCTCGTCGAACTCGTCGCGTGCCTGCTGGACGTTCTGGATCGGCATCTGCGCCTGCGCGGCGGCAATGATGCGATTGTAGTGTTCAGCGTGCTGGAGGTAGTTCTCCGCCATCACCCGGTCGCCGGAGCTGTGCGAGTCACGGGCAAGCGTGGCGTATTTTTCGGCAATCTGCTGAGCCGATCCACGGATTTTCACGTCCGGGCCGTTGCTCTCGTAATTGCGCGTAAGCGGATTCGGCCCCTTGCGGTTGTTGTTATTGTTGTTGTTATTGTTATTGCCACCGCCGCCGCCATTGTTGTTGCGACCGCGCATGCGCCTGTTCTGCTGTTGTGGCCTCATTCGACTCTCTTCATCTTGAAATTTTGAAAAACTCTTCACGAACGGAGGCGCTCATGCAGCCAGCCGTTTCGTTTCTTCACCGGCGTTCGCCCGCATCGATTGCGTTGGCGCCACGTGTCATCCTGTTTCCGGTTACATCACTTGCCGGACGATTCCCGCACGAAGCTTGGGCGTCGTTTGCGCAAGAAGGCAGCTATTTCCAAGGAAAAACCGAATCGCTAAGAGCACTGCCTGCTTCGTCTCATCCGGTTAGGCGACCCTAGCCGCATTCCCCGGTATTGCCAAGCGCTTTTTTTGCACTGCGTCAAGACGTTGCTCGTTGAAAAACAAGAACCCTGTCGTTTCCGCCGAGATCGCTAAAAACCTCGCCAGCCGCGTAACCGGCTGCGCGAAATATATCGTTGACGTCGTTGCTTTGCGTGTGGCCGATCTCGACCGCAATCCTGCCTTCGGCTTCCAGAAACCTTGCCGCCTCGGCGGCGATGATCCTGTAGGGGTTCAGCCCATCCACACCGCCATCAAGGGCAAGGCGCGGGTCGAAATCGCGGACTTCGTCCTGCAGATTTCCAATCTCTTGTGTTGGTATATAGGGAGGGTTTGCGGCAATTACATGGTACCGGCCGGAAACTTTTTCAAACCAGTCTGACTGAACCGCCGTGAACCGGCCGCCGAGGCCGAATTGCCCGGCATTGCGGGCCGCCGTGGTCAGAGCGCCGGCGGAGATGTCGACACCGGTGGCGGTCGCGGCCGGCACGACGCTCAGCAACGCCAGGGCGATCGCGCCCGTGCCGGTGCCGAGATCGAGGATGCGGCATGTGCCCTCCCGCGCGGCCATTGCCTTGACAAAGGGCAGCACCGCCTCGACCAGCGTTTCGGTGTCCGGTCGCGGCTCCAGCGTCTCCGGCGACAGCGACAAGCGCAAACCGTAGAACTCGCGATAGCCGAGGATGCGATGCACCGGCTCGCTACGGGCTCGCCGTCTCAAGGCGCCGTCGATCGCGGCGATGGTGTTCCCGTCGATCTTGCACTCCGGGTCGGCGATCGCCTGGGTGCGCGTCGTGCCGGAATAGTGCTCGACGATCAGCCGCGCATCGAGCGCGGGATCATCGATGCCGGCTGCGGCAAGCCGGGTCCGCGCTTCCCGCAGCAGCGGCCCCAGCGCCGCAGGCAAAGGATCAGCCATCGATGTCGATATCGGCCAGCAGCTTCGACTGATGATCGGCGATCAGAGCGTCGACGATTTCGTCGAGTTCACCCATCATCACCCGGTCGAGTTTGTAGAGCGTCAGGTTGATGCGATGGTCGGTGACCCGGCCCTGCGGAAAATTGTAGGTGCGGATGCGCTCGGAGCGGTCGCCGGAACCGACCTGCGACTTGCGCGACTCGGAACGCTCCTCATCCGCCTTGCTGCGCTCCATGTCATAGAGCCGGGCGCGCAGGATCTGCATGGCCTTGGCCCGGTTCTGGTGCTGCGACTTCTCCGCCTGCACCACCATGATGCCGGTCGGCAGATGGGTGATGCGGACCGCGGAATCGGTGGTGTTGACGTGCTGGCCGCCGGAGCCGGAGGCACGCATCGTGTCGATGCGGATGTCCTCGGCCCTGATGTCGATGTCGACCTCTTCGGCTTCCGGCAGCACGGCGACTGTGGCGGCTGACGTGTGGATGCGCCCGCTGGCCTCGGTGGCCGGCACGCGCTGGACGCGATGCACCCCGGATTCGAATTTCAGATGGGCGAACACACCTTTACCGGAGATCGTGGCGATGATTTCCTTGAAGCCGCCGGCATCGCCGTCGCTGGCCGATACCGTTTCGAACCGCCAGCCGCGTTCGGCGGCATAGCGCTCATACATGCGAAACAGGTCCCCGGCGAAGAGTGCCGCCTCATCGCCGCCGGTGCCGGCGCGGATTTCGAGAATAGCGTTCTTGTCGTCGGCGGCATCCCTGGGCAGGAGCAGGATCTGGATGTCTTTCTGCAGCGTCTCGATGCGCTCCTCGACGCCGGGCAGATCTGCCTCGGCAAGCGCCCGCATCTCGGCGTCGGTGCCCTTGTCGGCGAGCATCGCTTCAA
Organism: Mesorhizobium sp. B2-5-7; assembly: GCF_006440875.1. Taxonomy (NCBI): domain Bacteria; kingdom Pseudomonadati; phylum Pseudomonadota; class Alphaproteobacteria; order Hyphomicrobiales; family Phyllobacteriaceae; genus Mesorhizobium; species Mesorhizobium sp. B2-5-7. Next base: position 677,694 of record NZ_VFUO01000002.1, on the reverse strand, counting down.
GGTCGGCCTGCTCGTGCTCGGCAGAGCGCAATTCCCTGACCTTGGCCACCATCTCCTGCAACTCGGCATATTCCGATGCCATCCTCACATAGGCATCCGGCGCCGGCCCGGCCGACATCTGCGCTTCGAGCATCTCGAAACGCTTGACGACTTGATCCATACGATCGCGGGGCAAATTGACCATGATGAGGGTGCTACAACGGGATCGAGCGGTCGTCGGCGAAGGCCTGCAGCAATGCCCGCATCGGCAGCCCTTGCGCCGGCGCCATCAGATTGTCGTCGAAGAAAGCCTTCAGCTCCTCCAGCGGCAGCTCCGTCAGCATGGCCTTGACCGGACCGATCGAGGCCGGCGACATCGAGATCGAGCGGAAACCGAGGCCGATCAGCGCCATCGCCGAGATCGGCTTGCCGGCGAGTTCACCGCACAGGGTGACCGGCGTATGATTGCGGGCGCCGGCGTCGGCGATCTGCTTGAGCACGCGCAGGAATGGCGCCGACAACGTATCGAAGCGGTTGGCCAGTTGCGTGTTGCCGCGGTCGACCGCCATGACGAACTGGAACAGGTCGTTCGATCCGACCGAGACGAAGTCGACCGCCTTCATCAGTTCGTCGAGCTGGAACAAAAGCGACGGCACTTCCAGCATGGCGCCCAGCTTGAGACTGGTCGGCAGGTGATGGGCAAAGCGTGAGAGATGCCGCACCTCGCGGTCGATGATTTCGCGCGCCTGGGCGATTTCGCCGAGCTCGGTCACCATCGGCAGCATCAGCTTGAGCTCGCGCCCGCCGCTGGCCTTGAGCAAGGCGCGGATCTGGGTGCGCAGCAAGCCCGGCCGATCTAGCGTCAGGCGGATCGCCCGCCAGCCGAGCGCCGGATTCTCTTCCTGGACCGCGCCCTTGAAATAGGGCAGCACCTTGTCGCCACCAATGTCGATGGTGCGGAAGGTGACCGGCTTGCCGCGCGCTGCCTCGAGCACGTCGCGGTAGAGTTTTTCCTGGGCTTCGGCGCGCGGAAAGGTCGACGCGACCATGAACTGCAGTTCCGTGCGGAACAGGCCAATGCCGGCGGCGCCCGCTTCGGCAAGTTGCGGCAGGTCGACGGCAAGCCCGGCATTCATCAGCAGGTCGACCTGGACCCCGTCCCGGGTCGTCGACGGCTTCTTGCGCAGTTCGCGGTAGACCTCCTGCCGTCGCGCCCGGAACCGCACCTTCTCGGCATAGGCGGCTTCAAGATCGGATTGCGGCCGCAGATGGATCGCGCCTTCCTCGCCGTCGACGATGATGGCATCGCCGTTTTCCGCCATGGAAACGGCGCCCTTCATCTGTCCGGCGACGGGAATGCCCATGGCGCGCGCGACGATGACGACATGGCTGGTCGCCGCGCCATCCTCCAGCACCAGCCCGCGCAGCTTGTCGCGAGGATAGTCGAGCAGTTCGGCAGCGCCCATCGAGCGGGCGACGATGATGGCGTCCTTGGGCAGCGAGGCCGCGACATCCTCGGGTCCACGTCCCATCAGCTGGCGCAACAGCCGGTTGGCGAGATCGTCGAAATCGCTCATCCGCTCGCGCAGATAGGGATCGGTCATGTGCAGCATGCGGGCGCGCATGTCGCTCTGAACTTTTTCGACCGCCGCCTCGGCAGTCAGGCCGTTACGGATCGCCTCTTCCAGGCGCCGTACCCAGCCCCGGTCGTTGGCGAACATGCGGTAGGCTTCCAGCACCTGGCGGTGCTCGCCCTCGAAGGCGACATCGCGGCGCTCCAGCATGTCGTCGATGGAAAGCCGCAGAGAACCAAGCGAGGCTTCGAGCCGCCGGACCTCCTCCTCGCTGTCCTCGTTGAACAAATTGGTGACGACGATACGCGGCTCGTGCAGCACGACATGACCGAGCCCGACGCCATCGTTGAAGGACAGGCCGGTGAAGCTGACAGGCCGGCGCAGGTCGAGTTCGAGGCCAGGCCGGGTCAGCCGCGCCAGATCGCCGGTGGCGATCATCTCGGCGATGACCATGGCCGTGGTTTCCAGCGCCTCGACCTCATCGTCGCGGTAGTGGCGCATGGTCTTGTTCTGGACGACCAGGACGCCCAGCGTGCGCCCTGCCCTGAGCACCGGCACGCCGAGGAAGGAATTGTAGATCTCCTCCCCGGTCTCCGGCAGGTAGGCGAAGGCCGGGTGTTCTTGCGCGTTGGACAGGTTGAGCGGCCTGGCACTCGCGGCAATGGTGCCGACCAGGCCTTGCCCTAGCCGCAGCTGCGCCAGATGGACGGCGTTCGGGTTCAGACCTTCGGTGGCGTAGAGCTCCAGCACCGAATCGGCGCGCAGCACGTAGAGCGAGCAGACTTCCGCGACCATGTTGGAGGCGATGTCGCGCACAATCCGGTCGAGCCGCTCCTGCGGCTCCAGCGGCTCCTGCATGAGCTCGCGGAGCCGTTTCAGCAAAACGCGCGGGCCAACGGCCGTGTCACGCATCGCGGCTTCTTCTCCAATAGACTTCTTGCCGGGGCAGTTTCCGCCGCGCCCGGCAAGTGCGCAACAGCTGATTCAGTCCTGCTACTGCTTATCCAGACCGTAGACGGAATGCAAAGTGCGAACCGCAAGTTCCGTATAGGGACCGTCGATCAGTATCGAAATCTTGATCTCGGAGGTGGTGATGGCGCGGATGTTGATCGCCTTGTCGGCCAGCGCCTTGAAGGCGGTGGCGGCGACGCCGGCATGGCTCCGCATGCCGATGCCGATGACCGAAACCTTCGACATGCCAGCTTCCGACTGCACGACATCGTAGCCGATCTCGGCTTTCAGCCGGTCGAGCACGGCCAGCGCCTTGTCGACATCGCCCGACGGCACGGTGAAGGTCATGTCGGTCAGCTTGCCGTCCTCGGAAATGTTCTGGACGATCATGTCGACATTGATGTTGGCCTCGGCCAGCGGTCCGAAAATGCCGGCGGCAACGCCCGGCCGGTCGCCGACGCGGCGCAGCGAAATCTGGGCCTCGTCCTTGGCATAGGCAATTCCGGTGACGACCTGCTGTTCCACGATCTCTTCCTCGTCGCAAATAAGCGTTCCCGGAGGATTGAGCAAATCCCCCATTCCGGGCGCATCGGGATCGTCGAAGGACGACCGCACGAAGGTACGCACCCTGTGCACCATGGCAAGCTCGACCGAACGCACCTGCAGAACCTTGGCGCCGAGCGAGGCCATTTCAAGCATTTCCTCGAACGATATCTTGGCCAGCCGCCGCGCTTTGGGCTCGATGCGCGGGTCGGTGGTGTAGACCCCATCGACGTCGGTGTAGATGTCGCAGCGGTCGGCCTTGACCGCGGCGGCGATCGCCACGGCGCTGGTATCGGAGCCGCCACGTCCGAGTGTCGCGATGCGGTTGTCCGGCCCGATGCCCTGGAAACCGGCGATGACAGCCACCTGGCCTTCGCCGAAGCGCTTGACCAGGAAGGCGCCGTCGATGTCGAGGATGCGCGCCGCGCCATGCGCGTTGTCGGTCTTGATCGGAATCTGCCAGCCCTGCCAGGAGCGCGCATGCACGCCCATGTTCTGCAAGGTGATGGCGAGAAGGCCAGCCGTGACCTGTTCGCCGGAAGCGACGACCGCGTCATATTCGCGTGCATCGTGCATCGGTGAGGCCTCGCGGGTCCAGCCGACCAGCTCGTTGGTCTTGCCGGCCATCGCCGAAACCACCACAGCCACCTCGTGACCGGCGTCGACCTCGCGTTTGACGTGACGTGCCACGTTGCGGATGCGAGCGATGTCGGCGACGGAGGTCCCGCCGAATTTCATCACGATACGCGCCATGGAAGCGAAATGCCTTTGACTGGAGCCGGCCCGCGGCCGAAAATGGAAGAACAGCGCCCGGCTGCCGCCGGCCACTGAATGCGCGGCCTCCATAGCCAAATGAGGAAGGTTTCGCAAGGCTGACGGCGGATTGCATAACAGCACGACATATTGCCTTCCGGCCCGGCGCCGCTTACCAAATGCTGCCCGCGGGAAATTGCTTTTGGTTCGGCATAACAGATGATTGCTCGGCTTCGGCGCGCCATGCGATTGCAATCGCTCCCGCTTGTCGCGGGCTTTGCGGTGCTGGCACTGATCGTCGGCACCCGTGCGGTGCTCGTCGAGAGCCAAAGGGCCAATCGTGCCGCCGCACGTGAGACAATCGAGTACCAGGAGCAGCTTTCCGGGCTGCTTTCATTGGCGCAGGAGGCCCAGAGTGGTCAGCGCGGCTACCTGCTGACCGGTGAAAAATCGTATCTGGAGCCTTACCGGAAGGCCGTCGAGGCAATTCCGGGACAATTGGCGCGGGTCGACAGCGCGACCGCTCCCGACGATCAGATCGCCCAGCAGATCGGCCACATCAAGGACGCGCTTTCGCAACAGCAGGCCGACCTGGCCGAAACCATAGCTCTTTACGAGCGAGGCGATGCGGCAAAGGCCCTGCAACTGGTCCGCAGTGGCCAGGGCAAGGCCGCCATGGACGAGATGCGGGCCAGCATGGACACAATCCGGCGTATCGGCGCCGCCGCGGTGGCCGCGCGCGACGAGCGTACCGACCGGGTCGAGGCCTGGTTGCGGATCGGCTCACTGGCCGCGTTGCTGGCGACTTTCCTGCTTGCCGCCTACACCATACGTCAATCCCGTCGCCGCTTCCACGAGGTGGTCGTCGCCCAGCAAGAGCTGATGCGCAAGAACATCGAACTCGGCAACGAGATCCAGACGCGTGAAAAGGCCGAATCCCAGATACGCCAGATGCAGAAGATGGAGGCTGTCGGACAGCTGACAGGCGGCATCGCCCACGACTTCAACAACATGCTGGCGGTGATCCTCAGCGCCATGAACCTTGCCCAGCGCAAGCTGAAGCGGGGCGAGCATGACATCGAAAAACTCGTCGAGGCCGCGACCGACGCGGCCAGCCGTGCCGCCAACCTGACCTCCCGCCTGCTTGCCTTCTCCCGCCTGCAGCCTCTGGCGCCGCAGGTTGTCGACATCAACGGGCTGTTGACCGGCATGTCCGATCTTCTGCGCCGCACCTTGGGTGAAGGCATCCGCATCGAGACAGTATTAGCGGGCGGCCTGTGGAAAACCCACGCCGATCCCAGCCAGATCGAGAACGCGATCCTCAATCTGGCCGTCAATTCCCGCGACGCCATGGACAACGAGGGCAAGCTGACCATTGAGACTGTCAACAGCCACCTCGACGACGGCTATGCATCGACGCACGCCGAAGTCACGCCTGGCCAATATGTGATGATCGCGGTAACCGACACCGGCGCGGGCATGTCGCCCGAGACCATCGCCAGGGCCTTCGAACCCTTCTTCACGACCAAGCCGGTCAACAAGGGCACGGGACTTGGGCTGAGCCAAGTGTTCGGCTTCGTCAAACAATCGGGCGGCCACGTCAAGATCTACTCCGAGCCCGGCGAAGGCACGACGATCAAGATCTACCTGCCCCGGTTTTTCGGAGCCGAGGAGCCGGCAGCGCCCGTCGGGCGCGACAAGAGCGCCGCCGAGGTCACCGAGACGATCCTCGTCGTCGAGGATGACCCCCGCGTGCGGGCCTCCACGACGGGTGTCATGCGCGAACTCGGCTACATCGTCATCCATGCGGGAAGCGGACCGGAGGCCCTTCAGAAGCTCGCCGCGACACCAGGCATCGCCCTGCTTTTCACCGACATCGTCATGCCGGTGATGAACGGCCGCAAGCTCGCCGAGGAAGCGCTCGCGCGCCAGCCCGAGCTGAAAGTGGTCTTCACCACCGGCTTCACCAGGAATGCCGTGGTCCACAACGGCATGCTCGATCATGACGTGCACTTCCTGGCCAAGCCGTTCACCATCGAGCAGTTGGCGGCCAAGCTGCGTGATGTTCTGGACACGAAATAAACCGGGCCTTTGATCGCCCAGCCACTTTGTCAGCAGAGGAAAATGTTGCCTTGACATTCGATGCCTCACGCCCGACTTCCTAGCGCATGACCCCGAAATCGACTTCGATTTCGGAAAGGGATCATGCGCAGAATCAAAGTGCTACAGCGTCCTTTGCGCGTCCGAAGGACGCGCGGCGCTGTAGCGTCCGAGGAGACCAACCGATGCCTGAGCCCCGACGATCGACGATCGATGCCGGAGAGGTGGAACGCTTTTCCGCCCTTGCCGCCGAATGGTGGAACCCGAACGGCAAGTTTCGTCCGCTGCACAAATTCAATCCGGTCCGGCTTTCCTATATCCGCGACCAGATCGCGGCGCGCTTCGGCCGCGACCCACGGGCGGCGCGGCCGTTCGAGGGCCTGCGCATCCTCGACATCGGCTGCGGCGGTGGCCTTTTGTGCGAGCCGATGGCGCGGCTCGGTGCCGAGGTGGTCGGAGCGGACGCGTCCGAAACAAACATCGAAGTGGCGAAACTGCATGCCGCCGAGGGCAATGTCAGCGTCGACTATCGTGCCACGACGGCGGAAGATCTCGCCGAGGCCGGTGAAAAATTCGATGTCATCCTCAACATGGAAGTGGTCGAACATGTCGCCGATATCGACCTGTTCGTCGCCAAATGCGGCGAGATGGTCAAACCCGGCGGCATCATGTTCGTGGCCACTATCAACCGCACGCTCAAGGCGCTCGGCCTCGCCATCATCGGCGCCGAATATGTGTTGCGCTGGCTGCCGCGCGGCACCCACCAATTCGGCAAGCTGGTGCGCCCCGAAGAGCTGGAAAAGGCGCTGCGCGGCGCCGGCCTGACCATCATCGACCGCACCGGCGTCTCCTACAATCCGCTTGCCGATCGCTGGGCGCGGTCGAAGGACATGGACGTCAACTACATGGTGCTGGCGGAAAAGGGATCGGTCTGAACAGCCAATCCTCAGCCAGCCGGGGCCGGAGCCCGGCGTTGATGCTGACGGCAGTGCGACGTGAGCCTCGAAGCCTTCAGGCTTTCTGGCTCTGCGCCTTGGTGGTGATGAACACGCCCGCGGTGATGATGACGGCGCCGACCCAGGTCAGCAGTTGATAGTGTTCACCAAGGAAGATCGTGCCGGCAAACAGTCCGACCGCTGCCGCGACATAGCCGATCTGGCTGAGATAGACCGGACCGCCAACCGCCTGCAGCCGGAAGAAGAAAGCAAACATCGCCGATGCCGAGGCCATCTGCGCCACGACGATGAGCGGCACGGCGCCAAGCTGGACGAAGGCCTTGCCTCCGAGCAAGGTCAGGATGCCAACGAGCAGCATCGCCGCGGACGCCAGATGGCTGCCGACCGCGAGTTCGATCGGACCGGTTCCTTCCGGCCAGTCGATGGTGCGGTAGATGTTGCCGGCGGCAAGGCTGACCGGGATCAGCAGTCCCATCATCACCCAGAACAGATCGGCCGGCTGGCCGGCCTCGCCGCGCGTCACCGCCACCATGACGGCGCCGACGAAGCCGACGGCGATGCCTGATACGCCCAGCATGTTGGGGCGCCGGACGCCGAGCAGGATCGAAAACACCAATGTGATCACCGGCGACAGCGTGAACATGATGCCGGTGTAGCCGGCGCCCAGATGCGGAATGGCCGAAAACATCAGGAGATTGGGGACGGCATAGGACACTGCCGCGGTGACGAAGAAATAGCGCAGTTTGTGCGGGGTGAGCCGGATGCGCTGACCATGCGCCAGGAGCACGCACAAAAGCACGCCGCCAGCGCCGAGCGAGATGACAAAGGCCCAGACCATGGCCGGCGCGCCGGCCGCCGTGGCGAGCTTGCCGAAGGGCAGCGTCAGGCCCAGCAGGCCGCCGGTGACAACCAGCAGGCCGAGCGCCGAATCCCAGAGATATTTCATGATGGAACCCTATGGGTGCACAGCCTCTTGGCCGGCGTTGACTATTGAGATAAGATAATGGAAAGATTCTTAACTTCAAGATACATTGTGGTGAGATAGATGGACCGCGCTGGGAAAGCCATCGAGCAATGGCGGCGGGAACGGCCGGACCTGGATGTGTCGCCGATGGCCGTGATCGGGCGTCTGAATGAGGTCTCCTCGCTGATAGCACGCGATCGCCTCGCCCCGCTGTTTGCCCGTTTCGGACTGCAGGCGGGAGAGTTCGATGTATTGGCGACGCTGCGCCGCTCCGGCTCGCCTTACGCGCTGACGCCGACCGCTCTCTATGAAGCGACGATGGTGACATCAGGCGCCATGACCAACCGGCTCGACCGGTTGGAAAAGGCCGGATTGATCCTGCGTGCACCGCACCCCAACGATCGGCGCGGCATCGTCGTGCGGTTGACCGAAAAGGGGCTCGCCTTGATCGACGAGGCCGTTGCGGCCCATGTGGCGAACGAGCATCAGATCCTGTCCGGCCTGACACAGACCGAACGGGAAACGCTTTCGCACCTGCTGGAAAAATTGATCGGCAGCGTGAGCTGATCGCTCAGTTCCGGTCGTCCGGAAACACCGGGATCGGCATGAACTCGACACCGTCCTCGGCCAGGGCCTTGGCCTCCTCCAGCGTCGCCTCGCCATAGATGCCGCGCGCATCGGTTTCGCCGAAATGGATCTTGCGCGCTTCCTCGGCGAACTTGTCGCCGACATAGTCGGCGTTTTCGCGCACCTTCTCGGCCATCGCCTTCAGCTGCGCCAGCGCCTGCTTCTGCGCCTCGCCCATGGCAAGCGCTATGGTTTCCTGCTTGCGGGCCGTGGAAACGGCCGGGGCCATCAGCGCCTTCTCGACCTTGTGCGAGCCGCAGCTGGGGCAATCGACAAAACCGCGCTTCTTCTGCGTGTCGAAATCGTCATTGCTGCGAAACCAACCCTCGAACTCATGCTCGTTTTCGCAGATCAGGGAAAAGCGGATCAAGATGCGGCGCCCCTGAGACGCGGCCCCTCGCCGGTATTGATGGTGAAATCCCGCGCATTCCTGAGATTGGGGATCTTCTTGCGCGCGGCAAGCGACTGCGCCGGGTCGATCTCCGCGACAATCACCGCTGGCTCGTCATGCGCGGCTTCGGCGATGATGCGGCCCCACGGATCGACGATCAGCGAATGCCCATAGGTCTCGCGGCCGTCCTCGTGCAGGCCGCCTTGCGCGGCGGCGACGACATAGGCGCCGTTCTCAATGGCGCGTGCCCTGAGCAGCACATGCCAATGCGCCTCGCCGGTCTGGCGGGTGAAGGCCGCGGGCACGGTCAGCACCTCGGCGCCGGCCATCGCTTCGGCACGGAACAATTGCGGAAAACGCAGGTCGTAGCAGACGGCAAAGCCTAGTTTCGCATCGTTGATCGGAATAACGACGGCTTCGGTCCCCGGCTCATAGGCGGCGGATTCGCGCCAGCTTTCGCCGTTATCGAGGTCGACGTCGAACATGTGGATCTTGTCGTAGGTGGCGAGCGTCGCGCCATCGGGTCCGAACAGGAGCGCGCGGTTGGCGAGCTTGCCGTCGGCGCGCAGTATGGCGGTCGAGCCGACGTGCAGGAAGATGCCGAGCTCACTGGCGAGCTTCCGCGCGGTTGCGACAACGATGTCCTTGTCCTGCGAGGTGAAGGAGGCGGCACGCGCTTCCTTGTCGCGGATCAGTGCACCGGTCATCTCCGGCGTCTGGATATAGGTCGCGCCCTGGCCCGCGGCCTCGCGCACCAGCCGCTCCATATCGGCCGCATTGCGCTCGGGGCTCTCGCCTGAACGCATCTGCACTGCCGCCGCCTTGAAAACACCCGCCGTCTTGAAAACACCCATTGTCATACCCTCAAATCGACGAGCCGTTGGCGAGCAGTTTGTCCAGTCGGCCTTCTGCCTCCAGATCATGGAGGTCGTCGCAGCCACCGACATGTGTGTCGCCTATGAAAATCTGCGGAAAGGTCGTGCGCCCGTGAGCTCGCGACATCATCTCCTGGCGCAGTTCCGGAGAGAAGGAAGCGTCGTGCTCGGTATAGGCGACGCCTTTGCGCTCCAGTAACCGCTTGGCCGCCGTGCAGTAGCCGCACATCATGCGCGTATAGATCGTGACATCGACCATGACGAATTCCGCTTCCGTTGCCGACTTATATAGTCACGGACTCGTCCGCCCGGAAGTCCCCCGGCAACACACGGGCAAAGGTCAGCACGTCGACGGCGGCCGCACCTCCCCTTTTCAGCGCCTTGGTGGCGGCACGCACGGTGGCGCCGGTGGTGTAGACATCGTCGATCAGAAGCACCCTGCGGCCGGCAATCTCGATCTCGGCCTCTGCCGGCACGCGAAAGGCGGCGCGTACGTTTTCCTCGCGCTCCTGCCGCTCCAGTCCGACCTGCTGGCGGGTGAGTTTCACGCGCCGCATGGCGGAGGGCGAGAAAGGCAGCCCGCTGAGCTCGCAAACCGCGCGCGCCAGTTCCGCCGATTGATTGAACCGCCGCCTGAAAAAACGGCGCCAATGCAGCGGCACCGGTACCACCACATCCGCGTCGGCGATGAGCTCGGCGCCCACACGAACCATCCAGCGCGCCATCCAGGGTGCGAGATCCGTGCGGTCCTGGTATTTCAGCCCTTGCACCATCTGGCGGGCAACGCCGGAGTAGACGACCGCGGCCCGTGCCCGTTCGAAGGGAGGCGGATCCGCGATCGCCTCCGCCGACAGAAAACCATCGCCCATGTGATGGGTGAACGGCGTGCCCATCACCGGACACCAGGGCCGCTCCAGCAGCCGCAGCTTCGGCCAGCAGCCGCCGCACAACACACCGGGCTGCGAGACCTGCCGGCGGCAACCGGCGCAGACCGGCGGAAACAGGATGCGCGCCGGCCAGCCCAGAGCCGACCGTGCAGCAGACCCGGCCAGCTTCCTGATCTCGACGGACTTGATCTTGGGCATCGGATCGGCCACGTGATTGGTTCCTCGGCGCCACCAATACCAATCACATCAAGGCGCCGACATACAAGGATCAATCCCTTGCAGCCTATAATGGACACCTCTCTGTGGCTGGCGCACAAGCGGCGCGCGCTCATCCGCCCGGTTGACGGCGCCGACTTCCTCATGCGCCGTGCCGCCGAGGATCTCGCCGACCGGCTGGGCGCCGTCGAGCGAAAGTTCGCCAAGGCGGCGGTGCTGTTTTGCCAGACATCGGCCGCGGCCGATGTCCTTGCGCGGAGCGGCAAGGTGGCGGATCTCGCCCGTGTCGAGACGGCCGCGGCTTTCCTGAACGGTGCCGCCGGCCTGATTGCGCCGCCGGAGACGGTCCCGTTCGAGCCGCAAAGTCTTGATCTGGTGGTATCGCTTTTGTCGCTGCAGGCGATGAACGACATCCCGGGCATGTTGATCCAGATCCGTCGCGCGCTGCGGCCGGACGGACTTTTTCTCGGCGCTTTCGCAGGCGCCGGCACGCTTGCGGAACTGCGCGAAAGCCTGCTTGCCGCCGAGACAGAGCTCTACGGCGGCGTCAGCCCTCGCGTCATCCCCTTCACCGACGTACGCGATGCCGGTGCGTTGCTGCAGCGCGCCGGTTTCGCGCTGCCGGTCGCCGACGTCGAGACGGTGACGGTGCGCTATGCCAACCTGTTTGCCCTGATGGCGGATCTGCGTGCCATGGGCGAAACCAGCGCGCTGGCCGATCGCAGCCGGCGGCCGGGCACGCGCCAGCTGTTTGCCCGCGCCGCGGAAATCTACGCCGAACGCTTTTCCGACCCCGACGGTCGTATCAGGGCAAGCTTCTCGACGGTCTGGATGTCCGGCTGGGCGCCCGATGCATCGCAGCAAAAGCCGCTGAAACCCGGTTCAGCCAAGGTTTCGCTGAAGACTATACTGGAGGGACCTGATGGGCATTGACCTATTCGCAGGCACCAGCCTCATTGCGCAAAGGCGTTGGCAAGCCTGCTGGAGTTGTCGCTGAACAGCCAGGTCAGCGAGTTGAAGACCTGGCCGATACCGCCGATGATCGTCAACGATAGCACGGCAATGATCAGACCGTATTCGACGACCGTGGCGCCGTTTTCGTCCTCCAGAAAACGCACCAGCACTGTTTTCATGACCTCGATCCCCGTTGCCGAAACTTTTACCGCGGATCTGTTAAGAAAGGTTAACGGCAAAGGCTTAACAGGCGGTGAAGTCGCCGACCGTCGGAAATGTCCTGGCCTTGTCAGCAGTCGCCACTGCTTTTGCCATCGGAACGGATAATGCAGACGCCTCCCGGATCGGCCTGCAGCACGCTGCGGCGTACCGTATAGGTGCTGCGATGGCTGATCGAACCGGTAGCCGTCATGTCCAGGCCGGGGAAACCGTCGCGGGCCGTTTGCGAACGCGCCTGGCTGTCGAGGAAAGGGGTCGCGATCAACGCCAGCGCCACGGCGGCCGATCCGAACAGCAGCGTGAGGCGCAGGACGCCCATGCCCGCATCAGCGACACGAAAGCCGCGCTCGGGCCGGATCGAATCCCAATCCCTGTCCAGGCTCATTCTATCGCTCCCCAGCGAAATGACGGCGGCCGCACGAAAAAACGGCCATGCATCAATTTTTCATGATGAGATAAATCTTCCATTAACGCTGGCTGATATGGACGGTGGTCCAATCAAATCCTCAAAGGAGATCGATCAGGAAGGGGATCAGTGGCGCATCGGCCGGCGGCATCGGATAGTCGCGCATCTGTTTGGGCCGCACCCATTTCAGCGCCTGCCCTTCCCTCGGCTGGGCGATGCCGCGGAAGCGGCGGCAGACAAAAAGCGGCATCAGCAAGTGGAAGTCGTCATAGGAATGGCTGGCGAAGGTCAGCGGCGCCAGGCATGGGATCTCGGTCTCGATACCGATCTCCTCCTGCAGTTCACGGATAAGGCATTGTTCCGGCGTCTCGCCGGCCTCGACCTTGCCGCCGGGAAACTCCCACAGGCCGGCGAGTTGCTTGCCTTGCGGCCGCTGCGCCAGCAGCACGCGACCATCGGCATCGACCAGCGCGCAAGCGGCGACCAGGAGCAGGCGCTTGCCGCTGGATTTCACATCATTCATGCCCGACTTCACCCATGAACAGCGGGCCGGCGGTAGTGATAGCGATAGACTTCCTCGAAGCCGAGCGCGCTGTAGAGCGCCAGCGCCGGCGCGTTGCCCGCCTCGACCTGCAGCCAGGCTTCCCGCGCGCCGCGCAGCCTCGCCCATTTCAGCGCCGACAGGATCAGGTTGCGGCCGTGGCCCTTGTTGCGCGCCGCCTTGTCGGTAGCGACCTCGAACAGGCCGGCGAGATCGCCGTCATGCACGCAGATCAGCGTCGCCAGCGGCTCCGTCCCATCCTCGAGTGCGAACAGCCCGGCTTCAGGCTGGATAGCGCCGATGATCTCCGACAGGCCCGGCCGCAGCGACACGTCCGAGCCGCTGACCTTGAGCAATGCGCCGATGAAGCGGCTGATGTCCTTGAGCGGGATCTGGTCCATGGCGGCGTCGAGCTGCGCGTCGGCCAGCGGCAGCCGCATGACCAGCGATTCGTCGAACCGACTCCAGCCCTCCTTGTCGAGATGACTGGCAAGATCGGGACCCGACAATGGCGACATGCGGAACGTCAGCGGCCGGCCGTACGCGTCGAAACGGCGGCTCGCGCGGCCGATGCGGTCGGCGATGTGCTGGATGTCGCCGGGATCGAGCGGATTGACCGAGTTCAGCCGCTTGGCCGGATGACCGGCGGTCAGGCGCACCACCCAGGTGCCGTCATAGTGGACGGCGGCCGCGGGCCAGGCGCGAAAGCCGGCCGCCTCATAGCGGCGCACGGTCGCGAGCATGCTTGCGGGATGACGCGAAACCAAGGCGATCAGCTCCGGTAGTCGCCATTGATGGCGACATATTCCTTGGTGAGATCGCAGGTCCACACTGTCGCCTTGCCGCGGCCGATGCCGATATCGGCGCGGATGCGGATGTCGTCGCGCTTCATATAGGCCGAGGTCTTTTCTTCCGAATAGCTGGGGTCGCGCTCACCCTCATGCGCCAGCCTATTGTCGCCGAACCAGATCGACAGCCGGTCGCGATCCGCGGGCTCGCCGGCCTTGCCGACGGCCATGACGACGCGGCCCCAATTGGCGTCCTCGCCGGCGACCGCCGTCTTGACCAGCGGCGAATTGGCGATCGACAGCGCGATGCGCTTGGCCGAGCGGGCCGACTTGGCCCCGGTGACGGTGACCTCGACCTGCTTGCGGGCGCCCTCGCCGTCGCGCACCACCTGCAACGCCAGCGACTTCAGCACCTTGCCGAGCGCCCGGCGGAACTGGCCAAGGCGGGCGTCCCTGGGATCGGTGATCTCGGGCGCGCCGCGCTTTGCCGCCTTGCCGGTGGCAAACAACAGCAGCGTGTCGCTGGTCGAGGTATCGCTGTCCACGGTGACAGCATTGAACGTCTTGGCCGTGCCGCGCGACAACAGGTCCTGCAGGACAGGAGCCGCGATCGGCGCGTCGGTGGCGATGAAGGACAGCATCGTCGCCATGTCGGGCGCGATCATGCCGGCGCCCTTGGAAATGCCATTGATGGTCACATCGGCGTCGCCGAGCTTGACCGTCGCCGTCGCCACTTTCGGATATGTATCCGTGGTCATGATGGCCTTTGCCGCCTCTGTCCACAGGTCCGGCTTGCCGTCGCTGACCAGCCCGGCGAGCAGATGGCTGAACTTGGCCGTGTCGAGCGGTTCGCCGATGACGCCGGTCGAGGCCAGGAAAACCTCGCCTGCCGTGCAGCCCGCGGCCTTCGCCGCCGCTTCGCCCGTCAGCGCGGTGGATTCGCGGCCCTTCTGCCCGGTGAAGGCGTTGGCGTTGCCGGAATTGACGACCAGCACCCGCGCCTTGCCCGAGCCAAGGTTCTGGCGGCAGAAATCAACCGGCGCCGAGGGACATTTCGACCTGGTGAACACGCCGGCGACCGCGGTGCCTGCATCGAACACCATGGCCAGCAGGTCGGTGCGGCCCTTGTACTTTATCCCTGCTTCGGCGGTGGCGATGCGCACCCCTTCGATTTCTGGCATTTTGGGGTATTTCTTCGGCGCAAGCGGGGAAATCGTCGTGGACATGCAGACCTCGGGCGGGAAAATCGCAAGGGAAGGCCGGTTTGCCCGATACGGCGAGCCGGTGCAAGCGCGTTTTCGTCGCTCCCGCGGAGGGCAAACCCGTTCAGGATCAAGCTTGCATTTCAAATCTGTTGGCGTCGCCGGGGTCCGTGGCGCTATGATCTTCCACATTGGGCAGGCGGGATCACTTATCGTTGCCAGCGAATTGAAACGAGGACGAAAGGCATGGCCGAGGAGGCGGATACGGCGCGCAGATCGATCGGTGCGCGGCGCAATCCCGACAGCGCGGACGCCATTCTGGAGGCGGCCGAGGCAGTGCTGGTCGAAGGCGGCTATGCCGGCTTCTCGATCGAGGCCGTGGCGCGCCGCGCGCGCGCCGGCAAGCCGACCATCTATCGCTGGTGGCCAAGCAAGGCGGCATTGCTGCTCGAAGTCTATCAGCGCCAGAAACGCGTCGACATCCCAGACAGCGGAAGCTTGGAAGAAGACCTCGTCGGCTTCCTGAAAAACCTGTTCGCGCATTGGCGCGACACGCCTTCGGGCAGCGTGTACAGGTCGCTGATTGCCGAGGCGCAATCGGACGAGACCGCCGGCGCGGCGCTCGCCGGCTATGCCACGGGGCGCCGGACTCACAACAGCCAGATCGTGGACCGCGCCAAGGCAAGGGGTGAAATTGCCGACGATATCGATTCAGAGGTGGTCGCCGATCTGATCGGGTCCTTCGCCTGGAAGCATCTTTTGACCAACCGCCTCGACGTGAATGAAGCCACGATACGAACCGCTGTTGGCTATGTCACGCGAGGCATCGTCACGCCCAGGCGCTAAAAAACGGCAAAAAAATAGGCGCGGCGAGCAATCACTCGCCGCGCCTTCACGATTGCGTCCTACTTGGCGCTTTCCAGCGTGTCGACGGCCTTCTTCAGATTGGCGTCGGGGATCTCGACCTTGGCGCCGGCGCGCAGCGACTTGACCAGCGCGAAATACTTGTCGCGGATGACCGCCTGCTTGGCCTGGTCCTTGACGTCGTCGAAGGCCGGCGGCTGCTTGGCGCGCTTGTCCTCGAGCTTGATGACATGCCAGCCGAACTGCGTCTGCACCGGCTCCTTGGTGTATTTGCCGACCTCGAGCGCGAAGGCCGCCTTGTCGAACTCCGGCACCATCTGGCCAGGTCCGAACCAGCCGAGATCGCCGCCATTGGACTTGCCCGAGGGATCGCTGGTGTGCTCGTTGGCGAGCTTCTGGAAATCACCGCCGCCGTCGAGCTGCTTGATGATCGCCTCGGCCTCTTCCTTCGTCTTCACGAGGATGTGACGGGCATGCACCTCGTTGACCGGCGGCGTGTTGGCGATTTCCTGGTCGTAGCGGGCGCGAACCTCGGCGTCGGTGACCTTGTCGACCACACCCTTCTCGACCATCTCGCCATGCAGGGCGCGCTGCTGCAGGAAAGCCATGCGGCGCTGGAAGTCAGGATCCTTGTCGAGACCGTCGGTGACCGCCTTGGCTGCCATGACGCGGATTTCGATGGCCGCCGAAAGTGCCGCGGCGCGGCGCTGCTCGGGCGGCAACTGCGCGAACTGCTGCGACAGCTCGCCTTCGGCAAGCACCAGATCCGCTTCGGTCAAGGGCTGGCCGTTGACGGTGGCGATCACCGTATTCGGGTCGACCGGCGCTGCGGCCGGGGCAGCCGCATCCGCCGGCGCGGCGGGGGCGGCCGGAGCGGGAGCGGTCTCCTGCGCCGTGACAGGCGACAGGCAAAGAGCCGACAGGCCGAGGGCCAGGCCAAGGCTGGCAAGCGACGCACGGCTGAACAACAAGGACATAAGGATGACTCCGGTCAGGGATTGTAGGGAGGGTGGCTTCCAGATCAGCCAGATTGTGGCGGAATTTGGCGCGACCGACAGGGCCAGCGCGGCGTTGACATCAGTTGAGCCCCCTCTTATCTGTCCATCGACTTGGCGTCCAGAACCGTTTTCCGGGCGCTTTTTGTGTTTGCCCGTATTCAGGCGGTGCGTTCACGTGGATGTGATGGGGCCGGCCGGCGCCTGTCTCAAGATTGAGAATTCTATCGAAAGGACCATTGGATGGTCAGTCTCGGCGGTCTCGCCCGTAAGGTTTTCGGTTCCTCCAACGACCGTCGGGTCAAATCGACCCGCCCCCGTGTCGAGGCGATCAACGCCATGGAAAACGAGATGCGGGCGCTCTCCGATGCCGAGCTTGCCGGCCGCACGGAAAAATTTCGCCAGGATATCGCCAACGGCGCCAGCCTCGACGATCTGCTGATCCCAGCCTTCGCAACCGCCCGCGAGGCCGCGCGCCGCGTGCTTGGCATGCGCCCCTTCGACGTCCAGCTGATCGGCGGCATGGTGCTGCACAATGGCGGCATCGCCGAGATGCGCACCGGCGAGGGCAAGACCCTGGTCGCGACGCTGCCGGTCTACCTCAACGCGCTCGCCGGCAACGGCGTCCATGTCGTTACCGTCAACGACTACCTCGCCACCCGCGACTCCGAATGGATGGGCCGCGTCTACAAATTCCTCGGCCTCTCGGTCGGCGTTATCGTCCACGGCCTGTCGGACGAGGAGCGTCGCGTCGCCTACGCCTCCGATGTCACCTACGCCACCAACAACGAGCTCGGCTTCGACTATCTGCGCGACAACATGAAGTACGAGCGCGCCCAGATGGTGCAGCGCGGTCACAATTACGCGATCGTCGACGAGGTCGATTCCATTCTGGTCGACGAAGCGCGCACGCCGCTGATCATTTCCGGTCCGCTCGAGGACCGTTCGGAAATGTACAACACCATCGACACCTTCATCATCCAGCTGCAGCCGCAGGATTATGAGATCGACGAGAAGCAGAAGACCTCGATCTTCACCGAGGAAGGCACCGAGAAGCTGGAGAACATGCTGCGCGATGCCGACCTGCTCAAGGGCGAGTCGCTCTACGACGTCGAGAACGTCGCCATCGTCCACCACGTCAACAACGCGCTGAAGGCGCACCGGCTGTTCCAGCGCGACAAGGACTACATCGTGCGCAACGGCGAGATCGTCATCATCGACGAGTTCACCGGCCGCATGATGCCCGGCCGCCGCTATTCGGAAGGCCTGCACCAGGCGCTTGAAGCCAAGGAACACGTGGCGATCCAGCCGGAGAACCAGACGCTTGCTTCCGTCACCTTCCAGAACTACTTCCGCCTCTACAAGAAGCTTTCCGGCATGACCGGCACGGCGCTGACCGAAGCCGAGGAATTCGGCAACATCTACGGTCTCGAAGTCACCGAGATCCCGACCAACCTGCCGGTCATCCGCAAGGACGAGGACGACGAGGTCTACCGGACGGTCGAGGAGAAGTACAAGGCGATCGTCAGGGAGATCCGCGAAGCTAGCGCCAAGGGCCAGCCGACACTGGTCGGCACGACCTCGATCGAAAAGTCCGAGCAGTTGGCCGAGCGCCTGCGCAAGGAAGGCTTCACGGATTTCGAGGTTCTGAACGCCCGCCATCACGAGCGGGAAGCGGCAATTGTCGCCCAGGCGGGCAAGCCCGGCGCCATCACCATAGCCACCAACATGGCCGGCCGCGGCACCGACATCAAGCTCGGCGGCAATGCCGAGATGCGCATTGCCGAGGAGCTGGGCGACATGCCGGAAGGCCCCGAACGCGAAGCGCGCGAAAAGGAAATCAATGCCGACGTCGAGCGCCTGAAGGAAAAGGCGCTGGCCGCCGGCGGCCTCTACGTGCTCGCCACCGAGCGCCACGAGTCACGCCGTATCGACAATCAGCTCAGAGGCCGCTCTGGCCGCCAGGGCGACCCCGGCCGATCGAAATTCTTCCTGTCGCTGCAGGACGATCTGATGCGCATCTTCGGCTCCGAGCGCATGGACGGCATGCTGCAGAAGCTCGGTCTCAAGGAAGACGAGGCCATCATCCATCCCTGGATCAACAAGGCGCTGGAAAAGGCGCAGAAGAAGGTCGAGGCGCGCAACTTCGACATCCGCAAGAACCTGTTGAAATATGACGACGTCTCCAACGACCAGCGCAAGGTGGTGTTCGAGCAGCGCATCGAGCTGATGGACGGCGAGGGCCTTTCGGAGACCATCGGCGAGATGCGCGCGGGCGTCATCGACGAGATCGTCGCCAAGGCCATTCCCGAAAACGCCTATGCCGAACAGTGGGACGTCGCCGGCCTGAAGGCCGAGGTCGCCGAATTCCTCAATCTCGACCTGCCGATCGAGGATTGGGTGAAGGAAGAAGGCATCGCCGAGGACGACATTCGCGAGCGCATCTCTCAAGCCGCCGACGCCGCGGCAAAAGAACGCGCCGACCGTTTCGGTCCCGAGGTGATGAACTATGTCGAGCGCTCCGTGGTGCTGCAGACGCTCGACCATCTGTGGCGCGAGCACATCGTCAATCTCGACCATCTGCGTTCGGTCGTCGGCTTCCGCGGCTACGCCCAGCGCGATCCGCTGCAGGAATACAAGAGCGAGGCGTTCGAGCTGTTCCAGGCGATGCTCGGCAATCTGCGCCAGGCCGTCACCGCGCAGCTGATGCGCGTCGAACTGGTCCGCCAGGCCGCCGAAGCGCCGCCGCCTGAAGCGCCCGACATGTTCGGCACGCATATTGACGGCACCACTGGCGAGAATGATTTCGAAGGCGGCGAAACGGCCCTTCTGGTACGCCAGGAAAGCACCGCCATCGTCGCTCCCGAGGACCGCGACCCTAACAACCCCGCAACCTGGGGCAAGGTCGGCCGCAACGAAGCCTGCCCCTGCGGCTCCGGCAAGAAATACAAGCACTGCCACGGGACTTTCGCGTAAAGACCTGCAGGATCGGTGTTCCCCGGACTTCTGATCCGGGGCGGCTCCCATATTGTCAGATCAGCCCGGAATCGCGCGCCGCGGCGGTTGCCTCGCCGCGCGAAACGGCGTCCAGCTTGCCCAGCACCGCTGAGACATGATGATCGACGGTCTTCGGTGAGATGGTTAGGTGCTCGGCGATTCTCTTATTGGAGAAACCGCGCTCGATCAGGTGCAGAACCTCCATTTGGCGAAGCGTCAGGCCAGCGTGATTGGCGCGTGTGCTCTGCCGCGGTCCCCTGGCGATGTTATGGACGCCATTCTGCCGCATGACGGCGCGGACGTGCTGGGCCACCGGCCGGGCACCGAGCCCTTCGAATATGTCCAGGGCCAGGCGCAGCGCCGGCTCGTCGCCGTACAGCAGGGCGAGCGCCCGTTCGAACGGAGCGCCCAGCCGGGCCCACAGCATCGCGGCACCACGCCAGTCGCCGGTGAGCAGCAGGCGATAGGGCTCCGCCATGCCGGTCGTGTCGCCAGGATCGCTTTCAGGTGACAAGAGCAGCCGCCAGACGGCCAACTCGGCGAACATCGCCCTCGTCGGCGACAGGCTTTCGGCCAGATCGATCAGGCGAAGTGCCTCTTCGGTGTCGCCTTGCCCGAGCCATGCCAGTTCGGCCATCGACGCCGTGTAGGGGACCAGCCGCTGCAGCTCCATTCCTTTGTCTAGGAACCGCTTCATTTCGTCCAGCAACGGCGCGGCCGGATCGCCTCGTCTTATGCGCAATTTCGCCAGCGCGACCAAGGATGGGTAACGCACCAGGGCCGTGGTCGCACTATCGTCGATGACGTCGTGAGCCATCGCGGCCGCATCGTCCCAAAGGCCGCGTCGCAAAAGCAATTGCGCCTGCACGCCCCGCATATAGTCGCGCCAGGTCGCGAGATCATTCTCGACGCAATAGGCAATGCCCCGGTCGAGAAAGGATTGCGCCCGGACAAGGTCGAGCTGGTTCATTTCGGCGCAGGCGCAATTGGTGAAGCCGCGTGCGGCGTGCTCCTGGAAATTCTGCCCGAGCGCGATGTCAAGGCTGCGGGCGAGGTGCAGACGGCCCTTGGCCAGGTCAAGCCACTGCTCGGCGGAGCCAAGATTGTTGAGCGCATGACAGACTATCTCCGGCTTGTTCAACCGTTCGGCCAAACCGACTGCCTTGCAGCCGAGCAGCAGCGTCTCGTCGAGCTTCTCGGCCAGCATCGCCAGCTGCGAGAGATTGGAATAGGCCATGGCAAGCTCCGGACTGGCCGGCGCCTGTTCCAGCAATTCCACCGCCTGTGCCCCGAACAGGTCCGCCTGTTCTCGGTCACCCACCAGATAGGCGAAGCGCGACAGGCATCTGAGGCTGTCGCCCTCCCTGAGCGTGTCGCCCAACGCCTGCTGCAACCGCCGCGCCTGGCCCTGCGCCTCGATGGCCATATCGATGCGGCCGATCAGATGGCATTCAAAGGCATAGCCTTCGTAAAGCCTCGCCCGGTCGCCCATGGGCAGGCTGTCGGCGTGCCGCAGGGCGACCTCGTAATAGCCGGCCGCATCGCGATGCGCGCCGACGCGGGAAGCCTCGCGCGCCGCGAGCGGGGCAAGCTCGCGCACCGCTTCCAAATTCTGGGCCTCCACCGCATGGTGGACAAGTCTTGCCGTAGCCACCTCGGCGTTTTCCTGCAGTGCGGAAAGCGCGCGCTGGTTGAATTCGCGCCGATGGCTTGGCGTCAGCGCCATCTCGACGGCGCGACGGGCGATCTCGTGGCGGAAGGCATAGCCATCGCCGAGATCGTCGAGCAGGCCGTTCGAGACACATTCCGCCAGTTGGCCTGCGCTGGCGACACCACAGAGGCCGCGCAGCGCCCAGACATCGGCGCGGCGTGGAAACACCGACACCGCGTCGAGCATAGAGCGCCCGCCCGGCGACAGGCGCTCGGCACGCGCCAGCACAGCGTCGCGGACGCTGGCCGGCGGGATCATCTCGCTTTCGGCAGCCAGCAACTCGGTGACGAAGAAGGCGTTGCCCGCGGTGGCGCGATAGATTGCGCTGCCGTCGCGGTTGGCGGCTTCGGCAAGCGACAACACCGCCGCTTCGCTAAGCAGCGGCACTTCGATACGCTGGACGTTGGCGGCCGGAATTTCACCGAGCACCCGACGCGCGCGCATCTGCCCTTCGCTGCGGTCGGTGCGTGCCGTGAACAGCACCAGCATATGCGTGTTGGCGATGCGTCGGCCCAGGAAACGGACGAAATCCAGGGTCGCGTCGTCGGCCCAGTGCATATCCTCGATGACCAGCAGGCCCGGCCGAGACCTCGCCTCGAAAACCTCGAGAGCGTCTGAAAACAGGGGCAGCCGCTGGCCTTGCCGGTCATCGATCGCCCGGGGCAGTGCCCACTGCGCATCCCGGGCCAGATCGTAGAGCGGTCCCAGCGGATCGGGGATCGACAGATCCTCGCAGGCGCTGCGGAATATGGAAACGTGCTGCCCAACACCGCTTACGAACGCCTCGACGAGTGCCGTCTTGCCGGCGCCGGCCTCGCCCAGCAATGCCGCCACGCGGCCGCGACCGCGCGCCGCCGCCGCGAGCAGTTCCTCCAACTGATCAAGTTGCGCCTGCCGCTCCAGAAGCATCGTTACTGGCCCATGAGTATCGTCGTCTGCCCCATCCCCCAGGATACCCACGCTTCGGTATCCGCAGTGTGGCTCCAAGATCGAACGTCGAAAACATAGGGAATCGTCCCGCGAAATATGGGGAAAGGCTCCGATGCGCGCTTTCGAAGGCCATGGTTTTTCTCCGACCGCGCTCATTTCGAGCGTGAATCAATCGTAAAAGGAAGCCATTCCATGCCTCGCTATCTGATCGAACGGACATTCCCCGACGGACTCAACCTGCCGATGAACGACATCGGCGCAACGGCGCTTGGCGGCATCATCATGCGCAATGCCGAGAAGGGGGTCACCTGGGTGCAGTCCTTCGTCTCGCCCGACAAGAGCAAGAGTTTCTGCATCTACGACGCCCCCTCGCCGGAGGCCATCCGCAGCACGGCGCAGAAGAATTCCCTGCCGGTGGACAAGATCACGGAGGTGAGGGTCCTGGACCCCTACTTTTATCGCTGATCCAATGGAGCAAGGATGGAGCCATGAGCGTGAAATTGTCCTGGGCAATGATAGCGGGCGGTTTTCCCTGTTGTTCCCTCCCGAAACGGCCGCCGGCATGGCGTTCGACCCTGCACCCCACCGGCGCGGTCTCGCATCGCGGATTGTCTCCGCGCTGCTATCGCCATTGCGAGGCCGGCGCGGGCGCCTGCCTCCGCAAGACGATTATTTGAGACGGGACGTCGGTCTGCCGGAGCACGAGATGCGGCGGGACTACTGGGAATATTGGTGGTGGCACCAATGAGACCGCGGTCCGGTTAGACGGGATGGACGAGGATCGAACCCGTCCCGTACTGCCAATCCCATGCCGCGGGCGTCTGCAGCCAGGCCTGGCCTTGCTGGCCGGCCTGGGCGCCTGCCGGATCATCAACAATCAATGGAGAACAAAATGAACGTCAATTTCTGGCGCCTTGCCGCGCTGTTCATCACGTCGATCGCCTCCACCGCCGCATCGGCGGGGAAGGACAATCCGCTTGCCGACGAGGTGCGGGCGGCCAACAGCCGCTTCGTGAACGTCGCGGCGGCCACCGCCGAGGGCTATGCGCCGATTCCTTGCGCCAGTGGCATCACTGGCGGCGCCATGGGCATTCATTACGTCAATGGCGCCTATCTGAAGGACGATGCGATCGACCTCGCCAAGCCGGAGGCCGTGATGTACGAGCCGATGTCCGATGGCACGCTGAAGCTGGTGGCCGTCGAATACATCACCGCGAAGGGTCCGGCCTCGCTCGGAGGCCAGTTGTTCAACTTCAACAGCGCTCCCAACCGCTATGGCCTCGGCCCTTTCTACGAACTTCATGTCTGGGCCTGGAAGCAAAACCCGACCGGCGCCTTCGCCGACATGAACCCGAACGTCTCGTGCGACGCCATGAAAAAGGCCGACTGACGGCACCCGGCCTGCCGGTCCAGTCCCGGCAGGCCTTTCGCGCGCATCGCGAGGAGAAATCATGCCCGAAATCGATGTCGTCCTGGCGAGGCCGCGCACCCGGCCTTCGCGCCTGATGGCCGTTACCGCTTGGCTTGCACACGGATGGCACCTGCGGCATGGCCGGCGTCGCTTGGAGGCCATGCCCGGTTTCATGCTGAAGGACATCGGTATCAGCCGTTGCGCGATCGACCATGTCGCAACGCGCGGAGAGGCGCGCCGCCGGTAGATCCGACTGGGCGACAAACGGCGCCGCGCCTGTGCGGCACCTTCACCGTTCGTCGACCCTCAGCCATTACGCACGCCCTCCCCACCCACGCTTTCTTAAGGTGTCTTCGCTACACCAAAGCCTGAAAAGAGGCGGAAAACGGAGAGAAATCGGGGTGCGCTTTTCCGCGGCCACGACTGCCGGGCGGTTCTTGCCGCAGCGTTTGGCGCTGCGCGTGGAGCCTTTGCTTGGCCGCCTCGACGCCGTGCTGTTCACCGCCGACGAACGCGGCGAGGCCGGCCGCATGTCGGTCATCGCCTTCTCCATCCGCATCGTCAGTGCCGTCATCGCCTTCATCAGCCAGGTGCTGATGGCGCGTTGGATGGGTTCCTTCGAATACGGCATCTTCGTGCTGGTCTGGGTGACGATGGTCATCGTCGGCAACCTCGCCTGCCTCGGCTTCCACACATCGGTCATCCGCTTCATCCCCGAATACCGCGAGCGCGGCCTGATGGATGAATTGCGCGGCATCGTCGTTGCGAGCCGCCTGTTCGTGCTGATCGCCTCGACGGTCATCGCCGGGCTCGGCGCCCTCGGCGTCTGGCTGGCCGCGCCCTGGATCGAAAACTACTACGTGATACCGTTCATCCTCGGCGTCATCTGCCTGCCGATGATCGCGCTGTCGGATTTGCTGCAAGGGCTGGCGCGCGCCAATTCATGGGCATTGTTCGCGCTGTCGCCGACCTACCTGATCCGGCCGGTGCTGATCCTGCTGTTCATGGCGCTGATGCTTTGGGCGGGCTACGCCGCCGACGCGCGGACGGCGATCTTCGCCTCGATCGCCGCTACCTACGCCACCACGCTGACCCAGCTCATCGGGGTCACCCAGCGCATGGAAAGGCAAATTCCGGCCGGCCCGATGAAAGTGCATTTCGCGCAATGGTTCGTCGTCTCGCTGCCGATCTTCCTGGTCGAGAGCTTCTTCTTCCTGCTCACCAACGCCGATGTGCTGATGGTCGGCGCCTATATGGATCCCAATGACGTCGCCGTCTATTTCGCCACGGTCAAGACGCTGGCGCTGGTGCATTTCGTCTATTTCGCGGTCAAGGCCGGCGTTGCCCAGCGCTACGCGCAGTTCACCCATGGCGAGCCGCAAAAGCTTGCCGCCTTCGCCCGCGAGACGGTATCGTGGACCTTCTGGCCCTCGCTGCTGATGGCTTTCCTGGTGCTGGCGCTGGGCGAACCGATGCTGGTGCTGTTCGGCCCCGAATTCACATCGGGCTATCCGCTTCTGTTCCTGCTCGTCTTCGGCGTCGTGGCGCGCGCCGCCGTTGGCCCCTGCGAAAGCCTGCTCACCATGAGCGGCAACCAGAATGTCTGCGCCGCCGTCTATGCCATGACACTGGCCTTCAACATCGGGCTCAATGTGGTGCTGATCCCGCTTTTCGGCCTGTGGGGCGCAGCCATGGCCACCGCCTTTGCCATGATCTTCGAGGCCGGCGCACTGTCCTTCACGGTCTGGCGCAAGCTCGGCATCGTCATGGCGATCTTCGTGCCAGCCAAAGGAGCCGCCTGATGGCCGCCATCCCTCTGCTCGAGGAAACCAGCGGCGGTCCCGCCGGCGCCATGGTGTCCGGCCTTGCCGGGCTGGCGCGCGACGCCGATCCCGCTCATATCGAGATCCTCGCCAACAACCGGCCCGAGCGCAAACTCGCCATCTACCCGGCGTCGGCCGGCTTCGACCTGGTCGAGGAACTGGACTATCTCTGCGCCCGCACGATCGAGCCGAACGTCTTCTTCAACCCGCGTTTCCTGGCGCCGGCCATGCCCCGGCTGGAAGATCGCGAGGTGCGCCTTGCCGTGATCCGCGACGGCGATGAATACCGCAACCGGCTGCGGCTGCTGGTGCCGATCTCGGTGGAACGGCCGGTGGTGCCGCTCGGCGTGCCGGTCATGCGCACCTGGTCGAGCCCATTCGGCCCGCTCGGCACGCCGCTGATCGACCGCGACGATCCGGTCGGCGTGGTCGAGGACTTCTTCTCGATGCTGTCGCGCCCGCATCTCAAGCTGCCGAAAGTTCTGGTCCTGCCCGACATCAGGCTCGACGGTCCGGTGTCGAGCCTGGTCGCCACCGTGGCCGAGACGCGTGGCCTGGCGCTGGTCACCACGGGCCAGACTTCACGCCCGGTGCTGGAGAGCGAACTCGACGGCGACGATTATCTCAAGGCTTCGCTGCGCGCGCACCACTATCGCGAATTCCGCCGCCTGAAGCGGCGCCTCGGCGATCTCGGCAAGCTCGAACATGTCGTGGCACGCGGCCCCGAGGAAATCCGCCACGCCATCGAGCACTTCCTGACGCTGGAGGCGTCCGGCTGGAAAGGCCGCGAGCGCACCGCCATGGCGATCGACCGCTTCCGCGCCGCCTTCGCCCGCGAGGCGGTGCACCGGCTCGCCGAACAGGACATGTGCCGCATCCATTCGCTGACGCTCGACGGCCGCACCATCGCTTGCCTGATCGTCTTCGTCGAGGCTGGCGTCGCCTACACCTGGAAGACGGCCTATGACGAGAGGCTGGCCGCCTATTCGCCGGGCACGCTGCTGATGATCGAGGTCACCAGGCAGCATCTCGACGATCCCAACATCATGATGACCGATTCCTGCGCCGTGCCCGACCACCCGGTGATGAGCCGGCTGTGGAGCGAGCGCAAGCCGGTCGGCACATTGGTGATCGGGTTGACAAGGGACGCCGACCGTCTCGCCCGCCAGGCCGCCTCGCAGCTGCATCTCTACCGCGAAACCCGCAACATGGCGCGCCTGCTGCGCAACCGGATGAAGAGTTTGCTCAGACGGCGCTAGACCCGCGCTGGGGTGGGTGATGCAAAACCGTAGATGGCGACAACCTGCCCGGTGGGTCGCACTACTGGTCGGCCTTGCAATCCCATTCAGAAATGTCCTCTGGCATGGCGGGCCTAGGACAGTCGAACGGCCGACATGCGTTCCAGCGGCTGTCGTGTCCGGGGACGGCCTCCGCAGGCCGTCCTGATCTCGCAAGTCCGTCATGTTGGTGCAACGTCGACCCTCCCGTTTGACTGAGAGCAGGCGTTCTCGGAAGGAAGTACCTTCGCCAGATAGTCACCGACCAGGGTGGAACTCGCGGCATCGAAAGTGGCGCCGACATAGCCGTCCGGCCGGATGAGCAGGCAGCCGCCCTCGGCCAAGCTGAGCTGATTGGAGGGGTCGCGCAGTTCCGCGCCTTCGCCCACCGTGACCACTCGCAGGCCCGCGCGCGCAGCCACGATCGGCCAGTAGTCAGGGCTCGATAGAAGCAGGGTCCAGTGCATGCCGGTCATCACGTCGAACAGACGGCGGGGCTGTCCAGCGGCGCCAGTTAGGGTCGCGTCCGGCATGCGCTCACCGGCCCGCGGGCGTATCGTCTGACCACCTCCGTCGTGAGAAAGTGATGAGTGGGGATAGCCGATGTCGAGCTGATGTGTGTCGCGGCCGCGCCGCATGCCGCCTTGTTCGCGCTGACGGTCGAGCAACTGGGTCGAAAGCCCCAGGACATCCGCCGCAACGGCGCGTCGCTCCTCCTCATAGGTGTCTAACAGCCCTTCGGGGGCGCCAGCCAAGACTGCGGCCAATTTCCAACCGAGATTGTAGGCGTCCTGAACGCTGGTGTTGAGGCCCTGTCCGCCCGTTGGCGGATGGATATGCGCGGCGTCCCCGGTTAGCAAAACCCGTCCGACCCGGTAGCGGTCAGCCAGACGCGCGTTCATCGCGTAGGCGGATGCCCAGGCCACGGACTGAACATCGATGTCGCTACGGCCAGTCCGCTCGGCGATCATCCGCGTCAATCCATCCGCGGAAAGGTCAGGCTCGCCGTCCAGCGGGATCGGCGCCTGCACCTGGAACAGGTCCGTGCCGGCGAGCGGGCAGATCATGACGAGCCGCTCCATGTCGCCGTCATTGAACTGGTGCCAGGCAGCGCGGTCGAGTCCGCTCAGATGGGCATCCGCCACGATTGCACGGACACCCAGCGTCTTGCCGGGAAAGTCGATGCCCAGCGCACTGCGGATCGAGCTGCGGCCGCCGTCAGCACCAACCAGATAGCGCGTATGGACCCGCTCCTCGCCGCCAGACGACTTAAGGCGGGCGCTGACGCCATCATCGTCCTGCTCGAAGTCGATCAATGCGGTGCCGAACTCGACACGATGGCCCAGCTCCGCGAGGCGCTCGCGCATCACGCCCTCTGTAAGGAACTGCGGGATCATGAGCGCGATGAAATAGGGGACGTCGGGCGAGGGTTCGGGCGCTTCGAAAACTGCCTTTTCGTCATAGCCGCCGTCGCTGCGATACTCCCTCATCGGCGGATAGACACCGCCGGCTGCCATGATGCGGTCGATTATGCCCAGATCCTCGAACACCTCCTGCGTGCGTGGCTGCAAGCCCTTGCCGCGCGAGCCGGCGAAGGGACGTTCCATCTGCTCAACGATGCGGAACAACACGCCTCGCCTCGCCAAGTCGATTGCCAGCGTCAGCCCGGCCGCTCCCGCGCCGCAGATCAGGACGTCAATTTCAGCTCGCTCTTCCATTTTCGGCTCCAATGTGCATAATGCACATATTAAAGGGAGCCAAGCCGGTGTCAATAAAGAAAGTGCATAACGCACATATTAAAGTGTTGTTGCCCGAGCTGCATCGCTCGCTGATTGACATCGTCACCATCATGAACCGACCCGAGCGGGATGTGGAATTGCTCACCAAGGCGGGCCTCACGCTCGAGCGTGCCCTCTTCCCGCTGCTCGTTCTTGTCGAGAGACTTGGCCCGATCGGCGTTGTCGATCTGGCTGGCCGCGTCGGTCGCGATTACACGACCGTCAGTCGACAGGTGTCACGACTGGAGGAGCTGGGACTGGTCACGCGGCGCTTGAGCGCCGCTGACAAGAGAGTTCGCGAGGCCGTTGTCACACCGCAGGGAAAAGCGGCGACGGACGCGCTGGATGCGGCGCGGGAGCAAATAGCCGTTGCGAAATTCGCCGACTGGGACCGCAAGGACTTCGACGATCTAGTCCGCTTGATGCGAATGCTCGTCGATACGATGAAGGATTAGACCATAACCCAACAGCAAGTGTCGCACGTTGCAAGGAACGACCTGCGCCCTCACTCAGTAATATGTGTCTTATACACACGTCTGATGAAAAGTGCAGCAGGCGCGACATGTCTGCTTACGCTGCACTTTCTCGACAGAAGCGAGCGGCTGAAACCGGCGCGCGCCTTGTTGTCGCCCACCACAGCGTGCCGAACGGAACGGCGAAGCGCTGGTTGGCGCGTTCGTCCGCCTTCGCCGACGTCGATTGGGGAAGGCCGCGGCCTGGGCAGAAATGGCCGGCCGTTTGCCGCTGCTTTCCGGCGCCGAAGAGGATCTGGTTTGCGAGACCGGATTCTCGGATGTCGAGCTTCTTCTATGCCGCCTTCTCGTTCCGTGGCTAAGTGGCGGCGGCAAGCATGGCCTGAGCGCCTCCCGCGATAACTGCCCCCAAAATGGCTAAGCTTTGCTCTGATTTTGAAGGATGGTGCCCCTAGCCGGGATCGAACCAGCACTCCTTGCGGAACTCGATTTTGAGTCGAGCGCGTCTACCAATTCCGCCATAGGGGCTCAGGCCGCGCGGCCTGGATGGGCGCGGACTATACGGTCGGAGGCCTGTTCGTCAACAGGCCAATTTCCAAACCAGCCTCTGCCGCGACCAGACGGCACCTTTCCAATTTGTAAGACCGCAGCCATTGTGCAGCGCGAAAAACCTTTCTAGACAGACGGGCCGTTCCATAGGAGAGCCGATGCTTCGCGGACTGTATGACTGGACCCTGTCGCTGGCGGCGCGCAAATCCGCCGAATGGTGGCTGGCCTTCATCGCTTTCGTCGAGAGCTCGGTGTTCTTCATACCGGCAGACGTTCTGTTCCTGCCCATGGCGCTGGCGCGCCCGGAACGCGCCTATCGCTACGCGCTGACCGCCACCGTTGCGTCCGTGCTGGGCGGCATCGCCGGCTGGCTGATCGGCTACTATGCCTACGACACAATAGCACGGCCGATCCTGGAGCACTTCGGCGGCCTTGCCACGTTCGAGAAGTGGCAGTCTTCCGGCACCGGGCTAATGCTGGTGCTGCTCGTCACATCCGGCGTTGCGCACCTGCCGCCGATCAAGGTGGTCACTATTCTGGCCGGCGCGCTCCACATCAACCTTGTTGTCTTCACCGTCTCGGCCATCATCGCGCGCGGCGCCCGCTTCCTGCTGCTGGCGTGGCTTTTGCGCCGCTATGGCGAGCCAATCCGCGAATTCATCGAAAAGCGCCTGGGCCTGATCGTCGGCGCCGCCGCTGTCGCCCTGATTTTGCTCTATATTCTGATCAAATACGCCCTCTGAGGTTTGATGCTTAAAACCGCGCAACGGTTTTGGCGGCGCGGCGAGCAGACCTTGCGGACGGCGAACACAACGGACGAAAGACGCCATGACAGCGACCATGAATGCCGATACCGGCCGCCAGCGGACACGCGCGGCCCTGTTTCTCGCCGTCGCGATGGCAGCGACCGTTGGCTCGGCGCTCGGCTTCCAGCACATTGGCGGCTACATCCCCTGCCACCTCTGCCTGGAACAGCGCACGCCGTATTACATCGGCGTGCCCTTGATGGTGCTGGCGGCGATCGCATCGATGCTGCGCGCACCGGCATGGGTGACGCGCGGCCTGCTGGGCATTGGCGGCCTCTTGATGCTGTACGGGCTCTATCTCGGCGTCTATCACTCCGGCGTCGAATGGGCCTGGTGGCAGGGCCCGGCCGATTGCACCGCGGGCGCCGGCCCGGTCGACACCGGCGGCAAGGGCGTCCTCGACGCGCTTGACAAATTCGTGCCGCCCTCCTGCGACAAGGCCGCCTTGCGCATTCTCGGCCTGTCACTGGCCGGCTGGAACGCCATTGCCAGCCTTATCCTCGCCGCCGTCGCCTTCCGTGGCGCGCTGGCCCGCGATTGAGCTACAGAGCCGACGCGAGATCGTTCAAAGAATTCGGCAGGCTGTGTCGCATGGAGTGACTGTCGAGAACCGAAGCGCAGCGGACATTTGGTCCGTGAACATCGGAAGCGCAGACAATTGCTCCAGACGGCCAACCTCCCGAATTCTTCGAACGAACTCAAGGCTCCAGTTCGACATCCCAGTAGAGATAATCCATCCAGCTTTCATGCAGATGGTTGGGCGGGAACAGGCGGCCGTTATTGTGCAGATCATGCACCGTCGGCTGAAACGGCTTCTGCAGCGGCCACATCTTGGCGTGAGCCGGCATCATGCCGCCCTTCCTCAGATTGCAGGGCGAACAGGCGGCCACGACATTCTCCCATGTCGTGGCGCCGCCACGGTGACGCGGGATGACATGGTCGAAGGTCAGGTCCTCGGGGGTACCGCAATACTGGCACTGGAAACGGTCGCGCAGGAAGACGTTGAAACGGGTGAAGGCCGGATGCCTGGACGGCTTCACATAGGCCTTCAGGCTAACCACGCTCGGCAGCTTCATCGAGAAGGTCGGCGAGGATACGGCGTGCTCGTATTCGGCCACGATGTTCACCCTGTCGAGGAACACCGCCTTGATGGCGTCCTGCCAGGACCAGAGCGACAAGGGGTAATAGCTGAGCGGACGGTAATCCGCATTCAGCACCAGCGCTGGAAGCCCATCCGGAGATACGGCAACCGTCACCTTGTTGACCTCCTAGTTCTAGAACCGTTCGGCGTGGATACTGTAAGCCTGACATGACAGGGATGTGAAGCGGATTGTCGCTGGCACGAAGCGCCAAAAACACATGATTTTTAGGCTTTCTTGCGGATTCAGGCCGGCGGCGCGGCGTCCCGGCCCCTGGTTTCGCGATAATAGGACCAGAAAAGCCGCGATGCGACACCTCGCCACGGGCTCCATGATTCGGCCAGCGCGATCAGTGTTTTCTCCGCTGGACGAGGGTCGATGCCGAGCGCATGGCCGACAGCGCTCTGCAGGGCGACGTCGCGCGCCGGGAAAATGTCGGGATGCCCGGCCGCAAACAACAGATACACTTCCGCCGTCCACGGACCGATACCGGGCACCGCCGTCATCCTGGCGATCGCCTCCATGGCATCGAGCGAACAGAGGTGATGCAGATCGAGCCCATCGGCCACGGCCTGGGCGACCGCGATCAGGCCGCGCTGCTTGGGCCGCGACAGGCCGGCCTCGCGAAACATGTCCTCGCCGGCGGCAAGGATCGCCCGCGGCGTCAGCGGATCGACGAGTTTCGTCAGCCGGCCGAAGATCGCATCGGCGCTCGCCCGCGACACCTGCTGCGAGACGATGATCGAGGCCAGGCTCCTGAAGCCCGGCTCCGAAAGCCTGAGCGGCACCTCGCCGGCCATGCCGCGCACTTTCCCCAGGCGCGGGTCGATGAGGCAAAGCGCGTCCAGCCCCCGCTCAACGTCGTCCAGTGTCGCGATGCGCTGCATGGTATCCTTGTCCGAAGATGTGCAGCAAGGTAGCAACCGCCAAAACCACAGCACAACCCGATTGCCGCTCGAGACATGACGCTCCTGACATTCCGCTTCGCGCCCAGCCCCAACGGCGAACTGCATCTGGGCCACGCCTATTCGGCGCTGCTCAACCAGAAGCTCGCAAATACCAGTGGCGGCCGCTTGCTGCTGCGCATCGAGGATATCGACACCACGCGCTGCGCGCCAGAGTTCGAGGCGGGCATGATCGCCGATCTGAAATGGCTGGGCCTCGACTGGGAAAGGCCCGTGCGCCGCCAGTCCGAGCATTTTGCAGAATATGGAACGGTGCTCGGGCGCCTGATCCGCGAGGAACTCGTCTATCCCGCCTTCATGAGCCGCGGCGAGATACGCGCCTTCATCGCCGATGGCGAAAAGCGCGGGCGCGACTGGCCGCGCGATCCCGACGGTGTGCCGCTTTATCCCCCGGCCGACAAGGCGCTTTCGATGAAGGAACGCAAGCGGCGGATTGCCGAGAATGCGCCCTTCGCCTGGCGGCTGGACGTCGGCGCCGCCATGGCGCGTGCCGGCAGGGACCTAGCATGGGCCGAATTCAGCGATGAGACGCTATCCACGACGCGCTCCGTCGAGGCGCGTCCCCAGGATTGGGGCGACGTTATCGTGGCGCGCCGCGACATCCCGACCAGCTACCACCTCGCCGTAGTCATCGATGATGCCCTGCAAGGCGTCAGCCATGTCGTGCGCGGACAGGACCTGTTTTCCGCGACCGGGGTGCAGCGCCTGCTGCAGGAGATTCTGGGATTGCAGCCACCCGCCTATTTCCATCATCGGCTGATCCTCGGGCCGGATGGGCGAAAACTGTCGAAGAGCCTGAGGGATACCGGCCTTGCCGCCTTGCGCGATGCAGGCGCTTCGCCGGAAGAAATCAGAAGGATGGTAGGGCTTTGACCAGCATTATATCAGGAGAAACGCTCTCCGGACACGCCACCCGTTCAACCCCCTTGACGCATGGATCAATCGTTTCGTTTTGCGCGCGGGGTTGAACAGGACTAGAGCATCCTCACGGTTAATTCTCACCAGCGCGGCGATCCCGGAAAATGTCCAGCATCAAGCGGTTCATCCCCGCCACCTTCGTTGTCCTGTGGGCGACCGGCTTCATCGGCGCGCGTTACGCCATGCCATGGGCGGAGCCGTTCACCTTCCTCGCCGCGCGCTTCGTGCTCGCCGCCATCCTGCTGGCCGTGCTCATGCTGGTGCTGGGCTCGAAACGAGCCACCCGCGAGGAGGCGCTGCATGCCACCGGCGCCGGCGTGCTGATGCATGGCATCTATCTCGGCGCCGTCTTCTGGGCCATCCATCGAGGCATGCCGGCCGGCTTTTCGGCCCTGATCGTCGGCCTGCAGCCGCTGATCACCGCGGTGCTTGCCGGCAAGGTTCTGGGCGAGGCCATCCTGCCGCGCCACTGGCTTGGCCTCGCTATCGGGCTGGTCGGCATCGTCATCGTGCTGTGGCCGAAACTCGGGGCGCTCGGTGGCGGGGTGACGGCGGCGACGCTGGCCGCCTCGCTGGTCTCGGTGCTCGGAATGAGCGCCGGCACGATCTGGCAAAAGCGTTTTGCGTCCGGCGGCGACCTCGTGGCGGCTACCATGTGGCAATATGTCGGCGGCGCTTCGCTGATGATCCTGGCTTCGCTTGCCTTTGAAACGCAAACCGTCGTCATCAATGGCGAATTGGTCTTCGCCATGGCCTGGCTGCTGCTGGTGCTGTCGCTCGGCGCCATCTTTCTTCTGATGGTGATGATCCGCGACGGCGAGATGTCGAAAGTGGCCTCGTTGTTCTACCTGGTGCCGGCGGTGACGGCCGTCATCGCCTGGGCCTTGTTCAACGAGCAGCTCAACGCGCTGCAGATCGTCGGCATGGCCATCACCACTTTCGGCGTGGGCCTGGCAACCGCCCGAACAGGCAAACTTCAGCCGACCCGGGCACGCGCCTCTAGATAACGGCTGATCGCGGCGTTGAGCTCGCCGCCGAGGATGAAGATCGCCGAGACGATGTAGAGGAAGACCACCGCGATCATGATCGAGGCGAGACCGGCATAGGTCGTCACATAGGACGAGAAATGGTCGAGATAGGTGGCGAACATGGTCGAGCCGATAAGCCATGCGGCCAGTGTGAAGATGATGCCGGGTATCAGCGAGACGAAACGGCGCTTGCCGGCCGGCAGCCAGTAATGGACGGCAAACAGTCCGCCGATGATGACGGTTGAGGCGATGACGTACCGCCACAGCGTGATCGTGCCCGTATAGGGTTTGATCCATTCGAAATGGGCTTCCGCCAACCGCGCCAGCAGGGGCGCGAACACCAGCAGCACGCTTATCGCCAGGAACCCGGCGGTAGCGATCAGCACGAAGAAGATGCTTTGCACCCGGCGATAGATGATGCCGCGCGTTTCCGTGACCCGATAGGCGCGGTTGAGCGAGGTGCGCAGCGCCTCGATGCCGTTGGAGGCAAAGTAGGCGGCAAGCAGCACGCCATAAGTCAACAGATCGCTGCGCCTGACGGTCAGCACGTTCAGCACCTCGTGCGCGATCGGCTTGGCGATCTGGTCCGGCCAAGTGTCGAAGACCAGGTGCACGGCTGTGTCGGCAAAGGCCTGGGCACCAAGGAAGCTCCCCAGCGTCGTGGCGAAGATCAGGAATGGAAACAGCGCCATCAGCGAAGTGATCGCCAGATGGCTGGCCATCGCCCAGCCGTCATCGGTATTGAAGTGGCCGAGCGCGTCGTAGAGCACGCGGCGCAGGGCGACAATGTTCCGCAGCAAGGACGCGCGCTCCCCTCGATTGTCTCGACGCCGCGAATATGGGAAATGAATGCGGCAAATGGCAACCCTTCGTCAAACCCCGAATTCTCCAGCGGCAGAGTTGCGCACCATCATCGTCACCGGTGCATCTTCCGGCATAGGCGCCTATTGCACCCGTGCATTGAAGGCTGAGGGCTGGCGGGTGTTCGCGACGGCGCGCAAGCCGGAGGACATCGCCGCCCTCGAAGTCGACGGCGTCGAGGCTTTTTACCTCGACTATAGCGAACCGGACTCAATAGCCGCCCTGGTGACGGCGGTGCTCGACCGCACCGGCGGCAGGCTCGACGCGCTGTTCAACAACGGCGCCTACGCGCAGGCAGGCGCCGTCGAGGATCTGCCCGTTGCGGCGCTCAGGGAGCAGTTCGAGGCCAATTTCTTCGGCTGGCACGACCTGACCCGCCGCCTGGTTCCGGTGATGCGACGCCAGGGCCACGGCCGCCTCGTCCATTGCTCGTCGATCCTCGGTCTCGTGCCTGTGCGCTTCCGCGGCGCCTATTCGGCCTCCAAGCATGCCTTGGAGGCCCTGATGCTGTGCCAGCGCCAGGAACTGGCCGGCAGCGGCATCCATGTCTCGCTGATCGAGCCGGGGCCGGTGAAATCGAAGATCGCCAGCAATGGCCTGCCCTGGTTCCTCAGGAATATCGACCATGAGAATTCCGCGCATCGCGCCGACTATGCCGCGCAAGTGGAGCGCATGCGCGCCGGCGGCAGCCAATCGACGCGGAAGCCCGGGCCTGAAGTGGTCCACAAGGTGCTCCGCCATGCACTTCTGTCGCGGCGCCCGCGCCCGCACTATGTGGTAACAATGTCGGCCAGGATCGGCGCCATGCTTAAACGCATCCTGCCGGCCTCGATGCTCCACCGCCTGCTCGCCAAGCGCGCCTGAACAAGCAAAGAACTGGAAACGCAAAAATGGCCACTGCCTTCAACATCCTTGCCATTCTGGTCATGGCCGCCGTGGTGGTCGTGCTGATCAGGGGGCTCATCAACATGATGCGCGGCGGCTCCGGTGTGACCTCCAACAAGCTGATGCAGGCCCGCGTCCTGCTGCAGGCCGTGGCGCTGGCGCTGATCCTGCTGGCCGTGTATTTCACCCGCAAGTGAGGCTTTTCGGGAGGCGATGTGGTCAAGCTCAACAAGATCTACACCCGCACCGGCGATGATGGCACTACGGGCCTTGGCACTGGTGAGCGGCGGCTGAAATCCGATCTCAGGGTGGACGCCTACGGCACGGTCGACGAAGCCAATGCCTGCATCGGCATGGCTCGCGTGCATACCGAACAGAGCTACCAGGCGATCGACGCCATGCTCTCGCGCATCCAGAACGATCTCTTCGACCTCGGCGCCGACCTCGCCGTGCCTGATGACGGCAAGCCGCTTGGCTACGAGCCGTTGCGCATCGTTGCCACGCAGACCGACCGTGTCGAGCACGATATCGACGTCCTCAACAAGAAGCTCCAGCCGCTGAAATCCTTCGTGCTGAACGGCGGCACGCCGGCAGCGGCGGCGCTTCATCTCGCCCGCACGGTGGCACGGCGCGCCGAGCGGCTGATGGTCGCCCTGGCTCAGGACCCGGCCGAACACGTCAACCGCGACGGGCTGAAATACATCAACCGCGTCTCGGATTTCCTGTTTGTCGCCGCCCGGGCGGTCAATGACAACGGAAATGCCGACGTGCTATGGGTTCCCGGCAAGAACCGCTGAACGGACCAGAGGCGGGAGGGGCCGGCGACCGATGTTCATCCCGCTTTACGACACCAACAGGCTGCGCCACATCAGGCTGCAATATGTGACCATCGGTCTGATTGTCGCCAACGCCGTGATCTATTGCGCCACGGCGCTCGGCGGCGAGAACTTCACCAATGCCGCCGTGCTTGGTCTCGGCTTCATCCCGTCCGTCGTTCACGACACGGCCGAACTCGACCCCCGCTTTGTCATCATCCCCGAGAGCCTGAGCTATCTCACCTATTCCTTCCTGCATGCCGATATTTTCCATCTCGGCGGCAACATGCTGTTCCTTTGGGTTTTCGGCGACAATGTCGAGGACGCGCTCGGCCACATCCGCTACCTGATCTTCTATCTGCTGTGCGCCATCGCCGGAGCCGCCTTCCAGGGGCTGGTCGCCTGGGATTCGCAGGCGCCGCTGATCGGCGCGTCGGGTGCCATCGCCGGCGTGGTCGTCGCCTACCTGATCCTCTATCCCAGGGTGAAGGTGTGGGTGCTTGCCTTCGCCCGCATCCCTTTGCGCATTCCAGCCTTTATTCCGCTCATCCTGTGGGTGCTGTTCCAGATCGTGATGTTCGCGGCCGGCGGCGAGGATCAGATATCCTGGGCCTGCCACATCGGCGGCATCATTGCCGGCGCGGTTCTGGTGCTGGTCCTGCGCAGCCGCGGCGTGCCGCTGTTCGCACCCGCCGACGAGGATGCCGTGGTACCGAGCCCTGAACAGCCGCCGGTGGTCGGCGAACCAGCGGCGCCCCAAACGGCCGCCACCACGACGCGCTGGGGACGTGGAAATCCTTCTGGCCCAAACTGAACCGATTTGAGCGGCTTTCAGCGTATTGACGGCAGGGGTTGCCACAATTACGGAAACGTCTCCGCCGCGGCCCAAGGCGTTTAAGGAGCAGCCAGGGCGGGCAAAGACCAGAATTTCCATCCGGCCAGAATTCCGTCTGGCCGGAATTCAGTCAGGAATGTCGGCTTTCGACAACTCAGAAGGGGCGCAGGCTGCTATAGCGCGCCCAACTAGCGTGAAGAGGTGACAGGCAAATGAAGATCCTTGTGCCCGTGAAGCGGGTTGTGGACGCGAACGTCAAGGTGCGCGTGAAGGCTGATGGTTCGGCGGTGGAACTGGCCAACGTCAAGATGGCGATGAACCCGTTCGACGAGATCGCGGTGGAAGAGGCGATCCGGATCAAGGAAGCCGGCAAGGCCGAAGAGATCATCGTCGTGTCGATCGGTCCGCAGCAGGCGCAGGAAACCTTGCGCACCGCGCTCGCCATGGGCGCCGACCGCGCCATCCTGGTCAAGACCGACGAGCAGACCGAGCCGCTCGGTGTTGCCAAGGTGCTGAAGGGCGTCGTCGAGGCGGAACAGCCAGGCCTTGTCATTCTCGGCAAGCAGGCGATCGACGACGATTCCAACCAGACCGGCCAGATGCTGGCGGCCCTGCTCGGCTGGGCGCAGGGCACCTTCGCCTCCAAGGTCGTGATCGAGGGCGATCATGCCAAGGTGACGCGCGAAGTCGACGGCGGCCTGCAGACGGTGGAGCTGAAGATGCCGGTGATCGTCACCGCCGACCTTCGCCTCAACCAGCCGCGCTATGCCTCCCTGCCCAATATCATGAAGGCCAAGAAGAAGCCGCTCGACGAGAAGAGCCCGGCCGATTACGGCGCCGACGTCAAGCCACGCCTCAAGGTCATCAAGACCGAGGAGCCGAGCGGCCGCAAGGCGGGTGTCAAGGTCAAGAGCGTCGCCGAACTGGTCGACAAGCTCAAGAACGAAGCCGGCGTGCTCTGAGATCGGAAGGAACAGACAACATGGCAATTCTCCTCATCGCTGAACACGACAACGCCACCCTTTCCGACCAGACCGCCAAAGCGCTTTCGGCCGCCCTGCAGATCGGCTCGGACGTTCATGTGCTGGTGGCCGGCAAAGGCGCCAGGGCTGCCGCCGACGCAGCAGCGAAACTGAAGGGCGTGAGCAAGGTGCTGCTCGCCGAAGCCGACGAACTCGCCGAGCGCCTGGCCGAGCCGACGGCGGCACTGGTCGTCTCGCTGGCTGGCGCCTACGACACGGTCATCGCGCCGGCGACGTCGGCCGGCAAGAACATCGCGCCGCGCGTGGCGGCCCTGCTCGATGTCGCGCAGGTCTCCGAGATCATCGAAGTGGTCTCGCCCGATACCTTCAAGCGGCCGATCTATGCCGGCAACGCCATCCAGACGGTGCAGTCGAGCGACGCCAAGAAGGTCATCACCGTGCGCACCGCCTCCTTCCAGGCCGCGCCCGACGGTGGCTCGGCTTCGGTCGAGACGGTCAATGCGGCAGCCAATCCCGGCCTGTCCACCTTCGTCGAGAACAAGCTGTCGGAGACCGACCGTCCGGAGTTGACCTCGGCCAAGATCATCATCTCGGGCGGCCGCGCGCTCGGTTCCTCGGAGAAATTCCAGGAGGTCATCCTGCCGGTCGCCGACAAGCTCGGTGCCGCCGTCGGCGCCTCCCGCGCCGCCGTCGATGCCGGGTACGCGCCGAACGACTGGCAGGTCGGCCAGACCGGCAAGGTCGTCGCCCCCGATCTCTACATCGCGGTCGGCATCTCCGGCGCCATCCAGCACCTTGCCGGCATGAAGGATTCCAAGGTCATCGTCGCCATCAACAAGGACGAGGAAGCGCCGATCTTCCAGGTCGCCGATTACGGCCTCGTCGGCGACCTCTTCGTCATCCTGCCGGAGTTGCAGAAGGCGCTTTGACGCTTCCGCGCAACCGTATTAAATTGCGAAGGGTGGGGTAGACGAAGTCGCCCCACCCTTTTAGTTTGCACCGCACAATAAGCAGGCCACAAAGGCTGAAAGCAATTCCAGCAGCAGTGCGCAGTGGTTTTTGCGCCGGGAATTGCGGGAAAACAAAGAGATGGGGCGGTTCGCGATCCAGCGAAAAACGCTCCGGACGGGATCGGGTAATGAGCAAGATCGAGACGATCGGCATCATTGGTGCGGGCCAGATGGGCGGCGGCATCGCCCACGTCTCCGCGCTTTCGGGCTATAAGGTGCTGATCTACGATATATCGCCCGACCGCATCGAGAAGGGCATTGCCACAATCAGCGGCAACATGGCCCGTCAGGTGGGGTCCGGCAAGCTCGACGAGAAGCTGCGCAATCAGGCCATGGCACGCATCGCGTCGGCACCGACGATGGCCGATCTCGCCGGCGCCGATCTGGTGATCGAAGCGGCGACCGAGGACGAAACCGTCAAGCGCAAGATCTATGCGCAGCTCTGTCCTCAGCTCAATCCCGAAGCGATCCTGGCGACCAACACCTCGTCGATTTCGATCACACGGCTAGCTGCCCAGACCGACCGGCCAGAGCGGTTCATCGGCATACATTTCATGAACCCGGTACCGCTGATGAAGCTGGTCGAACTGGTGCGCGGCATCGCCACCGAGGACCAGACCTTCGAGGCGGCCAAGACCTATGTGAAGCAGCTCGACAAGACGATCACCGTCTCGGAAGATTTCCCGGCCTTCATCGTCAACCGCATCCTTCTGCCGATGATCAACGAAGCGATCTACACGCTCTATGAGGGCGTCGGCTCGGTCGATGCCATCGACACCGCCATGCGGCTCGGCGCCAACCATCCGATGGGACCGCTGCAGCTTGCCGATTTCATCGGCCTGGATACCTGCCTGTCGATCATGCAGGTGCTGCATGACGGCCTGTCGGATTCGAAGTACCGGCCTTGCCCGCTGCTGGTCAAATATGTCGAGGCCGGCTGGCTCGGCCGCAAGACCGGGCGCGGCTTCTACGATTATCGCGGCGAGCATCCCGTTCCGACGCGCTGACGTGATTGCCGCTCACGAGGCCGCGGCGAGTGGCTTGGGCGGTTCTGACCTGTCATCGTCGCTGACCTTGCCGTCCGGCGCCACCGAAACGCATCCCCGGCCGGCGGCCTTGGCTGCATAGCAAGCGGCGTCGGCCCTTGCGATGATCTCGTCGACTTCGCCGCAATTGGCGCAGATCGCGGTCAACCCGATGCTGGCGCCGATCCCGTGCGGCCGGCCATCCCAGGTGAAGTTCAGGCCCGCTATCGCATCGATGATGGAACGCGCCGCGATCCTCGCGTCGGTGGTGGAAGCCGATTTCAGGATCACGGCGAATTCGTCGCCACCCAGGCGCGCGACGATGTCTTCAGGACCAAGCACGCCGCGCACGGCGTCAGCGACCCGCTTCAGCAGGGCGTCTCCGGCAGCGTGACCTCCCGTGTCGTTGACCAGCTTGAAATGGTCGAGGTCGATGAACATGAACTGATGGCGGCCCCCTGTCGTCGTGCCGTCCTTGCGCGCCTGATCGACCATCCCCTCCATGGCGCGGATGAAGCTCGAGCGGTTGGCAAGGCCCGTCAGTGCGTCGTGCGCGGCGGCATGGGCAAGCTGTCGCTGCAGGGCACGCGCATCGGTGAAGTCCTGGAAGACGATCACCAGACCGCAGAATTCGTTGCGTTCGTTGAGGATCGGCGACACGACCTGGCGGATGCTGCAGCGCGTGTCGTCGCGGCGGATGAGGACCGCGCGGCTGTTCTGGTCGGAGCGCGCCTCTTCGCCTGTCACCGGCCGCGTCATCCCGATCCTGTGGCCGGTCTCCTCGTCGACTGCCCAGTAGACATGGCTCAGCGTCTTGCCCAGCGCATCGTCACTGGAAACGCCGGTCAACTTTTCGGCCACCGGGTTCATGAAAGTGACGCGGTTCGCGGCATCGGTGCAGATGACGGCATCCCCGATCGATTGCAGCGTCACCCTCAGCCGCTCCTTCTCGTCGGCCAGCATCGCCGCCGAGACGATGAGCCGTTCTTCGGCCTGCTTTCGCCGGGTGATGTCCATCAAGCTGCCGATCGCTCTGACCAGGTGTCCGTCCGCATCGCGCTCGATGGCCTTGCCGCGGTCGAGGATCCAGATCCAGCGGCCGTCCTTGTGGCGCATGCGGAACTCGGCTTCGAAAAATTCCGTCTCGCCGGCGAGATGGGCGCGATCGGCCTCCGCGACCGTGGCGCGATCGTCTGGATGGATCATCGTCAGCCAGCGATCGGGGTCACCATCGAGCTCGCCATCCCCGTAGCCCAGCATCTTGACCCAGGTGGAGGAATAGGTGGTGCCCCCCTTGCGCATGTCGAAATCCCAGACACCTTGACCGGCGCCGGCCAGCGCGAAGTTCCAGCGCGTTTCGGCCTCTGTGATGCGCGCCTCGGCCTGTTTGCGCGCGTCGATGTCCTCGATCTGCGAGACGAGATAGAGTGGCCGGCCGCTTTTCTCGTCGCGAATAACCGAGCCGGCAAGATGAGCCCAGACGGGTGTGCCGTCCTTCTTGAGATAACGCTTCTCGAAGTGAAAGGCATCGACGGTGCCCGCCTTCAGGCCGGCCATCGTTTCGCTGCCGATCTGCACATCGTCGGGATGCGTGAGCTGGAAGAAGGTCAGCGCCTCGATCTCGTCGCGGCTGTAGCCAAGCATGGCGGCAAAGGCCGGATTGGTCTGGAGAATACGCCCGTCGAGACCGACGATAGCGATGCCGATCGCCGAGTCCTCCATGGCCCGGCGGAACCGCTGCTCGCTGTCCGTGATCTGCCGTCGATCCTCCGAGATTCGACCGATGAACAGATAGGCCGCGAAAAGCGCGCAGACCGTCACAGCGACCGATATTTGGAGGCAAAGTCTGAGGGCTTGCGCGCCAAGGTCCAGTCCTGACAGCACAAGCGAGGCGGCCACTACGGCCAGACCGGCCACAAGCAGCGCCAGAGCTGCATGCTTGTGCCGTCCCGGCCCGATGATACCTCGCAATGTCACGATTCGTGCCACCCCCGTGGGCAATCGCTTTTTCCCGTTAAAACCCTGAAGGATCGATTTTAAGGAAAGGTTGCGCCAAGGGCATAGGCGACATGGAAAACCGGCAAACAATTGCCGGCATGATTAAGGATCGGTATTCACGGGGTGTAGGCGAGGGTATCCTGCTACCAGCGCACGAAAAACCGCCCGCCGAGCGCACCAAGCAAAGCGAGAGCCGCGATGGCGATCGTGTACCAGGTGGCAACGAAAAGCGGCGAATCGTCGAAGCAGTGCGCCGCATAGAAAGTCGCCGCCAGCGCGCCGGCAAGCAGCCCCGCGACCGCGCCGGCAAGCACCGGCCGTGTCGGCGCGCCATAGCGCAGCATCCACAGGAAGATGGCCAGCGGGCCGATGCCGATCAGCGGGATGAAGCCCATGCAGATCATCATGTTCGAGCCGATCATGCGCGTGCTCCACAGGGCCTGCGGCACCATGAAGAGCTCCAGCACCACGGCCACCGCGACCAGCAGCGGCGCCGCGATCATCGCCGCCATAGCCCGGCCTGTCGCCGCGCCCGGCGTCGACAGGGCACGGATCAGGGCAAAGGCGCTGATGGCGAGCACGATGGTGAAAACGAATTTGGACAGGAAACGCACCGTGTGCGCGGCCACCATGAAATCGGGGCGCGGCCCGATCGTCATCATGAAGACAGCGGCCGCGACCAAGGCGGCCGCGCCAGCCGCCAGCCACCAGGCCGAGCGCAATGGCATCGCCTTGCTGCGGGCATCGGCGTCGAGCGCCT
The DNA here is from genome assembly GCF_006440875.1 of Mesorhizobium sp. B2-5-7. NCBI lineage: Bacteria > Pseudomonadati > Pseudomonadota > Alphaproteobacteria > Hyphomicrobiales > Phyllobacteriaceae > Mesorhizobium > Mesorhizobium sp. B2-5-7. The sequence continues at coordinate 633,932 of NZ_VFUO01000002.1, read as the reverse complement.
TGATGAGATCGTCGGTCTTCATGTCATTCCCGCCCGAACCGCCCCTGCCCGAATCGCCTGGCTATGGCGGTAAGTCCCCGGTGCAGCGACACCCGCACCGCCGTCTCGCTGATGCCGAACTTAGCCGCCGTCTCGCCGATCGAGCGGCCCTCCACGGATACGGCTGAAACCACCGAACGCTGTGCCGGCGGCAGCCCGTCGAGCGCCCGGTTGATGTCCCGCTCGCTGACGGTTTCCGTTTCGGGCTCGGCGAACGTCTCGGCGATGTCGTCGACATCGATCTCGATGCGCCGTCCGCGCCGCCGGAACGCGTCGATCAGCTTGAAACGGGCAATCGCATAGACCCAGGGCAGCACCGGCGCGTCCTGGCGCCAGGTGTGCCGTTTCACATGAATGGCCAGCAAGGTTTCCTGCACGACATCCTCGGGATCGACCCCGCCCTGCACGATCTTGCGCCTGACGAAACCGCGCACCAGCGCGGCAATCCGGTGCAGAAAGTCGGCATAGGCCTTTTCATCCCCCGCGATCGCGGCCCGCATCAGCCGGGAAAGCTCGGCCTCGTCCTTGCCGCTCACAAGAGTTCACTCCCCGATCTTCGCGCCTCGGCACTGATTTGTTACGTGGCCGGCGAAATAATGTCCAAGCCAAACTACGGGCAAATCACGAAAGTTTGCGGGATGGCCCGCTGAATTCCCTGACTGGGTTCTCTGGTTCCCCAGCTCATGCGTGAGGAGCGGCGCGGGACCAACCTTTGATTGACGTTAGGTAAACCCTTCTGTAGCGTCGAAGGAATCGGAGGGCGGCCGAAATGGATTTCATTGAACGCATTTTTGGATTTTCTCCCGACAATGGCTCGGGAACTTTCGAGAGCAGCCTTGTCATTGCGGCCATGGTCCTTGTCGCCGCCGTCTACTTCTACAGAAGACAGGGATCACTGAAGAAATAGCCTCTGGACAACCGGCGGAGACAGGTCCGCCAGGAAAACATTACCGTTGCGTCCTCTCAGCGTGGGAAACACGACATGGCAGGATCTCTGGTCAACCACATCAGAACCGCGGCCTTGCTGTTGTTCGCCGCCGAATTCTGGAAGCGTCTGGCCGCCGGGCTGAAGGTGCTGTTTGCCACGATATGCAGGCTGCTGTGCCGGCTGGCCAAGGGCCAGCGGCTGCCCAGCCCGGCGCAGAACGACTGCTGCATCCAGCTACCGCCCGACATCTACAAGCGCGCCGATCCTCTTCTATATGCCCAGTACTATCTGATGGCGCAGGGGCTCGCGGTCACCTGGGACAATCCCGACATCGACATTTTCGACGGCACCTTGCCGGTCAGCGGCGCGCTTCAGCCAGCACATGCATATCGCGTTCGCGTGCGCGTCTGGAACGGGTCCTATGACGCCCCAGCGGTGGGCGTCGGGGTGGCACTGTCCTACCTGTCATTCGGCGCCCAGACCATTTCCCGTCCGATCGCCAACGTCGCCATAAATCTCGGAGCCAAGGGCACGATCGATTGCCCTGCCTATGCCGAGTTCAGTTGGACCACGCCCGCCACCGGCGGCCACTACTGCCTTCAAGCACAGCTTTCCTGGGGCGATGACGCCAACCCCAGCAACAACCTTGGCCAGAAGAACGTCAACATTGCCGAGATGCGCTCACCGGCGAAGTTCGTCTTCAGCGTGCGCAACGAGGCCTCGGTCGTCCGGCGTTTCCAGATCGAGGCGGACTGCTACGCTCTGCCGAAGCTGCGGCCATGTATCCCGCCACGCGGCCAGGGTCGAGACGAGCGCACGGACACCCCACAGCCGCGGCTCGCCGAAAGCAAGGCGCGCTGGGCCGAGGCCCTCGAGGAACAGGCGTATGGCCGGTTTCCCGTGCCGGACGACTGGTCGGTCAGGATCGTCCCAAGAACGCTTTTGCTGCAGCCGCGCCAGCTGACCGAGATCGCTGTCGAAATCGAACCGAAGGACACCGCGTTCCGCGGCTCAAAGACCTTCAACGTCCACGTCTTCACGATCGGCGAGAGCGGATCGCGCACCATGACCGGCGGCGTGACGCTCACCGCCACGAAAGGCTGAGGCGCTCCGATGGCTTACAAGCACTATACGAGCTGCTTTCTCTATCCGGCCGGTGGCAAGCCCTACAACGAGGACGATCGGCTGGCTTTCCTCGCCGGCCAGGCGCTGCAGATCATCGTGATCACCGGGTTGGCGGCCGCCTTCGGCCTGCTGCTGGGGCCGGTCGGTGCGGCACTTGCCGCGGCAATTGCATTTCTGGCGTCCGCCACCGCGACGATCGACAAGGCCGCCGGGGAATGGCTCAACCATCGCCTGGTCTGCCTCGACAAGGACAACCCGAAATGCGCCGTCGGCATCGTCTCCTACAATCCGTTCCGCAGCGATCTCGGCGCCTTCGACAACGACCAGTATTTCGACGTCATACTGATGCCGCATCCGACGACCGAAATTCTCAACGCCGAGACCAACGAGGCGGCCTTGGCGGCGGCCAATCGCTACAATGCCGACGGCACCATCGTGGCGGAATTCGCCGCCTGCGTCGCGGCCCATCCGGCCAACGATATTCTCAATGACGGCTTTCAGGGTCATGAGTTGCTGTTGCCACGCGACGACCTAAAGACGGATCTGGGCTACGCACCGGCCGACGATCATGCCCGCTGGGGCCTGCACTGCGAGGCCGAGGGCGACTTCTGGATCAAGATGCGCCAATGGGCGCCGGCCATCGTCATCCTGCTGACGGCGGCCCTGGTCGTCACGGTGGCCGCGGCGGCCGCCGGCGCCAGTGTCGGAGCGGCTGTCGGCTGCGCCATAGGATCGTTCTTCCTGGGTGCGCTGGGCTGCGCCATCGGCTCGTTCCTGGGAGGATTGCTCGGAGCGGCCGTTGGCGGCGCCATCGGCGGAGCGGCATCCTATTTCGGCGGGGTCAAGCCGGTCCTGCAGGGATTGTTCAACTGGAACCCCGGCAATGTCGAGGACGCCAATGTCGGCGACAAGGTGCTCGGCCCCATCAGGATGGGCGATCATGTCGCCGTCCTCGGCGAACATGTCTATGACGGCTACCACAAGGGCTGGCACGAGTTTCATCCGCTGATGGCGGTGGTCAAATTCGATGCGGCCGCCAGTGTCGACGCGAAACACTATCTGCAGTGGGATCCGGACTTTGCCGACACGGGCACGGTTCCGCCCAAACCGCCGGGCGAGACCACCGACCTGTCCGCGCAGGATATCCGTGACGGGCTTGGCAGCGCAGCGTTCCGGGCGCGCTGCGACAATCTGCGCAGGACCTGGTGCGCCATGCTGAACGAAGCGTTCGATCCCGAGACCAAACGAACACAGCAGGGGCTGGACCAGCGGTGGACCATTCATCCGATGGTCGATGGCTGCATCCCGCAGGAGCAGCCACCAGCCCCGCATATTGGGTGATGCCATCGGCGTCCGACACGCGAAACCGTGATGATGCCCGTCGTCTTTCAATCTTGACTAGTGCATTCATGAATTGGTACTCGGACGCACCCCAGTGCGGGACAACCCGAGGAGTACCCTTATGAAATCCCCCCTTCTTGCCCTTGCCAGCATAGCCGCGCTTGCAATCAGCCTCGCCGCTGGTCCGGCGACGGCCGAAGATGCCGGCATCGTCGTCTATAACGCCCAGCATGAAAGCCTGGCGAAGGAATGGGCGGAAGGGTTCACCAAGGAGACGGGGATAAAGGTCACCTTGCGCAACGGCGGTGACAGCGACTTCTCCAACCAGATCGTCGCCGAAGGCGCTGCCTCGCCCGCCGACGTGTTCCTGACGGAAAATTCGCCGGCCATGGTGCTGGTCGAGAATGCCGGCCTGTTCGCGCCGGTCGACGCCGATACGCTGGCTCAAGTCCCGCAAGACTATCAGGCCACCAGCGGCAAATGGGTGGGCGTGGCCGCGCGCAGCACCGTGTTTGCTTATAACACCACCAAGCTCAAGGCAGACCAGCTGCCCAAGTCGATGCTCGATCTCGCCGACCCGAGCTGGAAGGGCCGCTGGGCGGCTTCGCCTTCCGGCGCCGATTTCCAGGCCATCGTGAGCGCTTTGCTGCAGCTCAAGGGCGAGCCCGCCACGGCCGACTGGCTGAAGGCGATGAAGGAGAACTTCACCGCCTACAAGGGCAACAGCACCGTGATGAAGGCGGTCAATGCCGGTGAGATCGAAGGCGGCGTGATCTACCACTACTACTACTTTGGCGATCAGGCCAAAACCGGCGAAAACTCCAAGAACGTCGCGCTGCACTATTTCAAGAACCAGGATCCGGGCGCTTTCGTATCGGTTTCCGGCGGCGGCGTGCTGGCCTCGAGCAAGCATCCCAAGGAAGCCCAGGCCTTCCTGAAATGGGTGACCGGCAAGAACGGCCAGGACGTGCTGAAGAACGGAACCTCCTTCGAATACGCGGTCGGCAAGGGCGCGCCGTCCAATCCGAAGCTGGTGCCACTGGCCGACCTGCAGGCGCCGAAGGTCGATGCCACGACGCTGAACTCCAGGAAGGTCACCGATCTGATGACGGCAGCCGGCTTGCTTTAGTTGCCGTTCTTCCTAATAAGGACGTCAGATCGTGCTCCCGCGGGAATTCACCTTTCGCGGGAGCGTTTTGTTTCGAGATGCATTCGTCCATGACGACACGCTTCGTTCCTGACCGCGACCGTGGTCCCATGATTGCCGCTGCCGCGTCGCAACGGTATGGCGCCTGAACTGATGCAGTCCGCGGTCGATCTCGCGCGTCCCGGCCTGCCGCCCAAGATGCGTCGACGGGCGCAGCGGCGGGCTGCGCCTTGGCTTGTCGCCGCCGCCATATTTGTCTCCCTGCTGGCGCTACTGCCGCTCGCTTTCATCATCTGGATTGCGGTGCAGACCGGCTGGGAGACGGTCTCGGCACTGGTCTTTCGGCCGCGTGTCGGCGAACTGCTGGTCAACACCGGCCTGCTCGTCGTGCTGGCGGTGCCGATCGCCATCACCTTGTCGGTGACGCTGGCGTGGCTGACGGAACGCAGCGACCTGCCCGGTGCCCGGCTCTGGTCCTGGCTCTGCGTGGCGCCGCTCGCCATCCCCGCTTTCGTGCACTCCTATGCCTGGATCACCCTGGTGCCCGGGCTGCACGGCCTGTGGGCTGGCGTGCTGGTGTCCGTGATCGCCTATTTCCCTTTCCTCTATCTGCCGGTGTCGGCGGCCCTGCGCCGTCTCGATCCCGCTCTCGAGGACGCGGCCGCGGCACTTGGCCATGGACCCTGGCGCGTGTTCTGGCGCGTCGTGCTGCCGCAGCTCAGGCTCGCAATATGCGGCGGCTCGCTGCTGGTCGGCCTGCATCTGCTGGCCGAATATGGTCTCTATGTCTTCATCCGCTTCGACACCTTCACGACCGCGATCGTCGATCAGTTCCAGTCGACCTTCAACGGCCCGGCCGCCAGCATGCTGGCCGGCGTGCTGGTGACCTGCTGCTTCGTGCTGCTCGGCCTCGAAGTGCTGGTCCGCGGCGAGGAGCGTTATGCCCGTGTCGGCTCGGGTGCCGCGCGGTACCAGCAACGAATGAACCTCGGCCGCGCCACCCTGCCCAGCTTGCTGCTGCTCGCCGTCACCGCACTGCTGGCGCTTGGCGTTCCGTTCGTGACCATCGGGCGCTGGCTCGCCGCCGGCGGCGCCGATGTCTGGCGCTTCGACGAGATCGGCCTGGCACTCGGCCAGACGCTGTTCCTGTCGCTCGCTGGCGCCCTGCTTGCCACGGTCGCGGCCATGCCGATGGCCTGGATCTCTATCCGCGCGCCAGGTCCGTTGCAGCGCTTGCTCGAGGGATGCAATTACATCGTCGGCTCGCTGCCGGGTGTCGTCATCGCGCTGGCACTGGTCACCATCACGGTGCGCATCGCACTGCCGCTCTACCAGACCTTGTTCACCATCCTGGTCGCCTATGCACTGATGTTCCTGCCGCGCGCGCTGGTCAGCCTGCGTGCATCGATCGCGCAAGCGCCGGTCGAGCTCGAACGCGCCGCGTCCAGCCTCGGCCGGCGGCCGCTCAATGCGCTGTGGTCGACGACGATCCGCCTGTCGGCGCCCGGTGCGGCGGCCGGCATGGCCCTGGTGGCGCTCGGCATCATGAACGAACTGACCGCGACCCAGATGCTGGCGCCGAACGGCACCCGCACACTGGCCATGGCGTTCTGGTCCTACAGCAGCGAGATCGATTACGCCTCGGCGGCTCCTTACGCCTTCATCATGGTGGCGATGTCGCTGCCCCTGACCTGGCTGCTCTACGTCCAGTCGAAGCGGATGGCAGGACGATGAGCTTTCTCGAACTCGGTAATCTGCACAAGCACTACGGCCCGGTCGCCGCACTAGCCGGCGTCAACCTGAACGTCGCCAGCGGCAGCCGCACGGCGATCGTGGGACCTTCCGGCTGCGGCAAGACGACCTTGCTGCGGCTGATCGCCGGCTTCGAGGCGCCTGACCAAGGCCGCATCGTACTCGACGGCCAGGAGCTGGCCAATGGCGGCGCCGCTGTCCCGGCGCATCGCCGCGGCATCGGCGTGGTGGCGCAGGACGGCGCCCTGTTCCCGCATCTGACCATCTCGGACAATATCGGCTTCGGCATGGCACGGGACGACGACAGGCGCGCCGAGCGCATCGTCGAACTTGCCTACATCGTGGGACTCGACAAGGCGATCCTCAAACGCCGCCCGCACGAGCTCTCCGGCGGCCAGCAGCAGCGCGTGGCGCTGGCCCGCGCCATGGCGATGAAGCCGCGGCTGATGCTGCTCGACGAGCCGTTCTCGGCACTCGACACCGGCCTGCGCGCCTCGATGCGCAAGGCGGTGGCCGAACTTCTGGAGGCGGCCGGCATCACCACCATCCTGGTGACGCACGACCAGGCCGAGGCGCTGTCCTTCGCCAGCCAGGTGGCGGTAATGCGCGATGGGAAATTTTCCCAGGTCGGCACGCCGCGCGAGCTCTATCTCAAGCCGAAGGACAGGATGATCGCCGAGTTTCTCGGCGATGCCATCATCCTGCCGGCGAGCATTTCGGGCGGCTTCGCCAGTTCGCCGCTGGGCCGCATCGCCGTCGACGCGCCGGACAGCCGCGATGTCGCCCGTATCATGCTGCGGCCGGAGCAGATCGGCCTGAAACGCACCTCGCGCGAGGGCATGTCGGGCACATCGGACATGCCGTTCGGCGAGGTGACGGAATCGGAATTCGCCGGCTCGACATGCACGATCGCGGTGCGGCTCCTGAACAATTCCGATCCGCCCGACGCCGCGGCCATCGGCGGCACACCGCTGATCCTACGCAAATCCGGCATGGACGCGCCGGCGGTCGGCGAGATCGTGCGGCTGACCGTATCGGGCAAGGCGCACGTCTTCGTTTGAGCCCGACGATTTTAAGCCGCTGAACCCAAGCGAAGTGGCAAGCTTACGCCGTGATGCGTTCGCCGGTTTCGGCTGAATAGATCGGCCATTGCTCGATAAAATCGCAACCGTGCACCACCACGCACTCGTTGGCGCTGTCGATGAGGATGACGGCGTAGGACGGCGGCGCTTGTTCGACGATCTCGCTCGATCGCTCGAGGGCAAGCTCGAAGCGGGCATGCAGGCCGCGCTGCGCCGAGAACGGGATGCCGGCAACGGTGCCGGCAATGTCTCGATGCACATGGCCGAAGAAGATATGCCGGACGTTGCCATGGCCCCGCAACAAGTCGAGCAACCGCTCGGGCTGTTGAAGCGCCAGCGGATCGAGTTGAGGCAGGCCGAGCGCGACCGGCGGATGATGCAGGAACACGTAAGCGGGCCGGCCGCCCGACTGTTCCATCCGGGCGTCGAGCCAGGCAAGCCGCCTCTCGCACAGTTCGCCCTCGATGCGCCCTTCCGCCAGGCAGTCGAGAAACAACAGCACTTCGTTGCCGGTATCGTGGACCGATTGCACGAAGCCGTTTTCGTCGACCGGAACGTCGGGAAACGCGGCGATGAGATTGGCCCGCCGGTCATGGTTGCCCGGCAGCAGCCTATACGGCACCGACAGCGTGGTCAGGGCAGCGCGCAAATCGGCATAGCTCCGCGGCGCACCGGTCTCCGTCAGGTCGCCGGTGAAGACGCAAAGCGCGGCGTCGGCGTGATGCGCATTGATGTGCGCGATGCACTGATCCAGCCGCTGGTGCAGGTCGGCCCCAAAGCGGCGCTCACCTTGCTGACCAAGATGCACGTCGGTGACCTGGATGATTTTCATGTACGTCTCTTTGGCGGCGCGCGTGCTGGAAATCAAAGCGCTGGCTCTGGCACCGAAGCCTTGAAGACATCGAGACGGGTGCCTGTCTCCGACGAGAAGAAGTGCATGTCGTCAGGCGAGATCTTCAGGCCGATGGTGCTGCCGGGCTCGGGGTGAACGGGCTCCGAGGTCATCACCGAAAACGGCGCGCCGTCGAGGTCGACATAGATCACCCGCCCCGCGCCCAATTCCTCGACCAGGTCGACAGTGGCATCGAGCGCGCCGGCCGTGCCTGGTGCCACCAGCCGGACCGCTTCCGGCCGGATGCCCATCGCCACTTTCGTGCCGACCGGCAGGCCGGCGCGAGCCATCGCCAGGCGCCGACTGCCGCCGAGCAGCGACAATCCGTCGAGTTCGGCGGTGCCTTCGAGGATGTTCATGGCAGGCGCGCCGACGAAGGTGGCGACGAAGCGGCTGGCCGGGCGGGTGTAGATTTCACCTGGCGTGCCGACCTGTTCGACCCGTCCCCCATTCATCACCACCAGCCGGTCGGCCAATGTCATGGCCTCTACCTGGTCGTGGGTGACGAAGACGGAGGTGGCATTCAGCCGGCGATGCAGCTTGCGGATCTCCGAACGCATCTGCACGCGCAGCTTGGCGTCGAGATTGGACAGAGGCTCGTCGAACAGGAACACCTTCGGCTCGCGGATCATGGCGCGGCCCATGGCGACGCGTTGCCTCTGGCCACCCGAAAGCGCCATCGGCTTGCGGTCGAGCAGTTGCTCGAGTTCCAGTGTGCGGGCCACCGCCTGGATGCGCTGGTTGCGCTCGGCCGAGGGAACACCGGCGACTTTCAGCGAATAGCCGATGTTCTGGGCCACGCTCATGTGCGGATAAAGCGCGTAATTCTGGAACACCATGGCGCAGCCGCGCTCGCGCGGCTCGAGTTTGTTGACCACCGTGCCGTCGATGGCGATCGTGCCGTCGGAAATTTCTTCCAGCCCCGCGATCATCCTGAGCAGCGTGGACTTGCCGCAGCCGGACGGCCCGAGGATGACGACGAATTCGCCCGAGGCAAAGTCGAGATCCACGCCGTGCACGACCTGCGTCTTGGCATAGTTCTTCTTGACGCCGCGTATTGCGATGGAGGCCATTTTTGTCTCCTTGTTACTTCTCGGTGGCGATCAGGCCGCGCACGAACCAGCGCTGCATCAGCACCACGACGATCATCGGCGGCAGCATAATGATGAGAGTGCCGGCCATGGCGATATGCCACTCCGGAGTGCCGCCGACATTGGGGATGAGCTGCTTGAGCTCGGTCACCGCCATCGCATGCGATTGGTCGGTGGTGATGAGCAGCGGCCATAGATACTGGTTCCATGCCCACAGGAACATGATGGTCCCGAGCGCCGCCATGTTGTTGCGCGACAGCGGCAACAGGATATCGATGAAGAAGCGCAGTGGCCCGGCGCCATCCATGCGTGCGGCCTCCGTCAATTCGTCCGGCACGGTCAGGAAGAATTGGCGATAAAGGAACGTCCCGGTCGCCGTGGCGACCAGCGGCAGAATCAGGCCGGGATAGGAGTTGAGCAGCCCAACGCTGAGCTGGACCTGCACGCCCGAAACCGTTTCGATCAGCCAGCTCAGGCCGGTCACGTCCAGGATAGCCTGATACGGCTCGAGCACGTTGGCGACCACTGCGTAGGTCGGCACGATGCGCACTTCAAGCGGCAGCATCAGAGTGATGAAGATCAGCCAGAAGATCAGCGTGCGGCCGGGAAATCGGAAATAGACGATCGCGAAGGCGGTCAGCGCCGAGACGATCACTTTGCCTGCGGCAACGCCGGTCGCAACGATGAAGCTGTTCAGCAGCTTGGGACCAAGGTCGGCCGTCACCCAGGCGGTCTTGATGTTGATCCAGAAATCGCTGCCCGGCAGCAGCGACATCGGCACGTCGTTGACATCCCTGAGATTATGCGAAGCCGCGATCGCCACGATGGCGAACGGCGCCACGCAGAAAACGAAGCCGACGAACAAGATCAGGTGCGTGAAAAAATTGAGGAACGGGGTGCGCTCGACCATATCAGTCTCACCTGTAGTGGACGCGCCGCTCGATGAAGCGGAACTGGAAAATGGTCAGCACGATGATGAGCAGCATCAGGATGATGCTCTGCGCGGCGGCGCCGGAGTAATCGAGGCCTTTGAAGCCGTCGGAGTAGATCTTGTAGACCATCAGATTGGTGGCATTCGCCGGCCCACCGGACGTCATGATGTCGACGATGCCGAAGGAATCCTGGAAGCTTTCCGTGATGTTGATGACAAGCAGGAAGAAGATGGTCGGGGTGATCAGCGGAAACTGGATGTCCCAGAAGCGCCTCATGACACCAGAGCCGTCCATCGCGGCGGCTTCGATCAGGGAACGCGGGATCGCCTGGAACGCGGCGAGGAAGAAGATGAAGTTGTAGCCGACATACTTCCAGGAAAAGGCGATGATGATCGAAGCCATGGCGTCGGCGCCGTCCAGGCCGGGATCCCAGAAGCCGGGCCAGACCTGGTTGACGACGGCCATGAAGCCGGCTTCCGGCGCCAGGATGAAGCGGAATGCCAGCGCCAGGGCGGGCGCGGCGATGCCATAGGGCCAGATCAGCACCACGCGATACAGCCATGAGCCGGCTAGCTGGCGGTCGGTGAGCGCGGCGAGCACGAGCGCGACGAACATCGCAAGCCCGGTGCTGATGCCGGCAAAGACAAGGCTGGCTGTGATCGAGTTCCAGTAATCGGCGTTGGCCAGGATCGAGCGGAAATTGTCGAGACCGACCCAGATGTTGCCGCCGCCCCAGGGCTGCTGCAGCGTCAGCGACCAGTATACGGCCTGGCCGGCAGGCCAGTAGAAGAAGGTGAAGATCAGCAGGAGCTGCGGCACCGCGAAAAGAATGCCGATTGTCCAACTGCCGAAAGTGACGCGTTTTTCCATCGGTCCGCCGTTGCCGCAGGGTGGTCAGCTTAAAGCAAGCGAGAGATTAATAACGAAATGTCCGCCCGTCGACCCAGGCATGATCCCGAAAACTGGAAACCGGTCTTCGGGATCATGCTCAAATGGGTCGGCGGGCGGTCTGGGAAATCCCTGGATCAGGGCAGGGTCTTGCCTGGATATGTCTGCTGGAAGCGGTCGAGGATGGCGTCGCCGTTCTTGACCAGCGTGTCGAGACCTTCCTGCACGGTGACCTTGTTGGCGAAGATCGCCTGCATCTGGGTGCCGAACTCGGCGCGGATCTGGGTGAAATTGCCCAGGCGGATGCCGCGGGTGATTTCGGTCGGCTCGGAGGCGGTCAGGCTGGCGATCGCGACTTCGCGGCCCTTGTAAGGCGCCTTGTCGTAAAAGCCCTGGCCCTTCATGTAGTCGAAGCCCGACTTGGTCACCGGGATGTAACCGGTGTTGGTCGACCAGAACAGGGCGGTCTTCGGATCGTGGATGAAGTTGAGGAACGCGGCCGCGCCCTTGTATTCAGCATCCGACTTGCCCGAGAGAACCCACAGCGATGCGCCGCCGACGAGCGAGTTCTTGCGCTCCGTGCCGGCATAGACGGGCAGTTCGGCGACGTCCCAGTTCATGCCTTCCTTCTGCGTACGGCCAACCGTGCCGTGATCGCCGACCGAGGTCAGGATGACCTGGCAGGTGCCGGTGGCAAAGGCCTGGACCATATCCTGGCCGAGATCCTTCGACTTGATCTTGATCAGGCCGGCATCATACCACTTCTTGAGGTCGGTGACGTACTGCACGAACTTGGTCTTGTTGACTTCGAGGCGGGCGTCGAGGCCGTCATAGCCATTGTTCTTGGTAGCGATCGGCTGGTTGTGAATGGCGGAGAACTGCTCCATCAGCTGCCAGCTTTCATTGGCCGAGATGTTGATCGCCATCGGGCATTCATAGCCGGCGTCCTTCATTGCCTTGAGGTCGGCGCCGACGTCTTCCCAGGTCTTCGGCGCTTCGGTCTTGCCGATCTTGGCGAAGGCGTCCTTGTTCCAGTACATCAACGCCGTAGACGAGTTGAACGGGAAGGACAGCATCTCGCCTTTCGAGGTGGCGTAATAGCGGGCGATGCCGGGGAAATAATCGGCGTAGTCGATCTTGTAGCCGTTTTCTTCCATGAGCTTGTCGGCCGGCTTGTAGGCACCCGACAGCATCATGGTGGCGGTGCCGACGTCATAGACCTGAACGACGGTGGGCTGCTTGCCGGCGCGGAAGGCGGCAATGGTGTTCTGCAAGGTGGCGTCGTAATTGCCCTGGCTGGTGCAGACGACTTCATAGTCCTTCTGCGAGGCGTTGAAATTCTTGCACAGCGTGTCCACGACCCGGGCGAGATCGCCCGAAAGACCAAACCAGAAATCGAATTTTGTCGGTTCCGCGAAGGCAGGCATCGCCAGCGCGGAGCTGAGCACGCCAGCGGCAAGGGCAGCAAAGCCCCGCTTGATGATCGTCATGATTTCTTCCCTCTTGAATGACTGTTGACAAGGGTCTTGCGCAAGTCCTTGCCCGCTCTCTTAGAGAAGGTATGTGACAGTTCTGTTGTGGCCTCCCGGGCCTGTGCACAGCTGGTCTTTTCTCCCCTCCGGCGGCTACAGCGGCATGAAAACGTCACACCGGCGCCTTAGGTAGCTAGGGCGACTTCCAAGGACGTAAAGGCCGTCATTGTTATCCGGCTAAAAGGGATGATGAAATGCTGGTGAAGCAGCTGGCGCACGTGCCCATCACCGACAGGCAGGCGATGCGCGAAGGCCCGCGCGATAGCGCCACCCATTTGCGGCATGCAGCCGCCATTCCGGCTCTTGGCCAGATCGAAATCGGCGGCAAGGCGTCGCGCGCGAACGTCGGCGAGGCCTTGAAGGTGGTGGCCTGGAACGTCGAGCGGCTCCGTCATGTCGATGCCATTGCACGAACGCTTGCCGGGCAGGCCCCCGAAATCGTGCTGTTGTCCGAGGTGGACAAGGGCATGGCACGTTCCGGCAACGGCCATCCGCTCAGCGTGCTTGCCGACCGGCTCGGCCATGCCTTCGCCTATGGTGTCGAGTTCGTCGAACTCGCTGGCGGCAACGAGGCCGAGCGCATGGCAACCGGTGAAGCCTCCAACGCGGAAGGCTTTCACGGCAATGCCGTGACCAGTGGCATGCCGCTGCTGCGACCCTTCCTGGTGCGCCTGGACGCCGCCGGCGGCTGGTTTCGGCCGGAGCGCGGCCAACCGCGCATCGGCGGACGCATGGCGATCGGCGGCCAGGTGCGCATCGGCGACCGCAGGATGACGGTCGTCTCGGTGCACCTTGAAAACCGAACCGATCCGGCTGGCAGGGCCGCTCAGACACGCAAACTCCTCGATGCAATCGACAACTATGATGCGCAAGCGCCGGTACTGCTCGGCGGCGATTTCAACACGCTGACGGCAAGCCACGAGGAGCGCCATGACGACCCACGGGCGTGGATGGCTCGGGTCATGGCCGAACCGGACCGGCTGATCCATGCCGAGCGTCACGAGCCGCTGTTCGCGGCCCTTGCCGAGCGCGGCTATGATTGGCAGGCCGCCAACAATTTGGACCTGCCCACCCAGCGTCGGCCCGCCGGCACCCCGGTTGGCCGAATCGACTGGTTCTTCACGCGCGGCCTCGCGGCCAGCGCGCCGGCGGTTCTTCCGGCGGTGTTGCCGGATGGCAGCCCAAGCTCGGATCATGACGCCCTGACAGTGACCGTCCGCCTGAAATAACCGTCGTCTTCAATCGATGCGGCTGACCTGGCCTGTGCTCTTGCGGTCAGCTTGCGCCGCAAAAGCACGCTATGGTTGCAGGCGGCTTTATCGATCCTTCAACAGCCAAGCATTAATCAGTCATATTTCTTTCTTTATTTCCTGCGGGCCAGGGGGAATAAGATGCTGACGGTCTATAACTGCATCGTGAACCAGCACGATCTGAGGTTGGTTGCACTGGCAGCGCTGATTTGTGGAATTTCCTGTTTTTCAGCCGTCAATCTTCTTCATCACATAGGTCGCTCGACGGATCGAAATCGGCTTGCCTGGCTGACGATCGCCTCCACCTCGACCGGTTTCGGCATCTGGGCAACGCACTTCATCGCCATGCTTGCCTTCACGCCGGGAATCCCCAACGCCTATGATCCCGGACTTTCAGTACTCTCGCTCGCTGGCGCGGTGGCGGTTACGGCGGCCGGCATGTGGGTCGCCACCTTGCGCGACGAGCTTGATTACCATCTGGTCGGCGGCGCCGTTCTGGGCGGCGGTATTGCCGCCATGCACTACATCGGCATGGCGGCATTCGAGGTCGAGGGCCGGATCGAATGGAACCTGCTCCTCGTCGCCGTCTCCTTGCTGGCCGGCGTGACGCTCGCGGCGCTGGCTTTGCGCGTCGTCCTGCGCGGCTCGTCGCTGCCTGCGACGCTTGCCGGTGCGGTCTTGCTGACGCTGGCAATCTGCGGCCTGCACTTCATCGCCATGGCTGCCGTCTCGATCTTCCCGGATTCCTCAATCGCCATATCCCAACACACCGTCGCACCGACCTCGCAGGCCTTCGCCGCCGCTGCGGCCACTCTGGTGATCCTGGTGCTTTCGGCCACCGCGCTGTGGATCGACCTTCGCTTCCGCCGCCAAAAGCTTGAGGTCGACCGCATGCACGGCTTAGCCAACGCCGCGGTGGAAGGCCTGATCGTCTGCGATGGCAATCGCATCGTCAGTGTCAACGACAGCATGGCCAGGCTGACCGGCATGGTCGCCACGACACTGAACGGAAGGGAACTTGGCGACCTCTTCGATGAGCGCACCGCATCCGACCTGATCAACTTCCAGGGACAGCCGTGGGAGGCGGAACTAAGCAATCGCGACGGGATGAGAATTCCCGTCGAACTGATCGCCAGAAGCATCGACTATTGCGGCAAGCCTCACAATGTCGTCGCCGTCCGCGACATTCGCGAACGCAAGAAGGCGGAACAGGAAATCCTTCGCCTCGCTCATTTCGATCCGCTGACGGGGCTCGCCAACCGCCGTAGCTTTTCCAGCCGGCTTGATACCGAAATCGCCGCCACGAGCCGAGACGCAAAAGCCGGCAAGGGCGCGAGGGGCGGGCATCTTGCGCTTCTGCTGCTCGACCTCGACCGGTTCAAGGAGGTGAACGATCTTTATGGGCATGGCGCCGGCGACGCGATGCTTCAGAAGGTGGCGAACTGTGTCTCCGGCGTTCTTCGCCACGGACAGATGCTGGCGCGCCTGGGCGGCGACGAATTCGCCATCATCGCCCCCAACCTGCCCGACCCGCAGGCGGCGAGCCGGATCGCCGACGCGGTGCTCGCCGCGATGCGCGAGGAGAACCGGCTCTCGGCGGGTGGCGGGCTGGTATCGGGGAGCATCGGCATCGCGCTCTATCCGCTGGACGCGGAAGACCAGGCCAGCCTCATCAGCCATGCGGATACCGCGCTCTATCGCGCCAAGACCGAAGGCAGGGACACCTATCGCTATTTCGAGGCGTCGATGGGCGCCGAGGCTCGCGACAAGCGCGTCATGGAGCACGAACTGCGCCAGGCAGTAGCGCGCGACGAATTCTATCTCGTCTACCAGCCGCAGAAAGAGATCAGCAGCGGCAAAATGGTCGGCTTCGAAGCCTTGATCCGTTGGCGGCATCCCGAACGCGGCGATGTTCCGCCGTCCATATTCATTCCGCTGGCGGAGGACAGCGGCGCCATAGGCCAGATCGGAGATTGGGTGCTGACCGCAGCGTGCCAGGAGGCCGCCAGTTGGGAAAATCCACTGACGGTGGCCGTCAACGTCTCCGCGGTGCAGTTGCACAATCCGAACTTCAGCCGAAAGGTGCACGAGACCTTGCTCAAGTCCGGTCTCGCGGCAGCCAGGCTGGAACTCGAAATCACCGAGACGGCGCTGGTGAAGGACATGCCGCGCGCGCTGGCGAGTTTGCGACAGGTCAAGGCGCTTGGCGTGCGCGTGGCCATGGATGATTTCGGAACCGGCTATTCCTCCCTCTCCAACCTTCGCGCCTTCCCTTTCGACAAGATCAAGATCGACGGTTCCTTCATCAAGTCCGTCGACACCAACGGCCAGGTTGCGGCGATCGTGCGCGCCGTGCTCGGGCTGGGGCGCGGCCTGGGTCTGCCGGTGCTGGCGGAGGGCGTCGAGACGCTCGGCGAGTTGAAGTTCCTCGACGCCGAGGCCTGCGAGATCGGCCAGGGCTATTATCTCGGCAAGCCGGCGCCGATCGAGGCGTTCGGAGACCTGACCGGCCACGGCAAGCGTGTTCGGGCGCGAGGCGCCGACCGCCAGGATGGCAGCCTCGTATTGCTCAAGCCGAGCGTACGCTCGGCCTAGAGCTCTTTGTTTTTACGCAATTCCGGACGGAGAACCGTTACACACTATCCTGGAGGTGCTCTGGCTCACGACCCGAGCGCCGTCTCGACCAGCCGCTTTGCATCGGGGCCGGCCCATTCGGCTGGACCGTTCATGTGGGCGATCAGGCAGCCTTCGCCATCGATCAGCATGGTGACGGGCAGGCCGAGCGCCAGACCGCGCGTCTTGAGGTCGTTGAACAGTGTCATCGTCGAATCGCGGTAGTAGCCGAGCGTGTGCACACCGGTATCGGCGAGAAACTTCTTCGGTTTCACGTCGTCGCCGGCATCGACGTTGACGGCGACGACCTGAAAGGCGTCGCTGCCTTTCTCCTTTTGCAGCGCATCGAGCGCCGGCATTTCGGCACGGCAGGGCGCGCACCATGTGGCCCAGAGATTGAGCAGCACGGTCTTGCCGGCATGATCGGCGATCGTCATCGGCTTGCCGTCCGGACCGTGGAAGGCGAGGCTCCTCATCGACTGCGGCGGATCGGCCGGCAAAAGTGCCGCGACCTCGCCGGTGGCCGCGGCCGCGACCTTCTTGGCGCGATCGCTCTTGGCGGCGCAGGCGACATCGTCCTTGCTGTCGCCGGCGGCTGCTTGGGGCGCGGCGTTGTTGCCAGACCGGCTCTCGCTGACATATACCGCGACCGCGCCGGCCAGCGCTCCCGCCACCAGGGCGGCGAGGATCAGGCGCCGGGCCGGGAAAAATCTGTTTCCGTCTGCCATATTCTCAAACTGCTCCGAAGCACGGGTTATAGCCATGAGCGACAAGAAGACCAGCAACCAGATGTGGGGCGGACGATTTGCCTCGGGTCCGGCCGCGATCATGGAAGCGATCAACGCGTCGATCTCGTTCGACCGCAAACTCTACGCGCAGGACATAAGAGGCTCGATCGCTCATAGCGAGATGCTGGCGCAAACGGGCATTATTTCGGCGGCCGATCAAGAAAAAATCGCTCACGGTCTGAACACGATCCTGAAAGAGATCGAGGGCGGCAGCTTCGAGTTTTCGACGCGGCTGGAAGACATCCACATGAACATAGAGGCCCGCCTTGCCGATCTCATCGGTCCGGCGGCCGGCCGGCTGCACACCGCCCGTTCGCGCAACGACCAGGTGGCCGTCGATCTGAGGCTCTGGGTCAAGGACGAATGCTTTCGTGTCGCCGAGGCGTTGAAAGGCTTGATCATGGCCCTCCTGGCGCGAGCCGAGGAACATGCGGCGACCGTCATGCCGGGTTTCACCCACATGCAGGCGGCGCAGCCGGTCACTTTCGGCCATCATTGCATGGCCTATGTCGAGATGTTTTCGCGCGACCTGTCACGCGTGCGCGACGCCATCGAACGGATGGACGAGAGCCCGCTCGGTGCCGCCGCCCTTGCCGGCACCAGCTTCCCGATCGACCGTCACCAGACCGCGAGCGCGCTCGGCTTTCGCGAGCCGATGCGCAATTCGCTGGACAGCGTCTCAGACCGCGATTTCGCGCTGGAATTCCTTGCCATGGCGGCGATCTGCGCCACTCACCTGTCGCGGCTGGCCGAGGAGATCATCATCTGGTCGACGCCGCAATTCGGCTTCATCAGGCTGTCGGATAGCTTCTCCACCGGCTCCTCGATCATGCCGCAGAAGAAGAACCCCGACGCGGCCGAACTGGTTCGCGGCAAGACAGGCCGCGTCAACGGCCATCTGGTCGGCCTGCTGACGGTGATGAAGGGCATGCCTTTGACCTACGGCAAGGACATGCAGGAAGACAAGGAATCGGTGTTCGACGCGGCCGAGACGCTCGACCTGATGCTGGCCGCGATGACCGGCATGGTTGCGGACATGACGGTCAATGCCGCCGCGATGAAGAAGGCCGCCGGCTCCGGCCACGCCACCGCCACCGACCTCGCCGACTGGCTGGTGCGTACTTTGGGCCTGCCGTTCCGCGAGGCCCATCATGTCACCGGCCGCGCGGTGGCGCTGGCCGAACACAGGAAGGTCAGCCTGGAAAAGCTTTCGCTGGAGGATCTGCAGTCGATCAACCCAGGCATCACTTCCGACATATTCTCGGTGCTGGCGGTGCAGAACTCGGTCAAGAGCCGCACCAGCTTCGGCGGCACCGCACCGTCGGAAGTGAGAAAGCAGATCCGCTATTGGAAAAAGCGTCTCGCCAAGGCGTAATGCCGGATATCGCGATCAGCAATATCCGGGGTGCAATGCACCGAGAACTCGGCTAAAAGCAGCGGCGGACAGAGAGTTTCGGACGGATGGATCGATGACCGGAAGCAGGATTTTGGTGACGCTGACGCTGCTTGCGGCGCTTGCCTCCGTGACCGCCTGCGGCCGCAAGGCGGGCCTGGACACGCCCTATGAGGCGGCTGTCCAGGCACGCAAGGATGCCGAGAAGGCCCACCAGCCCGTGCCGCCGGAACCGGAAAAACCGGTCGTGGACAAGAAGTTCATTCTCGACCCGCTGATCTAGCTCCGATGAAGGCGGGATTGGTCTTTCCAAACCCGATCGCATCGTGCCTCAACTTCCGGAACCACTCTCGTGAACCATTTCGACTACCGCGATGGCGTGCTGCATGCCGAGGACGTGGCGATCCCTGATATCGCCGCACAGGTCGGCACGCCGTTCTATTGCTATTCGACGGCGACCCTGACTAGGCACTACCGTGTCTTCGTCCAGGCCTTTGCCGGGCTCGATACGCTGGTCTGCTACGCCATGAAGGCCAATTCCAACCAGGCGGTGCTGCGGACCTTGGCCAAGCTCGGCGCCGGCGCCGACGTCGTCTCGGAAGGCGAATTGCGCCGGGCTCTCGCCGCAGGAGTCCCGGCCGGCAAGATCCTGTTCTCGGGCGTCGGCAAGACCGCCCGCGAAATGGACTTTGCGCTCCAAGCCGGCATTCTCTGCTTCAACGTCGAATCCGAGCCGGAACTCGAACTGTTGTCGGCACGTGCCGTGGCGCTCGGCAAGGTGGCGCCTATCTCGCTGCGCATCAATCCCGATGTCGACGCCAAGACCCACAAGAAAATCTCAACCGGCAAGGCTGAAAACAAGTTCGGCATTCCCTGGCAGCGGGCGCGCCAGGTCTATGCCCGCGCGGCAACGCTTCCGGGCATTAAGGTCACCGGCATCGATACCCATATCGGCAGCCAGATCACCGAGTTGCAGCCCTTCGACGACGCCTTCGCCCTGCTGGTCGACCTGGTCGGAGCGCTGCGCGGCGACGGCCACGCCATCGAGCATGTCGATCTCGGCGGCGGTCTCGGCATTCCCTACCGCGTCGACAACAACCCGCCCCCCTTGCCCGACGCCTATGCCCAGATCGTCCGCAAGCATGTCACCAAATTGGGTCTGAAGGTGATGTTCGAGCCGGGCCGGCTGATCGTTGGCAATGCCGGCATCCTGGTCTCTGAAGTGATTTTCGTGAAGGAGGGCGACGCCAAGAATTTCCTCGTCGTCGACGCTGCCATGAATGACCTGATCCGGCCGACGCTCTACGATGCCTTCCACGAGATCAAGCCGGTCGTGCAGCCGCCGGCCGACGCGCCGCGCATGGTGGTCGACGTGGTCGGCCAGGTCTGCGAGACCGGCGATTATCTCGGCCTCGACCGCGACCTGCCCCGGCTGATGGCGGGCGATCTCGTCGCCGTTTCCACCGCCGGCGCTTATGGCGCGGTCCAGGCCGGCACCTACAACACCCGCCTGCTGGTGCCGGAGGTGCTGGTCGACGGCGACCGTTTCCATGTCGTGCGTCCGCGCCTGACCTATGACGAGCTGATCGGGCTGGATTCGGTGCCGGACTGGCTTGCGTAAGCCGCCCTGCCGCGACGCTATAACCGGTTCTGCGCTATAACCGGTTCTGGATGAGTGCCCTTGCGTCGGCGATCCTGTCCTCGTCGCGGCGGTAGAAGGTCCATTGCCTGATGCGCTTGGTTCTGAGCAGGCCGGCCTGGACGAGCACGCGCATATGCTCGGAAAGCGTCGCCTGAGTGATGCCGAGCTTCTCGGCGATCAGCAGCGCGCAGACGCCGTCCTCGACCAGATCGCCATCCGCCTGTGCCCGGAAATGCGCACGTGGATTCTTGAGCCAGTCGAGAATCTGCAGTCTGCGCTCGTTGGCGATCGCCTTGAAGACATCAACCTCTTGCATTTAGCCATTTTGCCAAGTTACTAATTGCTGTCAATCCCAAGGAGATTTTGATGTCGCAGGGCAACGTCGTCACACGCGGACGCATCGCCGCGATGGAACCGCGCATCCGCCCCTATATCAGGCACACACCGGTTCTGCGCGTCGACATGGCCGACTTCGATCGGGGGCCATTGGCGATCGACCTCAAGCTCGAATGCCTGCAGCATTCCGGCTCGTTCAAAGCCCGCGGCGCCTTCACCAACCTCCTGGAGCGGCCGGTTCCCGAGGCCGGCGTCGTTGCCGCATCGGGCGGCAATCATGGCGCTGCCGTCGCCTACGCCGCCATGCGGCTTGGCCACAGAGCAACCATCTTCGTTCCCGAAGTGAGCCCGCAGGCCAAGCTGGACCGCATCCGGGCCTATGGCGCCGACCTCGTTGTCGGCGGCGCCCGCTATGCCGAAGCGCTGGCCGCCAGCGAACGGTTCGCCGAGGAAACCGGCGCCTTGCAGATCCACGCCTTCAACCAGGAGGAGACGCTGGTCGGCCAAGGCACTCTCGGGCTCGAAATCGAACGCGATCTGCCTGAGATCGACACGCTGCTGGTCGCCGTCGGTGGTGGCGGCCTGATCGGCGGCATCGCCGCCTGGTATGCCGGCCGCATCCGCATCGTCGCCGTAGAGCCCGAGGGTGCGCCGACGCTTCATCGCGCCTTCGAGGCCGGCCATCCGGTGGACGCGCCGGCGGAAGGCATCGCCGCCGATTCGCTGGCGCCGAAGCGGGTCGGCGAGATGATGTTCCCGATCGCCGAAGCCTTCGTCGAACGCTCCATCCTGGTCAGCGACGACGACATCATCGCCGCCCAGAAGGCGCTCTGGAACCGCGTGCGCATCATCTCGGAGCCGGGTGGTGCCGCCGCCTTTGCCGCGATCCTGTCCGGCCGCTACGCGCCGACACCGGGCGAACGGGTCGCCGTGCTGGTCTGTGGGGCCAACGCAAACCCCGCCAATTTCTGATTGCAACCATTTCGGCAGGCTTCACGTTTTCTCAAACTGCCTCGCCTTTGCCGTGTTTACTGGTATTCTTCGAGTCGTGAGGCTTGGGCTATCCCGTCCGCCTCGCCGCATGATCCCGAAAAATAGAATCCAAGTTTCGGAACAGATCATGCCCAAAGAGATAGAGCCCATTGCGGTCCTTCAGGACGGAACAGGGCTCCAGGAAGGGCCGATGACCGAACGACCCACCTTCAGCAGCAGTCGCGGCCTGGCCGGACGCCTGGCCTTGAGCCGGCTGGCGACGCGGGTCTCGATGGCGATCGAGCGTGGCTGGCCGCTGCTGCTTCCGCTCATTATCGTCGTCGGCCTGTTTCTCAGCGTCTCCTGGTTCGGTATTTTTCCCCGGCTGCCGGACGTGGTGCGCATCGGCCTTATCGCCATGTTTTGCCTGGCAGGTCTGGCGGCGCTTTATCCGCTGCGCTTTTTCCGCATACCTGGCGCGGCCGAGATCGATCGCCGCATCGAAGCCGCCAACAGACTGCTGCACAGCCCGGTGCAGGTGCAGAGCGACCGGCCCAGCGGCCAGGAAAGCAGTTTCTCGCAGGCGCTCTGGCGCGAGCACCAGAAGCGAATGGCTGGAAAGCTCGACAATCTCGGCGCCGATCTGCCGCGCACGCGCGTGCCGGAGCGCGACCCGTGGGGATTGCGCGCCGTGGCGGCGCTCCTGCTGGTCACTGCCTTTGCCTTCTCCTTCGGGCCGACCGGCGGCCGGCTGACAGATGGGTTCAGCGCACATGGCACGCTCGACGCCGTACCGCCGCGCATCGACGCATGGGTGACGCCGCCGGCCTATACCGGCAAGCCGCCGATCTTCCTGACTGCCGACGCCAACCAGGCGACGCCGACTTTTCATGTCCCCGAGGGAAGCGACGTCTCCCTGCGCGTTACCGGAGGCTCGGGCGAGGAAACGCTTGCCTATGCCGACAAGGACGGCAATGCGCGCGCCATCGACCCCGCAAGCCCGCAAGCCGCCGCCAAGCCGGCAGCAAGCCCGGCGGTGTCGTCCGCCTCGCCTTCGAAGGTGCGCCAGTTCGCCAGCAAGCTGACCGGCGACGGGACGCTGACGCTGAAATCGGGGGAGGATCAGCTTGGCCGCTGGGCTTTCGCCGTCATCCCGGACAAGCCGCCGCAGATCCGCTTCGTCGGCGAGCCCAAGCGCGCCGCCAACGGCGCCTTCGAGCTCAACTATCAGATCGATGACGATTACGGCGCCGCCACCGCCAAGGCGGTCTTCGCGCTGGCCGACCCGCAGCCGCCGGGTGCGCATCCGCTCTATGGTCCGCCCGAAATGCTGCTGACACTGCCGCGCCGCGGCGGCAAGTTGAATGCCGCCAAGACCACGAAAGACCTGACCGAGCATGTCTGGGCCGGCAGCAGCATCAAGCTGACGCTGGTCGCCACCGACGACGCCGGCCACACCGCCTCAAGCGAAACCAAGACGCTCGCGATGCCCGAGCGGCCGTTCACCAACCCGCTGGCACGCGCGGTGATCGAACAGCGCCGCCTGCTTGCGCTCGACGCCAATGCCAAGCCGCGCGTGCTCGACCTGATGGAGGCCATCACGCTGCGGCCCGAAGACACGTTTGATACCATGTCCCACTACCTCGCCATCATGAGCGCGATGAGCCGGCTGAAGCTGGCGGTGAACGACGACCAATTGCGCAGCGAGGTTGCCTACCTCTGGGAGATCGCGCTTGGCATCGAGGAGGGCAATCTCTCGGCGGCCGAAAAGCGGCTGCGCCAAGCCCAGCAGGCACTGCAGGACGCCATCAAGAATGGCGCCAGCGATGCCGAGATCGAGAAGGCGATGAAGGAACTGCGCGAGGCGATGAACCAGTTCCTGCAGGAATTCGCCGAACGCGCCAAGCAGAACCCGAACGCGCCGCAGATGCAGCAGAACGGCCAGGAGCTGCGCCAGAGCGACATCGACCGCATGATGGACCAGATCGAAAATCTGGCGAAGTCGGGCGATCGCGACAAGGCCCAGCAATTGCTGTCTCAGTTGCAGGACATGATGAACAACCTCCAGGCCGGTCGCCAGCAGCAGGGGGGCGAGCAGGACAGCCAGATGCGTCAGCAGATGGACAAGCTTGGCGAGATCCTGCGGCGGCAGCAGGAGATGATGAACGACACCTTCCGCATGGATCAGATGCAGCGCGGCGAGCGCCAGCGCGGCCGCAACCGCGACGAGCAGCTTGGCCAGACCGATGAGCAAGGTCAATCTGACGAAAACGGCAAGCCCGGCGAGAATGGCGAGCCAAAGCCGATGACGCCGCAGGAATTCGCCGATGCGCTGAAGCAGCTGCAGGAGGGCCAGGGCCAGCTGAAGAGCGATCTGGAGCAGCTGAAGAAAGGCCTCGAGGGCATGGGCATGGAGCCCAATGAAGGATTTGGCGAGGCCGGCAAGTCCATGGGCAGCGCCGAGCAGGCGCTTGGCGAGGGCCAAGGCGACGAGGCCGTCGGCCACCAGGGCCGGGCGCTCGAGGCGCTGCGCAAAGGCGCCAAGGACATGATGAAACAGATGCAGGCCATGCAGGGCGACCAGGGCGGCAGCCAGGAAGGCGGCCGCCAGCAGGATGCCGACCGTGACCCGCTCGGCCGGCCGCGCGCCAGCCAGGGTCCCGATTTTGGCGATTCGGTGAAAGTGCCCGACGAGATCGACGTCCAGCGCGCGCGCCAGATCCTGGAAGCGATCCGCAAGCGGCTCGGCAATGCGCTCAGCCCCGACATCGAGCGCAGCTATCTGGAACGGCTGCTGGAGCTGAAATAGGAAGCGGCGAGAGGGACCAGCTTCATTTCCATGGAGCCGTCTACCTGTTGACGAACGCCTCGCGAATTGCCTCCTGCATGCCGTCGATTGCTTCGCCTGACGCATTCGGGTTGCGATGCATCACCACATTGGAGGAATCGATGTCGCCGAACCCGTCCGCGGACGTCAGCTCTCGGCAGTCCGCCGGAATGTTGCTGCGTGAGATCGGCGCGATCGCCAACCCTGAGGTGACGGCAAGCTTCAGGCCGCCATTGGTATCGCTTGTATAGGCGACGCGGTAGGCAAGGCCGCGCTGCTCCAGCGATTTGATGGCGAAGTCCTTACACCAGCCGGCGCGGTTATAGAGCGCGATCGGCACCGGGCGCTCCTCATGCATGTGATGCAGGTTCGACGTCACCCAGACCGTCGGATCATGCATCAGCACTTCGCCGCCGGAAGGATCCTGCCATTCGAACACCACGCATAAATCCAGCTCGCCGGCGGCGAGCGCCGCGATCTGCGCCTCCGAATGCGCGTAGCGTACGGTGACCTCGACCTTGGTGTGGCGCTTCGAAAATGCGCCGAGCGCGCGCGACAGGATGGCGTGGCCATATTCCTCCGGAATGCCGATGCGAACCGGCCCACCGAGCGGCGCCGCCGCCATCGACGCCGCCGTTTCATCGAGCAGCGAAACGATACGGCGGGCATTGACGATGAGTTCGCCGCCACGCCGCGTCAGCGCGACGCCGCGTGAACCTCGCTCGAACAGGCTGTCGCCGACCAGCTCTTCGAGCTTCTTCATCTGCATCGACACGGCCGATTGCGTGCGGCCGGCCTGCTCGGCGGCCCTCGTGAAATTGCCGGCCTCGGCGATGGCGACAAAGGTACGCAGGAGATCACTATCAAGGGTTGGCCGCATGGCATCCATCATAAGTAGATTTGATCACTGGCATCATTCCAATTCGTTTGCAACATGTCAAACGCCGAACGATAATCGCCTCACCCATTGGATATGCAGTCGCGAAATCGGCTGCGGACCAATCAAGAGTCCTCACTCGTGCCCGCTACCCGAAAACGGTGGCGGGTTCTTTTTGATCTGGTGAGCGTCGCCGGATCGGATGCGCGGGAGCCTGAACGGATGCAGAATAGGATGGTGCGCGGCATCCTGAGCCTGTGCCTGGGCGTGCTGGTCTTCTCGCTGCAGGATCCGCTCGTCAAAGCCGTGTCGAGCGGCTACCCTGTGACCGAGGTGATGGCGATCCGCTCGATCGTAGCCTTGCCGATTCTGATCGTTCTGGTTCACGCCGATGTCGGGCTGCGGGCAATCCTGTCGAAACGGTTCGGCCTGCTGACGATACGCGCCTTCATCCAGTTCACCTCCTACACGGTCTATTACCTGGCCATCGCCGCCCTCCCGCTGGCCGACGCCGTGGCGCTCTATTTCATGGCGCCGCTCTGCATCATGGCGATGGCCGGCCCCTATCTCGGCGAGCGCGTTTCCTGGCAGACGCTGTCGACCGTGCTGATCGGGATGCTTGGCGTGCTGGTGATGCTGCGCCCCGGCGCCGGGCTGTTCGACTGGGCGGCCTTGCTGTCGCTGGGCTCGGCCGTGCTCTACGCCTTCTCGCAGCTGATGGCTCGCAAGATCGGCGATACCGAATCGTCCACTGTCATGGCCTTCTACCAGAACGGCGCCTATCTCGTCGGCGCGGCCGTCGTCGCCGGCACGTTCCACATTGCGGGCATAACCCACGCCGTCCACCCGAGCCTCGAATTCCTGGTGCGACCATGGATCGCGCCGACGCTGCCGGATTTTCTCAAGATGGCCGCCTGCGGTTTCGTCGCCTCGGCCGGCATGATCCTGCTCTCGCAAGGCTACCGGCTGGCGCAGGCCAACCGCGTCGCCACCTTCGAATATACCGGCATCCTGTGGTCGCCGCTGTGGGGTTTCCTGTTCTTCGCCGAGGTGCCCAGGTCAGCGACGGTGATCGGCGCGGCGCTCATCATCGGCGCCGGTCTGCTGGCATTCAACACCGAGCGCCGCGCCAGCCCGGCACCGGCGCTTGTCGCCAGGGATCCAGCCTGATCAGGCGAAGCAGATCAGCGCCCGTTCGACGCGAGAGCGAATCTCGGCGAGCGTGAAGGGCTTTTGCACAACATCGAGGATGATGCCGTTCAATTCATCGGCGCGCTCGCGCTGGTCGGCATAGCCGGTCATCAGCATGATCTTCATCGCGGGAAAAAGCGCGGCTGCCGCAACCGCCATCTCGATGCCGTCCATCTCCGGCATGCGTATGTCGGAGACGACGAGATCGTACCCGCCTTTTGCGGCGCGGATCAGCGAAAGCCCCTGCGCGCCATCGGCGGCGATATCGATTGCGTGGCCGGCGCGTTCGAGCGCGCGGGCTGCGAGGGTGCGGACGGACTCATCGTCCTCGACGATCAAAAGCTTTGCCATGGCCGGCATATTTGGTGGCGAAACGTTGACTTTTCCTGAAAACCCAGGCGCTCGCCCAGACTAATTTTCCTGACACCGTTAAGGCCTTTTTCAGGATTCACCGGTGCGAGGCACTCGCCTTACACATCGCCTTTCACCACACCCACGAACGGCAATTCACGGAAAGCATGCGCCACATCCATGCCATAGCCGACGACGAAATAATCGGGGCAGTCGAAGCCGACATAATCGGCATTCAGCGCGGTCTGGCGGCGCATGCGCTTGTCGAGCAGCACGGCGATGGAACAGCTTTTCGCGCCGCGCGACAGCATCAGGTCGCGCGTGAAGCTCAGCGTCTTGCCCGATTCCAGAATGTCGTCGATCAACAGCACGTCGCGGCCGGCGACCTCGTTGTCGATGTCGCGCAGCACCCTCACCTCGCCGCTGGTTGTGCCGGCGCCATAACTGGAGATGAAGATGAACTCGACTTCCGGCGACAGGCCGACATCATGCATGGCGCGGATCAGGTCGGCGGCGAAGATGAACGAGCCTTTCAGCACCGAAATCACCAGGAGATCGTGATAGTCGTGCCCGGCAATCTCCTTGGCGAGTTCGAGATTGCGCCGCGCGATCGCCGATGCCGAAAACAGCACTTCGATGTCCTTGCCGCGCACGTTTGGCATTTCTCGCCCCCTCCAGTTTTTTTCCGAAACGCCTTCACACCGAGCGTGTGTTGAGAGTCAGGTCAGACCGAGCCGAAAGCAGTGGTTTCCGAGAACCGGAGCGGAGCGTACGTGAGCACCGGAAGCGCAGGGAACCACCGTTTGCAGGCCGGCTTCACCTGAATATCGACACACGCTATTCGGCGAAGGTGACCAAAACGGTCCTTACCCCGTTCTTAGGCACGTCGAGCCGGCTGGCAAAGCCGAATCTTTCGCCCGATGCCAGCGAATGGCCAGATGTCCCCAGCGTATAGCGGGTTGTGCGGCCGTCATTGCCCGTCACCCGGATTTCGAGTGGCGGCATTGTCGCGGGCCTCGTCCCGTCATTGGCGGCCTCGCCGTCGACGAACAGCACCGGATTGGCGCCGGAGGCATCGATGCGTGACGTCACGCCTGAAATGGTCAGCGCCGACGCTCGCGCGCCGGGCAGGAACGGTGCCTGGCGCACCAGCGCATGGCCGCCCGAGACCCAGAAGGCGGCAAGGGCGGCGCCGATGCCGGCGATCCAGAAGATCGGACCGCCGCGCGAGGCCGGCGGCCGTTCCGCTGGCATTTCCGGCTTGCGCAGCATGTCCATGCCTTCGATGGCCGGGGGGACAATCGCACGCGGCAGCGGCGTCACATTTCCGACTGGTGGGGCCGGCCGCGGCAACACCATATAATCCGCATCGATGATATCAGCCGCCGGGGCGCGCAAGATCCGGTCAACCGCGGCAATTGCCGCGGGATCGGTCATGATTTCGCCGGAAACCGGGCGCGCGGTTCGTTCGTCAGCCATCATGGCCCCAGTATTGCGCGTGTTCGCTTTTCGTTTCTTTTGCGTAAACACAAATGGTTAACGCTTCCCCACCGGAGCCCTCTTGAAGAGCCTAAACGAGCCAGGAATTAACCGCCGGTTAACCATGCCGGCCGATGGTCTTTTCACAAAACAGGCCGGTTCGCCGCGGCCAGGAAATTCAGGTCGTCGAAATTGATTCGCTTCGAAAATGTCGGCCTCCGCTATGGCATGGGTCCGGAAATCCTCCGCGACATCTCCCTGCACATACCGGAGCGC
Source organism: Mesorhizobium sp. B2-5-7 (assembly GCF_006440875.1). Taxonomy (NCBI): domain Bacteria; kingdom Pseudomonadati; phylum Pseudomonadota; class Alphaproteobacteria; order Hyphomicrobiales; family Phyllobacteriaceae; genus Mesorhizobium; species Mesorhizobium sp. B2-5-7. Next base: position 605,188 of record NZ_VFUO01000002.1, on the reverse strand, counting down.
TCCTTCCAGTTCTTGAGCGGGCCTTCGGGTGCCGGCAAGACGACATTGCTGCGCCTTTTGTTCATGTCGCTGAAACCGACGCGTGGACTGATCACCATCTTCGGCAAGGACCGCTCGCGCATCTCGCGCACCGAACTGCCGCATCTGCGCCGCCGCATCGGCGTGGTGTTCCAGGACTTTCGCCTGCTCGACCACATGACCACCTATGAGAATGTCGCGCTGCCGCTGCGCGTGCGCGGGCGCGAGGAAGCGAGCTACCGCACCGATGTCACCGAGTTGTTGAAATGGGTGGGGCTGGGCGAGCGCATGCATGTGCTGCCGCCGGTCCTGTCCGGAGGCGAGAAGCAGCGCGCCGCGATCGCGCGCGCCCTGATCGAGCAACCGGAGATCCTGCTCGCTGACGAGCCGACCGGCAATGTCGATCCGCCGCTGGCGCGGCGGCTGCTGCGGCTGTTCATCGAGCTCAACCGGCTTGGCACCGCCGTCGTGATCGCCACGCACGACCTTGGCCTGATGGAGCAGGTTGACGCGCGCCGCATGATCCTGGCCGGCGGAAGGCTTGATATCTATGACTGAGACCGAGCTATCGGCCGACCATTTCGAGGAGCAGGATGCCGAGGCGGTGGAGGCGAGGCCGCGCGCACAACGCAAGATGGCGCCGATCGTGCCGGCGCAGAACATTGCCGGCCGCGCGCTGGTGCTGGTCATCGCCATCATGACTTTCCTGTCCTGCCTGACTTTCGGCGCGGTGACCCTGGTGCGCGACACAGCCTCGGTTTGGGAAAACCAGATCTCGCGCGAGGCGACGATCCAGATCAAGCCGGCCGACGGCCTCGACATGGAGGCGGCGCTTACCCAGGCCTCGCGGATCGCCGGCGAATTCCCTGGCGTGAAGTCGACCCGGATCATCGACCGCGAAGCGACCGCAAGGCTGCTGGAGCCCTGGCTGGGTTCGGGCCTCAACATCGACGACCTGCCCGTGCCGCGCCTGATCATCGTCACCATCGACGAGAGCAGCCCGCCTGACTTCGCCGCCATGCGCGCCGCGATCACGCTGAAACTGCCGAGTGCATCGCTCGACGACCACCGCACCTGGGTCGACCGGCTGGTGGCCATGGCCCGCACCACGGTGACCATAGGCGTCGCCGTTCTGGCCCTGATGCTGTCGGCGACGGTGCTGACCGTGGTGTTCGCGACCCGTGGGGCCATGGACGGCAACGGCCACATCATCGAGGTGCTGCATTTCGTCGGCGCCGAGGCGCGCTTCATCGCACGCGAATTCCGCCGGCATTTTCTGGTCACCGGCATGAAGGGCGCGGCCGCCGGCGGAGCGGCGGCGGTGCTCGTCTTCATCGTGTTCTCCTGGTGGTCGTCACGCAACATGGCAACGCCGCAGGCCGATCAGGCGACCGCTTTGTTCGGCAACTTCGCCATCGGCTCGGCGGGTTACGCAGGTGTCGTCCTGATGGTGCTGGTGATTGGCGCGCTGACGGCGGCAACCTCGCACGTCACCGTCGTTGCCTATCTCAGCGACATCGACGTTCGCCAACCCGATGCATGAAAGGACCTCGTCTTGGCTTGGACGGAAACAGGGCGATCACGGAGAAAGAATTCGCGTAACGCAAAGTGCGTCTTTTACCTATCAAAGGCCGCATTTGAGGATTAACTATATGACCATGGACGTGCGGGATTCGACCGGGACGGCTGGACAGTTGCCAGTGGTGGTTGACCGTTGGCGCGGCCATGGCAAGGTTAGCCATCTAAGGACCGCCCTGCGCCTCTCCGCTCTCTCCCTGCTTGTGCTTGCAACAGTGTTCGCTGGCGGCTTTGGCTGGTTCGCCAGCAAGGTCAGTCATCTGACCACGCCCGCCAACCCGGCCAAGGCCGACGCCATCATTGTGCTGACCGGCGGCCAGTCGCGCCTCGACGCCGCGATGGAGCTGCTCGCATCCGGCAAGGGCGAGCGGCTCTTGATCAGCGGCGTGCACCCCTCGGCCAGCCGGCGCCAGCTTCAGGCGGCCACCGGCGGCGACAAGAAACTGTTTTCCTGCTGTGTCGACATCGATCGCGCCGCGCTCGACACGATCGGCAATGCCGAGGAAAGCGCCAAATGGGTGGAAAACCATGCCTATGGCACGGTGATCCTGGTCACCAACAATTATCACATGCCGCGCAGCCTTTTGGAGATGGGCCGGCTGCTGCATGGCGCCAAGCTCGAACCCTACCCGGTGGTCAATTCCAACCTGGATAATGGCAGTTGGCTGACCAAGCCGCGCGCGGTGCGCGTGCTGTTCACCGAATACACCAAGTACCTGCTGGCGCTGGCTCGCGGGTTTATCCCGGTGAAGCCGACGCCTGAGGGAATCGCCCTGGCCGAGACCGCCGCCGGCGGCTGAGCCGCGTCATTGCTTGGCGACAGCCCCTGAAACGCCCTTGAGGCGCGCGATCTCTTGTTCAAGGTCTTGGATGCGCCGGTCGCGCTCGCCAAGCGCGGCTGCCACATCAGCCGCCTCGAAGCGCTGCGGTATATGTTGCGGGCAATTGGCATCCCATGCCGAGACGGTGAACAGGATGATCTGCTCGGGACGCGCCTTGTAGTCCGGCGGCATCAGCCTCGTCGTCAACTCGGCATCGTCCTCGACAACGCGCGCCGTACCCCAGATCTTGATGCGCTGGCGCATCATGTAGTCGATCAGGAACAGGAAGGCCCTCGGATTGTCGGCCAGATTGCCCTGCGTGATGAATTGTCTGTTGCCGGAAAAATCCGCGAAGCCGATTGTCTTCTCGTCGAGCACCTTGAGAAAGCCGGCAGGGCCGCCGCGGTGCTGGATGTAGGGCTGGCCATCGCCATTGGCCGTCGACAGGAAGATGCTGGTCTGCATTTCGATGAATGCGGCGAGGTCCGGTGTGATCGCCGACTGCCAGCCGCCGCGCTCCTCGACGCGGGCGTAGGACTGGCGCGAGCCCTTGCGCGCCTGGATCGCCTTGACCGTCGGCGTGAAGGCGACATCGCTGGTAAAAGCGTGTGCGTTCATCGAAACCTCCTTGCCTGAATGCTTCTAAAGACCGAGCTCCGACAGCGTCGGATGGTCGTCCGGCCGCCGGCCGAGCGGCCAGTGATATTTGCGCTCGGCCTCGGCGATCGGCAGGTCGTTGATGCTGGCGATGCGCAGCCGCATCAGCCCGTGGTCGTCGAATTCCCAGTTCTCGTTACCGTAGCTGCGGAACCATGAGCCGCTGTCGTCGCGCCATTCATAGGCGAAGCGCACGGCGATGCGGTTGCCGTGGAAGGCCCAGACCTCCTTGATCAGCCGGTAGTCGAGTTCGCGGCTCCATTTGCGCGTCAGGAACGCCTGGATGGCATCGCGGCCTTGCAGGAACTCGGCGCGGTTGCGCCAACGGCTGTCCGCCGTATAGGCGAGCGCCACCCGCGCCGGATCGCGCGAGTTCCAGGCATCCTCGGCCATGCGCGCTTTCTGGGCTGACGTCTCGGCGGTGAAGGGCGGAAGCGGCGGGCGGCTCTCAGACATGGGATTTCCTCTGCGGCATGAGGTGGGGACCGGCGGGCATCGCCGCTCCTATCCGGATTCAGGCAGCATTGCGGGCGGAAACAACCGGAAAATCGATCTCGGTCTGGGCAACCTCATTGATATAGTTGGTCCAGACGTTCAGGGCGACATGCTGGACAATCTCGATGATCTCTCCGTCGTCATAGCCCGCGAGCCTGACAGCGGCGATATCCTCCTGGGCGACATGTCCGCGGCTTTGCGCAACCCGGGCGGCAAAACCCACCGCCGCGGCTGCCTTGGGATCCATGGAGCCGCCATGGCGATTGGCCATCATCTCGGCATCGTCGAGGCTTGCGAGCGTCTTGCCGAGATAGGTGTGCGCGCACAGGCAGTAGTTGCAGCCATTGATCTCGGCGATCGCCAGCGCGATGCGCTCGCGCGTCGGCGCCGGAAGCCGGCCCCTGGCCAGCGCGCCCATCATGCCGAGATAGCCTTCCAGCGCCGCCGGACTGTTGGCGACCATCCGAAACAGGTTCGGCACGACACCAAGCTGTTTTTCCACCACTTGCAGCATGGGCTGCGCGGCGGCGGGAGCGGCAGCGATGGACGAAGGCGTAGCGATGCGGGGCATAGAGATTTCCTGGTTGAGGTGTGCCCCCGTTATATGCAGCCTTCCATGTTGCGGATGTAGATGCCATATTTGCAACCAACCCTTCCATTTTCTGGAAGAAATGATGGATCGTCTCGAAGCCATGTCCCTTTTCGTCGCGGCGGCGGAGGGCGGCAGCCTTTCCGCCGCCGCGCGCCATTCGGACGTTCCGTTGGCAACAGTCAGCCGCAAGGTCTCCGAACTGGAGCGGTACCTGAAGACACGCCTGTTGAACCGCTCGACGCGGCGGCTGACACTGACCGACGCCGGCCATGCCTATCTCGCTGCCTGCCGCCGCATCCTCGACCAGGTCGGCGACGCCGAACGCACCGCCGGCGGCGAATACAGCGCCCCGACAGGGGAATTGATCATCACCGCGCCGATCGTCTTCGGCCGTCTTCACGTGCTGCCGGTCGTCACCGACTTCCTCGCCGCCTATCCCCTGGTGGATATCCGCCTGACGCTCGGCGACAGGATAAGCCAGTTGGCCGAGGATCATATCGACCTCGCCGTCCGTATCGGCAGGCTGCCGGATTCGCGCATGGTCGCCATCAGGGTCGGTTCGATCGGTCATGTTGTCTGCGCGAGCCCTGCCTATCTGGCCGGACGCGGCATTCCAGAAATTCCAGGAGATCTCGAGGCGCACAGCTGCATTACCTTCGAGGGCCTTGGCTCGCTCGCCACCTGGACCTTCACCGTGGACAAGGCTGATTTTGTCGTGCCGGTCCGATCAAGGCTCCGGGTCAACACCGCCGAGGCGGCGATTGATGCGGCGATCGCCGGTGTCGGAGTGACACGGGTGCTTTCCTACCAGATTGTCGCCGCCGCACGCTCGGGAACACTGCGCCCCGTGCTCAGGGATTTCGAACCCGAGCCTTGGCCGGTAAACCTGGTGCATGCGGGCCAGGGCCGGCTGCCGGTGAAACTGCGCGCCTTCCTCGACTTCGCCGCCCCCCGCCTGAGGGAACGCCTGGCGCAGGCGACCTGGTAGGACGGGCAGTATCGCACCGTTTCCTTTTTCTCCGCGCTTGGTGTAACCAACGCACACTTCCTCACCGGACCTCCCCCATGCTCTATGTCAGATCGCTGGCGTTCAATTTCGTCTTCTACGTCAATCTGATCGTCCAGATGATCCTCTGGACCCCGTACTATTTCCTGTCGCCCCGCCACCGCGCCTGGTTCGTGCCGAAATTCTGGTCGCGCACCTCGATGTGGCTCTATGACAAGATCGCCGGCACCAAAAACGACATCACCGGGCAGGAAAACCTGCCCGAGGGCTCCTTCATCCTGGCGCCCAAGCACCAGTCGTTCTGGGACGCCATCGCCTTCTTCCCCTTCCTCCAGGACCCGCTCTACATCCTCAAGCGCGAGCTGACCTGGATCCCCTTCTTCGGCTGGTACATCTTGAAGATGCGGATGATCCCGGTGCATCGCGGCAGCCGCTCCAAGGCCTTGAAGGCGGTGGTTGCGGCGACCAAGGAAGAAATGGCGCGCAACCCGCGCCAGCTGATCATCTATCCCGAGGGCACCCGTCGGGCGCCGGGCGACGAGCCGGCCTACAAATACGGCATCGTCGAAATCTATTCGCAGCTTGGCGTTCCGGTCGTGCCGGTCGCCCATGTCGCTGGCCTCTATTGGCCGCGCCGCAAGTTCCTGCGCTATCCCGGCACCGTCAAGGCGCGCTTCCTGCCGCCTATACCGCCTGGCCTGGGCAAGGACGAGTTCATGGCGCGGCTGATCGGTGAGACCGAAGCTGCCTGCGACCAGCTTCTCCTCGAGGCATCCCGCGCATCAAACCCGCCGGCCCTGCCGCCAACGGCGGTGAAGCGGCTTCGGGAGCTCGGCGCGAAGGCCTGAAGCGTCCTGACCACCGGCCGTCAGCCGTATACCGCCAGCACCTTGGTCAGCACCAGCGTCGCGGCCTCAGGCGCTGGCCTTGTCGAGTTCGGCCATATCGTCCGCGGACAGCTTCAGCGACGCCGCGCGGATCAGGCTGTCCATCTGCTCAGGCTTGGTCGCGCTGGCGATCGGCGCGGTGATGCCGGGCCGCGCGATAACCCAAGCAAGCGCCACTTCCGCCTGTTTGGCCGAATGCCTGGCCGACACCGCGTCCAGCGCCGCCAGGATGCGCATGCCACGCGCATTGAGGTAGTCTTTCACCCCGCCGCCGCGCTCGCTTTGGCCGAGATCGGCCTCGCTGCGGTACTTGCCGCTGAGAAAGCCCTTGGCCAGGCTGAAATAGGTGATGACGCCGATATCCTCCGCCACGCAGAGATCGCGCAGCGGGCCATCGAAGGAGGAGCGGTCATAGAGATTGTATTCCGGCTGCAGCACCTCGTAGCGCGGCAGGCCGCGCAGGCTTGCCACGTCAAGTGCCGCGCGCAACTGGCCGGCGTCGAGGTTGGAACAGCCGGCATAGCGGATCTTGCCCTTGGCGAGCAGTTTCTCATAGGCGCCGAGGGTTTCCTCATAGGGCGTGGTCGGATCCGGCCAGTGCGACAGGTAAAGGTCGATGAATTCGGTCTGCAGCCGCTTCAGCGATGCATCGACAGCCTTTTCGATATAGGCGGCCGACAGGTCCTTGTGGCCCTGCCCCATGTCCGAGCCGACCTTGGTGACCACCACGACCTTGTCGCGATTGCCACGATCCTTCATCCATTTGCCGATGATGGTTTCCGATTCACCGCCCTTGTTGCCGGGAACCCAGCGCGAATAGGCGTCGGCCGTGTCGATGGCATTGAGGCCAGCCCCGACAAAGCGATCGAGCAGATCGAAAGAAGTCTTCTCGTCGGCGGTCCAGCCGAAGACATTGCCACCCAGAACCAGCGGCGCGATGGAAAGGTCGGTGCGACCGAGACGGCGTTTCTGCAAGACGGATCTCCGTGATGATTGATTGGGACCGGACGGATGCCGCCCGCTGGCTGGGTTCGGAGCCTAACCTAGGTCTTGCCGCATCGAGGTCAAAGGCCTGGCCACCCTTTTCCGCGGAGCCAGCGCTTCACAAAGTCGCTATCCGGTGCGCCACATCCTCCAGCCAGTGGTCGCGAATCTCGAGCGCTTCCAGATGCTTCAGCGTGCTCAGCACATAATCCTCGTTGTCACCGGATCGGCCGACCGCGCCGCGCACCACGGCCGCCGCCTCCGCCGCGTCCAGCGCGCCCGCATATTGCTCATGCTTGCGGTCGACGACGTAGGCCACGGCTTCCACCGTGCCACCGCCGTCGAGGCGAACCTTGAGCGTCCGCTCGAGATAGACGCTGGTGACGAGTTCGCGCTCGCGCAGATAGGCAATGACCTCGTCGCGCAATTCGCCAGGGACGCGGTACGCAAGGCCGACGCAGGAGCCGCCATGGTCGAGGCCAAGCACCAGTCCGGGCCGCTGGCGCGTGCCGCGATGCACGAAGGAATAGACGCAGAGCGAGCGGCGATAGCCATGCAGGCGGGCGCGTCGTGTCTCGACATGAGCGAAACCCGGTCGCCAGATCAGCGAACCGTAGCCGAACACCCAAAAATCGCCCATATCACCGCGCCTGATTGCAAAAAGAATGGCAGCACCGCACCGGTAACCGGTGTTTTTTCCATCCGTCTCTGTCTACCTAGTGTTCGGAACCTGAGAATCCGTCCACACCATCCATGCGTTAATGAGAGCCAAAGCATGACGTCAAGTGACGAACGCCAACCGGGTAACCGTCGCCGCCTGTGGTGGCTTGCCGCGTTCATCCTCGTGCTGTTCGCCATTTACAGCGCCGGCTGGTTCTATCTGGCCAGCAGGGTCCGGTCCGAGGCCGAAAAGGCGGTTGCCACGCTCAACAAGAGCGGCATCGAGGCCGGCTGCGCCAATCTCCAGGTCGGTGGCTATCCACTGAGCTTCACGGTCTCCTGCGACAGTCTGGCGTATGAAGACGACGCCAAGAACATTGCCGCCTCGGCCGGCTCCTTCAACGCCGTCGCCCAGATCGTCCAGCCCTTGTCGCCTGTTGCCAATCTACGCGGTCCGCTCCGGACCTCGGTCCCCGGCATGATGCCACTCTGGATCGACTGGGACAATCTGCAGGCCAACGTCAAATTGTGGTACCCGCTGCCGCGGCGCGTAGCGCTGCAGGCCGAGGGCCTGTCCGGCCAGACCGACCCGGCCGACGACACCGATCCGGTGGAACTGTTCAGTGCCGGCAAGGCGTCAGGCCAATTGCAGCCCAACAACGGCGATCTCGACTATGTCGGCAGCTTTGGCGATCTCGAGATCGATGCCGACGCGATCGGCGGGCGGGTGTTGCCGGCGCTCGATGCCAGCGGCGACGTGACACTGAAGAACGGCGTGGCGCTGATCGGCACGCAGGTGAAAAGCCTGCGCGGCCAGCGGATCGAAATCCGCAACCTCGATCTGTCGTCCGGCACGGCGCGGGTCACCGTTTCCGGGCCGCTGTCGGTCGATGCCGAGGGTCTCGTCGACGCCGACCTGATGATCAGGATCAAGGATCCCAAGGCGGTGGCATCTATTCTTGCCGGCGCCATACCCGAGCAGAAGAATGCGATCGAGCAGGGTTTTGGCGCCCTGGCGCTGCTTGGCAGCGAACCGTCGATGCCGCTGAAAGTGGTCAAGGGCAAGGCTTCCCTCGGCTTCATTCCGCTGGGCAAGATCAAACCGGTCAATTAACGATGGAGAGGCCGGCAAAGCTGCTGAGCGTCGGCGCACTGACGCTTGACACCATTCTTCGTGTCGAATCGCTGCCCAGGCATCAGGGAAAATTCATCGCCTCGGACGGCATCCAGATCGCCTCGGGCATGGCCACGAGCGCGGCCTGCGCCGCGCATCGCCTGGGTGCCGAGGTGTCGCTATGGGCGAGCGCCGGCGACGATCCGGTCGGCGATCTGCTGATTGCCGGGATAGAGGCCGAGGGCGTCGATTGCAGCCATGTACGCCGCGTCAGCGGCGCCCGCTCGGCACTGGCCTCGATCCTGGTCGATGCGCATGGCGAGCGGATCATCGTGCCTTTCTACGACGCGCGCGCGCAGGCCGATCCCGAGGTTTTGCCGTTCACCGACATAACGGCATTCGACACCGTACTGGCCGACGTGCGCTGGCCGGGCGCCGCGGCGCTTGCCCTTAAGACGGCGCGGGCCGCCGGCCGCCCAGCCATACTCGATGCCGATACCGCGCCCCTGGCGGTGCTGGAACGATTATTGCCGCTCGCCTCGCACATCGTCGCCTCGGAGCCGGCGGTCCGCATCATATGCGGCCACGCGCTGGATCTGGAGACCGCCTGCATCGATTTGGCGTCCCGCACCGATGCGTTCGTCGCGGTCACCGGCGGCGCGGCGGGTACCTGGTGGTTCGACCGAAGCGCCGGATCATCCCGCCATGTCGAGGCACCGAGGGTCAAGGCGGTCGACACGCTGGCCGCCGGCGATGTCTTTCATGGCGCCTTTGCCGTCGGTCTGGCGGAAGCCATGGCGGTCGAGCACGCACTGCGCTTTGCCAGCGCGGCCGCCGCGCTCAAGTGCCTGCGCTTCGGCGGCCGGCTGGGCGCGCCGGATCGGGCGGAGACGCTCGCCATGATGGCAACCGCCTGGCCGGTTGAAATCACCTAGCTCTTTGCCGGATGCTCGACCGCCTGGCGGCCAAAATCGGGCGCGTCGATATCCTGGCCCGCCTCGATGATCGAGCGGCGCACGGCGCGGGTGCGGGTGAACAGGTCGAAGAGCTTGTCGCCGTCGCCCCAGCGGATGGCGCGCTGCAGGAACGCCAGGTCTTCCGAGAACCGCGCCAACATTTCCAGGATGGCATCCTTGTTGTGCAGGCACACGTCCCGCCACATGGTCGGATCGGAGGCAGCCAGACGCGTGAAATCGCGAAAACCGGAGGCGGAATATTTGATCACTTCCGTCTTGGTCACCGATTCCAGATCGTCGGCGGTGCCGACGATGTTGTAGGCGATGATGTGCGGCAGATGCGAGACGATGGCCAGCGTCATGTCGTGATGCTGCGGGTCCATCGTGTCGATGTTGGCGCCGCAGCGGCGCCAGAATTCCGACAGCCGTTCCAGCGCTTCCGGATCGGTGCCCGGCACCGGCGTGAAAATGCACCAGCGGTTGTCGAACAGGTCGGCAAACCCGGCATCCGGGCCGGATTTTTCGGTGCCCGCCAGCGGATGGCCAGGAATGAAATGGACGCCTTCAGGCACATGCGGCTGCATCTGCGCGATGACCGAGGCCTTGGTCGAGCCGACATCGGTGAGGATCGCCCCCTTTTTCAGCGCCGGCGCGATTTCCTCCGCTACAGCGCCGGATGAGCCGACCGGCACCGAGACAACGACCAGATCGGCATCACGCACCGCGTCCCCGGCATCGGTGGTGTAGGAATCGCCGAGACCCAGTTCCTCGGCTCGCTTGAGCGTTGCCGCACTGCGCGTCGAGATGGCGACATGGCGAGCCAAGCCCTCGCGTCGGATGACGCGGGCCAGAGACGAGCCGATCAGGCCGATGCCGACCAGCGCGATCTTTTCGAACATCGGTGATGCCATGGTGTTCCAGCTCTTCAGACGTTCTAGCTTTTCAGGAATGTGGTGAGCGCGGCGACAACGCCGCGATTGGCCTCTTCAGTGCCAACGGTCATGCGAAGCGCGTTGGGAAAGCCGTAACCTGAAACGCGCCGCAGAATATAGCCGCGCGCGCTCAGATAATCGTCAGCCGCCGCTGCGGAATGCTTCTGATCGTCGGGAAAATGAATGAGCAGGAAATTGCCGACGCTCGGCGTCACGCGCAGCCCAAGTCTAGTCATTTCGCCGCTCAGCCAGGTAAGCCAGGTCTCGTTATGCGCCACGCTACGCTCGACATGGGCACGGTCGCGGATCGCGGCGATGCCGGCCTCGATCGCTGTCGCATTGACGTTGAAGGGGCCGCGTACACGATTGATGGCGTCGACGATATGCAGGGGACCATACATCCAGCCGATGCGCGCGCCGCCGAGCCCGATCTTGGAGAAGGTGCGGGTCATCACCACGTTCTCGGCGCTGCCGGCCAGCTCGATGCCGGCTTCGTAATCGTTGCGGCGGACATATTCGGCGTAGGCCGCGTCGAGCACCAGCAGCACGTTTCCCGGCAGTCCGGCATGAAGGCGGCGCACCTCCTGGAACGGCACATAGGTGCCGGTCGGGTTGTTGGGATTGGCCAGGAACACGATTTTCGTGCGCGGCGTGACGGCCGCCAGCATCGCGTCGATGTCGGCGCGCTCGTCGGTCTCCTTGACCACGACCGGGGTGGCACCTGCCGACTGGATGTAGATCTTGTAGACCATGAAGGCGTGTTCGGTGAACATAGCCTCGTCGCCGGGCGCGAGATAGGTCTGCGCCAACAGGCCGAGGATCTCGTCCGACCCGTTGGAGCAGATGATGTTTTGCGCGTTGAGGCCATGCACCTCGGCGATAGCCTCGCGCAACCGCTTGGCGCTGCCGTCGGGATAGATGTCGAGTTTGCCGGCGACCTCGCGCGCGGCCTCGATCGCCTTCGGCGAAGGCCCAAGCGGATTCTCGTTCGACGACAGCTTGTAGACCTTGGCCACACCGGCGGCCGCCGAGCTTTTGCCGGGCACATAGGCCTCTATGTCCATGATGCCCGCGCGCGGAGTTGGACGTGCCTGATCCGGTGTCTGGTTCATATCTTGCAAAATCCGTCGAAAACGCCTCCATCCGGAGGCCGCTGCGGAAATACAAGCCATGGCACGCAATGTCGAGAGGTGGCAGTGGTGCCAGCCGCCGCCATTGACGGCGAGGCAGGCGGGTTCTAGAAAGACGATTGACAGTTCCGTGGTGATTTGGCCGGTCGGCTTGCAGCCACGTTAAACAATTCGCTAAAGGGCCGTTTGCGTGACGTAACCGGCTTTGCGAAGGCAATGCCGGTTTTTTGTTGTCCGCGACCGGCCGGACGGACGCATCGGCGGCGGAGATCGGCAGCGATTTCCACGAGCGCACGGTGCAGCAAGAGAGACGTGATGGCCGCTCTGCGTGCAGGAAAGACCAACAACGAGGCCGACCAACCGTCGAGCCCGGTGTTACGTTTCGGACCCGACAAGCCGCTCAAGCTCGACGCCGGCACGCTGCTGTCGCCGTTCCAGATCGCCTACCAGACCTATGGCACGCTGAACGATGCCCGCTCCAATGCCATCCTCGTCTGCCACGCGCTGACGGGCGACCAGCATGTCGCCAGCACCAATCCGGTAACCGGCAAGCCCGGTTGGTGGGAAGTGCTGATCGGACCGGGCAGGATCATCGATACCAGCCGTTTCTTCGTCATCTGCTCCAATGTCATCGGCGGCTGCCTGGGTTCCACCGGCCCGGCCTCGACCAACCCGGCCACCGGTAAACCCTATGGCCTCGACCTGCCGGTCATCACCATCCGCGACATGGTGCGCGCGCAGCAGATGCTGATCGACCATTTCGGCATCGAGAAACTGTTCTGCGTGCTCGGCGGCTCGATGGGCGGCATGCAGGTTCTGGAATGGGCGTCGAGCTATCCCGAGCGCGTGTTCTCGGCGCTGCCGATCGCCACCGGGGCGCGCCATTCGTCACAGAACATCGCCTTCCACGAAGTCGGGCGGCAGGCTGTGATGGCCGATCCGGACTGGCATGGCGGCAAATATTTCGAACACGGCAAGCGCCCGGAGAAAGGGCTGGCGGTGGCGCGCATGGCCGCCCACATCACCTATCTGTCGGAAGCCGCCCTGCACCGCAAATTCGGCCGCAATTTGCAGGACCGCGAAGCGCTGACCTTCGGCTTCGATGCCGACTTCCAGATCGAGAGCTATCTGCGCCACCAGGGCATGACCTTCGTCGACCGCTTCGATGCCAACTCCTATCTCTACATGACGCGGTCGATGGATTATTTCGACCTCGCCGCCGACCATGGCGGCCGGCTGGCCGACGCCTTCGCCGGCACGAAAACCCGCTTTTGCCTGGTGTCCTTCACATCGGACTGGCTGTTCCCGACCGAAGAGAGCCGCTCCATCGTCCACGCACTCAACGCCGCCGGCGCCTCGGTATCCTTCGTCGAGATCGAGACCGATCGCGGCCACGACGCCTTCCTGCTCGACGAGCCGGAACTGTTTGCCGCCATCAACGGCTTCATCGGCTCGGCCGCGCGCGCCAGGGGGCTCAGCGCATGACCCCGAAAAGTTGCAGACGTTTCGGATCAAGGTCATGCGCCAAACAGGACGGCGAAGCCATGACCCCGAAAAGTTGCAGACGTTTCGGACCAAGGCCATGCGCCGTCCACGAGGCGAAGCCATGAGCGTCAACGGCAGCCAACGCGTCGACCTCGAGGTCGTCGCCAACCTCATCCCGCCGCAATCGCGTGTGCTCGACGTCGGCTCGGGCGACGGCTCATTGCTCGAATTGCTGCAGGACACCAAGCAGGTCGACGGTCGCGGACTCGAGCTGTCGCAGCGTGGCGTCAACGAATGCGTGGCGCGCGGTCTCAGTGTCATCCAGGGCGACGCCGACACCGATCTCGAATTCTATCCCGACAAGGGCTTTGACTTCGTTGTCCTGTCGCAGACCCTGCAGGCCACCCGCAACCCGAAGCTGGTGCTCGACGAGCTGCTCAGGATCGGCAACCGGGCAATCGTGTCTTTCCCCAATTTCGGTCACTGGCGGGTGCGCCTGTCGCTGTTCGTCAAGGGCCGCATGCCTGTGACCAGCGACCTGCCCTATTCCTGGTACGACACGCCCAACATCCACTTCTGCACGATCCGAGACTTCGTCAATTTGTGCGAAGAGCTTGGCGCGACAGTGGAGAAGGCGACCGCGCTCGACGCCAACGGCCAGAAGATCGGCCTGTCGATGCCATGGTGGTTCTGGAATTTCTTTGGCCAACAAGCAGTGTTCCTGCTGAAGCGATAATGAAATGGGCGACGCCCGCAGGCGCGACTGCCAATCCTTGAGGGTGGCCGCGCGTCTTTCAGCGGGTGCGAAAGTGTTGCAGTTGAAGCGCCATGAGCTGGAATTCATCATGCCTGGTCGGTCGAACGACGGCACGACGGGGTGACATGGCAGGTTGTTTTTTGTAGCGTCGCACCGAATCCGATGAGGCCCATCCAGGGGGAAGTCCGATCCATTTAGCCATCCCGATGATCAAAGGACCTGGCGCGAAGGGTGTTTACGCGCTGGAGGCGGCCGACGTGATATGATCGGGAAGACCGAACAGGCTCCCCTCATCACGGTGATCACGCCCACTCACAACCGGCGCGAAACGGTGCTCCGCGCCGTCGAAAGCGTGCTTTCCCAGAGCATGCCGCGATTTGAACATATCGTCGTCGACGATGGTTCGACGGACGGGACCGAGGCGGCGCTCGCCCGCATCCATGACCCCCGGCTGATCTATGTCGGCGCGAAGTGGCGCGGCGCCAATGCCGCCAGGAATGCCGGCATCGAGCTAGCCCGGGCGCCCGTGGTGACTTTTCTTGATTCGGACGATCTCTTCCTGCCACACCGGCTCGAACGGACGCTGGCATGGTTCGACGACAATCCAGCGCTCGAAGTCCTGCTCTCCTCATATGTCTCGGTGAAGGGTGGCCGCGGCACCGCCTGCGTCAACCGCGGCGCTTTCCTGAACCCGCCAATGCTGGAGCGGGCGGTGGTTGCGCAGACGGCCTTCATAGCCGGATCGGCTATAACGGCCAGGCGCGAGGCTTTGCTGGCCATCGGCGGCTATGACAGCGACATTCCCCGGATGCAGGACCGCGAGCTTCTGCTGCGCTTCGCACAGCGCTTCGGCGCGCAATTATCGGAAGATATCGACTGGACGAAGCACAATTCGCAGAATTCGATTTCAGGCCGCAGGGACGGCTATGTCGAAGCCTACGCGATCCTGATGAGTAAGCATCCGCACATCGCTCGCTCCTACCCCCATGTCCCTCCCTTTATGATCACGCGGCAGATCATCGCCGATATTCTCCGGGGGCGAATACCACAGGCATTTGCGGGATACATGGCCAACCGCTCGTCTGACGCGCTTGGTTATTCATTGCCGGAACTGATCAACGGTTATCTCCACGGCCGCCGCTGGCGGCGCGACCTCTACGATGAAGTTCGTGGCAAGTTTGGAATTCCACCGGCCTGACCGGCGACAGCTCAGCGATCGAGCACGGCGCGTTGCAGGGCGCATTCCTTCTCGTCCGGCAGCGAGATGGAGACCGCCAGGGCCTTGGCGGCCAGGCAACGGGCCGCAACGGGGGAAAAACTGCTACTTCCTGTGGTGGAGGCTTGCCGCGGCTGGCGGCGGCTCGATGGCACCCGCCCTGACGTGGGCAGGTTTCAGCGCGGGCGCGTCGGAATCCTTAACGATCGTCAGGGAACGCGGGAAGAACTGATTGTTGTGCTGGCCGCGCCCGATGTTGATGATCGCGGCGCCGGGCAGGCGCTTCTCCAGCAGCGACAGCACGCGCCGCAGCGAGGGTCCGTCGAACGCATCCATGGCTTCGTCGATGATCACCCATTTTGGCTGTCGCAAGGCGAGCCTGGCCACGCCCAGCAATCGCTGTTCGTCATCGCCCAACTCATGGTCCCAGCGTCCGACGCGGTCGAGCGACGACGACAGCCGTCCAAGACCGACCTCGGCAAGCACCGCTGAAATGTCTGCGTCGTTCGCCGGCGCATGCCCGTTCGGGTGATTGAGGACCTCGCGCAGCGTGCCGGCCGGCAAATAGGGCACACGCGGCACGAAGATGATGGTTTCCCCCGCCGGCAGGCCGATCCGCCCGCTGCCCCACGGCCACAGCCCGGCAATGGCGCGGAAGAACAGCGTCTTGCCGGCGCCCGGTTCACCGGTGATCATGACGCGCTCGCCGGCATGGATTTCGACATGCTGGTCGGCGAGCTTGGTGCATCCGTCCGGCGATGCCACCTGAAGCTTCTCGAACGTCAGGTTGCCATTGGCGTTGTCGGCGAATTCGATGCGCTTCTCCTTGTCGTGCAGCACATCGGTTTCATCGAGCGCGATGCGGAAGTCGGCGACACGCATCAGCGTGGCGCGCCAGTCGGCAATGCTGCCGATGTTGTTGATGAACCAACGCAGGGAGGAGTGGACCTGGTTGAAGGCCCCGACCGCCATCATCAGCCCGCCAAAGCTGATATCCCCCGAGAAATAGACCGGCGAGGCGACCAGGATCGGCGCCACGACCGTGATCCAGCCATAGGTATCGGTTACCCAGGACAGATTGATCTGGGCGGTGTAGATGCGCCGCATGGCGCCCAGCACCGTGCCGAGGTCGAGTTGCAGCCGTCGCTTGGCGTCATCCTCCCCACGGTACAGCGCGATGGCATCGACATTCTCGTTGACGCGCACCATCGAGGAGCGCAGTTCCGCTTCGCGCGTATAGCGGTCGCTGTTGAGGCTGATGAGCGGCCGCCCGACCAGCCAGCTCAGCCACGAGGCGGTACCGGCATAGAGGAACGCGGCCCAAACCATGTAGCCCGGTATCGCCAGCGACCAGCCGTTGACGTGGAAGACGAAGCCCGAAGACAGTTCCCACAGCACACCGACAAAGGACACGAGCAGGATGAACGACTGCAGCAGGCCGACACCAAGATCGGTCGACAGGTCCGAGAGATGCGCGGCATCCTGTTGCATGCGCTGGTCGGGATTGACGCCGATGGCGCCGGCATTGGCCAGCCGGAAGGCGCGCGCCGGCCGCATCCATTGGTCGATCAGGTCCAGCGTCAGCGCCTCGCGCAACTTCAGCCGGATCATCTGGTTGAGCCAGGTCTGGCCGATATTGAGCACCAGCAGTCCGCCGGCGATCATGGCAAAGACCATCAGCTGATGCAGGAAGGCCGCCATGTCGCGGCGCGCGAGGGCATCGTAGAAAGGCTGGTTCCAGCGGTTGAGCAAGACCTGGCCGATCGACGTCGCGATAATGACGCCCATGATGCCGAGCGACGTCCACAGCAACCACTTGCGAACCGGCGATCCGATCAGCGCCCGCTTGATCGTCGCCACCTGATCGCGCAGGCTGCTGGCGACGGCGACCGGCTGAATGGTGGCCTGATTGTCCAATTGATCAGCCATGGCCGAGGTCCTTGCGTTCAGTAGCGAAGCTGAAACCGGATGAAGGGAGCCGACGGCGGCAGCCCCTCAACCACTCCGCGAGCCCAGCACGACAGATAGGTCGGAAAGACGCGGCGCGATGCAAGTTTCCATCGCGATCACGAAGGTGTCACTTGCCGGGGCGATGCCACACCCCTTGCCTCGGCCCGCCGGCCGAGCCGTGTCGCGCCATGCGGCGACAGCACCGGCACGAAGACGCGGCGGGACGCACGCTGGGCCACCGGCACGCCTTGATAGAGCCGTTTCTGCGCTTCGACGACAATGACGCCGGAAAAGATCGGCCACAGCCTCCGGCCGGCGCGCTCCAGCACATTGTGGAAGCGCATCATGAAACGCCGCCGCGATGGCGGGAAGAACAGCGCATCCGACCAGGCGGCGGGCGTGAAATTCGCCTCACGCAGCAATTCGGTGAGCTGCCCGCGTGAGAAGGGCCGCCCATTGCCGAACGGCGTATGTTCGAAGCGCGCCCAGACACCGCGCCGGTTTGGCACGACGATGACGACGCGCCCGGCCGGCGACAGCACCCGCCAGATCTCGTTCAGCGTTTCACGCGGGTTTTCGACGTGTTCGAGCGAATGGACGAGCAGCATGCGGTCGATGCAGGAATCGACCAGTGGCAGTTCCTCGTCGAACACCAGGGCCGTCGCCGTTGGCCCGGCCGCCGGCCAGACCACGGCGCCCTGGGTCGCCGGCATGAAGGCGAAGACCCGCTCCGCGTCGGTGCCGAAGCGTTCCAGCCAGGGCAAGGTATAGCCCAGACCGACCAGCCGCTCATTGGGCACCGCGGCCCATATCGACGACAGCGCCATGGTGATCGAGCGCTCGGCGAACCGGCCGAGCGTTGTCGAATAGAAGGAACGAAGGTCGACGATGTCGGAATGCATGTCAGGGATGTAGCCGTGATGTCAGCCGGATTCAACAAAAGGCCGAAGCGGCGGTCACGGCGGATGTCAATTTGACATCCCACGATAACATTCGCTTTGCTCGCCATCCGGGATGACATTCGCTTTCTCATCCGGGATGACATTCACGCAGCGGCGCCCTATGTCTGCGGCGGAAAATGGAGAAATGCGATGCCGGTCGAAATCGAACAATTCATGTGCCGTACCGACAATTTCGGCGTGCTGGTGCATGACCCCGAAAGCGGCCAGACCGCGATTATCGACGCGCCCGAGGAAGCGCCGATCCTGGCCGCGATCAAGCGCACCGGCTGGACGCCGACGATGATCCTGACCACGCACCATCATATGGATCACGTCGAGGCCAATCTGGCGCTCAAGGAGCGCTTCAAGCTGCGCATCGTCGGCCCGGAGGCGGAAAAGGCCAAGATCCCCGGCATCGATGAAACCGTCGAAGAAGGCTCCGTCCTGTATCTCGGCCATGAGCGCATCGAAGTGATCGCCACGCCCGGGCATACCGCTGGCCATGTCTCCTACCATCTGCCGTTGTCGAAAGTGGCGTTCACCGCGGATACGTTGTTTGCGCTGGGTTGTGGACGGCTGTTCGAATGCAAGCCGCCGGTGATGTACGAATCGCTGCGGAAGCTCGCGGCCCTTCCCGCCGAGACGACAATCTATTGCGGCCACGAATACACGCTCGCCAATGCCCGTTTCGCGCTGAGCGTCGACCCCACCAATTCGGCGTTGAAGGAGCGCGCCGCGCGGATCGAGGCGCTGCGGGTCGACAACAAGCCGACGCTGCCGACGACGATCGGCGAGGAACTGTCGACCAATCCCTTCCTGCGCTGGCACGATCCGGCAATCCGCAAGCATCTTGGCATGGAAAAGGCCGGGGATGCCGAGGTCTTCGCCGAAATCCGCAAGCGCAAGGACAATTTCTGATGCCAGCTTTCTGCCGATGACCAGTTCCGCGGAAATCATCGCAACACTCGCCCTGAAGCCGCATCCGGAAGGCGGCTGGTACGCGGAAACCTTTCGCGACGAAGCCGGCGGTGCGCGCGGCCATTCGACCGCCATCTATTTCCTGCTGGAACAGCATCAGGTTTCGGCCTGGCATCGGGTCAGGGACGCCGCCGAGCTTTGGCACTTTTATGCCGGCGCGCCTCTGGCGCTGTCGATGTGGGAAGAAAGCGGCGCCATTATCGAGCAGGTGCTCGGCATCGAGCTCGCGGCGGGTGAACGGCCGCAGATCGTCGTGCCGGCGGGCTGGTGGCAATCGGCGCGTACACTGGGCGAATGGACGCTGGTCGGCTGCACGGTGGCGCCGGGTTTTGATTTCGCCGCCTTCGAACTGGCCGAGCCGGGCTGGCAGCCGAAGCCGATTTAGCCCAGCAGGAATCCCAGCGTGATCGCCAGTTGGGCGGCATAGTACAGAACCCACACGGTGAAACGCATCCAGGCGCGATGCTGCGAGACGGCGGCCACTAAAAATTTCTCCATGGCGAGCAGCCCGTCCGATGCCATGAACAGCACGGCGCCACCGATCACCCAGACATTGCTTGTCGTTAGCGCCGACATGCCCATCGCCAGGATCGCCACGACATAGACGGCAATCGGTATATGTAAGCCGGGACCAACGCGGCGCCAAAGCGCGGCCAGCATGACGATCGCGAACACCGCCATGGCCAGCGCGATCGCGCTGCGCCAGGGCTCGGCGCCAAGCAACTCCAATCCGGCACCGCTGCGCAGCAACAACGCGACATAGACGATATGGGCGACGAGAAAACTGGCCAGTCCACCCAGAAAGGCTTTTTCGCCGTCGCGCGACAAGAAGGCATCGCCAATGGCGCTCAGCGCAAGGGCGGCGACCAGCAGCAGCGGCCCGCCTTGTATTGCGGCAAGTACCGCGAGCATCGCGACGGCAAGTGTCTTTGCCGCCGAGCGGCCCAGCGTCGGCGGCGTGCCAAGCGTGAAGCCATAGATCACCGCCGCCACCAGCGAAAAGATCAGCGTCGCATTGGCGTTGCCGTCGATGCCCCCGGCAAACGGCATCGTCATACCCTGGCTCCGCCTTCGGATGCCCTGGCTCCGCCTTCGGATGTCCCGGCTCCGCTCTCCGTGGCCGGCTTGCGCAGGAACAGCGATTTTGCCGCTAGCGCCGCGCCGCCGGTGATGAGCACACAGGCGACCAGAATGCGCAGCGACGGTTCGGCGACGCCGGCCGCGATCAGCACCAGCGTCGACAGCAGCGGCGCCGCGTAGCTCGCGGCACCCAGCACCTGGATGTTGCCGCGCTTGACACCGATGTCCCAGGCATAGAAGGCCGCGCCCACCGGCATCAGGCCGAGCCCGAGCACGGCCAGCCACTGGCCGGCGCCGTCAGGCAGAACCGTTTGTTCCAGCGCCAGGTGGCAGACGAGCGACAGCACGGCGGTTGCCGCGCAGAACCAGGTGACGATGCTGGTCGGCACCGACGGGAAACGTCGTGACAGCAAGGAATAGGACGACCATAGCAGGGCGCAGACGGCGGCCATGGCGTAACCGAAGGCGTAGCGCGCATCGAAGGCCAGGCCGCCGCCCTTGGTGACGATCAGCACAGTGCCGGCAAGGCCGAGCAGCGCGCCGACGACATGGTTCCAGGCCAGCTTCTCGCCCGGCATCAGCGCCGAGCCCAGCACGATCAGCAACGGCCAGAGATAGGCAATCAGGCTCGCCTCGACCGCCGGCGCGTTGCGCAGCGCGGTGAAGTAGAAGAAGTGGTAGCCGAAGAGGCCGGCAATGCCGATCACCCAGACCTGAGGAGGGATCTTTTGGCTCCTGTCGGTGGCCGGCATGAACAGTCGCGCGACAAACCCTACGCCTGTGCCGATCGAGAAGGTGATGGCCGACAACAGGAATGGCGGCACCTTGCCGGACGCATCCGTCAGCAACGCGAGCAATGCCCACATGGCGACCGCCGAAAAGCCGATCAGTGTCGCGCGCCCCATTTTGTCTCCAGTGGCGCGCCCGTTCTGTCCCGGTGGCGTGCCTTATTGTACCGCTTCGAACCGTCTGGCGCTGATGGTCAAGGTGCCGATCTGCGTTCCGACCGTGGCGTGGATCGGCGCATATACGCCGGTTTGGCCGAGCGGTGCAAACGTCACCATCATGCGGCTTTTGTTCTTGAGATAATTGAGCGCCTTGCGGCCCTTGCGATAGCCCGCCACCGGCTCGAAACCCATCTGGCAGGTGACGGTGTCGCCCTTGTAGCCCGGCACCGAGATCGTTCCTTTCGAGGCGTAGGTCAGCGTCAGGTCGGCGCGCATCTCACCATCGTAGAACTTGACCTTGCGGCCACAGACCTGGTCGAGGCTGTCGGCATGGATGACGGTCGCCGCCATCGGATCGAGCACCGATGCCAGGTCGCCGGCGCCGAGCGGCACCCAGGCCTTGGGATCGCGCTTGCCCGGAGCGGGGATCACCCGCGTCGAGGTCACGTTGCCATTGCTAAAGCGAATGTCGATCGAAGACGCCTTCTTGCCGGAAGTGTAGTCGGCCCGAAACGCCTGCGGCACCATTTTCTGGCCCGAAATCGTGCCTTTTGACGAGATCGTGCCCCGCGTGTCGTCGAACAGCTTGGCCAGACCCGCCGCCGAGACACTGCCTTCGATCGCGTAGGCACCGTTCTCATAATGGCTGGAAAAGGTCGATCTGGCGATCGAGAGACCAAGGAACGACACCGTGTATTCGCCCTTGAACGACTGCGGCGAGGCAGCGGACGCAGCGGTCGGCAAGGCAATGACAAGCGCGGCAACAAGCGCGTGAGACGAACGAGGCATGGCGGGATCGGATCCTTGGTTTCGGCCGGAGGCGGGCGACTCCGGTCTGGCGTGTCCCTATGAGACCGCTTATACGGTGAAATCCGGCCTTAATATGAAAAGCCGGGCGCTTCCGTGCGGAAGCCGGAGCTTGACGACCCGGTGAAATGCAACTATGGAACGCCAACTTTTCCATAAGGCCGCCTGACCAGAACCGCGCGCCACCCGGCGCGGGTACAAAGGTTTGACAGGCCCCGAGAGAACTGAAGGTTAGAACCATGTCCCGCACCTGCGAACTCACTGCCAAGGCAGTCCAGACCGGCAACAATGTGAGCCACGCCAACAACAAGACCAAGCGTCGCTTCCTGCCGAACCTCGTCAATGTGACGCTCATTTCGGAAGCGCTGAACCAGAATGTACGCCTGCGCATCTCGGCCAACGCGCTGCGTTCGGTCGAACATCGCGGCGGCCTCGACGCCTTCCTGGCCAAGGCCGACGTCAAGGAACTGTCGCAGCGCGCGCGTCTCTTGAAGAAGCAGATCGCCAAGAAGCTTGCCGAGCAGGTTGCTGCGTAACATCCAGATAAAGGCGGGGGACGACCGCCTGGCCAACCTCCTTGCTGGCCGCTGAGCATCGGATAGATCCGCAAGGTTCGACACTCCGATGCTCAAGTACCGAAGCGAGCGCTGCCTCGGCATGATGCTCCGCTGGTTCCATTACCCAGGATAAAAAAATGTCTTCTTTTTTGCGGTACCTGCCTTTCGTGGCTGCCATGGCGCTTGTCGTCGTGGCATCGAACGTCCTCGTGCAGTTTCCCATGCAAGGCCACATCGGTGGCCTGTCGCTCGCCGATGTTTTGACTTGGGGCGCTTTCACCTATCCCTTCTCTTTCCTGGTCACGGACCTCGCCAACCGCCGTTACGGGCCTGCCGTGGCGCGCCGGATCGTCTTTGTCGGCTTCATGACGGCGGTGGTCTGCTCGATCCTCGTCCCGCCCTTCCTGTTCCGCCATGGCCTGATCGAATTCGAGACATCAGCCGACCGGCTGGTGCGCATCGCGGCGGCTTCCGGAGCGGCGTTCCTGTCCGCGCAATTGCTCGATGTGACCGCGTTCAACCGTTTGCGCCGGCAGAGCTGGTGGCGGGCGCCGATCGTCGGCACGCTGGTCGGATCGGTGTTCGACACCCTCGTGTTCTTCGGCGTCGCCTTTTCAGCCGCCTTTGCCTTCGTCGGCCCAAGCGACGGGTTTGCGCTGGAGAGCGCTCCATTGATGGGCGTGTTTCATGTCGACGCCATGCGCTGGATGTCCTGGGCGCTCGGCGACCTCAGCGTGAAACTGATCATCGCTGTCGTGGCTCTGATCCCTTACCGGCTTCTCGCCGCCCGCTGGAGCCAGCCGGCCGTTGCCGCGGCCTAAGTCGTGATTCCCTGGATCCAGCTGGACTCCGCGAAAACGCCTGATGGCCAGCAGGAACTGCGGCTGAAACAGCGCGGTTCTGAATTCTCGATCATGCTCGGTACCAACGAGCTGATGAACAGCCGGCTGAGCGGCTCCGAAGAAGCGTTGGCAAAACTGTCCTGCCAGCGGATTGCGGGTCATCGTCGGCCGAGAATCCTGATCGGGGGGCTCGGCATGGGTTTTACGCTGCGCGCTGCCCTCGCCGAATTGGGCGACAATGCCGAGATCGTCGTCGCGGAACTGGTGCCGGCCGTCGTCGCCTGGGCGCGCGGCCCGATGGCCGAGATTTTTGCCGGCTCGCTCGATGATCCCCGCGTCACCATCCACGAAACCGATGTCGGTCAGCTCGTACGGTCCGCACCCATTGCCTGGGACGCGATCCTGCTCGACGTCGACAATGGCCCCGAAGGCATCGTCCACAAGGGCAATGACGCGCTCTACAGCGTGGCTGGCCTCGCCGCCGCACGCACCGCCCTAAGACCGGGTGGAGTCCTGGCCGTATGGTCGCAAGGGCCGGATGCCGGCTTCACGCGGCGGTTGAAACAGGCAGATTTCGCTGTCGAGGAAGTCAACACGCGCGCCAACGGCAAACGCGGTGCGCGCCATGTCATCTGGATCGCCACCAACAGCTCGCGGTCCTGACCAGAGCCGTCAGCAGCAGTGTTTGGATCTATCTGGACTTCTGGAGCCCCGCGCAACCCTTGGCTTGTCAGGGCAGGATTCTCGGAAATGGCCGACGCATAAAAACATCGCCAATGAGCGTCGCGAAGGGGCTGCCCCTCAATCCTGGTGCAGAATGAATTCCAGATAGAGATTGCGCTGCAGGATCGAGTGGTTGTCGTCGGAGATCAGCGACACCATCAACGCGCCGTCATCCCGGCTCCAGACATCGAGCCCTTCCATATTGTCGATCTGGTAGCCCATGTCGGCTTGCAGCAGCACCGGCCCGTCGGCGACCGCGCCCTTCTCGACGCTCTCTCCATAAATGCGCCGCAGCCGCATCTTGAGGCCCCCCGCCATCGTGAAACTGCGCTCCAGCAGCAAGAGGTCGCCATTCGGCAGGAAGGCGCCGTCGGTGATGTCGAAATCGTCGTTGCGCTTGACAGTGAAGACGCCCCTATGCGGGCCTTCGATAATGGCGGCGTAGATGTTGCCTGATTTGTCGAGGCTCTTCTCCGAGACCACGACTAGGCCGCCTTCATGCTGGCCATTGGCATTTGAATGGGTGACTGTCTCGAAGCCGCGGTTCTGCCGCAACTCCCACGCCGGCACCAGGAAATCCAGCTGCCTGAATGGCGCCTTCATGTTGTCCGGGTCGATCTTGAACTGGGAGACGCGGTGGTTGCGCTCGAAACCGACAGTGGCAATACCGTCCTTGACCGCGAGGCCTTCGGCGTCGACTTCCCATTTTTCGTCGATCGGCTGCCCGCTCTGGTTGGCCATCTGCTGCATGCGAAAATTCCGGATGCCGAGGGGGCGCCTGTCGGCGTCGCGGGCCACCGAGCCGAAGAACCAGTAACCGGTGTCGGCAACACCGATGAAATCGCTGCCGGCTTTCAGAAACCGAAAGGCCGACAACGCGCCGAAATCGCGCGATGGCGAGGTCATTTCCAGCCCACCGACGAATTCGAGCGGACCGAATTGCTTGTCGGCGCGGCCAATGTGGAATTCGGTGATCGGGCGTGCCGAGACGGCGACAGGTTCGACTGGAGCCGAGCCGGCCGAACCTGCCGGAGCCACACCGGCGAGCAGGACGATGGCGGCGAAAAGCGTTTGCCTAAACCCGCCTCGCGAAAAGATCATCCGGCGCGCCGCATGCCGCCGCGACGCGTATCCTTCGCGCTTTCCTCGGCAAACAGCGAAGCCAGTTGCTCGGTCATGGCGCCGGCCAGTTCCTCGGCATCGACGATGGTGACGGCGCGCCTGTAGTAGCGCGTGACGTCATGGCCTATGCCGATGGCCAGCAGCTCGACCGGTGAGCGCGTCTCGATCAATTCGATGACGGCGCGCAGATGCCGCTCGAGATAATTGCCCGGATTGACCGACAGCGTGGAATCGTCGACCGGCGCGCCGTCCGAGATCATCATCAGGATCTTGCGCTGTTCGGGCCGGGCAATCAGCCGGTTGTGGGCCCACAGCAGCGCCTCGCCGTCGATATTCTCCTTGAGCAGGCCTTCACGCATCATCAGGCCAAGGTTGCGGCGTGCCCGCCGCCATGGATGATCGGCGGATTTGTAGATGATATGACGCAGATCGTTGAGGCGGCCGGGGTTCGGCGGCTTGCCGTCCTTCAGCCACTTCTCGCGCGCTTGTCCGCCCTTCCAGGCCCGCGTGGTGAAGCCGAGGATCTCGACCGAGACGCCGCAGCGCTCCAGTGTGCGCGCCAGAATGTCGGCACAGGTGGCGGCGACCGTGATCGGCCGGCCACGCATCGAGCCGGAATTGTCGAGCACCAGCGTCACCACCGTGTCGCGGAACTTGGTGTCGCGCTCCTGCTTGAACGACAACGGCTGCATCGGATCGATGACGACGCGCACCAGCCGCGCCGGGTCGAGATAGCCCTCTTCCAGGTCGAAATCCCAGGACCGGTTCTGCTGCGCCATCAGCCGGCGCTGCAGCCGGTTGGCGAGCCGTCCGACCACGCCCGACAGATTGGCAAGTTGCTTGTCGAGGAAAGCGCGCAGCCGGTCGAGTTCTTCCTCTTCGCAGAGCTCCTCCGCGCCGACCGTCTCGTCGAAAGCTGACGTGTAAACCTTGTAGTCGATTTCCTTCGGCAGATTGGTAAAGGGATTGTCGTTGCGCCTAGCCTCGCCGGGCGTCTCGGCATCGGCATCGTCATCATCGGACAGATCGTCGGCGGTGGCATCGGAGGCTTCGGTCTCGGCCGCCTGCTCGTCGTCGGCCGATGCCTCGGCGTCCTCGGACTGGGACTGCTCGGAGCCGGAATCGTCTTCGCCGCCCTCCTCGCTCTGTTCCTCGCCTTGCGGCTGGTTGTCGTCATTGTCCTCGGAATCTTCGGTCTCCTGGTCGTCCCCGAGTTCCTCGGCCATTTCCATGGAGGCAAGCATCTCGCGCACGACGCGGGCGAAGGCCTGCTGGTCCTCGAGCTTTTCCGACAGGCCGTCGAGGTCGGCCTTGGCCTTCTCCTCGACCCAGGGCCGCCAGAGTTCGACCAGCCGCTCGCCGCTCTTCGGCACCGGCCGGCCGGTCAGCTTTTCGCGCACCATCAGCGCCAGCGCCTCCTCGATGGGCGCGTCGGCCTTGTCCTTGACGTCGACGAGGTTGGCCTTGGTGTATTTGTCCTCCAGCATCGAGCCGATATTGTCGGCGACGCCCTGCATGGCGCGGCTGCCGATCGCCTCCACGCGGGCCTGTTCGACCGCGTCGTAGATGGCACGGGCGGCCTTGCCTTCCGGCGCCAGTCTGCTGTGGATGCGCACATCATGGCAGGCGCGCTTCAACGCCATGGAATCGCCGAGCCCGCGGGTAATCGCGATGTCGGACTTCGATGCCTTCTTGGGCAGTTCGGGCAGCCGCGCACGGCTGCCCGCCAGCGCCGGCCTGTCCTTGGCGAAGCCGACTTCCATTTCCTTGTCGCCGGCAATGGCGCGCATGCAGACGGTGACGGCGCGCTTGAAGCTGTCGGCTTCAGACCCCGTCTTGGACTTGTTGCGCGTATTGTCGCCCGGACCCGCCATCGAGGCTCTGCTTAGCCCAGCACCACATTGGCCGCGCTCTCGGGCAGATCCTGGCCGAAGGCGCGCTGGTAGAACTCGGCAACCACCGAACGCTCCAGCTCGTCGCACTTGTTGAGGAAGGTCAGCCGGAACGCCATGCCGACATCGCCGAAGATCTCGGCATTCTCGGCCCAGGTGATGACGGTACGCGGGCTCATCACCGTCGACAGGTCGCCATTGATGAAGGCCGAGCGCGTCATGTCGGCGACGCGCACCATCTTGTTGACGATGTCCTTGCCCTTGGTGTCGCGATAATGCTTGGCCTTGGCCAGCACGATGTTCACTTCATTGTCGTGCGGCAGATAGTTCAACGTGGTAACGATCGACCAGCGGTCCATCTGCGCCTGGTTGATCTGCTGGGTGCCGTGATAAAGGCCGGTGGTGTCGCCCAGACCAACCGTATTTGCGGTCGAAAACAGCCGGAACGCCGGATGCGGGCGGATGACCCGGCTCTGGTCGAGCAGCGTCAGGCGGCCGGACGATTCCAGCACGCGCTGGATGACGAACATCACGTCCGGACGGCCGGCGTCATACTCGTCGAAGCAAAGCGCGACATTGTGCTGGTAGGCCCAAGGCAGGATGCCGTCGCGAAATTCGGTGATCTGCAGGCCGTCCTTGACCACGATCGCGTCCTTGCCGACAAGATCGATACGGCTGACATGGCTGTCGAGATTGACGCGCACGCAAGGCCAGTTGAGGCGGGCGGCGACCTGTTCGATATGGGTCGACTTGCCGGTGCCGTGATAGCCCGACACCATGACGCGGCGGTTGTAGGCAAAGCCCGCGAGGATCGCCAAGGTCGTCGCCTTGTCGAACAGATAATCGGGATCGACATCGGGCACATGCTCGCTGGTGACCGAGTACGCTGGCACCACCATCTTGGACTCGAAACCGAATTTCTCCTTCACCGACACCGTCGTGTCGGGCAGGTTGGCGATGTCGCGATCGACCTTGTTCATATCTCTCAACGTCTCCACGGGCGAAACGTCGCGTTTCGCCGGCAATCCATTTTGTTCGGGGGCGGTCTTAGAGCCTTTTCCAACCTTATGAAAGTTGGAAAACGACACGAACCATAGGGTCGCTCAGCACAGGCCCGCCTGTTTGAGCACGCGATAGGCCTGAAGCACATCGCGGAACCGGTCTTCCGAACCTCTGTCGCCGCCATTCGCATCCGGATGGTGACGCTTCACCAGTTCCTTATAGCGCGCCTTGATGTCCTTGCCAGTCGCCTTTGTATCAAGGCCAAGCGTTTCCAGCGCCTTGGCCTCAAGCGGCTTGGCCTTGCGCTCGCGCGCCTCGCGCGGATCCTTCGGTCCCTTGAACAGGTCGAACGGATCGCGCATGCGGTTGTAGTAGCCTGCGCGGCCGGAGCGCATCTGCGCCATGTCGGGCGAGGAACGCGTCGAGGCGCCGTTGACGCCCATCTTCCAGGTCGGCCGGTGGCCGGTCATCGCTTCCTTCTGGAAGCGCGCCACCTCGGTGTCCGGCACGCCGGAGAAGTAGTTGAAGCCCTTGTTGTACTCACGCACATGGTCGAAGCAGAAGCGGAAATACTCGCCCTCCTTCATGCGCCCGACCGGCGCGCGATGCGTCCCAGCCTCCTTGCAGCCATCCCACTGGCAGATCGGCGCGTGCGCCTTCACCTCCGCGTCCTTGTCGGGGCGGACGCGAATCTTCTCGAAATATTTGGGATACGGCTTCATCTTACCCATTTATGGGGCGTTCGCAGATGCGAAACAAGAATTGACATTTTCGCGATGATCGCCCTAACCGCTGAATCGCGGCTTAAAGCAGGCGGATGACCGATTTTGTTGCGCGCCAACGGCCCGGCGAAACCTATTTCGGGTTTTCACGGCGGCGCGCCAACCATATGTGGTGAAGGGAGAAGACGATGTCCATACAGGCGACCATGGAAGACAAGCTCAACAAGGCATTTTCGCCCGAGCGGCTGGTCATCCTCAACGAAAGCCATCTCCACGCCGGCCATCATCACGTGGAATCCGGTCACCACGCCGAGTTCGATGGTACCGGCGAGACACATTTCCGTGTCCGCATCGTCTCGGCGAATTTCGTTGGCATGAGCCGCGTTGAGCGCCACCGCGCCGTCAACGAACTGCTGGCCGACGAGTTGAAGGCGGGCGTTCACGCGCTGGCTATCGAGCCCGCGGCGCCGGGCGAACAGACCCGCTGGTAAGCCAAATCCCGGAGCTGGTCCTGTAGCTCGTCTCGCGCTGCTCAGATTATCGCTTCGATCAGGAATGGCCCGCGCCGCGACAAGGCGGCATCGAGCAGCGCGTCGAACCGCTCGCAGGTGTCGGCACGCGCCGCCTCCACGCCCATGCCTTTGGCCAGCGAAACCCAGTCCAGCGCCGGATGGTCGAGGTCGAGCATGCGCCTGGCATTTTCGCCGATCGCGTTCACCCCGACATTGCGCATTTCGCCATGCAGGATCGCATAGGTGCGGTTGGAAAAGACGATCGTCACCACGTCGAGCTTTTCCCGCGCCTGCGTCCACAGGCCCTGCACCGTGTACATGCCGCTACCGTCGGCCTCCAGATTGATCACCTTGCGGCCGGGACAGGCGATCGCCGCGCCTGTCGCCAGCGGAATGCCGCCGCCGATCGACCCGCCCGTGCCCATCATGTAGTCGTGCGGCGCGGCAAAGGCCGACAGCGCGAAGAAACGTCGCGCCGAAGTGACGGCCTCGTCGCAGACGATCGCGTCGCCCGGCAGCTTTTTGGCGACGGAGAGTGCAATGGCATCTTCCGTCAAACTGCCGGTTGGCGTTGCTTCCTCGGGAAAGGCGCTTGCAACCAACGCCGGTTGCGATTGCTTGACGCCCAGCTCGTCGCGAAGCGCCTCCAGCGCCGCATGCAGATCCTGACCATGGGCGGCGAGCGTCAGCACCTGGCAATCGTCACGAACAAGCCTTCCCGGTTTTCCCGGATAGGCGAAGAAGGCGACCGGCTCCTTGCCGCCGACCAGCACAAGGACATCGATATCCCTGAGCGCTGCCGTCGCCGCGTCGACCGGATAGGGAATGCGCGTCGGCGCGACGCGCCCGCGCCCGCGCTGCATACGCGCGATCAAAACCTCGCTGAACAGCCTGACATCGCAGGCCGCTGAAATCTGGCCGGCGATCTCGAGGGCATCGGCCCGCGCCGCCCGCCCCCGAACGATCATGCCGGCGCGCCCGGAAGCGGCACGGATCGCGGTAGCCACCGCTCGCACGGCGTCGATGTCGATGGCTGGCGGCGATGCGAGTTCCACCTTGCCGGGCGAAACCGCGTCGGCGTCGCCCCAGGCCGCGTCCGCCGGCAGGATCAGCGTCGTGACACCCGGCGGTGTCAGCGAGGCGCGAAAGGCCGCCTCCGTGGCCGGTTGGACATCGGCGGGCCCTCCGATGCGGCGCACCCACTTCGACATCGGCGCCGCCAGCCCCTCGATATCGCTGGTGAGCGGCGCGTCGAGCGGCAGATGGTAGGAGGCATGGTCCCCGACGATATTGATCATCGGGCTGAAGGCGCGCCTTGCATTGTGCATGTTGGCCAGCCCATTGGCGAGGCCCGGGCCGGTGTGCAGCAGCGTCGCGGCGGGACGATCGGTCATGCGCGCATAGCCGTCGGCCGCACCCGTCACCACCCCCTCGAACAGGCCGAGCACGCAGCGCATCGCTGGCTTGCGGTCGAGGGCCGCGACAAAATGCATTTCGGATGTGCCGGGATTGGCGAAGCAGACGTTCACGTCATTGGCCAACAGCACGTCGCACAGAACATCGGCGCCATTCATGCGAATTTTCTCCCATTCACGAAGAGCAATTGCACCCGCGGATATCGGCACGGCAATATCCCGCCGCCGTTTTTGGCATGATCCAGCCACGGAATGGGCGAGCGACGGTCGGCAGGATCAGGCGACCGTCGATTTCAGGAACGCTGGCGCGGCGGCGTTCGGCGCATTGCCGTCATCTCCGCCGAAATCGCGGTTGATGGACGGCCATTCGGGCCGGAGCGACGGAACAAACAATGCCTTCCCGCAGTTGAATATGCGAGCCCCATCAGAATGGCTCCGAAGGCAACGATCATGCGTGAGAACCAATCCGACGTCTTCCATCTCTTTTCGGAAATTTATGCGAACGCCGCCCAGGAAGAGATAAGTCTCCAGCAATATCTGCTCGCCTGCCGCGAGGACAAATCGATGTATGCCTCGGCGCCGGAACGAATGGTCGAGGCGATCGGCGAACCAAACCTGGTCGACACCAGCAAGGACGAGCGGCTAGGCCGTATTTTCTCGAACCGGACCGTCAAGATATATCCCTCCTTCTCCGACTTTTACGGGATGGAAGATACGATCGAGCGCATCGCCGGGTATTTCCGCTATGCCTCCCAGGGCCTCGAGGAACGCAAGCAGATCCTCTACCTCCTGGGTCCGGTCGGGGGCGGCAAATCCTCCTTGGCCGAACGGTTGAAGAAATTGATGGAGGAGCGCCCCATCTACACGCTGAAGGTCGGCAACCAGATCAGTCCGGTTTTCGAATCGCCGCTTGGCCTGTTCCATCCCGATCGCATGAGCGATCTCCTGGAGGACAAATACGGGATAGCCCGGCGCCGCCTGAACGGACTTATCTCACCATGGGCGGCCAAGCGCCTCGACGAACTGTCCGGCGACATTTCCAAATTCAGCGTCGTCAAACTGATGCCGTCGCGGCTGCGCCAGATCGCCATCGCCAAGACCGAGCCTGGCGACGAGAACAACCAGGACGTCTCGGCCCTGGTTGGCAAGGTCGACATCAGGCAATTGGAAAATTTCAGCCAGTCCGACCCTGACGCCTATTCCTACAGCGGCGGGCTGAACCGAACGACGCAAGGCCTGCTCGAATTCGTCGAGATGTTCAAGGCGCCCATCAAGGTGCTGCATCCATTGCTGACGGCGACCCAGGAAGGCAGTTACAACGGCACCGAGAATTTTGGTGCCTTTCCCTACCAGGGCATCATCGTTGCCCATTCCAACGAATCCGAGTGGCAACAGTTCAAGAACAACAAGAACAATGAGGCGTTTCTCGATCGCATCCTCGTGGTCAAGGTGCCGTATTGCCTGCGCATCACCGAAGAGAGGCAAATCTACGAGAAGCTGCTGCGCGAGAGTGAATTGGCCGCCAGCCCTTGCGCGCCCGAGGTGTTGGACATCCTCAGCCGGTTCAGCGTCTCGACCCGCCTTGCCGAGCACGACAATTCGCCGCTGCACACCAAAATGCGCGCCTATGATGGTGAGAACCTCAAGGAAGTCGACCCGAGGGCGAAGTCAGTCCAGGAATATCGCGACGCCGCCGGCGTCGACGAAGGCATGACCGGCGTCAGCACGCGCTTCGCCTTCAAGATCCTGTCACAGACGTTCAACTACGATACCAACGAGGTCGCGGCGGACCCCGTGCATCTTATGTACATCCTGGAAGAAGCGATCAAACGGGAGCAGTTTCCGAAGGAGACGGAGGCCGCCTATCTCGAATTCATCAAGTCGGAGCTGGCTGCCCGTTACGCCGAGTTCATCGGCCATGAAATCCAGAAGGCCTATCTGGAATCCTATAGCGAATATGGCCAGAACCTGTTCGACCGCTACATCGCCTATGCCGATGCCTGGATCGAGGACCAGGACTACAAGGACCCCGACACCGGCCAGATCCTCAACCGTGAGGTGTTGGACAACGAACTGTCGCAGGTCGAAAAGCCGGCAGGCATCGCCAATCCGAAGGACTTCCGCAACGAGGTGGTGAAGTTCACGCTGCGTGCCCGGGCGCGCAACCATGGCCGCAACCCGTCATGGACGAGCTACGAGAAGCTGCGCGAGGTCATCGAAAAGCGCATGTTCGGCCAGGTCGAGGACCTCCTGCCGGTGATCAGCTTCGGTTCCAAGCAGGATAGCGTCACCGAAAAGCGGCACAATGAATTCGTCCAGCGGATGGTGGAGCGCGGCTATACGGAACGGCAGGTGCGCCGGCTGGTCGATTGGTACATGCGGGTGAACAAGGCGGGCTGAGAGCAGTCCGAATGGTTGCATGCCGATCTTTATCGACCGCCGCCTGAATCCGAAGGACAAAAGCCTTGGCAACCGCCAGCGCTTTCTCAGGCGTGCCCGCGAGGAGCTCAAGCGCAGCATTCGCGACCAGATCCGCGCCGGGCGGATCGCCGACGTGGACGCGGAGCATGTCGTGCCGATGCCCGAAAGAGGCACTGGCGAGCCGACCTTCAACGACGCCAGGGACACCGGCCGGCGCCGGCACATCCTGCCGGGCAACAGGCAATTCTCCCAAGGCGACCTGATCCCCAAGCCCGGCCAGGGCGGAGGCATGGGCGGTTCGTCACCGGGAAAAACCGCGTCCGAGGACGACTTCCGTTTCGTGCTTTCGCGCGAGGAGGTGCTGGATCTCTTTTTCGAGGATCTCGAACTGCCCGACCTGGTCAAGCTCAACCTCAAGGAGATCCTTGCCTTCAAGCCGCGCCGGGCGGGTTTCGCCGCCACCGGTTCGCCAACCAACATCAATGTCGGCCGCACGATGCGCAACAGCCACGGCCGCCGCATTGCGCTCAGGCGCCCCAAGCAAGCGGCGGTCGACGCGATCATGCAGGAACTCGCCTTGCTGGAGGCCGCACCGCCTGATGCTCAAACGCGCGAGCGCGTCGTGGCGCTCAAAGAAGAGATCGAGCGGCTGGAGCGCCGGCGCCGGCGGATTGCCTTCGTCGACCCGGTCGACATCCGGTTCAACCGCTTCGACCAGCGCCCGGTGCCGAATGCGAAAGCGGTCATGTTCTGCCTGATGGATGTGTCAGGCTCGATGGGCGAGCGCGAGAAGGACCTGGCCAAGCGCTTCTTCGTGCTGCTGCACCTGTTCCTGAAGCGACGTTATGAACGCACCGAAATCGTCTTCATCCGCCACACGCACGAGGCGCAGGAGGTGGATGAGGAAACCTTCTTCTACTGCACGCAAAGCGGTGGCACCGTCGTTTCCACCGCGCTCGAGGAGATGCATCGCGTCATCGAGCAGCGTTACCCCGCGAGCGAGTGGAACATCTACGCCGCCCAGGCCTCGGACGGCGACAATTTCGCCACCGATTCCGAGCGCTGCATCGCCCTGCTGAACGGCAAGCTCATGCGCCTGTGCCAGTATTTCGCCTATGTCGAGATCATCGACGAACGCGAGAGTCACATCTTCGGCGCGACTGAAAACGGGACGTCGCTCTGGCGAGCCTACAGCGCCATCGAATCGAACTGGCCGAACTTCCAGATGAGCCGCATAGCCACGGCCGCCGATATCTATCCTGTCTTTCGTCAGCTCTTCGCCAAACAGCCCGCGCTCCGGAAGAGCGCCTGAGGGGAAACCATGGCCAGGACAGCCAGCAAACCGGGTTTGCTCTTTTCCGGATCCGACTGGGATTTCCAGAAATTGTCGCACGCCTACGAGGCGATCGCGGCAATCGCCATCGAGGAACTCAAGCTGGACACCTATCCGGTGCAGATGGAAATCATTTCCTCGCAACAGATGCTCGACGCCTATTCATCGGTCGGCATGCCGCTGATGTACCGTCATTGGTCGTTCGGCAAGCATTTCCTGTACCAGGATTTTCTCTACCGCAAGGGTGGACGGGGCCTGGCTTACGAACTGGTCATCAACTCCAATCCCTGCATCGTCTACCTGATGGAGGAAAACACCATGGCCTTGCAGGCCCTGGTGACGGCGCATGCGGCGCTCGGACACAATCATTTCTTCAAGAACAATCATCTGTTTCTGCAGTGGACCGACGCCGGGGGAATTCTGAGCTATCTGGAGTTCGCCAAGGGCTACATTGCCCGATGCGAGGAGCGGCATGGACTGTCGGCCGTGGAAAGCATTCTCGACTGCGCCCACGCGCTGATGGAACAAGGCGTGTTCCGATATCACAGGCCGCCAAAGCTGTCGTCGGAGCGGCAGCGTGAAGGGCTGCGCGAGCGCCTGGAGTATGAAGAACGCTCCTACAACGACTTGTGGCGCACGCTGCCTCCCTCGCAGGACAGCAGCAAGACCGAGAAGAAGGACGAAGGCTTGGCGGAGCGGAAGAAATCGCTCAACCTACCCGAGGAAAATCTGCTCTATTTCCTCGAGAAGAACAGCCTTGTCCTCGAGCCCTGGCAGCGCGAGATCATCCGCATCGTGCGTATCGTCGCGCAGTATTTCTATCCGCAGCGGCAAACGCAGGTGATGAATGAAGGCTGCGCCACCTTCGTGCACTACACCCTCATGAACGCATTGTTCGACCGCGGCCAGATCAGCGAGGGCGCCATGCTCGAGGTCCTGCGCAACCATTCCAATGTGATCTTCCAGCCGGCCTTCGACGACCCCCGGTTCTCCGGTATCAACCCATACGCGCTCGGCCTCGACATGATGCAGGACATACAGCGCATTTCGACCGCGCCGACGGCGGAGGACCGCGACTGGTTTCCCGACATTGCGGGCCGCGGTGACTGGCGCGATGTGCTCCTGGACGCCTGGGCCAACCACCGCGACGAATCCTTCATCCGCCAGCACCTCAGCCCTGCCCTGATACGGAAATGGCGAATGTTTGTCCTCGCCGATCAGGCCGACGACGCACATTACGAGGTGGCCTCGATCCACAATGAGCGCGGCTACCAAAAGATACGTGCCGCGCTGGCCCAGAGCTACGACATCGGCGCGAGCCGGCCGGATATCCAGGTGGTGGATGTCGATTTGCTCGGTAACCGGCATTTGCGGCTGCAGCATAAGGTGAAGGAGGGCGTACTGCTCGACAGTGGCAGCCGCGACGCGACCCTGCGCCATGTCCGAAGCCTCTGGGGTTATGAGGTCAGCCTCGCTTCGGTCGACGCCGAAACCGGTGCGACGCTCAGCGAACGGTCAAGCAATGACTGTTGAATTTCCGCCCGGCCGCATCGGCGGCTGCCAGGCACAACGAGTGGAACACGCCACGAACAGCCGGTGCGCTCAACCGACCGTCGATTTCAGGAACGCCAGCGCGGCAGCGGTCAGCGCGTCGCCGTCCTCGCCGAAATCGCGGTTGATCGACATGTGCGTATAGGCGCTGCCGTCGAACAGCGTCACCTCGGTTCCGCTGGCGCGCAGGCGCTCGGCAAAGGCCGTGGACTGCTCGCCGCGACCGTCGGCGCGGGAATAGGCGATGAAGGTCGGCGGATGCTTGCGGCCGTCGACATAGCTCGCCGGTGACAGTGCCGCCCACTGCGAAGGATCGGAAAAGACACGCGAATAGGCCCTTACCATGCCGCCACTTCCGGCAAGGGCGGCGAGATCGTAGGCCCTTGTATCGTCGAGAAGCAGGCCAGCGACGCCGGGCAATCCGCCGCGCATGCCGGTCAGGGCAACCAGATGGCAGCCGGCCGAATGCCCCATGCCGACGATGCGGTCGGGATCGCCGCCATATTGGGCGATGTTGGTCCTGACATAGGCATAGGCCCTCTCCACGTCGCCCGCCTGGATGGCGACATCAGCCTGCGGCAGCATGCGGTAGTCGATGGAGACGAAGCAGAAGCCGTTGGCAAGCAGGAAGGCCGGCTTGGCGTTCACCTGGCTGCGTTTGCCGGTCCGCCAGGCGCCGCCATGGACGAAGAAGACCACCGGCAGGTCTTTCGCGCCATCGGGCGCGTAGATATCGAGCTTGGCCGGACCGTAGTCGACAGTTTCGACGGATGGCGTATCTCGCGCCGCTCTCGTGCCGGTTGGCAACAAGGCAGCCACCGAGGCCAGGAGCAAGGTTCGCCGATCGATCGTCATCGGCGAAGAATGCATCCCGGCGGGCGGGAGTTCCAGCGAAGGATTGGCAAGGCGACGGCTCGATGGCAATTCCAGGAAAAGTGCGCAGCGGTTTCCCGTCTGGAACTGCGTAAGAACAAAGAGTTAGAGCGGCTCGGCGATCCTATCAAACACTGAAACGCTTTAGCTGTCGCCGGCCGGCCGGATCCTGACCCTGGCAATCCGGTTCTTGTCGCGTTTCATTACGACGAAGCGCTTGCCGTGGAAGGTAAAAGCCTGCTTCTCCTCGGGGATCGATTGCGCCTCGTGGATGACGAGGCCGGCGATGGTGGTCGCCTCTTCGTCCGGCAGGTTCCAGTCGAGCGCCCGGTTGAGGTCGCGGATCGGCACCGTGCCTTCGACGACGACGGAGCCGTCCGCTTCCTGCTTGACGCCCTGGATGTCGACATCGTGCTCGTCGGCGATCTCGCCGACAATCTCCTCGATAATGTCCTCCAGCGTCACCAGCCCTTCGACCTCCCCATATTCGTCGACGACGACGGCAAAATGCGTCTTGCGGCGCAGGAAGGCGTTGAGCTGTTCCTGCAAGGTCGTGGTGTCGGGCACGAACCACGGTTTTGACGCGATCTTCATCACGTCGATCCGCGAGAAATCATTGCCGACTTCGTTCAGCGCGCGCAGCAGATCCTTGGCGTGCAGCACGCCGACAATATTGTCGAGTGAACCTTTCCAGAGCGGCATGCGGGTGTGCGGACTCTGCAGGATCTCGCGCACCACCGCTTCCGGCGCATTGTCGGCATTGACCGAGCGCATATTCGTGCGGTGGACCATGACGTCGGAAACTTCGAGCTCTTCGAGGTCGAACAGGCCACCGATGCGGTCGCGATCCTCACGCACCACCTGGCCGTCGCGGCGGAAATCGTCGACCGCGCCGCGCAATTCGTCCTGGCTCGACCGCTGCGGCTCGATGCGCGACAGTTCATAGCCGAACATGGCAAGCAGGCGGGTGCGCACGGCAACGACCAGGATGACGAGGATGGCAAGAACGGCGAAGACGACCCAGCCAGTGTCCATCTCAGCCGGCTTTCCCGTTGCCTGGATGGTTTTCCCTGAGGAACGCCAGCACTTCCGGGGCCGGCACATCCTTGGCGATGAAGGCCTCGCCGATGCCGCGCGTCAGAATGAAGGTCAGCGCGCCGCGCGACACTTTCTTGTCCTGCGTGATGAATGAAAGCAGCGCATCCGCATCGGGCAAGTCGCCCGGAATGTCGGCCATCCGCCACGGCAGCCCGACGGCACGCAGATGCGCCTCGACGCGGGCCGCGTCGTCGGGGCTGGCGAGATTGAGCCGAGAGGAGAACCGGTACGCTAGCGCCATGCCGATGGCGACCCCCTCGCCGTGGACGAGGCGCGTCCCGTCATACCGCGTGGCGGCTTCGAGCGCGTGCCCGAACGTATGGCCGAGGTTGAGCAGAGCGCGGTCGCCGGTCTCGAACTCGTCGCGGGCAACGACATCGGCCTTGGCACGGCAGGCTTCGGCAATGGCCTCGACCCGCTCCGGTCCGCCGGCGAACACCTTTTCCCAATTCGCTTCCAGCCAGGCGAAGAAATCCGGCCGGTCGATCAGCCCGTATTTGGCAAGCTCGGCGTAGCCGGCACGAAATTCGCGGATCGGCAGCGTGTCGAGCACTTCGGTATCGGCCAGCACCAGCCTGGGCTGGAGGAAGACGCCGACGAGGTTCTTGCCGCGCGGGCTGTTGATGCCGGTCTTGCCGCCGACCGAGGAATCGACCTGCGCCAGAAGCGATGTCGGAACCTGCACGAAATTCATGCCGCGTCGCACGATCCCGGCGGCAAAACCGGTGAGATCGCCGATGACGCCGCCGCCAAGCGCGATGACGACGTCGCCGCGCTCCAGCCTGGCGGCCAGGACGCCGTCGACAACCGCCTCGAGATGGGCAAAGCTCTTGGTTTTTTCGCCGGGCGGCATCGTGATGATCGCGGGCTGGATGCCACTCTTCTCGAGCCCGGCCCTCAGCGTATCGAGATGCGCGGCGGCGACGTTCTCGTCGGTCACCACAGCGGCGCGCGTGCCCGGCAGCCGGCGCGAAATCTCAACGCCGGCGCGCGACAGCAGGCCGGAGCCGATCAATATGTCGTAGGCGCGGTCGCCCAGACCGACTGTGACTGTGACTGGCTGATCCGCGCTCATGATTCGACCTCGCCCGTCGCGGCTATCGCATCGATGCCGAAATACCGGCAGAGCGCCTCGATCACCTCGGCCGCGATGACCTCCTTGCGATCGTCGCGGGTCGGCACGGTGACGTCAGAGGTGGCATAGACCGGATAGCGTTCCGCCATCAGCCGCTCCAGCACGGCGCGGGGATCGGCGCTTTTCAAGAGCGGCCGGTTCTGCTTCTTGGAAACGCGGTCCATCAGAAGGTCGAGCTCGGCCTTCAGCCAAACCGAGACGCCATGGGCGGCGATGGCCTCGCGCGTCTGCGCGTTCATGAA
Organism: Mesorhizobium sp. B2-5-7; assembly: GCF_006440875.1. Taxonomy (NCBI): domain Bacteria; kingdom Pseudomonadati; phylum Pseudomonadota; class Alphaproteobacteria; order Hyphomicrobiales; family Phyllobacteriaceae; genus Mesorhizobium; species Mesorhizobium sp. B2-5-7. The sequence continues at coordinate 565,757 of NZ_VFUO01000002.1, read as the reverse complement.
GGCACCGCCGCCGGTCGACAGAACCTGCGGGCCGTTTTCCAGCACGCGCAGGATGACACGCTGTTCCAGGGCCCTGAACTCGGTTTCGCCATAGCGCTCGAACAGCTCCGGAACCGTCATCCGCGACACGCTTTCGATCTCCTGGTCGCTGTCAATGAAGGGCAGCGAAAGCATGGTCGCCACCTTGCGGCCGATCGCCGTCTTGCCAGCGCCCATCAGCCCGACAAAGACGATGGACCGGCTGTCCAGCCGGCCAAGCAGCGCGGCATGGGTCTCGCCTGGGGGATTTGCCTGTAGCGCGTTCATCGGCTGTTTCTTCGGCCCTCTTTGCCGGCGTATCGACATGAAAAGCCGGTTTGCGTCAAGCGTGCCAAGTGCGATGGGCCGATATGGACAGAGCGACGCTTGCATCGGAAGTTGCTAACAGGGGTCCGCTTCTTCCTTGAATTGGCCGGATAGGCGTCCCATAAGGGCACAGGGTTTGGAAACGCAGAACAAGAAGACGGGCGAGAACTGAATGCCGACACTGTTTCGCTTTGTCGTGACCCTCGCGATTCTGGCCGGCATTGCCTACGGTACGATGTTCGCGCTGGTGATGTTCGTCGAGCCGAAAAAAGCCGAGATGAGCGTGCGTATTCCGCCGGAAAAGCTCAATCCGAAGAAAAACTGAACCCCAAGAAGACCGACTCGGAACCGCCTCAAGGACATGAACAGCGCCGCTCGCATCGAGGCCTTCCTGGAAATGATGAGCGCCGAGCGGGGAGCGGCGGAGAACACGCTTTCCTCCTATCGCCGCGATCTCGAGGATGCTTCCGGCGGGATCGATGGCGGACTTGCCCGCGCCGGCGCCGCCGACATCAGGGCCTATCTTGACGATATCGCCGCGCGCGGCTTCGCGCCGACCTCGCAGGCGCGCAAACTGTCGGCGATCCGCCAGTTCTTCAAGTTCCTCTACGCCGAGGGCCTGCGCGCGGATGACCCCACCGGCACGCTGGACAGCCCGAAAAAAGGCCGTCCGCTGCCCAAGACGATGAGCGAGGCCGAAACCGGCCGGCTGATCGATCGCGCCGCGCAGGAAGCCGGCGATGCCGGGCTCGGTCACGCCGACAGGCTGGCGGCCTTGCGCCTGCATGCGCTGGTCGAAGTGCTCTACGCCACCGGACTGCGCGTTTCCGAGCTGGTCGGCCTGCCGGTGACGGTGGCGCAGCGCGATGACCGTTTCTTCATGGTACGCGGCAAGGGCGACAAGGAACGCATGGTGCCGCTGTCGGCCAAGGCGCGTGCGGCGATGCGGAGCTGGCTTGACGCCCGGGCCAAGCTGCCCGCTTTCGCCAACAGCCCGTTCCTGTTTCCGGCGGCATCCGACAGCGGCTATCTCTCGCGCCAGGTCTTTGCCCGTGACCTGAAAGGATTGGCCGCGCGCGCCGGCATCGCCTCGGCCAAGATCTCGCCGCACGTGCTGCGCCATGCTTTCGCCAGCCATCTTCTACAGAACGGCGCCGACCTGAGAGCCGTTCAGCAACTGCTTGGCCATGCCGACATATCGACGACACAGATTTACACCCATGTGCTGGAAGAGCGGCTGGTGCGGTTGGTCAACGATCATCATCCGCTTGCCGACTAGGCCTCATATCGCTATGTGAGGACGACATTTCACCGCCCGGAGCCTTGGTTTCAACGGTTCCGCGGTCATTGCCTTCCGACGTATCGGTCCGCCCAAGCATGTACAATTACCTCGATTTCGAAAAGCCGGTGCAGGATCTTGAGCTCAAGATCCTCGAGCTCAAGAAGCTTGCCGAGAACGGCGAGGCGGTCGATGTCGCCGATGAGATCACCAGGCTCGAGAAGCGCTCGCGCGACGCGCTGCGCGAACTCTACAAGGCGCTGACGCCGTGGCAGAAGGTGCAGGTGGCGCGCCACTCCGACCGGCCGCACTGCATCGACTACATCAAGGGCCTGTTCAGCGACTTCACGCCACTCGCCGGCGACCGCAATTTCGGCGAGGACCAGGCGATCGTCGGCGGCTTTGCCCGTTTCCGCGGCGAGCCCATCGCGATTCTCGGCCAGGAAAAGGGTTCGGACACGGCGAGCCGCCTGAAGCACAATTTCGGTTCGGTGCGCCCCGAAGGCTATCGCAAGGCGGTGCGGCTGATGGAACTGGCCGACCGTTTCAAGATCCCGCTTTTGACACTGGTCGACACGGCCGGCGCCTATCCCGGCGTTGGCGCCGAGGAGCGCGGCCAGGCCGAAGCCATTGCCCGATCGACCTCGGCCTGCCTTGGCCTGAAAGTACCGTCCATCTCGGTGGTCATCGGCGAAGGCGGTTCGGGCGGCGCCATCGCGATTGCCACCGCCAACCGCGTCTACATGCTCGAACACGCCATCTATTCGGTGATTTCGCCCGAGGGTGCCGCCTCCATCCTGTGGCGCGACACGACGCGCTCCAAGGACGCGGCGACCAACATGAAGATCACCGCGCAGGATCTTTTGGAACTGAAGGTCATCGACGCCATCATCCCCGAGCCGATGGGCGGCGCCCAGCGCGCGCCCGAAACGGTGATTGCCGCGACCGGCGATCTCATCGCCAAGACGATGAAGGAATTCGCCGGCGCCAACATCGATTTCCGCGAACAGCGCCGCGAGAAATATCTGGCGATGGGCCGCAGCCTCTGACGCCTCTTGGGCGGCGGAACAGGGCTGACGGAAGCTGCCTGTCCACGCCCAATGTGGCGGCGATGAGCAATTTCGCCACAAAAATGCCGCCCCATTCGGTTCAATGAAATCACCGTGGGAGATTGGCCGAGCCTTGCGGTAAGGAATTTTCAAGGTTAACGGGCCTACGGTCCGTCAGTGTTCAGCATCCGGGTGTGGCCGTTTCGAAGCCATTGGCCCGAAAGAAAAGACATAGCCTTACCCATGTTTGCCAAGCTTGCCCGTACTGGAGTTCTTGCCGCTTCGATTGCCGTCGCGGGCTGTAACGATTCGTCGATGAAGGACTTTGCCCCGGAAGCCAACAAGCCGCTGCCCGACAAGATCCTTGCCGATATGAGAGCCAAGGGCATGGTCCGCACCTCTTCGGTGATGGCGCGCATCTTCAAGGAAGAAGGCAAGCTCGAGATCTGGAAGGCCAAGACCAACGGCCGCTACGACATGGTGGCGAGCTACGACATCTGCAAATGGTCGGGCAAGCTTGGCCCGAAATACACCGAAGGCGACCGCCAGGCGCCGGAAGGTTTTTACACGGTTCGCCCGTCGCAGATGAATCCGCGCTCGAATTACCATCTGTCGTTCAACATCGGCTTTCCCAACGCCTATGATCGTGCCAATGGCCGCACCGGCCAGAACCTGATGGTCCACGGCGCCTGCTCGTCGTCGGGGTGCTATTCGATGACCGACGCCCAGATCGAGCAGATCTACGCCTTCGGCCGCGACGCCTTCCAGGGTGGTCAGACCGAGTTCCAGATCCAGGCTTTTCCGTTCCGCATGACGGCCGCCAACATGGCGCGCTACCGCAACGACCCGAATTACGAATTCTGGAAGATGCTCAAGGTCGGCTACGACAATTTCGAGGTCACCAAGGTGCCACCGAAAGTCGACGTCTGCGAGAAGCGCTACGTCTTCAACCAGGTCGCTCCCGATGGGCAGACCTTCAATCCGACCGGCCCCTGCCCGGCGACCACGCAGCCGGATTCGCTTAAGAGCGCCTATAACGCCTATCAAAGCACCTATGACGCGGCCTTCAATAGCGCGCTCAAGGCCAGCGTGCCGCCACCCAAGCCGACGATTGCCGGCATCAAGGAAGCCAGCATCGTCTCCGACTGGTCCAAGCGCCGGGCGCGTGGCGAGCGCGTGCCGATCGATCCGCCGTCGCTCAACACCGACGGTTCGGTCACCGAGACGGCGCGCATGGGCCGCATCGATTCGCCCGCCGGTCGCAAGATGGCCGCGCTCGAGGCCGAAAAGGCCGCCAAGGAGAAGGCCGAGCGAGAGCGGGTGGCGGCCATAGAAGCGGCAAAAGCGGCGAAGGAGGCCGCCAAGGCGCAAGCGTTGGCCGAAAAGGAAGCTGCCAAGGCGCAAGCCGTGGCTGCGAAGGAAGCAGCCAAGGCCGCCAAGGAAGCTCCGGTTGCCACTGCGACCATCGCGGCTCCGGCGGAGGCCGCGCCGGCAGCCGAGACGCAGGCTGCGAGCGCCGACGAAAGCCGGGTTACGAAGCTGAAGAACAAGCTGCTCGGCATGTTCGGCGGCTGAGGTTTTCACCTTGGCCGAACTGATAGCTATCTACGACCTCAAGGGGCTGAACTGCCCTTTGCCGGTCCTCAAGGCGAAAAAGCGCCTGGCCGGGATGCAGCCCGGCAGCAGGCTCTGGCTCGAAACCACCGACCCTCTGGCTGTTATCGATATTCCTGCCTTCTGCGCCGACAGCGGACATCAATTGATCGAGACGGCGGCGATGTCCGGTGGCCATCGCTTTCTGGTCGAACGCGGCGAATACCAATCGTAGGAGGCTAACGTCCGGCGATCGCCAGCGGATTGTTTTCCAGCGCCGCGCGGTCGGGCGTGTCGACCGACGGCCGGTTGGTGAAGGCGGCGAACAGCCGGCGCACATAGTCTTCCGGCATGTCGAGCGTAATCAGCACCAGCCGCGTGCCGCGCTGGCTGTCCGGCCAGAACGGCAATCGCACCGGCGGATGCAGGATCTTCTGGACGCCATGCACGACCAAGGGCCGCGACGGATCCTCCTGCAATTCGATGACGCCCTTCATCCGCAGCAGGTGCTCGCCATGTGTGGAACGCAGGAGATCGAGGAACATCTCGATGGCTGAAAACGGCACCGGCCCGTCATGCACCAGCGAATGGGTTTTTACGCGCTGATCGTGGCGATGGGCATGGTCATGCCCTTCATGGTCATGGTCATGGTGGTGGTGATCATGCGCGGCTTCTTCGCCGAGCCAGCGCCGCACGTCGGCGGACTTGGTCGCAGGATTGTAGAGACCGCAGTCGAACAATGCGGCCACCCCGGTTTTCGCCTCCCCGGCATCGAGCAGTCGCGCCCCGGGATTGATCTGCCGCAAGCGCGCGCGCAGCGTGGCGAGGTCGCCGTGATCGGTGGCCAGATCGGCCTTGGAGAGCACGATGCGGTCGGCCACGGCGACCTGCTTGACCGCCTCGACATGCGCATCGAGCGTAGCATTGCCGTTGACCGCATCCACCAGGGTGATGACGCCGTCGAGCCGAAAGGCCTGGACCAGCGCCGGATGGGCCATGATCGACTGCAGCACCGGCGCCGGGTCGGCCAATCCCGTGGTCTCGACGATGACGCGGCCAAGCCGGGCGATACGGCCGGTCTGCAGCCGGTCGACCAGGTCGGCCAGCGTGTCGACAAGTTCGCCGCGCACCGTGCAGCACAGACAGCCGTCGGAAAGCTGGATGATGCCGTCGGAGGCCTGCTCGACCAGCAGGTGGTCGATCGCCACCTCACCGAACTCGTTGATGATGACCGCGGTGTCGGCGAGCGCCGGATCCTTCAGGAGCCGGTTGAGCAATGTCGTCTTGCCGGCGCCGAGAAAGCCGGTTAGCACCGAGACTGGGATCGGGAAACCGCTCATCTGGTTCTGCCTTCTAATTTGGGCATGATCTCTCGCGAAAGCCGGATTTCACTTTTTAGATCGTGCTCTAATTCGCGACCTTGGCCGGCTGGTCGCCTTGGGCGGCGGCACCCACGACTTTCGGGCCCGTGCCGGCGGGTACCGGCTTGTCGGGCCGCCAGGTCGGGATTGGCACGTCGGCATATTCCTGCGCGCCCTCGTCAAGGATCGCCTTCGGCGCCGGACCCGTGGCGCCGCCAAGGCCGACGGCAACCAGTGTCGGCACATGGTCGAGCTTCTCCCGATAGGGCGATTTAGGCTGGTCCTTGGCGGCGGCCGGCGGCGGCGCCTCGGACTGCTCCGCCTTCCTCTTCTTCTTGCAGACTTCGTCATGCATGTCGTTGGGCGAGATCAGATCACCGTAGGGAGCGAGCGTGGTGACGGTGGTGGACCCGGCGGCAGGTGCGTCAAAGCCCTGATCGAGCAATTTGGCCGCGGCTTCGGCGCGGCTGACCGCCGACTTCTCGCCAAGCACGACCGCCACCAGCGTACGTCCGTTGCGGGTCGCCGACCCGATCATGTTGAAGCCCGACGGGCAGACAAAGCCGGTCTTCATGCCGTCGGCGCCGGGATACCGGCCGATCAGGAGATTGTAGTTCGGAATGGCCCTATTGCCGACCGCGAGCCCCTCGATCGAGAACCACGGCGCATATTGCGGGAACTCGCGGCGGATCGCCATCACCAGGATCGAAAGGTCGCGTGCCGTCGTGTACTGGTCGGGCGAGTAAAGGCCGTTCGGGTTGACGAAATGGGTGCCGTTCATGCCGAGCCTGGCCGCCTCGGCATTCATCCTTTCAGCGAAGGCGGCCTGCGAGCCGCCGACATTCTCGCCGACCGCCATGGCGATGTCGTTGGCCGACTTGACCAGCATCATCTTCAGCGCATTGTCGAGCCGCATCACCGAGCCGGGCTTGAAACCCATCTTGCTTGGCGGTTCGCCGGCGGAATGTTTGGTCACCTTGATCGGCGAATCGAGCTGGACTTCTCCGGCCGCGATCGCCCGGAAGGTCACATAGGCGGTCATCAGCTTGCTGAGCGAGGCCGGATACCAGCGTTTGAAGGCATCCTGGTGCTGCAGGATCTGGCCGCTCTTCAGGTCGAAGACCACCACCGGATTGGCCAGCGCTGGCCCAGCCAGGACGGACAGCATGATTGCGCCAGCCGGGAATAGTTTGAGGAAATGCCTGTACCGCATGATCGAATCCGAAATCGCCTCTTGCCCTGATTGCCCCTGGCTCCGTAAGATTTCATTACGTGACCGCCAGCATAAGGATCCGACCCTCAAAACCGGACCGCATTATTGCGGTGCTATTTACCCTATGTGACGCCAACATGGCAAAGCGCCTGACAATCACAATTGCAAGGCACCCCGCGCCCAATTGCAAACCACCAGGCTGAAGCCGGCTGCACCAACAACGAAATGGAACCATCATGCCGATCCTCAACCGCGCCGCCGAAATGCAGGACGAAGTCGCCGGCTGGCGACGGCATTTGCACCAGACGCCAGAACTGAACTTCGATGTCTTCAAGACGGCGGCCTTCGTCACCGAAAAGCTGAAAGAGTTCGGCTGCGACGATGTGGTGACCGGCCTCGGCAAGACGGGCGTCGTCGGCATCATTCGCGGCCGTCAGGGGGAAGGCCCCACAATCGGGTTGCGCGCCGACATGGATGCACTGCCGCTCAAGGAGATCACCGGCAAGCCCTACGCGTCGACCGTTCCGGGCAAGATGCATGCCTGCGGCCATGACGGCCACACCGCGATGCTGCTCGGTGCGGCGAAATATCTCGCCGAGACGCGCAACTTCACGGGCTGCGTGGCGGTGATTTTCCAGCCGGCGGAAGAAGGCGGCGGCGGCGGAAACGAGATGGTCAAGGACGGCATGATGGAGCGTTTCGACATCGCTAAAGTGTTCGGCATGCACAACATGCCCGGCCTGCCGGTCGGCCAGTTCGCCATCCGTCCGGGCCCGATCATGGCGGCGACGGCCGAATTCACTATCACCGTGAAAGGCCGGGGCGGCCATGCGGCGATGCCGCACGGCACGATTGATCCGATCGTCATCACCAGCCAGTTGGTCGGCGCCTTGCAGACGATCGCCTCGCGCAGCACCGATCCGGTCGAGGCGGTGGTGGTGTCGGTGACCAAGTTCCACGCCGGCGACGCCTACAACATCATCCCGGAATCGGCCGAGATCGCCGGCACCGTGCGCACGCTGAAGAAGGAAGTGGCCAGGAAGTCGGAAGAGCGGATCCGCGCCATCTGCGCGGGACTTGCCACCGCCTATGGCGCGACGATCGAGGTCGACTACGACGCGAACTACCCGGTGACATTCAATCATGCGGATGAGACGGTCTTCGCCAGCGATGTGGCCGCCGACGTGGCGGGCGATGCCCAGGTGCACCGCGAGATCCAGCCGGTGATGGGCGGCGAGGATTTCTCCTACATGCTGGAAGCCCGGCCTGGAGCCTTCATCTTCATCGGCAATGGCGAGACCGCCGGTCTCCACAATCCGGCCTACGACTTCAACGACGAAGCCATCCCGCACGGCATGAGCTATTGGGTGAAACTGGCGGAGACGGCGCTAGCCGCCTGAGGCCGGTCTTATAAAGCGCCGGCCGAATTGCGTTCGGCCGGCCCTCTTGGCGAAACGATCCGAAGCGGCTATGTGTCGGGCCGCGTGGTCCCGTAGCTCAGTAGGATAGAGCGGCAGATTCCTAATCTGTAGGTCACAGGTTCGATTCCTGTCGGGATCACCATGCTTTCAATTTTACGATGGCTACGTGCAGTAAGCTGCCCTGTTGGCGACCCGCTTTCTACACGTCACTTGCCGACATAGGCGGCCAATTCATCGGGCGTCCCCATCGGGAATGCCTGCTTGAGGTAGTCGAGGAACGCGGACACCCGAGCGCTTAGCAGCCGCCTGGACGGGTAGAGCGCCCACAAGGTGATGTCGCCTCCCTCGACATCACCCCAATGGATCAGCGAGCCGTCGGCTATGTCGTGGCTGACAAGCGACACGGGGAGGCGGCCCGCACCGACCCCCGCTCGCACCGCACCCCGGACCATGATCAGCGATGACAGGGTCAGAACTGGCTGGATCGCGATAGTTGCCCGGCCAGTGGGCGTCTTCACGGCCCAGATCGGTCGATCGCCGGCCGTGCGCACGACCGCGGGAGCGGGGTGGTGTCCGGGCGGCCGCGCGAGGTCAGGGCTTGCCACGACCACCAGCCGATCGCGCAGGAAGACTCGTCCGACGAGGCTGTCATCCGAATCGGGATTGACCCTGATCACCAGATCAAATCCCTCCTCGATCATGTCGACGGAGCGGTCTTCCGTCGACACATCGAGCCTCACTTCCGGATACTTCAGGGCGAACCCGGCGGCGATCTTTCCCATCGCGGTCTGCGAAAAGACCAGTGGCGCGCTGATCCGCAACCTGCCTCGCGGCCTTTCACCTCCCGAGGAGATCGCTGCGGCTGTCTCGTCGAGCTCGGTAAGCAGCCGACCCGCACGTTCGTACAGCGCGCGCCCTTCCTCCGTCAGCTTGAGCATGCGTGCGCCGCGTTCCAACAGGCGCAGACCAAGGCTGGTCTCAAGCTCCGCGACCCGACGCGACAGCGTCGCCTTAGGGCGAGCGGCAGCGCGGGCGGCACGCCCGAAGCCGCCGTGGCGCGCCACGATGACGAAATCAGCGAGAGCAAGCAGATCCATGTGTTCCACCAGTGATACGCTGCGTTCAAATATCACACCTATTGGCCCATGTGTGAACCACTCATATTGGGGTCGTCAAGCAACCCAACTCGGAGAAACAATCATGACTATCCTCGTTACCGGCGCCACCGGCCGTGTCGGCCGGCAAGTCGTCCAGCAGCTCGTCAAGCGCGGCGCCGATGTGCGCGTCCTCGTTCGCGACATCTCGAAGGCTGACTTTCCGGCCGTTGTAGAGGTCGTGCAAGGCGAGCTGCTCGATATCGACTCGCTGCGCAAAGCGTTTGCCGGCGTCAACACACTGTTCCTGCTCAACGCGGTGTCGGGGGACGAATTCACCCAGGCGCTCATCACCCTGAACATTGCCCGCGAGTCGGGCGTCGAGCGGGTTGTCTACCTGTCGGTGATCCACAGCGATCGTTTCGTCAACGTGCCGCATTTCGCCGTGAAGTCCGGCGCGGAGCGGATGATCGAACAGATGAGCTTCAGCGCCACTATCCTGCGCCCGGCCTACTTCATCGACAATGAACTCATGATCAAGGATGTCATCTTCAACCATGGGATCTATCCGATGCCGATCGGAGCCAAGGGCATCGCCATGGTCGACGCCCGCGACATTGCCGAGGTCGCAGCCGTCGAGCTGGTCCGTCGTGACCAGGCCCCGGGCAAGCTGCCGATCGAAATCATCAATCTGGTCGGCCCCGATACGCTGACTGGCTCGGATGTAGCGGCGATTTGGTCGGATGTCCTGGGCCGCCCGATTGCCTATGGCGGCGATGATCCTACCGGGTTCGAGCAGAATCTGGCGAACATCATGCCCAAGTGGATGGCCTATGAAATGCGCCTGATGGCCGAGCGCTATGTCGCCGACGGCATGCTTTCTGGGGCCGGCGACGTCGAGCGTTTGACAGGGATCCTGGGCCGCCCGCTGCACTCCTATCGCAACTTCGCGACTGAGCTTGCAGCATCGGTCTGAGGCCAACCGCATTCGCGCTCAGCCTCAAGCAGCTGGTAGTTCTATGGCTGGAATCAATCCTACTTGGGCTTGTCGCTCGGCGTCCATTTGAAGTGGTCGCCGTCTTTCTCGATCTGCCCAATACCGGGGAACGGAAAGTGCGGTGCGAAGATCATCTCGTCGTCCTTGGCCAGCGTGGCCAAGGTCTTGGCCCTGTTCTGCTCACCTTCCGGTTTGTCGCCGTCGAAGGCCACGGCCCAGTCCGGCTTGGCGAGCGAGATGATTGAGCTGTGCACCGTGTCGCCAATATCGAACAGCCGTTCTTTTCCGGACTTTATCTGATAGCCGACATGGCCGGGTGTGTGTCCCTTGAGCGCCACCGAGGTGATGCCAGGCGCGACCTGGGCGCCGGCCTTAAACGGTTTCACATGGTCGGCGATGACCTTGACGATGTCGGCCGCATCCTTGTTGGACTTGGCAAAATCCCACTCCACGTCAGACATCCTTATCGTGGCGTTGGGAAAAGCCAGTTTGCCATCCTTGACCAGCCCTCCTATGTGGTCGGGATGAGAATGGGTGATCAATATCTCGCCGATGTCAGCGGGTTTGATGCCGGCCTTGGCCAGGCTGTCCTGCAGCGCGCCCCCGACACCCGTGTCGATCAATACGACACTGGTCTTCGATTTGACCAGTAGGGCGTCGACGCTCAGCGTGATGGTATCGCTCGGCGCTCCCGCCGCCTTGAGCAGCTCGCCGACTTCCGCGGGGCTGTGATCGAGGCCGAAGGTCTTGCCGTCGTTGGGCTTGACGAACTGGGCGTCGTGCAGGGCGACGATGTCGAGTGTGCCAAGCTTGAATGACTTGGCATCCGGCTGCTGCGCCGGCATCTGCGCCATTGCCAGCCCCTGATGGAGCAGCACCAAAGTCGTTGTGGCCAACAGCCTAGTGGAATTGAACCTTGTCATGCGGGTATCCTCTGGCCGCGGAGGCGCGACCGTACCGGGAAGACAGCTGGTGCGGCGGACAATTCCGGGGTTGGCCGATCACAAATTCGCTAGGGATATAGGTCTCGGGCACGGTCCGGCAATGGCGACCCGTCGCCGATAGCCCCTTCCTGGGACGGCTCGGCAGGCTGGGCACGGCGCATAGCCCAGAGGGCCCTGTTCGTCCTCAAAAGCATCCCGAGCACCGAAGAATAGGCCGCGCCTCAGTGTCGGCTTACTTCGCCGGGACCATCGGCGACGCCCACGCGATGACGGTAGACCATTTCCCAGCCCTTCCAGCCCGTGAACAGAAGAATGAGAACCACGATCAGCGAGAGGACCAGGCCGGTGGGTACCACCGCCGTCTCGCCATGGGCATAGCGAGAGTACCAGTTGTAGAGTTCGATCAGGACGACGAGCACATTGCCGCCGGCGTGGAGCCACGCGTCACGCAAATTGCGGATTTGAACATCGCCCAGGACATCGGTCAGCCCGGCAAGAGCTGCCAAGGCGGCCATTATCAGGCCCGCCCCAAGCAGCCAGAGACTGGCGCTCACCCATCCCGGATTGCCTGTTCGCCAGAAGATCAGGTCGCAAACGAAGGTGGCGACGAAGAAAGCGATCGGGAAAGGGATCAGCATGGGATGGATCGGGTGGCCGCCAATGCTTGCCGTGCTTTGCGGGTTGCGGGCCATGGTAATGCCTCCAAAGGCAGTCGCGCGCGACTGCGGTGCATCTCTGAAAGACAGTGTGACGTAAAACGCCGGCTGCAGCTGAATGTTCCACAACCCAAGCGGCAGAGCTCCGAAGCGGAAAGGCGCGCGGGAACAAACCGGTCAGGTGGCGGAGCTGGTTGAGTGAAGTCGTGGCCGGATAGCTTGCCGCAATAGGCGCAAAGCAATCCGTGCTTACCCGCCATGGCGAATCATGGAGGGCTTGCTTCGGCTGTGATCGGGCCGGCTCAGCCGACCCGCACGACAAAATGCTTGGTCACCGGCTCGATGATCTTCCAGGTGCCCTTGAAATCGGCTTCCACCACGAAGGCGTCGCCGGGGCCGACCTCGACCGGCGTGCCGCCGTCGGGCGTGATGATGATGCGGCCGGCAATCATGTGCACGAACTCATAATCGGTGTAGGTCGCATGATAAGTGCCGGGCGACGCACGCCAGGTTCCCGATATCACCTTGCCATCCGAAGTCGTGTGCTGGACGGCGGTCTGCATGGTCGGTTGGCCCTCGACCGCGATCCAGCCAGGCAGATCGCCAGCTTCCGCGTGCTCGACCGCGCCGAATTTCAGGATGGTCTTGTTCGTCATGCCGGGCTCCGTTTGCTTCATGTGTGCTGCGGGTCGGATAGCCGATGCACATGACGGGGGCAATGCCGTGCCATGCGAAACAGGCACGGCCGCACATTCGGGCTGACCGGCGCGAGCTGGAGTGGTTATGGCTTGTGCCGTGCCGAGACCAGCTCTGCCTTGCGTTGCGCCGTTTCCAGCCCAAGGCCGATGAAGGCACGCGCGTGCTTGGCGAGCGCCATGTTGTCGGTCCACAGATTGCGCCAGATCGCCGTCTTCTTCGACAGGTTCTCGTCGACAATCTCCGAGGAGAAGGATTCGAAGCTGAGATCGTCGGCATAGCCGATTGCGGTCAGCGCATCGAAAATCCCCGCGAAATCGATGTTGCCGGTGCCGAGGAAGCCGCGATGGCTCTCGCCGATATGGACATAGCCGATCTTGGCGGCGGCGTGGCGGATGGCGAGCCCGACATCGGCTTCCTCGATGTTCATGTGGAACGTGTCGAGATGCAGGAAGATGTTGTCCGACCCCGTGTCCTCGATGAAGGCCAACCCTTGCGCGGCGGTGTTGAGCAGGTTGCTTTCGAAGCGGTTGACGATTTCGAGGTTGAGCGTGACGCCGGCTGCCTTCGCCGTCTCGGCGACCTTTGCCAGCGTTGCCGCGCTGCGATTCCATTGATCGCGTGTCGGTGCCTCGATCTGCAGGCCATGGCTGGTCGAAAGAATGCCGGCGACCTTGCTGCCGCCAAGGTCGCGCGTCAGCGCGACGGTGTCGCTGAGGATCTCGACGCCGCGCGCGGCGATCGCCTTGTCGGCGCTCGAAATATCGCCGTCACCAGGCAATCCGATGCTGATCGCGACGCCGAGACCAAGATCGGCGATGCGTTTGGCAAGCCCGTCAATATCGACATTGGCGGGGTCGAGATAAGAGAATTCGATCAGGTCGAAACCGGCCTCCCTGGTATTGGCCAGCGTGCGTTCGAGTTCGCCCTGCGCCGAGCTTGCCGACCAGACGAAGGAATGGATTCCGATGCGCGACATGATCGTCTCCGGTTAAAGCAATTCTCCGTCCGGAATTGCGTAAAACAAAGAGTTAAGCGGCGAGGAGAATGGTGCGGCCGGATCGCTCCGGCCGCACCGGCCTTGGGAGGCTTAGCGGGCCGCGGTCCAGCCCTTGTAGTCCTTCAGGTTCTCGGCCGTGATCAGCTTCGGGTCGAGCAGTACGGTGGCCTCGGCCGGCTTCTTGCCGGCGAGCAGGTCGGCCGCCATGGTGAGCGACTGGCCGGCCATCACATAGGGATCCTGCGAGGCCGAGGCCTTGATCATCGATTTGCCGGAAGAAAGTTCCTTCTCGATATCCGGCGCCCCGTCGACCGCAGTGAAGATGAACTCCGAACGGTTGAGCTGCTTGGCGGCGAGCTCCGCGCCGATCGCCGTCGGATCGTTGATGGCGAACACCGCGTCGATCTTGTCGAAACGGGTGAGCAGCGACTGGAACACTTTCAAGCCGCCATCGCGGGAGCCTTCGGCGTTCTGGTCGTCGGACAGGATCTTGATGTCGGGATGCTGGGCAAGCACGTTCTTGCAGCCTTTCACCCGTTCCAGGATCGACGACGACGCCGGCCCGTTGAGGATGACGTAGTCGCCCTTGCCGCCGGTGTGGTCGACCAGGTATTGGCAGGCTTCCTCGCCGGCCTTGACGTTGTTGGTCATCACCGTGACGTCGGCACCGGGCGCCGAAACGTCGAAGGCCGCGACGATGATGCCGGCTGCCTGCGCCTTCTTCACCGCCGGAGCGATCGCCTTGGCATCGACCGCGTTCAGCATGATCACGTCAACGCCGGCGGCGATGAAGGAATCGACCTGCGAGACCTGCTTGTTGAGGTCGTAGTCGGCCGATACCGACGTCACCTCGACCTTCGGATTGATCTTCCTGGCCGCGTCCTCGATGCCCTTGATGGTGGCGACGAAGAAGGGGTTGCCGAGCAGGCCGACCGAGATGCCGACCTTGTTGAGGTCCTTGGCCGATGCCGGCGCGATGACGACGGCCGCAAGGGCGGCGCCGCAGAGCAGTTTGGCGATGGTCTTCATTACGCTTACTTCCTCCTGATGCCCCGCGCCTCTCACGGTGCGTTACACAAGCCGGTCGTTGATGCCGGCGACTAGGTCACTCACGTTCTTGCTCCTGCCTGGAGCCGGTAGCGGTCGAGGGCGACCGCCACGATGATGACCAATCCCTTGATGATGTACTGCCAGATGTCAGAGACACCGGCCAAGATGAGGCCGTTGGAGAGCACCGCGATGATCAGGCCGCCGATCAGCGTGCCCCAGATCGAGCCGACGCCGCCGACGAAACTGGTGCCGCCGAGAATGACGGCGGCGATGGCGTCGAGTTCGTAGCTTTGCCCGAGCTGCAGGCCGTTGGCGGCGTAGAGCCTTGCCGCCGACATGGCGCCGCCAAGGCCGGCAAGCAGGCCGGAAACGCCATAGACGAAGAGCAGCACCAGCGGCACCTTGATGCCGGTCAGTCGAGCTGCCTCGGCATTGCCGCCGACGGCATAAATCCAGGTGCCGAGCACCGTGCGCTTCAGCACCAGCCAGGACAGCACCACCACCGACAGGGCGATGACGACGAGCCAGGGAATGCCGAGCACCGAGCCGTTGCCGATGAAGTCGAACGGCAGGTCGGAGTTGAACACCGTCGTGTCCTGCCCGAGCAGGCGGGCAATGCCGCGCACGGCTGTCAGCGAACCCAGCGTGACGATGAACGGCGGCAGCCTGATATAGGCGATGAGCAGCCCGTTGATGAGCCCGAAGCCGAGCCCCGCCAGGATGGCCGCCGGCACGCCGAGCAGGCCCCAGTCCGGCACCAGCGACACCAGCACCGCCACCATCGCGGCCGCCGCGAGGATAGAGCCGACCGACAGGTCGATGCCGCCGGTCAGGATGACGAATGTCATGCCGGCGGCAAGCACGATGTTGATCGACGATTGCTGCGTGACGATGAGCAGGTTGGTGCCGGTGAGGAAGCGCGGGTTGATGAACTGGAAGCCGGCCGCCAGCAGCACCAGCACGGGCAGCATGCCAAGGGCGGCAAATGTGGTGCGCAGCCGCCGGCTCCTGACCGCCGCCTGATCCACACTCTTCGTCGCGGTCGTCCTGTCTGTCATCGCTGAGACGCTCCCGTCGCAAGTTCCATGATCGCTTCCTGACGAAGCGGCTCGCCTTCGGATGCCGTCACCTCGCCTGATATGGCGCCGTCGCGCATCACCAGCACGCGGTCGGCGACGCCGATCACCTCGGGCAATTCGCTTGATATCATCAGGATGGCGATGCCCCGGTTGGCGAGATTGTCGATCAGCCGATAGATTTCCGATTTGGCCCCGACATCGACGCCGCGGGTCGGCTCGTCGAGGATGACGACCTTCGGCTCGGTCTCCAGAAGGCGCGCGAGCAGCACTTTCTGCTGGTTGCCGCCCGACAGCGAGCCGGCATTGGCCTGCGCCGAGTTGGTGCGGATCGACAGGTCGGCAATGGCCTTTGCCGCACGCCTGTCGGCGGCCGTGAAATCGCGAAGGCCGCCGGCCCGCGCGTCCCTGACAAGTACGCCCATGCTGATGTTGTCCGAAATGGACATATCGAGGAACAGGCCGAGTTCCTTGCGGTCCTCGGTGAGGTAGGCGATGCCGGCATCGAGCGCCTCGCGCGGCGAGCCGATGGTTATGGGCTTGCCGTCGAGCTCCATCGTGCCAGCGCTGCGTTTGTCGGCGCCGAAGATCAGCCGGGCAAGCTCCGTGCGGCCCGAGCCGACGAGGCCCGCCAATGCCAGCACCTCGCCGTGATGGAGATCGAACGAACAGTTCTTCAGCAGGTGCGCGTCGGACATGCCGCGCACCGAGAGCGCGATGGCGCGTTTTCCGTCTGGAGGGCGATGATCCTTCTTGTAGAAGGCGGAGAGATCGCGGCCGACCATCATCGACACCAGGCGCGAGGCGTTGAGGTCGGCGCGATCGAGCGTACCGACATAGCCGCTGTCGCGCAGCACGCTGACGCGGTCGGCAAGTTGGTAGACTTCCTCCATGCGGTGGCTGATGTAGATGATGGCGATGCCTTGCGCCTTCAGCGTCGCGATCACCTCGAACAGGCGGTCGGTCTCGCGCGAGGTGAGCGATGTGGTCGGCTCGTCCATGACGATGATGCGCGCATTGGTCGACAGCGCCCGGGCAATCTCGACCAGCTGGCGCTCGCCGAGCGACAGGCCGGAGACCAAAGCGCGCGCCGAGAAAGAGACGCCGAGCCGGCCGACGATCTCGGTCGCGCGCCGGTTGCACTGGTCGCGGTCGACGATGCCGAAACGGCGCGGCTCGTTGCCGAGGAAGATGTTCTGCGCCACGGTCAGATTGGGCGCCAACGACAGTTCCTGATAGATCACCGCGATGCCGGCAGCACGCGCCTTGATCGGATCGCCCGTCGCGGCGGGCGCACCATCGATCAGGATCTCGCCGCCGGGATCCGGCCGATAGGCGCCGGACAGCACCTTCATCAACGTCGACTTGCCGGCGCCGTTCTCGCCCATCAGCGCATGCAGTTCGCCGGCGTGGACGCTGAGCGAGACGTCCTGCAGGGCACGGATCGCGCCGAAGGTCTTCGAGATGTGGCGCATCTCCAGCACCGGCTGGCGCGCCGCTAGCGTCCGCACCGCCGCGCTCATCGTGCACCACCCGCCGCCTTGGCGGCGGCACCATGCCCGGCAATGAGATCGCGCCAGGCGTCGCGATAGCCGGCAAGCCCGCCGAATCGCGTCGCCTGCACCGGCTCCGGCGGCTCGGCGGCGAAGTCGCGCCCCACGCTCTCGAAGGCGAGCGCGGCGGCACCCGTGGCGCTGCCTTCGAGCGAAGCACCTTGCAGGAAACCCTGGCCGGGACGCAGCTGCGCCAGCAGCCCGGCGAGCAAGCCGCCAGTGTTCAGCCCGCCATCGACGATGACAGTATTGTTGGAATGGATGAGGTCGAGGCAGAGATCGATCATCAGCGCCACATAGAGCAGCGCCACGGCAGCGCGTTCACCGGCATCGGGCGTGCGCCCGGCCAACCGGCCGGGGCGATCCGGCATCGGCCCGCCCGCCGCGAAGCTCGGCAGCGCCATGAGGCCGGCATCGATCGCCTGTTGGATCGAGCGATGCGGGATCGGGCCTTGCCAGCCGTCGCTGATGGCGGCGAATTCACGCCCGCCCATGAAGCGGATGGTCGGCACTGGGCCGCCGTCGACATCGACATTGACCAGCATGTCGCGCTCACGGTCGAGCGCTTCGAGCGGACAGTCGGGGTTGAGCACGACGACCCAGGTGCCGGTCGACACGACAGTCAGCGGGCCGAGCTCCTGGCGGCGATAGGCATGCAGCGCCGCATTGGAGTCGTGAACGCCGTTGTGGATGGCGACCGGGCGCCCGGCACCACCGAAGCGCTGCTCGCCGATGACGGCGCCGGCACGTTCGAAAGCCGGCATCTGGCCACGCCAGCCCTCGGCGTCGACCAGCGAGGAGAAATCACGTTTGCGCGGGGCCCACAAATGCGAATGGCAGCCGAGATAGGAGACCTCGCAGACCGGCCGGCCGCCAAGGCGCCAGCTCCAGTATTGGGGATAGCCGAGGATCCATTTCGCCGCCGCGAACGCGTCGGGATCGACTTCCTGCAGCCATAGCATGTGACGGCCATAGTTGAAGCCGAGCGGCAGGCGGGGAGAGAATGTCTCGCCGAAATCCGGGATGCGGCGGTCGATCCGCGCCGCGATTTCGGCCGGTGGCTCCTGTTCGTAGTCGAGGATCGGATGGGTCAGCGCCTTGTCGTCGACAAGAGCGAAGGTACAGCCATGGCCCGACACCATCACCCCTTCGACACCATGGTTTTCGACCGCGTCGGCGACGGCACCGAACGCCCAGCCATGGAGGGCGGCCTCGTCGAGCACGCTGAAGCCGCCTTGGCGCGCCCATTTCGGTTGCGTCCGGCGCTCGTCGAGAATGCGTCCGTCCTGGCCGAAGACGAACAGCTTCGAATTGGTCTTGCCGAAGTCGAGCACCGCCACGTTCACGCGAGGGCTCCCGAGGTTGAAGCGATCCGCACCATGACGCCGGCATCCTCCAGCATGCGCGCATCGGCATCGGAGAGCCCGTCATCGGTCACCAGCGTGCCGATGCGCGACAGCGGCAGCGCGACGTTGCGCGCGTGGATCGACAGCTTGCGGCTGTCGGCCAGCACCACGATCTGGTCGGCGCACAGGCTGAGCTCGACGATGGACCGCACCAGCAGCGGATGCGATTCCAGCAGCCCTTCCTGGTTGAGCCCCTGTGTGCCGAGAAAGAATTTCGAGGCATAGAAGGACGTCGCCTGGGTCGGCGAATGGATGATGCCGGGTTCACGGTGCAGGTCGCCGCCGGCAACCGTCAGGCTGCAATGGCCATGGTCGCTGAGATAGGCCGCGAGCGGCATCGAATTGGTGTAGAGCCGGATGTTGCGGTCGGCGAGCTTGACGCCGAGATGGAAGCAGGTCGAGCCGCCATGGACGATGACCGCGTCGCCATCGCGCACCATGGTCGCGGCGACCGCCGCGATCTGCCGTTTGGCTTCGACGGCAAGGTCGCGGTTCTCGTCATAGGGCCGGGCATAGGCGACGCCCGCATGCGAGGCGCCATCGAGCGCCGAAATGCCGCCATAGACCTTGCGGGCCTCACCGGCCTCGTCGATCCGGTCGATATCGCGCCTGACCGTCGCCGCCGAAACGCCGAGCCGCTCCTGCAACTCGCGCACGGAGGCAAACGGGCGATCCCGCAGCAATTCGACGATCTGACGCTGGCGGCCGAGGTCGCTCAACCTTTCCTCCCTGACGCCATTTCTATGGCAATTGGTGCAACTTACTCAACATTAGTTGGATTGCAAGCCGCTTTTGACGATAGTAGATCACTATTGACGCAGATCACTCACATCTGCGATACCAACGCCAACACCGGTCCCGACGACGGGATTTTGTGCAAGCGTTGGAGAAAAGGGCCATGGCAACCCAAGCTGATGCACAGGAACTGGCTGCCTTGCGGGCGCTTTCGGCCAGCATCGGGCTGAACCCGCATATGACGCAGGCGGCGGGCGGAAACACCTCGCTGAAGGCCGGCGACACGCTGTGGATCAAGGCTTCGGGCACCTGGCTGAAGGACGCGCTCAGCGACGACATCATGGTGCCGGTGGCGATGGCGCCGTTGCTGGAGGCCGTCGACCGGCGCGACCCGGCCGCCGACAAGCCACAGGCTTTCGCCATCGAAGACCTCAATCCGCGTGGCCTGCGTCCGTCGATCGAGACCACGGTGCATGCCTTGATGCCGCAACGCGTGGTTCTGCACGTCCACTGCGTCGACACGATTTCGCTGGCCGTGCAAGCCGATGGCGAGGCCGAGGTCGCCAAGCGGCTGGGCGGCATCGAATGGGCCTGGGTGCCCTATTTCCGGCCGGGCCTGCCGCTCGCCCGTGGCATTGCCGAGAGATTACGACCCGGCGTCGACGTACTGATCCTTGGCAATCACGGACTGGTGGTCGCCGCGGAAACCGTCCCCGACGCACAGGCCTTGCTGCACCGCGTCCGGTCGCTGCTGGCGCGGCCGGCGCGCGCGACCGCCGCACCCGACATCGCCGCCCTGACGACGCTAGCCGGCGACTACCGGTTACCGGCGGATATCGAAGCGCATGCTGTCGCGATCGATGCGGAAAGCCTGCACATGGCCGAGGCCGGCAGCCTCTATCCGGATCATGTCATATTCCTTGGCCAGGGCTCGGTCGTGGCGAGGCCGGGCGAGGACGTGGCCGGCGTCGTCGCGCGGCTCGGCGCGGCGCCACCGGCGATCCTGTTTCCCGGCGCCGGCGTGCTGATGCGCGGCGACGCCAGCGCCGGTGCCGACGCCATGCAGCGTTGCCTGGCCGACGTGACCGCGCGCGTCGATGACAAGGCGCGGCTGAACTATCTCACGGCCGCCGAGAATGACGAACTGGTCAACTGGGACGCCGAGCAGTATCGCCAGAAGCTCAACGCCGCCGGCACGGCCTGACAAGGAACGGACGACATGACGCCACTTGTCGTCGGCATCGACATCGGCACCTCCGGCGCCCGCGCGGTCGCCATGCGCCAGGATTTTTCCATTGCCGCCCAATCCGCCGTGCCTCTCGACAGGTTCGGCCCGAACCCCCGCGATCCCCGCACATGGTGGCAAGCGGTCCAGGCGGCGCTGGCCGGGCTGCTTTCAAGCATAGACCGTGCCACGGTCCGCGCCATCGCCGTCGACGGCACATCGGGCACGCTGCTGCCGGTCGACACTGATGGGCGGCCCCTGGCCGAGCCGCTGATGTACAACGACAAGGTCGATGACGGAGACATCCTGGCCATCGTCGCCCGCGAGGCGCCGGAAACGAGCGCCGCCCACGGGCCGACTTCAGGCCTCGCCAAGGCGCTCCGATTCCAGCGTCTGCCCGGCATGGCGGCCGTGCTCCACCAGGCCGACTGGATCGCCGGCAACCTGTCCGGACGCTTCGACGTCAGCGACGAGAACAATGCGC
Source organism: Mesorhizobium sp. B2-5-7 (assembly GCF_006440875.1). Lineage (NCBI taxonomy): Bacteria > Pseudomonadati > Pseudomonadota > Alphaproteobacteria > Hyphomicrobiales > Phyllobacteriaceae > Mesorhizobium > Mesorhizobium sp. B2-5-7. The sequence goes on along the minus strand of NZ_VFUO01000002.1, from coordinate 544,580 downwards.
TCAAGACCGGCTATGACGTCGAGGCTCGCCGCTGGCCGGATTGGATCGCGGCCACCGGCATGCGCATGAATTTACTGCCTGATGTCGTCGAGCCGGGCGAGGTCAGCGGCACGCTTATCACGGCCGCCGCCGCGCTTTTCGGCCTGCCGCGCGATGTGGTTGTGGTTGCCGGCACCACGGACGGCTGCGCCTCATTCCTGGCGACGGGCGCTACGGCAGCCGGCGACGGCGTCACCGCATTGGGTTCCTCGCTGACCATCAAGATCCTGTCCGACCGGCCGATCTCGGCGCCGCGCTTCGGCATCTACAGCCATCGTCTTGGCGACACCTGGCTGGCCGGCGGCGCATCGAATTCCGGTGGCAAGGTGCTGGCGCGGCATTTTCCGCTCGCGCGGATCATCGAGCTCAGCGCCATGATCGACCCCGCGACCGAGACCGGCCTCGACTACTATCCGCTTGGGACGACTGGCGAACGGTTCCCCATCGCCGATCCGGCGCTCCCCCCGCGCCTCGTCCCGCGCCCGGCGGATGATGCCGACTATCTCAAGGCGATGTTCGAAGGCATGGCCGCGATCGAAGCGCTCGGCTATCGCCGGCTTGGCGAGCTCGGCGCGCCGGCGCTGACTTCGGTGCGCAGCGTCGGCGGCGGCGCGGCAAATCCGGCGTGGAGCGCGATCCGGCAGCGTAAGCTCGGCGTTGCGTTCTTGCCGGCTTTGTCGGACGAGGCCGCTGCCGGAGCGGCGCGCCTGGCGTTGAAGGGTGCGAACGAGGTGGGGCTGCTATGAGCGGGAAACTGGCTGAACGCCTCGACGGCATCGGACCGCTGGAGGAGCGCTACCAGGTCTTCCTGGTCGACCAGTTCGGCGTGCTGCATGACGGCTCGGCCCCCTATCCCGGTGCGGTGGTGGCCTTGGCGGCACTGAAGCGCGCCGGAAAGACCGTGGTGCTGGTCTCCAACTCCGGCAGGCGCGCCAAGCCCAACGAAGACCGTTTGCTGAGGCTCGGCTTCGAGCCCGGAAGCTGGGATCATTTCGTTTCCTCCGGCGAGGTGGCGTGGCGATCCTTCCACGAAATGGCGGCGACCGGAGCGTTGCGGCCCGGCACGAACTGCCTGTTGATCAGCCGCGATAATGACCGCACAGCGATCGAGGGCCTGCCTTTTGTATTGACCGGAACCGGCGATACCGCCAACCTGGTACTGATCGCGGCCAGCGAGGGCGACCGCTACGACCTCGAGCATTATCGCCGCTTGCTGGCCCCGGCGGCGGCGCGAAAAGTGCCATGCTTCTGCACCAATCCCGACAAGATCATGCTGACGGCGGTCGGGCCCCGCTTCGGCGCCGGCGAGATCGCCGATCTTTACGAGAGCCTGGGCGGCAGCGTCACCCGCATCGGCAAGCCCGGCCCGGCGATCTTCGAAGCGGCGCTCGCGCTCGCCGGCGAACCAAAGCGCGGCAGCGTGGTCTGCGTCGGCGACAGCGTCGAACACGATATTGCAGGCGGCAATGGCGTCGGCATCGCGACGGCACTGGTGATGGGTGGGATATTGGCCGACACGCCTGACCTCGCCGCTGTCTTCGATGAGCATAAGGCCTGGCCGGACTATACGATGGGGTCCTTCAGCTTTCGCTGACCGCCGCCAGAATCCGCCTTGCACTCTCCTCGTCGGTGATCAGGATTGTGGGCGCAATCAGGTTCATTGCGCCGAGCAGGGCGTCGGTCTTCTCCGCGCCGCCGGAGGTCAGAATGCGGATTGGCGCCTTGCGCAGCCGGTCGACATCCACCGACATCACATGGTTGTTGACGGGATGGTCGACCAGATCACCATTGCGGTCGTAGAAGTGGAACAGGAGGTCCCCGACGGCGCCGCGCGCCAGCAGCGCCTCCCGGTCCGCTTCCCTGAGGAAGCCGCCGCGCGAGAAGGTGGTGGCCGAAGCGATCCCGCCGACACTCAGCAGAACGGCGTCGAGCGCGTCGGCCATTTCAAAAACCTCCTGCAGGCCGCAGCGTTCGATCAGCGCGATCTTGGTCTCGACGCTGTCGACGACGGCTGGCGTCGGCATCAGATAGCCGTCGCCCTGGAAGATCTGGGCGAAGCGCCAGGCGAACTCGGCCGGGTTGACCCGGCGCGCGACGCCGACGCCGCCAAGCAGCGAAATCACCTTGAAATCGGTCAGCGATTTGGCGCTGATGAACGGCAAGGTGTGGAACAGCGTATTGCCCCAGCCGACACCGACCTGCATGCCGGATTTCATAGCGTCGGACAGGAACATGCCGGTCTTGGCGGCTATTGCCGGGATCGGATCGGCACTGGCCGCCGTCAGCGGCGCCACCAGCGCCTGCTGGAGGCCGAAGGTCTTTTCCAGCGCGCGCTCCAGCCGCACGATCTCTAGAAGCTCGCTCTCGATGGTGATCTTGACCTCGTTGCGCGACCGCGCCTCCGCCAGCATGCGCACGATGGTGACGCGGCCGACGCCGAGCACATCGGCGATCTCGTTCTGCGTCATCTGCTCGACGAAATACATCCAGGCGGCGCGGATCCTGAGGCGGTCCGTGCGGCTCTCGCTGACGATCTGCTCGGTCGCTTCCGCTCCTGCCCGCCTTTCGTCGGCCCGCCTTTCCTCGGGCCGTCTTTCCACGATTTGTCGTCCCCTGGCCAATCATCCCTCCCCCGCGGCGGACGAGTGCGCCGTCGCCGATTCTGCATGCTGGTCTAGTATCGCCTATTGATCTACCAATCGATAGGAACAATGTAGAGTCGGTGGTGCCCGTCGCAGGTGGCGCCGCACGGCACATTCGAGGCTAACCGCGATGCTCCGACAAATCTCCGAAGATGTCCGCGTCAACCTCAAGGACCGGCTGCGGGAAGTCCGCGACATCATCCGCCAGAGCCGCCATGACGGCGCCAGCGAGGCCAGCCTGCTGCGCGAAGCAACCAGCCATCTGCCGCCATTTCCGGGCAAAGGCATCGAAGGCCTGCTCAGCCATGCCGCGAGTGCCGTCGACGAAGCGCTGTCGATCGCCGAATCCTTCGTCCCGCACGAGCGCCCGATAAGAGTGGATGGAACGACCGTAAAAGGCCTCGCCACCTATTTCCCGGCCGGTGACGAAGACCAGCAATTGAGCGCCGAGCGCCTGTTCCGGCGCGACATGTACTATCTGACCAAGGCAGTGCTTGCCGGGCTGAAGATCGACCACGCCCGTATCCATGAAGCCGGGTTCGCCGCCGTCCACGCGGCCATGCGCAAGCGCCATGGCGAATTGTTGGCTGCGCTGGCCGCGCCGGGTGCCGGACTGCAGGCCATCGCGGCCATCTGCGCGGCACTGCTGGTCGAGTTGCTCAACCAGCGTCCGGTCCGCTTTGGCGAAGCCGCGCCGGAAACGAGCGCTGCCGGCGGCCAGGCGCTCGACGTAAGCTGCCTGGCGCCGGTCGTCCTGGCCTGCGGCCTGGCGACCACCGGTCGTGACGGCGCGCCGGAGCCCGACATGCTGGAAATCGCGATTCTGGCGGCCGACATACGCCATGAGCGCATTGCCCAAGCCTGCGCCAAGGCGAGCCCGGTCGATGAATTGGCACCTGTGTTCGCCACCTTGCTTGCGCATCTGCCGTAAGCTCCAGCGGCGATTGCGGGAACTACTCCCCGGCTGCCATCGCCGTGATCGTCTTCTTGGCGCGCTGGATCGAGGCCGGGCTCATCGACAGCTCGGTCAGGCCCATCTCCAGGAAGGCCGGAATGAGATCCGGCCGGCCCGCCGCTTCGCCGCACATGCCTACCATGATGCCGGCGGCGACGCCGGCCTTGGCCGTCAGCCCGATCGCCGACATGACCGCCGGATTGGTGACGTCGTTGAGCTTCGCAACGGTCGGGTTGAGCCGGTCGGCCGCCATGATGTACTGGGTCAGGTCGTTGGTGCCGATCGAGAAGAAAGCTACTTCCTTGGCCAGTGCCGGGGCGATCAGCACGGCGGCCGGGGTTTCGATCATCACGCCGAGATCGAACGTCGCATGCGGCACGCCTTCGGCCTTGAGTTCGGCGGCGCATTCGGCGACAAGAACGCGCGTCTGCCGCACCTCGCCAAGATCGGAGACCATCGGCAGCATCACCTTGATGTTGCCGTGCACGGCCGCCCTCAGCAGCGCCCTGAGCTGGCGCTTGAAGATATCGGGCCGGTCGAGGCACATGCGGATGCCGCGCCAACCGAGGAAGGGGTTCTCCTCGTCGGGGAACTCGATGCCGGCAATCGGCTTGTCGCCGCCGATGTCGAGCGTGCGCACGATGACCGGATAGGGTGCGAAGGCCTTGGCCAGCGCCGCATAGGTCTCGGCCTGCATGTCCTCCGACGGAAGGTGCATATGGCGCATGAACAGGAGCTCGGTGCGGAACAGGCCGACACCCATGGCGCCGGCCTCTTGCGCTGCCTCGATCTCTTCCAGCGAGCCGATATTGGCCGCGACCTCGATGACCCTGCCGTCCGCCAGCTTCGGCGTCACCGTCTTGAAAGCCGCAAGGCCGGCACGCTCCTTCGCCGCCGCTTGGACACGACCGGCGAAATCGGCGCGCGTCGCCGCGTCGGGGTCGATGATCACCTGACCGCTGTTGCCGTCGAGCGCCACCTCTTGCGCCGTGCGCAAGAGGTGGATCCGGTCGCCAAGGCCGAGCACCGCCGGAATGCCATGCGAGCGGGCGATGATGGCGATGTGCGAGGTGGCGCCGCCATGGCCGCACACCACGCCGCCGATGCGTTTCAGCGGCGCCCGCGCCAGATCCCAGGCCCCGATATCATCGGCGATCAGGATCGCACCTTGCGGGATGTTCTCGAGGCTGACGTCGTCCTGGCCAAGCAGCACTAGGCTGATCTGCCGTCCGACCGCATGGACATCGTCCGCCCGCGCATTGAGATAATGATCGTCGACGGCGCTGAAATCGGCGGCGATGGTGGAGGCGGCGGTTATCGTGGCCGAGACCGCGTCGTTGCCGCCCTTGATTGCCTTCTCGGCCTCGCCGGTCAGGCTGTCGTCGGCGGCGATATCTCTCAGCGCCGCGACGATGCCGCGGTCACCGGCCGACAGACCATCCTCTGCCAAAGCCCGGTCCATGCGGGCCTGGACGGCGGCGACGGCGGCGCGAAACCTGTCGATCTCGCCGGCGATCTCATCGGCCTGCAGCATGCGGCCCTGCCCGGCGATGTCAGGCGGGAAATGTGCAAAAGCCGGCCCGATGGCGACGCCCTCGCTTGCGGCGACACCGCGCAAACCACTGCTTGCTTCGCCTGATGCAGCTGGCGCGGACCGGGGCGCTGGCGCGAGTGCCGCTTCCTTGCCTTGGTCATTGGCTGGAGCGTGGGTGTCGTCGTCGTCGAGACCCGCCTTGGGGTTCTCAAGATAGCCGATCAGCGCCTCGATCGCCTCGATGGCGTCGGCGCCGTTTGCCCGCACCGTGACTTCCTGGTTTTCCTTGACCGCCAGCAGCATCAGCTTGACCGAGCTCTTGGCACTGACCGCCTTGCCGTCCTTGACCAGTTCGACGTCGGATTCGAAAGCCTTGGCGAGCTTGACGAACCGCGTGGCGGGACGGGCGTGCAAACCTTCGTGCACTCTGACGATGGTCGAGCGTTCCATGGCAAAATACTCTGCTTTTTTGGGCGCCAAAGCCAGACTGGCTGGGCGAATGCTTTCAGGCGGCGATGGTGATGATCGCGCCTCTCTTAAGGGCAGCCACGAGGGCTTGCGTATCGACCTGCGATGCGCAGATCTCGCCCGGCCTTTCGGCCTCGGTGGCGCCGTTGAACGAGATGACGACGTGGCCCATCTCGAGCACCTTGCTCCAGGCGCTGGAGCCGACGGCGGTTATGACAGCCGAAACCGGGCCAAGGGTGATCGACGCGCCCTTTTCAGGCGCGCCGTCGCTGGGTCCGATCTCCGTCTTGTGGAGCACCGAGACCTCGGCAAGCTCCGGTGGCGAGCCATCCGCGAACAGGATGACCACGCCGCCCTCGGCGAGGTCCGCCACTTCGGGTCCTATTGCCGTGACCCGTGTCTTGAGAAGAACCGACATATGGCGAACCTCGTTATTTCTGGTGTTTAGAAAACGATCAGGGAGACGACCCAGGCGATCAGCACCGAGACCGGACCCATGATCTGGCGGCTGATGAGCACCGCCGGCACGCCGATTTCGATGGTTTTCGGCTTGGCTTCACCCAGTGCGAGGCCGACGGGAACGAAGTCGCAGCCCACCTGGGTGTTGTAGGCAAACAGAGCCGGCAGCGCCATCGCCGGAGAGATCGTGCCGTTGGCAATCTGCGGGCCGATGATGGCGACGCCGATAACCTGCGCGATGACAGCGCCTGGGCCCAGGATGGGCGACAGGAACGGCAGGCCGCAAATGGCCGAGATGATCAGCAGGCCGACGATATTGTTGGCCAGCGGACCCATTGGCTGCGCCAGCACGTCACCGACGCCGGTATACAGTATCAGGCCGATGAGCATGGTCACGAAGGCCATGAACGGCAGCACGTTGCGGATGACCTGGTCGATGGTGCGGCGGCCGGCGTTGAAGAAGATGCCGACGACACGCCCCATGACGCGGCCGATCGTGCTGATGAAACCGATCAGGCCACCCTCGCTGGGCAGCGCCGTCGGCGTCGCTGTGTTGTTGGTCGAACCCATCGATGCTGCTCCCCCTGCAGTCGTGACCGCCTCGGACCCGTCCGCCATTGTGACGTCGGCCGGCTTGACGCCCGAAACATAGATATCCTCGGTGATAAACTGGGCGAGCGGCCCGGACTGTCCGACCGGCGTCAGGTTGACGGTCGGGATACGCTTGCGCGGATAGACGCCGCATCGTGCGGTGCCGCCGCAGTCGACGACGACAACCGCCATTTCGCTTTCGATCGGCGGCGCCTTGAAGCCGTCGACGGCTTCAGCGCCGGTCATATCGGCGATGAGCTGCGCCACCGGATGAATGCCACCACCGGTGACGGAAACAACCTTGCTGCGCTGTTCGGTCGGCTCGATCACAAGCGGACCGCCCCACCCTGTTTTGCCCCGGGTGATCCGTACGGCTTTGTATGTCTTGGCCATGATGTCCTCCCCGCCCTTTACAGCTCGACGCCCTGGCGGCGTGCCATGATGGCGGTGATGCGCTCGGTCAGCATGCCCTTGAGCAGGATGACGACGAGGCCGACGATGGCGTACCAGATGGCAACCTTGACATGGTAGCCGGCGGCGATGACGCCGCGCTTCTCGAGATCGAGCAAGGCCACGAGCATGCCTCCCCAGACGAAATATTCGCCAGGGTTGATGTGCGGAAAGAGGCCGAGCGGCGGATGCACGTAGGACACGGCCGCGTCATAGAAGGCCGGCTTGTGCTTTTCTTCCAGGAACGAGCCGAAGGTGTAAGCCATCGGGTTGGTGAGGAAGAACACCGCCAGCAGCGGCAGCACGGTGTAGCGGGTCAGCGCGATGCGGCCAGCGCCACGCGCCAGACCGTGGACCCGCTCTTCGCCGACCAGTTCGGTGACGGCGTAAAAGGCGGTCATCAGCACCACAAGCGTCGGGATGATGCCGGTGACGAAGCCGGCGAAAACCTCGCCGCCCTTCTGGAAAATGCCGATGAAGTACTTGCCGATGGCAGTCAGCCAGCCAAGCTGCTCTTCCTGCTGCACGTTTTTCAGCTGCTCCTTCAGCTGATCGGCGGTGACCGGCCCGCTGTCGGTCTGCGCCTGCGCCAGGACCACGAGATGATCGGAAGCATGCTCGACGGCGAGCCTGCCATGCAATGCAGCATCCGAGACCATGGCACCCGCGACATGCAAATTGTGCACGGCCATGTCGGCATGCTGCCCCAACAACGAAAATACAGACATTTCTCCTCCTTATGCCGGCCCGCCGGTTGATCCCAGTCGGCGCACGGCCTCCTCTATGCCCTTGCTACATTCAAGCCGGCCAAACCCGGCTTCTTCCCCGGCTCCGACCGTGCTTTGTCGATCTGTTCGATCGCCCGCTTCACGGCCTCGGCCACACCGGGTTCCCCCTCCCCCATGATCGCAGGGTTGGACCGGAGTCGATCGAGGGGAACGCCCTCGAATTCTTCATGTCGCTTGAATTTGGTGAACACGGAACGGCCGCTCATCACCATCATGCGGCGCACGATCAAGTCGGGCGTAACCACGACCAGCGCGATCGTTCCCTTGGCAAATCGGCCGCGAAAATTGCCGGCTCCGACGAAGCCGTCCTTGTACTGGTTGGTGACGCCCCGGAAGACATCCGAATAGTGCCGCATCTGCAGCCAGACGCCGAGCGACTGCAACGCCCACACAATAACCAGCAGAAGCAGTCCCCACTGCCAAATCGCCATTCGGTTCTCCTCCCGAAGCCTCAGTCGAGGCGCACCTTGGACCGGCGCGCGACAACAGCAAAGTGAGAACATTTGTTTCCGCGAATGTCAATATGTATGATATTGACCTCTACCACGACCATCCACAGGGCCGCCGCGCGATTACGGCGGGGGCACGACTGTGCTAACCTGTGGGGAAACGGGATACAGGAAATGGAACTGCCCTTCAGGGATGAACTGGCCCTCATGCCCGACCTGCGCCACCGGCTGCGGCAGTTGCGCTGGTTCCGCGCCACCTTCCGCGGCAGCGCCAAGGTGGTCTCGGACACATTCGGCGTACGCTTCGAAATCGACGAGGCGAAGCTGACCCGGGCTTTTCTCGACTGGGTCGAGGTCATGGAAGCGCAGAAGCGCTTTGCCGCGATCGACCGCGCCGATTTCATCGTCTTTGCCGCCGGCCTCGTGCTGCGCGAACTGATAAAACAGGCGCCGGCAAGGGAAATCTCCGGCCTCACCCAGCTCATCGAAACGGATCGGAATGCCGGCACGCTGGACATCATCCGTTTCTGGCCGGAAGGCTTTCTCTACACCAACTACTGTGTCTCGGTGATTTCGGCGATCTACGAGCAGGAGTTTGGGTCGGCGCCCAGTATCGACAAATGCGCCGACGACCTGCGCACCTGGTGGTCCTATCGCGAGAACGTCACCGAAATACCGGCCTATGCCGTGGCTTTCCTCGACCGCTTCCTGGGGGCGGAACCGAACTGGATCACGCCCGATCGCGCACAGTCGCGGCAGGCCATGCAGCGGGCGCTGGGGTCCTCCCGCGCCAGCGACGTCTTGCGCCAGCTTTGAATCGGCCTCTATCACCTCTATCCACGAGGCCGAGCGTGCCCGCTATTGAACATTTGACTTTTTGTCGATAGCGATGTGCGAATTCTGACAGAGGCCGGGAGAAACGCGTGGCGCCGTCAAGACTGATCATTTTCGATTGCGACGGCGTTCTCGTCGACAGCGAGCCACTGGCCGCCAAGGCCTATGAACGTGTCTACGATAAGCATGGCATGCCGGGCGTTCACGGCGGCATCATCGCCCAGTGCGTCGGCATGAAACAGGCCGACATCATCGTCAGGATCAAGGAGTTGACCGGCCATCAGTTTCCCGCGTCGGCCGACGGCGATATCTGGGCCGAGACCAAGGTGCTTTTCACCGAAGAGTTGAAGCCAACGCCTGGAATAGGCTCGTTTCTGGAAACGCTTGCCGGCGACCGCTGCGTTGCCTCCTCGTCCTCCATCGAGCGTATAAACCACAGCCTGGCGGTGACCGGACTGGCACGCTTCTTCGGCGATGCGATCTACAGTTCCTCGATGGTCAAGAACGGCAAGCCGGCGCCGGACATCTTCCTTTTCGCGGCTGCCAGGATGGGCGCCAAACCAGCCGACTGCATCGTCATCGAGGACTCGCCTTTCGGCATCCAGGGCGCGGTTGCCGCCGGCATGACGGCGATCGGCTATACCGGCGGCGGCCATACTTATGCCGAGCATGCCGCACGGCTGACGGCGGCCGGTGCCGATTTCGTCTGCGCCGACTGGCAAGAAGTCAGCCGGCAATTGGCTGGACTTGGTGTGCCAGCCTAAGTGGCAGAGGCTAAAGAGGATGGTTTGGCGGCCATTCGCTGCGTGGAATCTCGGAGCCGACACGGAAGCCGAACGACAGGACCCTGGTCGCATCGGCATCCACCTCGCATCGGAAGCTCAGTTGGTACCATGTGGTTGTCGTGCTGAAGGCCGCTTCGGGGCGGTCGAGAACATTGCCGGCTTTCAGCGGAATCGTCGGCAGCCATTTGGGAGAATAGTCGGCACCCTGCAGCTCCTGGTCCAGCACGTTGGCGCAAAGGGTCGCAACGCGCTGACTGCGAGGTACGCCGCTCATGGAACTCGTGGCCAACGCGTCGCCGGTAGCGCCCTGCGAGTAGAGTTTCCGAACCCCCGGAAGACCGGAATACATTGGTGATCCAGCACCTGCGTCGTTCGTGGAATTTGAGGCGGTGGCTTTTCCGGCCCGGGACTTCAGGGCTTTTTCAGACTTGAACTTCATCGTCTTGACGACTTTGGCCTTGGGCTTTTCGGTCGCGGCCCCGGTCTTGGCGTCGCTCTCGGCTGGCGACGGCTTTGGCTCTACGGCTGCTTGCTGATCGGAAGCTTTTGGCGCAGCCTGCTGTTTATCAGCGTCTTCCGTGACCTGCTTTTCCTCGCTCGGCGTGGGCTTGGTGACGGTCGGCTCGGTTGGCGGATTCTCATCGGCTTTGCTCGCATCCGGCCGCTGCTCCGCGTTTGCCGTCGCTGCAGGCTTGTTCTCGGCGGACTTGGGCACGACCGGAGGCTTCGAGGCCTCATCCTTTGCAGGCGACGGCGCATTGTCCTTGGCCGCCCCCCCATCCAGGGATTTCTTCGGTCCGGTATCTTTGTCGCCATACTGAAAAACGCGCTTCAAAGCGGTGTCGTCAGGTTGTTTGCGCGGCTGTTCGGGTGGCTTTTCAACCTTATGCTCGGGGGGTTTATCAGCCTTAGGTTCCGGCGGCTTCTCGGCTTTGAGCGGCTGCGGTTTTGGCTTGTCGGGCGGAGGCACGAGCGCGACGCTTATCGGTTGCTCCTGCTGGGGCTCTTGTGAGGCTTTTGACAGGCCGTAGATGAAGAACGATGCGACAAGCGCATGCAGGACCAGCGATGCGGCCAAGGCCCACAGCAGATTCCGGCGCCATTCGCGTGTCTCATCCTTCATCTCTTCCGATGTGGAATGAAATAGCGGCGGCTTCAAGCATAAGCACCGGATTGACGCCATTTAGCCGCTGACAGCTTGGTGATCTGGGGGATGCCGCGCAGGGAGATCGGCTAGCTTTGCCGCCAGCGTGGGATTCCGTCCAGAAATCCCTCGTCCAGCCGCGTTTCCCCAAACCAGTTCAGCCGGTTGATGCTGACGAAACCCGCATCGATCGCGGCGTTTTCATCCCCCGGTTCGCTTGCATGGGCTCGGCCACGCGGCACCGTGATGATCGTGCGATCCCCGGCGCTTTCCACCACCTCGGCCGTGCGGCCGATCTTGTCGCGGCCGATGCGCGGCTGGCGAATTTCGGCCGGCAGCGCGGTCGGCAAGTTGACGCTCAGCCAATGGCCCTCTGTCGCCCAATCGGCACGCGCTTGCCAGAGCGAGGCGATCAGCTTGCCAAGCCATTCGTCGTCGGCAGCGCCGAAGTCAGGATTTTTCACGCGCGAAAAGCCGATCGCGGGTATGCCCCAGAAACTCGCTTCGCGGGCAATACCCAGTGTGCCGGAATAGGCGATGTCCTCGGCGACGTTGCGGCCGTCATTGATGCCCGACAATACGAGGTCAGGCTTCGGTTCATCGGCGAATAGCCAAGTCATGGCGCTCACCACGCAATCGGCGGGCGTGCCCGAGCACGCATACCAGTTCGGCTTGACGCGCCGCATCGTCAGCGGCCCGGCGATGGTCAGCGACGAGCCGGCGGCGGTGCGCTTGCCGTCCGGCGCGACCACCCAGACATCGTCGTTCAACCCGAGGGCGGCATTGACGAGACGGGCAAGACCCGGCGCTTCGATGCCGTCATCGTTGCAGATCAGGATTCTCATGATGCGCTTCCTTGCCCCACCGTGATGCGTTGACCCGTACGGCATTGCGTGAGCAAGGACGGAATATGGCTTTTCAACTCGGCAAGAAGATCGGGCGCGCAGGAATGGCCCAGCGCCCTGGGGCGTCCCGCCTTCTCCCAGATGCCGACATTGCCCGACAGTGTCGGGTGGGTGGGCATGCGTATCCAGTCCGCCCGGCCGGCCTTGTGCATGAGATCGGCCGGAGAGCCCAAAGGCAGATGCCCGGTGAGCAACACCGGAAACCCGGCATCGTCGGCGCGAGGCAAAAGGCGCGACGACGGGCCAGCCTCGCCCATGCCGTCATCGGCCAGCAATGGCAGTAATGGCAGCGGGTCGGCATCGCTCCAGTCGGCCGCGTTCCGCAGGCGGGCAAGCAAAAGCTCGGAAATGCCCGGCAACAGGGACGCGGTCGCGCCGACCTGCGCTTCCAGCGACGAACGCATGCCGGCATGGACGGCGAACGGCCCGGGCAAGGCCGCGATCAGTTCCAGCGATCGGCCAGACAGCGGCGTCGGCAAGAGGCATCCCTGCGGATGCCGCGCCACCCATTCGGAAATTTCCTGCGCCCGGGCAGCCCCCGGCATGGGATCCGCGCCGTAGGAGGCATCGAGGACCAGGAGATCGCAATGCGGGATCGTGTCCATGACGAACACATTGCTGTCAGGCACCACATCGGCCGAATAGGCGATGCGGCTTGTCCCGTCGTCGACGGCGAACCAGACCCCGCCGACGACATGACCTGAACGTCCCGTGCTGACTACGAAATTGCCGCTAGTGAGTGTGTCGCCTGGTTCGAAGAGTTCGATGCGGTTTTCAGGCAAGGGAAATCGCCTGAAATCCTCCGGCTCGGCATAGGCGGCAAGCGTGGCCGGCGCCTCGGCACGGGTCTCCGCCGTCATGAAGATCGGGCCGCTATAGCCCCGCGACAACAGCCAGCTCAGCGCGCCGACATGATCCTCATGGGCATGCGAAACAAAAACAGCATCGATGTCGTCGCTCGACCCGTTGAGCGCTGGATAGTATTCCGCCCCGGAAGCGCCGACCTTGATGCCGACATCGAGCAGGATGCGATCGTCGCCGCTGTTGACGGCGAGGCTGGTGCGGCCCTTTTCTCCGAAGCCGCCGGCAAGGTCCAGTATCATCACGAGGCTGTCCCCGCCGCCGGGATCAGCCAGCCGGATTTTATGCGCAGGCGCGCTTGCGCCCCGTTCTCCAGCACAACCGGATCGGGTTGCTCGAAATGCAAGGTGAGGTCGGGACCAGCGGTCGGCGCGAATTCAATCCGCGCCGCGCCGCCCTGATAGATCGCCCGCTTGACGAGACCATCGAAGCCCGAGGCATCGGCCGAAAGCTCGATATCGGCGGGGCGGCAGCAGATCTTGGCGCCGGCGCGCGGCCGCTCGCCAGGCCGGCAACGGACCACCAGCTCGGTTCCGAGAACCCGGACCTTGCAATGGCCGTTGTCCTCGCTGGCCAACACGTCCGCCGGAAGCAGAATGCCTTGCGAAATGAAGGAGGCCACCATCTCATTTGCCGGCTTATGATAGAGTTCACGCGGGGTGGCGAGCTGCGCCAAGCGTCCATGGTCCATCACCGCGATGCGGTCGGCCAGCGCCATCGCCTCGGCCTGGTCATGGGTGATGTAGACGATGGTCGTGCCGGTGCGCTTGTGGAAGGCGGCGAACTCGTCCTCCATCGAGGCCCTGAGATGGACGTCGAGATTGGCGAGTGGCTCGTCGAACAGCACCAGCGAAGGTGTCGCCACCAGGCAACGCGCCAAGGCCACCCGCTGGCGCTGGCCGCCGGAAAGATTGGCGGGCCGGCGCTCGCCCAGACCCTGAAGATTGACAAGGGCAAGCGCGTCTTCCACTTTTTGGCGCGCAACCGCCTTGTCGAGCTTGGCCACCTTCAGCGCATAGCCGATATTCTCGGCGACGCTCATATGCGGCCACAGCGCGTAATTCTGGAAGACGATGCCGACGCGCCGCTTTTCCGGCGCGACGCTGCCGCCGCTGTTCGACACGACATCGCTGCCGATGCGGATTTCGCCCGAGGTCACCTTTTCGAAACCGGCGACCAGCCGCAGCAATGTCGTCTTGCCACAGCCGGAGGGGCCGAGCACCGCCAGAAATTCGCCGTCAGCGACATCGATCGAAACGTCCTTGACCGCATCGAACTCGGCGAAGCTCTTGGTCACATGGTCCAGGGTCAATCGCGCCATGGCAGAACTCCGCTCGGAAGATGAGGGGCAAGCAGGTTGGTCACCAGCATCAGCACGAAGGTGACCGCGACCGTGATGACCGACATCGCCGCCGCGTAGTTGGAATCGCCGCCCTGCTCGAAGGAAAACATGACAACGCCGATGGTCTCCGAGCCCGACGACCACAGCAGCGCCGAGACGGTGAGTTCGCTGAGGGCCGTCATGAAGATCAGCAGGCCGCCGGCGATCGCCGCCGGCGCGACCAGCGGAAAGACGATGGTGCGCATGCGCGTGAACAGGCCGGCGCCCGCAACTTGTGCGGCTTCTTCGAGTGCCCGATCGATCTGGTGATAGCCGCTGATGGTCGGCCGCAAGGCCAGCACTAGGAAGCGGGCGAGATAGGCATAGAGGATGATCCAGACGGTGTTGTAGAGCTGGACGCCGGTCAGCGGGATGGGGCGCAGGAACAAGAGCAGCGAGGCGATCGCCAGCACCACGCCGGGCAAGGCATACGGCAGTTCGACTGAAAGATTGAGCAGCCGCACCCAGCGCTGCTTGCCCCAAGCGATGAGATAGCCGATCGGCACGGCGACGAGGACCGCGAAGAAAGCGGCAGCGATCGACAGCCAGAAACTGTTGAAGAAGGCGCGGCTGGCGGCATCATGCTCGAACAGCACGAAACGGTAATTGTCGAGCGTCGCCGTCTTGGCGGTGAGCGCGATGCCGTAGCCCGGCACCAGCGAGGTCAGCACCAGCCCGAACAGCGGCAGGACCAGCACCAGCACGATGAGCAGCCACATGCCGGCCTGGACGACCGGCCGCCAGCGGCCCAGTTCATAAGGTTCGGCCGGCAGCGATGTCGAGGAGATGCGGTAGTCGCGGCGGCGGCTCATCACCTCCTGGGCAAGGATGCCGGCCATGGCGATGATGCCGATCAGCACCGACAGGAACGCGGTCTCGCCGAGTACCGCCGGGCCCCCGCCGGCCAGCTTCTGATAGATGAGCGTCGGCAGCACCAGGTAGTTGGCGGGGATGCCGAGAAAGGCCGGAATGCCGAAATTGCCGACGCAGGAGACGAAAGCAAGCGCGGCCGCCGCCATGATCGACGGCGTCATCAAGGGCAGCACGATGGTGATCAGTACGGTGAACCAATTCGCACCGCCGGCGCGCGCCGCTTCGACCAGTTCGCGCGGCAGCTTGCGCAGGCCAGCACGCACCAGCAGGAAGACCAGCGGCCCGTATTGGACGCCAAGCAGCAGGATGATGCCCGAGGTCGAGTAGAGCGGGTTCTTCGTGCCGAGCGGCGGCGCCGCCCCGAAAAGCTTGAGGAATGGGCTGGCAGGGCCGAACAGTTGCAGCCAGGCCAGCGCCGTCACCTGTGGCGCGATCATCAGCGGCATGACGTAGCAGAGCACCAGGGCGCTTCGGCCGCGTATGTCGGTCAGCGATACAAGCACGGCCACCGACGTTCCCGACAGCACCGCCAGAAGAGTGCCGCCGATGCCGACGACCAGCGTATGCCATGTCGCGATCCAGGTTGCCGGGCTTCTCAGCCCGGCCTCCACAGCCACCGTCGACAAGACACCGCCGGGTGCCACGATCTCCTTGACGAGGCGCAGCATGGGCAGCAGCGAAAGCAGGACGATGACGACGGCCACCACCGCCGTCAGGACCATTTCCTGGCCCCGGCTCTCCCTGATACGTGTCGGCATGATTGCGTTTCCTGGGATCGGTCAGCGGGGCGGCCGGGCTCACCGGAACTGACGAGATGCCGTCGAGACGGCATCTCGCGGGGATCGACGGCTCAGCCGCCGAACAGGTCCTGGAACTTCGCCTTGTCGGCGTCGGTCTCGGCGACGATCGCCTTGGTGTCGAACGGCATCACCTTGACCTTGACGCCTTCCGGCAGCCAGTCGGGACGACCGACCGAGGCGCGTGCCGGCAGGTAACCCATCGACAGCGCCAGCTTCTGGCCTTCATCGGACAGAATGAAGTCGACGAATTTTTTCGCACCGTCGACGTTCTTGGCGGTCTTCATGATGGCCACCGGTTCGGTCACGGCGGGCACGCCCTCCGAGGGGAACACGAATTCGACGGGCGAACCCTTCTTCTTGGCGTTCATCGCCATGAAATCGACGAGGATGCCATAGGGCTTCTCGCCCGACGCCACCGACTTCAGCACCGCGCCATTGCCGCGCACGCTGACGGTGTTGTTGGTCTTCAGCTTCTGGAAGAAATCCCAGCCATAATTGCTGTCGCCGGCGAAGCCCGAAAGCAGGTAGGCGGCGGCACCGGAATAGAGCGGGCTCGGCATGACCAGGCCATCGGCATAGGCCGGCTTGGCGAGGTCCGCCCAATGCTGCGGCTTTTCGGCGGCAGCGGTGTTGTAGACGATGCCGGTAGTGATCAGCTTGCTGCCGAAATAAGTCTTGTCGGCGTCATAGGCATCCGCCTCGATGCCGTCGAGCTTGGCCTCAGGATAGGCCAGCAGCCGGTCGTCCTTCTTCAGCAGTTCCATCGACACCGCGTCGGCGATCAGCAGCACGTCGGGCTGCGGGCTGCCTGCGGCGAACTCGGCCGCCATCTTGGTCAGGATGTCGCTGGTTCCGGAGCGATAGATGGTGACGTCGATGCCGGGCTGTGCCTTCTTGAAGGCATCCACGGTCTTGGCTGCGTCTGCCTCGGGCTGGGATGTGTAGAGCGTCAGTGTTTCGGCATTTGCCACGCCGGCAAACAAAGTTGCCGCGAGTGCCAGCTGGCTGGCCAGCAGCTGGATGAATAGCGTCTTCATGAGACCTCCTGTCTTGTCTGTGCATGACCGGTCTGGCCCCTGGCCAGCACCCCGTCTCTTCCTCCCTGCACGGCGCATATGACTGGTGGATGACACAGCGCGTGAAACCAACAAAATATGTTCATATGTACGATGTCAATTACAAATGATCACAGCTGTGCGATAATCGGCCTGCCGCGAACCCGGCATCCGATTGACGTAAGAGCGGCCTTGCCGGATGAGGACAACCGTCGGCCATGACACATGAGGGACGACATCCATGCCCACGCAAAAGCCCGCACCGGCTCGCCTGCCGATGGTCTCGTCGGACCTCAGCGTCAAGACGGCATGGCTCTATTATGTCGAGGGCTTCACGCAGGAGCAGATCGCCGAAAAGCTCGATGTCTCCAGGGTGAAGGTCATGCGTACGCTGGCCGCCTGTACCGCCGAGGGCATCGTCGTTACCATGATCAACGCGCCGACAGCCGAACAGGTGGCGCTTGAGCGGGAACTGGAAAAACGCTGGGGCCTCAACGCCGCCGTCGTCATCCCGACACCTTCGGTTCACGACCATCTGGAGAAGGCCATCGGCCACGCCGTGGCGGCCTATCTCGGCGAGCAGATGCAGGATGGCATGACGCTGGCGATCGGCGGTGGCGCCACACTGCACGCCAGCCTGGGTTTCCTCGCCCGCCGGCACTTGAAGCGCGCCTCGGTGGTGGCGCTTGTCGGCAGCCTGCCGCATTCGCAATGGATCAACCCGTCGATCGTGGCCGCCAAGGTCGCCGATGTGTTCGAGGTGGACAGCTATCAGATCACGGCGCCGGTGATGGTGGACGACCCCTCGCTGCGCGATCTCCTGTGGGCGCAGCCGACGCTGCAGGATGTGCGCCGGCGCGCCGCGGCGGCCGACATCGCATTGCTCACCGTCGGCGACATATCGCCCGATGCCACCATCTTTCGGCATGACATCGTGCCGTCATCGCTGATTACACCCTTGAAGGCAAAAGGCGCGGTCGCCAACATGCTATGCTATTTCGTCGATGCCGCCGGCAGGCTCGTCGATCACGAAGTCAACCGGCGCGTCATGGCGATCGACCTCGATGTTGTCGCCCATGTGCCGAATGTCGTGCTGGCCGCCGGCGGAAAGCGCAAGGTGGCGGCAATCCTCGCCGCGCTCAAGGCTGTCAACACCAATGTGCTGATCACCGACAGCGACACCGCTATAGCGCTGCTGGCCAAGGCCGGCTGAGATGCCTGGGTTTAAATCAACCCGCGCTCGCGCAAAAAATCCTCGACGCCGACATGGGTCATGGATTCGAATTCGGCGATCGCTTCGGCCACGCGTCTGCGCTGCCCCGCCAGCAGCGTGAACACCTGCTTCATCTCGCCCGAAACGCCAAAACGGCTCCAGCGCTCGGCGATATGCGCGGGCAGGCCGATATCACTGCAGAACGCATCGAGGCTGTCATAGCCGAGGCTGACGACAAGCTGCCTTGTCTCTTCCGCCGACATGCGTGGCTCGAAAGCATGATCGTGCAGGCGCTGCGCCACCAGCTTGATGTCGGAAGGCGACGCGCCCATCACCCTGCCGAACAAGGTTTTGACGTCAGACGGGTCGAATGCAGGCATGTTGGCCTCCCTTGGTCGCGATCACCAGAGAACATGGGTCAAGGTTCGGTGCCTGACAAGTCGTTTCATCATAAGCCGGCGCATCATTGGCGCCGGCTTACTGCAGGAGACTAGACCAGCATGCCCATCGGATTCTCGATCAGCTTCTTGAAGGCGACCAGCAGTTCGGCCCCCAGCGCGCCATCAACCGCACGATGGTCAGTCGACAGCGTCACCGACATCACGGTGGCGATCTTGATCTCGCCGTTCCTGACCACCGCCCGCTCCTCGCCCGCGCCGACCGCCAGGATCGTCGCATGCGGCGGGTTGATGACGGCGGCAAAGTCCTTGATGCCGAACATGCCGAGATTGGAGACGGCGGTCGTGCCGCCTTGATATTCTTCCGGCTTCAGCTTGCGGCTGCGGGCGCGGCTGGCCAGGTCCTTCATCTCGTTGGAGATGACCGACAGCGTCTTTTCGTCGGCATGCCGGATGATCGGCGTGATCAGGCCACCGGGGATCGAAACGGCGACGCCGACATCGGCATGCCTGTGCTTGACCATGGCGCTCTCGGTCCATGAGGCATTGGCATCCGGCACCGCCTTCAAGGCCATCGCCATCGCCTTGATGACCATGTCGTTGACCGACAGCTTGTAGGCGGGCGCCTCGCCCTTGTCGGTCTTCTTCACCGGCGCGGCGGCATTGAGCTGAGTGCGCAAAGCCAGCAGCGCGTCGAGTTCGCAGTCGAGCGTCAGATAGAAATGCGGGATGGTGGTTTTTGCTTCGACCAGGCGCCGCGCGATGGTCTTGCGCATATTGTCGTGCGGGACGAGTTCGTAGGAGCCTTCCTCGAACAGTTTCAGCACGTCCCCTTCTCCCTTGAGGGGAGGGTGGCCGGCCGAAGGCCGGTCGGGTGGGGTCACTTCGACGGGGCTCGGCGCAAAAGCGGTGCCTCCTGAGGCGACCCCCTCCGTCCGCTTCGCGGACACCTCCCCCTCGAGGGGGGAGGAGAGTACCGCATCGATATCCGCCTTTACGACGCGGCCATGTGGGCCTGTGCCTGATATGCCGGAGAGATTCAGTCCTGCTTCACGAGCCAATCGACGCGCCAAGGGTGTAGCGCGGGTTTTCCCCTCCCCCTCGAGGGGAGGGTGGTCGGCCAAACGCCGGTCGGGTGGGGTCGGTTCGACCGGACTCAGCGCGAGGGCGGTGCCTTCTGAGGCAACCCCCTCTGTCGACTTCGTCGACATCTCCCCCTCAAGGGGTGAGATTGGCGCCTTGTCCTTATAAGCCTCGCCGTCAGCATAAATCCAAGCCACCGCCGATCCGACCGCGATATCGACTCCTTCCTTGCCGGTCACGTCGCGCAACACACCGCTGGCCGGAGCGTCGATCTCCATCGCGGCCTTGTCGGTCTCGATCTCGAACAGCACGTCCCCCTTCTTGACCGTGGCGCCTTCCTCGGCGAACCAGCGCGAAATCTGTCCGGTCGCCATATCCATGTCGACCTTGGGAAGAATGACTTCGGTCGGCATGGATCAGCGAACCCCTTTGACGAGGTCGCGCGCGGCGGTGACGATGTCGGGAACCTGCGGCACCGTCGCTTTTTCCAGCTCCGGATTGTAGGGGATCGGCGTTTCCGCACCGCCCAGCCGCACGATCGGCGCATCGAGATAGTCGAACGCCTCGCTTTCGGCGATCATGGCGCTGACCTCGGCGCCGATGCCCAGCGTCTTGACCGCTTCATAGACGCATATCAGCCGCGAGGTCTTCTTGACGCTGTCGATAACGGTCTGCTTGTCCATCGGCCGGATGGTCCGGAGGTCCACGACTTCGACGTCGATGCCTTCGGCCTCCAGCGCGGCAGCGGCGTCGAGCGCCTTCTGCACCATGATCGAGGTGGCGACGATGGTGAGATCACGGCCCTCGCGGCGGATATCTGCCTTGCCGATCGGCACGGTGTAATAGCCTTCGGGCACCGGGCCCTTCATCTTGTAGAGCAGCTTGTGCTCGAAGATCATCACCGGATCGGGATCGGCGACCGCAGCCAGAAGCATGCCCTTGGCATCATGGGGCGTCGCCGGCTGGATAACCTTCAGGCCCGGCACGTGGCCAAGCCAGGCTTCCAGGCTCTGGCTGTGCTGCGCGGCCGCCCCCGTTCCGGAGCCGGCGGGAAAGCGCATCACGACGGGCACCGAAACCTCGCCGCCCAGCATGAAACGCATCTTGGCAGCCTGGTTGACGATCTGCTCCATGGCCAGCGTGGCGAAATCGGAGAACTGGAATTCGAAGATCGGCCGCATGCCGGTCAGCGCGGCGCCGACAGCGACCCCCGCGCCCCCCAGTTCCGAGATCGGCGTGTCCAGCACCCGGTCCGCGCCGTAACGATCGACGAGGTCGCCGGTCACCTGGAAGGCGCCGCCATAGACGCCGATGTCCTCGCCCATCAGGAAGACGCGCTCGTCCATGTCCATGGCGATCGCCATGGCTTCCTGGATCGCCTGGGCGTAGCTCAGTTCACGCACCATCGCGTCCATCACGCCTGCTCCGTATACACGTAATTGCCGGTCTCGCTGACGTCAGGCGACGGGCTCCCCTTGGCGAACTCGATGCCGTCGGCGATCTCCCGCGCCACCACCTCGCGGATGGCTTCGATGCCCTTGTCGTCGATGAATCCGAATTCCCGCAATTCGTTCTCGAACAGTGTGATCGGATCGCGGTTCGACATCCAGTCCTCGATCTCTTCCTTGGTCCGGTAGCGATTGCGGTCGCTCTTGGAATGGCCGCGATGGCGATAGGTCTTGGACTCGATCAGCGTCGGCCCCTCACCCGCCCGTGCCCGCTCGACCGCCTTGTACGAAGCCTCGGCGACCTCGGAGAAGATGTTGCCGTTGACGATGACGCCCGGCATCGAATAGGCGGCGGCGCGGTCGGCGATGTTCTTGACCGCGGTGGACCGGGCAGTCGACGTCGACATGCCGTAGCCATTGTTCTCGCACACGAAAATAACGGGCAGCTTCCAGACCGCCGCCATGTTGAGCGCCTCGTGGAAGGCGCCTTCATTGTTGGCGCCGTCGCCGAAGAAGGAGACGACAACCTTGCCGGTCTTCATCATCTTGGCGGAGAGCGCGGCGCCGACGGCGATCGGAATGCCGCCGCCGACAATGCCATTGGCGCCGAGATTTCCCTTGGCGACATCGGCGATGTGCATCGAACCGCCGCGGCCCTTGCAATAGCCGGTGGTCTTGCCGAAGAATTCCGCGAACATGCGCTTCACCTCGGCGCCCTTGGCGATGCAGTGGCCGTGGCCGCGATGGGTCGAGGTGATCTGGTCGTCCTCGCCAAGCGGCATGCAGATGCCCATGGCGCTCGCCTCCTGGCCGATCGACAGATGCATGGTGCCGTGGATGAGGCCGCGCGTGTAGCTTTCTTCCGCGCCCTCCTCGAAGCGGCGGATCAGGTACATCTTGTAGAGCACCTGCTTCAGCTGCTCGGCGCTGTACTGGCGATAGACGAAGGGCAGGTTGGCGCGGCTGTCCGCGACGGCTTTGCTGGCTCCGGCCATGGTTACGCCTCCACGGTTCCGTAGACGAGCTTGTCCTGACGGGCGCGCAGTTCGGCGATCTTGGAGCCCGCTGCCGGGGCGGCATTGGCGTAGGTGATGAGCTCACCCTTCTTGATCGGCGCCGTAACCGACCCGCCCTGCAGCAGGCCGCAGGGAATGGCCCTCGCGGCATGCGCTTCCGGTGCAGTCATGATCCAGGCGCGGTAGCAATATTCGCCGATCGCATCGAGCTTCTCGCCGGGCTGCATGTCCTTCTTGGCCACGGCGGCCACTTCAGCTACCGGCTTGGCCAGCGGCACCATGTCGGCCTTGCCGTAGAGCACGACGCGGGCGCAGGTCAGCGGCACTTCGAGCGAGGTCAGGTGATAGGGACGATGGAACGTGAAGTACGGGCCCTTGCCCATCTTCAAATCTTCCATGCGCTCCGAAATGCGCGGATGCGACATGTCGGCGACGACGAAGACACCGGGCGCGACACCCTTGCCGATCGAATAGTCGACGACACCGACCCTCGACAGCACGCCGCCATCCTTCTGCGGCACCAGCACCTTGTTCAATTCGCCGAGCGTCGCGGCCGGGCCATGCATGCCGGCCTTGTCGGGCACCAGCCCGGTGGCGTTGGCGATCGCCGCCATCTCGACCATGGTCTTCGAGCCGTCGACGAACTCCACCAGCATGCGCACATTCATGTGCCGGCGCCTGGCCTCCTCCTCATAGGCGGGCGGCGTGGCGTCGATGTTGAGCGGGTTGTTCTTGCCCTTGCCGGCGGCGACGATCGGGTGGCCCATGGCCGAAACGAATTCGATCAGCTCCATGCAGGAGGAGGGTTCGTCGCCGGCGCCCAGCGAATAGGTGACGCCGAGCCGATCGGCTTCGCTCTTGAGATAGGCGCCGATGGTGACGTCGGCCTCGACATTCATCATCACCAGATGCTTGCCATGCTCCATGGCGCGCAAGCCGATTTCGGCGCCGACGGCGGGAACGCCGGTGGCATCGATGACGACGTCGATAAGATCGTTGTTGATGACCAGGCTGGCGTCGTTGGTCACCGCCACCTTGCCGGCTTCCATGGCGGCCGTCATCGCCGAGGCGTTCGATACCTCGCGCGCATGGCCGGTTTCCTGGAAGGCGATATCCACCGCCTTGCTGGCGGCGGGCAGGTTCAGCTCGGAGATCGCGCCGATCTCTATGCCCGACATATGGGCGACGCGGGTGACGATGTCGGTTCCCATTTCGCCCGAGCCGATCAGCCCGATCCGGATCGGCTTGCCCGATTTGCCGCGTTCCTCGAGATCGCGGGCAAGGCCCGTCAACGAAACATTGGACGCCATACCGCTCATTCCTCCCATAATGCAGGCTTGTTCAATTGCCTGACGGGTATTGAACATCTGTATTTCTGTCAAGACTAATGTCCAAATCTGCGTGCTTTTGCAACACTTACACAACTGGACAAAAGGCCGTTGCGGAGCCGGCAAATCGCGACTTTCCGCGTTGCCGTGGCGAGACAAGCACGCCAGCGGCGGCTCGACGCGCGGCGCACAGGACACTTGTTAGGGGCTCTCACCCTGCGTAAAAGCGTTAGCAGTGAACATCCGTCGGTTAGGGGCTTTTCCGATGAACGTCCAACAACGGGTTAGACCTGTGCCACCGCCGGGCGATGGACCGGCCCATGCGATTGCCGGCATCTTCGCCGCGGAATTGAAGGTGCCGGCCGTCGGCTTCGACGACAATTTCTTCGATCTCGGCGGCGATTCGCTGATGGCGGAGACTCTGGTGCTTGCCGTGCAGAAGCGGTTCGGCGTGAGATTGCAGACTTCCGTCCTGCTCGAAGCGCAGACACCGCGGGAATTCGGCCGGTTGATCGCATCGCTGGTGCCGGAGCATCCGGCCCGTGAGCTGATCGTGCCGGTGTCCGGCAGCGTCGGCCAGGAGCCGATCGCGATGATCCACGGCATCACCGGCTCGGCCTTGTTCGCCAATCGCTTCAGCAGGCGTCTGAAAGAGAAATACGCGATCATGGCGGTGCGCGGCATGGGCACGGAACTCGGCGAGACGCCCTATTCCACCATGGCCGAAATTGGCACCAACTATTTTGAAGCCTTCACCTCGGTAACAGGCAGGCACCCCGAAGTCATCGGCGGCATATGCGTGGGTGGCCTGCTCGCGATCGAGGTCGGCCGGCTGAGCCATGAGGCGACGGGCAAGCGGCCGGCGATCGTGCTCATCGATCCGCCGTCGCCAGGTTCGGCCTGGCTGAAGCCGATGCCCGACGATCGCCTCACGGAGAGGAGGAGGCGCGATATCGTGCGCAAGGTGGTCTACTGGCGCCTGTTGCGAGACACGCTGAAGGCGGTCGGTCTCGGACAGACACGCCTGGGGCGCCATCTGCGCAAGAAGGCATACAAGAGCGCGCTGCTGCAGGCCGCAGCCGGTTTTGTGCCCTCGTCCTACCCCTGCGACATCCTCATCCTCGCCAGTTCCGAATGGGGAGCCACTACCGTGAAGGACTACAAGGGCTGGGCGTCTAACGAGGCCAGCGTGAAAACGGTCGTCATGCCGGGTACGCACAACAAATTCCGCAAGGCCAACATGGACGCGATCGACGCGGAGATCTTGACGTTCCTCTCCGCCCGAAGCGAGGCCCCACGCGAAAACCCGCATCGTCAATGAGTTTTGGTCGGCAGATACTGGAGGCCTTCGCTGCCCATGGCGACAAGGTCGCGATGGTCAGCGGCCGTTCTGATATCACCTATTCCCAGGCCCTGACGCAGAGCGGACATCTTGCAGCCAATTTCGGCGCATCGGGCATCCGACCGGGCGACCGCGTCGGCCTCGCCATGCTCGACAACATCGACGTGATCCTTTCGATCCTCGCCTGCTGGAAAATCGGCGCGACCCCTGTTGTCGTCGACTTTCGAACTCCCAGGAGTCAGCGAGCCAGGCAGGCCCGCGACTTCGATCTGAGAATGGTTTTTGAAAGCCGCGCCATGCCGGGCGATGAGGTCTATCCGAACGCCCTTTTCGAGGCTGGCTGGAAATCGGCTTCGGCGCCGGGATCCGACATCCGCCCCCCGGCGAGCGATGCCGTCCCGGCCTTTTTGATCTTTTCGTCCGGCACGACGGGCGATCCAAAGGCCTACACCCAGTCGCATGAGGCACTCGCCAGGCGCATCGCGGCGCGCCGCGGCGTGGTGGAGGGAACCGCCAAACGATTCCTGACGCCGATGGCCCTGTCATACTCGGCAATGCGTCACCAGGTCTTCGGCTATCTGCTTTACGGGGGAATCGTTCGGTTCTTTCCTCCCTTGTTCACCCCCTCGGAGCTCATCGAGGCGCTGCTCTCGTTCCAGGCAAGCGGCACGGCGCTGGCGCCATCAGTCATTGCGCGGATGGTCAAGGAGGTGGGCGAACGCGGAACCCACCTGCTTCCCCAACTTTCCGTTCTCTACAGCGTAGGCGGACCGGCCAGAGGCGAAGACAAGATCGCTGCCTACCGCTATCTCTCATCTGGATACCGGATAAGCTACTCATCGAGCCTTACCGGCATCATATCCTCGCTATGGGGTGAGGATATTCTGGCAAAGCCCGAAAGCGCCGGCCGTCCGGTCGCCGGCGCACAGGTCGAAATCCTCGGTGCCGATGGCCGCGTGTTGCCGCAAGGTGAGCGCGGGCTGATCAAGGCATGGACGCCGACCATGGCATCCGCGGTCCTGATGCCCGGCAACCGCCTGTTCGTCGATCCGCAGATCATGAGCTCCGACTGGGGCATCCCCGGTGATATCGGATTTCTGGACGCCGACGGATTTATCACGATCGTCGATCGGGAGGCCGATATGATCGTTCGCGGCGGCGTCAGTGTCGCGCCGCAGGAGCTTGAAAAACTGATCCGCACCCATGCCAAGGTGCAGGACGTCGCCGTGGCCGGCTTTCCAGATGAGACCATGGGGCAGGAAATCGCCGCCTTCATCGTCTCAGACCGCGGAACCGTCGAGGAATTCCAGGCTTTCATGCGCACCAACATCGCGCCCGACCGGCGGCCGCGCGAGATCAGGCTGGTCGCCTCGTTGCCTTACAGCGGCAACGGCAAGCTGCTACGCCGCCAACTGGTCGAAACGCTGGCGCCGCATAAGGGTTCTTAGAAAATCCCGCCGATGCCTGTGAGCCACGGAGTCGGCCAGGGCTGGGATGCCAGCATGTCGAAGACCGAATAGACGAAGGCCGTCGCGGCGGCAGCGATCACCAGGGATGACCGCCTCGACTTCGTCCCAAGCACCATGATGCTGCCGGCAACGAAGATGAAGGTCGCTGCCAGGTGACCGACCAACAGGATGAGAAAGGCGAGGGCCAGACAAAGGCCGATGATTGCGAGATTGCCTTTCATGGTGGGTTCCGAAACCGGAGACCATTCGCCTGGTATCGCGGCAGGCGCGGATAGGACAGGCATGGCCCGCCTGCGCCATCGCAGCGACGCCTGCACTGTGGTCACCAGCGAAAACACCAACAGGAATCCAGCCGTGATGACCGGGAAAATGGCGGCCTCGAAGGGAAAGCCGGTCACGGCCGTCACCAACGCCGCGAACGCCAGCAATGTCATGGTGGCGCCTGCGACAATGTCGGGCAGCGCGGGGGGCAGCGGCCCGCCGGGATTTCTGGCCCTGATCCACGACAGCGTCTGCCTGACGAGACCGACCACGGCCAGTCCAAGCAGGATGAGCACCAGCGGCTGGGCAAGCCACGACCAGCCGGAAATCTGATAGGCGAGAAAGAAATAGTTCTCGAGGCTCGGGCCGAGCACGAATCCCAATGAAAAGGCCGAGCGCGGCCAGTTGAGTTCCTTCATCGCCATGCCAACGGCGCCGACGCCGATGACCAGCGCGAAATCGAAGGCGCTCATATTGGTCTGGTATGCACCAACCACGATGAAGGTGACCACCAGCGGCACCAGTATGGCGGCTGGAACCTGCGCGACGCGCGCCAGAGGCCGGGTCAGCACAAGGCAGGTCACCGCGCCTACAATATTTGCCACGGCGATGCTGAACACCATCGACATGGTGAGCGCGGCATTCTTGCCCAGCATGTCGGGGCCGGGAACGAGCCCATGGACGACAAAGGCGCCGAGCAGGATGCTCATCGAGGCCGAACCCGGCACGCCGAAGGCGATGGTCGGGATGAGCGAGCCGCCTTCCTTGGCATTGTTGGCGCTCTCGGGCGCGATGACGCCCCTGACATTGCCTTCGCCGAATTTCGGTCCCGAGCCAGGCCGCCGTGACGCATGGCCATAGGCGATCCAGTCCAGCACCGCGATGCCGACACCGGGAACTGCGCCCAGCAGCGAACCGATGCTGCTGCATCGCAGCACCAGCGGCCACTCCCGCAGCGTGTCCCTGATGCCTTGCCACATGCCCGCATAAGTCGGTCGCTCCGCATTGCCCTGGATGGAACCTCGCAACAGGAGCGAAGCCAGCTCCGGTAGGCCGAACAGGCCGAGAAACACCAGGGCCACCGGCAGACCGTCCCAGAGATAGATTTCACCAAAGGTCCACCGGTCGATGCCGGCGATCTTATCGATGCCGACAAACGAGGCGAGCATGCCGAACATGGCCGCGGCCAGCCCCTTCAGCGGCTGGCTCCCGGCCAGCATCGCGACGATGGAGAGCCCGAAGGCGCAGATGGCGAAGAAGTCCGGCGTCTTTAGATAGAGGACAAGCGGTCGCATGATGGGAATAGCCGCGGCAAGCACCAGAGCGCCAAACACGCCGCCAATCAGCGACGCCGAATAGGAGGCGCCGAAGGCGCGCGCGGCTTCGCCTTTCTTGGCCATGGCATGGCCGTCGAGCACCGTCGCCGCCGCTCCGACCGAGCCCGGAACCCCAAACAGGATGGCCGGGATCGTATCGGAGGTGGTATTGACCGATCCCATACCGAGCAGGAGCGCGAAGGCGGCATAGGCGTCCATGTTGTAGGTCATCGGGATGAGCAGGGCCATCGCGAACAGCCCGCCAACGCCCGGGACAACGCCGACGACGAGGCCGACGAAAACGCCGGTCACCAGCATCAGCATGCGAAACGGCTGGGCCATCTCGACGACGGCGGTGAGGATCAGATCCACCGTTGAGCCTCGCCGGGAATCTACTTCACCAGATTTCTGGCGGTCTCGAACACATCCGGATCCACCTTCAACTGCTCCGAGACAAGCCGGCTTATGTCTTCGCCGCTGGTGGCGTTGACGGTCATTTCGCTAAGCTTGCCGATGTCGGCCAGGAACGCCTTATCCCTGACCATCTCCATATATCCCTTGCGCAGCGTTTCGACCGTCTCCTTGGGCGTGCCCGGCGGGACAACCAACGGATGATGGAACTGCAAAGCCGTCTCGATCAGCGCGGCCGCTTCCCGGACCTTCGGGTCGTCGATCCTAGCAGTGAACTTCTCCTGGCCTGCAACGATGCCCTGGCCGAAGGTACCAATGAGGTTGAGCGCGTCGCGGTTTTCGGAGATGTTGTAACTGGAGACTCCGCACATTCCGGCGATCTCGCCTCGCTGCATCGCCAGTTCGATATCGGCCGTGCCTTCAAAGCCGGTGACGACCTTGAACTTTGCCTTCAAGCCGTTCTTGACCAGCGCCGCGAAAATATAGGTCACGCTGCTCTTGCCGGTCGCCCCAATCAGGAAATCGGACTGCAGGAACTTGTCCATCGTGTCGATGCCGGAACTCTTGGCCGTCAGGCAATAGGCCGGCTCGTTGACGAGCGAGCCAATCCATTGCAGGGCAAGCGGATCGAAATTGGCGTTCTGGGGATCGAGCACCGGCGCATATGACATGGCTTCGCTGACGGAAGCGATGACGCTGCCGTCGGCCGGCTCGCTGCCCAACACCATCTTGGTGAGCTTCAGGCTGCCGCCCCCGGGCACATTCTGGACGACTATATCCGGATTGCCGGGAAGGAACCGGCCGAAGTGGCGGGCGATCAGCCGCGATGTCTGGTCATAGCCCCCGCCGGGGCCATAGCCGACCTTGATCGTGATTGTCTTGAATTCGACCGCTTGCGCCCGGGCGCCCGTGGCAAAGACAATGCTGGCGGCAACGAAGGGAATGGCGCGCAATGCGCGGAAGATCGCAACCAACATATCAACCCCGTGCAGAACCCGGATGGCGTTTTAGCGCTACGATGTCGCGATTGATAGCGCCCGCGACCAGATCAGGTTGAAATACAGCATGCGTGTACGACAAGCCGGTGGTCGCAAAAATTCTCGCGGCTCCAGGCCGGGGTTGTGGGAAGATGAGCTTCGTCTTATGGGAGCATGCATCCGATTTGGAGCAATGGCGAAGTTTGTAATGAGCTGGAAGCCTGCCAAGGGCCTTGTTGATCTGCTGAACCACAACTGGCCTGTCAGAAAGGCCAAGGCTTTTCGCAACGCCGTGATTGAGCGCGATTTTCGCGGGCGCGGCGTTCCCGAAGGCCTGAAATTCGCCGAGGAGCTGCTGCAAACCGGCTCCCGGCGCTTCTGCTTTGTCATTGCCTTCAACACCCCCTGGGTCATCGATGCGCTCACCCGAGCCTGGCAATTGTATTCCTCTGGGATGACGCTGGTGGTCATCGACAATTCATCCGATCGATCGGCAAGGGTGCGTATCGCGGACATCTGCCGGGCGCGAAAAACCGCTTATTTCGGTTTGCCTCGGAACCGGGAAAGCCATCCCAACCGGTCGCACGGGATATCCATGAACTGGATCTTCCACAACATCGTTCGGCCTTTGCGGCCGGAGCTTTTCGGATTTCTGGATCACGACTGCTTTCCGACCGTCCCCGTGGACATCGCCGCGACGATGGAGGGAAAAATCGTCCACGGCTCAAAGCGCCCAGCGCAAGCGGACCCCGAGGCCTGGTTCATGTGGGCTGGGTTCTGCTTCTTCCGCTTCAGCGCCGTGCAAGGACTGGACCTGGACTTCACACCGCGTTTTGTCAGCGGAATGGACACCGGCGGCGGAAACTGGAGCCTGCTGTATCGCGGACTTGGCGAGAACGATGTTTCCGATGCGCAAAAGACGGCAGCCGATCTCGATGTTGATGGGATGGAAGCGGACCATCGGATGCTGGGCGGCGCCTTTTTCCACGTCGGCGGCGCCTCGCACAGAAAATTGGTCATGACCCCACAGTATCGGCGGCTGATCTCCGATTATGTATGGGAGACCCATCTTGGCGGCGGCGAAAGCCGCCTCGTCAAGGATCCTTGACCGGCTCGGGCCGGCCCGTCTCAAAATCGTGGAAATGGACGACCACTCCATCCGCATCGATGAAGATGACGGCATAGGCGGGCGGCTCGTGGCCCAGCCGCCAGCTGTCCGAAAAATCGAGGGCGCTCTGATGATTGGTGCTGCGCAGCGTGCTGACCGGTATGCCGCGCCAGCTGCCGGCGATCAGCCTGTGGACATGGCCGGCAAAGATGTGGCCGACATTGCCGTGGCGCCGGAGAATGTCATGGAAGGCATCGGCGTCGGCGAGCCTGACCTCGTCGAGCACCGGCATGTGAATGCGGAACGGCGGGTGGTGCATGAAGAGGAAGACCGGCCTGTCGCGCGCTTCGTGCAGCTTCTCGTCCAGCCAGTCGAGACGGGCCGCGCACAGCCTGCCCTCGACATGTCCGCTGTCCAGCGTGTCGAGCAGGATCAGGCGGCCATCGCCGCCATCGAAAACGCTCTGGACAAACCCGCGCTCGGCCGGCGCTTCCGGGAACATTTCGAGAAAAAGCGCCCTGTCGTCGTGGTTGCCGAGCATCAGCCGGCAAGGCGGCACGAACCGCGCCAGCGCCCCTCGCAACGCCGCATAGGCCGCGCGCTCGCCATCATTGCTCAGGTCGCCTGATATCACCACCAGGTCGGCATCGGCATGGTTCCTGCCGATATCCGCCAGGCAGGCTTCCAGCCGCGCGACCGGATCGGAACCGTAGAGAAGGGCACCCGGCGCCATCAGATGCGGATCGGAGAGCTGGATGATTTTCATTGGCCGCGCACTGCCTTCCTGCCGGCGCCCTGGCGTTGGCCTAAAGGCGGCATGTTTCGACCAATTTTACTGTGCCGTCCAGCCGCCATCCATCGGTAACGTCGTGCCGGTGATCTGTCTGGCCGCATCCGAGCACAGGAACAATGCCAGTGCCGCAAGCTCTTCGACAGTAACGAATTCCTTGGTCGGCTGCGCGGCCAGCAGCACGTCGTGCTTGACCTGTTCCTCGGTCATGCCGCGCGCCTTCATCGTGTCGGGGATCTGCTTTTCGACCAGCGGCGTCCAGACATAGCCGGGCGCGATCGCGTTCACGGTGATGCCGTCCCGCGCGACTTCCAGCGCCACCGTCTTGGTCAGGCCTGATATGCCGTGCTTGGCCGAGACATAGGCCGACTTGAACGGCGAGGCGACCAGCGCGTGCGCGGAAGCCGTGTTGATGATGCGGCCCCATTTGCGTGCCTTCATGCCGGGCACCACCGCCTTGACGGCGTAGAAGGCGGCCAAAAGGTTGATGCGGATGATGGCTTCCCATTTGTCGTCGGGAAACTCCTCGATCGGCGCCACATGCTGGATGCCCGCATTGTTGACCAGTATGTCGAGGCTGCCGAGCGCCTCTTCCGCGTCATGGATCATGGCGGCGACCGCGGCGCCATCCATCATGTTGGCATCGGAATAGCGGCACTTGACGCCGAAATCCTTCTCGATGCCGGCGCGCTCCCGCTCGATGGCGGCAGCATCGCCAAGACCGTTGATGGTGACGTTGGCGCCCTCGGCGGCAAAGGCGCGGGCGATTGCCAGGCCGATACCGCTGGTCGAGCCGGTGACGAGGGCATTCTTCGAAGACAGGGAACCCATGGGAAATCTCGCGCGAGGTGGGAGGGAACATGACGATATAATTGTGCGTCGCAGCATGACAATGGCAGAGCCATGTGTCGATGCGATTACAGCCAGACGACAACGCCTGCTTGTCCTCGCCCGGTTCGGAAACCATGGTCGTTAGGCTGACACGGCACTGTCATGGTGCCGTGCAACATAACCGTTGCGCATTCGCGCGGTCCTTCCTGAATGAATTCGTCCGACAGAACCTTGGGGCACCAGCATGGAAATCGCCGATGTCGTGAAGCGCGCCTATGCGATGCCGCTCACCAATCCCTCATTCCCGCCGGGTCCCTATCGCTTCTTCGACCGCGAATACATCATCATCACCTATCGCACGACACGCGAGGCGCTCGAGGCCGTCGTGCCGGCGCCGCTTGAAATCGACGAGCCGCTGGTCAAGTACGAATTCATCCGCATGCCGGACTCCACCGGCTTCGGCGACTACACCGAGACCGGCCAGGTCATCCCGGTGCGCTACAAGGGCCAGCATGGCGGCTACGTCCATTCGATGTATCTCGACGATGACGCTCCGATTGCCGGCGGCCGCGAGCTGTGGGGGTTTCCAAAGAAGCTCGCCAATCCCAAGATCGTCCATGAAGGCGAGGTGATCGTCGGCACGCTGCACTATGGCAGCGTTCTGTGCGCCACCGGCACGATGGGCTACAAGCATCGTGAGGCCGATCATGACCAGGTGCTCGCCTCGCTCGCCGCCCCCAATTTCCTGATCAAGATCATCCCCCATGTCGACGGCACGCCGCGCATCTGCGAGCTGGTCCGCTACTACCTCACCGATATCACGCTGAAGGAAGCCTGGACGGCGCCCGCGGCGCTCGATCTGCGGCCCCATGTCATGGCCGACGTGGCGAAGCTGCCCGTGCTCGACATCGTGTCGGCGGTTCACTTCAAGGCCGATCTGACGCTCGGCCTGGGCGAAGTCGTGCATGATTACCTCGCTGACCACAGCCGATCCGCTGCCAGCGCAACCCAGCTGGAGAAAGTCAGTGCTTGATCGTAACCGCAACAAGGCAGCCGCCGCCACCATCGAGGAAATCACGGCGCAGTATGACCGTATCGCGCTGGTCTTTCAGGGCGGCGGCGCGCTCGGCGCCTATCAGGCCGGGGTCTATCAGGCGCTGGCCGATGCCGGCTGCGAGCCGACCTGGCTATCCGGCGTCTCCATCGGCGCCATCAATGCCGCGATCATCGCAGGCAACGAGCCGAGCCGCCGGCTGCAGCGGCTGGAACAGTTCTGGCAGACGATTTCCGGCCGCAAGATCTGGTCCTATACGCCCGAAGGCGACATCTACCGCGATATTCGCAACCAGACCTCATCGTTGATGACGATGACGATGGGCCAGCCCGGCTTCTTCAAGCCGCGCAATCCCAATCCCTGGTTCCAGCTGTCGGGCGCCGAAGGCGCCACCAGCTTCTACGACACCGCCGAATTGAAGGACACGCTGGAGAGCCTGATCGACTTCGACGTGCTGAACGACGGCAAGAAGCGGCTGAGCGTCGGCGCGGTCAATGTCAGGACCGGTAACTTCGTCTATTTCGACACCGAGAAGGTGCGTATCGAGCCGGAGCATATCATGGCCAGCGGTGCGCTGCCGCCGGCCTTTCCTTCGATCCGCATCGAGGGCGAGTACTATTGGGATGGTGGCATCGTCTCCAACACGCCGCTGCAATACCTGCTCGACCAGGAAGAGGACCGTTCCTCGCTGGTCTTCCAGGTCGATCTGTTCAGCGCCCGCGGCGTGCTGCCGCGCGGCATGGCCGACGTGCTGTCGCGCCACAAGGACATCATGTATTCGAGCCGCACGCGGCAGAACACCGACAATTTCGAGCGCATCCATGCGCTGAAGATGAAGCTGCTCGATGCGCTGAAGCGCGTGCCGTCGGAGCAGCTCAGAGAAGGCGAGCAGGAGTTGATCGCCGACTATTCCAACGCCGGCGTCGTCAACATCGTCCACCTGATCTACCAGCACAAAGGCTATGAGGGCCACGCCAAGGACTATGAGTTTTCAGGCACCTCGATGCGCGAGCATTGGGAGATGGGCCTCGAGGACACCGAGCGCACGCTGCGTCACAAGAAGTGGCTGATGCTGCCGACCAATGCCGACGGCGTCACCATCCACGACCTGCATCGCGAAGATCCGACCTGAGCGACCCAAGAGCGGTTTTCCGCTTCCTCGGAACGCAGAGCCGCTCTGCCTGTCTATTTTGGCTCAGAACCTAAGATTGGCGCCGGCTCTCAGCAGGAGCCAGTAGAACAGGCCGGTCGCGCCCGCCGCGATCAACAGCGCCAGTTCGAATCCGCCCGGCGTTTGCGTAAGCGGCAGCCCGGCGGTGTTCATGCCGAACATGCCGACAATCAGCGAGCCCGGCAGAAGCAGCGCGCTCATCACTGCCAGCGCCTTAAGGCTGCGGTTGGATTCGTCCGCGAGCTCGGCGGCGACCTCCTCCTGCAACAGCCGTGCACGGTCGTTGACCATGACGACTTCGCGGTCGAGCCTTTCCAGCCGCGTGGTAAGCCGGCGCAGGATCTCGTGCGCCCCCGCCGACAGCTTCCAGTCCGAGCGGTCCTCGTCCTGGAAAAGTGCCGCCAGCGCCGAGATCGGGCGGTGCAGGGAGACCGCCAGACGGCGAACATCTTTCAGCCGCCGTCTTTCGTCGGCAAGCCGCTCGGTCACCAAATGATCTTCCACTTCGTCGAGCCGCTTGGTGGCGGCAGCGAGCCGCAGGCTGGTGCTGCTGCAGAACGCCAGCACGATCGCCTCGAAAAGTTCGAAGGCGGTGGCGGGCCGCAGCCCCGCGGCCAGCGCCTCGTGCACCTCCTCGACCGCTGCCAGCGAATGGCGGCGGCCGGTCACCAGCAGCCGCTCCGAGACCGCGAAGCGCAACCTGCCTATGGTGGTCGACTGACGCGCGATTTCGCTGTGCAGGTCGGCGGAAATGCCATGGACGACACCATCCTCATGCGCCAGCGAGGGGCTGTCCTCATGGCCTTCGAGGATCGCGTTGGCCGAGGCCGGCAAGTCGCAGGTACGGCTGACCCAGGAATGGGCACGCTGGTCGACGAGATCGACATGCAGCCAGACCCAGCCTTCACGCATCGCCAGTGCCGCGCCGATATCGCGGGGAGCAAGCGCCACCGGGGTTTTGCCTGGCAAGCGGTGATAAGCCCAGACCAGGCCAGGCGCCGGATGCTGGTCGTCGACGGCAAGCAGGGCCAGATGCGATGCGTCGTTCATGACTGCCGCCCGAAATCGTCGCGAACCTGTCGCCGGAAAACGAGACGGCGCCAATGTGGCGCCGTCGGTAGTGTTGTCGCTTCTGACGCTCAGAACACCTGGCGGAAGAGGATGAACAGCACGAAGGCCAGGGTGATAGAGCAGGGCAGGGTCAGCACCCAGGCGAGCAGCAGGTTGCGCACCGTCGACCATTGCAGGCCCGAGCCGTTGGCAGCCATGGTTCCGGCGACGCCGGACGACAGCACATGGGTCGTCGACACCGGCAGACCCAGGCGGTCGGCCATGCCGATGGTGACCATCGCCACGAGTTCGGCGGCAGCGCCCTGGCCATAGGTCAGGTGGCTCTTGCCGATCTTCTCGCCGACCGTGACGACGATGCGTTTCCAGCCGACCATGGTGCCCAGGCCAAGCGCCAGGGCCACCGCGACCTTCACCCAGATCGGGATGAACTTCGTCGCGTTGTCGACGGCCTTGTGATAGTCGGTGACCGCCTTGAGATCGGCGGCCTCCATCGGCAGCAACTGCTTCTTGTCGATCAGTTTCAGCGCCTCGCCGATCAGATAGATGTCGTTGCGGGCGTTGCTGACCAGATCTGTCGGCACGGTGTCGACCGAAGCGTAAGGCTGCAGCTCGGCCGTTGTGTTGTGGATGTAGCTCTGCAGAGCGACGGTCGTCTTGTCGCTCCAGCTCCGGGTGCGCACGGCATCCTGCACGGCCGCCTTGGCATCCTTCGCATCGGCGACGGTGACACCGGGCTTCACATATTTGCCCAGCGCGGTCTCCACGCTGACCGAGGCCGACTTGTAGGCTTCGAGATAGTTGATGTCGGGCGTGCGGTTGAGCGCGTAGGCCGTCGGCACCACGCCGATCAGGATCAGCATGATAAGGCCCATGCCCTTCTGGCCGTCATTGGAGCCATGCGCAAAGCTGACGCCGGTGCAGGTGAAGATCAGCAGCGCGCGGATCCACCAGGGCGGCGGCGCATTGCCTTTCGGCGCCTCGTAGAGCGCCGGATTGCGGACGAGAAGCTTCATCGCGTAGAGCAGGATCGCCGCGGCGAAGAAGCCGATGATCGGCGACACCAGCAAGGTCACGCCGACATTGGTCGCCTGCGACCAGTCGACGCCGCTGGTGGCGCTGCCGGCAGGTGCCATGAACTGGTTGGCGAGGCCGACGCCTATGATCGAACCGACCATCGTGTGCGAGCTCGACGCCGGCAGGCCGAGGAACCAGGTGCCGAGGTTCCACAGGATGGCGGCTACGAGCAGTGCGAACACCATGGCAAAGCCGGAGGAAGAACCGACCTGCAGGATCAGCTCGACCGGCAGCAGCGACAGGATGCCGAAGGCGACCGCGCCGCTGGAAGTGAGAACCCCGAGGAAATTGAAGGCGCCCGACCACATGACGGCGAACTCCGCCGGCAGCGAGCGTGTGTAGATGACGGTCGCCACCGCATTGGCGGTGTCATGGAACCCGTTGACGAATTCGAAGCCGAGCGCGATCAGCAAGGCGATGCCGAGCAGGATCCACGGCACCGTCTTGGCCACCGCCAGGTCCTGGCTAAGCGCGTAGCCGACATAGACCACGCCGACCAGCACCAGCACACCGAAGACCGGCAGGAACCACTTCGCGCCACCCGAACTATCCAGCGGATGATCCGGCCTTGGAATGCCCGCCTCACTAGAAACTATGTCCACCATGTCCCACTCCTATTGCATTGCAGCAAAGAACTGGAAAAGACGCTATGTCCGGACGATGAACCCTGTGTGACGCCGGGAGAGGCTTGGCCTTACGCGCGGTCGCCTTCAGGCGGGACCGGAGCGTGTCTTCAGGATCGCCGAGAACAGCGGATCGAAGGCGCGGCTGATCGGCGCCGCCGCGGCTCCCAGCGCGATCGACCAGGGATCGGTTGTGCCGAGCTGCAGGCGTGGCAAGGTCCGGCCTGGCCGGTCTGCGATCGACGAAAGCAGCGGATGCATGGCCTCGACAAGCCGGCGCGCCAGCGCTTCCGGCGCGCCGCTGGTCAGGATGACTGTCTGTGGGTCGAAGATGGTTTCGATGAGATGCACGCTCCAGCGCAGATCATGGGCCGCGCCCTCGATCCAGCGCATGATCTTCACATCACCCGCCGCGGCCAGCGCGCCGATCTTTCCGTAGAGGTCCTCGTCGGCGGGATCGAGGCCAAGATGCTGGTAGAGCGAGGCGAGCGACGCGCGATGTTCGAGCGGTGTCGAGCCGGGACCGGCCGGCGACAGCAAGGCCATGCCGATTTCGCCGGCATTGCCATGGCCGCCGCTGTACAGTTCGCCGTTGAGGATCAGTCCGGCGCCAATGCCATAGCCGACATAAAGACACACCGCGTGGTCGACGCCGTGCGCGGCGCCGACGATGCGCTCGGCCGTCGCACAGGCGGCGGCATCGTTCTGCAGGCCGACATTCAGTCCCGTGCCCTTGGCCAGCATGTCCAGCAGCGGAAACTTCTGCCAGGCCGGCATCATCCATTTGTCATCCGAATTTTTCAGGCCGAACGGTCCGGGCATGGCGACACCCAGACCGACGAGGCGTTTTTCCGACTGCGACGAGATACCGGCCAGTTCGCGCCGGACGCCATCGATCAGGCCGAGGATCACCTCGACGCCCCTGGAGGGCTCATCGAAAGGCAGGTTCGCCTCGGCCCGCGCCAGCACGCGGCCCATCAGGTCGACCGCGACCGCCCGCGTCAGGTGACGGTCGATCTGAAGGCCGATGGCGAAAGCGCCTTCAGGCACCAGCCTGTAGGGGGTCGACGGTTGCCCCCTGCCCTTGCGCACCGCATCGAGCGCAACGACCAGGCCGTCGCGTTCCAGGTCCTCGATGATGTTGGAAACCGCCTGCTTGGTGAGCTGCGTCGCCCGCGCCAGATCGGCCCGCGACAGCGCGCCGTTGAGACGCAGCGCCTCGACCATGACACGGCGGTTATGCGCGCTCGTGCCTTCCTGGTTGGTGCCGCTCTTGGCACGAATTGGGCTGATGTCGTCCACCGGCGTTTCCCCTCTTGACACCATTAGAATATTGATCGACTAATTAAGTCAAGCGACTTGACTTAATGTGAACCGACCACCGCAAAACAAGATGGCCAAGGCTTCCGCCTGCCGCCACTGGTCAGCCGGCACCATCAGGTCACGCGACATGGATCCGGGAAGACGATGCCAAACATCTGGCAGCGCCGGCCCGTCAACGCTGCAATGGGAGAAGAAAATGCTTAAGACGATCCCCAAGACACTGGTCGGCGCGGTTTTTGCCGGAGGACTGTTCGTCCCCCAAGCTTTCGCCGAGACGACGCTCAACGCGCTTTTCATGGCGCAGGCCGCCTACAGCGAGGCTGACGTGCGTGCGATGACGGACGCCTTCACCAAGGCCAATCCGGACGTCAAGGTCAATCTCGAATTCGTCCCCTATGAGGGCCTGCACGACAAGACCGTGCTCGCCCAGGGGTCGGGCGGAGGCTATGACGTCGTCCTCTTCGACGTCATCTGGCCGGCCGAATACGCCACCAACAAGGTGCTGGTCGATGTGTCTTCCAAGATCACCGACGACATGAAAAAGGGCGTGTTGCCCGGCGCCTGGACCACGGTGCAGTATGAGGGCAAGTCCTATGGCATGCCGTGGATTCTCGACACCAAATACCTGTTTTACAACAAGGATATCCTGGAAAAGGCCGGCATCAAGGCCCCGCCGAAGACCTGGGAAGAACTCGGCGCACAAGCCAAGATCATCCAGGACAAGGGCCTGCTGAAGACGCCGATCGCGTGGAGCTGGTCGCAGGCGGAAGCAGCCATCTGCGACTACACCACGCTGGTCAGCGCCTATGGCGGCGACTTCCTCAAGGACGGCAAGCCGGACTTCCAGAATGGCGGCGGCCTGCTGGCCCTGAAATACATGGTCGACAGCTACAAGTCGGGTCTCACCAATCCCAATTCCAAGGAATTCCTCGAAGAGGACGTGCGCAAGGTTTTC
Organism: Mesorhizobium sp. B2-5-7; assembly: GCF_006440875.1. Taxonomy (NCBI): domain Bacteria; kingdom Pseudomonadati; phylum Pseudomonadota; class Alphaproteobacteria; order Hyphomicrobiales; family Phyllobacteriaceae; genus Mesorhizobium; species Mesorhizobium sp. B2-5-7. The sequence goes on along the minus strand of NZ_VFUO01000002.1, from coordinate 505,305 downwards.
GAAAACGGCGATGCCGCCTTCGCGCTGAACTGGACCTACATGTACAACATGGCCAACGACCCGAAGGACTCGAAGGTGGCCGGCAAGGTCGGCGTCGTGCCGGCGCCAGGCGTTGCCGGCACCAGTGAGGTATCGGCCGTCAACGGTTCGATGGGTCTCGGCGTCACCGCGGTCTCGAAGCATCCCGACGAAGCCTGGAAGTACATCACCTTCATGACCTCGCAGGCGACGCAGAACCAGTACGCCAAGCTCTCGCTGCCGATCTGGGCCTCGTCCTATGACGACCCTACGGTCACCAAGGGCCAGGAAGAACTGATCGCCGCCGCCAAGCTCGGCCTGGCCGCCATGTATCCGCGTCCGACCACGCCGAAATACCAGGAGCTGTCGACCGCGCTGCAGCAGGCAATCCAGGAATCGCTGCTTGGTACGTCTTCTCCGGAAGACGCTCTGAAGACCGCCGCGCAGAACAGCGGCCTCTGAGACAAGCCAGTCCTTCGATACGGGCGGCACTACAGCGTTGCGTCCCTTATGACGCGCAAAAAACGCTGTAGCACTTTCTATCTTGCGCATGATCCTTTCCGGAAATCGGCCTCCGATTTCCGGGGTCATGCACGAGTGCCGCCCGTGCTATGTCCAGATCACAGATGAGAAAAGAGAGGCTGCTCTGATGTCGAGCACCTGGATGACGACCCGCGCATGGCTCTTGATGCTGCCTTTGCTCGTGGTCATGGTCGCCGTCATCGGCTGGCCGCTGGTCGATACGGTCGGGCTCTCCTTCACCGATGCCAAGCTGGTCGGCACGGCTGGCAATTTTGTCGGCTTCGACAATTATTCCAACATGCTGTCGAGCACCAACTTCTCGCGCACACTGATCACCACGACCCTGTTCGCGATCATTTCGGTTGCCGCCGAAATGGTGATCGGCGTCCTCGCCGCCCTGCTGCTCAACCAGGAGTTTCGCGGCCGCGCAATCCTGCGCGCCCTGATGATCCTGCCCTGGGCATTGCCCACGGTGGTCAACGCCACGCTGTGGCGGCTGATCTACAATCCCGAATATGGCGCGCTGAATGCCGCCTTGACGCAGTTGCACCTCATCGACGCCTATCGGTCCTGGCTCGGTGAGCCGGGAACGGCGCTGGCTGCCCTCATCGTTGCGGACTGCTGGAAGAACTTTCCGCTGGTGGCGCTGATCGCGCTCGCCGCCCTCCAAGCGGTGCCGCGTGACATCACCGCCGCCTCGCTCGTCGATGGAGCGGGACCGTTCAACCGTTTCCGCTTCGTCATCCTGCCCTATCTCGCCGGCCCGCTGATGGTGGCGCTGGTGCTGCGCACCATCGAGGCCTTCAAGGTCTTCGATATCATTTGGGTGATGACACGCGGCGGTCCGGCAAACACCACGCGAACACTCTCGATCCTCGTCTACCAGGAAGCGTTCTCCTTCCAGCGCGCCGGTTCGGGCGCGTCGCTGGCGCTGATCGTCACCTTGCTCGTCACGCTGCTCGCCGTCGCCTATGCCGCCCTGGTGCGAAAGACCGCCGGGAGCGCCGCCTGATGGAGCGCAAGAGCGTCGCCTTCACCGTCTTCATTTATGCCTGCGCGTTGCTGCTTGCCGCGATCATTCTGGCGCCTATCGCCTGGCTGTTCATCATGAGCATTTCGCCGGCCGCCGATCTCGCCGCCAAGCCGCTGCGCTGGTGGCCGCAGGCAGCCGACTTCTCCCGCTACCGGCAATTGCTGTCGACGGCCGAAAACAGCGCCGGCGCCGCCTTCACCTCGTCGCTGCGCAACAGTCTTGAGATCGCCGCCATGGCGACGCTGGCGGCACTCGCCTTGGCCATCCCCGCCGGCTGGGCGGTTTCGCGCACACCGTCGATCGGCTGGTCGCTGTCGATGGTCATCGCCACCTACATGCTGCCGCCGGTGGCGCTCGCCGTACCGCTCTATATGGGCCTGTCGCATCTTGGCCTGCTCAACAATGTCTTCGGCCTGGTGCTTGTGTATCTCACCATACTGGCGCCCTTCACCACCTGGCTGATGAAATCCGGCTTCGATTCCATCCCGCGCGAGATCGAGGCCGCGGCGATGATCGACGGCGCCGGCCTGTTCCAGACATTGCGCATCATCACCTTGCCGCTGGCCGCGCCCGTGATGGCGACATCGGCACTGTTCGCCGTGCTGCTGGCCTGGGACGAATTCTTCTACGCGCTGCTGTTTACCTCCGACCAGCGCGCCAAGACGCTCACCGTCGCCATCGCCGATTTGGCCGGCGGCCGTGTTTCCGACTACGGATTGATTGCCACGGCTGGCGTGCTGGCCGCCTTGCCGCCGGTGCTGATCGGCCTCGTTATGCAGCGGGCGCTGATCTCGGGCCTGACCAGCGGCGGTGTGAAAGGATGAACATGACTGCAGATAAAGAACGGCCGGCCGGACTGACCGCCATCGACCGCGAAATGGCGCGCCAGCACGCCGATGCGCGTGCTTCGTTCGAGAACAACGCTGCCATGGCGGCAGACGTCGCCGCTTCGATCAGGAAGAGCGGCCGCCTGCTTCTGCTTGGCATGGGCGGCTCGCACGCGGTCGGCCGTGCCGTCGAGCCGCTCTATCGTGCACTCGGCATCGATGCGCTGGCGCTGCCGCTGTCCGAGCAGCTCGGCCAGCCATTGCCGCTGGCGGACCGGACGGTGCTTGTGACTTCGCAATCCGGCGAGAGCGCCGAAGTCGTCAGATGGTTTGCGCAGGCCGGCGGCAGCTCGGACGTTTTCGGCCTGACGCTCGAAGGCGGTTCTTTTCTTGCCCGCACCGCGCCTTGCCTTGTCGGCGCCGGCGGCACGGAGCTGGCCTTCGCCGCGACCCGCAGCCTGACCGTGACCCTGGCCCTGCACCTGGCCATCCTCGCGGCTCTGGGCGAGGATCCGGCTCCTGCCCTTGCCATGCTCGAAGCTCCGCAGGATTGCGATATCGCCCAAGCACTCGCCGCGATTGGCAAGGTGGATACGATCGTCACCTCCGGCCGCCGCCTGCAGGGCGTGGCCGAAGCCCTGGCGCTTGGCTTGACCGAACTGTCGCGGCTGCCCTGCTTTTCGCTCGAGGGCGGCCAGTTGCGGCACGGGCCGATGGAGATGCTCGGCCCTCAGATCGGTGTTGTCTTGTTTCGCGGCGCCGACCCGACTTCGGAGCTGGTGACCGCGATGGCACTTTCGGTGGTCGAAGCCGGCGCGCCGCTGGTCATCTTCGACGCGTCCGGGCAAGCGTCGGTCGCCGGGGCCGTCACGCTCACGTTCAAACCAGCCGCGGGGATGGCCGCTATCCTCGCAATGCTGCCGGTGGCACAGCGCCTGATGATCGCCTTCGCGGACGGTCGCGTCGACAACGCGGGCACGCCGGTGCGCACCACCAAGATCACCAGGAGCGAGTGATGCGCCCGCTGGCGGTGATCGGCAACGTCAATGTCGACCTGATCGTCGGCCCGGTCGCGCCATGGCCGAAGGCGGGAACCGAGACCGTCGTCGACCATGACGAATTGCGCGTCGGCGGCCAGGCTGGCAACACCGGGCTCGCCTGGCAAGCGCTGGGCGTCGACTTTGCGATTGCCGCCAATGTCGGTGACGACCAGTTCGGCCGCTGGCTTGGTGAGGCTTTTGGCGTCCGCGCCGAGAAATGGGCTATCCGTCCCGAAGGCACGACATTGTCGGTCGGGATGACCCACCCCGATGGCGAACGGACCTTCTTCACCACACGCGGGCACTTGCCACGCTTCGGCCTCGCCGATGTCTTGTCGGTTCTCGACGGCCCCGCACTCTCCGGTGGCTACGCCCTGCTCTGCGGCTCCTTCCTGACCGAAGACCTCACGCGCGACTACAATGCTTTTTTCGACTGGGCCGACAGCCACGGCGTTGCCGTGGCACTCGATACAGGCTGGCCGATCGATGGCTGGACCGCGGCCAATTGCGCCGCGACGAGGACGTGGCTGTCGCGCTGCGCGCTGGCGCTGTTCAACGAGGTTGAGACGGTGACCCTGGCGGGGCTGCCAAGTCCGGCGGAAGCGGCGCGTGAAATTCGATCCAGCATGAGGCAAGGCGCGACCTTCGTCGTCAAGCGCGGGCCACGTGGCGCCATCGCCATCGGCCCGGACGGCACTCTCGTCGAAGAAGCCGCGCCCGACGTCAGGGTGGTCGACACGATCGGTGCCGGCGACGTCTTCAATGCCGCCTTCCTGGCCGCATTGGCACAGGAACGGCCGCTGTCCGCTTGCCTCCGCGCCGCTACGCACGTCGCCTCGCGCGCCATTTCCACCTTGCCCCGCAACTATGGCGGGCCGATGCAGTTTGAGGGTCCCATGCATGAGCGCGCTTGAAATCCGCGGCATCCGCAAGAGCTACGGCAGCGTCGAGACGCTGAAAGGCATCGACATCGCGCTGCAGAGCGGTGAATTCCTGGTGCTGCTCGGCTCGTCGGGCTGCGGAAAATCGACGCTTCTCAACATCATCGCCGGCCTTGCCGAGGCGACCAGCGGCGACGTCCTGATCGGTGGCCACTCGATCCTCGGCGTCCACCCCAAGAACCGAGATATCGCCATGGTCTTCCAGTCCTACGCGCTCTATCCGAACCTGACCGTGCGCCGCAACATCGGCTTCGGACTGGAGATGCGCGGCGTCGCGGCCGACGAGCGCGACAGGGCGGTGAACGAAGCGGCAAGGCTGCTGCAGATCCAGGCTCTGCTCGACCGCAAGCCGAGTCAGCTTTCCGGCGGCCAGCGCCAGCGCGTCGCCATCGGCCGGGCCCTGGTGCGCAAGCCACAGGTCTTCCTGTTCGACGAGCCGCTGTCCAATCTCGACGCCAAACTGCGCCTGGAAATGCGCACCGAATTGAAACGCCTGCACCAAATGCTGCGGACGACCGTCGTCTACGTCACCCATGACCAGATCGAGGCGATGACGCTGGCCAGCCGCATCGCCGTCATGCGCGACGGCAGGATCGAGCAGCTCGGCACTCCCGAGGAGATCTATAACGACCCGGCGACACTCTACGTCGCCGGCTTTGTCGGCGCGCCGTCGATGAACATGCTGCAGGCCACCGTCACCGACGGCAAGCTGGCCATTGCCGGATCCGATGTATGGATCCCCGTGCCGGCACGCTATGCGAATGCGGCACGTGAGGGTGCACAAATGGTCGTCGGCATCAGGCCGGAAGCGCTGCGTGCGGCGACCGGAGCCGCCGCGGAGCCGTCACTGCCCGTGGAGATCGAGGTCGTCGAACTGACCGGGCCCGAGCTGGTCACCACGGCGCGGATCGGCACCCAACGGCTGACGGCTAGCCTGCCGCCGCGGGCCCAATTCGCCAAGGGCGAACAGCGCAACCTCGCCTTCGACGAGGCCGCGCTTCGCTTGTTCGATCCTTCGACGGGCAAGGCCCTGTAAGCGCCGTCGATTGAACGATCGCGGCAGCGTCGTCCTCCTCGCGCGCAGGCAAGCCTATTTGGCGATATCGAGAAGTGACGACACCAGCAGGTCCCGTTCGTCCTTTGACAGCACGTCGGAATCGAACAGGTTCATGCTGCGCAGTCCTTCGATGGCGAGATAGCAGACCAGAAGCGATTTGAGGTCCGGCGCCTCGCCCTTCAACCGCTCGAAAAGCTGCCGCTTGAATGTCTTGATCGGCATCATGAAATCGGGATCCTCGGCGATCGCCGAGAATATCCAGGATGCCGATGGCTGCTTCTCCTCGCAATCCTCGGCTGACAGCCTGATATAGACGGCGAGGGGATTTTTGCCCTTGTCGTTGCTGTTGGCGGATTCCAGCGCTTGCTCGAAATCGCGCAGATAGCCTTCGACCAGGCCTTGCATCAATTTCGCCTTGGTGGGGAAGTTGTAGAGCAGCCCGCCCTTCGACACGCCGGCGCGGTTGGCAACGGCATCGAGCGACAGGCTGCCGGGCCCGGATTCCCGGGCAACATCAGCCGCCGCGGCGAGAATCTTCTCGCGCGAGTTCGGTCGTTGGGCTCTCATGGCGCCTCCCATCGCAAGCTTAGGCCCAATTGACAAGACCGTCCAGACGGTACAGTAAGACCGCCACTATTTGAAATCGGGACCCGCAGTCGATATGTGTCCCGATGTCCGCGCTTCGCGCCGGATTTTCGACTGAGGGGACTTCCTTGTTCAAGCGCATACTCCGTGTCTTTATCGTTATTGTGGTCCTTGCCGTGCTCGTTATCGTGGTCGGCGGGATCGTCGGTTTCAACTTCCTGCGCGACAACGGCATCAAGCAGTATTTCGCCACCATGAAGCCGCCGGCGGCGACCGTGTCGACCACCATCGCCAAGCCGTCGAACTGGACACCGGGCGTCGAGGCGATCGGTACGGTGCGGGCCGTGCGCGGTGTCGACCTGACGGTCGAGACCGCCGGCATCGTCAAGGAAATCCCCTTCCATGCCAACCAGAAGGTGGCGGCCAACGCAGTGCTGCTGCAACTCGACGACGCCGTCGAGCGCGCTGATCTCGATGCGCAGAAGGCGCAGGCGGCACTCGATCAGACCACGCTGACCCGCGCCGTCGAACTGACAAAGCGTGGTGTTGGCTCCGACTCGACGCTGGACACGGCGCGTGCGGCGGCGTCCGCTTCGGCGTCCCAGGTGACCAGGCTGCAGGCCGTGCTCGACCAGAAGCAGCTTACCGCACCTTTCGCCGGCACGGTCGGCATTCCGAGGATCGACCTCGGCCAGTATCTGGCACCCGGCACCGCGGTGGTGACGCTGCAGGACCTCGACACGATGCGGGTCGACTTCTCGGTTCCCGAACAGCAGCTGCCGCTGCTCAAGATTGGCCAGACGGTCCGCCTGGGCCTTGGCGGCAGCGACGACATGCCCTTTGCCGGCGCCATTCGCGGCATCGACCCCAAGATCGACCCCTCCAGCCGGCTGGTGAACATCCGGGCGGAAGTTGCCAATCCCGAAGGTAAATTGACCCCAGGTCAGTTCGTGCAGGTGCGTGTCGAACTGCCCGAGGAGCAGAACGTGCTGTCACTGCCGCAGACGGCACTGACCACCAGCCTCTATGGCGACTACATATTCGTGGTGCAGCCGGCGAAGCCCGCCGGGGCAGCCCCGGCGCAGCCAGCCAAGCCGGACGAAAAGCCGGCGGCGGCCACTGACAAGCCTGCGGATGCCAAGGCGGCAGACGCCAAGCCGGCAGACGCCATGAAACCCGCCGCCGATGCCATGAAGCCGGCCGCCGACGCAGCCAAGCCAGCAGCGGCCGATCCGGCCAAGCCGGCGGCGGAAGGCGACAAACCGGCGCTTGTGCTGTCACAGGTCTTCGTCAAGCCGGGCCGCCGCAATCAAGGCATGGTCGAGATCGTCGAAGGGCTGAAGGCCGGCGACGAGGTCGTCACCGCGGGCCAGAACCGCCTCTTCAACGGCATGACCGTCAACGTCGACAACACGATCGACCCGACCAAATCGGCGAACAAGCAGGCCGACCAGCAATGAGCTTTTCCGATCTCTTCATCCGCCGGCCCGTCCTTTCGACGGTTCTTGCCTGCATGATCCTGCTGCTCGGTTTCCAGGGCATATTCAACCTGTCGATCCGGCAGTATCCGAAGGTCGACGAGACCGCGATCACAATCACGACAGCCTATCCGGGCGCCAGCGCCGATCTGATCCAGGGCTTCATTTCCGCCCCGATCGCGCGCGCCGTCGCCTCGACCGAGAACATCGACTACGTCACCTCGTCCAGCCGTCCCTCCTCCAGCACCGTGACGGTGCAGATGAAGCTCGGTTCCAACCCAGACGTCGCGTTGACCGAAGTGCTGTCCAAGGTCCAGGGCGTACGCGGCACCTTGCCGGACGCCTCCAAGGACCCGGTCATCGTCAAGGGTACGGGTCAGCAGTTCGCGATGATGTACATCTCGATGCAGAATCCGAACATGACCAAGGAGCAGCTGACCGAGTATATCGAGCGCGTCATCAGGCCCCGCATGTCGACGGTCGAAGGCGTCGCCGACGTGCAGATCTTCGGCGCCCAGGAATACTCGATGCGCGTCTGGATCGACCCGGTCAGGCTTGCCGCGCGCGGCGTGACGGCGGCCGAAGTGCTGGCGGCGATCAACAATTCCAACTTCCTGTCGGCGCCCGGCAACACCCAGAACGAATATGTCGTCTCGTCGATCACCGTGCGCTCGACGCTGCAGACACCGGAAGCCTTCGCCGCACTGCCATTGCGCTCGACCGACGGCAATGTCGTGCGCCTGCGCGACGTCGCCCGCGTCGAACTGGCCGCCGCGAACACCGACACCAGGGTTTCCTTCAACGGCAAGCCCGGCACCTTCCTCGCCATCTTCCCGACCCCGGCAGCCAATCCGCTGACCACGGCGGCGGCACTCACCAAGCTGGTCCCGCAGATTCAGGAGACGCTGCCGAAGGGCATGACGATCGAAGTCGTCTACGACGCGACCGGACAGATCAGCGCCTCGATCGACGAGGTGTTCAAGACCATCGGCGAGGCGGTCGCCATCGTCGTCGTCGTCATCCTCCTCTTCCTCGGTTCGTTCCGCTCGGTGCTGATGCCGATCATCACCATCCCGCTGTCGCTGATCGGCGTCTGCTTCCTTTTGTTCGCGGTAGGCTATTCGATCAACCTTCTGTCGCTGCTGGCAATGGTGCTGGCGATCGGCCTTGTCGTCGACGACGCCATCGTGGTGGTGGAAAATATCCACCGCCACATGGAAGAGGATCACATGCCGCCCATGCAGGCGGCCTTCAGCGGCATGCGCGAGATCGCGTCGGCCATCGTCGCCATGACCATGACGCTGGCCGCCGTGTTCGCGCCGCTGGCCTTCACCGGCGGCCTGACCGGCGCCCTGTTCCGCGAATTCGCGGTGACGCTCGCCGGATCGGTGGTGCTGTCTGGCATCATTGCCATCACCATAACGCCGATGATGTCGGCGCGCCTTCTGAAGCCCGGCAATGCCGGCCGTTTCCAGCGCATCGTCGACGGCACTTTCGCGCGCGTCGAGCATGTCTATGAGCGCGCCGTCACCGGATCTCTTAACTATCGCCCGCTGACGCTGCTCATCGTGCTGGCGCTTGTCGGCGTGACTGGGTTCATGTTCACCAAAACCTCGACGGAACTGGCGCCGGAAGAGGATCAGGGCTTCCTGCTCTCGCTGGTGACGGGGCCGCGCTATGCGACCTCCGATTACACCGAGACTTACGTCAATCAGATCCTGGGCCTGGTGAAGGACATTCCCGAGACCCGGGCGCAGTTCTCGGCCGTCGCCTTTGGCGGCACGACCAACAGCGCCTTCGTCGGTTTTGCCTTCAAGGATTGGGCGGAGCGGAAGCGCAATTCGAAGGAGCTGCAGGCCGACATCACGGCTCGTATCGCCAAGGTGGCGGGTGTCCAGGCCTTCGTCTTCGCGCCGCCGACTCTGCCGGGCTCCGGCGGCGGCTTGCCGATTTCCATGGTGGTGCGCTCGACCGGCGATTCCGCTCAGGTCTACGAGGAAGCCGAGAAAATCAAGAACAAGGCGCAGGCCTCGGGCCGCTTCATCGTCGTGCAGAATTCGATGGCCTATGACGCACCGCAGGTGACGGTGACCATCGATCGCGACCGCGCCGCCGCCCTCAACCTGCCGATCGCCGATATCGGCCGGACGCTGACGCTGCTGGTCGGCGGTGCCGAAGTGGCGCAATTCGACCGCGACTCCAACTCCTACGACATCATCCCGCAGGTGCCGCAGGAATTCCGCGACAACCCTGAAAAGCTCGGCGAATACTTCGTGCGCAGCGTGACGGGAGAGATGGTGCCGTTGTCGGCCGTGGTGACGATTTCGAACAATGCGTCGCCGGCGGCGATCGAGCAGTTCAACCAGCTGAATTCGTCGACGATCTCGGCGCTGCCGCTGCCCGGCGTCACCACGGGCGACGGTTTGAAAGTGCTTGAGGACATCGCCAGGGAGAGCCTGCCCGACACTTTCTTCATCGATTATTCCGGCCAGTCCCGGCAGGAGAAGGAACAGGGCAACACGATCCTGATCGCTTTCGGCGCGGCCGTCATCGTCATCTACCTTGTGCTGGCGGCGCAGTTCGAAAGCTTCCGCGATCCGCTGATCATCATGATGGCGGTGCCACTGTCGATCTTCGGCGCGATCGTGCCGCTCAATCTGGGCCTCGGCACGCTCAACATCTATACCCAGGTCGGATTGATCACGCTGATCGGACTGATCACCAAGCACGGCATCCTGCTGGTCGAATTCGCCAACCAGCAGCGAGAACTGCATGGCATGCGGCGGCGTGACGCCATCATCGCCTCGGCCAAGGTGCGCCTGCGGCCGATCCTGATGACGACGGCGGCGATGGCGCTGGGCGTGGTGCCGCTGATCGTTTCCAGCGGCGCCGGTGCCGCGGCCCGCTATTCGATGGGCCTGGTCATCTTCACCGGCATTCTGGTCGGCACCATGTTCACACTGTTCGTCGTGCCGATGTTCTATACTTTCATCGCCAGCAAGGACCTGCCGCATCTGGCGGAAAAGCCGGATCCCAAGCTGATGCCGGCGCTGCCGAGCTGAGGCACGGGGCGCAAGACACAAAAAGAGGCCCGGGATTTCTCCGGCCTTTTTTTGGCGATCGCTCCAGCAACTCCGGCACATGGCCGAATGCGGCGACCTTCCTGCTACTTGACGATGACGATGCTGGTGTTGGCCGCTCCGAACGTCTCGACGAGCTGGTAGAAATCGGCGGCGTTGTCCGGGTGCAGCCGTACGCAGCCATGCGAGGCGGGCTGGCCGAGGCGCTTGATGGCATAGGTGGCGTGGACCGCGTAGCCGCCGCTGAAAAACACCGAATGTGGCATCGGCGCGTTGTCGTATTTCTTCGAATACCACATCTCATGCATGCGCGTCGGCTTGAACGAGCCGGTCGGCGTCACGTGCGCCCTGTCGCCAGTGGAAACCTTCCAGGCGAAAGTCGGCCGGCCGTCGACCGAGACTTCCATGACCTGCTGCGACAGCGAAACGCGGGCAACGATGCTGTTGGCGGCATGGGCGGCGTTGGCGCCGAACAGAAGCGCACTGCCCATGAGCGCGGCGGCGGTGATGTTGATGAACTTCGCGGAAATGGCGGTGTGCATGATGTCCCCTCTCTCTGCCGGTCCGGCCGGCTCCAATTCGATGAGGCGGCTTATCCCAGCGGCATGTTTCGGAAAGACTTCGCTAAATGCTCGTTTGTGTTTCGAATTTGTTTCCACTGGTTAACAGGACAATCACCCTGTTTGATGGCGCTCCATTCCGGACACGGGGCCAAGGATGAAGGACACAGGCATTCACCCTGAAACGAAAGTTCGAGTTGCCTCCTACACGAAAGAGTTTGTCTCAATCCGAAACCAATCTGCAACAAAGTGCGGTTTTGGGCGGCATGATCCGGATACCGACCGGATGCAAAAGTTGACGCAACGAAAGCAGACGGCAACGACCAAGGGAACGAAAACGAACATACGCTCCTGGCTATCCAGGATCAGCATCACGGCGGCGGCTGTCGGCGGCGGCACCATTGCCGGCGGCCCCGTGCGCGGCTGGCGGCGATGAGTTCGAGCGACATTTCGACCCTGCACGTCGCCCTGTTTGCGCCACGGTCTGGATCGTTTCCAGCCTGCGCATCGCCCAGTTGAAGGCCCTCTGGCGGGTTGGCCTTCGGCTGCTGGCATTGCGCGGCCCCTCCGGCAACTTGCTGCCGAGAGGACCGAAGGCCCGCGCCGCGACGGGGGGCTCCGTGGGCGGCGCGGGCACTTCGGGAGTTCCTGAAGCGACCCGCTACACAGTCATCTTTTTGGGGAATTCAGATCATGAAGACAAAATTCGCGGCTTCCGTGCTTTCCGCACTGCTCTATGCGCAGGGCCTGCTCGGCTTTGCCGCACTCGCCAGCGTGCTGCTCAAGGAACGCGCTCACGCAAGCGAGTTCGCCGTCGGCGGCGAAATGGCCTCGGGCCCGTCATTGCTGGTGGTGCGCTGAACCTCGCGGGCATCGGCGCGGGAAAATGGAAAGTCCGATGCTCATCCGACGAACCAGCAGGAAAACACAGCCGTCAGTCGGCGAATTGCCGTGGCGGATCGAACCTGTAGCCGGCGCCGCGTATGGTGGTGATGGTCTCGGTGTCGAGCTTGCGGCGCAGTCGCACGATGCGCGAGTCGATCGAGCGATCGAAGGCGTCGGCATTCTCGGCCGGTGCGGCTGCGATAATGTCGTCCCGCGTCAGTACCTTGCGCGGGCTCGCCAGGAACAGCCTGAGGAGCGCCACCTGGCCGGGCGAGAGCTGCTCCTGCGTACCGGAGCGATGCATGACCATCGCCGATCTCAGGTCGACGGTTGCGTTCTCCAGCACGATCAGCTCCTGGGTACCCCTGCCGCGCCGCGAAAGCAGGCCACCGACACGCGCGGCGAGTTCCCTGACATTGAGCGGACTTTCGACGACGTCGGCGGCGCCGAGCTCGAGCGCCAACACCTTGTCGAGGAGATCGGCCGGCCGGCATATCAGGATGAAATCCGGTCCATGCTCCCCACCCCCAGTTTGGCCGCCAAAACGCCTGAGCAGATCCCGCCCTTCCGCCTGGCTGAGGCTGTCCCCGACGACGACAACGTCGATGCCGCCGCCCGCCAGCAGCGATTCCGCCTCCCAAGGCTGCCGCGCCCGGCGCACGTCGTGGCCGCGCCGCTCGAGATGGTCGGCAAGCTCGCTCGCGACGACCTCGGCGACGGAAACAAGCGCAATGACGGCTCGTGCGGCCATGTTTTCCAACCGTTCCCTGGCAACCGGATATGAGTGCTGGACATCATGTTTATACCCAATCTACTTTCCACTGAAAGTGGGAGCGAGAGCATCGTGCGGGCAAGAATTGTCATCGTCGAGGATGAGCCCGACCTCAGGGACGCGGTCGCCGAATATCTCGGCGCCGCCGGCTATGATGTTTCGACCGCTGAAACCGCGGCCGCCGCGCGCGGCCTGATCGAGACGCAGTCCTTCCATCTGGCTATCCTCGACATCGCCATGCCGGGCGAGGATGGCTTGTCGCTCGGCCGCTGGCTGCGCTCGAAAATGCCGATCGGCATCATCTATGCGACCGCTGCCGGCACCGCGCTCGACCGCATCGTCGGACTGGAACTCGGCGCCGACGACTATATCGTCAAGCCGTATGAACTGCGCGAGGTGCTGGCCAGGGTGCGCAGCGTGCTGCGCCGTGTTCCCCAGCCGACGGAGCCGCGGGACAGGAAAGCCAGCACGGATCGCCGCTCCGTCGCTTTCGGCCCCTTCCAGGCCGATCTCGACGGGAGGATGGTCACCGGCGCCAACGGCACGGTGATCGACATGGCCAAGAGCGAATTCGACGTGCTGGAGGTTTTCCTGACCCGCGCCAACCGGCTGCTGACCAGGGCTGCGATCTCCGAGGCGATCGGCTTCACCGAGGATCCGGAATCGTCGCGCGCCGTCGATATCCGCATCATGCGCCTGCGCAAGAAGATCGAGACGGACCCGGCCAACCCGAAATTCCTGCGCACGGTGCGTGGCGAAGGCTATATTTTCTCGCTGCCGGCCGGCGACGGCAGCTGAGCGTCAGACCGAGGAAGTCCGCTCCGCAGCCGTTGCCAGCCGATCGATTGGCGTGACTCTGGACTAATGGCTGACAATGATGGGCGACACGGCAAGCACGGACATGCAGGGTTTCAGGCAGGGCGCGGCGATGGCCGCCGTGCGTGTCGTGCGCCGGCTGCGCGAGGCCGGCGACTGGCAGCGCGAAATGGACGGCATACTGGAGACGCTATGCCACGCCATGGAGTGCCAGCGCGGCATCCTGTTCCGCCTGCGCGAATTGCCCGGCCAGGGTTTCGCCCAGTCGGTCGCTGCCTACTGGATCGATCCTGACTTCGGCGGCGAACTGGCCTCACCGACCGTCATCATGCAGTCAATCGTCAATTCGGATCCGCTGCTTGAGCGGCTGGCCGAGGATGAGCGGCAGGGCAAGATTTTCGCCGGCCATACGCGCGACCTCGAAGGATTCCTGAGGGCCGATTTCGAGAAGCAGAACATCAAGTCGTTCCTGTCGGTGTCGGTCTTCGCGCACGGCCATTTGTGGGGGACGCTGGCCGTCAATGACTGCGTCGAAGAGCGGGAATGGACCGACGAGGAGGAGGCGACGCTGCACATCATCGCCCTCGCCATAGGCGACGCCATCGAACACTCCCCCTCGGACGCCCATGCCAGCGAAGTGATCCGCCGCACCATGCTGCAGGCCTCGCTCGACGCCATTATCGTCATCGACGAGGCCGGGTCGATCATCGAATTCAATCCGGCCGCCGAGAAGATGTTCGGCTTCCTGCGCAGCGATATCCTCGGCAAGGACCTGCTCGACACGGTCGTTCCTGAATATTACCGCAAGGGCTATGCCTCGGGCGCCGACTACATGTCCGGCCGCGGCGCCCCGATGGTCGGCCAGCGACTCGAGACCGTGACGCAGAATGCCGCCGGCGAGGTGTTTCCGATCGAACTGACGGCGACCGAGATGCGGGTCGCCGACCGCCGCCTGATCTTTGGCTCGATCCGCGACCTGCGCGACAGGCTGCGGGCAGAGGAAGAGATCAACCGGCAGCGCGAGAAGCTGCACCAGAACGAGAAGATGGCGGCGATGGGCTCGCTGCTTGCCGGCGTCTCGCACGAACTCAACAATCCGCTGGCCGTCGTCGTGGCCCAGTCGACGCTGCTGCATGAATTCGCCTCGGATCCGCAGACCAAGGTCCGGGCCGAAAAGGTTCGTGCCGCCGCCGAGCGCTGCGGGCGCATCGTCAAAAGCTTCCTGTCGATGGTCCGCCTCCATCCGGCGGCGCAGGCCGAGACCGATCTCAACCAGGTGATCCGCGCCGCTCTCGAAGTGACCGCCTACGGCGCGCGATCGAGCGGCATCGTCATCGATACCGATTTCGCGCCGGGTCCGCTGCTCGCCATGGCCGATGCCGACCACGTGACACAGGTGGCGGCCAATTTCCTCATCAACAGCCAGCATGCCCTGGCCGGCGTCGCCGGCGACCGCCTGATCAAGGTGCGGAGCTTCCGCAGCGATCGGGGCAATCCCGGCTTCTCGGTCGAGGACAACGGGCCCGGCATTCCCGAAGCCATCCGTTCGCGCATTTTCGAATCCTATTTCACCACCAAGCCGGTCGGCGTCGGCACCGGCATTGGCCTGTCGATCTCGAAATCGATCATCGAACGGCACAACGGCAATGTCTGGTTCGAGGAGGTGTTGCCGAGAGGCGCGCGTTTCGTCGTCCAGTTGCCGGCGATCTCGGCGGGCATCGCCGCCGCCGGCGAAAGCCAGCCGCGATCGAGCGGCCTGCGCCATGCGCTGATCATCGATGACGAGCCTGACGTCGCCGGTTCCCTGTCCGATATTCTCGAACTGATGGGCATCAAGTCGCGGATCGCGCCGCTCTGGGAATCGGGCGCCGCCACCTTGGGTGGCCACATGCCCCCCGATATCGTCTTTTCGGATCTGCGCATGCCCGGCATATCAGGCATTTCGATCTACCGCGAACTGCTCGCCGAACGGCCCGACCTGGCGCAGCGTTTCGTGCTCGTCACCGGCGACCTGATCGGCGCGAAGGCGGAAGTCGAAGCCTTGCCGGCGCAGCAGCGGCCACAGATCCTCGAAAAACCGTTCAGCACGCTGGATGTACGCAGCGTGCTTTCGACCATCGCCGAGCAGGCCGCGTTGAAAGCATAAAAAAGGCTCCCGGCCGACATCGCGGCGGGAGCCGAAGCGAGCGCGAGAAGCGCTCGGGGAGGTAGGGCATGATCCCCAAACGGGAACCGGTTTCGGGATCATGCCCCGGCAGAAACGCAGAGGCAGAAATCAGAAGATGTTGGGCGTGCTGGTCAGCGGCGCGGCGTTGGCGATCATGCGGATCGCGCGGGTCTTGTGCGTTCCGGACTCCTCGGCAATGGCGCGCAGGCAATCCACGCTCTCGGCGCCCCAGGCCTGCCCCCTGCAGGCGAAATCGATTGTCGGCATAGGCAGGCGGGCGGTCGTGGTCGTGGTCGGCGCGCCTTCGATGACGTTGGCGGGCGGGTTCAACGAAGCGAAGGCTGGGCCGACCGTCGGCGTGAACGCCATGCCGGCGAAGGCGCAAGCAGCCAGCGCCATGAACATTCCCATCGGGTGGTCGCTGGCGCGCTGGCGAAGGGCCAGCTTCGGGCGGCGGCCAGCGCGCTCTGGAGCTTGAAAGCGGTTGCCGCTGGTGATCTGGACTTTCGCATGCATCATCATCCCCTTCGTTGATTTTCTTTTTGCGATTAAACGAATTTAATCGCGCCTTGTAACGGTGCAAAGGTGACGAGAGCTTGGCAATGTAACCGGATTGAAACATCGATACGGGCAAAACCGGGCAGGGTCGGTCATTGGCTGTTTTGGCCCGGGGGGTGGCGGTTGCAAGACGTGCACGACCGGTAGCCGCGTGAACGATTGGCGGCGCGAGCCAGCGATCGGGGGCAGTTACGGAACTCTGGCTAAGATCCGGATTTTCCGGGGTTTTCGAAGCCCGCAACGGCGCGGGATTCCCATGGAACCAGCGCCGACATTTTCGCTGCGGAACAGTCACATTTCCACAAGCCATTGCATTTCAATGCAAAATATGATTATATTGAATGCATATTCAATAAAAGAAGAGACGTTTTATGAACCCGCACCTCCGTGACGTGGCAATCCCGAACGATTGGGACCGGCGGGGACTGCCGGGCTGGAGCTACCATTCCGACGCCCTTCTCGAACTGGAGAAGGAGCATGTGTTCCGCAATCATTGGCAAATCGTCGGGCATGTCTGCGACATCCCTGACGCCGGCGATTACCTCACCATGGATGTCATTGGCGAACGCGCCCTGATCGTGCGCGGCAAGGACGGCGTGGTACGCGGTTTCAACAACATGTGCCGCCATCGCGGCAGCCGCGTCGTCGCCGACAGCCAGGGCAATTGCAAGAACGCGCTGATCTGTCCGTTTCACGGCTGGGTCTACAATCTCGACGGCACGCTGCGCGGCGCCGCCCGCCCGCGCTCCTTCCCCGACCTCGACAAGACCGAGTTCGGCCTGATGCCGCTCGACCTCGAAATCTGGATGGGCTTCATCTTCATCCGCTTCCGCAATGGCGGGCCACAGCCCTCCGTCGCCGAGCTGCTGAGGCCAATCGAACCCGAATTCGCGCATTACAAGGCCGCCGACATGGTGCCTTCCTGGGGCATTTGGACCCAGAAGACGCCGGTCAACTGGAAGTCGGTGCGCGACGTCGACAATGAAGGCTATCATGTCGCCATGGCGCATCCGGCCTTGCAGGATCTCTATGGCGCCACCTATTTCGACGAGCCCTTCGTCAACGGCGTCTCACGCTCCTTCGCCACCTACAACCCGCATGCCGGCCGCCGCTGGAGCGTGAAGAACTACGTCAAGATCGCGCCGGAGCCGACGCATCTGCCTGACCATCTCAGGAAGGCCTGGGTCTATTACGGCATCTTCCCCAACGCCGTTCTGTCGGTGATGCCGGAATCAGTGCAGTTCTATCAGGAGTTCCCGCTGTCGACGGGTGAGACGCTGCTGCGCGGCGCCATCTATCGCTACCGCGACGAGAGCCGAGAGCAGGCCGCCGCCCGCTACCTCTCCTTCCGCATCGATCGCGACACCATGTCGGAAGATGTGCAGCTCTCGGTCTGGTCGAACGAATCCATGCTGTCCGAGGCTTTCGAGGGCTTTTATCTCTCCGACCTCGAATATGGCGTGCGCACCCACCACGACCACCTGCGCCAGCAGGTTCCGGTGCTCGGCCTGGAAACAGCGCCGGAAGAAAAGGACATGTGGAATTTGAACGACGCGCTGCGGAGCCGGGCGTAACAACCCTGCTGATTGGCGAAGCCGCCGATGACAGCGCCCCTCTCCCCGTCAGCGCTGCTCCTCATCCGCCTTCGAGCACCTTCTCCCCGTAAAAACGGGGAGAAGGAGAAACTCACCCCTGCCACACACCCTCTTTCCTGAGATCTTCCATCGTGCGTGAAATACCCTCGCGCAGGATGCCGACCATGTCGTCGATCTGCTCGCGCGTGATGACGAGCGGCGGCGACATAACGCACATGTTGATCAGCGGCCGCACCAGCAGGCCAAGCTCGTGGCAGTGGGCGTCGATGCGTTTGCCGACATCCTTGTCGAGCTGCAGCGGATCCTTGCTTTCGCGATCGGCGACGCATTCGACACAGCCCATCAGCCCGACGCCGCGCACTTCGCCGACCAGCGGCAGCTCTTCCAGCGTCTTCAATTGCGCCTGGAAATAGGGCGCGACCGCCTGCGTGTGAGCAAGCACGCTCTCTTCCAGCAGGTCGAGATTCTTCAAGGCCACGGCACAGCCGACCGGATGGCTGGTGTAGGTCAGGCCATGGCCGAACATCGCGTCGGGATGGTTGGAACGGCGTAATTCCTCCAGCAGCCGCTCCGAGATGATGACGCCGCCAAGCGGGAAATAACCCGAGGTGACGCCCTTCGCGAAAGTGATCATGTCGGGGTCGATGCCGAACACGTCGCCCGAGGCAAAGACATGGCCCAGACGTCCGAAGCCCGTCACCACCTCGTCGGAGATATAAAGAATATCCTTGGCGCGGCAGATCTCGCGGATGCGCCTGAGGTAGCCGTCCGGCGGAATGATGACGCCACCGGACGCCTGTATGGGTTCGCCGACGAACGCGCCTATTCTGTCGGCGCCGACACGCGCGACCGTGTCGCGGAACTGGTCGACAAGGAAATCGGTGAAGGCGGCGATGCTCATGCCTTTCGGCCGGCGGAACGGGTCGGGGGAGGCGAGCTTGACCACCAGTTCGTCGGCGCCATCCATCCAGTCGCGGTCGCGCGGGCGGCCGTTGAGCGAGGCCGAGAGATAGGTTGAGCCATGATAGGCGCCGCCACGGCTTAGGATCAGCTTCTTTTCCGGCCGGCCGCGCACATTGTTGTAAAACTGCATGAAGCGCAGCGCCGTCTCGACCGCCGAGGAACCGCCCGTGGTGTAGAAGACGTGGCTGAGGTCGCCTGGGGCATGGCCGGCGATGCGCTTGGCAAGCTCCGCCGACGGCGCGTTCATCGTGTACCAGGGCGTGTTGTAGGACAGCGCCATCGCCTGGTCGTACATCACCTTGGCGAGTTCCTCGCGACGATGCCCGACATTGACGCACCACATGCCGGCCGGGCCGTCGATCAGCCGCTTGCCGGTGCTGTCGGTAATGTAGATGCCATCGCCCTCGCCGATCAGCGCGCGCGCCTCCGAACCGACGGAGCCGGCGTAGGGCCAGGGCTGGATGAGATGACGCCTGGCCAGCTCGACCGCATCGTCGCCGCCAGAACCAGCCGTTTCGCGTGCCTTCAGATCCCTCACAGCCGCCATTATCGCCTCCACATCATCCCCGAATTTTCCGGGCATCAATCCGGTTCGCCACGGCCGAAATCGCCGCCCCGCTCGCATGATTTTGAATGTCCGTTCAATCAATATTGCAGAATTAGCGCTTGATTTCAATCCGCGGATGCGCGCATGATGAAAGAAAGCCGGCAAGGGGAACAATAGCCGGCGCCAGCCCAATGGGATGCCGTATGGCGGGACAGTCCAGGCCAGCAATCGAGATCACACCCGGAGCCCGTCCCCCCGGAGTCTGGCAATGACGGTGGCTGCGGAAGGGTCGCCCCCGTTGGGCCTGACGCGGGCCAGACGAAATGCCCTTCTGCAATCCGAGCCTGTACAAGGCTTTGCCCTGATCAGCCCGACCTTTCTCTACGCTCTCATCCTTCTGGTCCTGCCGATCCTGGTGGTCATCGCCCATTCCTTCTGGACGCAGCACTACCTGACCATCGACCGCACCTTCACGCTGGAAAACTATCGCGTCGCACTGACCGAGCCGATCTACCGCGATCTGTTGTGGCGCTCGCTCTACATCTCGCTGACGGTCAGCCTGTTCACCGTCGTCCTCGCCTACCCGATCGCCTATTTCATTTCCTTCCATGGCGGCCGTCACAAGAGCCTGTGGCTGTTCCTCATAACCATCCCGTTCTGGACCAGCTATCTCTTGCGCGTGATGTCGTGGAAGGTCATCCTGGGCTATAACGGCGTCTTGAATTCCGGCCTGATGGGTC
The DNA here is from genome assembly GCF_006440875.1 of Mesorhizobium sp. B2-5-7. Lineage (NCBI taxonomy): Bacteria > Pseudomonadati > Pseudomonadota > Alphaproteobacteria > Hyphomicrobiales > Phyllobacteriaceae > Mesorhizobium > Mesorhizobium sp. B2-5-7. Next base: position 485,121 of record NZ_VFUO01000002.1, on the reverse strand, counting down.
TGGGCATCATCGACGAACCGTCGACCGCCCTGCTCTACAATTCGAGCGCCGTCATCATCACGCTCACCCATGCCTGGGCGGCCTTCGCCATCCTGCCGATTTTCGTGTCCCTGGAGAAGGTCGACCGCACGCTGGTCGAAGCGGCCACCGACCTTGGCGATGGACCCTTCCGGTCGTTCCTGCGCGTGACCTTGCCGCTGTCGGCGCCAGGCATCATTTCCGCGGCGCTGATCGTCATGATCCCGACTGTCGGCGACTATGTCACGCCAAAGCTCGTCGGCGGCAAGGATGGCGTCATGATCGCCAATGCCATCCAAGCGCAGTTCGGCAAAGCCGCCAACTGGCCGCTCGGTGCCGCACTTTCCGTCACCACCATGCTGATCGTCTCTCTGATGGCCGGCGGCACGGTGCTGATCATCCGCGGCTTGCAAAGGATGGCGCGATGAAGGCGCGGCGCTTCCTGCCGGGCGGCTGGCTGTCGGCCTATGCGTTCCTCTATATCGTCTTCCTCTATCTGCCCGTCATCTTCCTGCCGATCTTCTCGGTCAACACGGCGGCGACGCCGAAATTCCCGCTGACCGGCTTCACCCTGCAATGGTACGAAGACCTGCCGCGCACGCCGGCGCTGCTCGATGCCGCCTGGAACAGCCTGATCGTCGGCGTCTCGGCAGCCATCCTCTCCACCGTACTCGGCATCCTCGCCGCGCGCTCGATCACCCGCTACCGCTATCCCGGCCGCCGCGCCATCAACGGTCTGATCATGGCCCCGCTTGTGCTGCCCGAAGTGATCGTCGCCATCTCGATGCTGCTGGTGATGCTGCAGTTGGGCCTCAGTCTTTCGCTGTTCACCGTCGTGCTCGGCCACGTCCTGGTCTGCATTCCCTATTCGATGACGGTGCTGACTTCCGGCTTCGAGGGTTTCGACCGCAGCCTCGAGGAAGCCTCCGCCGATCTCGGCGAAAGCGCCTTCGGCACTTTCCGGCGCGTGACGCTGCCGATGGTGGCGCCGGCGATCATTTCCAGCCTGCTGGTCTGCTTCACCATCTCGCTGGACGAATTCATCATCGCCTTCTTCCTCACCGGCACCGAGGCGACGCTGCCGATCTACATCTGGGGCCAGTTGCGTTTCGCCTCGAAACTGCCTGGTGTGCTGGCGCTGGGCACGCTGCTTTTGGTTGCCTCTTTCCTGTTGATGACAATTGCTGAAATCCTGCGTCGCCGCGCGGCCAGACGCACCCAGAACGAGGGAGGCCTCTATGCCTGAGCAGCCGCGGATCGAGCGCCCTCACGCGGACAGGATCCAATCCGAAAGATCGATGATCGAGATCCGCAATGTCACCCGCAGCTATGGGGCGTTCAAGGCGCTGGACGACGCCTCCCTGACCATCAGGGAAGGCGAGTTCTTCTCGCTGCTCGGCCCGTCGGGCTGCGGCAAGACCACGCTTTTGCGCATGATCGCCGGCTTCGACAATCCGACCAGCGGCTCGATCGCGGTTGGCGGCCAGCCCATGGAAGGCATACCGGCCAATCGCCGGCCGACAAACATGGTGTTCCAGAGCTACGCGATCTTCCCGCACCTCAATGTCGAGCAGAACGTCGCCTACGGACTGAAGCGGTTGAAGCTGCAGGGTGGCGAAGAGAAGCGCCGGGTCGAGGAGGCGCTGGCGCAGGTCTCGCTCACCGGCCTCGGCAAGCGGCTTGCCACCGAGCTTTCCGGCGGCCAGCGGCAGCGTGTGGCGCTCGCCCGCGCCCTGGTGATGCAACCTAAGGTGCTTTTGCTCGACGAGCCGCTGTCGGCGCTCGACAAGAAGCTGCGCGAGCAGATGCAGGTCGAACTGCGCCGCCTGCAGCAGGCCGTCGGCATTACCTTCGTCCTGGTCACCCACGATCAGTATGAAGCGCTCGCAATGTCCGACCGCATCGCCGTGATGTTCGGCGGCAAGATCGCGCAGGTCGCCTCCCCGAAGGAAATCTACCAGCGCCCGGTAAACCGCCAGGTCGCCGACTTCCTTGGCGGCATGAATTTCGTCAAGGCCGAGATCGTCGAGGAGAACGGCGCCTCGCTGATCGTCGACACGCTGGGTTTCGGCCGTATCAAGACCGACAAGCCGAAGGCTTTCGTGCGCAATGGCGGCGGCGCGACGCTCGGCATCCGACCGGAGCGCCTGCGCGTGCTGTGGGACAATGCGACGGCCAAGTTCGAGGTCGCCGGCAAGGTGGTGGAACGCCACTATTTCGGCGAGATCACCCATCTGATCGTCGAAATCCCTGGCCTGGAGAAGCCGCTCTCGGTGACCGAGACCAACGATTTCGGCGCCGATGATATTCCAGTCGGCACCTCGATTCGCCTCGCCTATGATCCGGAAGCGCTGGTCGCGATGGCCGACTGAACTCCGGCGATGATCCTGCGCGCCGCGATACGCCCGGCCACGATCGCGCCCTCGACATAGCCCGGGAATGACGGCGACAATTCCGACGACGCGAAATGCATCGGCGGTGCGCCGGCAAGAATGGTGGCCTCGGCATCCCTGGCCGACACATCGACGATTAGGTCGCTATAGGCACCGCCGCTCCAGCGATCATGCGTCCAGTCACGGCGGCTGAAATCGAGAACATCCGCCGCCTCCGGACCCAGCGCCTCCACAAGCTTCGTCGTCACCTGTGTCCGCAGATCCGACTCGCCGAGTTCGTGCCAGCGCAGCGCCAGCGGTCCGCCAACGAAGACGACAAGCGCCGCATGATCGGGATCCCTGCTGGCGTCGCAGGCAAACAGCCCCGGCAGATCGCGCCACATCATCATCCCGCTCAAATCCCGCTCGCGCCAAAATGGCTTGGGATAGCGCACCAGGACCTTGATCACCGCGCCGCTTTCCCAGGCGCCGAGCGCCGCTTCCAGGGCTGCCGGCAAGGCGGGCGTAAAATCGAGCTTCGCGGCTGTCGCCGGCGGCACGGCGACCAGAACTTCTCGCGCTTCGATCACGCTATTGCTCGAGACGACACGAACCCCTGGCGGACCGTATTCGATGCGGGTGACAGGTTCGCCGAGCCTCACCCGGTCGCCGAGGTCCTCCGCCAGATCATCGGCCAACGACTGCATGGTCTCGCGCAGGGAATATTGCAGCTCCGGCACCTCATTGGTGATACGCCGGTCATTGTCGATCAGATACCAGAGCGGCACCTTCTCCAATGCCAGGCACCACAGGCCCTCGATCATCGACCGGAAGGCCGCCTTGGCCTCGCCCACGTCATCCTGCTGCTCCAGCCACTCGGCAACGGTCAATCCCGCAATGGCGGGATCGTTGGGCTCGATGCTGTTCATGCGTTCGCGGATAGCCATCGAGGCGTGATAGGTCCGCTCGGCCCGACCGACCGACATTGACGGGCAAGTGATGAAATCGCCCTCAACATAAGTCTCGACGAAGGTCTTGCCGCGAGCCTGGGCCAGTTCCATCAGCTGCGGCATGTCCTCGCACAGGAACTGGCCGCCGCTATCGATGCGCTCGCCAAGCCCGTTCCACATGGCCTCGACCCGCCCGCCGACGCGGTCGCGTGCCTCGAGCAGCAGGAAGCCGACGCCGGCCCTCTTCAGCTCGAGCGCCGCCGACAGCCCGGTGAAGCCGGCGCCGACGATGACGACGTCGGTTCTTTCTGTCTTGTCGTTCAATAGCCAGCCTTGATCTTCTCGAACTCGGCGATCATCTTGAGCTTGAGATCTGACGGGAGCGGCTGCTGGAACAGCGTCTTGTCGACGAATTTCTGCACGTCGTCATAGCCCTTTTCCTTCAGGATGGCCTGATCGACGCCGGCCATGCCCTTGGCGTTGGCCTGGCCGTAGCCCCAGTCCTTGACCAGCACCTTGGCGGTCTCCGGATCGTTGACCGCGTTGAGATAGTCATAAGCCTTGTCGGTATTGCCGGGCGCATCCTTGAACAGCACGTAGCCGCACACCCAGGTCGAGATGCCTTCCGCCGTGTCCTTCTTAGACTTGATCGGCACGCCGGCAGCGACCGACTGTACGGTCGCATCGTTCCAGGCCCAGGCGAGATCGACTTCGCCACCGCTCAGAAGCTGGACGACGTCGGTGGTATCAGTCCAGTAGGAGCGCACGTTCTTGTGCACCTGGCGCAGGAAGTCGGAGGCCTGCTTGAACTGGTCGTCGGTCATCTTGGTCCAGTCCTTCAGGCCGATGGCGAGGCTCGCCAGCGCATAGGCATCGTCGACATTGTCGCCGATCGAAACGCGGCCCTTGAACTTCGGATCGGCGAACGCCTTCAGCGACTGCACGTCCTTCTCGTCGATCTTGGAGGAGTTGTAAGTGAGCTGCGTGTTGCCCCAGTCCCAAGGCATGAACCAGGCTTTCCCGTCCTCGGTCGTGGCGAGATTTTTCATCGCCATGATGCCGGGATTGAGGTCTTTCCAGCCCGTGATCTTCGAGGTATCGAGCGGTTGCAGCAGGCCCGCCTCGCGCCACTTCGTCACGCTCTGCGAGCAGGGATGGCCAAGGTCGGCCTTGAAGCCGGAACGGACCTTTTCGAACGCCTCGTCCTCGTCGCCGAAGAAGGCAAAGGTCGGCGAATCGCCGTTCTTCTCGACATATTTCGGGTGGAAGCTCGGATCCTCATAGCCTGACCAGTCGAACACGATCAGATCCTTGTCGGCCGCGATCGCCAGCGCCGCGGCCGAAGCCGCCAGTGTTCCCGCCAGCGCGAGCGTCAGCGTCAGGCGCCTTGTCAGTGTCTTCATTGCTGTTCCATCCTCTGCGGTTTCTTATGGTTTCGTCTCTTCTTATGATCTCGTTGGGCTGGCGGCCTTCAGCGGGTAGTGTTTCGGAAAAGCCGCCGACAGGAATTCATTGGCCGCCTGCAAGGAGGTCTCCCGCGTGGTGTCCTCGGTTCCCATCATCAACCGCAGCCACAAGCCTTCCAGCATGGCGCTGAGCGCCAGCGCCATGACCTGCGGCTCATAGGCGTAGCCGCCGCTCTGTTTCAGAGCCGCGCACAGGTCGATGAATATATTCTGGTAAACGGCATCCCGCGCGCTGCTCAGCGCCTGGTAGGTCGGCCGCGACTTGGCCTCTCCCCAGAAGGCGCACCATGCGGCAAGCTTGCGCTTGTTGCAGATGGAGCGGTCGAAATCGGCCGCGACGAGAACCTGGAGTTGACGCGCGGGATCGTCTCCTGCCTTTTGCAAGGCATTGCGCCAGTGCGCGGAATACTCGTCGTACATATATTGCAGCGTCGCGACGAGCAGCTTTTCCTTGCTCTCGAAATGGAAATTGACGATGCCGCGCGACAGGCCGGCGCCGTCGGCGACATCGGCCATCGTCGTTTCCGAATAGCCGCGCTTGGCGAGCGAATCGATCGTCGCCTCGATGAGCTGAAGCTGCCTGACCTCCTTGGAGGCCTTGCGCCCGCGCTTCTCGGATTCGGCTTTCCGCGCCGGTTCAAGAAGCGCGTCCCTGGCGTCTGCCGTTTTCATGCGTGTGATGGTCTCCAGCATCGCCGGCTATCCCTTTGCATCCGGCTTCCACCCGCGAAGATGAGTGGGACGGTGCTCGCACTGTCAAGCACCTTCTGCATGGCCTCCCAGCCCATGATGGCGGCCACGTCATATTCCGGGGTGACGTCTGCCATTTCAATCATCAGCCTCGGTTCCCAATGGACGGATTACTGGGTTCGAACGTCGGCAAAGCGTAACTCATGTCCGGAAAAACGCAATATCATTTGTTGAACATTCATTCAGTATGGCTGGACACAATGGCTGGTGCCGTGCCAAATTCCACGCATTAGGGGACAGTTCACGCAGAAATGAAGAGCGGGACGCAGATGAGCACTGGGCCACAATGAAAGCTTGGGATGCGATCATCATCGGCGGCGGACACAACGGCCTGGTCAACGCCTGTTACCTGCAGCGCGCCGGCCTCGACGTGCTGGTTGCGGAGAAGAACGACTGGGTCGGAGGCGCCGCCACAAGCAGGGAACTGACGCCGGGCTTCCTCTACTCCAACTGCTCCTACGTCTGCTCGCTGTTCCGACCCGAGATCATGCGCGATCTGGAGCTCCCCCGCTTCGGCCTGCAAGTCATCTCCTATGAGGGCGGCGCGGTGTTCACCCGGGATGGCGACTATCTCGCCAATTATCGCGACCACGACGCGCACCGGCGGGAATTCGCTCGTTTCTCCAAAAGGGATGCCGAGGCCTATGACCGCTACGCCCGCGACGTGACGCGGCAGTGCCGCTTCATCCAGCCGCTGTTGATGCGCACCGCGCCGGACCCAACCAGCCTGTGCCCGCGCGACCTCGGCGAACTGCTCTATCTCGGCAAGAAATTCGCGGGTCTCTCCGCCGAGGAAATGGCACTGACGCTGCGCTTCTGGACCATGTCTATCTCTGAGTTCCTCGACGAATATTTCGAGACCGACGTCATCAAGGCGAACTTCGCCCTGTCTGGCATCATCGGCACGGCACTCGGGCCGATGTCGCCCGGCACCGCTTACGTGCTGCTGCACCACTATATGGGCGAGGTCGATGGATCGGTTGGCGCCTGGGGCTATGCGCGCGGCGGCATGGGCGCCGTGACCAAGGCGCTGGCCGCCTCGTTCAAGGCCTCGGGTGGAACCATACGCACCGGCGCCGAGGTCGACCATGTGCTGGTGAGCCGTGGCAAGGCCAGGGGCGTCGTGCTGGCCAGCGGCGAGGAGATTTACGGCAAGCTGGTCGTCTCCAATGCCGACGTGAAGCGCACTTTCCTGAAGCTGGTCGAAGAGAAGGAACTGCCCGACATCTTCCTGCGCCGGGTGAAGAACTTCAAGATTCGCGGATCCTCGGGAAAGGTCAACATAGCACTCGATTCGCTGCCGGAATTCCCGGCGCTGCCGAAGGATTCGCCGGTCTATCGCGGCGACATGCATTTCACCGATTCGATGGAGCGCATGGAGCGCGCCTATGACAACTGGAAGGCCGGCCGCTGGTCCGCCGATCCGTTCCTCGACATGGTCATCCCGACGACGCTCGACCCGACCATGGCGCCGCCAGGGAAGCATTTCATGAGCTGCTTCGTTCAGTACGCTCCGCCCAAGATCGCTGGTCGCGAGTGGACGGACGCCGATCGTGACGGTTTTGCTGAAAGCGTGATTGCGCAGATATCGGATTATTCACCCGGGTTCCGCGACCGCATCGTCCATATGGAGGTGCGCACGCCACGCGAGATCGAGGCCGAGGTCGGCCTCACGGAAGGCAACATCTTTCAGGGCGAGCTGACCTTCGACCAGTTGCTGTTCAACCGTCCGGTGCCCGGTTACGCGCAATATCGGTCGCCGGTTGGCGGCCTCTATATGTGCGGCTCCTCGACCCATCCCGGCGGCGGCGTCATGGGTGCGCCCGGCCGCAACGCAGCCGCCGAAATCCTGCGCGATCTCGCAAAATCCAACTCGCATATGAGCCCGGCCCATGACGTCATTTGATGCCATCGTCATCGGCGGCGGCCACAACGGGCTTGTCGCTGCCGCCACGCTGGCGAAGGCCGGCCGCAAGGCGCTGGTGCTGGAAGCAGGAGCCGAACCCGGCGGCGCCGCGCGGACCGAGGAATTTGCGCCCGGTTTTCGCGCTTCGTCCATCGCGCATGTGTTGAACCGGCTGCATCCCGATGTGGTGAAAACGCTGGAGCTGGAAAAGCACGGGCTGCAGATCGCTCGCGCCGACTTCCTGCCGTCGGTCGCATTGTCGAAAGATGGACCGCCGCTTGTCCTGCATGGCGCTTATGGCGAGGTGCTGACCGGCGCCAGTTCGTCGGAACAGTCCGCCTGGAAGGAACTACGCGCACAACTGCTGCGCTATGCCGGCATCCTGAAACCCTTCCTGTCGCGCCGGCCGCCCGATCTCGGCGGCATGTCGCTGCTGGAGGCCGCTTCGCTCGGCCACACCGCGGTGGCGCTGAAGAAACTTGGCAAGGAAGACATGCGCGACTTCCTGCGCGTGCTTTTGATGAACGTTGCCGACTTGCTTGACGAACAACTCGCCGACGACAGGCTGAAGGGGCTGCTCGCCTTCGACGCCACGCTCGGCAGCCATCTCGGCCCGCGCTCGCCGACCTCGCTGCTCGGCCTCTATTATCGTCTGAGCGGAGAGAGCGGCGGTGTGGCCGGAGCGCAATTGCTGCCAAAGGGCGGCATGGGCGCGGTGGTCGCCGCCATCCGCACGGCTGCCGAAAAGGCTGGCGTCACGATCCGCGCATCGATGCCCGTCGCCAGGATCATTGTCGAGAAAGGCCGCGCCGTCGGCGTTGCCCTCGACAATGGCGAGGAGCTTCGCGCCCGAACGATCGTCTCGGCCATCAATCCGACGACCACCTTCCTCGATCTCGTCGGACCGCGCGAGATCGACACCGGCTTCGTGCGCAAAGTGAAAAACATCCGCATGAGGGGCGATGCCGCCAAGCTCCATCTGGCGCTCGACCGGCCGCCGCGGTTTGCCGGTGTCGACGCCGCCGGCCATAAGGGCCGACTGGTGATCGCGTCCTCTCCCGACCACGTCGAACGTGCCTTCAATCCATCCAAATATGGCGAGTTCTCGCCCGAGCCGGTGATGGAAATCACGCTGCCCAGTCTCGCCGATCCGTCGCTCGCGCCCGACAGCGCCTGCGTGCTGTCCGCCGTGGTGCAATACGCGCCCTATCGGTTGAAAGAGAGCTGGGATGCCGGCAAGCCGAAATTTCTCGAGGCAATCATGGCCCAGTTGGAAGCCTACGCGCCTGGCATTGGCAAGACGGTGATTCATGCCGAACTGCTCACCCCTGCGGACATCGAGAAGCGCTACCGCATGCCGGGCGGCCATTGGCACCACGGTGAATTGCAGGCCGATCAGATGCTGATCTCGCGTCCCGTCTCCGGTTGGTCGGGCTACGACACGCCGCTCGACGGGCTGTTCCTGGCCGGCGCGGGTTCGCATCCTGGTGGTGGTGTTTCGGGTACGCCAGGATTGAATGCCGCGCGGCGCATCATTGCGATGAAGGGGTGACTTGATGTCTCAACTGGCCGACGCTGCACTCCACGGCGCCATCATGACCCATCAAGCCTCCATTCCGTTGACAGCCCGCATCGCAGCCCAATCTCACTTCCGCTCGCTGCGCCTCGGCACGCCGTTCCAGCCGCGCATCGATGCGCTGGCCAAGACCCAGGACTGGTACAATTGGGCCGGTTACCGCGCGCCGCATTCGCTTTGGGACGAGGAGCTCGAATATTTCGCCATCCGCAGCCAGGCAGCACTCTTCGACATCTCGCCGATGACCAAATACCGGATCGAAGGACCGGATGCCCAGACCTTCCTCGACCGCGTCACCTTGCGCGATGTCACCAAGCTCAGGACCGGCCGCGTTCATTACACCGCTTGGTGTGACGACGAGGGTTTTGTGCTGGACGACGGGACGCTGTTCCGACTTTCGCCGACCCGCTTCCGGCTGTGTTCGCAGGAGCGGCATCTGCCGTGGCTGCTGGACAGCGCCCTTGGTTTCGACGTCATCGTCGAGGAAGAGACCGAGGCCGTCGCCGGGCTCGCCTTGCAGGGGCCCACATCCTTCGCTGTGCTGCGCGACGCCGGTTTTGCCGGTGTCGAGAGGCTGAAAATATTCGACCTTGCCGAATTTCCGCACGACGGCGGCACGGCCATCATTTCACGCACCGGCTTTACCGGTGATCTCGGTTACGAACTGTTCGTTCCGGCCGAAAAGGCGCTGAGCCTGTGGGACCGGCTGATGACAGCTGGGGAACTGCACGGCATCAGGGCGATCGGCTACACCGCCCTTAACCGTGCCCGTCTCGAGGCTGGGCTGATCGTCGCCAATGCCGATTTCACCACCGCCGAACATGCCATCCGCGCCGACCGTTTGCGCATGCCCGACGAGATCGGGCTCGGCTTCATGATCGATCTGGACAAGGGCCATTTCAATGGCCGCCGCGCCATCCTCGAGGCCCGCGCCAAACGCAAGTTTCGGCATGTCCTCGTCGGACTGGAGATCGAAGGCAACGTCCCAGCCGAACACGCGATCGTCTATCACAGGAAGAGCCAGGAGGTCGGCCTGGTCAGCGCCGCCATGTGGTCGCCGATGGCCAAGCGCAACATCGCCATCGCCTCGCTGGCGCGGCCCTATGGCGATACTGTCGTGGAAGACCTCTGGGTCGAGATCTACGCCATGCGCGAGCTGCAGTACCAGAAGCTGATGAAACGGGCCAAGGTGGTGGCGCGACCCTTCATCAAGCTCGACCGCCGTACCGCCAATCCGCCGGCGGATTTCTGACCATGACCGAGGAAGCGGGCAAGCAACAGGAAGAAGGTGAAGCCGCCGAACAGTGGGAGCTGGTCAACACGCCGCTCGGCGAGAAATGGTCTGGCCGCACGCGCTATGCCGCCGCCATGTTCTTCTATAAGCGTGGCGAGATGAGCGCCGAGACGCTGGAGGTCTATCGCATTTGCGCTCGGATCGATGCGGAAAACCCGCTGCCGATCATTCGCGATCGCGGCGTCGGCAAGGACTGGCTGAAGCGCATGGGCTTCGAATAAGGCGTCCTAACCTATCGTTCTTTCCAGCATGCTTAGCCAGTTGCGGTAGGCAATCTTTTCGATCAGCGCGCGGCCAAAACCGCGCGCCGCCAGCGCATCGATGAGTTTCGGCAGACCGGCAACGTCGCCGATGACCGCCGGGATCATGGCGCCGTCGAAATCCGAACCGAGACCGACGCCATCCTCGCCCAAAGCCTGCAGCAGGGAATCGATATGGCGCACCATGATGTCGAGGCTGGTGTCGGCATTCATGCGGCCGTCCTCGCGCAGGAAGCCGGTGGCGAAGTTCAACCCGACCATGCCGCCGGAGTCGCGGATCGCGCCGAGCTGCCAGTCGGTGAGGTTGCGAGAATGGCCGCAGATCGCATGCACGTTGGAATGGGTGGCGACCAGCGGCGCATCGCTAAGCGCTGCGACGTCGCGAAAACCCTTCTCGTTGAGATGCGAGAGATCGATCATGATCCTCAGTTCATTGCAGGCCTTGACCAGCGCCTTGCCGGCATCGGTCAGGCCCGGACCGGTGTCCGGCGAGGACGGAAAGCGAAACGGCACGCCGTGACCGAACGCATTGGGCCGGCTCCAGACGATGCCGAGCGAGCGCAGGCCCGCGGCATGCAGCACGTCGAGCATGGTGAGTTCGGGATCGATGGCCTCGACGCCTTCGATGTGGAACACCGCGGCAATCGTGCCTTGCGCCATGGCATTGCGCACATCGCCGGCGCTGCGGCAGATCGCCAATGCGCCGGCGCGCTCCAGCCGGAAGAGGATGGACGCCATCGCAATCGTCGAGTTGAGCGCATCGGCGCGCGGCACCTCGGGCGGCAGCGGCTCGCTGTCGCTCGGCGCCGAAGGCACGGCGCTGCGCCGCGCTTTCTCGACCGGGGGCGGGAAGATGGCGAACATGCCGCCGGCGAATCCGCCAGCCCTGGCGCGCGGCAAGTCGATATGGCCGCCCGATTTCCCTTCGATGAACAGCTTCTCGACGTCCGCGTCTTTCGCCTGGTGCAAACGCAGCAGCGTGTCGTTGTGGCCGTCAAAGACGGGGACGAGGTCTGTTTCGGTCATATGGGGGATCATTCGGTCTGTTTGTCGGCAGGGCGATATATCATATCTAGGCAAGATGTGCCGCCGGGGCAAATTACAAAGCCAACGGGACGGCAATGGCCGCCCGTTTAGCTCTGTTCCTACACATCCGCTTTGTGCTTGCGGGGCTACTGCTTCAGCACATCCGCCCATTCCGGGTGACGGCGGAACTGGGCGTTGGCGAACGGGCAGAGCGGAATGATCTTCTTGCCTGCCGCCCGCGCGTCCTCGACGGCACGGGTGACGAGCCGAAGCCCGGCGCCCTGACCGCGAAAGGCGTCCGGCACTTCGGTGTGGTCGATGATCAGCTGGTGCTCGCCGATTTTGGTGAAGGTCATCTCCGCCTCGGCGCCGCCGGCGCCGCGCAGCACGTAGCGACCCTTGGAGCCGCGATCTTCAAGTTCGATCTCTGGCAATTGATCGGGCATCTCTACACTCCTTGGGCGATGGTGGCGAAAAGCCGCCGCGCCGCTTCGATTTCGTTTGGCCGCACCTCGTGCCCGCCTTCGTGCCACTCCACTGTGACATCGGCTCCGTCGGCGCGCAAATAGGCTTCGAGCCGCGCCGTCAGGTTCGGCGGGCAGATCGGATCGCGCCTGCCGGCGGTCACCAGGATGTGACGACCTGCAAGACTGCCCTTCACCTGCGGCTCGAACGGGATCAGCGGATGCATCAGCACCGTGGCGTCGAACAGGTCAGGGGTTTCGAACACCAGCGAAGCCAGGACGTTGGCGCCATTGGAATAGCCGAGGCCCAGCACGACCGATGGCTTCGCCGCCTCGACATGGGCCTGGACGAAGCCCGCCATCTTGGCCGTGGCCCGCGCCAGGTCGTCCATGTCATAGACGCCCTCGCCGGTGCGGCGGAAGAAGCGCGCGGCACCTTGCTCCGACACATCGCCGCGCGGCGAGACGATGGTGGCCTGGGGCGCGAGATCGCGCCCCAGCGAGACAAGCTGGCTCTCGTCGCCGCCTGTGCCATGGAAGACGAAAAGCAGCTGACCACCCGGCGAACCAGGCAGCACCTTGTGGGCGTAAGCGTCCTTGCTCATCGTCTCAACCCTCCAGCTTCTGCAGATGCTGTTCGAGATACGGCCGCAGATGCTGATGCTGCGTCGGCAGCTTCAGCGCCTCGCCGAGATGGGCGGTGTCCTCGTCCTTGTCGAAACCCGGCTCATTGGTGGCGACTTCGAACAGCACGCCGCCCGGCGTGCGGAAATAGATCGCCCAGAAATAATCGCGGTCGATCACCGGCGTCACCCCATAGCCCGTATCCATCAGCGCCTTGCGCACTTCGAGCTGCTTGGCGCGATTCTCGACGGCGAAGGCGACATGATGAACGGAGCCGGCGCCGAGATCGGCGAAGGGTGCGGTCGGCAGCGTTTCGATATCGACGAAATCGGCGCCATTGCCGTTCTTGACGGCGAGCCGCCTGACATTGCCTGACTTGTCGACCTCCTCGTAACCCATGAACTTCAACAGCTCCTCGGTGGCGCCGCCATCCTTCAGCCTCAGCGAAACCGAGTGAAAGCCGCGGATCGCCTCGTCCGCGGCAATACCGCCCTTCACCCAGGGCGCTCTGCCGTCGGCCTTGTCCTCGACCAGTGCAAAGCCATCGCCGTCCGGGCCGGCAAATGCGAGCCGCTTCTCGCCAAAGCTTTCCTCGCGGGCGACATTGGTTACGCCTTCGTCGGTGAAGCGTTTTTCCCAAGAGGCGAGCGTGCCTTCCGGCACGGAATAGACCGTGGTGCCGACTTCGCCGACGCCAGGACGGCCCTTGCCGATGTTGGGAAACGGGAAATAGGTCATCACCGAACCGGGTGTGCCGGCCTCGTCGCCATAATAGAGATGGTAGACGTCGGGCGCGTCGAAATTGACGGTCTTCTTGACCCGGCGCAGGCCGAGCTTGTGGGTGAAGAAATCATTGTTCTGCCGTGCATCCCTGGCCATCGAGGTGACGTGATGCAGGCCCTTGATCTGGTCGAGCATGGTCTCTGCTCCTTCCCTTGGTGTTTGTGCGGCCCTCGCCGCTCTCCACGCCAATATGAGGATACGAGCGAGTATGGCAAAGGCGGCAAACACAGGATGGACTGTGCCTTAAAAGTGAACAATCGAAAGATCCTTGTTCACCGTTTAGCAAACAGCCCTGGTCTTGCGCGGTGGATGGAATCGGTTCCATGTACGCATTCGACGTGCTGGAGAGGGGTAAGCGCAAGTGACTGGAAAAGGCAGGCGGCCAAATGTCCTTCTCATCACTTGCGACCAGTGGCGCGGCGATTGCCTGTCGGCTGTCGGGCATCCCCAGGTGAAGACGCCGAATGCCGATGCGCTGGCCGCCGACGGCGTGCTGTTCAAGCGCCATTACGGCGGCGCGGCGCCTTGCTCACCGGCCCGTGCCTGCCTCTACACCGGCCTCTATCAGATGAACAATCGTGTCTGCCGCAACGGCACGCCGCTCGACGCCCGCCATGGCAATATTGCGCTCGCCGCGCGCAGCGTCGGTTACGATCCGACCTTGTTCGGCTATACCGATGTGTCGCTCGATCCGCGCCAGCTTGCACCGGCCGATCCGCGGTTGCACAGCTATGAGGGTGTTCTGCCCGGCTTCACGGCGCGCCAATTGCTGCCCGAACATCAGAAGCAGTGGCTGTCCTGGCTGAAGCAGCAAGGCATCGATGCCGGCGCTGGAAGTCCTGACATTCATCGTCCGGTGGGCGAGGTCGACGGTGCGGTGACCGAAGCGCCACCCGTCTACTCCAGGGACCAGACGCCGACGGCCTTCCTTGCCGGCGAGTTCATCCGCTGGCTGGGCGAGCAGGACGAGGCCACGCCGTGGTTTGCGCATCTTTCCTTTATCAGCCCGCATCCGCCCTTCATCGTACCGGAACCGTACAACACTCAATACGATCCCGCGGACGGCCCCGCTTTTCACCGCGCGGAAAGTTGGCGCGCCGAATCTCAAGGCCACCCCTACGTCGCCTATGATCTCGATCGCCAAAAACGAGCGAAGTTCCGCCCCGGCGCCGCGGGCAAAGTGCACGACTGGAGCGAGGATGATTTCCGCCGCATCAGGGCGATCTATTACGGCATGATCTCGGAGGTGGACGCGCAGCTCGGCCGCCTGTGGCACGCGCTGAAGACCGAAGCCGCGTGGGACAACACCATCATCGTGCTCACCTCCGACCATGCCGAAATGATGGGCGACCACTTCATGCTGGGTAAGGGCGGCTATTTCGACGGCAGCTACCATATCCCGCTGATCATCCGCGATCCACGCCACCGCAAGGCTGCCGGCAGCGCTGTCGATCGCTTCACCGAAGCGGTGGATATTTTGCCTACGCTCATCGACCTGCTCGGCGTGGCTCCCGAACCGCACCTTGACGGATGCTCGCTGAAACCCTTCCTGAGCGGTGGAACGCCCGCCATTTGGCGCGACGCCGCGCACTGGGAGTTCGACTTTCGCTCGATCGCCGGCGGTGAAGCGGAACGGCATTTCGGCATCACCTCGCGCCAGTGCAACCTCGCTGTCATCCGCACGAAGAAATTCAAGTACGTGCATTTTGGCGGCGGCCTGCCGCCGCTGCTTTTCGACATGGAGGACGACCCTGGCGAATTGAAGAACCTCGCCGGCAGCCCGGCACATCGTTCGACCCGGCTGGAATTCGCCGAAAGGCTGCTCGCCTGGCGGGCCGAACATCTCGACCAGTCGCTTGCCCTCTTGGAACTGACGGAAAACGGAGTGACTGGATACTCCAGCTCGCAAGCAGGGCGGTAGGGGGATTACCCTACCGCCCTGGATCCTTGCCTATCGAAGTATTCTTACCTGTCGAAGTATCCTTGCCTACCGGACGATCAGACGCTGCTCGTCGCGCTTCTGGGCGTAGGAGCCCTTGTCGTAAGCCGCTTGCTTCTCGAGCTGCTCCTTGGTGAAGGTCGTATAAAGGTACTTCTTGCCGTTCTTGTCGGTCATGAACTTCAAATTATCCATGCCGACCGCGACCTCCTTCTCGCCAATGCCGAGGAAGCCGCCGACATCGACGATCACGGCGTCGGGTTTCTTGTCGGGGGTCAGCACCACATCGCCGATCTCACCGACCTTGGCGTCGTTGGCGCCATAGACCGTCGTGCCCTTCAGGTCGTCGCCCCTGATCTCTCCAACCGGCATCTCGGTAAGCTTGGACTTGTCGATGGCCGCGGTCTGTGTCTGGTCAGGAGCCGTGGCGTCAGCCGGCGCCGCCGCGGTCCTGTCCGCCGGAGCGGCGGCGGGAGCTGTCGCGGCGGACGGCGCCGCTGCGGGCGCGGTTGGCGCCGGTTCATTGGATGCCGTCGTTGCCGGCGCCGGATCATAGGCCTTGCGGTTGAAATCCGGCTGCGCCTGCAGCTCTTCCTTGGTGGTCTGCGCCACCAGCCAGCGGTCGCCGTTCTTCTGTGCCCACTGCGCCTTGGCGAAATCATAAGCCACGTTCTTTTCGCCCATGCCCAGGAACCCGCCGACGCCGATAATCAGCGACTGCGCCTTGCCTTCCTTGGTCAGCACGATGTCGTTCACATCGCCGATCTTCTGGGCGTCATCGCCGGTGCCGTTGTAGACATTTTCACCGATGATGTTTGTGGCCAGGTTGCCATCAGCCGGTTTGACCGGCTCGGCGTTCGTGGACTGCTGCGCGGTATCGGTCGATGTGGCCGGCGCCTGTGCGGTCGTCGCTGCGGCCGGGGCCGGCGCGTAAGCCTTGCTGTCGAACTCCGGATGCGCCTTCAGTTCGTCCTTGGTGGTCTGCGCCACCAGCCAGCGATCGCCGTTCTTCTCGGCCCATTGCAGCTTGTCGTAGTCGAAGGCGACATTCTTGGTTCCCACGCCAAGGAAACCGCCGACGCCGATGACGACGGATTTCGCCATGCCGTCCTTGTCGAAGACCACGTCAGTGACCTTGCCGATATTCTCGGCATTGTCGCCAGTGCCATTGTAGACGGTTTCGCCGATGATGTTGGTGACGATGCTGCCTTCAGCGCGCGGTACCGGCGCCGTCGCGGCCGGCTCCTGGGCGGCGGGCTGGTTCGCGGGGGCTGGGGTTGCAGCGCTCTGCGCGAAGGCGCCGGTTGCAACCATTGTCGCAAGGGCGGTCGTCGCTAAAAGGGTGCGGATCATGATGGTCTCTCCTCGTGCCTGATTTCGTACATGCCGCGCCCGGTTGAACCCCTCGCTGGGATCGGACGCGACATCTCTGCAGGTTCACAACGTCGTGACCATGCCGTTGTTCCGACAAAAACCGCGATGGCCGAAGCCAAAACCCAAGAAGCGGATCTGACTGCCCATTGCCGAAAACCTGGGTCTGGCCGGAGTTTCCGCCCTGCCGGAACTATTCCTGGTTTGACGCGTTTCAGCCGCTGGCTGGGATACCCCGGTCGGGTTTGAGGTGATCAGCGGAGCGGGGCATGAAATTCGCGGCGGTGCTGAACCGGGACGGCGGCACCTTGCGCACCACCGATCTCGCCGCCTTTTCGGACCGGATGCGTCAGACGCTGGAATCGGCGGGCCACTCTCTCAGCATCGACATCGTTGCCGGCAAGGACGTCGTGGACACTCTCGACAGCGCTGCGTCGCGCCACACCGTCGACGTCGTGCTCGCCGGAGGCGGTGACGGCACCATCTCGGCCGCGGCCGCCAGGCTGATGGGCAGGAAAAAGGCGCTCGCCATATTGCCGGCCGGCACCATGAACCTGTTCGCGCGCGGCCTTGGTATTCCGCAGTCGCTCGATGCGGCGCTGAAATCCTTTGCCGACGGCGAAATCATCGCGGTCGACATGGCAACGGCCAATGGCCAGCCTTTCGTTCATCAGTTCTCGATCGGCATGCATGCCAAGATGGTGCAACTGCGCCAGGGCATGGAATTCGGCTCACGCCTGGGCAAGATCGGCGCTTCAGCCAAGGCAGCCTGGGCGACGATCAAGAACCCGCCGGCAATGAAGGTCACGCTCGGCATCGGTGAAGCGGAGATGACTGCCCGCATATCCGGCCTCGGCGTGACCAACAATCTCTTCGGCGAAGGTCACCTGCCCTATGCCGACAATCCGGCCGGTGGCGTGCTCGGCATTTACGTCACGGTAGCGCAGCAGCGCGCCGAACTGGTCAAGTTTTTGTTCAACGTGGCGCGCGGCAAGTGGCGTGACAACGAACATGTCGAAATCCACCAGGCCGACAGGGTGACCCTCAAAATCCATTCCGGCGGCAGGAAATTCCGCGCCGTCATGGACGGCGAACTGGTTAGGCTCGATCGTGAGACGACGATCGAAATCAAACCTGGAGCGCTCAATGTGCTGGTGCCGGCCAGCGTCGCCCAGGTGAAGGCCGCCTGATGCTGTGTGAAGTCATCAAGGGACTGACTTCAGCCGGAGGGCGCCGGACCGGTGCTCGGCGGCGTGGGGACATGTTGCTCGTCGCTGTTCGGCGCCTTGATCAACACGCCGTAGATCTCGGCGACGCCCCAGGCGACGAGCACCAGGAGCAGTCCGGCGATCAGGATTCGGAACCCATGCCAGCCCCACCGCCCCTGACGCGCTTTGTTTTCGGGAATGTTCCTGGCCATGGCGGGTCCTCGTCTGGTTTCGCGTCGGCTGACGCGATCGGCAAATCACGCTCGGGTAACGGTCCCTCGCAAGGATGGTTCCGGCTGCAGGGCTGTCCCGGGCCGGCGACGGTGAGGACATCAAGGCAAGCCACGGGAACTTGGTTTGAATAGCAGGGTGGAAACAGCAGCCGATCTGCCGGCCGAGGTTGCGCGCGCCGTGCAGGACGAGCACCGGCTGGCCGTGTTGCACTGGCTTGAGATGCTTGATACGGCGCCCGACCCGGATTTCGACCGCATCGGCGGCTTTGCCGCCGCCGTGATGCGCGCGCCGATCGCGCTGGTCACACTTGTCGACCTCGATCGGCAATGGTTCAAATCCTGTTCTGGCATGGAAGAAACACAGATTACGACAGCCATCTCCTTCTGTGCGCACGCCATCGCCGCTGGCGATGAGCCGATGGTGGTGACGGATGCAGCAGCCGACCAGCGTTTCCATGCCAATCCGCTGGTGACCGGCAAGCATCATGTGCGCTTCTATGCCGGCGTCCCGATCATTGTCGCGGGAGCGCGGATCGGAACCCTGTGCGTCATGCACCGCAAGCCGGGTGCCCACCCGTCCCGCTCCAGGCTCGACCAGTTGAAAACGCTCGCCGGCCTCGCCGGCAGCCTGTTCACCCTGAAGCACGCGACCCGCACCGGCGCTGTCGCCGAAGCCGCGCTCGCGCGCGAGGAAAAGCGGCGCGCCGTCGCCCTCGATGCTGCTTCGCTGGCAAGTTGGGCCTGGGACGTCCGCACCGACGTCATCGACTGCGACGTCCGATTGCCGGAATTGTTCAACCTGCCGCGCTCGACAAGGTTGCGGGCCCGCGATGTTCTGACAGCCATCGATCCACGCGACGTCCACCAGACCGAAACCAGCTTTCGTGATGCCTTGACCGGCAGTGACGACTATTTTGGCGAATACCGGGTGAATGGCTTCCATCCACCGCGATGGGTGGCCACGCGCGGCCGTGTCATCGAGCGCGATGGCGAAGGCAAGCCGACGCTGATTTTCGGCGTCAACTACGACATTTCGGAACGCAAGCTCGGTGACGAACGGCAACGGCTCCTGCTGCGTGAACTCAACCACCGGGTCAAGAACACGCTGGCGACGGTCCAGGCGCTGGCGACGCAGACCGTGCGCCATGCCCGCCAGCCGAGCGAATTCCTCAAAGCCTTCAGCGCCCGGCTTCAAGCCCTGGGTATCGCCCATGGCCTGCTGTCCGACCGCGAGTGGCGCGGTATCGGCATCCGCGAACTCGTCCAGATCGAGATCAGGCCTTTCGACAACGCCGCCCAGCCGCGGCTGGCAATCTCGGGCGCCGATCTGCTGCTGTCTCCCGATCAGGCCGTCGGCCTCGGGCTGATCTTGCACGAACTGGCCAGCAACGCGCTGCAGTATGGGTCACTGTCGGTTGCGTCAGGCAAGGTTGATCTCGACTGGAAAGCGCAAGGCAAGAATGGTGACAGGCGCCTGGTGTTCACCTGGCGCGAAAGCGGCGGTCCTGAAGTAGCGCCGCCCGAGCGGCAAGGCTTCGGCTCGATCCTCATCCGGCGCAGCCTGGCCAAGGTCATTTCGAGCGAAGTAACCCACGAATTCCGGCGCGATGGGGTCTTCGCCGAAATATCGATGCCGCTGGAAGATCTGTCGAGATGACGTGAGCATGGCCGCCGGCGCGACTACCCCTCGCCGGCATCCGGGTGGTGGTCGGTGTCGGACTTCACATTCTCGCGGTAGATGGCATAGGCCGCGAGTGCCACGGCCGGACCAAGAATAACCCCGAGCCCACCTTTTCCCTTGAGCCCACCTTTGAGCAATGCCGGAAGCACAGCGAGCGCGGCCGTAATGCCGATCGCTTTCATGTCGGTCTTGCGCCGCCTAGCCTCGCGGCGCATCCGCGTGCCCGACATCAGCCGATGGGTCAAAAGAACAAGGCCTGCGATGACCAGAAAGCCGACACCGAAACCAATCGCCGCCGCCAGCGATCCATAGCTGGCCGATGCCCAGATATAGGCCGCGCCGACCAGGAAGCCGATACCGCAAAACACCGCCAGCGCGGCAAGCATATAGACGATGGCCGCCGTCCGTGCTCGACGTATGGCGGCCACGGTTTCGCCCGAGGCGAAACCCGAGAGCAACGATGCCAGCAGTCCCATCTCGGCGGAACTAGCGACGCGTGAGCAGCGCGAACAGGAAGCCGACGCCCGCGGCGATAGCCAGCGACGTCATCGGCTTTTCGCGTACGCTTGCCACCATCTGCGCCTCGATATCCCTGGCATTACCGCGCAAGCTGTCGAAGGCAGCCTCCCCTTGGGCGCGCAACTGTTCGACGCCTTCGGCCGCCGCGCGCCGCGCCGTGCCGTAGCCGTGTTCACCGGTCTTGGCCAATTGCTTGGTGAGCTTGTCGATATCGGCCTTCAACTGCCTGATGTCGGCTTCCAGATCCGGATTCGTCCGCGCTTCGTTGGCTGTCTTCCCTGCGACGGTGGCCATTGCTTAACTCCTTGTGATTGCTCGATTTCAAACGCGCCTTGCGTCTCAAGGTTCCGATGTCGGGACAAACTACCCGAAAACCCGGTCACGCGCACCCGATCCGCCCCGGCAAGGTGTCGGTCAGATCAGCGGCCGGCGGCCCTCGGACAGCCCCTCCCAGCCGGCGAGCTGTTTCAGACCTTCAATGTCGACGACACCGCAACCGCCGTCGCGCCAGACGATCAGCTGACGGTCCATCAGCTTGCGGATTGTCTTGTTGGTGTGAACCAACGACAAGCCAAGCGTATCGGCGATGTGCTGCTGCGTGATCGGTATCTGGATGGACTGCGTGCCGTTCAGGCCCACGACCTTGGCGCGGCTGGCGATGAAGGCGACAAGATAGGCGGCGCGTTCGATTGCGCTGCGGCGGCCGACACTGAGCAGGTTCTCGTCCAGCATCCGCTCTTCACGCGAAGCGATCCAGGTGATGTCGTAGGCGAGGCCCGGATGGTTGCGGTAGATCTCGAGCAGATTGTCGCGTTCGAACACGCAAAGCAGCATTGGCGACAGCGCCTCGACGGAATGCTGCATTTCCCCCATGACGCTGCCTTGCAGACCGATGAGATCGCCGGGCATGAGGTAATTGAGGATCTGCCGGCGGCCGTCCTGCAGCAGCTTGTAGCGGAACGCCCAGCCGGACAGCACAGTGTAGAGATGCGCGCTGTGGCTTCCTTCCACGAGAACCGTGGCACCCTTGTCGACCGCGAGTTCTCCCTTCTTGAACTTGCTGATGAAGGCCAGCTCCGGCTTCTCGAACTCCCGGAACACCGGCAGGGACCGCAACGGGCATTGCTCGCAGGGGTATTGACGGCTTGAGGAAGAGCGCCCGGTCTGGCTCGGCATTTCGACCCCCTTGCGAATGCCTGCCGTGAGCAGGTCTGTTTTTGCGTGTTGCCGAGATCGGCCTGTCGGCGGATGTCTTTTTTAAATGACAACACACCAAATTGCGATCATGACTCCCGGCGTTTCAAGGAGCAATTGCCTGTGCCCCAATTACTTGATGGATTGCGCATTCTTGTCCTGGAGGATGAGTTCCTCATCGCCATGGATGTCGAGCAACTCTGCCGTGACCACGGTGCAGGCGAGGTGGTGGTTGCCCGCGATTTGGCCGAGGTCGATGGCCGGAAGGTCGCGAAGAATTTCGACGCGGCCATTGTCGACCTGATGCTGGGTGGCGCCTCGACGCTCGAATTTGCCGCGGGCCTTCGTGAGACCGGCGTCCCGTTCGTGTTTGCGTCCGGTTATTCGGATGCGGATGAGATCAAGGCGTCTTTCCCGGGGGTGAGGCTGGTCACCAAGCCCTATTCGGGCGAAGACCTCGTCGAGGCCGTGGCGCTGGCCTATGGTCGCGGCTCCCCTGGCTGAGACTGACGCGACAACGTCCGAATCGCCGTTATGCGGCCCCGCATTTCAATGCGCAGCCGTTCCCGTGACCTGAGCCGAGATCGCGTCGGGGCCATACTCGTCCTCACCTGAGATTTTCAGGATTTCCTGCAGGCGGGTGCGGGCCCTGCTGACGCGGCTTTTGATCGTTCCGACCGCGCAACCGCAGATTTCGGCGGCCTCCTCGTAGGAGAAGCCCGATGCGCCGATCAGGATGATGGCTTCGCGCTGGTCCTCCGGCAATTGCTCGAGTGCCCCGCGAAAATCCTTGAGGTCGAGCTGGCCGTGCTGGGCCGGGTGCACTGCAAGCCGGGCCGTCATGATGCCGTCGCTGTCCTGCACCTCGCGACCGCGCTTGCGCATTTGCGAATAGAATTCATTGCGCAGTATCGTGAAAAGCCATGCCTTGAGGTTGGTGCCGGGCTGGAAGCTTTCATGCTTGTCCCAGGCCTTGACCAACGTTTCCTGAACGAGGTCATCGGCCTTGTCGGCATTCTGCGTCAGCGACACGGCGAAGGCCCGCAAGCTCGGGATCGCCCCAAGCAGATCGGTCTTGAAGCCTTGGGAGACCGCTGCCATGTCCCTAGTCCTTCTTCTGTGCGGGTTCGGCCTGTTCCAGTTGGCTGAGCAACTGGGCGAAGCGATCCGGCACATTGTCGGAGACCAGCTCGTCGTAATATTGTTTGAGTTTGCGTCCGATTTCGGAGTTGGGCCCTAACGGATCGCCGTCGCCGTTCCGGCGCCTGCCCGTGACGCCAGCCAGAATATCTTTGGTCATGTCCTTCATTTCGCCCTTTATTTCCCAGAACTCAAGCCGCTCACAACACAACACAAGGCAAGCGGCACCCTCGTCTGGTTGCCCATCCCGGCGCTAAAACGCCATTGCCGGTGATTCGTTCCATATCGGCGGAACTTTTTCAGAAAAGCGGCGTTGTTTCCCACGGGGCTTGCAATCGGCATAGCCTGGAATCCGTTCAACGCGTCATCTGAGGGAGACGTCTATTATGAGCTTGTCCGCCACCATCGCTCCGCATCTGCCGTTCCTGCGGCGCTTTTCGCGTGCCGTCTCGGGATCGCAGGAGAGCGGCGACGCGCTGGTCGCCGCGATGCTTGAGGCGATCATTGCCGATGTCGACATCTTCCCCGAGGCGTCGAGTGACCGGATCGCACTATACAAGGTTTTCGCCAAGCTCTTCACATCGGTTGCCATCCGCGTTCCGCAAGAGCAGACACAGGCGGGCTGGGAACAGCGCGCGGCCGCCAATCTCAATGCGATCGCGCCGCTTCCCCGCCAGGCCTTCCTGCTGGTTGCCGTCGAAGGTTTCAGCGAGGACGAGGCGGCCGAGATCCTCGATGTCGGCGACCAGCAGTTCTCCGAGCTGCTTGCCCAGGCAAGCAACGAGATTTCCCGTCAGGTGGCGACCGACGTGCTGATCATCGAGGATGAGCCGCTCATTGCCATGGATATAGAGGAGATGGTCGAGAGCCTCGGCCATCGGGTGGTGGGCACGGCGCGCACCCATGCCGAAGCGGTGACGATGTTCGGCAAGACCCGACCGAAGATGGTGCTGGCCGATATCCAGCTCGCCGACGGCAGCTCGGGCATCGAGGCGGTGAACGAAATCCTCTCGTCGACATCGGTGCCGGTAATCTTCATCACCGCTTTTCCCGAGCGTCTGCTGACCGGAGAGCGTCCGGAACCTGCTTTCCTCGTGACCAAGCCGTTCAATCCCGACATGGTGAAGGCGCTGATCAGCCAGGCGCTCTTCTTCGACCGGCAGGCCAAGGCCGCTGCATAAATCGCGGCCTCCGCGAGCCGGACAAGGACATAAAAGGCCACTGGGTGCGATGCATTCGGTGGCCTTCTTGACAAGCCGGATCGGCCGCCAGCGAATTTCCAGCCCGCGCTGCCTGGAACGGTTTGCAAGCATCGGCTTTTTCGGCGAATGGTGGAACAAACCGCATTTACCCACGTTTTCACCGTATCATTGGAAGGAGATGAACCATGCTTTACTGGGCGCTCGTATTTCTCGTCGTGGCGATTATTGCCGGCGCGCTTGGTTTCGGCGGTATCGCCGGCACATCCGCCGGTATCGCGCAGATATTGTTCTTCATCTTCCTCGCATTCCTGGTCATTTCGCTTTTGGCCGGCCTTTTCAGACGGGCGTGAGCCTGGCGACTGAATAGAGGAACACTGGAAGCCGCACCCCTCAAACGGTTTCCAGCCACCGCCGGGCGGTGTCCTTTACTGGACGCCGTCCGGCGGACCGCTTTAGGAAGGGTGGTTATCCCGATTCATTTGGAACCGATGTGGCAGGTGAGCGGTTCAGTCTGAGTTGGGGTGGACAGGTTGACCGATGCGCTCGAGGACTTCAGATAGAGAGGAAGGCGCACGGGGCGATGAAGTGATCGCCATGCACCCCGCCGAGAGCGGCATGCAGCTTGGCCGGGCTCTTCTCCACGCGCTCCACAATGCCGGCATTTCCGTCCTCTATCAGGATCGCGATATGAAGACCGTATGGGCCCGCAACATGCGCGCCCCTTGGGCCTCCGACGATGTCGATGGCAACGGCATTTTGCCGACGGCGCAGACCGACCGCATCGGCGCCGCCAAGCGCGATGTGATCGCGACCGGCAATCCCCAGCGCCTTGAAATCAGTGTCCCGGTCGAGAATGGCGTTCGCTGGTTTCAGATTTGGGTCGATGCCGACCGAGGCGACGATGGCGATGTACAGGGCGTCGTCACCACCATGGTCGAGACTACCGAGCAAAAGCGGCGTGAACAGACGTTGACGACGCTGCTGCGGGAAGTCAGCCATCGCTCGAAGAACCTCCTGGCGATCATCCAGAGCATCGCGACCCAGACCGGTCGCTATTCCGACGGCATCGGCGATTTCCTGACGCGCTTCCGCGGCCGGCTGCAGTCGCTGGCCTCCTCCCAGGATCTGGTGACATCCTCCAATTGGCGAGGGGCAGCCCTTCATGAACTGGTGGCGGGCCAGGTCGGCCGCTATGGCGCGAACCCGTCGCACAGCCTCCGTTTTCGTGGCGCCAATCCTTACCTCAATCCCAACGCCGCGCTGCATATCGGGCTGGCGATGCATGAACTTGCCGTCAACTCGTTGAGCTACGGCGCCCTGTCCCGGCCGGATGGCTTCGTCGAGGTTACCGCCCAACTCGACGCTGCCGCCACGGGGGAGGTTGCGCTGTCGCTGACATGGGCCGAAACGATAGAAGCCAATCGCGGTGGCGGCGGTCAACGGCGCTTCGGAAGCGTTGCGTTGGAGCGGGTGGTGCCGGCATCCCTGAACGGAACCGCGAACCTGGATATCGGCGAGGGCCACCTCGAATATCGCCTTGTCGTGCCGCACAGCAATTTCGAGACGCAGTGAGAGCCTGGCAAACAACAATCCTTAACCGGCTGTTCACCATAAGCGCGGATGCTGTTTTTCCCAGATACCGTCGGAACCTGCCCCGCCTTCGGAGATTGTTGGCAGGCTCGAAGCACGGTACGGGAGGAATGTCTTGACGATTGCCGACATGAACAGATTGGAACAAGCCGCCCGTATTTCGATGGGCGAGTTTCTGGAATCCGAACCCTCCATGGAGGCACTCCCTGAAGCAGGTAGGGGGTTGATGAAGGGGATCGTTCTTGCCGCGGCCGCGATCATGGTGCTGGCCATTTTCTGGCAGTTGACCTGACTAAATCTGCTCTCCTCTCCGTCGCGCCAATTGAAGTCGCCGGGCAGGCCAACGCCGCAGCGTGAGGAGCCGCGGTTTTCTCCGAACTATTCGCGTAACGCCGTTGGAATGACAGGAACTTTTTGACGATGCCGGCCGTTAATGCGGCCAGAGGAACATCTGTCATGGAACACATAGCCGCGTTGTTGCTGGTGATCGGTTGCTCGAACACGATGGCCGAATGTCGGGAATTGCAGGTCCCTGTCAGTGTTTTTGCGACTGCTGACGAATGCACCGCTGAGCGCCCCTTCGCGATGGGCGACGTGCAGGGGCAGGCGCAGCATGTCGTCGCCAAATGCCTCGCGGTCGATCCCGCCTTGGAGGACGACTACGATCAGATTGTCTGGAAGGTGCGGCCAGATGGTAGTCTTGACGCTTCGTTGGCCATATCCAACCTCGTCATGGCATCTAACACGAACCGCCCAGAAAAAGACGACCTTAGCCAACAATAAATTGCAGCAGCAAAGGCCGTCGTTTCGTGCTAAATGGCGGTTGGAGCTTACCAAAGTGTGGACACAAGTGAGGAGTGACTCTATGCGGAAAATACTTATTGCCATGGTTGCGGTGGTTGCCGTCAGCGGCTGCACCACGACCGAGCAGGACGTCGTCGGCGGCGGCTTGATCGGCGCGGGCGTGGGTGGGTTGGTCGGCGGCGGCAAGGGTGCCCTGATCGGCGCAGCCGTCGGTGCCGGATCCGGCCTGCTGGTTCGCAAGCTGCGGAACGGCCGTTGCGTGTATCGTGATCGTCACGGCACCTACACGGCCCGCTGCAACTGATTCAACGATAACAAGACCAAATCCGGAGGCCCTTGGGCCTCCGGATTTTCGTGGATGGGAGTCTGCCGCTGGGTCCCTCTGATGGGTGGGTTTCAGCCGGCCAGTGGAATTTTGATTTCCACCTTGAGGCCATCGGCCTGAAAATCGCGTCTGATCGTGCCGCGCAGCTCGCGCGTGACATTGAGATCGATCAGCTTGGTGCCGAATCCCGTCCGCGATGGCGCCTGTACCCTCTTCTTCCCCGCCTCCCGCCAGTTCAGCGCCAGCGTCCGCTCGCGCCCCCGCCCTTCCAGCGACCAGTTCACCTTGAGAGCGCCAACGAAATTGCCGGCTTCGCCGTATTTCAGCGCGTTGGTGGCGAGTTCATGAAAGGTCAGGCCAAGCGCCTGCGTCGTTGTTTCATCGAGCAGCACCTCCGGGCCTGACAGGAGCCCGTCCGGCAGTTCCTTGCCGAACACCTGGCCAAGCTCGATGCGCAGCAGATCGGCAAGGTCGGCTTTCTGCCAGCGCGAGCGCGTCAACATGTCCTGCGAGGCGGCCATCGCCTGCAGCCTGGCCGAGAAGGAAGCGGAAAACTCATTGACGTCGGTTGCCCGCGAAGCCGTCTGCCGCGCGATCGCCAGCACCCTGGTGATGGAGTTCTTGATGCGATGCTTCATCTCCTGCAGCATCAGGTCCTTTTCGAGCAGGCTTTTTTCCGTCGTCTCGTGCAAGGCCGACACCGCGTCATAGGCTCGCTCCTGATAGCGCGCCACCAGCGCGATGGCGCCTGCCAGGAGCAGGCCGAACAGCCCCAGCATCACGGGGATGGCGCGCGAAGAGGGTTGCGAGAAGGCGCTGGTTGGCCTGAACAATACGGTCCACGGGCGTCCGGCCACGGTCATCTTGCGGGTGACCAGCAGCCGGTCTCCCAGGGATGAGGCCGGTGGCGTCTCCGAGCGGAACAACAGGTTGTCGCCGTTCACCGCTCCATCATAGATCTCGGTGTTGACCGGCAGCAGCGGCGCACGGCTGAGCGCGATCTGGAACAGGTCCCGGGCCCGAAAGGCCGCATAGAGAAAGCCGGCGGTCGAGGACCGCGATGCGTTGATGACCTCCGGTGCCGTTTCCACATTGAGCCGCACATAGACCAGGAAGCCAGTGAACGTCTGCGCCACGCCCATGCCCTGGCCGAGTTGCACCAGCCCGCTCGCATGCTGCTGGTCGTCGGCCATGGCTTTTTCGATCGCCGCACGCCGCACCGGCTCGCTGAACATGTCGTAGCCGATGATGGTCTGGTTGGACGGATCGAGCGGCTCGAAAAGCGCGATCGGCGTGCGCCAGGCCTGCGTCGTATCCGGATAGACCGGATGACTGGCGCCGAAATCGTGGAGGGTGTCGCGTTCCACCGCTGCCTCGTCGCCCGTCCTGACCAGCCGCAGGAAGCCGATGCCTCGCAGGCCGGCGAAATTGTTGTCGACATCCAGCGCCTTGAAGAATGCCTTGAACTCGTTCTGGGAAATATCGCCGTTGCGTGCGTCGAACAGGGCCTGTGTCGAGCGCAGCAGCGACAGGTGCAGGTCGATGCGGCTCTCGATCCGGTTGAGGGCGTCATCGGCCGCCCCTTCGAACTTGATGCGGGCGGCTTCCTGCGTCGCGAAATAAGCGAACCCCGCCATGGTCATGCTGATCAGTGCAACGGCAATGAACGCGACGATTGGAAAAAGCTTCTTCAACGGATGATGCGGTCCATGAGCAAAACAGGACCTTTTATGGGCAAGTCGCCGGGCCAACACAATGGTCAGGTCAAACCATCGTGATCACTGGCATATCACGTGAACGGCAACGGGGCGCCCAAAGCGGCCTGACCGGCCTCAGGCGGCAATCTTCAGCGCACCCGGCCCCGGTATGGCACCTGGAGGACATTTGCCCAGGATGATCATCCCAAGCACCTCGTCCTGCGTGACGTCAGTCGTGCGGGCGGTGCCGACCACCTGGCCGTTCTTCATCACGCAGACACGGTCGGCCAGCTCGAACACGTCGTGGATGTCGTGGCTGATCAGGAAGATGCCGATGCCATCGGATTTGAGCTGCCTGACCAACTCGCCGACCTGGGCGGTTTCCTGGGGCCCAAGTGCCGCCGTCGGCTCGTCCATGATCAGGATGCGGGCATTGAACAGGATCGCGCGCGCGATCGCCACCGATTGCCGCTGACCGCCCGACAGCTTGATCACCGGCTCCTTGAAGCGCTGGAAGCGGGGATTGAGCCGCCCCATCACCTTGCGCGCCTCGGCCTCCATGGCGACGTCGTCGAGCGTGCCCCAGGCGGTCATCAGCTCGCGGCCGAGGAACAGGTTGGCGGCGGCGTCGACATTGTCGGCCAGCGCCAGCGTCTGGTAGATCGTCTCGATGCCGTATTTCTTGGCGTCGCGCGGGTTGGAGATCGCTGCCTCCTCGCCATTGACGAAGATCTGCCCCGCATCGCGCTTGTAGGCGCCGGACAGGATCTTGATCAGCGTCGACTTGCCGGCGCCGTTGTGGCCGAGCAGCGCCACGACCTCGCCGGGGAAAAGATCGATCGAGGCGTCGTCGACGGCGCGGATGCCGCCGAAGGCGATCGAGATGTTGCGCATGTCGACCAGCGGCGTGCCAGTGGGCGCAGTTGTGAGGGCCGTTACGGGAGCGGTTTTGTCAGCCATGGTCGTTTCCCTAAACCCGCTTGCGATAGACGGTGTCGAGCCAGACCGCGATGACCAGCACGGCGCCGACGACGATGCTCTGCAACGGCGAATCGACACCGAGCAGCACCATGCCCGACTGCAGCGACTGCATCAGCAATGCACCGAGCATGGCGCCGATGATGGTTCCCGAGCCGCCAGCAAGCGAGGTGCCGCCGATGACGGCCGCGGCAATGACGAGCAGCTCATCCAATGTTCCCAGCACATTGGTGGACGAGTTCTGCCGGGCCGACGAAATGGCGGCGGCGATCGTGGCCAGCACGCCCATGATCATGAACACCTTCATCGTGATCCAGCGCGTGTTGATGCCGGCGAGATTGGCCGCTTCCGGATTGCCGCCGATGGCAAAGACATAACGGCCGAAACGGGTGCGGTTGGTGATGAAGGTCATGACCAGACCGACGGCGACCGCCATCAGCACCGGTATGGCGATGCCGTGGGCGATGAACAGCCCGCCCTCCGGCACGGTGATGTTGTTGGCGGCCGCGTACCGGTTCACGATCCCGATCGGCCATGGATAGGAGTTGGCCAGCCAGACCGCGCCCATGATGACGGCGCAGGTGATGACGCCGAGCAGCGTCTCGGCCCAGATTGGCCGCAGCGGGAAGCGGAAGCGCTTGCGCTGGACCCGCCCGTTGAACAGCGCGAACACGACGGCCAGGCACGCGACGATACCCACGATCCAGCTCCAGGTGGCGCCGATCGATCCGGCCGGTCCGCCGCCCATCAGCTGGAAAGTGGCGTCGAGCGGTGCCACCGTCTGGCCTGACGTGACCCACCAGGCGGCGCCGCGCCAGACCAGCAGGCCACCCAGCGTGACGATGAAGGCCGGCACTTCGAGATAGGCGATGACGAAGCCCTGGAAGGCGCCGATCAAAAGCCCGAGCGCCAGACCGATGACCAGTGCCAGGACCCAGATCCATGGGTTGCCGAGTTCAAGTCCCACGAACCGAACCAGGAAATGTACCTGCGCAAAGCCCATGACCATGCCGATCAAGCCCTCGGCGGAACCGACGGACAGGTCGATGTTGCGCATGACGATGACCAGCACCATGCCGCAGGCCATGATGGCGACCGCGGACGTCTGCACCGACAGGTTCCACAGATTGCGTGGCGTGAGGAACGTGCGGCTGTCGAAATCCAGCGGATTGACGCCGAGACGCAGGCTCGAAATCACATGCAGCGCGACCCAGATCAGCAGCAGCGCGCCGATCATGCCGAGCATGCGGGTGTCGATCTCGGTCGCCTTCAGGAAACGCGCGACCGCGCCGAGTTCCGACGCACGCGCCGTATCGGCCTGCGAGGTTGCGGTCGTGTCGGTCATGGATGTCCTCCCAGCGGCTTGCCGCCTGACGCGGATGCCGGACCAGAGCCCAGAAGTTAGCCGCCAGCGGCGGAAACACAAATCTTGTCGGGAAAACGCCGCGGCTTGGAAGCAATTCCAGGAAAAGTGCGTAGCGGTTTTTCGTCCGGAATTGCGAAAACAAGGAAATTGGAACGCCGCGGCGCTTCCGGCTGTTCAGGCGATCAAGCTCAGTTGCAGGCCGCGACGCTGCCCGCGGCAACGCCCGTGCAGACTTCGTCCTTCTTGATCCAGCCGGCGTCGATGACGAGGTTGAGATTGTCCTTGGTGATGGCCACCGGGGTCAGGAACAGCGACTTGACGGTGTTGCCGCCAGGCGTCGTGAAGTCCTTCACGCCGGCGATGTCGGTCATCTTCTTGCCGTCGGCGAGTTGCGAGGCGATCTCGGCGGCGTTCTTGCCGAGTTCGCGCGCGTCCTTCCACACGGATACGGTCTGGGTGCCGAGCGCGATGCGGTTGAGCGCGGCGTGGTCGCCGTCCTGGCCGGAGACCGGCACGGTGCCGGCGAGCCCCTGCGCCGTCAGCGCCGCGACGACGCCGCCGGCGGTGCCGTCATTGGCGGCGACCACGGCGTCGACCTTGTTGTCGTTGGCGGTGAGGAACTGTTCCATGTTCTTCTGGGCGTTGGCGGGCAGCCAGCCGTCCGTATAGGCTTCGCCGACATTCTTGATCTTGCCGCTGTCTATGGCCGCCTTCAGCACTTCCATCGAGCCCGAGAACAGGAAGTCGGCATTCGGATCGGCGCCGGAGCCCTTGATGAAGACGTAATTGCCCTCAGGCTTCACCTTGAACACTTCGCGGGCCTGCATGCGGCCAACTTCCTTGTTGTCGAAGGTCAGGTAGAAGACGTCCTTGTTCTCGATCAGCCGGTCATAGCCGACGACCGGAATGCCCTCGTCGAGCGCCTTCTGTACCGCCGGGCCGATGGCCGACGCGTCCTGCGCCAGGATGATCAGCGAATTGGCACCCTGCGAAATCAGGCTCTCGACATCGGTCAGCTGCTTGCCGGGATTGGACTGCGCATCGGCGGAAATGTACTTGTCGCCCGCGGCCTCGATCGCCTTCTTCATGGCCGCCTCGTCGGTCTTCCAGCGCTCCTCCTGGAAGTTGGACCACGACACGCCGATGACCTTGCCCTTCGCCTGCGCGACCGACGCCAGCGTCAGCGACATGGCGACACCCGCCAGAACGGCGACTGTGAATCTCTTCATGATATCCTCCCTGCGCCCGCGTGTGGCGCGACCAAACTGGCCCTAAGGCCGGCACAAAGGCCCTATTTTTTCGAGCCTCGAAAAAACACTGATCCATCGCCTGAGCACTGTCAACATTGATTCTGACGGATTTTGAGGTGCCGGAAGCCTTTTTTCGAGCCCCGCAATAAATAAATGACAGCCCCAGCCGCTTCTGCCAGTATTCGACCCGTTGCCGGAGGTGTTCGAGGGGGCGTCAAGAACCGCGGCGACGGGGAGGGAATGATGTCGGTCGGAATCCGCCACGACGATCTGCGCCGGCGCAACCGCGCAATGGTGATTGGAGCCGTGCGCCGGGGTGGCCAGCCCTCGCGCACCGAGATCGCCGCTACTACCGCCCTCAGCCACTCGACCATATCGGCGATATCAGCCGACCTGATCGGCGAAGGTATCCTGAGCGAAGGCAAGCCGAACGAGGCCGGCTCACTGAAACGCGGCCGGCCGCAGGTGGGCCTTTGTCTCAACCCCGAGGCCGCGGCGGTCATGACCCTGGTGCTGTCGCTGAATTTCCTCTCCGTCGCCGTCATCGACTACGCCGGCCAGGTGATATCGGAGGAGCAGCGCCGGCTGGACACGCTGACCATGTCGCGCGAGGCGCTGATCGGCGAATGCGTGGCCATCGTCCGGCGCCGCCTCGAGGATCCCGACCTCGATGTCGCCAGCATTGCCCGCATCGCGCTGGCGATCCAGGGCATCACCGACACCGAGGCGCGCGCCATGCTGTGGTCGCCGATCACGCCGCAGACGGACATTGCCTTCGCCGATATACTCGAAGCCGAATTCGGCATCCCCGCCACCATGGAGAACGACTGCAACATGATGGCTGTGGCGCTGCGCTGGCGCGACCCCGAGCGCTACCGCGACGACTTCATCGCCATCCTGCTCTCGCACGGCATCGGCATGGGCCTGGTGCTGAAGGGCGAGCTGTTCACCGGCACCCATTCCTCAGGCGGCGAGTTCGGCCACATGATCCATCGCCCCGGCGGCGCGCTCTGCCGCTGCGGGCGGCGCGGCTGCGTCGAGGCCTATGCCGGCAACTATGCCATCTGGCGTAATGCAGGACAGATGGGTGAGGACGCCAAACCGGTCGACGTCAGCGACGCCGACATGCGCGCATTGGCGGCCACGGCGCGCGAAAGAGACGGACCGGAGCGCGAGGCCTATCGCAAGGCCGGCGAGGCGCTGGGCTATGGCCTTGGCAGCTTGTTCGCGCTGATCGATCCGGCGCCGGTTGCGATGGTCGGCGTCAGCGCCGCCGCCTTCGATCTGATCGAGCCGGCCTTGCGTGAGGCCATCGCCCAGACCGCCGGCGGCCAGCATTCGACGTCGATTTCCTTCGATACAGAGCCGAACGAATTGCCGCTGATCCGCGAGGGCTGCGCCATGCGCGCGCTCACCTTCGTCGACCAGGAGATCTTCGCGCCGGGCGTGCAGGTGAGATCCGGCAAGAACGTGGCCTGATCTCAATCCTCGCGGATTGCGTAGCCCGCGCCACGGATGGTGCGTATCACATCGGGCATGCGGCCATTGTTGACCGCCTTGCGCAGGCGGCCGACATGCACATCCACGGTGCGCTCGTCGATGTAGATCGTCTCGCCCCAGACATTGTCGAGCAACTGGCTGCGCGAGAACACGCGGCCGGGATGGCGCATCATGAATTCGAGCAGCCTGAACTCGGTCGGTCCGAGCCGGATCTCGCTCTTCTTGCGATAGACCCGGTGCGATTCGCGGTCGAGCACGATGTCGCCGACCTTGAGCACGCTGGACAGCACTTCCGGTTTGGCGCGGCGCAGCAGCGCCTTGACCCGGGCCATGAATTCCGGCGTCGAGAACGGCTTGACCAGATAGTCGTCGGCGCCGGTCGAGAGGCCGCGCACGCGATCGCTCTCCTCGCCGCGCGCCGTCAGCATGATGATCGGCAATCGCTCCGTCTCGGGCCGCATGCGCAGGCGCCGACAGAGTTCGATGCCGGAAACCGCCGGCACCATCCAGTCGAGCACCAGCAGGTCGGGCACGTTTTCCTGGAGGCGTATCTCGGCTTCGTCGCCGCGTGTCACCACCTCGACCTGGTAACCCTCGGACTCCAGGTTGTAGCGGAGGAGCACGCCCAGCGGCTCCTCGTCCTCCACCACCATGATGCGTGGCGCGATCATCGATCGATCATCCCTGCCGTCAAGCCGCCGGCACCGACATCGCCGTCTCGTCCTGCTTCGGACGGTTGGCGGGCAGTTGCGTGCCGGTCAGCACATAATACGCATTCTCGGCGATGTTGGTCACATGGTCGCCGATGCGTTCGAGATTCTTGGCGCAGAACAAAAGATGCGTGCAAGCCGTGATGTTGCGGGGATCCTCCATCATGTAGGTCAGGAGTTCGCGGAAGACCGAAGTGTATTTGACGTCGATGCGTTCGTCGTCATTCCTGAGCTTGGCGAGGGCGGCGGCATCGCCGGCCGCATATTCCTCGACGACGCCCTGCACCTGGATCAGCACCAGCTGCGCCATGGAGTCGATGGAATGCGACAAGTCGCGCGGCGTGGCGGTGAGGCCGACCGAGCCGACGCGCTTGGCGATGTTCTTGGCAAGGTCGCCGATGCGTTCGAGATCGCCCGCCATGCGGATCGAGCCGACGACATGACGCAGATCGTCGGCCATCGGCTGGCGCTTGGCGATCAGGGTGATGGCGCGATCATCGAGTTCGCGCTGGCGCGCGTCCATGATGGCGTCGTCGGAGACGACGCGCTGTGCCAGCGCGTTGTCGGAATTCAGCAGCGCCTTGGTGGCGCCGCCGACCATCGTGCCGGCGAGATCGCCCATGTCGCTGATCAGCTTGCTGATCTGTCCGAGATCCTCGTCGAAGGCTGCGACTGTGTGTTCGGCCATGATCCTGGTCCTCGTATGCGTGAGATCAGCCGAAGCGGCCGGTGATGTAGTCCTGCGTGCGCTTCTCGCGAGGCGACGTGAAGATCTTCTCGGTTTTGTCGAATTCGACCAGCTCGCCCAGATACATGAAAGCCGTCTGCTTCGACACGCGCGCGGCCTGCTGCATGTTGTGGGTGACGATGACGATCGTGTAGTCGGCCTGCAACTCGTCGATCAATTCCTCGATCTTGGCGGTCGACAATGGGTCGAGCGCCGAGGCCGGCTCGTCGAGCAGGATGACCTCCGGTTTGACCGCCACGGTGCGGGCGATGCAAAGCCGCTGCTGCTGGCCGCCCGACAGGCTGAGGCCGCTGGCATTGAGCTTGTCCTTGACCTCGTTCCACAGCGCGGCGCGTTTCAACGCCTGCTCGACACGGCCGTCCATCTCGGCCTTGCCGATCTTCTCATAGAGCCTGACGCCGAAGGCGATATTCTCATAGATCGACATCGGGAACGGCGTCGGCTTCTGGAACACCATGCCGATCTTGGTGCGCAACAGGTTGAGGTCCTGCGAGCGGTCGAGAACGTTCTGGCCGTCGAGCAGCACCTGACCCTCGGCGGTCTGCTTGGGGTAGAGCTCGTAGATGCGGTTGAAGACGCGCAGCAGCGTCGACTTTCCGCAACCCGACGGTCCGATGAAGGCCGTCACGCTGCGCTCGGGCAGCGACAAGGTGATGTCCTTCAGCGCCTTCGACTGGCCGTAGTAGAAATTGAGGTTCTTGACCTCGATCTTCGCCTTGGCGGCTGCCTCGGCGGCAATCGTCATGTCTGGAGACAACATCTGGCTCATTTGTCCTCTCTGCGTCCGGTCAGGCTGCGCGCAAAGATGCTGAGCGCGAGAACCGTCAATGTGATTATGAGTGCGCCGGTCCAGGCCAGTTGCTGCCATTCCTCGTAGGGGCTGAGAGCGAACTGGAAAATGGTGACCGGCAGGCTGGCCATCGGCGCGTTGAGGTTGCTCGACCAGAACTGGTTGTTCAGCGCCGTGAAAAGAAGTGGCGCGGTCTCGCCGGAAATGCGGGCAATGGCCAACAATATGCCGGTGACGATGCCGGACATCGCCGCGCGGTAGGCCACCGAACGGATCACCACCCAGCGCGGCGCGCCAATCGCCGTGCCGGCCTCGCGCAAAGCGTTCGGCACAAGGTTGAGCATGTCCTCGGTGGTACGCACCACGACGGGAATGACCAGGATGGCCAGTGCCACGGCACCGGCGATGGCCGAGAAATGCCCCATCGGCCGTACCATCAATTCGTAGACGAACAGGCCGATGATGATTGAGGGCGCCGACAGCAGGATGTCGTTGATAAAGCGCACCACGGTGGTGAGCTTCGAAAAGCGGCCATATTCGGCCATGTAGGTGCCGGCCAGCACGCCGATCGGCGTGCCGACGACGATGCCGATAATAGTCATCACGATGCTGCCGTAGATGGCGTTGAGCAGGCCACCGGCATCACCGGGCGGCGGGGTCATTTCCGTGAACACTGAGAGCGAAACGCCCGACAGGCCCTTATAGAGCAGCGCGCCGAGGATCAGCGCCAGCCAGGCAAGGCCGATGCCGGCGGCGACGACGCAGAGCGTCATCATCACGCCGTTCTTGCGCTTGCGGCTCTGGTGAAGCGATGCGGCTGTCGACATCGGTCAGACTCCGGTACGGGCATCGATGCGCATCAGCATGTAGCGGGCGATGGCAAGGATGAGGAAGGTGATGACGAACAGGATCAGGCCGAGCGCCACCAACGAGGAAGTGTAGAGATCGCCGACGGCTTCGGTGAATTCGTTGGCGATGGTTGCCGAGATCGTCGTTGCCGGCGCGAACAGCGAGGCGCTGATCCGGTGGGCGTTGCCGATGACGAAGGTGACCGCCATGGTTTCACCGAGTGCACGGCCGAGCGCAAGCATGACGCCGCCCATGATGCCGATGCGGGTGTAGGGGACGACGACCCGGCGTGTTACCTCCCAGGTCGTGCAGCCAATGCCGTAGGCGGACTCCTTCAGCACCGGCGGCACCGTATCGAACACATCCTTGGTGATCGAGGTGATGAAAGGCAGGATCATGATGGCCAGGATCATCGCCGAGGTCAGCAGGCCGATGCCATAAGGAGGCCCGGCAAACAGGCTGTTAAGGCCGGGAATGCCGTGGAACACGTTGATGATGAAAGGTTGCACTGTCGTCTGCAGGAACGGTGCCAGCACGAACAGGCCCCAGATGCCGTAGATGATCGAAGGAATGCCGGCCAGCAGTTCCACCGCCATGCCGATCGGGCGCCGAAGCGGACGCGGGCAAAGCTCGGTAAGAAAAATGGCGATGCCGATGCCGAGCGGCACAGCGATCAGGATGGCGATGGCCGAAGTGATGATGGTGCCATAGATCGGCGCCAGGGCGCCGAATTTCTCGGTGACGGGATTCCAGCTCTCGGTGGTCAGAAAGGAGAAGCCGAAGGTCGACAGTGCCTGCCAGGAACCGGCGAACAGCGAGATGGCGACGCCGCCGAGCAGCACCAGCACGAGAATGGCGGCGGCGCGGGTCAGCCCATGGAAGATCGAATCGGTCAACGCGAACCGTCTGACGGTGGCGTCGCGTGAACCTCGAATGGCTGGCAAGGCTTCGTGGGCAGCGCTCATGTCAAGCTCGGCTCTTTGTGTTGATTGAAAAGGAGCGCCGCGGGGCGGCGCTCCTCCAGAAAGATATTACTCGCCGGCGTAGACGGGCTTGCCGTCGGCCTTGATGTCGGCCTTCCACGAAGCCTTGATCAGGTCGACGACGCTATCGGGGATCGACACATAGTCGAGCGCCTTGGCGGTTTCCTTGCCGTCCTTGTAGGCCCAGGCAAAGAACTTGAGCGCTTCGCCGGTGGCTGCGGCATCGTCCGGGGTCTTGTGGATCAGCACCCAGGTCGAGGCAGCGATCGGCCAGGTGGCGTCGCCCGGCTCGTTGGTGATGATGACGTTGAAGTTCTTGGCGCCCTTGAAGTCGGCGTTCGAAGCAGCCGCGCCGAAGGATTCGAGCGACGGCTCGACGACCTTGCCGGCGGCGTTCAGCATCTTGGAGTAGGAGAGATTGTTCTGCTTGGCATAGGCATATTCGACATAGCCGATGCCGCCGTCGGTCTGCTTGACGGTGTTGGCAACGCCTTCGCTGCCCTTGGCGCCGACGCCGGTCGGCCATTCGACGGCCGTATCCGAGCCGACCTTGTCCTTCCAGTCGGGCGAGAGCTTCACGAGGTAGTCAGTGAAGTTGAAGGTCGTGCCCGAGCCGTCCGAACGATGAACGACGGCGATAGCGGTCGACGGCAGCTTAAGGTCCGGGTTCAGGGCCTTGATCGCGGCATCGTCCCAGGTGGTGATCGCGCCGAGATAGATCTGGGCCAGCGTCTTGCCGTCGAGGACGAGTTCGCCCGGCTTGATGCCCGTGAGGTTGACGATCGGCACGATGCCGCCCATCACCATCGGGAACTGCACGAGGCCGTTCTTTTCCAGATCGGCGTCGGACATCGGCTTGTCGGTGGCGCCGAAGGTCACGGTCTTGGCGATGACCTGCTTGATACCGCCGCCCGAACCGATCGACTGATAGTTGAGGCCGATGCCGGTGTCCTTCTTGTAGGTGTCGGCCCATTTGGCGAACACCGGATAGATGAAGGTCGAGCCGGCGCCGGAAAGGTCAGCTGCCATTGCTGCGGAAAGGGTGAGGGTGGACGCCGCAGCCATTGCAATCGCAACGGCCGCCGAGCGGATGAAATGTCTCATGTGGCCTGCTCCTGTTCGGAAGATGGTCTCTCGGCGCCACTTCTTGCCGGCGCCCGCTGAGGCCAATAGCCTTCGATTATAACAGTCGCATGACAGTTTCATGTCAGCCCGGTAACGCGTTGCCGGTAACGCGAAAGACGCCGATCTCGGGCGCTCGCGGCGCGGTCCGAGTTTACCCCCGGAATCAGGGGCTTGAGCCGTCCGACCGGCTGAAATCACCCCGGACTCGACCAGGCTTTTCCCAAATGAAGAAAATCCGGACGGGAGCGCGTTGCTCGCAGCCAGAGCGTGTCATGGCCGGGCCATCGCCAAAAACAGGTCCGTTGGGGTAGAGTGACACTGTTTCTTGCAGGCGGTCGCTGCTCCCGCCCGTAACTGAGAAGAGCGGAATTCGATTTCGCTATTGTTCCGGCTGGACACGGCCTTTGATATGGCGCGATCGCACCATAGTCATTGCACGCAGCGGTAGCAGCGAATCTCCGCTGATTCCTTGTTGCCTCCCCGGATCCTGCAATTCAGGCGACGCGGGCTCTATCCCGCGTTGCGGTGGACCTGACGGCCGGCGCCGACCCAGCGCTCGACCTTCTCGAGCAGGGCCCTGGGGCTGATCGGCTTGGGCAGATAGTCGTCCATGCCTGCCTCCAGGCAGCGCTCGCGGTCGCCCTTGAGCGCATGCGCGGTGACGCCGACGATCGGCACATGCGTGCCGGTCTCCTGCTCCAGCAGGCGGATCGCGGCCGTCGCTTCGAGACCACTCATCTCCGGCATCGAGACATCCATCAGGATCATGCACGGATTGAGCGTACCGAAGGCGTCGAGCGCCTTGCGGCCATTGCCGACGATCTCGAAACCATAGCCGGTCTCGCCGAGGATTTGCGTGAACACCATCTGGTTCACCTCATTGTCCTCGGCCACCAGTATATCCAGCCTGTGCCCGCCGGCCGTCGCGGGCAACCTGGGGCGAACCTGTGGCGGCTGCAATTGCGCGCGCTGCTCGGATGGTGCCAGGGGCGGCGGCCGGGACGCCTCGGGCGCCTCGCCCGTGAGCGGTTGAACGGCGTGGCCGCTGGTGGCGTGGCGATGGCGCTGGATGGTCGCGACCAGCGTTTCCAGGAGCACCGAGGAGCGCGCCGGCTTGATCAGCTGGGCGTCGATGCCAAGATCGCGGTAGCTGGTGTTGGCAAGCGACTGGTCGACCGATGTCAGCATGATGATCGGCGTGTCCGCGAGGCCCTCGGTGTTGCGCACGATACGCGCCATTTCGCCGCCGCTCATTTCAGGCATCTGGTAGTCGAGCACGACGCAGTCGACCGCCACGCCATAAGCTGCCGCGGCGATCAGCACCTTGAGACCTTCGGCGCCGCTTTCGGCCGCGCAGGAATCGAACGTCCACGAGGTCATCTGCTCGGTCAGGATGGCGCGGTTGACGGCGTTGTCATCGACGATCAGCACGCGTGCGCCCGTCACGTCCACCGGCGTGATGCGCTGCCCGCTCTGCTGCCCGGCCCCTGGCAACGTTACGGTGAACCAGAAGGTTGACCCCTTGCCTTCGGCGCTCTCGACGCCAATGTCGCCGCCCATCAGATCGACCAGCCGCGAGGTGATGGCAAGGCCAAGCCCGGTGCCCTCGTGGCGCCTTGTCGAGGACGTATCGACCTGGCTGAATTTCTCGAACACCAGTTTCAGTTTTTCCTCGGGGATGCCTATGCCGGTATCGGTGACCGAGATCGTCAGCCTGGTTCCCGTTGGAACCCGTTCGCCGGTCACGTCGACCAGCACGTGGCCTTCATCGGTGAACTTCACCGCATTGCCGAGCAGGTTGGTGACGATTTGCCGGATGCGGCCGACATCGCCGATGAACAGGCTTTCGAGCCGTGGCTCGATGCGCACGATGAGCTCCAGATCCTTTTCCTTGGCCCGTGTCGACACCAGCGTCGCCACGTCCTCGATCGCCTCGGCGAGATTGAATGGCGCCGGGTCGAGCACCAGCTGGCCGGCATCGATCTTGGAGAAATCCAGGATGTCGTTGATGATGGTCAAGAGCGCGTTGCCCGATTTGACGATGATGTCGGTGAATGTCTTCTGCTTCGGATCGAGATTGGATTTGGCCAGGAGTTCAGCCATGCCCAGCACGCCGTTCATCGGCGTGCGGATCTCGTGGCTCATATTGGCTAGGAACTCCGACTTGGCGCGGTCGGCGAGCACGGCGCGCCGGCGCGCCTCGCTGAGCTCCGCCTCGCGCTGCTTGAGTTCCGTAATATCTGTGGTCGAACCGATCAGGTAGAGCGAACCGTCAGAGGCGATCATTGCGCCCTTGCGGGCGAACTGATGCCTGACGCTGCCGTCTGAAAGGCGCACCGTCTCCTCGATCTCCTGGGTCTCGCCGGTACGCAGCACGGCGAGATCGCTGGCCACGAAGGCCTCGCCATCCGGCCCGAAGATCTCGACGTCGGTCTTGCCGATCGCCTCCTGCTTGCTGAAGCCGGTGAGATCGCACCAGCCCTTGTTGACATAGAACTGCCTGAGATCGGAGCGCTTGGCGTAGATCGACACCGGCACGTTGTCGATCAGGCTGCGGAACACCTCGTTCTCGCGCATGCTCTCTTCCAGAGCTTGCTCGCGCGCCTTGACGTCGGTGATGTCGGTGCTGGATCCGACCAGATGCACCGATCCGTCCGTGGCCACCAGGCGGCTCTTGCGCGTCATCAACTGCCGCACCGTTCCGTCACGATGGGTGACGGGCTCCTCGACCTCGCGCACATTGCCGTTCGTCACGACATCGGTATCGTCCTGGCTGAAGCCCTCCGCTTCCTCGCCGTTGAACAGCTGACGGTCGGTCCGGCCGATGACGTCGTCCTTGGCGAGACCCGTCAGCGCGCACCAGGCCTTGTTGACGAATTCGATGCTCAGGTCCTGCGCCTTGATGAAGGCGGCTACCGGCAACTCGTCCATGACATGGCGGAAGAGATCGATCTGGCGCATCGAATCATGAAGCGCCGCCTCGCGGCTCTTGAGGTCGGTGATGTCGACGCGCACCCCGATGAACGTGCCGTCGCCTGTGCGCATATCGTAGACCTGGTACCAGCGGCCATCCGCATTGAGGCGCTCATAGGAGGAATTCGGCAGACGGTAACGCGCCAGGATGCCGTCAAGCCAGCGTTCGGAATCGCCTTCGTACAGGCTGTCGATCCCAGGATCGCCACTCGAACGGAAATAACCCACCGAATGGCCGAACTCCAGCGCTTCGCGGAAGGTGCGGCCGGGCTGCCACAAAGGCTTCAGCGCCGGCAACGTATCCTGCAGCCTGTGGTTGGCGAAGACGAACTTGTCGTCGCGGTCGTAGATGATGACCCCCGCCGGCAGCGATTCCAGCACGCTGGCGAGATGCTTGCGCGCATCTTCGGCTTCGGTCTCGCGCCGCTTCATGTCGGAGATGTCGAACAGAAAGCCGGCGACATAGTCGCGGCCGCTTGCCATGCGGACGCGGTTCTTCCTGACGATACGCGAACGGGTGCCGCCGCCGGCCTTGAAGCTTTCTTCCACTTCGTATTGCTGTCCGCCGGCCAGCACCTCGCGTTCGCTGCTTTCGAACAGCGCGACCTCGTCCGGCCCGAGGAAATCGCTTCCCGGCCTGCCAAGCATGGCCTGCGGCGCCTGCTTGAACAGCGCCGCGAAGGCCTCGTTGACGAAGACGAAGCGCAGATTGTCGTCCTTGACGAAGATCGGATCCTTGACCCCGTTGATTACTGCTTCCGCCAGCCGCGCCTTTTCCAGCGCTTCGGCAAGTTCGGCCTCGCGATCCTTCATGTCGGTGACATCGACATAGGAAATGAACCGCTTGCCGCCGGCCAGCGGCGCCATCGACGAGATCAGCGTCCTGCCGTCATTGCGCGG
The DNA here is from genome assembly GCF_006440875.1 of Mesorhizobium sp. B2-5-7. Lineage (NCBI taxonomy): Bacteria > Pseudomonadati > Pseudomonadota > Alphaproteobacteria > Hyphomicrobiales > Phyllobacteriaceae > Mesorhizobium > Mesorhizobium sp. B2-5-7. The sequence goes on along the minus strand of NZ_VFUO01000002.1, from coordinate 442,557 downwards.
GAACTGCCTCGCTCCAGCTGTGCCGGCTCTGATTTCAGCCTCGCGTTCGGCGACATGCCGGTGCCATGTCGCGTCGTCCGAACCATACGGGTCGATGTCGCGGCTGGCTTCCATCAGATCGAGGAAGCTGCAGCCGGTCTCGGCGCGCCGGGCGTCGATCTGCCAGAAATCGTAAAAGGCGCGGTTGATGACCTCGGCACGCATGTCGGCATCGAGGACAAGAACACCGATCGGCATCTGATCGACCATGGTGCGGAGATTGGCGAAAGTCTCGGCTATCTTGGCGTTGGCATTCTCGATCTCGGCGTCCCGCCGCTTGACCTCGGTGACCTCATAGTAGGTCAGCAGGCGTTTGCCTCCCGACAGAGCCGTGACGGAGAACATCATGGTGCGCCCGTCGGTGTGGGCAAACTCCCGAGGTGCCACGGTGCCGGCCTTGATCTCTTCGATGCGCGTGGCGAGGTAGCGCTGCCATTGCTCTTCGTCGATGTCGCCATAGATGCCGTTGCGGCGATTGAGTTCCATCAGCAGGCTGAACGGCGCGCCTACCGTCACGGCCCCGTCCGGAATCCTGGAGAGATCGCGGTAGGCCTTGTTGACGATGAGCGTATCGAGCCTGGCGTCCAGAAGCACGACGCCCATATGCATGGCATCCATCGTCCGCTCGAGATCGGCGAGATGCTGGACGGCATCGCCGCCAGCCGCCGGCTGCATGGCCTCGAAGGCGCTGGCCAGCGCGGTGACGTTGCGGCCCAGGCCGCGATAGCCGACGAATTTTCCTTCGCTGTCGAAACGCGGGAAGCCTGACGTCAGCACCCAGCGGCAGTCGGGGCGGCCTCCCTTCAGTTCGTAGACGAAGTCGCGGAACGGCCGGTGCGCCTGCAAATCCTCCAGATGCGCCGCCGCACCGCGGTTGCCCTTCAGGACCTGGTTGAGAAAATCGAAGCGGAACCGGCCAAGCACCATTGCCGGATCGATACCGGTTGCCGCCTGGTAATCTTGGGAAAGCCAGGAAAAGCGCAATTCCGCGTCGGTTTCCCAAATCCAGTCCGAGCCCGCTTCGACGAGTTGGCGCAGCGCGTCGGCGCAATCCATGTCGACGCCGGATGGCCCATCGCCGCCAGGCGCGGCTGCCTTGCCGGGCTTGCGCTTGCCGCGCACGCCGATTGCTTCGTCCGATTCCGCCATGCTGTCCCCACCCCGAAAATCAAGGCCGAACCCTCCCTCCGCGGTCCGTCGGCGGAATGTGCCGCAGAAGCATTAACGATCCGCTAACCTTAACGGCGCAACCGGCCTGTTCCTGCTGCGTTATTCCGTCCGGTTGTGGCGCGGAGCAAGGCCGCGCTATAAGCATGCACAGGGGTGTTGCTAATGTACGGACGGATAGGGCCTTTCTTGCTGGGCGTGGCGCTGCTTTTCGGCGGCGGCTGCTCTCGCAGCTATGACGGCACGGTGGTTATTCCGCGGCCGCTCGACGCCAGGCGAATCTGGGACCGGCCGCCGCCCAATGTCGACTACCAGCCGCAGGTCGACAACAGCGCCTTTCCGGGTCCACCCCAGCCTCCTGGGCGGTTTTACGAGCGCAGGGTCGTTAAGCCTGCGCCTCACAGACGGTCTCAGACCAGGGCGACAACGCCCTCTCCTCCGTCATCGGGCCCCGAAAAACAATTGGCATGCAGGAACGTAAGCGCTCCCGGCCAAAGAGTTCGCATGGTTTGCGACTAATGCATAAAAACAAAGACCTAAAGCGCGGCGCCTGAATCCGCTTCGACGCGGCGTGCTTTGGAACGGTTCGGCTCTATAGCGTTGCCGCGCCCTTCCTCGGTTCCTTGGCGCCGAGCTTGTCGAGAGCAAGCCGAACCTGGCGCAGATCGTCCTGCCAGCCGTCATCGTCGCCCATCGGGCTCTCCGACGCCGCCCGTTGCAGCCCGCGCGCCTCGGATTCGATCTTGCGCAATTCAGCGATCTTCTGGTCGGTAGTCAGGGAGCCGTCTTCGACGATCTCCAGTACCCGCATTTCCCTGAACGTGGCCATGGCGCTTCTCCCTGCCTGATATCGACCACAACGCCGGGAAGCGGGCCCCTGTTCCGAAGACGGCCGTTCCCGCGAGAACACTCGTGGGTCATTCAGCCGGGAAAAAGGCGGGGCCGACCACACGCACTGTCCGCTGGCCGGCCTCGATCGACTGGAGCTGGGTGGCCGTCGGCGGGCCGATGCGTCGAGCCTGCGATCAATCAGGCGTTACCGGTGTCCGGCACTGAAACCTTTGCCCGTACTGCCGCGTTGAGGCGCAAAGGAGAACGCGCGATGTCGATGCATTTCACCGTATCGGAGCTGACAAGAAACCTTTTTCACTCCCTCGGGCTGGATCACGGGCGTGCCCCACGGCCGCTCAACCCCGAGCAAAACCTGTTACTGGAGTGCTATCTGGCCGGGCAGATTCCGGAATCGGCCTGGAGCGACTACGTCTTCGAGACCCCGGATCTGGCACGGCATGCCGAAGCACGGCGCCTGAGCCATTGATCTGCGGCGATCGGGGGAAACGACACCCGACCCGGTTCTCCGGTTCGACGAACACCCGTGCCGATGCCCGCTCCATGGCAGGCGTTCTTTGGGCGCTACCGCTATTGCTTGGGCGAAACGAATTGCTGCGTGAACACGTTGCCGGCAATCCCTTGCGACAGCTCCGGCGATAAACTCAGCGGCGTGCAATTCTTCACCGCCGCTATTGCCGCATCGATGAATGCCTTACGTGCCTTGTCGTCGCCCGCCACCTTGGCGGCGGTTGGTCGCGGCGGCCCTATCAGAGTACCGTCGCGCTTGAAACTGAAACTCAGGGTTACAGTCGAATCTCCGGCACCGGCAGGCGGTGTCCAGCAGGACTGGATCGCGGTCCCGACATCGTCCATAGTGTTGAGCGTTGCGGCAGATGCGCATACGACACCTGCCGACATCACACCCGCAATCGCCAGTTTTGCAGCACGTTTCATCGCAAGCCCTCATCGTCACGACGGTCCGGCAACCCGCCGGACTGCTGTGATCGATGGTAGAGCCGACATGGGCAATGACAATATCCCTTGCCAAAAAGTTGTTCGAAGAGAGCCGACTGCGAAGCCGCCCTGACGCCTGGCCGATGCGAGCCATGTAGCCCGAAAAAGCAAAAAGGCCGGCACAGAGCCGACCTTTCCTTTCCGCCTCGACAACTGCGCCAGTACATCCGTGGTCGCAGGCCGAAGCGAATTGTGCCCAGTAGACAGGCTATTGGTAAACCAAACCTTAACCTGCCTGCCGTCCCCACCCGCAAGGCTAGGAATAGATGGCCGCGATGTCCATGATTGTCGCGATAGGACGGCCTACGCGACGGCCCTGAACTCGGTTTCTGGTATCGTTCCAAGCCCGGCACACTGCGCGCATATCATGGTCTTTCCCGGGCAACCGCTTTGATGTGTCCCGTGCGGGCAGCAATACCCTTTTGAGGCACGCCATCTTGAGCAGTCGAAAACCTTTCCACCGCCATGGCAGTGCGTGCATGTCGTCCCAACAGAGGCCATTCCAAACTCTACCCGACCCAAAACCCGCGTTGCCGCGAAAGCTATCCCCGCACCGCAAGTATCAGGGATCGCAGTGCTTTCAAGTGTCGCGGCTTGACTTAAATTGGGTGGATTCCGGGTATGGGAAGCCCGGCCTCTCGCAGGCTTTGCGTGCTCTTTCGAGGTATGCGGAGCCCATGCGGGACGGGTCCGAAACTGCAGGATTGTCTGTAGGTCAACGACAGGAACGTTGCCTGGTACGCCCAAGGGGAATCGAACCCCTGTTCCCGCCGTGAGAGGGCGGTGTCCTGACCGCTAGACGATGGGCGCGCTCAAGAAGGGGCGATATAGGCTGACGGCCGGGAAAAAGCAACTGGGGTTCGGCGGCTTTGCCGCATCGAATGAAAAGCCGCCCCGCGTTACCGTTTCGGCTGGATCAGGTCCCACAGATTGCCATGCAGATCGGCGAAAACCGCCACCGTGCCATAGGCTTCGTGACGCGGCGCCTCGCGGAATTCGACGCCCTTGTCCAGCATCGCTGCATGGTCGCCGGCAAAATCGTCGGTTTCGAGGAAGAGAAAAACCCGGCCGCCGGTCTGGTTGCCGATGCTTTTCCTCTGCGTCTCGTCGGACGCCTCGGCCAGCAACAGCCTGGCGCCCTGCCCCTCGGCCGGCGCGACCGTGACCCAGCGTTTGCCGCCGCCGAGATCGACATCCTCCGTCAGCGTAAAACCCAGCCGCTCGACATACCAGGCGATCGCCTCGTCATAGCTGGCGACGACCAGCGCCACGGTCGCGACACGACGGTGTTCGGCGAAGCCGGTCATGTCGGTGGCAAATGTGTTTGCCGCATTGGCGCCGGCCTATTTGTTGCGGATCGCAAAACGGCCGATCAGGCGGCGCTCGGCGATATCGTAGACGAAGATCGCACGGCTGCCGTCGGCAAGCTCGGCGTCGATCGAAAGGCGGCTGCCCGACAGTGACTGACCGACCACCCTGGCGCCAACCGGCAGAACGATGTCCCCGCTGAGCGGTTCGCCAGCGGGCACCTGGACGTCGCCGGCCAGCGGCGGGCTCACCGGCGTTGCCTTGCGTGATTTGTAGACAATCGCCGCGATCACCACCATAAGAGCCAGAAAGAGCAGGCCGAGATTGATGGCCATGAAGCGGATGAGCTTGCCGCGCAGCTTGTCGACTTCGGGGGCGAGCGGCTTTTCCTGCTCTTCATCGGCATCGGGCCGGGCCATGGCAAACATTCCGGAATGGTTTTTCGATGAGCGCTCATAGCGAAGAGGCCTCCGAATTGATAGAGGACCTGTTGATAGAGGCCGCGCCCACCTTGCTGGTCGCCGGCGCGGATGCGGCCGGCCAACGGCTCGATCAGTGGCTGGCGGCAGCCCTTGGCCCGGACATGTCACGCAGTCGCGTGCAGATGCTGATCAGGCAAGGCGCCGTCGTCATCGACGGCAAGCCGGTCGACGAAACCAAGCGCAAGATGCGCGCGGGCGAAAATGTGTCCGTAGCCATGCCGGAACCGGAGCCGGCGCAGCCGCAGGGCGAGAACATTGCGCTCGACGTGCTCTACGAAGACGACGAGTTGATCGTCATCAACAAGCCGGCGGGGCTCGTCGTGCACCCCGGCGCCGGCAACTGGACCGGCACGCTGGTCAATGCGCTGATTCATCATTGCGGCGACAGCCTGTCAGGCATTGGCGGGGTGCGCCGCCCGGGCATCGTCCATCGCCTCGACAAGGAGACCAGCGGCGTCATGGTGGTCGCCAAGACCGACCGTGCCCACAAGGCTATGTCGGAGGCGTTCGCCGACCACGGCCTGACCGGCGATCTCGAGCGCGCCTACCTGGCGCTGGTCTGGGGCATACCGCAGAGGCCGACCGGCACGATCGATGCACCGCTTGGCCGCGCCTCCGACCGGGTTCGCCGCGCCGTGGTGCCGGAAGGCCGCGACGACGCACGCCACGCCGTCACCCGTTTTGCCGTGCAGGAGCGTTTCGGCGAGGGCCAGCGGGAATTCGCTGCCGCTAGCCTCGTCGAATGCCGGCTGGAAACCGGTCGCACCCACCAGATCCGCGTCCACATGGCCCATATCGGCCATCCCGTGATTGGCGACCCGGACTACGGGCTAGCCTTCCGCACCAAGGCCAATCGGCTGCCCGAACCGCTGAAACGCCAGGTCGAGGCATTTTCCCGGCAAGCTTTGCATGCATGGCTCCTTGCATTTCGGCACCCGACTACCCATCTAACGATGAGGTTCGAGGCGCCGTTACCGGGGGACATGGAGGAACTCGTCGGCGGCTTTCGCAAGCTCTGAACTGCCATCAAAAAACCTGAGTGGCATTGTTCACTTCAGCGTGACACACTGTTTCGTGTTGAACAAATGCCTGTCTTTTCTGGTTTTGTTCCTGTATAAGATCTGTTGTCGCGAGCGAGCCTTTTGGTGTTCGCGTCACATGCCTGCCGCGTTTCGGGGGCATCACTCCAATAGAGAGGGGGCGCTATCATGGCCCAGTCATTACCCAGTATCGTTTCCGGTGAAGGCGGCCTCAGCCGCTATCTGGAAGAAATCCGCCGCTTTCCCATGCTTCAGCCGCAGGAAGAGTACATGCTCGCCAAGCGTTACGCCGAGCATGAAGACACCACGGCCGCGCACAAGCTCGTCACCAGCCATTTGAGGCTCGTCGCCAAGATCGCCATGGGCTATCGCGGCTATGGCCTGCCGATCGGCGAAGTGATCTCGGAAGGCAATGTCGGCCTCATGCAGGCCGTCAAGAAATTCGAACCCGAGCGCGGTTTCCGCCTCGCCACCTACGCCATGTGGTGGATCAAGGCCTCGATCCAGGAATACATCCTGCGCTCGTGGAGCCTGGTCAAGATGGGCACGACCGCCAACCAGAAGCGTCTGTTCTTCAATCTCCGCAAGGTGAAGGGCAAGATCCAGGCGCTGGACGATGGCGACCTCAAGCCCGACCAGATCGCCGAAATCGCCACGCGGCTGAACGTTTCCGAGGCCGAAGTGGTGTCGATGAACCGCCGCCTGTCCGGCGACGCGTCACTCAACGCGCCGATCCGGGCGACGGAAGGCGAGTCCGGCGAATGGCAGGACTGGCTGGTCGACGACCACGAAAGCCAGGAAGAGATGCTGATCGAGCAGGACGAGCTGGAAAACCGGCGCGGCATGCTGTCGGGCGCTCTGGCCGTGCTCAACGATCGCGAGCGGCGCATCTTCGAGGCGCGCCGCCTCGCCGAGGAGCCGCTGACGCTCGAGGAACTGTCGGCCGAGTTCGACATCAGCCGCGAGCGCGTGCGGCAGATCGAGGTGCGCGCCTTCGAGAAGGTGCAGGATGCGGTCAAGGCCGCCGCCAAGCGACAGATGCAGGCGCTGCGCACGATCGAGGCACAGCCGGCGGCTTAAAGCCGGCTTCGCGCAGGAAGTAGCAGGGCGGCGTCAGGAAACTGGCGCCGCTTTTTTTGTACGCCGCAGCCGGGACGACGGTTGCCTCAAAGCGAATCCAGCGGAAATTTGAGGTAGCGCCGACCATTGGCTTCCGGCTCTGGCAGCCGCCCCCCATTGATGTTGACCTGCAGCGCATGCAGGATCAGCCGCGGCATCGGCAATGTGCGATCGCGCGCCTCGCGTAGCGCAACGAACTCGGCCTCTGTACGCGCGGCGACAAGATGGATGTTGGTCGCCTTCTGCGCCGCGACCGTGCTTTCCCACATCGGTTCGCGCCCGCCGGCCTGGTAATCATGGCCGACGAACAGCCGGGTTTCCTCCGGCAAGGCCAGGATGCCCTGGATCGAGCGCCACAACCGCGCGGCGCTTCCACCGGGAAAATCCGTTCTTGCCGTGCCGCTGTCGGGCATGAACAGGGTGTCGTGGATGAAGCCGGCGTCACCGATCACATAGGTGATCGATGCCAATGTATGTCCAGGCGAGAACAGCACCTTGACCGGAAGGGTTCCGATCCGGAAGGTCTCGCCCTCGGCGAACAGCCTGTCCCATTGTGAGCCGTCAGCCGGAAGGTCCGGCCAGTTATAGATCACCTTCCACAGTGCCTGGACGTCGACGACCCTGTCGCCGATGGCCATCGGCGCGCCGGTCCTCTGTTTCAGGTAATGCGCCGCCGAGAAATGGTCGGCGTGGGGATGGGTATCGAGGATCCACTCGAGCTCCAGCCCGTTTTCCCCAATGAAATCGAGCAAGCTATCCGCGCTCATCGTACTCGTCGCGCCGGATTTTTCATCGAAGTCGAGGATCGGATCGATAATGGCGCATCGCTTCGTCGCCAGGTCAGCGACGACATACTGGATGGCCCCGGTCGGCTTGTCATAAAAGCCGCTGACCAGCGGCTTCGCCAAAGTTATCTGCACGTCCGGCTTCCCCAGACCTAGCCGGCAGGAACGATTTTCTCCGCCGGAACCCACCGTGAGCATGGTTGTCCGCCCCGACGAACCAGTCAAGCATGACTTGGTTCGCAGGAGCGGAAAACGCCGGAAACCATTCCGGCGTGCTGGCTCAGGCGGAGGGCTGCTTGGTCTTCCTGAGATAGGGCAGGATGGTCTCGTAGGCGCCGAAGCGCTTGATCGCATCCTCGTTGGAAACGGCGGCGGTGATGATGACGTCCTCACCTTGTTTCCAGTTCGCCGGCGTCGCCACTTGATGCTTGGCGGTGAGCTGCATGGAATCGACCGCCCGCAGGATCTCGTCGAAGTTGCGCCCCGTGGTCATCGGGTAGGTAAGCACCAGCTTGATCTTCTTGTCCGGCCCGATGACGTAGACCGAGCGCACGGTGGCGTTGTCGGCGGGTGTGCGGCCTTCCGAAGTTTCGCCGGCGCCGCCTGGCAGCATGTCATAAAGCTTGGCGACCTTGAGGTCCTTGTCGCCGATCAGCGGATAATGCACCGAATGGCCGGTCGCAGTCTTGATGTCGTCCTGCCATTTGCCATGGCTTTCGACAGGGTCGACCGAAATGCCGATGATCTTGACGTTGCGCTTCTTGAACTCACCCTCGAGCCCGGCCATCGTGCCAAGCTCGGTCGTGCAGACCGGCGTGAAATTCTTCGGATGGCTGAACAGGATCGCCCAGCCGTCGCCGATCCAGTCATGGAATTTGATGGCTCCCTGCGTGGTCTCGGCGGTGAAGTCCGGCGCGATATCGTTGATACGAAGACTCATGACCTATCCCTACCCCTTGTGAATGTGGCCGGATCTTCGCCGCCCGGCGCCCGGCACCTGATCGTAGCACCGCAGCGCGACTGATTAAACGCTGGAGATGACGGCCATTCACTCGATGGGCAAAAATTTTTCCCCACACGCGGGATCAGGCCAAAAATACGTCGTGGTATCGGGCATGAGACAAGCGGCAGGGATCAGCGAAGACGCCTCAGGCCTTGTTGATTGCCAGCGTCGCCGACAAATCTTCCATACGCTGCGCCAGGGCGCCGAGCGCGCTGGTCAGCACGCTGTCGCTCTTGTCGGCCTTGGTCAGCGCCTCGTCGCGCGTCTTGCGCAAGGTCAGCACTTCGCTTTCCATGCCCTTGACGCGCTTCTGCAGCTCGGAAAGCTCGTCCATCACCATGATGCCGGCCATGACGGTCAGCCGCTGGTCGCCGATCTCGCCGAAGGAATCCTTCAGGTGCGAGACATAGCGGTCGAAACGCTCGGCGAGATCAATCAGATGCTCTTCCTGGCCCTCGTCGCAGGCCATGCGGTACTGCTTGCCGTCGATTGAAACCGTGACCTGTGCCATCGGGCCAGCTCCTATCTGTCCAACACGGCGCGGATGGTTTCCATCGCGGTCACCAGCCGTCGCGACACTTCCTTGTTGGCGTCTTCCAGCCGTTCGGCGCGCGCTTCGGAATTGTCGAGTTCCTGCGCCAACCGCGAGCGGTCGGCATTCATCCGCTGTACTTCGGCCTCGGCTTCCGAATAGTCGCGTTCATGCTCGAGCTTGGCCGCGACGGCGTTTTCCAGCCCTTCGATGGCCTTGCTCAGCCTGGCGATCACTTCCTTGAGCGTGGTTTCCCCGGTCATGGCTTCGTCCTGTGCCCTGCCCATCACCGAATCGTTCGCGTTCAGAACGCGTTATCCCGGAAACATTAGGCACCGGGTGAAGGCAACGTCAATAAAGCTCTCGCGACTGTCCCCCGCTAACGCTAAAGTAGGTCCACCGCCGACATCACAAGACCGGCAAATCTGCACCCGATTTGTTGACTAAAAGCCCGCGCCTGCTATGTGTCGCGCACCCTTTTCAAGGGCTCTCCCAAGCCCCCAAACCCCCACCCTGGAGGTACCATGACGTCGCGTGAACAACATGACCGGATGGCCAATGCGATCCGTTTTCTCTCCATGGACGCCGTCGAGAAGGCGAATTCCGGCCATCCCGGCCTGCCCATGGGCTGCGCCGACATTGCCACGGTGCTGTTCACCCGCTTCCTGAAATACGATCCCAAGGCCCCGCATTGGGCCGACCGTGACCGCTTCATCCTGTCGGCGGGCCATGGTTCGATGCTGCTCTATTCGTTGCTGCACCTGACCGGCTACGAAGACATGACCATCGACCAGATCAAGCACTTCCGCCAGTTGGGCTCGAAAACCGCCGGCCACCCCGAATATGGCCACGCCACCGGCATCGAGACCACGACCGGCCCGCTGGGCCAGGGCCTCGCCAATTCGGTCGGCTTCGCGCTCGGCGAGCGCATCATGAACGCCGCGTTCGGCAACGACCTTGTCGACCACTACACCTATGTGCTGGCCGGCGACGGCTGCCTGATGGAAGGTGTTTCCCAGGAAGCCATCGCCCTTGCCGGTCACCTCAAGCTCAACAAGCTGATTGTCTTCTGGGACAACAACAACATCTCGATCGACGGTCCGGTTTCGCTCGCCGACAACACCGACCAAGTCGCGCGCTTCCAGGCCTCCGGCTGGAACGCCAGCCACATCGACGGCACCGATCCGGAAGCGATCGCCTATGCCATCGAGGCCGCCCGCCATTCCGACAAGCCGACGATGATCGCCTGCAAGACGACCATCGGCTTCGGTGCCCCGACCAAGGCCGGCACCAACAAGGCGCATGGCTCGCCGCTCGGCCCAGACGAGATCGCTGGCGCGCGCAAGTTCTTCAACTGGGACTCGCCGCCCTTCGAGATCCCGGCTGACATTCTCGATGCCTGGCGCACCGCCGGCAAGGCCGGCGTCAAGGCGCGCACGGATTGGGAAGGCCGTCTGGCCAAGGCCGATCCGAAGCTGAAGGCCGAGTTCGAGCGCCGCACCAGTGGCAAGCTGCCGGCGAATTTCGACGCCGTCATCGCCGACTACAAGAAGAAGCTTTCAGCCGACAAGCCGAAGGTCGCGACCCGCAAGTCGTCGGAAATGGCGCTGGAAGTCATCAATGGCGCGGTGCCGGAAACCATCGGCGGCTCGGCCGACCTGACCGGCTCCAACAACACCAAGACCAGCCAGACCAAGAACATCACGCCGGACGATTACGGCCAGCGCTATGTCCATTACGGCATCCGCGAACACGGCATGGCTGCCGCGATCAACGGCCTGACGCTGCATGGCGGCCTTATCGCCTATGGCGGCACCTTCCTGTGCTTCTCCGACTACGCCCGCCCCTCGATGCGGCTTGCCTCGCTGATGGGCATCCGCTCGATCTTCGTCATGACCCATGATTCCATCGGTCTGGGCGAAGACGGGCCGACCCACCAGCCGGTCGAGCACATGGCGGCCCTGCGCGCCATTCCCAACCACAATGTGTTCCGTCCGGCCGACGCGGTGGAAACCGCCGAATGCTGGCAGATCGCGCTCGAATCCGAAAAGACGCCGTCGACCCTGGCGCTGACCCGCCAGAACCTGCCGACGGTGCGCACCGAGTTCACAGAAAAGAACCTGAGCAGCCAAGGGGCCTATGAGCTCGCCGCCGCCAGCGGCGAGGCCGCCGTGACGATCTTCGCCACCGGTTCCGAGGTCGAGATCGCGCTTGGCGCACGCGACCTTCTGGAAAAACATGGCCACCCGACCCGTGTCGTCTCTGTGCCTTGCTTCGAACTGTTCGACAAGCAGACCGACGCCTATCGCAAGAAGACGATCGGCGAGGCACCGATCAAGATGGCGATCGAGGCCGGCATCCGCCAGGGTTGGGATCATCTCATCGGCTCGGACGGCATCTTCATCGGCATGACCGGCTTCGGTGCGAGCGGTACGATCGAACAGCTTTATCCGCATTTCGGCATCACCGCCGAGGCGGCCGCCAAGGCGGCGGAAGCCCGCCTGCACGGCGGATGAGGCCCGGGCATGTCGCCCAAAAGTGTGTCGCGGTCTTGAGATAACGACATGCACGAAACAAAATACCCGGCGAGATCGCGTGAAAAGCGGTTTTGCCAGGCTGGCCCAACCTAATCGATTTAAATCCAGCCCGCTGCGGCTGGATTCTTTGCCCGTCCGCCGCTATGAAGCTGCGGATCAATCGTCTGCCCTCCAGCTCCCCGGGAGAGAAAAATGACTGTCAGAGTTGCCATCAACGGATTTGGCCGCATCGGCCGCAACATCCTGCGCGCCATCCATGAGTCCGGCCGCAAGGATATCGATGTCGTCGCCGTCAATGATCTCGGTCCGGTCGAGACCAACGCCCACCTGCTGCGCTTTGACAGCGTGCATGGCCGCTTTCCGCATGAAGTGTCGGTCGACGGCGACCAGATCAGCGTCGGCAAGGAGAAGTTCAAGGTCACCGCGATCAAGGATCCGACGCAGCTGCCGTGGAAGGAACTCGGCATCGACATCGCGCTCGAATGCACCGGCATCTTCACCGCCCGCGACAAGGCCGCCGCGCACCTGACCGCCGGCGCCAAGCGCGTGCTGGTCTCGGCGCCCGCCGACGGCGCTGACTTGACCGTCGTCTACGGCATCAACCACGACAAGCTGACCAAGGACCACATCGTCATCTCGAATGCGTCCTGCACCACCAACTGCCTGGCGCCGCTGGCGGCCGTCCTGCATGAGACGGTCGGCATCGAAAAGGGCATGATGACGACGATCCATTCCTACACGGGCGACCAGCCGACGCTGGATACCATGCACAAGGATCTCTACCGCGCCCGCGCCGCCGCCCTGTCGCAGATCCCGACCTCGACCGGTGCCGCCAAGGCGATCGGCCTCGTCCTGCCCGACCTCAAGGGCAAGCTCGACGGCATCTCGATCCGCGTGCCGACGCCGAACGTCTCGGTCGTCGACTTCAAGTTCATCGCCAAGCGCTCGACGACGGTGCAGGAAATCAACGAGGCGGTCATCGCCGCCTCCAACGGCAAGCTGAAGGGCATCCTCGGCGTCACCCATCACCCGAACGTGTCGATCGACTTCAACCACGATCCGCGCTCCTCGATCATGGCGCTCGACCAGACCAAGGTGATGGACGGCAACTTCGTTTCGGTGCTGTCCTGGTACGACAATGAATGGGGCTTTTCCAACCGCATGGGCGACACCGCGGTCGCTTTCGGCAAGACCATCGCCTGATCGACGATCGATCTTCCCGACACTCGAAACGCCCGGCCTCGTCCGGGCGTTTTCATTTGCTGGAGCAGCAACGCGAAAATCGGCGGCGCCGGGCAAAAAACCACCCTCCCGCCTTGCACTGGTCACGCCTTCGCCCCACTCTGCCGTGAAGCCAGGAGGCAGAGGAATTCGAGGGGCAAATCACGGATGGAGCATGCGATCTATCTCGTTACGCTGGTCGGCACGGCGCTTGTTGTCGCCGCGGCGTTTTCGAGCCTGATCGCCTTTCGCTTCGGCGCCCCGCTCCTGCTCCTGTTTCTGTGTATCGGGCTCGCCACCGGAACCGACGGGCTCGGTATCCAGTTCGACAATGCCCGCATCGCTTATTTTGCCGGCTCACTGGCGCTCGCCGTCATCCTGTTTGATTCCGGTTTCGGCACGCCACTCAACGCCCTGCGGCAGGCGGCAGGACCAGCCCTGTCGCTGGCGACCTTCGGCGTCCTTCTCACCACTGGCCTGTTCGGCGCCGCCGCCTACTACCTGCTCGACCTCAGCTGGCTGGAATCCTTCCTGCTCGGCGCAGCTGTCGCCTCGACCGACGCGGCGGCGGTGTTCTTCCTGCTGCGCGCCGGCGAGATCAATCTGCGCGAGCGCGTGCGCTCCACGCTCGAGGTGGAATCGGGCACCAATGATCCGATCGCCATCTTCCTGACCATCACGCTGGTCGAGATCATCGCCGCCCACGCCAACCCCGAAGCCAATGTCCTGGTCACCAATCTCATCCTCGGCTTCCTCATCAACATGGGGCTTGGCGCGATCGTCGGCGTGCTCGGCGGCCTCGCCATCGTGCGCCTTGTCGACCGGCTCAACCTCGACCATGGCCTGCTGCCGATCTTCGTGCTGACCCTGTCCTTGATGGTCTTTGCCGCCGCCGGTGCCATCGGCGGCTCCGGCTTCCTGGCGGTCTATATCGCCGGGCTCATCGCCGGCAATTCCGACATCCGCGCTGTCACCATCCTCAAGCGCTTCCAGGACGGCATGTCGTGGCTGGCGCAGATCATCATGTTCCTCATCCTCGGCCTGTTCGCGACGCCCTCGCAGTTCCCGGCGATCATGGTGCCTGCGATAGCGCTTGGCCTGTTCCTGATGTTCGTCGCCCGTCCTGTCGCGGTCTGGCTCTGCCTGGTCCCGTTCCGCCTGCCGCGTCCCGAAGTCGCCTTCGTCTCCTGGGTCGGCCTGCGCGGCGCCGTGTCCATCCTGCTCGCCATCACACCGCTGCTCGGCGGGCTGGAAAACGGCCGCACCATCTTCAACGCCGCCTTCATCATCGTTCTGGTGTCCCTGGTCATACAGGGCTGGACCGTCGGCCCGCTGGCGCGGCGCCTCGGCCTGATCGTGCCGGCCCGGCTCGGACCGCTGGACAAGGTCGAACTGGAACTGCCCGGCTCCGCGCATCACGAACTCCTTGCCTATCGTGTGGCGCCGGGCAGTCCGGTGGCGCGCGGCGAACGCATCCCGCGCTGGGCGCGGCCCTCGCTGGTGCTGCGTGACGGCCGCTCGATGCGTTTCCAGGACATGGGCCGGCTCGCCGCCGGCGATCAAGTCTACATCTTCGTGCCCGATCGCTATCCCCGCCTGCTCGACAAGCTGTTCGCCAGCCGCGCCGTCGTCGATCCGGAAGATGCCGATTTCTTCGGCGCATTCGCCGTCGATCCGGCGCGATCCGCCGCCGAACTGGAAGCCGCCTATGCGCCCGGTCTCAGCGAGGCCGAGCAGAAACAGACCGTCGGTGCGCTGGTCACGGCGCGGCTCGGCGGCCATGCCGAATATGCCGACCGCGTGCTGCTTGGTCCGATCGAGCTGATTGTGCGCGACGTCGACGACAAGGGCAAAATCACCGGGCTCGGCCTGTCCTTCGAGCCGACCGCGCCGGTGGCGCGCGTGCCTGTCTTCCTGAGCGCCGGCGAGATCGGCGACCGTCTCGCCGCCTTTATCCGCAGCTGGCGCAAGCCGGCTGAGGCGCGGGGGGCAACACAGGCGGATGACGCCCCTGAGCCCCCGGTCGAGAAAGCGTCGGCCGAAAGCTGAGGCGGGCGACCGTTTGCCCGCTGACATAGGCCGGGCGGTTTTCACGGACTATGTCCCCGTCCGCCTCAAAATTTCGCACCCGGCCCCAGCCAAAGCCTTGCATCGTCATTGATGCGAGGTATGGTCCCGGCGATTTCAGACGAAAGGGAACCGGCATGGCTGTCTTCAAGACACTGGACGATATCGGCAACATCAGCGGCAAGCGCGTGCTGGTGCGCGTCGACCTCAACGTTCCCGTCGCTGAGGGCAAGGTCACCGACGCCACCCGCATTGAACGCATCGCGCCGACCATCGCCGAATTGTCCGGCAAGGGCGCCAAGGTCATCCTGCTCGCCCATTTCGGTCGGCCCAAGGATGGTCCCTCGCCTGAATTCTCGCTGGAGCCGATCGCCAGGGCGACGGCTGAGGTGCTCGGCCGTCCCGTTGGATTCGCCTCCGACTGCATCGGCGACACGGCAGGCAGCGCTGTCGCCGCAATGGACAAGGGCGACGTGCTGCTCCTGGAAAACACCCGCTTCTACAAGGCCGAAGAGAAAAACGATCCCGCTTTTACCGAACGGCTCGCCGCCAATGGCGACATCTTCGTCAACGATGCCTTTTCCGCCGCCCATCGCGCCCATTCGTCGACTGAAGGGCTGGCGCACCTCTTGCCCTCCTTCGCCGGCCGCACCATGCAGGCCGAACTCGAGGCGCTGGAGAAGGGCCTGGGCAACCCGGTCCGTCCGGTCGTTGCCATCGTCGGCGGCGCCAAGGTCTCGACGAAGATCGACCTGTTGATGAACCTGGTGAAGAAGGTCGATGCTCTCGTCATCGGCGGCGGCATGGCCAACACCTTCCTCGCCGCGCGCGGCACCGATGTCGGCAAGTCGCTGTGCGAGCACGACCTGGCTCCGACCGCCAAGCAGATCATGATCGAAGCGGCGGAGGCCGGCTGCGCCATCATCCTGCCGGTCGACGGCGTCGTCGCCAAGGAATTCAAGGCGGGTGCGGCCTGCGAGACCATCGCCATCTCCGACGTGCCGGCCGATGGCATGATCCTCGATGTCGGCGCCAAGACCGTGACGATGATCGGCGAGTGGATCGCGCGCGCCGCGACGCTTGTCTGGAACGGACCGCTCGGCGCCTTCGAGATCGAGCCGTTCGATCACGCCACGGTGGCGGCGGCCAAGCATGCGGCGGCGCGCACAAAGGCCGGCAAGCTGGTTTCGGTCGCCGGCGGCGGCGATACCGTGGCTGCATTGAACCACGCCGGTGTCGCCGACGACTTCACCTATGTCTCGACCGCCGGCGGCGCCTTCCTGGAATGGATGGAAGGCAAGCCATTGCCCGGCGTGGACGTGCTGAAGCGCTGAGGGCACGACGGCTCACCGGCAATTCGATCATCTCGAAGGGAGCTGGCGGCAGCGCCGGCCACTTTCGCTCGATTCGAGCTTTCCGGCGTCATTCCTTTGGCGGTAGTGTCCTGCTGGCCGATACCAACCGGTTAGGAGAAGCATGATGAGCGAACGTCTCGAAGACATTGCCGCCGCGATTGTGGCCAACGGCAAGGGCCTGCTGGCCGCCGATGAAAGCTCCGGCACGATCAAGAAGCGCTTCGACGTCATCGGCGTCGAATCTACCCCCGACAGCCGCCGCGACTACCGCGAGATGATGTTCCGCGCCAAGGACGCGATGGCCAAATACATTTCCGGCGTCATCCTCTATGACGAGACCATTCGCCAGAAGGCCGCCGACGGCACGCCGCTGGTCGATATCATCAAGGCGGCGGGCGCCATTCCAGGCATCAAGGTCGATGCCGGCGCCAAGCCGCTGGCCGGCTTTCCCGGCGACACCATTACCGAAGGCCTCGACGGCCTGCGCGAGCGGCTTGCCGACTATTACAAGCTCGGCGCCCGTTTTGCCAAATGGCGCGCGGTGATCGACATCGACACCGGCAAGGGCGTGCCTTCGGTCACTTCGATCAACTCGAACACCCATGCGCTTGCCCGCTATGCCGCACTTTGCCAGGAGGCCGGCATCGTGCCGATCGTCGAGCCCGAAGTGCTGATGGACGGCGCTCACGACATCGACACTTGTTTTGAGGTCTCCAAGGCGACGCTGATAAAACTCTATGACGAGCTCCACGCTGCCGGTGTTGTTCTCGAAGGCACGATCCTGAAGCCCAACATGGTGCTTTCTGGCAAGAAGTCGGGCACGGTGGACAGTCCTGAGCAAGTCGCGGAGAAAACGATAAAGCTGTTCCGCGAGACGGTGCCGGCCGCGGTGCCGGGCATTGCCTTCCTCTCCGGCGGTCAGGAGGACGAGGAGGCGACCGCCAACCTCAATGCCATCAACGCCATCGGCCCGCATCCGTGGAAGCTGACCTTCTCCTATGGCCGCGCGCTGCAGGCCGCCCCGCAGAGGGCATGGAGCGGCAAGGCCTCGAACATCGCCGCCGGCCAGGCCGCCTTCACCCACCGCGCCCACATGAACCACCTGGCGGCACTTGGGAAATGGAAGGCGAGCCTGGAACAGGCTGCCTGAAGCCCCTGCTATCCCTCCCTTCGAACCCGGGCCGACATGCCCGGGTTTTTTGTTTTGGCGCACCGGCCTTGGGTCAAGGCATTCGAATTCCTATTTTCTCTGGGCATCCCTGACAGCGGCGATGTCGGGGCGAGCCCATCCCGTACGTCCTTGGGGTGCAGACAGGGAGAAGTTCATGCATCGCAACAAGGTCGTTTCGCGCGAAGAATGGTTCGAGGCTCATAAGGCACATCTGGCCCGCGAGAAGGAACTGACGCGGCTTCGCGAGCGCGTCGCGGCCGAGCGGCGCGAACTCCCCTGGTTGAAAATTCGCAAGGACTACGTCTTCGAGACCGAACGGGGGCCGAAGAAACTTGCCGATCTGTTTGGCGCCAATAGCCAGCTGATCGTCTACCATTTCATGTTCGGGCCGGGCTGCGTCAATCATTGCGAAGGCTGCTCCTTTCTTGCCGATCATATCGACGGTGCCAACCAGCACCTCATGCACCACGACGTATCGCTGGTCGTGATCTCGCGCG
Organism: Mesorhizobium sp. B2-5-7; assembly: GCF_006440875.1. NCBI lineage: Bacteria > Pseudomonadati > Pseudomonadota > Alphaproteobacteria > Hyphomicrobiales > Phyllobacteriaceae > Mesorhizobium > Mesorhizobium sp. B2-5-7. Next base: position 424,389 of record NZ_VFUO01000002.1, on the reverse strand, counting down.
CGCCGCTGGACGAGCTTGTAGCCTACAAGCAGCGCATGGGCTGGAAGTTCGACTGGGTGTCGTCCTATGCGTCTGATTTCAACTTCGATATGCAGGTTTCCTTCACCGACAGGCAGATCGCGGCTGGCGACACCACATACAATTTCGAGACCCGAGCCCGGACATCGAAGGAGCTTCCGGGCGCCAGCGTTTTCTACAGGGACGAGAACGGCGACATTTTCCTGACCTTCGTTTCGCGTGCCCGCGGCGGCGAACAACTGATCGGCGCCTACCACTATCTGGACCTGACGCCGAAGGGCCGCGATGAGACCGGCCTCTACCGCAACCTGATGGATTGGGTGCGGCTGCATGACAAATATGCAGGCGAGCCGCAAGCGGAGCGCGATTGCCACGATGGCTCAGAGCCCCTTCGGAATTGCGTAAAGGGGTAGAGCGTTCGAGGCGATCCTGTTTTCGCCGGAAATGCTCGTTCACCTCTCTCGCGACATGCGTTAAATGCTGGTCGCAAACCAGTTCAATGGACCAGCGATGCGACGCTTTCCGACCTTCCTCACCTGGCTCGCCTTCCCGATCTATGTCTGGCAGGGATTGGGTGTCCGCCGCCGCACCTCGCGCATGCTGCCGGCGCAAGGACCGGTCATGCACGAGATCTCGGGCGAGGCTCCGGCGATCTCGCTGTTGGTGCTGGGCGATTCCTCCGCCGCCTCGGTCGGCATCGGCAATTCCGAAAACGGGCTTGCCGCGCAGCTTGCCGTCATGATTGCGCAGCGCACCGGCGGCGCTGTGCGCTGGCGTGCCGCCGGCTTCAATTCGGCGACATCTGGTCAGATCCGCGACCATGTCCTGCCCAATCTGTCGGCTGATCCGTGGACGCATATCGTGCTCGCCATCGGCACCAACGACACCAAGAATTTTCATTCCGTGCCGCGCTTCAAGAAGGAGTTCGGCGGCCTCCTCTACGCGCTGCGCGCCAAATGGCCGGAGGCGCGCGTGGTATGGTCGCCGGTGCTGGAGTTCACGCGTGCACCAGCCATGCCATCGCTGCTCGGCAAGATCCTCGAGATCCGCGCCACCGCGATGAACCGGATGGGCGAGCGCCTCTGCCTGGAGCGCGGCGCGGTGCCGGCGCCGCGCCTGCCGATCACCAACCCCGAGGCCGGTTTTGCTTCCGACGGGTTTCATGCCTCGGAGGCCGGCTACCGGGCCTGGGCGGAACATCTCGTCGGCCCAGTGCTTGCCGGCTGAAGAGCGACCGCAGCTGTCGCCAGGCCCTATGTCAAGTGCCCGAGCACGGCCGCCAGTGAGATCGCCGCCATGGCGAGCAATGCCAATTTCCAGAAATCGCCGCGGCGCCTGAGCCCCGGCCAGCCGAGCGGCTTGATGAGCTGAATGACCATGAACCCGACGATGACAAGGGCGAGGAGTTTCGTCATGCTGCCTTTGACCAGCAACGCTTGCGCCTGTCAAAGCGGTTCGTTCGGTCTCCGGGAAAGAAAAGGCGCCGCGAACCCGAAGCGGAACGCGACGCACGCCTTGACCGCGCAGCAATCTACTTCAGCGGCTTGAGGCCAGCCTCGATCGATGCGCGTTTTGCCTCCAGGAACGGCGGCAGGGCAAGGCTTTCGCCCAGCGTCTCCAGCGGCTCGTCGGCGGTGAACCCTGGCCCGTCGGTGGCAATCTCGAATAGGATGCCGTTCGGCTCACGGAAATAGAGCGAGCGGAAGTAGTAGCGCTCGACCTCGCCGCTTGACGGCAGCCGGGATTCCGCCAGGCGCGCCATCCACTGATGCAGCGTCTCCTCGTCTGGCGCCCTGAAGGCGACATGGTGAACCGCACCGGCGCCTTGCCTTGCGGGTGCCAGCCCGGGCTGCACGGCCACATGAAGCTCCGCCGCCGGCCCGCCCGCGCCCATTTCGAAGACGTGGACCTGGCCCTCGCCATCAGGCGAGGCATAGTCGCGGACCTTGCGCATGTTCATCACCCCGGCCAGCACCGCCTCGGTGTTGGTGATGTCGGGAACACTGATAACGATCGGCCCCAGTCCGCGGATCTGATGCTCGGCCGGCACCGGGCTTTGCGCCCAGGGATGGCTGCCGCCCTTGCCGCCATCGCTGACGAGCCGCAGGCGCTGGCCTTCGGGGTCCTCGAAATCCAGTGACTTGTAGCCGCCGACATCGGCAATCTCTCCTGTCACGATGCCCTCGCTGGCAAGGTGCTGCTTCCACCAGCCAAGGCTCTCCTGGCTGCCGACCCTGAGGCTAGTCCGCGCGATGCTGTGTGTGCCGCGCCGTTCGCGGCCGATCGGCCAGTCGAAGAAGGTGAGGTCGGTACCCGGCGTTGCCTCGCCGTCGGCATAAAAGAGGTGGTAGGCCGAGGTATCGTCCTGGTTCACTGTCTTCTTGACCAGCCGCAGCCCCAGCACCTTCGTGTAGAAGTGAAGATTGCCGGGCGCATTGGCGGTGATGGCGGTCAGGTGGTGAATTCCTGTCAGTTGCAAGCTCATGGTGGTCTCCCTGTTTTTGGGGAAGAATTTTCTCCTTTCATATCAGAACTCCGGTCACTTCGCTGAAGGCCGCCTGTCCCGACAGTTCGTCGCCAAGCTATGAACAATACTGCCTCGATTAACCCTTCCTTAGTGAACAATCCGCGCTCGCGCGACCCGTCACGACAAGAACGGAACAGTCGCCACACGACCTGCCATCCTCCTGACAGACTGCTGTCAGGAGGGGTGTGCGATAGTGTCTCCGGTTAGAGAGAGGAGATTGGTCATGAACGGTTTTACCATTCTGCGCGGCATGCAGCATTATGTCGGCAAGATCCGCACGATGCGCAACGAGATCCGGACCCAGCGGTTCATGAACGCGCTGCCCGCAGACATTCGCAAGGATATCGGCTGGCCGGACATGTATGCCGAGCGTCGACATCACGGCAATTGAGACGAAAATTTTCAACGCAGCGGTTGGATGCTCACGCGTCAGCACCCAGATATCAAGTCCGGCGCGCGAGGGATGGAGCGAGCTCATGTCCGATCAGAAGACAATCGGCTTTCTGTTCATCGAAGGTTTTGCCGACTGGGAATATGGGCTGCTGGCGGCCTCGGCGGTCGAATGGTTCGGCGCTCGCGCCGTGTCGCTGACGCCCGACGGCAAGCCGGTGACCGGAATCAGCGGTTTTAAGCTGACGCCAGACCGCTCGGCCAGCATCAATGAGAATACCGATCTCGATGCCGTGGCGGTCATCGGTTCCGACCACTGGGCGGACACGGCGCCGCCGGATGCTGCCGAACTGCTGATGGCTGTCGCATCGCGCGGCGGTATCGTTGGTGGCATCTGTGCGGGAACGCTGGCGCTGGCCCGAGCCGGCATGTTCGAGAACGCCAGACATACCAGCAATGGCCGTGACTGGATTAGCCGTCACGAGTCCGGCTATGCCGGCGACGGCAATTATCAGGATGTGCCACATGCCGTGGCCGACGGCAAAATCGTGTCCGCGCCAGGTTCGGCGCCCGGCACTTTCGCCCTTGCCTTCCTGCAGACGCTCTACCCGGAAAAAGGCAGCGAACTCGCGCGGATGCGGACGCTGTTCGCCAAGGAGTATGCTGAAGCCTCCTGACAGCATGCTGTCAGGAGGTGCGTGCGATGGTGGGACAATGCGCCTGGCCGGCCGAGGACGATCGATGAAAAACTGGAACGACAGGCTGAAAGCGCCTGGCATCAACGGCGTGAAGCCCACGCCGCGCACGGCCCTTGCCATCGAGCATGGCGCCGAAGTGACATGCCCGGTCACCATGGGCTATCATCCGCGTACGGTCGCCGAGGCTGCCAAGGAGGATCTCGAGCGCGGCATGACGCTCAGCGACGTGGCTCCCTTCTGGCGCGTTCTCGATGCGAAGACGCCGACAACGAGGAAACTGTCCTTCGGCGCGGAATTCGTCGCCGCGCAGCGCAAGCGCGAAGGGCTGAAACCGTAATGCATGTCATGTGGAAGTGGATCCGGTCAGGGAGCCACGGCATGCATGGGAAAAACACTGGGGAAGCAAACGATGCGCCGCGCCGACAGGCTCTTTCAGATCGTGCAGCATCTGCGTGGTGGCCGCCTTGTCACCGCCCAGAAGCTCGGCACATGGCTCGAGGTTTCCGAGCGAACCATTTACCGCGACATAGCCGACCTGCAGTCGACTGGGGTGCCGATCGACGGCGAGGCTGGCGTTGGCTACATGATGAGGGAGGGTTTCGACCTTCCGCCGCTGATGTTCACGCGTGACGAGATCGTGGCGCTGGTGGCCGGCGCCCGCATGGTGCGCGCCTTTGGCGGCGCCGCCATGGCGCGGGCCGCCGACGAGGCACTGGTCAAGATCGGTGCCGTGCTGCCCGATGCCGAGAAGGACCGCATCGCCCGCACCGAGATCCACACGCCGATGTGGGTGGTCAGCGATGCCGCCCGCGAGGCGATCGACCTGATCGAGCGCGCGGTCGAAAAGCGCCAGGTGCTGACCATCGACTACTCGGACGAAGCCGGCCGCGGCACCGCGCGCGATATCAGGCCGCTAGGCCTGTGGTTCTGGGGCAAGGTATGGACACTGGTCGCCTGGTGCGAGATGCGCGATGATTTCCGCGCCTTCCGCATCGACCGCATTGCCTCCGTGGTCATCGCCGGCCGAATCTTCAAGCCGGAGCGCGGCAAGCAGCTTGCCGATTTCTACCGGGCGGTGGAGCGCAGCGAGGACTACGGCATGGCGCCCGACCGCGCGGCGCGAAGCTGAGACTGGCCGAGCCGCACAAAATAGCCCGCTCGAAGCGGGCTATTTTGTTGCGTTGGCGAAAAGTCTATTCCTCGTCGTCCGTATCGGTGTCCTTCGACTTCAGCGCCGACAGCTTGGCGAAGACGGCGTTTGCATCGAGCTCCGCGTCCTCATCCTTCGGCTTCTCCGGTGCAGGCACCAACCGCTCGGTCAATGCCGCCGGCAGCAGCGTGTCGCCGACCGGCTGCGCCTGCTCGCGGCCCCGCGAGGCGCGGTTGACTTCCATGTCGAGGTCGATCTGCGAGGCGAGACCCAGCGTCACCGGGTCCATCGGCTGCAGATTGGCGGAATTCCAGTGCTTGCGTTCGCGGATCTGCTCGATCGTCGACTTGGTGGTGCCGACGAGGCGCGAAATCTGCGCGTCCTTCAGTTCGGGATGATTGCGCACCAGCCACAGGATGGCGTTCGGCCGGTCCTGACGTTTCGACAGCGGCGTATAGCGCGGACCCTTGCGCTTGGATTCGGGTACCCGCACCTTGGGGTCGGAAAGCTTCAGGCGCTGGTTCGGATCCTTCTCGGCGCGCGCGATCTCGTCGCGGGTCAGCTGGCCGGTCATGATCGGATCCATGCCCTTGATGCCTTGCGCTGATTCTCCGTCGGCGATCGCCTTGACCTCGAGCGGATGCAGCCCGCAGAACTGCGCGATCTGCTCAAAGGAAAGCGCGGTGTTGTCGACCAGCCAGACGGCGGTCGCCTTGGGCATAAGCAGCGTATTGGCCATGTGCAAATCCTTCTCGTTCGCCCGCGTTCCCGCGCGGGCGGTGGTTTAGAGCCACCAAAATGGGAAATTCGCGGCCTGTATAACTGCTCTCAGGTCGTTTCGCAACGTTTTTGGAAGAGCTGGGAACGACGTGGCCAACCAAGGCACGCGGTGACGGCTAACGTTTGCCACGGCGGTCCAAACCCTGCCGCCGCATTTGCCGCGGATCGCCATGGCATATCACGCCGAAGCCGAGATGAATCCAATCCCCCCAAAAGACAAAACCCGCCGGACAGGGTCCAGCGGGTTTGGAACCGGCGACGACAAGCGTCTGCGGCGGCTCTGCATTGCAACCCTGCCTTGCGGCGGGTCGCGCTTGCAATCAGATCGCCTGACGGGCGATCCGCTCGATGTCGCCGCGGTTGATGCCGAGGTCGCTGAGCTGACGGGCGTTGAGGCGGTTCAGTTCGCGAACGGTCTCGTTGTACATGCGCCAGTTACGGAAAGCACGGATCGGGTTCATGGTAGTCCTCCTGAATTGGGTTCGTTTCGATGATGCTCAAATAGTGATCATCGGGCGGGACTTGAACAGCCGATTTTGCATAGCAATGATGCAAATGCTGCATTGCACCATTAAGCTTCTGTTCATCTTGTAGGCAGGGGCGAAGGACGCTGGCCAGACCGTGTCGAGATCCGGTCGGGCCGAGCCGAAAATGCTGGCGTCCTAGCCGACGTCGAGCACGATCTTGCCGATATGCTCCCCCTCCTCCATCCGCTCATGCGCGCGCCATGCGTCGGTAAGCGGGTAGATCATGTCCATCACCGGTGCCACCTTGCGCGTGCCCAGCAGAGGCCACACCTGTGCCTCCAGCGCCGCCGCGATCGCCGCCTTGAATTCGACTGTGCGCGGCCTGAGCGTCGAGCCCGTATGGGTCAGCCGCTTGACCATGACCTTGGAAAAATCGGCACTGGCGACAGCGCCTGCCTGAACCGCGATCTGCACGATCCGGCCCTCGACAGCGGCGGCCTCGTAGTTTCGCTGGACATAGTCGCCGCCGACCATGTCGAGGATGACGTTGGCGCCTCGGCCTTCGGTCACCTCCTTGACCGCGGTGACGAAATCCTGCTCGCGGTAATTGATCGCACGGTCGGCTCCGATCTTCAGGCAGGCGTCGCATTTCTCCTGGGATCCGGCGGTGGTGATCACATAAGCGCCGAAGGCCGAGGCGAGCTGGATCGCCGTGGTGCCGATGCCGGACGAGCCGCCATGGACGAGCAGTGTCTCACCCTTCTTCAGGCCGCCGCGTTCGAACACATTGTGCCAGACGGTGAAATAGTTTTCCGGCACCGCCGCCGCTTCCGTGTGGGTGAAGCCCGCCGGCAGTGGCAGAACGCTGCCTGCATGAACCCTGACATATTCGGCATAGCCGCCGCCGGGCGTCAGCGCGCAGACCCGGTCCCCGATGCGCCAGCGCGATATCTGGTCGCCAAGGGCCGCCACTTCTCCCGACACCTCGAGGCCCGGCAGGTCCGATGCACCGGGCGGAGGCGGGTAGGCCCCCTTGCGCTGCTGCACGTCCGGCCGGTTGACGCCGGCGGCATGCACCTTGATCAGGATTTCGCCGGGGCCGGGCTGCGGTACGTCGCGCGTTTCCGGTTTCAGCACCCGTGGGCCACCCGGCTCCGAGATAGCGATCGCCGTCATCCGTGCCGGAATTTTCTGTCCGCTCGCCATGAAGTTTTCCGTCTTTCCTCGCCGCACTCTTACCGGCTGTTTGCATCGACGCCCTTGCCCTATGTATGCTCATTGCCAAATCAGGCAAATGGCCAATCTGGTCTGGCGGAGGAGGAGCAGCCATGGCGATCTTCGACGACGAACCCAAGAAGAAGGCACGTCCGCACGAGATCGGGCAAGACCTGTCGCTGCTTTCCGTCGGTGAACTGTCCGAGCGCATCGGCATCCTGCGCGACGAGATCGCCCGGCTGGAGGCCGAACTCAAGACCAAGGACACCACCAAGTCGGCTGCCGAGGCGCTGTTCCGTCGCGGATAAGTTCGCTGAGGTAACCGCCCGCCGCCGAAAACCGAATGCGACTGCCTTTAAACCTGCGTCCCGCCCAGTCCCCAGCCGGATCAAAAAATGCTCGCAGCCTACAGACCGATCCTTTCCCTGCTTCGCGGCACCGCCTTTCTTCTGGCTGCATCGGGACTGCACGGGCTGCTGCTGCCCTTGCGCGGCCAGGTGGAAGGGTTCTCGACCGCTTCGCTCGGCCTGATGGGCACGGCTTGGGCCGGCGGCTTCGTCACCGGCTGTTTCTTTGCGCCGCGCATCGTGCGCCGCGCCGGACATGTGCGCGCCTTCGGCGCCTTTGCTGCGTCCGGCGCCATCGTGGCGCTGCTGACGGGCCTGGTCATAGATGAATATGTCTGGATCCTGCTGCGTGCCTTCACCGGCTTCACCATGGCCGGCGCCTTCATGGTCATCGAGAGCTGGCTGAACGAAAAGGCCACCAACGAGAACCGCGGCACCGTCTTCGGCCTTTACATGATGGTCACCTATGCCTCGATCATGGGCGGCCAGATGATCGTCGCCGGCGGCGACGTGAAATCGGCGTCGTTGTTCATGATCACCGGCATCCTGTTTTGCCTGTCACTGATCCCGACCGCCGTGTCGACCGCCTCGCATCCCAAGCCGCTGCAGGACGTCAAGCTCGACGTCAAGGGACTCTACGCCAACTCGCCGGTGTCGGCGATCGCTTGCCTTTTGATCGGCATCGCCAATGGCGCCTGGGGCACGCTCGGCGCCGTCTACGGCGCCCGCATCGGAATCTCCACCGCCGAGATCGCCTTGATGATGAGCCTGGTGGTCGTCGCCGGCGCCGCCATGCAACTTCCGGCCGGGCGCCTCTCCGACAAGACCGACCGGCGTTTCGTGCTGGCCGGTGCCGCCTTCGGCGCGGCGCTGTTTGCGCTGCTCATCTTCCTGTTCGAGCCGCGCTCGGCGGTCTTCGTCCTCGTCTTCACCGCCGCCTACGGCGCTTTCGCCTACACGCTCTATTCGATCGCCGTGGCGCATGCCAACGACCACGCCAGTGCCGAGGATTTCGTCAAGGTGTCGGGCGGGCTGCTGCTGCTTTACGGCTTCGGCACCATGATCGGGCCGTTGCTGGCCGCCGCCCTGATGGGCTGGATGCGCCCGGAGGGCCTGTTCCTGGCGACAGCCTTCGCGCATCTGTCGCTGGCCGGCTACACGCTGCTGCGCATCAGCCGCCGCGCGCCGGTGCCGATCGGAGATCGCGATGCCTTCAAGACGCAGCCGGCCGACCGTTCGGTGACCCCCGAAGCATTGCGGCTCGATCCGAGAAGAAAAGCAGAAGCAAACAGTTGAGATTTGAAAAACTTTGCCTCACAAATGAGACATGATGTTTTCCGACGCCTTCATGGCGATCGCCGATCCCAATCGGCGCCATCTTCTGGAAGAACTTCGACGCGGTCCGAAGACCGTCAACGAATTGGCGGCCGGGCTGCCAGTCTCCCGCCCGGCGGTATCACAGCATCTGAAAGTGTTGCTCGACGCCGGGCTGGTCAATGCCAAGGCTGAAGGCACGCGGCGTGTCTATACGGTGAGCAATGCCGGCTTCCTCAGACTCAACATCTGGCTCGACCAATTCTGGGAAGCCTGATCTTCTTCGATCAGCAGCCACAACGATCAGGTTTCCATCCGCAAAAACTTGCCGAGCAGATCGAGCAACACCCCGGTCCCATGCTCGCGTGTGCCGGACGTGTCATGGCCATCGAGGAAAGCGCCCTGCTCGGTCAGCACCAGGCGCGTGCCCTTGTCTTCGGCAAAAAATTCGATCGTGGCCAGCGACACCGAGATTCTGATATCGCCGAACAGCATGTCGTAGCTGTAGACGATGCGCTGGTCGGGCACGATATCCCAGTAGGTGGCAGTGTAGACATGGATCGGCCCATCCTTTGGCCCACCAGCGTTGATCTCCTTGCCGCCGACGCGAAAGTCCATCTCGAAGCGGCCAGGCATGGGATTGTCTGGATCGGTGAACCATTGTCGCTTGGCGTCAGGGTTGCTAAGCGCGAAGAAGACTTTCGCCGGCGCGGCCGGATAGAAGCGCTCGATGACAAAAGTGGAATGAACGACGGAACGTTCGGCCACGGTTGGGTCCTCGTTGGTCAGCTTGATGGATTCTGCGGAATGAAGGCGCCACCGCGATAGCTGGCGCCGAAATAGACCTCGACGCTGCGCAACTGGTCGCCGCGAAACGAATGCAGCTCGGTGTTGCGAAAGGTCTTTCCTTCAAGCGTCTCGCAGCTGTATCGGACGAACACGTCATTGCCGTCTTCGCAGATCCGCTCGATCGTCATCGACCGGAAAAGCTTGCCGTTCGGCCAGCAGCGCTCGAAATAGGCCTTGCGATCGATGGCGTCGTCATAGGGGCTGGTGAAGGTGAAATCGTCGGCAAGGGTCGCCTCCATGACGGCGCGGTCGCTGGCCTGAAAGGCCGCGAAATAGCCGCGGACCAGGTCGGATTTGCTCTTTGACATGGCATGCTCCTCTTCAATTCTCCGCAAGAAAATCGCCGAGCCGATCCAGCCGGCGTTCCCATGAGAGGCGCCGCTCGTTGATCCAGTGTTCGGCCGCGCGCAGCGCCTTCGGCTCGATCTGGCAGGTGCGCACCCGTCCGACCTTTTGCGTGCGCACGAGGCCGCTCGCCTCCAGGAGATTGAGGTGCTGGACGACCGCCGACAGCGACATCGCCAGCGGCTCGGCCAACTGGCTCACCGACGCCGGGCCGCGTGATAGCCGGTCGACCATCTGCCGCCGCGCCGGATCGGCGAGCGCCTGGAACATCAGGTCGAGTTGGGCGGGATCGTGCAGCATCGCGATCAGCCGTTGTTGTAGGGAAAGAACTTGAAGTAAGGCTGCGCCTCCTCGATCACCCTGGTGAAGGCGGCGCGCTGCAGCAGGCGGTCGTGATAGCGCTTCACGGCGGGATAGCTGTCGCCGAACGGCTCGACCTTGTTGGCATAGAAGAGCGCCGGAGACGCCGCGCAATCGGCCATGGTGAAGATATCGCCCACAGCCCATTCCCTCGACAGCATCTCCCGTTCGATGATGGCGTAGGAATTGCGCAGCTGGCTCCGTGCCTGCTCGACACCGAATGGATCGGTCTTGTCCTGGGGCCGCAACCTGTCGCCGACGATCTTCTGCATCGGCTCCTGCACATAGAAATCATAGAAGCGGTCAGCCTGGCGGACCGCCAGCGCCAGGTCGATGCCTTCGGGAACGAGGTCAATCGGTCCCGGATAGTGCGCGGCCAGATATTCCACGACGATGGTCGATTCCAGCACCGTCCGGTCACGCGCGTCGTCGCGCAGCGCCGGCATCTTGCCGGTCGGCGAAACCTTCAGAAAGGCCGCGCGCGATTGCTCATCGCCTAGGTCGACGATGACGGGCGCAAAAGGCGTGGCGTTCTCGTAGAGCGCGATCAGCGGCTTCCAGCAAAAGGAGGCCAGCGGATGGAAATGCAGCGTCAGGGACATTCTTGTGCTCATCTGTTCTGTGGAAACACTGAAGCATTTACTTAACTATGCGGCAGGCCTCGCTCGTCAAGGCTCGCCCACGAAGTCTCAGCTGGATCGGACATGCTCGACAATGGCGGCTTCTATATCAGGCCAGTCATCCGGATGCAGTTCGTGACCGCCGCCTTCGACACGAAGGAGTTTCGCGCCGGCAACTGCTTGGGCCAAGGCCTCGCCATGCTCGACCGGAAAGATCGGATCCGACGTGCCGTGGATGACCAGAAGCGGCACCGCCAGTTCGTGCAGGCGACCCTTCCATTGGTCATTGCCCTTGAGCATGAAATGATTGGTGGCGCTGAGCAAGCCGCCGGACCTGGTATAATCCCGCTCGATGAACGCCCTCATCCCGGCCTCGTCGAACGGATGCGCGGTGCTGGCGATCGCGCGTGCATCGCTGACCATGAAGTCGATGACCTGGCGGCGGTCCGCCCAGTCGACTTTGGCCCCATCGGCCGAATGCTCCATATAGGCGTCGGTCGTTTGCGGCAGATGCGACGTGTCGGTCCCCACGGGCGAACTGCTGATCACGGTCAGCGAAGCGACGCGCGAAGGGTGCCGGAGCGCGACGAGATGCGCGATCATGCCGCCCATCGACATGCCCGCGACATGCGCCTTGCCGATGCCGTAACTGTCGAGAACGGCTATCGCGTCGTCAGCCATGTCGTCGAAAGTGTAGGGCGGCTGTCCCACCAGATATTTGGTCGACCGGCCGGTATCGCGATTGTCGTAGCGGATCACGTAAAGGCCGGCATTCGCGAGCGTCCGGCAAAACGCCTCCGGCCACCACAGCATCGAGGCCATCGCGCCCATGATCAGCAGCAGCGCCGGATCCGCCGGATCGCCAAACGCTTCGGATACGATCTCGGGACGGTCTTTGCTCGTCATTTCATGGCCTCCTCATCTGCTTGCATTTTGCAATCGGTTGCACGATAATAAAACCGATACGATAATGCAACCGGTTTTGCGGAGAAAATGGAATGACCCTCGATCGCCGGTCCGGCTGCCCGATCAACCTTTCACTCGAGGTGTTCGGCGACCGCTGGAGCCTGATCATCCTGCGCGACATGATTTTCGGCGGCAGGCGCCATTTTCGCGAGCTGCTCAACGGCTCGATGGAGGGTATCGCCTCCAACATCCTCGCCGACCGTTTGAAGCGGCTGATGGAGCTCGGCATGCTGACCAAGGCGGACGACCCCAGTCATAAGCAGAAGGCGATCTACAGCCTGACCGAGATGGCCATCACGCTGGTGCCCATCCTGGCCCATCTCGGCGCCTGGGGCCGCGTCTGGCTGCCGACAAGCGAGGAACTCTCGATCCGCGCCGAACTCCTGGAAAAGGGCGGACCTCCAATGTGGGAGAAATTCATGGACGAATTGCGCCATGAGCATCTCGGCACCCCCCTCGACACAGCGCCCGGCTCCTCTGTCCGCGCGACGCTGCAGGCCGCCTATGAAGCGGTGGTTGCTGAAAAGCCCCGCAACGCCAGCCCGGCCGTCTGACCAACTATTTTCCCCGTTGAAAGGCCGGCTCTGCTACAAAGGACGGAAATCACACTTCACGGGATTGGATACGCTCTTGGTTGAGAACTCTAGGGACACTGCCCGCGCGCGTGCCGATCTGCGCTTCAAGAAGCAGGAAGAGGCGGCGACGGTCCGGCAGAAAGCCATGGCCGAATACGTCGCCGAGAGCGATGCCCGCAAGGCCAAGACCGACAAGCTGCGGGCGCTGCGGCTGGCCAAGGAAGCCGAAGATCTAGCCAACGCGCCTGCCGCACCTGCCAAGAAGCCGGCCCGCGCCAAGAAAAAATAGCCCCGTCTCTCCGCCAATGCCTCGTCCTGGATCGAGCGGTCGTAACGCATCCGACAGGCACGCCTTCGTCCCGCTGCTGCGCGGGAAGCAATTTCAACCGAAAGCGGGATTGCCTGGTCCGGCTGGCCGGCGATGATTGGGCTGTTCAACAGGAGATTGCCATGACCGCTCTGTCGCTCGAAAAAGCCGTCGAGATCATCAATGCCGCCTTCGCCAAGGGCGCCGACCTCAAGCTCAAGCCGCTCGGCGTCTCGGTGCTCGACGCCGGCGGGCACCTGGTCGCCTTCCAGCGCCAGGACGGCGCCTCGTTCCTGCGCCCGCAAATGTCGGCCGGCAAGGCTTATGGCGCGCTGGCGATCGGCATGGGCTCGCGCAGGGTCGAGGCCTTCGCCAAGGAGCGCCCGCATCTGGTTGCCGGCATTTCCGACGTGTCGGGTGGACGCGTGCTGCCGGTCGTCGGCGGCGTGCTGATCCGCGACAAGGCAGGCAGTGTCATCGGCGCTGTCGGCATTTCCGGCGACACGTCTGACAATGACGAGGCGGCCGCGATTGCCGGCATCGAAGCCGCCGGCTTCGCCGCCGATCCGGGCTGAGGTTCCGGTCTAACTCAAATTGATGTCGCGGCTGGCCGACCGCATCGACACCGCGAACCCGGCCAGCACATCGAACAGCGCGATGATCAGCAGCGTGAAGAAGATGGAGTGCGCGGCACCCTTCACCAGCAGAAACTCGACCAGGAAAGCAACGAAGACAAGCGTCGACAACAGATGGTCCATGATCGAGGCGGTGGTCGTGCGCGCCGACTTCACCATTTCAAGGAACAGAAAAATCAGCCCGATCAGCACGATCAGGTCGCCGAGCGTCATCGAGAACACCCCGCCCGACATCATGCGGAACGAGAACATCTCGCTCGCCCACGGATCGTCGCCGCCGCCGAATATACCGAGCAGGCCGAGATTGTAGAGCACGAAAGGCACGATCAAAAGCGGGACGGCACCGAACATCTGGCGTCTCCATATGGGGGCACCTTCTGTAGAATGCCCCACAGGCACGGCGTCAAGATTTTTCGTGCGCGGCCGCAAACACGGTCGAATACCGGATGCAACAACCATGTCAGCCGGTTGCCCGGCCGACATGAAAATCGAGAGACGAAAGCTCAGCGCTTGAAGTAGCCGGCGCGCACGGCAAGGCCAAAACGCAAAAAGACCGGCCAGAAGCCGGTCTTTTGTAACTCGGTTGCTTGGGAAAAGCTGGTCTCAGCTTTCCTTGGGCGTCAGCACCTGGCGACCGCGATACATGCCGGTCTTCAGGTCGATGTGGTGCGGGCGGCGCATTTCGCCGGAGTTCTTGTCCTCGACATAGGTCGGGGCCTTGAGGGCGTCGGCCGAGCGGCGCATGCCGCGCTTGGACGGAGAGGTTTTGCGTTTCGGAACGGCCATGGATATGCTCCACTACATGGTCAAAAGCCCCGCCCGCCCTCGTGAAAGGGCCATGTCGGGGCCTAAATCTGAGAAAGTCGGGTGCCTATACACGCCTGACACCGTTTTGGCCAGCACCGCGGTGAATCTTTTTTATACCGGCTAGTCCAGGCAACCGACATAGGCGCCGGAGCGGCCGGCGCGCCGCTCGATCAGATTGGCGAGCCTTCTCAAGCCCGGCCCTGGTTTTGCCGGATTGCGGGCGATCGGATTGGGCAGCGTGACGGCGAGAAGGGCCGCCTGCCGTCTGGACAGCTGCTTTGCCGAAATGCCGAAATGGTGCCGCGCCGCAGCCTCGATGCCGTAGATGCCGGGCCCCCACTCGGCGATGTTGAGATAGATCTCCATAATGCGCCGCTTCGACATCACCGCGTCGAAATAGACGGCCAGCGGCAGTTCGACGACCTTGCGCACCGAGCCCAGCGGCCGCGACCACAGGAAGAGGTTCTTCACCGTCTGCATGGTGATGGTCGAGGCGCCGCGCGTCGCCTCGCCGGCCAGCGCATCGTCGACGACCCCCCTGAGCTCGCCGAGATCGACGCCGCGATGAAAGCAGAACTGCCCGTCCTCCGACATGATGACCGAATGGGCGAGCACCGGCGCGACATCATCGATCGACACCCAGCGCCGGTCGTAGCCGGAAAAGGTCGCAAGGTCCTTCAGCATCAGCGTCGACACTGGGTGCACGAAGGACGGTAGGTAGAGAAAGGTCAGCACCACCGGGATGAGCGCCAGCACGGCGGCCACGACGATGCCGCGCCGGACCCAGCGCCTGAGACTGCTGCGGCTCACGCCTCGCGATCTCGTCGCCATGTCCAGCTTTTCGGTCTCATGATCGACGATCGGTTCCGCCAAGCCGCCCAACCCATGCCAGAGAACTCGCTTTGAAACTGGCTCCCGTGAGTCATGTGAGGGTGTTTTCGAGAACCGGAGCGGAGCGTACATTCGAGTACGTGAACACCGGAAGCGCGGAAAACGCCTTCAGATGACCGCAGGAGATGAGTTTCCAAACGGGCTCTTACCGCCCCGGCATAATGGCGCTTGCCTTCTTGCGCAACGTCTGAGTGTCGGCTACCGGTCCCGGCCATGACGAATGACGACGAAATGGCGTTCGAAATGGCGCTCATCAGGCGCGCGGCCGCCGTCGAGGTGATGCTGCGTCGCTTGCTCGACGATCGCCCGCTTTCGGGTGAGATCGCTCGGCCCGATCGTCTGATGGCGGCGATGCGCCATGGCGTGTTGAACGGCGGCAAGCGCCTGCGCCCCTTCCTGGTCATGGAAAGTGCCGCCCTGTTTTCCGCCGATGGCGAAGCGGCGTTGCGCGTCGCGGCGGCACTCGAATGCGTGCATTGCTATTCGCTGATCCACGATGACCTGCCGGCGATGGACGACGATGACCTGCGCCGCGGCCAGCCGACCGTGCACAAGGCCTTTGACGAAGCCACCGCCATCCTGGCGGGCGACGCCTTGCTGACTCTGGCCTTCGACATCATCGCCGGCGAAGCGACGGCGCTGCCGGCCGAACGGCGCGCAGCCCTGGTGCTGGCGCTCGCCCGCGCCGCCGGGGCCGGTGGGATGGTCGGCGGCCAGAAGCTAGACCTCGAAGCCGAGCAAGTGCGACCGGACGAGGCCGGCATCATAACACTGCAGGCGATGAAGACTGGCGCGCTGATCCGCTTCGCCTGCGAGGCGGGTGCGATCCTGGCCGGCGCACAGTCGGATGACCTGGAAAGGCTTGCCGAGTTCGGTTCGGCGATCGGCTTGGCCTTCCAGCTCGCCGACGACCTGCTGGATCTGACGGCCGACGCCGAGCAGATGGGCAAGGCGACCGGCAAGGATGCCGCCGCGGGCAAGGGTACGCTGGTGGCCCTGCACGGCGCGGATTGGGCACGCAAGCAGCTCGACGGCCTCGTCGGCCAGGCGCACGCGCTGCTCGAGCCCTATGGCGAAAAGGCTGCCCTGCTGAAGGCCGCAGCGATCTTCGTCGCAACCCGCAACAGCTGACGGCAGGCTCATGTCGGTTGCGCGGTGCACCTGCGGTCCACCAACGAAATCTTAATGTAAATGAAGCGTAATCCCAATCCTTAGAATGATGCGTATGTGTTGGGGTTGCGCATGCCGGAATATTCTTCCTTTATCCGGTCCGTCCGGATACGTTATCTTTCAGGATTGTTGGTTTTCGCGCTGGCTTCAGCCGCCATCATGGTTGCGCTCAATCGCGTCAATTCCTTGCGCCATGAAATCGATGCGCTGAGCAGCAATCTCGTCATTTTCACCCGCGATCTGCGCAACGCCACCAGCTTCGCCGAGACAACCAGTTCCGCCTGGCGGATCGAGACGCGCGATTCGCTGACGGCTTCGGCGCGCGACCATTCCGAGCGGCTGACCGGCGAGATCGAGACACTGACCGCCCAGCTCGCCGCGATCCGCCCGCGCCTGTCGGCCAAGACCGTCAGCGAGCTCGCGGCCGCTTCGGTCAATGGCGACCTGTTCTGGTCGCCGCGTGACATGGTTCGCAACTTCAACCTGATGTCGGTGGCGCAAAAGACCGATGAATGGAGCACTCGCGAGATCCGCAACCAGAACGACCTGTTCGTTCAGCCCATGCTGGTGCGTGTCCGCACCGCGATGGACGACGAACGCCATCAGGCGGATGCCTCCAGCGACCGGCTGCTTTTGTGGGCAAGCGGCCTGTTGTTTGCCGTCCTTGGCATCGTCGCTTTCTGGATCTTCCGCCCGATGGAACAGGCGATCCGTCGCGCCTTTGCCCAGTCGGCCGAATCCTTGTTCAAGGCTGAGGCCGCCGACCGCGCCAAGTCGGAATTCCTGGCCAATATGAGCCACGAGATCCGCACACCGATGAACGGCGTGCTCGGCATGGCCGAATTGCTGGCCAAGACCGAGCTCAACCCGCGCCAGAAGACGTTCACCGACGTTATCGTCAAGTCGGGCAACGCGCTGCTCACCATCATCAACGACATCCTCGACTTCTCGAAGATCAATGCCGGGCAGTTGACGCTCGACCCCGCCCCCTTCCGCCTCTCGGAAGCGGTGGAGGACGTGGCGACGCTTGTCTCGGCGCGCGTCGCCGAGAAGAACCTGGAACTTATCGTGCGCGTCGACCCCAGGCTGCCGGCCTATGTCGTCGGCGACGCCGGCCGCTTCCGGCAGATCGTCACCAACCTGGTCGGCAATGCGGTGAAATTCACCGAGAAGGGCCATGTGCTGATCGATGTCGGCGGCGAAACCGTCAACGACGTCGTCCAGCTCAAGCTGCGCGTCGAGGACACCGGCATCGGCATCCCGGCCGAGAAATTGCAGAACGTGTTCGAGAAGTTCGCCCAGGTCGATGGCTCCTCGACCCGCCGTCACGAAGGTACCGGCCTTGGGCTCGCCATCGCCGCCCGCCTCGTCGACCTGATGGCCGGCAAGATCGGCGTCGAGAGCGAGATCGGCCGCGGCTCCGTCTTCTGGTTCGCCGTGCCGCTGCCGGTCCACCGTGCCGAGGCGCGCGACGCCATCGTGCCGGTCGACGTCACCGGCGCGCGTGTGCTGGTCATCGACGACAATCCGGTCAACCGCGAGATCCTGCTCGAACAGCTCAGAAGCTGGAGCTTCGACTGCGCCGCCGCCGAAAGCGGCGCGGTTGGCCTCGCCTTCCTCGATCGCGCCTGCCAGCTCGGCGCCAGCGTCGACTGCATCATCCTCGATTATCAGATGCCCGGCATGAACGGCGCCGATGTCGCCCGGGCCATCGCCGCCGACAGCCGGCTGTCCACCATCCCAGTCGTTATCCTGACCTCGGTCGACCAGGTCGATTTCGGCAAGATGATCATCGACTTCGGTATATCGGCGCATCTGACCAAGCCGGCGCGCTCGGCGGTCCTGCTCGGCACCGTCATCTCGGTCATCCAGAAGGCGCGCTCGCAGGTCGGCAAGGCGCACTTCATTCGCGAACCGATCCAACCGATGCCTCAGCCGGCTCCGCCGGCCTTCACGGTTATCCGCGGCCCCGCCATGCCGATCGCGGCAGTGCCGGAATCGAATGCCGCGCCGAACAGCCCGATCGACATCCTCATCGCCGAGGACAATGACGTGAACCAGATGGTGTTCGGCCAAATCCTCAATGGGCTGGGCTTGAGCTACCGCATCGCAGGCAATGGCCGCACCGCGGTCGAGATGTACCGGTCGCTGCATCCGAGGCTGGTTCTGATGGACGTCTCGATGCCGGAAATGAACGGCTACGAGGCGACACGCGCCATTCGGGCGATCGAGGCGTCGTCGGGTGGCCACATCCCGATCATCGGCGTCACCGCGCATGCGCTGAAGGGCGACCGCGACAAGTGCATCGAGGCCGGCATGGACGACTATCTGCCCAAGCCCGTTTCGCCCGATCGCCTCGGCGCCAAGATCGGCACCTGGCTAAGCGAGACGGTGGTGGCCAAGACGGCCTGAACTCCGTCCGGCGTCAGACGGTTGCGTCCAGATGGTAGCGTCGCATCCAGTCGAGGCTTGTCGCGTCGGCGAGCTTCGCGACACCCGGTTTCACATCCCCGGCGTTCGGCGACTGTACGCCCAAGGCCTGACAGATGGAAATCAGTGTCGCCGCCGGGCTGCTTGAAAGCCGCTCGTAGCCAGTCCGCAGTGGCGTTATGTCTTGCTCGGCGAACCATGTGTTCCACGCTGCGTCATAGGCCTCAAGCTCGGCGACTTCGTCCCTGATACGCTGGAAATCGTACCGCGGTTCTCCTGGCGATCCGACCCTTTCGATCTCCGTTCCATCGGAAGCGACGTGCCAAAGGCCGGTCTGCTCCGCCTTGACCAGGGAGACAGCCTGCGCAAGCTTGTTCTCACGCGACAGATGCACGTAGAGAACGCGACCGAAAGCCCTTTCGAAACGCGCTTTGTCCGACACAAGCCCCGGAAAAATCCGGTCGAGGATCGCTGAAAGCTCGTCCAGGTTTTCTCGCATCAGGCGAAGACCGAAGATTTCCGTACCACCCTTGCCGGCATCGATCGCCGCATTGAGATAGGCAAGCTGGAATTCAAGCTCGCCCATCGTGTCGCGAGGCGGCAGGTTCCATTCTTCGGCCCACTCCGACACATCCTGCCGCCGATAGAATGAGTGTGGATCGCCGGTCGTTCTGGTGGCCGCCAGCAGTTT
The DNA here is from genome assembly GCF_006440875.1 of Mesorhizobium sp. B2-5-7. Taxonomy (NCBI): domain Bacteria; kingdom Pseudomonadati; phylum Pseudomonadota; class Alphaproteobacteria; order Hyphomicrobiales; family Phyllobacteriaceae; genus Mesorhizobium; species Mesorhizobium sp. B2-5-7. Next base: position 404,837 of record NZ_VFUO01000002.1, on the reverse strand, counting down.
GCACAGCAAGGTGCTGCCGGTTCTGGGCGTGCCGCAGATAATGTACGCGTCGAACATCGCTGTCCCTGTAGCTGCCGAAGGCGGACCAGCCCACCGGTCCGGCGCCGCTATAGCTGAAATCGTTGCTGGATACGATGGGCACATTCCAACGGCGTGTGCCCCGTGCAGCCCAACCCTCCTCGGCTACCGGTTGCGCACCACCACGCAGGCGCCACCGATGCTTTGCAGTTTCTGGCAGATGACATTGGCGGCGGCGCGGTCGTCGACGCCGATCCGGACCGCGTAGATGCCGCGCCGGCCGATCGGCGTACGCACTCGGCTGACCACCGGATCATGCCCGGCAAGCAGGGCCGGAAAACGGCCCCGTACCCTGAGCCATTGGCTGATCGCGGCGCTGCGGCGGAAATTGCCCGCCACCTGAATGCCCCATGGCTTGATATTGATTGAGGACATCGCCACGGTTCTGGACATGATCACCGGCAGCTTGCGGCAGGCGACCGCGAAATCCAGCTTGGCGTCGAGTGGCTCGACTTTGCCGGCATAGGCCCGGTCGGTGAACTTGTCGACCGGCTCGCCCATCACGTCGAAGACATAGCTTTCCGTCTCCATCGGCAGGAAGCCACCGGAATTCAGCCAGCGCGACACCCGGCTCTCGCCGGCATTGTAGGCAGCGGCCGCCAGACCGAGATTGCCATAGCCGGCCTTCATTTCGGCGAGATATCTGGCTGACGCCGGAATTGCCTGGTTGATGTCGAAGGAATTTTCCAGCCCCCGCATCTTGGCGGTGCCCGGCATGAACTGGGCAATGCCTTCGGCGCCGACAGGGCTCACGGCGTTGGGATCGAACCGGCTTTCCTTCCAGATCAGGCGGGCGAAGAAATCCCGGGGCAGGCCGTTCTGGTCGGCATGCGCCTGGATCAGGTTACAGACCTTGTCGATCAGCCGCTGCTTGGCCGATTGCGGTGGATCGGCCTGGGCAAGCGTCGACCAGGCCATACCACACAGGAGTATCAGCGCCGCCCACGGGAAACGCCGCATCTGGTTTACTCTGCCGCGGCTTTGCCGCCCCGACCGAAGCGCTGGTCAATATAGTCGGCGACCATTTTCTCGAAATCCGCCGCGATCGACGGCCCGCGCAGCGTCGCCGCCTTCTTGCCGTCGACGAAGACCGGCGCGGTCGGCGTCTCGCCGGTGCCGGGCAGCGAAATGCCGATATCGGCATGCTTGGATTCACCGGGACCGTTGACGATGCACCCCATCACCGCGACCTTGAGGTTCTCGACGCCCGGGTATTTCTCCCGCCACACCGGCATGTTCTTGCGCAGGTCCGCCTGGATGTTCTGCGCCAGTTCCTGGAACACGGTGGAGGTGGTGCGGCCGCAGCCCGGGCAGGCCGCGACGATCGGCACGAACTGCCGGAAACCCATGGTCTGCAGCAGTTCCTGCGACACCTGCACCTCGCGGGTGCGATCGCCATTGGGCTCCGGCGTCAGCGAGATGCGGATGGTATCGCCAATGCCTTGCTGCAAGAGGATGCCCATGGCCGCGGAAGACGCGACGATGCCTTTGGAGCCCATGCCGGCCTCGGTGAGGCCGAGATGCAGCGCATGGTTGGAACGGGTCGCAAGCTCGGTGTAGACGGCGATCAGGTCCTGCACGCCGCTGACCTTGGCCGACAGGATGATTTTTTCGCGGCCAAGACCAATTTCCTCGGCCATCTCGGCCGACAGGATCGCCGACTGCACGATTGCCTCGCGCGTCACTTCCTGCGCCGTCAGCGGGAAACCCTTGTCCTGGTTGTCGTCCATCAGCCGCGTCAGAAGCTCCTGGTCAAGCGAGCCCCAGTTGACGCCGATGCGCACCGGTTTGTCATGTTTGATCGCCATCTCGACGATCGCCGCGAACTGCCGGTCCTTCTTATCCTTGAAGCCGACATTGCCGGGATTGATGCGGTACTTGGCCAGCGCCTCGGCGCAAGCCGGATGATCGGCCAGGAGCTTATGTCCGATATAGTGGAAATCGCCGACCAGCGGCACGTTGATGCCAAGCCGCTGCAGCCGCTCATGAATGCGCGGCACGGCGGCGGCACTTTCATCGCGGTCGACGGTGATGCGCACGATCTCGGAGCCGGCGCGGTGCAGCGCCGCGACCTGCGCGACTGTCTGGTCGATATCGGCCGTGTCGGTGTTGGTCATCGACTGAACGACCACCGGCGCGCCGCCGCCGACGACCACGCCGCCGACATCGACGCCGACCGAGGTGCGGCGGGGGAAGGGAGAAGAAAAATATCCGGTCATGCCGGCAGCCTTTTGTCTCTGGAGCGCTATGCGTCTCTCTGAAGCGCGTGCGTCCACCTGGACGCACAAGCCGGGGCCGATGCGTTGAAGTCCGGCATGAGGTGGAGGAGCAAAGATGGCTTGTCAATGGCGACAGGTCGCCACTGGCAGCAATTGGTCCCGGCCGGGACCTGAAACAGCACACGAGCTGGCAGCGGCCAAGCAGGCAAGATGGGTCCGAAGAATATTAGTTTCCGCTTTGGTGCAGCGCTGAAAATCGCAATCACTGCACCGGCGGCTGGCGCCGCCGGCAAGGAAGACCGCCAGTGGTGAGCGGCTATGTCAGGTGAGGATCAATGCGTGGTTGGTTGCGCCCTCAGTTTCTCAATCGCATCCTTGAGTGCCAGCTTGCGTCGCTTGAGATTCCCGATTTCGAGGTCATCAACCGACGGGTGATTCATCGCGTCATCGATTTCGCGTTCGATGTCGCCGTGTTTCCGCTGCAACTCATCAAGATGGGATGCAAGAGACATGATTGGTTCTCCCTTTCATGGTTTCCTCGATTGCAGCCGCCAAGGCACGTCCACCGCAGGTCGTATCTGTGACGGCACAATGACAGTGTGCCACCATCGAGCAGCGATGTCGAATGCTGCGTGGTAGCATTCCACGACAACGTGAAATGTGATATGGGCTGCGCGCCGGTGGCAGAAATTGCCGCCCCCGCCCAACCAGGCCCAGTTTTGGGCGCCGCAGACGTGCAGACGGTAGAGAATGTCCGATCAGGAACAGGCCGATACTCGCCTCGAATTTTCCCGGCTGAAGCAGGAACACGCCGATTTCGATGCCGCGATTAACGCGATGATCGCCATGAATTGCGACCCGCTGCAGATCCAGCGCATGAAAAAGAAGAAGCTGTTCCTCAAGGACCGACTGATGAAGCTGGAAGACAGGATCATTCCAGACATCATCGCCTGAGACGGAATCGCGCCGCCGGCACTTTCCGCCTATGCGCCGATCGAGAGCCCGGCGGCGCGGCCGCGCAGCAGGCCGATGAGATCGGCGGTCCGCTCCTCCGACGTATCGATCGGAACCACCAGGCACATCGTCGCCTCGACCTTGCCTGGCGCTGAAAAGACCGGCACGGCAAGGCATTTCGTGTAAGCGTCGACCAGGCCCGAGGTGACGCAGTAGCCGGTCACCCCTGCCTTTGCGATGTCCGCGATGAAATCGTCGAGCCGCAGCTTGCGCCCGTCAGGCAGCACGAGATCGTCATCAGACACCATGGCTTCGATCGCGGCTCTATCCAGCCCCGCAAGCAATAGCCGTCCAGACGCGGTCCAGGGCAGCGGTATCTGCAGGCCGGTGGCCGAACTGATGCGGAACGGCCTGCTACCAGGGCTGGAATGGACGATCGTGTAGCGGCCGCTCTGCAGCATGCACAATTCCGAGGTCTCGCCCGTCTCGCGCGACAGATGGTCGACCTCCTGTCGCCCGCGCCGCAACAGGTCGTTGCCGCGCACATAGTCCATCCCGTAGAGGTAGAGCTTCTTGCCGAAATAGACGCGATTGCCGTCGCCGGCCATTTCCAGAAGGCCGGCGTCGACCAGCGACCGCACCAGCGTGTAGGTGGTCGAACGCGGCGCATTGACGCCCTTGGCGAGATCGCCAATCCCGATCGCACGCTGCGTCATGTGAAGGAACTCCAGGATCTCCAGGACCCGGTTGAGGCCCTTTTCACGGGACCCCGGCGCCTTCTCGTCGGCCGAAGCAGCCAAAACAATACCATCTTGCATTGTCGATTCCCGGTGCTAGTATCTGTCTTGTACAGGATACATGCGTCTCTTGTAAGAGACAATCTTTGATAATCACTGCCGCGTGTATGGGCTGTGCATAGGGGAACACAACACGAAAGGAGGTCGCCGTGAACGACACATCCGGAAGACGTGATTTTCTGAAATTGGGAATGGCGGGACTTGCCACGGCCGGCGTGCTGGCAGCCGTCGATGCGCAGAAGGCCGCCGCACAGGCCGCATCCGACAGCCTGCTGCGCACCGTGCTCGACAGAGGCAAGCTGATTGTCGGGACCGGCAGCACCAACGCACCCTGGCATTTCGAGAACGATGCCGGCGAACTGGTCGGAATGGATATCACCATGGGCCGCATTCTCGCCAAGGGCCTTTTCGACGACCCGACCAAGGTCGAGTTCGTCATGCAGGATCCGGCCCAGCGCATTCCCAACGTGACCACCAACAAGGTCGACATCACCATTCAGTTCATGACTATGACGGCGCAGCGCTCGCAGCTGATCAATTTCTCCCGGCCCTACTATGTCGAAGGCGTTGCCTTGCTGACCCTGCCGACCGCCGAGAACAAGACCTTCGACAAGCTGCTGGCCGGTGGTTCAGCGACACGCATTTCCATCCTGCAGAATGTCGACGCCGAAAGCTCGGTCCACTATGCTCTGCCGCAGGCCCAGGTGTTGCAGATCGACACGCAGGCGAACGTGCTGCAGGCGCTGGAGTCCAAGCGTGCCGACGCCGCCGCGGTCGACCTGTCCACCGTGCGCTGGCTCGCCTCGCGCAATCCAGACAAGTATTTCGATGCCGGCAAGAGCTGGTATTCGATGCTTTACGGCGCCGCGCTGCGGCAAGGCGATTTGGACTGGCTGACCTTCGTCAACCAGACTTTCACCATCGCCATGTTCGGCCACGAATCGGCGCTCTATGACGCCGCCTTCAAGGACTATTTCGGCCAGGAGCCGCCGGCGCGTCACCCCGGCTTCCCGGTCATCTGATCCCGGATTACGGAAGGGTGGCGTTGTTGCCCTTCCGTAATCGACTCGACGTCCTTCACACCGAGGCGGATGCATGGGCTATGCCCTTAATTTCAACCTGATCTGGCGGCATTTCGACAAGCTCTGGGGCGGCCTGCTGCTCAGCCTCGAGCTTGCCGTGATCTCGATCGCCATCGGCGTCGTCATCGGGTTGGTGCTCGCGGTCTGGTACGTCTCGGCCGGACGCGTGGTGCGGGCGGTGATCGCCGCCTATGTCGAATTCATCCGCAACGTGCCGCTGATCCTGCTGGTCTATCTCGTCTTCTACGGCCTGCCGACCGTGGTCGACCTGGCCTACAGTGCACCGACCTCGTTTGTATTGACCCTGTCGGTCTATAGCGGCGCCTATCTGGTCGAGGTGTTTCGCTCCGGGCTCGAGGCTGTCCCGCGCGGCCAGCTCGATGCCGGCAAGGCGATCGGCCTAACGCCATGGCAGAGGCTGTTGCACGTGCGCCTGCCTACAATGCTGCGCATCACGCTGCCGGCGCTCTCCAACACCTTCATCTCGCTGTTCAAGGACACCTCGATCGCCTCGGTCATCTCGGTGCCCGAACTCACCTTCGGCGCCCAATGGATCAACTTCAACACATTCCGCATCGTCGAGGTCTACCTGGTCACGACGGCGATGTATCTGGTAACCGGCTATGCGCTGCTTTTCGGGCTGCGGCTCGTCGAGCGCCGGTTCAGGGCGGCGCGCTGACATGCTGAGCCAGATCCTCTACGCACTGCCCTTCCTTGCCCAGGGCTTCGCCGTGACCTTGTGGGTCTCGCTGCTGGTGGTGGTGCTGTCGCTTATCGCCGGCGTCCTGCTGGGCGTCGGCCTGATCTATGGTCCCGCCCCTTTGCGCTGGGCGGTGCGCATCTTCTCGGACACCATTCGCGGCATTCCGATCCTGGTGCTGATGTTCTTCGTCTATTACGGCCTGCCGGCGATCGGGCTGCATCTGCCATCGTTCTGGGCCGCGGTGTCCGCGCTCACCCTGTTCAAGACGGCGCAGGTCATCGAATACCTCAGGGGCGCGGTCGGCTCGATCCCGAAGGGACAGTCCGAGGCCGCGATGGCGATCGGGTTGACCTTTCGCCAGAGGCTCACCTACGTCATCTTTCCGCAGGCCTTCAGGCGCTTCCTGCCGCCCTGGATCAATGGCGTCACCGACGCGGTCAAGGGCAGCGCGCTGGTGTCGCTGCTCGGCATCACCGATTTGATGCAGGCCATCAATCAGGTCATCGGCCGCACCTATGAAGCGATGCCGCTCTATATACTGGGCGCGCTCCTCTATTTCGCGGTCAACTACGCACTCTCGCTCGCCAGCCGGCGGCTCGAGCGGCGTTTCTCCTTCATCCGGGAATAGCAACGATGTCCGAAGCCCCAAACGCCAGTCCGGCACTGCTCGACGTGCGCGATGTCTCCAAGGCCTTCGGCGCCGTCGAGGTGCTGCGCTCCGTCAGCCTTCAGGTGAAGCGCGGCGAGGTGGTGACCGTCATCGGCCCTTCCGGCAGCGGCAAGACCACGCTGCTGCGCTGCGTCAACTTCCTGGAGAGCTACGACAGCGGCTCGATCCGCATCGACGGCAAGGAGGTCGGTTTTCGCGAGGCCGGAACGCGTCAGCGCCGCAGCGAGCGCGATCTTGCCGCCATGCGCGCCGAGACCGGCATGGTGTTCCAGAGCTTCAACCTGTTCCCTCACCTGACGGCGGCCGGCAACATCATGCTGGGTCTGACCAAGGTGCGCGGAAAAAAGGACGCCGAGGCACGATCGATCGCCGAACACTGGCTCGGGCGCGTCGGCCTTGGCCACAAGGCCGACAGCCTGCCGGCCGAACTCTCCGGCGGCCAGCAGCAGCGCGTCGGCATAGCCCGCGCCGTGGCCATGGAACCGAAGATCCTGCTGCTCGACGAGATCACCTCCGCGCTCGATCCCGAACTCGTCGGCGAGGTGCTGGCCGTGGTGCGCAGCCTCGCCGAGGATGGCATGACCATGCTGATGGTAACCCACGAAATGGCCTTTGCCCGCGACGCTTCTAGCCGCATCGTCTTCATGGCCGATGGCGGCGTCAGCGCCGTCGGGCCGCCGAAGGAGATCCTCGCGGCGGAGACCAGCAACGAACGCCTCCGTACTTTCCTGGCGCGCTTCCGAGCCTCGCATTTCTAAACTCAGGCGGCCAAAGCCGCCCAAGGAGCCTTCATCCATGACGCCTTATATCAGGCTCGCCGAACTCGGCCTGACGTTGCCCGAGCCGCCGACGCCGATCGCCAACTTCGTCACCCATGCCGAGAGCGGGCGGCTGATCTTCCTCTCCGGCCAGGGGCCCCTGCGCGCCGACGGCACGCTCTGCACCGGCAAGGTGGGCGAGGACGTGACGGTCGAGCAGGCCTATCAGCATGCCCGGCTGACCGGGCTCAACCTGCTTGCCGTCATGCATGCCGCCGCCGGCGATCTCGGCCGTATCGTACGCGTCGTCAAGCTGCTCGGCTTCGTCAACGCGACGCCGACCTTCAGCGACCACCCGAAAGTGGTCAATGGCTGCTCGGACCTGTTCGCCGATGTCTTCGACAAGATCGGCGGCCATGCCCGCTCGGCGATCGGCGTCGGCTCGCTGCCTGGAAACATCACCGTCGAAATCGAAGCGGTCGTCGAGATCGCCGCCTGACCTGCCACCCACGGGATTAGCTCACATGAAAACCTCTTCCGACACCGGCTCCAACACCACCATCCGCGAACGGCTGGGATTGCGGCCGATCATCAACGTCTCGGGCACCATGACCGCGCTCGGCGCCTCGATCATCGTCCCGGAAGCGATCTCCGCCATGGCTGAAATGGCCTCGCAATGGGTGGAAATGGACGATCTGCAGCGCGCCGCGAGCACGGTCGTCGCGCGCCTCACCGGCGGCGAGGCCGGCTTCATCACCGCTTGCTGCGCTAGCGGCATCACCATGGCGATCGCCGGTGCGATGACCGGAACCAGCCTGCTCGCCATCGAGCGCCTGCCCGACGACACTGGCGACCTCAAGTCGGAGGTCGTCATCCAGCTCGGCCACATCGTCAATTACGGCGCCCCGATCGACCAGTCGGTCCGCGTCGCCGGCGCCAGGGTGGTGCCCGCCGGCACGGTCAGCGTGACCCAGGACTATCATGTAAGCGAGGCGATCAACGAGCGCACGGCCGCAAGCCTCTACGTCGTGGCCCACCACACGGTGCAATACGGCATGCTGTCGCTGGAGGAATTCTGCGATATCTGCCACGCCAAGGGCGTGCCGGTGATCGTCGACGCCGCGTCCGAGTATGATCTGCGCGGTTTTCTGGCGCGCGGCGCCGATGTCGTCATCTACAGCGGCCATAAATTCCTGAGCGGGCCGACCAGCGGCATCGTCACCGGCCGCAAGGATCTGGTGCGGGCCGCCTATCTGCAGAACCGCGGCGTCGCGCGCGCCATGAAGGTCGGCAAGGAAAGCATCGCCGGCACCATGGCGGCGCTCGAAGCCTGGGAGAAGCGCGACCATGCCGGAATCCGCCGGCGCGAGGAAGCAGCGCTGAACCTGTGGAAGGACGCGCTGCGGGGACTGCCCGGCATCGTCGCCATCATCATTCCCGACCCCACCGCCAATCCACTCGACCGGCTGCAGATATTCGTCTCCCCAGAGAGCCGCTTCACCGCCGCCGGTCTTGCCTCGGCCCTTGCCGCCGGCTCGCCGCCGATCATCGTGCGCAACCACGAGGTCGAGCGCGGCCATTTTTTCCTCGACCCCTGCAACCTTCACCCCGGCGAGGCGGAGATCGTCGCCGAACGTCTGCGCGCCGTGCTGACGGCGAAGGAGCGCCCGGCCGACGCGATGAAGGTCGCCCGCAAGGATTCGTCAGGCGTCTTGCGCTGGCCGGATTGATCGCTAACCGAGCATGCCGACGGCATCGGCTGATCACGCGACTGTGAACAGCCGGATTTTGCCCAGGCGGGAATAAATCGTCTCTTCAACAAGTCTCCTCGACATACGCCACGGCTGGCGTTGAGGAGACTGGCATGCCCCATCATCGCGAGCACAGCGAACACGGCTGCGGCGTCAGCCGCCGTCATGCGCTGCCGAGCATGATCGTCATCAGTCCCTTCTCCATGGCGCCCCTCCTTTTCATAGCGCCCCTCCTTTCATAGCGCTTGACACTGGTGACGCAGATGAATTCACTTTCAGCAAGGCAGACGACTTTGCCTGTTTCCGGGGGCTTTGCTCCTGCAAGCCAGGCAAAATCGCTGTCGCATCTTGAGGCGGCACGGCCTGTCCGCTCCGGAGGGGATCATGGTGCTGCTTTGAGCGACAAGGCCCTGGCAGAGCGTTTCAACGACGTGGTGCTGCCGCATCTCGGCGATGCGCTGGCGCTTGCCCGCTGGCTGACCGGCAATGCCGCCGACGCTGAGGATGTCGTTCAGGACGCCTGCATCAAGGCGCATGCCGGCATATCAGGCTACGCCGGCGGCAATGCCCGTGCCTGGCTGCTGACCATCGTGCGCAACACCTCCTACACCTGGATGGCGCGCAACCGGCCGCGCGGCATGATGGCCGTCGGCGACCTCGGCGATCTCGACGACATGGCGGCGGCCCATGGCACCAGCCTGCCGGACGAGGACGGTCCGGAAGCGAGCCTGATCGCCAGGGCCGACACGGCGGCACTGGAGGCTGCGATCGCTGCCCTGCCGCAGCCGTTTCGCGAAACGCTGGTGCTGCGCGACATCAACGGCCTCAGCTATCGCGAGATAGCGGCCATGCTCGACGTGCCGATGGGTACGGTGATGTCCAGGCTGGCCCGCGCCCGCGGCCTGCTGGCGTCCGAACTGGGGAGAGCGCCATGACCGGCCATGACGATGGACTGCCCAATGATCCCGAAGGTGTCAGACTGATGATCCACGCCCTTGTTGATGGCGAGCTTGATGCGGCGGCGGCCCTTGCGGTGGAGCGTCGCATCGCCGCCGATCCCCGGCTTGCCGCCGAACATGCCCGCATCCTTGCCTTGCGAGGCGCGGTCAGCCGCTTGCCGCGCCCCGACGTGAGCGACGCCTTTCGGGCCCGCATCGCGGCGATCGGCATGGCCAGCACCGAGCAGCCGGCGACAGCCGAGGCAGCAGAGCCGCAGCGCGGCACGCCGTCGGCGCTGCCGGGCTTGATTGCCGGCGCTGGCGTCGGCCAGCGGCGTGAAGCCGGGACGCGTCCTTCGCTGGCGCGGAGATCGCCGAGGGCAAGCCGCTTCGGCTCGTTCGACTGGCGCGCCATGGCGGCATCGATCATGATCAGCGCGGTGCTGGCCAGCGGCGCAACGCAATGGGTAATGTTCAACGGCGCCGAAGACGGCTTGGCCGCGGCCGTCGCCAGCGGCCATCGCCGCAGCCTGCTCGCCGCGAGCCCGATCGACATCGTCTCCTCCGACCGCCATACGGTCAAACCGTGGCTGGACGCCCGCATCGGCGTCTCGCCGCCGGCGCCGGATCTTGCCCAGGAGGGTTTCGCTCTTATCGGCGGCCGGGTCGAGGTGATATCGGGCCGGCCGGTACCGGCACTGGTCTACCGCCACCGCGAGCACCTGATCACCCTGGTCGCCGAACCGCAGCAGGGCGGCAAGACCACCCAGCCGGACGATCTTTCCTCCGGCGGCTTTTCGATGGTGCACTGGAGCGACGGCGCCTTCTCCTATTGGGCGATCTCCGACATGGAGCGCCCCGAGCTCGACGACTTCGTCGCTCGCTTCCGCAAGGCGGCGGCATGAGCCGGAATATGGCCGTCGGCATCTCGCCGATGGCCTGAAATCCTTGCGGCCCCGCGCGAATTCCGCTAAGGCGCGCCTTTGTCGCCGGGGAGCAGAAGCTTGGACGATCAACGCGCCGACGTCGCCATCATCATGGGCAGCCAATCCGATTGGGCGACGATGCGCCAGGCAGCGGAGACGCTGGAGGCGCTTGGTGTGCCCCACAAACGGCTGATCATCTCGGCGCACCGCACGCCCGACCGGCTTTACGAATTCGCCAAAGGCGCCAAGGCCGCCGGCTACAAGGTCATCATCGCCGGCGCCGGCGGTGCCGCGCATCTGCCCGGCATGACGGCGGCGATGACACCACTGCCGGTGTTCGGCGTGCCGGTGGAATCGAAGGCGCTGTCGGGCCAGGATTCGCTGCTCTCGATCGTCCAGATGCCGGCCGGCATTCCTGTGGGAACGCTGGCCATCGGCAAGGCTGGTGCGGCCAACGCCGCCCTGCTGGCCGCCGCCGTGCTGGCGCTCAACGACGACAAGCTTGCCCAGCGCCTCGATGCCTGGCGCGCCTCGCAGACCGCCAAGGTCGCGGCCGAACCGACGGATACGCCGTGAGCCTGCCCGCCGGATCGACCATCGGCATCATTGGCGGCGGCCAGCTTGGCCGCATGCTGGCAATGGCCGCCGCCCGGCTCGGCTATCGCACCATCGTGCTGGAGCCTCAACCGGATTGCCCGGCGGCACAGGTCGCCAACCGGCAGATTACCGCCGCCTATGACGATCCGGCAGCACTTGCCGAACTGGCGGCTGCAAGCGCCGTCGTCACCTACGAGTTCGAGAACGTGCCGGTCGCCGCCGCAACCGCGCTTGCCGCCAAAGTGCCGGTCTATCCGCCGCCGCGCGCGCTCGACGTTGCACAGGACCGGGTGAGCGAAAAGACATTCCTCAACGGCATCGGCATCGCCACCGCCGCGTTCCATCAAGTCGACACCGACGACGAGCTGGCGGCGGCGCTGAAGGCCTTCGGCGGCAGCGGCATCCTGAAGACGCGGCGAATGGGTTACGACGGCAAGGGCCAGCGCGTCTTCCGCAACATGGAAGCCGGCGGTTTCGCCGGCACCTGCGAGGGGATGGGCAATGTGCCGCTGATCCTGGAAAGCTTCGTGCAGTTCGAGCGCGAGATTTCCGTCATCGCCGCGCGAGGGCTGGACGGCACTGTCGCCGCCTACGATCCAGCCTGGAATGTGCACCGCGACGGTATTCTGCACACATCGACCTTGCCGGCCGGCGTTGCGCCGGCGACCGCGCGGGACGCGAAAGACGCGGCGACGAAAATCCTGTCGGCGCTCGACTATGTCGGCGTCATCGGTGTCGAGTTCTTCGTACTGGCCGACGGCTCCCTGCTGGCCAACGAGATCGCGCCCCGCGTCCACAATTCCGGCCATTGGACCGAAGCCGCCTGCATCGTTTCGCAGTTCGAGCAGCATATCCGCGCCATTGCCGGCCTGCCATTGGGAAGCTCGAACCGTCATTCCGATTGCGTGATGGAGAACCTGATCGGCGACGACGTGCTGCGCGTTCCCGCCTTGCTCGCCGAGCCCGACCTGATGCTGCACCTCTACGGCAAGGCCGAGGCCCGGCCCGGTCGCAAGATGGGTCATTTCACCCGCATCAGCCGCCGCGGCTGATACCAGACACGCCTATTGCACCTCGTCGCTGTCCGCGTCGGGGCTGGCGCAACTTGCATCGCCTTCCTCGCAATTGGCGGAGGCGGCGAGCTGCTTGATGCGATCATTGGTCAGCCTGGTCAGGCATTGCGAGACCTCCATCGCATGGATGGACCCGCCCTGGCTGGCGGCGGTGTTATGCGCGCATTCGGCATCCCGGAAGCTGATCCAGGCGCGTTGTGCCACCTGAAGCAATCTCTTGCCATCGGCATCATCGGAGCCGATCAGCGCCTGATAGGCCGCATTGAGCCTGGCGTCGGCCGCCTGACAATCCTCGCCGGCACAGATATTCATCATCTGCTGACTGTCGTCGGAGCGGTCGCATTCCTGCCCTCGGGCAGCCGAGCTCGCCGCCAGGACGACGAGAGAGGAGAGGAGTATTCGGCGCATCTTTGTCCCCAAATCGCTTGAGATAAACGACATCATCCCAGCCGGCTCATGGCCGCGCAATGCCACGGGGCCGACATGGCGGATATTTGATGATATCGGGACGCGGAGCGCGCTTGCGGTTGACTTACGGTTGACATGGGCAAGTCTCCTCGTTTATGAGCCACCCACCGTTCAAAAGGCGCGTCTTCTGGCGCGCCTTAAAAATTCGACCCCGAACCGGGTCCAGACCGACAGGCAAGACCATGAAGATCAAGAATTCGCTCAAGGCGTTGAAGGCGCGTCACCGCGACAACCAGCTGGTTCGCCGCAAGGGCCGCGTTTACATCATCAACAAGACCGCCCCGCGCTACAAGGCGCGCCAGGGTTGAGTTTTCGGCCGGAGGCTTTTTCGTCTCCGCCCACTGATGCTTGTCGGCCAGCCGACCTTCCCACGCTAAAATCACTTTGATGTTCCGCCGCCCGGGATTAAACTCGGGCGATGCGGATTCTTTTTGTATCCTTGACGACTTTGCTGGTTTCCGGCGTCGTCTCCCTGCCGGCCCAAGCCGGTGATCGGCCGATCGCGGTGGCGGCCGCGGATGGTCAGCCGGCGCCCGCCGATGCCCAGCCAGCGGCTCCGGACACTCCGGCCACGCCGATGACGAAACAGGCCCGGCTCGACAAGTTGTTCTCCGACCTGAAGCGCGAGCGCAACGAAAAGGCCGCCGAGCGCATTGCCGGCAGCATCTGGAACGAATGGTTCCAGTCCGGCAGCGCCTCGATCGACCTGATGATGCAGTGGTCGCAAAAAGCGATGAATGATCAGAAATTCGACGTCGCGCTCGATTTCCTGGACCAGGTGGTGACCTTGCAGCCTAGCTACGCCGAAGGCTGGAACCGTCGCGCCACCGTGCATTTCATGATGAAGAACTACGGCAAGTCGATGGCCGACATCGACCGCACGCTGCAGCTCGAGCCACGCCATTTTGGCGCGCTGTCGGGCCTGGCCCAGATCATGGCCGAGACCGGCCACAAGCAATCGGCGCTCGAGGCCTGGCAGAAGGTGCTGGCCATCTACCCGATGATGCGCAGCGCCCAGAACCAGGTCGCGACCCTGTCGGAAGAGCTTGCCGGCGAAGGCATTTGATAGATCAGGAAATAGCCATTAGGCGCTGGCGCTGGAGCCAGCCCTACTGCCCCACAACTTATCCCCCTCCATTCCCATATATCCCCGCATGAACCTGATCTATGCCGCGCTCGCCTTCCTGATGGCGCTTGTCCTTGCCCTGGTCGGCGTCACCCGCGCCGGCTCGTGGCTGATCGAGCGCCGCGGTCCTTCGGTCGGGGCGTTCGCCGACATCGACGGTGCCCGCATCCACTACGTCCACCTCCCCGCCCCAGCCAGTGCGGATCTGCCGCCGATCGTCTTCATCCATGGCGCCAGCGCCAATTTGAAAGACCAGATGCTGCCACTCAGGCCGCTGCTTGAAGGCCGCGCCGAAATGCTGTTCTTCGACCGGCCTGGTTTTGGCTGGTCCGGCCGCGGTCCAGGCAACAATGAGGACCCATCGGCGCAAGCCGCAACCATCGCCGCCCTGATGGACCGTCTCGGCATCAAGAAGGCAATCATCGTCGGCCATTCCTTCGGCGGCGTGGTGACGGCGGCTTTCGGCCGCGAGCATGCGGACAAGACGCTCGGGCTGGTCTTCCTGGCGCCGGCGACCCATCCCTGGCCGGGCGGCGCGACGTCCTGGTACTACGACCTGACCACCATTCCGGTGATCGGCCGGCTGTTTTCCGAGACGCTGACCTATCCTGCCGGGACGCTGTGGATGGCGGACGCCACGACCTGCGTCTTCTCACCCAACAAGGTGCCCGACAATTATCTCGCCGCAACCTCGATCCCGCTGGTGCTGAGGCCGTCGGCCTTTCGCGCCAACGCCACCGACGTTGCCGGCCTCTATCGCTATGCGCTCGCCGCCGCACCGCACTACAAAGAGATCACGGCCCCGACCGTGGTCATCTCCGGCGACCGCGACAAGGTCGTCTATGCCCGGATCCACTCCGTCGGCCTGGTGCGCGACATCCCGGGTGCCGAGCTCGTCTGGGTGCATAATCTCGGTCATAAGCCGGACTGGATCGCTTCCGACCTCGTCGTCGGCGCCATCGAGAAAGTCGGCGGCAAGGATATCGATCTGGAAGCAATCGCCAGGACGGTGGAGGCACGGATTGCCGGCGACACATATGGCACGGGCAAATGCGCCGACATCAAAGAACCTGAAGCGGAGCTCGCGCCGACCTGATGCGTGCCATCCGAAGACGGCCACCGCAGCCCGCCATTGGGATCAGAGCGGCATGTACGTCCTGAAACACGGCATAAAGAGAAATCCGGAAAAGCGATGGGCGCTGCCGGATCGCATCTTTTTCGGTCACGGCGCATGCGCCATTCTCGCCGGCACCTTCCTCAAGCATCCGCCTTTGGAGGGATTTTACGGCGAACGGATCATTCCTGACGAAGGTTTTTCAGGAAACCATATCTATGTGACGAACGGCCTGATCGCTTTCGACTATCATGGCTATTGCGCCCGAGAGCGGTTGCTCGAACACCATGAAAGAAGCTGGGCTTCGCGCAACGCCGGATGGCGTTGCACGATTGCGAAAGTGGATTTCGATCTGCTCGATAAGACCGAACTCAACCGGCGAAAGATGCTCGGCCCAAATCAATATCTGCATGACCCCATTCCTCGCGCGCGACGGTTCCTCCAGCGAAGAAACCACGCGGAAGCCTGGGTAAGAGCGCTGGGGACTGCAACGACGCTGGCGGCCGACTACCGGCCGGCTGTTTCCGATCCGACATAGGCGATGCGCAGCATGTTGGTCGATCCCGGAGTCCGCAGCGGCACGCCTGCGGTGATGATGACCCGGTCGCCCGGCTTGCCGAAGTCTTCTTCCAGCGCGATGCGGCAGGCGCGGTTGACCATGTCGTCGAGATCGGTGGCATCGGGCGAGACGACGCAATGCGTGCCCCATAAAAGCGACAACCGTCGCGCCGTGTTGAGGATCGGCGACAGCGCGATGATCGGCACCTGCGGACGCTCGCGCGCGGCGCGCAGGCCGGTGGTGCCCGATGCCGTGTAGGTGATGATCGCCGACAGTTTCAGCGTCTCGGCGATCTCGCGGGCGGCCAGCGAAATGGCATCGGCGCCGGTCGCTTCCGGCTCCGAACGCTGTGCGTTGATGATGCCGGCATACGTCGGATCGGTTTCGACCTTGGCGGCGATGCGGTTCATCATCGCCACCGCTTCGACCGGATAGGCGCCCGCCGCCGATTCCGCCGACAGCATGATGGCATCAGCGCCTTCGAAGACGGCGATCGAAACGTCGGACACTTCGGCGCGGGTCGGCACGGGGGCGGTGATCATCGATTCCAGCATCTGCGTGGCGACCACCACCGGCTTGCCGGCGCGGCGCGCGGCGCGCGTGATCTGCTTCTGGATGCCGGGCACCGCTTCCAACGGCATTTCGACGCCGAGATCGCCGCGGGCGACCATCAGCGCGTCGGACAGTTCGATGATCTCGGCCAGCCGGGCCACGGCCTGCGGTTTTTCGATCTTGGCCATGATCAGCGCGCGGCCACGGGCGATCTTGCGCGCCTCGGCCAGATCTTCCGGCCGCTGCACGAAGGACAGCGCGACCCAGTCGACGCCTGTGGCGAGCACCGCGTCGAGATCCTTGCGGTCCTTCTCGGTCAGCGCGCCGACCGGCAGGTCGGTATCGGGCAGGCTGACGCCCTTCTTGTCGGAAATGGTGGTGCCGGCAATAACGGTGCAGACGATCGACTTGCCGTCGCTCTTTACCGCCTTCAGTTCGAGCTTGCCGTCGTCGATCAGGAGGCGATGGCCAGCCTCGACCGAGCTCAGGATTTCAGGATGCGGCAGGTAGACCCTTGTCGAGGTGCCGGGCTCGGGATTGTCGTCGAGGGTGAATGTCTGGCCCAGCGTCAAGACTTCCTTGCCATTGGCGAACTTGCCGACGCGCAGCTTCGGGCCTTGCAGGTCGGCCAGGATGCCGATCGGCCTGCCAACTCTTTCCTCGACCGCGCGGATGCGGGCGACCAGCGTGCGCATCAGCTCATGATCGGTATGGCTCATATTGATGCGGAACACATCGGCGCCGGCTTCGAACAGCTTTTTCAGCATCTCCTCGGAGGAAGATGCCGGACCGATTGTGGCTAGGATCTTGACCTTGCGGCTACGTCTCATTGACTATTCGTTCCCGGGGCGGCTGGAGCGCCTCCCGTTGCGGGCTCGTCGGTGAGCTGGACCATCCAGCTTGCCTGCTCGCCCGTGTCATATTCCTGGAATCCGGCGCGCTGGAAGCCCCTGGCGACGCAGTCGCTTACGCCGGCAATCTTGAACTCTTTTTCAGCCACGCACATGTTGATCGGGCCGTCCCAGCGTCCACCGCGCTCGGCGTCTTCTGCATAAAGATAGTAAAACCTTGATGACAGCGGCCCTTCGATCAACGTCTTGCAACTCGATCCCTCGATGTGCCACCAGCCCTCGGTGATCCAGCCGGCCTTGGCCCGATAGCCGATTCCGACGCCGACCAGGTTCTGCGTGGCGTTGCAGACGCGAAAGTCGGCGCGCGCCGGTGAAGCTGTGACCATCGCTGACAGTCCCGCGGCGAGCGTCAGGAGCGGCATGGCTAAGGCAAAGCGCGCGCGCTGCCCGCCGTCGGAACCCATCCTAAAACCCCTCAAGAACCACATCAGCATCTCTCTGCGCCCCTTTTCGGAAATGTCCGGGCGCATGTCAACGCGCCGTTTTGACGGATTCCAATCGATTTAGGAAGGCTCCCGGCGCACGACCGTCGCCCCGTGCCAGATTTCCCGGGAAACCTTGGCTAAACAACGGCATTGCGCACAGGTCGTCTTCGTGGAATGACGATAGCATCCTCCCCGAAGGCCAGCGAACGACCATTTTCCGCCAATGACCCGATCCACAGTTTTCGCGCCCTTCGACATTGTCGAGGGCGACCGCAAGCGAGGCATCGTGCTTCTGGCCGATCATGCCCGCCGCGACCTGCCGGAAGAATATGGCAGCCTGGGACTGCCGGCGGCCGAATTCGACCGCCATATCGCCTATGACATTGGCGTCGAAGCGGTGACGCGCGAACTGGCGGCCCTGCTCGATGCGCCGGCGGTGCTCGCCAATTTCTCGCGGCTGCTGATCGACCCCAACCGAGGCGAGGACGATCCAACACTCATTCGCCAGCTTTACGACGGCACCATCATTCCCGGAAATTATCCCCTGGCGCAGGAGGAACGCGAAAGGCGGCTCGATCGCTTCTACCGCCCTTATCACGACGCGGTCGGCGCCATGATTGCGTCGGTCGCGCAGGCTTCAGGGCAAACGCCTTTCATCTTCTCGGTGCATTCCTTCACCCCTGCCATGCAGGGCAAGCAACGTCCGTGGCATGTCGGTATCCTGTGGGACAAGGACGACCGGGTGGCGCGACCGCTGATCGATATGCTGGCTGAGGACAAACAACTCGTGGTTGGCGACAACGAACCGTATGATGGCGCGTTGCGCGGCGACACCATGTTCAGGCACGCCATCGTCAATGGCTATGCCCACGCGCTGATCGAAATCCGCCAGGATCTGATAGCGGACCAGAAGGGCATTGTCGCCTGGGCCGGGCGGCTCGCACCGATCGTTGACGCGATCGACCGCCGTCCCGATATACATGCGGTAAAGATGTTCGGCTCGCGCACCGGGCCGCTATGACGGAGGTTTCGATGACCGAACTCAGCGACGAACAGAAGCGCGACTTCGAGGCCGCCGCCTTTCGGCGACTGGTCGAGCATTTGCGTGAACGGGGCGACGTGCAGAACATCGATCTGATGAACCTCGCCGGCTTCTGCCGCAACTGCCTGTCGAACTGGTACCGCGAAGCAGCCAATGCCGAAGGCGTCGATCTCGGCAAAGAGCAATCGCGCGAGATCGTCTACGGCATGCCCTATGCGCAATGGCAGGCGCTCAACCAGATAGAGGCTTCGGACGCCAAGAAGGCGGAATTCGAAGCACGGCGCCCCAAGGATCACTGAGCCCGTTTAGCCCAAATGCTTTCTCACAACAGCGCTTGACTGAAAATTGAATCGATCTAATTTGCCGCGCAAAGCCATTTTCTGACCGGATTCGTGCCATGAACGCTTCGAACGCCATGCAGACTGCCATTCGTGGGCGATGGGCCGTGGGGGCCATTTTCCTCGCCAATGGTTTCCTGACCGGCAGCTGGGCGCCGCAGATTCCTGTCTTCCTGACCCGGCTGGACATCTCGAAATTCACGCTCGGCCTGCTGATCCTTTTGTTCGGCGCCGGCGCGGTCACCGCCATGACATGGTGCGGCCACCTGATCTCCAAACACGGCTCGCGCACCGTGCTGCGCTGGTTCGGCCTGTGCGGCAGCCTCGGCCTGCTGGTCGTGGCGCTGGCACCCGACGTGCCGCTGGCGGCCATCGCCATGTTCATATTCGGCGGCTCGATCGGCGGCATGGATGTCGCCATGAATGCCAATGCGGTGGTGGTGGAACGGCGGCTGGGGCGTGCCATCATGTCCTCGTCGCACGGCTTCTGGAGCCTCGGCGGTTTCGCCGGCGGCGCCCTCGGCGGCTTCGCCATCCAGACCTATGGCCACCTCGCCCATGCCGCGGTGGTGACCGTGCTTGCCTTCGCGGCAATCGCGGCGGCGGTGCCCCACATCGTGGCCGAAAACAAACCGCAGGCGGTCGAGCATCATAAATTCGCTCTGCCGGCAAACCCATTGGTCTACCTCATCGGCCTGATGGCCCTGCTGACGATGATTTCAGAGGGCGCGGTGCTCGATTGGGCGGCGCTGTATCTGCGGCAGGAACTCGGCGCCGACCTCGCCGTCGCCGGTCTTGCCTATGCCTCCTTCTCCGGCGTCATGGCGATCATGCGCTTTTTCGGCGATGGCGTCCGCAACCGCTTCGGCGCGGTGATGACACTGCGCGGCTCGGCCATCGTCGCGGCCGCCGGCATGCTGATCGCCGGCCTGTCACCTTCGCCTTGGCTCGCCATATCAGCCTTTGCGCTTTGCGGCTTCGGCATCGCCAACATGGTGCCGATCATCTTTTCCGCCGGCGGCAACCAGGAGGGCATGTCGTCGGGCACCGGCATGAGCGTCGTCACCACCATGGGCTATTCCGGTATTCTGGTGGCGCCGTCGGCGATCGGCTTCGTCGCCGAGCATTCCAGCTTCGGCCCGATCTTCATCGCCATGTCGGCTCTGCTGATCGTCGTCTTGCTGATGGCCGGTTTGGCTCACCGCGCCGAATTCGCTCCGGATGCCGCCCCTGCCGAATAGTGCTTCAATTCCTCGTGGAGAAAATCAGCCACGCGGCGGACGCGCACGCTGGTGCGCACGTCGCGATGCATGGCCAGCCATACCGGCAGGGCAGGCAAGGGCAGGCCGGGCAACACTTTTTCGACCAGCGGATCGCGGTCTGCCAGCGGCTCCTGGCCAAGACCAACGCCGTTTCCCGCCCGCACGGCTTCCCAAAGCACGATCTGATTGTCGGCCCTGAAACGAAAGCTGTTTCGGGTGACCGGGATGCCATACTGGGAAAAGGCCCGGATCATCTCGTCGCTGCGATCGAAGCCGATCAGGGCGTGATTGACGAGGTCGGCCGGCCCCACCGGGCGCCCGCACCTGTCGAGATAGGATATGGCCGCGCAGGCGCAGAGTGCGATATCGCAGACCTTGCGCGCCACCAGTTCGTTCTGCGCCGGCTTGACCATGCGGATGGCAATGTCGGCATCCCTGCGCAGCAGGTTCTCGACCTGGTTCGAGGCAACGATCTCGACCTCGATGCCGGGCTCGTCGACGCCGAGCCGCGCCATCATGTCGGGCAGCACATAGGCCGCTACCACCTCACTGGCCGCGATGCGCACTGTGCCTTCGATCGCCTCGACCGAACCCAGAGCGAGCCGTGAAAAGGCGCTTGCCTGCTCGCTCACCGTCTTGCCGCGCTCGAACAGCGTGGCTCCCGCTTCGGTCAGCGCATAGCCGCTTCGGCCGCGCCGGAAAAGCGTGACGCCGAGCGCCTGTTCCAACTCGCCGATGTGACGGCCAAGCGTCGGCTGGCTTGCCGACAGCTTTCGCGCCGCGGCCGACAGGCTGCCGGTTTCCGCCACGGTGACAAAGCTCTTGATCAGGTTCCAGTCAATGTCTTCCATTCAATAATGAATATCAAAACTGCATTCGTAGTCAATTTTAATTCATCGATGAAGCGATCATATTCACCCTGCAAACACCGATACCGACTGCAACAACCAATCAGGAGTAATACAATGACCAAGATCGCAATCGCAACCGCCGCCCTCTTCATCGCCGCCAACACGGCTTTCGCCGGCAGCGACAAGTTCGGCTCGGACAATGCCAGCCAGCCAACCGTCGTCACCACCGACAATGTGACCACCACGTCGATCAGCAAATCCGAGGCGACCAATCAGAAGCCAGCCGTCCAGGGCAGCAACCGCGACCTCTTCGGCAGCCGGTGAACGGCGGCCCTCGAAAATCCAGAAGCGGCGGGCTCGTCCCGTCGCTTCTAGGCAAACCCCGCACTTGAAAACAAATAAGGAGACGAAGAATGACCAAGATCGCAATTCTCGGCGCCAATGGCCGGCTCGGTCGCGTGGTTGCCAAGGCCTTCATCGACGCCGGCTTCGACGTCCGCGCCGTCACCCGTACCGGCATGGTGCCGGCCGAGCTTGAGGGCGCCACGGCGGTTGCCGGCGATGCGCTGGACCGTCAATCGCTGATCCAGGCCACCGAGGGCGTCGACATCATCTTCAACGGCCTCAACCCGATCTACACAGACTGGGGCAAATGCCTGCCAATGGCCGAAAATGTCATGGCCGCCTGCCATGCCAACGGTGCGCAGCATCTCTTCCCCGGCACCGTCTACAATTACGGCTCGCCTATGCCGGCGGTGATATCGGAAGACACGCCGTTCCATCCGACGACCGAGAAGGGCCGCATCCGCTGTGCCATGGAGGATCTGTTCCGCCGTGAGGCCGAGGCCAGACGGGTGCGCACCATTGTTCTGCGGGCCGGCGATTTCTTCGGCGGCACCGGCAGCGGCTCCTGGTTTGACCTGATCGTCGCCGCCAAGATCAACAAGGGCATCTACACCGCGCCCGGTCCGGCCGACCTCGTGCATGAATGGGCCTATTTGCCGGATTTCGCCGTCGGTTTCGTCGCGCTGGCCCGCAATCTCGACAAGCTCGGCTTCTATGAGGCGCTGAACTTTCCAGGCCATGCCGTCACCGATCTCGAGATCAAGGTGGCCGCCGAGAACGCCATCGGCCATCAACTCAAGATGACTTCCATGCCTTGGTGGGTGCTGCGCGCCGGCAGCCCGTTCGTGGCGATGTGGCGAGAGATCGTCTCGATGTCATACCTGCGCTTCGAGCCGCACCGGCTGGCCTCGACGCGGCTGGAAGGCATCATCGGCGAAATCCCGCATACGCCGCTCGATCAGGCCGTGAACAAAGCCTTGCAGGATATTGGCATCGCCGTCGCTCCCGCCCGTCGCCAGGCCGCCTGATCGAGCTTGCTGGCAGGTGAGAACAGCTGCGCTCGGTAAGGGTCCGGCGGCGGATCGTTGCCGGTCAGATCCTGCCCAGCACAAGCAGGATCAGCACCACGACCAGTATGACGCCGACAATGCCCGATGGTCCGTAGCCCCAGGAGCGCGAATGCGGCCATGCCGGCACAGCGCCGATCAGGATCAGGATCAGGATGATAACGAGAAGTGTGCTGATCGTCATTTTGAGCCCTCGCCGTCTGGTTGCATTCGAGGGAACAATGCAAAAGGCCGCCCGGTTGTTCCCGGACGGCCTTTGTTGCTTGGCCTGCGAAACGCTCTATTCCGCCGCCTTCGGGAAGCTGACTGCCGGCTCGGCGCCGACATCTGCCAGAGGCCCTTGGGACGAGATCTCGCCCTTGCCGCGCCGGAAGAGACGGCTGATTAAGCCGCGTCGCGCGCCGGGTTTGATCTTGGCGCGGGTGAACACCATCAGCATCGACGGCGTCACGACCAGCGTCAGAATGGTGGCGAAGGACAGGCCGAAGACGATCGCCGAGGACAGCGAAATCCACCATTGCGTCGACGGCGCATTGATCGTCGTCTCGTGATGGAAGATTTCGAGCCCAAGGCCGAAGGCGATCGGCAGCACGCCGAGAATCGCCGACACCGCCGTCAGCACAACCGGTCGCGCACGCTCGCGGCAGGTCTGCAGCACCGCGTCCATCTTGTCCCAGCCCTCCTCACGCAACCGGTCGTAGGTGTCGATCAACACGATGTTGTTGTTCACCACCACGCCGGCCAGCGCGATGACGCCAATGCCCGACATGACGATGCCGAACGTCTCGCCCGTGATCAGCAGTCCAAGGAACACGCCGATTGTCGCCATGACCACGCAGGACAGCACCAGCCATACGCTGGTGAACTTGTTGAACTGCGCCAGCAGCACCAAGAAGATCAGGAAGATCGCCGCGCCGAAGGCCTTGCTGAGGAAGGCGCTGGCTTCCGCGCTGTCCTCGTTCGATCCGGCGAGCTTCCAGCGTATTCCGCTGCCCAGATTCATATCGGTGACGGCCTGAGTGACCTGCTGCTGGACTGCCGCGACCTGTTGGCCGGCGGCAACATTGGCCTGCACCACCACGGTTCGGGCACCGTCGATGCGGTTGAGGATGCCGACCGTCGGCTCGGGTTTGCGCACGACGAAGTTTGAGATCGGCACCGACCCTTGCGAGGTCTGCACCCTGAGCTCGTCCAGCGTCGACAGCGTGCGCCGGTCTTCCGGAAGACGCAGGCGGATGTCGACGGCGTCATCGGCACCAGCAGGCCGGTATTCGGAGAGCTTCAGTCCGTTCGTCACCAGCTGCACCACGGTGCCGACCGAAGTCGGGCTGATGCCGTATTGCGCGGCCTTGGCGCGGTCGACCTCGAGAGCCCAGTCGACGCCGGGCGGCGGCAGGCCATCGGAAATATCGATGACGCCCGGCACCTTGGCGATACGCGCCGCGACGGCGCGCGCCTTGTCGTCGAGGCCGGCTGGATCGACGGCCGATAGCCTGATCTGGATCGGTTTGCCGGTCGGCGGACCGGCTTCCGGCACGCGCACCTCCACGTCGACCCCGGGAATGCCGGCCATCACGCCGCGCAGATCGCTTAGGATCTGGTTGGCGGACTTGCGTTCGCGCCAGTCGATGAATTCGTACTGGATGACGCCGACGACGTCCTCGGGCACGTCCTGGCCGCCGCCCTGCGTCTTGCCGACGCGGGTGTAGACCGACTTCACGCCAGGCCACCCGAGCAACCGGCTCTCGGCGATCTTGGTCGCCGTATCCATTTCGGCCAGCGAAAGGTTGCCGCGGGCATGCACGTAAAGCAGGCCGTAGTCAGGTTCGACGCTCGGGAAAAACTCGACGCCGGCACCGTACTTTGAATAGCCAACGAAAATACCGGTCAGCAAGACGACGGTGAGCACCATCACGGTGATGGGAAAGCGCACCGCCTGCTTGACGACAGCCATGTACCAGCCGTCGCGATTGCCATCCTCGTGATGCTGCGGCGCCTTGGCGAATATAGCGCCCAGCGTCGGCGCGAAGACCAGCGCATAGAGCATCGAGGCCGACAGCGTGACGATCAGCGTGATCGGCATGTACTTCATGAAATCGCCGATGATGCCGGGCCAGAACAACAGCGGCGAGAAGGCGGCGATACGCGTCATCGTCGCGGCGATGACCGGGCCGGCCATGCGCTTGGCGGCAAGCGCGAAGGCTTCCTGCTTCGGCATGCCTTCGCTCATCCTTCGTTCGGCGAACTCGGTGACGATGATGGCGTCGTCGACCAGCATGCCGACCGCCAGGATGAGGCTGAACAGCACGATCATGTTGATCGTGTAGCCCATCATGGCAAGCAGCAGGATACCGATTAGGAAGGACGACGGAATGGCCAGGCCAATCAGCAGCGAGGCACGGCCGGACAGCGCGTAGAGGATGACGATGAACACCAGGATGACGGCGATCATCACATGGTTCTGCAAGTCCCCCAGCAGCTGGTTGACGAAGACCGACTTGTCCTGCGTGTAGGTGACGTGCATGCCCTCGGGCATGGTCTTGACGAAGGCATCCGACACCTCCCTGACCTTGGTCAGCGTATCGATCAGATTGGCGCCGATGCGCTTTTTGACTTCGATGGCGATGGCCGGCTTGCCGTTGAGGCGCGTGATTGTCGTCGCGTCGGCGAAGGTCGAGCGTATCGTCGCGATGTCCTTGGCCTGCACCACGGCATTGGGCCCGGCGACCACGGGAAGTGCCGCCACATCCTCGGGTGTCTCGATCAGCGACGGCACCTTGACGGCATATTTGCCTTCCGAGCCCTCGATGTTGCCGGCGGCGACCAGGCTGTTGGAAGCACCGACCGCGCCGATCAGCTGGTCGAGCTGCAGGCCATAGGACGACAGCTTCATCGGATCGATGACGACCTCGACCAGATCGTCGCGCGAGCCCTGCAACGAGCCTTCGAGCACGCCGGGCACTTCCTCGATGCGATCACGCAGTTCGCGCGCCGCGGCAGCCAGCACGCGTTCGGGCAGTTCGCCGGACAGCGTGACGACGAGCACCGGAAATTCGGAAATGTTGACCTCCGTGACGACAGGCTCCTCGGCCGCCTGCGGCAGGTCGGCCTTGCCGTCCTGCACCTTGGAGCGTGTGTCCTGCAGTGCCGTCGCCAGGTTCGTCTGCGGCTGGAACTCGACCAGAACGTAGCCGCCGCCCTGGAAGGCGGCCGAGCGCATCTCCTTGAGGCCCTTCAGGCTTTTCAACTTGCTTTCCATCGGCCGCAGCAGAAGACGCTCGGAATCCTCCGGCGAAATGCCTTGATAGATCAGGCTGACATACATCATCGGAATCGGAACGTCGGGTTCCGCTTCCTTCGGTGTCGATTGATAGGCGACCCAGCCTGCAATCAGCAGGAAGACCAGGACCGAGATGGTCAGGCGGGCATTGTTGATTGCGAGTCTGACGATATCCATGACTTATGCCTGCTGTTGCTTTCGGGAGTGGCGAACGGACATGCTGTCGCCGGACAAGGCCCGGCGCCGGCGCCCATGCGCTACTGCGTCCCGGCGGTGGCTTCGCCGATCAACTTGTTGATGGTAGCCTGGTCGGCCTCGACCGGATGGACCTCGTCGCCTTCCTTCACCAGTTCCTGGCCGGCAACGATGATGCGCGCATCGGCCGGGATGCCGCCAAGCACGAGACCGGTCGGCGTATCGTCGACCAGATCGATCGGGAAGAACGCCACCTTGTTGTCCTTGCCGACGGCACGGATGCCGAGGTCGCCCTTGTCGCCGAGCGTCACCACCGAGCGCGGCAAAAGCACCGCGTCGGTCGGCAGCGCGCTGAGCTGGATTTCGGCCGTCATGCCGGCAGGCACCGAGCCATCGGCATTGGGGATGGCAATCTCGACACGGAAGGTACGGGTCGCCGACGAGGCGTCGCGGCTGATGTAGCGCACGGTGCCTTCGACGGTCTGGCCGCTGACCAGCCGAACGCTGGCCTTGTCGCCGATCTTGAGATAGCCGAGGTCGCGCTCGCTGATTTCGCCGCGCGCGATCACCGGATCGAGCTTGAGGATCGTCGCCACCTCGCTGCCCTGCATGACGGAGCTGCCGAGTTCCACCGGCACCCGGTCGATGACGCCGTCGAACGGCGCCTTCACTTCGTTGCGGTCGAGCTCGGCCTGTGCGGTGTCCAGCTGCGATTGCGCCTGGGTCAGGTTGGAGCGGGCGGTGTCGAGCTGCAGCTTCGGCAAATTGCCTGTCTTGGCCAGACGCTCGGCGGCGTCGAGTTCGGCCTTGCGCTGCGCCACAAGCTGCTTGGCGTTGTCGACCATCGAGATCTTTTCCTCGGCGGCGAGCATCAGCACCAGGTCGCCGGTGTTGACGTGGTCGCCCTGCTTGACCGGCAGCTTGTCGATGACGCCGGCGACGCGGGTTGCCAGCACCGCGCGCTTGTCGGCTTCGGTCAGCCCGGAAATGCGGATGGCGCGCGCATAGGTCTTTCGCGGCGGCGTCACCACAGCGACGGTACGCAGCGGGGCTTTCGGTTCGGCTTCCGCCGTCTTCGGCTTGCTCGCGTCCGGCGTCTTGCCCTGCTCGGCTTCGGCTGCCTTGGCCTTGTTCGCCGCTACGCTGCCGACCGACGAGAACTCGCCTGTCGCCATCCACGCCGCGAAACCGATGAGCACAACAATGGCTGCAAGCTTGTGAAACCTGATTTTAGGCATCGTCATTTTTCCACTGCGGGTTCGGCCAGCACCGCGTCTGATGACGCGGGCGCGTCGCCGATATGGGTGCGCGCTCGACCGTGTTCAAATTGCCGTGATCGGCGAGCGCGCTTCTACATCAAAGTTGCATCGCAATATAGCCCCAAAGTTGCAGCAGCATTGCGTAGCCGAACAAGGTGTGGCCGCCATGAAACGGTACTTCGTCACTTGCCAGGCTACTTGGTGAAGCCGGCCGCCGGCTCACGATCCGGCTCTGAAACATCGTCCACCGGAGACCAGCGCGGCTCGCCACAGGCCCGTCCGGCCGTCTCCGAAATATAGCCGCGATCCGCATTGCGTCGCCGATCGAAGTGCAGGCACAAACCGACGATCCGCGTCAGTGCGGTCGACGAGGGAAGACACCACAACACTCGGCCAAGCCGCTGGAATCCCTCGAAAAAGAGGCACGGAAAGCTTTCAGGTCAGGCTTGCGGCCGCCAATGCCCCGAGGTCGAACCTGATCCTGAAAACTCAACGCGCCCGCATTCTTACGCCCTGGACCATCGCGTCGCGATACGCGCGACATAGGGTTCGGCGCGAGACAGGTACGGGAACACCGGGTGTGTTTCGTCCCATTCGCAATTCGGGATCGAGCATTGCGCCCGATCCCTTCGGACGTCTCCCGCCCGGCGTCATCTGACCGTTGGTGGCAACAGGCGTCAGCATGATGACGGCTCTTCCGCACGCCAAGGTTGCTGTCACGCCAGCAGCGCTGAACTACGCGCTGCTGCGGAGACCCCGCCATGCCGCCGGCGGGCTCAGGCCCGACGGCGCTCTGCCTCCGGATTCTTGCGAACGGCGAGAAACTCCTTCACGCGACGGCCCGGTGCTGGACCGCGGACCGGCTTGAAACCGTCGTCGAGTTCGCCCGAGAGATCGAGCGTGGCATGCTTGCCGACGGCAGCGTAATTCTCTTCAAGCCAGTCGCTGGCGGCGGTGCGGCCGAGGTCGCGCAGATAGGTCAGGAAGGCCCATTCGGCATTGACCTTCGAGGATGCCGACAGATCCTTGAACGCCTCGTCGGCATCGATGCGGTGCATGCGGATGTCCCGGTATTCGCCATGCGGCAGACGCCCGGCGGCGATCAGTTCCTTGACGAAGGCGATCGAGCGGAATTCGCGCAGCAGCCCGGCATTGAAGGTGATCTCGTCGATGCGGTTCTGGATCTCGTTGGCGCTTCTTGGTGTTCCCTCGCGCACCACCGGGTTGATCTGCACCAGAAGCACGTCCTCGGTCGCCGCCGTCTTGAAGAATGGATAGAGCGCCGGATTGCCGCCATAGCCACCATCCCAATAGGGCACGCCCTTGATCTCGACAGCACGGAACAATTGCGGCAGGCAGGCCGAGGCCATCACTGTGTCGAGATCGATCTCGCCATCGGAAAACACTCGCAACTGCCCTGTCTCGACATTGGTGGCGGAGATGAACAGTTCCATCGGCTTGCAGGCATGGACATTCCCGAAATCGATCTCCTGCGCGACGACGTCGCGCAGCGGATTGAGGCCGAGCGGGTTGGCGACATAGGGCGAGAATACCCGCGACATGGTGTCGAAGAAGACATAGCCCGGCGTGTTCTCGATCGACCAATTGCCCCAGGCGACATCCCACGGCATGCGTTGCACCGGGCTGAACCGTCCCTTCGCCGCCACCGCGCGCCAGAAATCGTCCAGCTTCTTGCGCGCGCCCTCGACCCCGCCTCTGACAAAACCGTCAGCCAGCGCCACCGCGTTCATCGCGCCGGCACTGGTACCGGACACCGCCGATATCTCCAGCCTGCCATCCTCCAGCAGCCGGTCGAGCACGCCCCAGGAAAAGGCGCCATGCGAGCCGCCACCCTGGAGAGCGATGTTGATCTTCTTCTTTTCCTCCGCCTTGCCGTTCTTCGTCATGGCGTTCCTGTCATCCTGATACGCCAGCCCGCCCCCACTTCCTTCGAAGAAAGCAGCTATCGCCAGCTTATGTTGCAGTGCAGCATATAAGGATGGACCAAGGCAAGAACACGAACACGCTCGCGTGATCACATGAAATTTCGGTCATGCGAAAGCCAATCCGCTGCATGCGGAGAAACCGCGGCTTTCGAAACAGACATGAAGCCAGGCATGGGAGCTAGGCGACGAGGTCCGGCACAGGCCCGATATAGCGTGACTGCGGACGGATCAGCCGTCCGGTGGTCTGCTGCTCGCGCGCGTGCGCGACCCACCCGGCGACGCGTCCGGCTGCGAAGACATTGCTGAACGCCTCGGGCGGAAACCCTGCCGCTTCCAGCACCAGTGCGGTGTAGAATTCGACATTGGTCTGCAGCGAACGCTGCGGCTTGGCGACCCGGAGCACGTCGAGCGCGGTTTGCTCGACCGTCTCGGCGAAAGCCAGCCGCCTGCCGGTGTCGCCCTCACCGCCAAGCTTGCGCACCACCGTTTTCAGGACATCGGCACGCGGATCGCGGACGCGGTAGATGCGGTGACCGAAGCCCATGATGCGTTCGCCATGCGCGATCTCGTCGCGCAGCCAGCCGGCCGCATCGCCATGCGCGGCGATGGCGTCGAGCATCTCGATGACCGGGCCGGGCGCGCCGCCATGCAGCGGCCCCTTGAGCGCGCCAAGCCCGGCCAGCACCGACGATGTCAGGCCGGCCTGGGTCGAGGCGACGACGCGGGTGGCGAAGGTCGAGGCATTGAGGCCGTGATCGCAAACGGTCACCAGATACGTGTCGAGCGCGTTTGCCAATGCCGGCGACGGGGCCGATGCCTTGAGCATCCGCAACATGTCGGTGGCATGATCCGCCTTGCCGTCGGGTGCGATCGGCTGCTCGCCGTGCCGCAGCAAGGCCGGCGTCAGCACCGCCGGCGCAGCGATCAACCGCAAGGCGTCCGCCAGCGTTTCGCCATCCGGCAGCAAGGCCATACCGGCGCGCATGGCGCTATAGATTTCGAGCGGCGCCAGCAGGCGCAGCGAAGGCGC
Source organism: Mesorhizobium sp. B2-5-7 (assembly GCF_006440875.1). Lineage (NCBI taxonomy): Bacteria > Pseudomonadati > Pseudomonadota > Alphaproteobacteria > Hyphomicrobiales > Phyllobacteriaceae > Mesorhizobium > Mesorhizobium sp. B2-5-7. The sequence continues at coordinate 374,521 of NZ_VFUO01000002.1, read as the reverse complement.
GAGCCGGTCGAAGACCTCGACGCGTGCCTCGCCCAACCTTGCCGCCAGTTCGGCGTCACCGGGCAGATCGTCGAAGAAGCCGTCCAGCAGCAGGCGGACGACCCGGGCGTAACTCCATCGTCCAGCCAAGTCCCCAAGCGAATAGCCTCGGATCGTCAGGTGGCCGCCCAGGCCATCCACGTCGGACAGCACGGTTTCGGCCGCCACCACATCATCGAGCCCGTTCGCCATGGCCTTGTCTCCTTGAAGCTTTTCCTGGTGGGAGATAAGGATGGGCGCCATAAGCATCAATCTTGATCAATAGAATCAATATCTGAGCTCGATATGTCCGAATGGTTGTCGCGGGAAGAGGCGCTGGAAAGGCTCCGGGTGAGGCCGCAGACGCTCTATGCCTATGTCAGCCGCGGCCGCATCGGCATGCGCCCGGATCGGGCCGATCCGCGCCGCAGCCAGTACCGCGCCGACGACATCGCGGCGCTGGCAACGCGAAGGGCGCGCGGGCGCAGCCCCTCGGCCATCGCCGAAAGCGCGATCGCCTGGGGCGAACCGTCGCTCGTCACCGCGATTTCGACCGTCTGGCACGGCAACCTCATCTATCGGGGCCGGAATGCCGTTGCGCTGTCCGACCATGCCACGCTGGAAGAAACCGCTGGACTGCTCTGGGCTCTGTCCGGCCCGGTCCATTTCGAAGCATCGCCTCCAGATGCGCCGCGCCCGACCGGCCGCGCCCAGGCGTTCGTGCAACTCGCTTTGGCTGCCGGCCAGGCGCGGCCCTCGCTTGGACGAAATGGTGCCTCGCTGTGCACTGATGCCGCACACGCGATCGGCGTGTTGGCCAGCGCCCTCGGCGCCGAGGCGGGGTCGGAACCAGTACACCAGCGATTGGCGCGGGGCTGGTCGGTGGACGATGAAGGCGCGGATGCGATCCGGCGTGCGCTTGTGCTGCTTGCCGATCACGAACTCAACGCGTCGACCTTCGCGGCCCGCGTCGCCGCCTCGACCGGAGCCTCGCCCGCCGCTTGTCTGCTGGCCGGCCTGACGACACTGTCAGGTCCCCGCCACGGCGGCGCCGGCGAAGCCGTGATGCAACTCGCCGAAGACGCGGGACGGCATGGTGCCGATGCCGCGATCCGGCGCTGGCTTGGCCACGACCGGCCACTGCCGGGATTCGGCCACCAGCTCTATCCCGAGGGCGATCCCCGGGCCACGGCGCTTCTGGCGGCCTTCGACAACACCGATGAAACATTGCGGTCGCTGGAAACCGCCGCCATGGCGGCGACCGGCGCCCAACCGAATGTCGATTTTGCCCTGGCCGTGCTGGCGCGCAGCCTTGGCTTGCCGCAGGATGCACCGTTCCACCTCTTCGCGCTTGGACGCAGCGTCGGCTGGGCGGCACATCTGGTCGAACAGATCGTGAGCGGCAGCATCATCCGGCCGCGCGGCCGCTATGAGGGATTGCTGCCGTAAATCGCGTGAGCGCTATGCGCTCATGACATCGTGTCGAGCTTGCGCTGCATGGCCGCGATCTGGTCCTTCAACTGCTGCAGATCGTCGGACTTCTCCGGCGCTTCCTTCCTGGCCGGCTCCGCGGGGGCCGCTGCCGGTGCCGGGCCCGCGGGCGGAAAAGGCGTGAACAGCCGCATCGCGTTCTGGAACATTTCCATGTTTCGGCGCGTCTGTTCTTCCAGCGCCTTGATCGGTGTCGCCATTTTCATAACGTCCAGTGGCGACTTGCCGATGGCGCCCTTCATCTGCTCGCGGAACCGCTCTTGTTCCTTGGAAAAGGCGATCATCGATTGCTCGAGGAAACTCGGCACGATCATTTGCATCTGGTCGCCGTAGAAGGCGATCAGCTGGCGCAGGAACGGGATCGGCAGCATGTTCTGCCCGTCCTTGTTCTCCAGCTCGAAGATGATCTGGGTCAGCACCGGATGCGTGATGTCGTCGCCGGTCTTGGCGTCCTGGACGGTGAACTCCTCGCCCTTCTTGACCATCTCGGCCAGATCCTCGAGCGTCACATACGTACTCGTCCCCGTATTATAGAGGCGGCGATTGGCGTATTTCTTGATAATGATAGGGTCGTCTTTTGCGGCCATCTGCATCCTCCCCGGATCCCGGCACGCCTGAGTAAGCAGCCGGTAACGATTGCGCCCTTTTTGAGGATATGCGCAAAAGCCCTACAATTCCAAGCAGTTTGTGCACTGCGGGATCATATAATGCTGCATAGCAGGCAAAATATGCTGCGCGGCAGCGACCGGACCGCCGACACCACGATGCGCGGCCCGCTTGCGGCGCATCGGCGCCATGCCGATTTCCGGTTTGACTTGGGGTTGGGAAAGGGCAAAAAAGTCCTCAACGGCACAACAACACCCTTGAAGTCTGGAGAAGAAAATGTCCGCTTCCATTGTCATTGCCAGCGCCGCGCGCACGGCTGTAGGCTCCTTCAACGGCGCCTTCGCCGCCACGCCCGCGCATGAGCTCGGCGCCGTCGTCGTGCAGGAACTTTTGGCGCGTGCCGGGGTCGAACCGGCCGAGATCGACGAGGTCATCCTCGGCCAGGTGCTGACCGCGGCGCAAGGCCAGAACCCGGCCCGCCAGGCCTCGATCCTTGCCGGACTGCCCAAGGAGACCACCGCCTGGGGCCTCAACCAGGTTTGCGGTTCGGGCCTGCGCGCCATCGCGCTCGGCATGCAGCAGATCGCCACCGGCGACGCCAAGGTGATCATTGCCGGCGGCCAGGAATCGATGTCGCTGTCGCCGCACGCCGAGCACCTGCGCGCCGGCGTCAAGATGGGCGACTACAAGATGATCGACACCATGATCAAGGACGGGCTGTGGGACGCCTTCAATGGCTACCACATGGGCAACACCGCCGAGAACGTCGCCCGCCAGTTCCAGATCACCCGCGACGACCAGGACCAGTTCGCACTGGCCTCCCAGAACAAGGCCGAGGCCGCGCAGAAGGCGGGCAAGTTCAAGGACGAGATCGTCGCCTTCACCATCAAGGGCAAGAAGGGCGATACGGTTGTCGATCAGGACGAATACATCCGCCACGGCGCCACGATCGATGCCATGACCAAGCTGAAGCCGGCCTTCGACAAGGATGGCACGGTGACCGCCGCCAATGCCTCCGGCATCAATGACGGTGCCGCCGGCGCGCTGCTGATGAGCGAAGCGGAAGCCGCAAGGCGTGGCATCACCCCGCTGGCGCGCATCGCCTCCTGGGCGACCGCCGGCGTCGATCCGGCGATCATGGGCACCGGACCCATTCCCGCTTCACGCAAGGCCTTGGAACGGGCCGGTTGGTCGGCAGGGGATCTCGACCTTGTCGAGGCCAACGAGGCGTTCGCCGCACAGGCCTGCGCCGTCAACAAGGACATGGGCTGGGACCCCTCGATCGTCAACGTCAATGGCGGCGCCATCGCCATCGGCCACCCGATCGGCGCCTCGGGCGCCCGCATCTTCAACACGCTGGTTTTCGAAATGCGCCGGCGCGGCGCCAAGAAGGGACTGGCCACCCTATGCATCGGCGGCGGCATGGGCGTCGCCATGTGCGTGGAGGCTTTCTGATAGACTTTGGACGGGCGGCGCAAGCCGCCCGTTTCACATGTGGTGCCTGTAGCAAATCCAGTGCCTGCCAAGCCCGACAACAGGGCGATTTCAAAAAGGGGAAATGCATGACCAAGGTTGCAATCGTCACGGGTGGATCGCGTGGCATCGGCGCGGCGATCTCGATCGCTTTGAAGAACGCCGGCTATTCGGTTGCCGCGAACTACGCCGGCAACGACGAGGCGGCGGCGAAGTTCAAGGCGCAGACCGGCATTCCGGTCTACAAATGGTCGGTCGCCGACTATGACGCTTGCGCGGCCGGTATCAAACAAGTCGAGGCCGACCTCGGCCCTGTCTCGGTGCTGGTCAACAATGCCGGCATCACCCGCGACGCCATGTTCCACAAGATCACCCGCGAGCAGTGGAAAGAGGTGATCGATACCAATCTGTCCGGTGTCTTCAACATGACCCATCCGTTGTGGGGCGGCATGCGCGACCGCAAGTTCGGCCGCGTCATCACCATCTCCTCGATCAACGGCCAGAAGGGCCAGGCCGGTCAGGTCAATTACTCCGCCGCCAAGGCCGGCGACATCGGCTTCTCGAAGGCGCTCGCCCAGGAAGGCGCCCGCGCGGGCATCACCGTCAACGTCATCTGCCCTGGCTACATCGCCACCGAGATGGTCAAGGCAATCGACGAAAAGGTGCTCAACGAGCGCATCATCCCGCAAATCCCCGTGGGTCGCCTTGGAGAACCGGAAGAGATCGCGCGCTGCGTGGTCTTCCTCGCTTCGCAAGATGCCGGCTTCATCACCGGCTCGACCCTCACCGCCAATGGCGGCCAGTACTTCGTCTGAGACGTCTGCTCGCGCAGTCCAACGCTGCGGATCCATGCGTGCCCTGCGATAAGCGGACCGGAAAATCGGTCCGCTTCCAAATGGCGCCTAACTCTTGGAAGACGCCGCTGTGACGCAATGCCCCAATCCGGCACGCAAAGCTTAATGCCGGTAGGCGCGTCTGTGCGAACCCTGTGATCAAGCCTGTGGATTCTCGGTGGATAAGCTGTTCACAACACAAGATATTGGGGGAACAAAAAGAGAAAATACGGCCGGCGCTGCTTTGTCGCCGATTCGTTCCGGCTTTGAGCCCAATGTTAAGATTAATGGCCGCGATAAGCTGCTATTCTTTAACGCCGAATTAGGAAAGATTAACAGTTTCATAAGCTTAACAGGGCGCGCACCGAATCGCCCTCATCGTTCCCGGCGAAAGTTAACGGCAGGACCCGCCCAGCATAAAACGGGCCAGTTCGGTGATTCAGCATGTGGTGAGACTCGTGGTCACGAAATCCATATCTAGCCGTGAACAAAAGCTGAATCTGACGGAGTCGCCGATTCGTCGCTGATTCGTTCCAGACTCGTTCCAACTGTTAAGCAGGGGCTGATTTGCGGAGTGAGGCGGGCGTCTCCGGAACCCTGCCGGAACATTCTGCTTTCGCTTCGCGCCCGAAATCCCTATGTGTCGGCTGTCATACGCGCCGTCCTGGCACGCTCCCGACCACGAGAGGCCAGAAAGCCTTATTTCCGAGCCGATGAACATCCAGCCGAAACACAACGAGCCGCTGATCCTGTCGGGCCGCGACGTGACCGCCGTGCTTGGGCCGACCAATACCGGCAAGACCCATCTCGCCATCGAGCGGATGGTGGCGCACGAAACCGGTGTCATCGGCCTGCCGCTGAGGCTGCTGGCCCGCGAGGTCTACACGCGCGTCTGCGAAAAGGTCGGTGCCAACAAGGTGGCGCTGATCACCGGCGAGGAGAAGATCCAGCCGCCGGGCGCCAGATATTCGGTCTGCACCGTTGAAGCCATGCCGCGTGAAACCGACGCCGCCTTTGTTGCCATCGACGAGGTACAGCTGGCCGGCGACCTCGAGCGCGGCCATATCTTCACCGACCGCATCCTGCATCTGCGCGGCCGCCAGGAGACGCTGCTGCTTGGCGCGGCCACCATGCACGGCATTCTCCAGCGGCTGCTGAAAGGCATCTCCGTGGTGACGCGGCCGCGGCTGTCGCATCTGGCCTATGCCGGCTCCAAGAAACTGACCCGCCTGCCACGGCGCACCGCGATCGTCGCCTTCTCCGCCGACGAGGTCTATGCCATCGCCGAACTCATCCGCCGCCAGCAGGGTGGTGCGGCCGTCGTGCTCGGGGCGCTGTCGCCCCGCACCCGCAATGCTCAGGTGGCGCTGTTCCAGTCGGGCGATGTCGACTATCTCATTGCCACCGATGCGATTGGCATGGGCCTCAACCTCGACCTCGACCATGTCGCCTTCGCCCAGAACCGCAAGTTCGACGGCTACCAGTACCGCAATCTGACGGCGGCCGAACTCGGCCAGATCGCCGGCCGCGCCGGCCGGCATCTGCGCGATGGCACGTTCGGCGTCACCGGCCAGGTCGATCCGCTGGACGAGGACCTGGTCCAGAAGATCGAGGGCCATGACTTCGACCCGGTGAAGGTGCTGCAGTGGCGCACCGCCCAATTCGATTTCGCCAGCCTCGATGCGCTGAAGCGCTCGATCGAGACCAACGCCCCGGTCGAGGGCCTGACACGCGCGCTGCCGGCCGTCGATGCGCAAGCGCTCGAACATCTCTCCCGCGACGAAGACATCCGCGCGCTCGCCACCAACGCCAAGCGCGTGGCGCTGCTGTGGGAAGCCTGCGCCCTGCCCGACTATCGCAAGATCGCGCCTGCCCAGCATGCCGACCTCATCGCCTCGATCTACATGGACCTCGCCCGGCAGGGCCATGTCGACGAGAACTACATGGCCGAACAGGTGCGCCGCGCCGACACCACCGAGGGCGACATCGACACGCTGTCGCACCGCATCGCCCAGATCCGCACCTGGACATTCGTGTCGAACCGGCCCGGCTGGCTGGCCGATCAGGCACACTGGCAGGAAAAGACGCGCGAAATCGAAGACAGATTGTCGGATGCGCTGCATGAGCGGTTGACGAAACGCTTCGTAGACCGCAGGACTTCCGTCCTCATGCGGCGCCTTAGAGAAAATACCATGCCTGAAGCCGAAATCAGTCCTACCGGAACCGTCCTTGTCGAAGGCCATCATGTCGGCGAGTTGCAAGGGTTCCGCTTCACCGCCGACCAGACCGCCGGCGGCGAAGACGCCAAGGCCGTGCGCACTGCCGCGCAAAAGGCGCTTGCCGCCGAGTTCGAGGCACGCGCGGAGCGCTTCGGCGCCTGCGCCAATGGCGATCTCGCGCTCGGTTCGGACGGCACGCTGCGCTGGATCGGCGCGCCGATAGGCACGCTGGTCTCGGGCGAAGACGCGCTGAAGCCGCGCCTGGTGTTGCTGGCTGACGAACAGCTGACGGGCCCGGCGCGCGACAAGGTCGCGGCGCGCGCCGAACGCTTCGTCAATTTCCAGATCGAGTCGTTGTTGAAGCCGCTGGTCGATCTGAAAAACGCCGAGCAGATTTCCGGCATCGGCCGTGGCATCGCTTTCCAGCTGGTCGAGAATTTCGGCCTCATCAACCGTCGTGACATCGCCGAAGAGATGAAATCCTTGGACCAGGAAGGCCGCGCGGCGCTGCGCCGGCTTGGCGTCCGCTTCGGCGCCTACCACGTGTTCGTGCCGGCGCTGATCAAGCCGGCACCCGCCGGGCTGGTGACGCTGCTGTGGGCGTTGAAGAACGACGGCAAGGACAAGCCAGGCTTCGGCGACGTCGTCCACGCGCTGGCGTCGGGCCGCACCTCTGTTGTCATCGACCCGGCCTTCGACAAGGCCTTCTACAAGCTCGCTGGCTACCGCAATCTCGGCCGCCGCGCCGTGCGCATCGACATTCTGGAGCGGCTGGCCGACCTGATCCGCCCGGCGACCAACTGGAAGCCCGGCCTTGGCCAGCGTCCGGACGGCGCCTATGACGGCCAGTCCTTCATGGTGACGCCGCCGATGATGTCGATCCTTGGCGCCACCGCCGACGACATGGAAGAGATCCTCAAGGGTCTTGGCTATCGCGCCGAGCCGAAGCCGGCCGCGGAAGTCAAGGCACGGCTGGAAGCGCAGGACAATGCCGCGCGGGAAGCCGCCGCGGCCAGGCAGGCAGCCGAAGAAGCAGCCCGCGCGGAACAAGCCAAGGCGGCGGAAGAGGCGGTTTCGCCGGCCGCCGAGGGAGTTGAACTGGTGCCGGATGCGGCAACCGACGTGGAGACGGAGGTTCCAGCCGAAGTCGCCGCCGACGCGCCGGTGGAAGCTGTCGCGCAAGAGCAGGCGGAAGCCACCGCTGAAGTTGCGGAGGAACCTGTAGCCGAAGCCGCTGTTGAAGCCGCCGAGCCGGCGCCGGTTGAGCCGCGGGCCGAACCTGAAACTGCCGAGCCCACCGAGGAAACCGCAGCGGCGGAGCCCGCCGTCGAAGCCTCCGCGTCGACTGAAGCCGCCGAACCGGCTGCAGTGGCGGAAGCCGCCGGCGAACCCGTGCCGGAAGCCGAAGCGCCAAAGCCGATCCTGCTGTGGCGCCAAGGTCGCTTCGACCAGCGTCCGCGTCATCGCGACGGCCGCAACAACCGGCCGCAAAACGGACAGGCGCGCGGCCGAAGCAACGCGCCGGCCGGCGGCGAACAGGCAACAGCCGCGCCCGCGGACCGTCCCACACACGAAGGACGCCGCGACGGCGCCGGAAAGCCGCGCTTCGACCGCTCGAAGTTCAAGCCCAAGCCGCAAGCTGAGGGCGCTGAGCGCCGCGACGGCCGCCCGCAGGGCGAGCGTCCCGAGCGCCGAGAAGGCCGGCTAGACTGGAAGGGCGGCAGACCGGAAGGCAAGGGTGCCGATCGCGGCGGAAAGCCCGCTTTCCAGCCCAAGCCGCGCGAGGAGCGCCCGGTGCGTTTCGATCCGGACTCACCCTTCGCCAAGCTCGCCGCCTTGCGCGACCAATTGAAGAAGTAAACTCGCATCGATGGTTGCTGAAGGCCGTCAGCGCATCGACAAATGGCTGTTCTTCTCGCGCGCGGTGAAATCGCGCTCGCTGGCGGCCAAATTGGTGGTCGCCGGCCGCGTGCGCATCAATCGCGACAAAGCAGCGCAGGCCTCCGATCTGGTCAAGCCAGGCGACGTGCTGACCATCACGCTCGACCGGCGTATTTTCGTCTGGAAGGTGCTCGGCGCTGGCGCGCGGCGTGGCCCGTCCGAGGAAGCCCGCACCCTTTATCAAGACATGTCGCCCCCGCCCGCACCAAAGGGCGACGCCCCGCCCGACGCTATCGCGGCGCTGCGCGAGGCAGGTAGCGGCCGGCCGACCAAAAAAGAGCGTCGCCAGACCGACCGATTGCGCGACGAAGATTGAGCCTGCCGATCGACGCAGATGTGCGCTCCCGCGGCAACGGCAACCAAAACAGATTTTGCACCGGCAAACGAAGGTCGGCGAGGGGTGTGGGACCGTCGCGGCACCGCCGACCTGAAATTCAATTCCCAAACTCTGGCGCCGCTGGGAATGGCTACCCTTGCAAGCAGCCCATAAAGGCGTTACCTCACGGAAAAAGCCAACAAAAACGGGACGTCCCGGAGCCGACCGATGACCTATGTCGTGACCGACAACTGCATCAAATGCAAATATATGGACTGCATCGAGGTCTGTCCGGTCGACTGTTTCTACGAAGGCGAGAACATGCTCGTCATCCATCCCGACGAGTGCATCGACTGCGGCGTCTGCGAGCCGGAATGCCCGGCCGACGCGATCAAGCCCGACACCGAGTCCGGCCTCGACAAATGGCTGCAGATCAACACCGAATATGCCGATAAATGGCCCAACATCACCGCCAAGAAGGAGCCGCCGGCCGACGCCAAGAGCTTCGACGGCGAGGCCGGCAAATTCGAGAAATACTTCTCCGCCGAGCCCGGCGAAGGCGATTGACAACACCGCTGTAAAGGCTTGTATGACGCAGCGTAACAGGCACGCCGGATTAACCGCCTTGACAGGCGGCGATTGGTTGTGGCCTTCGCTTACGCAGCAAAACCTTGATTCTTCCGACTTTTTGTGTTACATCAGCGAAACATGCCGGTGACACAACGTCGATTTATGGCGCAGACGCCCCAAATCACTGAAAGGTGAAAATCCCATTCCGGACCAGAGCGATCTGGGCCAGGCGGTCGCAATTCTTGCGGTTTGCCGGTCCCGGCTTTTCCGGTGGGTCATCTGTTGTGCGGCTAATGATCGGTGACCCCGATCACGTGAGTTCAGCCGGCACCGCCGCCGGCCCACAACAAGGAGTTCAGGGCGTAATGGCAACGATCACCCCGCAGAAGAAGTCCACAGCTGCACGTCACGGTTTCAAGACCGGCGAGTTCATCGTCTATCCGGCGCATGGCGTCGGCCAGATCGTCTCGATCGACGAGCAGGAAGTGGCTGGCCACAAGCTGGAACTGTTCGTCATCGACTTCCAGAAGGACAAGATGCGCCTGAAAGTGCCGGTCGCCAAGGCGACCTCGATCGGCATGCGCAAGCTGTCGGAAGAGGATTATGTCGAGCGCGCGCTGAAGGTCGTGCAGGGCCGCGCCCGCGTCAAGCGCACCATGTGGTCGCGCCGCGCCCAGGAATATGATGCCAAGATCAATTCGGGCGACCTGATCTCGATCTCGGAAGTCGTGCGCGACCTCTATCGCGCCGACAACCAGCCGGAGCAGTCCTATTCCGAACGCCAGCTCTACGAGGCGGCACTCGACCGCATGGCCCGCGAGATCGCGGCCGTCAACCGCATGTCGGAAACCGAAGCCGTGCGCCTGATCGAGGTCAACCTCAACAAAGGCCCCAAGCGTGGCGCCAAGGCCGACAATGAGGAAGCCGAGCAGGAAGAAGCTGCCTGAGCTTTTTCGTATTCAAGTTGACGAAAACCCGGCCTCGCGCCGGGTTTTTTTTTGGGGGAAGGCCGCGATTGTCGCGCCTATGCGCCTCCCTCTTTCTCCGCCGCCTCCTGCTTCAGCGTGGCGATAAACCGCTTGGTGCGTTCGCGCTCCGGATTGCCGAACAGCTTGGCGGATGGCCCTTGCTCGACGATCACGCCAGCATCGAGGAACACCGCCTCCTGGGCGATCTTGGAGGCCAGGCGCAAATCATGCGTCGCCATCACCATGGTCGTTCCCTCGCTGGCGAGCTGACCCAGCACATCGACCACCTCCTGCGCCAGCTCCGGATCGAGCGCCGAAGTCGGTTCGTCGCACAGCAGCACCTTCGGCGACGGCGCCAGGGCGCGGGCGATCGCCACGCGCTGCTGCTGGCCGCCCGACAGCGTCGCCGGCCAGGCATCGGCCTTATGCACCATGCCGACCTTCTCCAGCAGCGCGAGTGCCCGCTCATGTGCCTTCTGCGGCGACCATTTGAGCACCGTGACCAAGCCTTCCATGACATTTTCGATGGCGGTGCGATGCGGAAACAACTGGAAATTCTGGAACACCATGCCGGTCTGCAGGCGCAGACGCCTTATGTCCGCCGCCGGCACCTTCCCGCCCGGGCGGAACTCAAGCGTCTCGTCACCGATCCGCACCGTGCCCGAGGTTGGGATCTCCAGCAGGTTGATGCAGCGCAGCAGCGTGCTTTTCCCCCCGCCGGAAGGGCCGACAAGCGCGGTGACGCTGCCTTCGGCGATGGCGACAGTCACCCCCTTCAGCACGAGATTGTCGCCGAAACGCTTTTCGATGTTGGTGAGGCTGATCATGAGCGTGCCTCCAGGAAGCCGCCATAGCGGTTGAGCCGCTCCTCCAGTCGCGTCTGCAAGGCCGACAGTACCGAACTCATCGCCAGATAGAGGATCGCCGCCTCGACATAGAGGATGAGCGGCTCATAGGTGGTGGCGACGATGCGTTGCGCCGCCTGGAACATTTCCGGCACGGTGATGGCGGCGGCCAGCGACGTGTCCTTGACCAGCGAGATGAAGGTGTTGGAGAGCGGCGGCACCGCCACCCGTCCGGCTTGCGGCAGAATGGTGCGCCGCATCGCCTGGCTCCAGGTCATCCCGATCGAATAGGCGGCCTCCCACTGGCCCTTGGGCACCGAGCCGATGGCCGCCCGGATGATTTCCGACGTGTAGGCCCCGATGTTGAGCGTGAAGCCGATCAGCGCCGCGGTGAAGGCGTCAAGCAGGATGCCGACCGACGGCAGGCCGTAGAAGATCAGGAAGAGCTGCACCAGGAGCGGCGTGCCGCGGAATATCCAGACATAGAAGCGCACGAGCGCCACCAGAGGCTTCGGGCCGAACAGCCTGCCGAGCGCCGCGCCCAGCCCTACCGTCAGGCCGAGCACGAAGGACAGCAACGTCAGCGGCACGGTAAAGATCAACGCTGCCCACAGCAGCGAGGGCAGCGAGTCCAGCATCAGTTGCAGCCAGTGCGGCACGAAAGATCCTCCGGAATGGACGGGGAGCGTCATCGAAGCGCGAATGCGCCAGCCATATCACGACAAAAGCGGCGAGCCGTCAAAGACGACTCGCCGCTGGATACGTCGCAGGGCGACAGCCGGCCCCGCCTGGTGAATTACTTCGAGACGTCCTGGCCGAAATAGGTGTCGGCGATCTTCTGGTAGGTGCCGTCCGCCTTGATGTCGGCCAGCGCCTTGTTGATGGCCGCGACCAGCTCCGGATCGCCCTTGCGCACAATGACGCCGGAGTAATCGGCATTCTCTTCCTGGGCGGCGATCTTCACATTGGCGTCGGGCTTGTGCTTCTTGAAGTCGAGGAACGACAGGCTGTCATTGATGGTAGCGTCCGCACGGCCGGTCAAAAGCAGCTGGATCGACTGGTCGAAGCCGTCGGTGCCGACCAGTTCGGCGCCATTGGACTCGGCCAGCTTGCCGAAATTGGATGTCAGCGACTGCGCCGACTTCTTGCCCTTGAGGTCGGCGAAGGCCTTGATATCGGTGTTGTCGCCGCGCACGATCAGCACTGCCTTGGAGGCGATATAGGGATCGGAAAAGTCGTACTTGGCCTTGCGGGCGTCGGTGATGCCGACTTCGTTGATGACGGCATCATAACGGTTGACGTCGAGGCCGGCGATCAGCCCGTCCCACTTGCCTTCGAGGAACTCAGCCTTGACGCCGAGCTTATCGGCGATCGCCTTCGCGATCTCGACATCGAAGCCAACCAGCGCGCCGGAAGCGTCATGGTAGGTGAAGGGAGCGTAGGTGCCCTCCGTACCGACCTTGATGATTCCGGCCTGCTTGATCTGGTCGAGATTGGCGCCGGCGTGGCCCGATGCGACGGCCAGGGCCTGCAACGTTCCGGCGATGATGAGTGACTTGAGCCATTTCATTTTTCTGTGATCCCGTCCTTGGCCGGTAACCCGGCATGTTGTGAGGGCTGGAAAATGACAGATGCACGTCGAAAAAATAAGGAATGAAATTTCAAACAGAGCGTCTTCCGGAAATCAAATTCTCCGGAAGGAATTCACTCGTAGGCCCGGAAGTTCCAGACAGCTGCGCGGACGCTAGCGCTTGCCCTGCCCGCACCGGCGGAACCTTTCTCGCGCATGACAGTTTTGGCTGTTGTAGGGCACGCCGCCGTCATTTCAAGTCGGTGTCTGCCATTCGCCTCGCCGAGCCACGGAGCGCCTTATGATGGAAGACACGGCAGGACGGATCATGGTCCGCGCGGCAATGAAGGCACCCTATCTCGAGCGCGAGGAGGAGCATCGGCTGGCATTGCTCTGGAAGGAAGACAACGATCAGAACGCGCTGCACAGCATCACCGTCGCCCACATGCGGCTGGTTATTTCCATGGCCTCGAAATTCCGCCATTACGGGCTGCCGCTCGGCGATCTGGTTCAGGAAGGCCATGTCGGACTGCTCGAGGCCGCCGCCCGTTTCGAACCGGAGCGCGAGGTGCGTTTCTCGACCTACGCGACGTGGTGGATCCGCGCCTCGATGCAGGACTACATCCTGCGCAACTGGTCGATCGTGCGTGGTGGCACCAGTTCGGCGCAAAAGGCCCTGTTCTTCAATCTCAGACGCTTGCGTGCGCGTCTCGCGAACGGCGCCGAGCCGCTCTCCAACACAAATCTCTACCGCGAGGTTTCGGTTGCGCTTGGTGTATCCGAGGCTGATGTGGCGATGATGGATTCACGGCTGTCGGCTCCGGATTCTTCGCTGAACGTGCCGCTGGCCGACGACGCGGGCGGCACCGAGCGGATGGATTTCCTGGTCTCCGACGATCCCTTGCCGGACGAAATTGTCGGCGACAAGATCGATGTCGCGCGCCGCTCGCTTTGGCTGAAGGAAGCGCTTCACGCGCTCAACGCGCGCGAACTCAGGATCATCGAGGAACGCCGGCTGAATGACGAGGGGGCCACGCTCGAGGCGCTCGGCGAGACGCTCGGCATCTCCAAGGAACGTGTCCGCCAGATCGAGGCGCGCGCCATGGAAAAGCTCAAGGTCGCGCTGGTGAAGCAGAATCCGGAATTCATGGCGACCGCCGCCTGATCTCCCGCTCGGGCTTTTATTTGTCGGTGACGATCTTGACCTTGTCGCCGGCCGAAACCGCGGCCCCCGGCGACAGCGCATTGAGCACGCGGAACAGGTCGAGCTTGCGGTCGACGCCAACCATCTGCGCGGCAAGCGATCCCATGGTCTGTCCCGGCTGCACGGTGAGCACACGAATATGCAGTGGCTTCAGTGCCGCCTTCTCGGCGGGGCTGAGGATACGGAAGGAGCCGCTGACCGAGCGCGCCACCGTTTCAAGCGAGGTGCTGGCCGAGGGGGCCGCGGTCAGCAATCGGTAGACCTGGCCGCCGGCGCGGATCACAGCGATATCGAACTGCCAGCCTTCGGCGCCTGCATGGGCGGTCGCCGCCTCATTGCCGTTGATGGTTTCCTGCTTGACGGTGCTGTCGTCGAGCCCGGCCACCCAGCCGCTTCTGATATAGTCGGTCAGGGCGCGGTTCTTGTCGATCGAAACGCCGTCGAAGCGGATCGCTATGTCGCCGGGACCGGTCGCCGTCACCGCCGCCGCCGAATTGTCGATGATGAAACCGTCCGGCACCGTGAACGACACGCCCAAGCCTGGATGCAGGAAGGTTTCGCCGCGCACATAGCCTTCTTCCGGCGTGTCGCCGTAAAGCAGGCCGTCTATGCCGGCGAGGAAGGAATCGCGGTCGCGTGTACCGAAGCCTGGCGCACCGAACTGGCGGGCGTGCCGCTGTGCCAAATCGATGCGTTGCGGCGTGTTGGGGTGCGTCGCCAGGAAGTCAAGGCTGGCGTCGGTGGCGCCGCTGATCGAGCGGAAATCGGTATAGGCCGACATCGATTGCAGGAAGCGGCCGGCGGCATAGGGATCGTAGCCGGCTTCGCCGATCGACTTGATGCCGATGGCGTCAGCCTCAAGCTCCTGGTTGCGCGAGAACTGCGCCAGCCTGAGCTTGCCGCGGATAAGTGCAGCCTTGGCGGTCGGGCTGTCGCCAAGCACATCGGAAACGACCTTGGTCGCCAGACCTTCCTCGGCCTCCAGCTGCTGGCGCTGCAACCCATGATTGGCGGTGACGTGGCCCATCTCATGCGCGATGACGGCGGCGAGCTCGGACGAATCATTGGCCAGCGCCAAGAGGCCGCGCGTTATGTAGAGATAGCCGCCCGGCAGCGCGAAGGCGTTGACGTTGGGCGAATTGAGGATGGTGATGCGATAGGTCTGGGTTGGGTTCGCCGACACCACGGTCAGATTGCCGACCACCTTGGCGACCATGCGTTCGAGCTTGGGATCGGAATATTCGCCGCCATAGGTCGCCAGGATGCGCGGATGCTGCGCCTTGGCGAGTTCCGCGAGCTTGTTGTTGGCGGCGACATTGTCGACCGTGATCGGCTTGTCGGATGGCTGGAAGCCTGATTCCTGGACTTCCGGAGGCGTGAACATCTGGCAGCTTGCCAGCGCCACGGCAAAGCCGGCCAGCGCCAGAAAGCGCGCCAGCGGGTTCATTCGTAGCCTGTCAACGCCGATCGCCAGAACGGCTTCCTTTCAGGTCCCTGCACATGACCACATGCGCAAAACAAACTGCTACAGTATCCGTCACGCGCCCCTCGGAGCATGCGGCGGAAGCTGTAGGCAAATCACGGCCTGTGCCGGACCGGTATCGAGCGGACCTAGCCACACTACTCCAGTCATGGCAAGCAAGCGCCACATCGCATCGGGCCGGTTTGAGCGTAAATTATGTCCGCTTCCGGGCAATATCTCGTGATAAGGAATCCCCGGCACCGGCTCCGATATAGCGCCGGAATGCCTCCGGACCAGCCCCGGCAAAGAAATCATCCGCCGTGCCGATAGCGGCGACCGCGCCGTTCTCGATAAACACCAGCCTCTGACCGATGCGGCGCGCATCTTGCGGCTGATGCGTGACGAACAGCACCGTCATGCCACGCTCGGCATGCAGGCCGGCAACCAGGTCGAGCATATCGTCTCGCAAGGCGGGCCCAAGCGAAGCGAAGGGCTCGTCGAGCAGCAGCACCGGGCGGTCACGCACCAGCACGCGAGCCAGGGCAACGCGCTGGCGCTCACCGCCGGAAAGTTCGCGGGGCAGCCGCTTCTCCTTGCCGGCAAGGCCGGTGCGCGCAAGCGCATCGGCGATCGCAGCGCGATCGCCTTCGGCCAGCCGCAACGATGGCGAACGGCCGAGCCCGACATTCTGCTCGACGGAAAGATGCGCGAAAAGGTTGTTTTCCTGAAAAACCATCGACACTGGCCGCGTCGCCGGTGGCGCGGTGCTGACATCGGCCCCGCCGATCAGCACGCGACCGGATCGCGGCGGCTCGAACCCGGCCACCAGATTGAGCAGCGTCGACTTTCCGGAGCCGCTCGGTCCCATGATGGCGGTGATTTGCCCCGCCGTGAACTCGGCATCGAAGGTGAACAACGTCTCGCCATAGCTGAACGAAACCTTGTCCAGCCGCACCGAAACCCCTTTGCCGCCAGCCGCCCCGTCAGACATTGCGGGCCGTCTCCTTTCCCAGCCGGTCCGCTGCCAGCACCAGTGCCAGGCAGACAAGGCCGAGCAGCAGCGCCAAGCCGGCGGCGTCCTCGGTTCGGTAGCTGCCCATGCGCGCCAGGAGAAGGTAGGGCAAGGTCTGCACGGAATCACTGCCGAACAGGGCGATGACGCCGAGATCGCCGAGCGACAGTGCCATGGCGAAGGCAAAAGCGGTGGCCAGCGGGCGCCGCAACGTCGGCCAGTCGACCAGCCACAGTCTTGACCAGCCGGAAATTCCAAGCTGCGCGCAAAGCCGCTCGTGACGCTCGCTTGCCGCATCATAGGCGGGACGGATGGCGCGCAGCGCAAAAGGCATCGCCATGACAGCGTTGACGGTGACGACCATGAGCGGGGCGATGGCTAACACATCGCCGACATGGCGCAGCAACAGGAACCAGCCGGCGCCGACGACGATCGGCGGCACGACCAGGACAAACCCGGCGCCGGTATCGGTGGCATGTTCGAGCAGTGTCCTTGCCCCGAAGCGGCGGTTCGACGCCAGCGCCCTGCGCGCCATGGTCAATGCCAGCGAAAGCATCACCGAAAGCAATGCCGAAAGGAAAGCGAGCACGGCACTGGTCAGCGTCGCCTGACGGACAGTGGCCTCGCCTGCAAGCCGGCCGAGGTCGGCGCCAAGGCCGGCCGCCACGGTTGCCGCCATCGGCCCCGCAACGAACAGCAAGGCCAACACGATGAGCGTCGCGTTCAGCCAGGCTTCGGTCCTGTTGACGGAGAGGTAGCGGCGCGGCGCGACCGGCAGGTTGATGTCGCCGACGACGTCGGCTCCGAGTCGGGTCAACGCCAGCACCACGATGAAGGTCAAGGCGATCTGCAGCATTGTCAGCGCGACAGCCCTCGCGGGATCGAAATCGAAGCGCAATGCCTGATAGATGCCGACTTCGAGCGTCGTCGCGGCCGGCCCGCCGCCGAGCGTCAGCACGATGGTGAAGGATGTGATGCACAGCATGAAGACAAGTCCGGCGACACCGGGCAGCGCGGCACGCAGCGTCGGCCACTCGATCAGCCGGAATGCCGGCGGCGCCCCCATGCCGAGCTGGCTCGCCAGCCGCCACTGGTCGGAGGGAATGGTCTGCAGCGCCTCGAGGAACAGGCGGGTGGCCAGCGGCAGGTTGAAGAAGACATGGGCGACGAGAATGCCGGACAGGCCATAGATGCCCGGCCAACCCTGGCCGCCGACGGCGCTGAGAAAGCCGGAGAAATAGCCGGCGCGGCCATAGAGCGCCAGGATGCCGAGCGACGCGACGATCGCCGGCAGCGCCAGCGGCACGGCGAAGAGCTGCAGGATGAAGGCACGGCCGAAAAACCGTGGATGCCGCGACAGCGCCCGCGCCACGAACAGGGCCGGCCCGACCGAGAGCAGCGTCGACAGGGCCGCCTGCCAGAGCGTGAAGCGCACGACCCGGAACAGGTAGGGATCGAACGCAGCCCAAGCGCCGGAAAAATCGCGAGCGCCTTCGACAAGCAGCCCCGCAAACGCGCCGCCGATCAAAATGGCGATGGCGGCGAGCCCTATCACGCCGGCTGTGATGCGGGGATCAGAGCGGGTTTGCACGCCGCACCGTCAACGATTGGGTGAAGCTTGTGGAGCGTCGCCGTAGAGCGTTCATCTCACGAGATTAGCCCACAAAACCTACTTGCTCATCACCGCCAGCCATTCATCGACCCAGGCCTTGCGGTTGGCCGCCACCTCCTCCGGGCTGAACAGCAAGGTCTTGGTCGGCTTGACCAGTTTGTCGAAGGCGGGGTTGAGCGGCTTGTTGGTCTTGCCGGCCGGGAACATCCAGTTGGTCTCGGGGATCGCGTCCTGGAATTTCGGCCCGGTCATGAAGGCCATGAACTTTTCCGCCAGCGGATTCTTGGCGCCGGCCGTGGTGATGCCCGCGACCTCGATCTGCAGGTATTCACCTTCCTCGAACGACGCCGCCTGATAGCGCTCGGTGTTCTCGGCGACCATGTGGTAGGCCGGCGAGGTGGTGTAGGACAGCACCATCGGCGCCTCGCCCTTGGTGAACAGGCCATAGGCCTCGCTCCAGCCCGGCGTCACGGTCAGCACCTTGGTCTTGAGCTTGGCCCAGGCCTCCGGCGCCTTGTCGCCATAGACCGACTTCACCCACAACAGCAGGCCAAGACCGGGCGTCGATGTGCGCGGGTCCTGGATGACGATCTTGTCGTCGGCGCTACCCTCGACCAAATCCTTCAGGCTTTTCGGCGGCGATTTCAGCTTCTGGGTATCGTAGACGACGGCGAAGTAGCCATAGTCGAAGGGAACAAAAGTATCGTCGCTCCAGCCACCCGGCACGTTGACGTCCGTTATTGCGCCATGTGGCGCGAACAGGCCCGAGGCCTTGGCATCGGCGGTGAGATTGGTGTCGAGACCGAGCACGATGTCGGCTTTGGTCGAAGCGCCTTCCAGCTTGACGCGGTTGAGCAGCGCCACGCCATCGGCGACCGAGACGAACTCGAGATCGCAGCCGCATTCTGCCTCGAATTCCTTCTTCACCACGGGACCTGGACCCCAGTCGGCGGTGAAGCTCTCATAGGTGTAGACGGTGAGCTTATCCTTGGCCAAGGCCGGCCCGGACAGGGTCACTGCCGTGGCGGCGATCAGAAAATATAAAAGCGTGCGCATCGGCGCCTCCTTCGTTTGCGTTGAAAGGAATTGAGGCGTCGGAGTGTCCGAAACGTCTAATCCCTCCGCCGGTACAAACCGGATCAGGTTCAGCGGGTTGGCGACACTGCCTCTCAGCCGGCCCGCGAAATTCGCGTCCGGCACCCCGTTAGAGCGTTTCGACACATAGGCCGGGCCGATGACCCGCGCAAGTGGGACTTTGCCGCCTTCCGTTTCCCGTGCCGGGCTGGTAAGGCGACGGGATATGAGCACATTCACCATCCTGCTTGGCGGCGACCTCATCCGCACGCCTCGGCTCGACCGCCAGGTCGAAGGCTCGCGCGTCATCGCCGCCGACGCCGGCATCGGCCATGCGCGGATGCTGGGCCTCGTGCCGGAACTGTGGGTGGGTGATTTCGACTCGGTCCCGGCTGATCTGCCCGCCGACCTCGCCGCCGTGCCGCGGCAAACCTTCCCGGCGGAAAAGGACAAGACCGACGGAGAACTGGCGATCGCGGCCGCACTGGAGCGCGGGGCGACCCGCCTTGTGCTGGCGGGCGCCTTCGGCGGCAAGCGCGCCGACCACGCCTTCCTGCATCTGGCGCTTGGCCTGCGGCTGGCCGAAGCCGGAATGGATGTGTTTCTGACCAGCGGCGCCCAGGAAGGTGTTCCCTTGCTGCCCGGCAGGGCCGGCTTCGATTATGCCGACGGCACGCTGTTCTCGATTCTCGGCTTCTCCGAACTCTCCGGCCTGACCGTCACCGGCGCCAAATGGCCGCTCGACAAGGTCGAGGTGGCGTTCGGTTCGTCGCTGACCATTTCCAACGAGGTCAAGTTCGGCAAGACCGGGGGCCGCCTCGACATCGCGCTCGGCCATGGCCGCGCGCTGCTGCTCGCCCATCCCTATCCATTGCCCGAAAGCTGACATGGCCCCGCCTCTTCTCAATCTCGACGGGATAAGACTGACCTTCGGCGGCGCGCCGCTGCTCGACGGCGCCGCCTTGACCGCTTCGACCGGCGACAAGATCGCGCTGGTCGGCCGCAACGGGTCCGGCAAGTCGACGCTGCTCAAGATCGCCGCCGGCCTGATCGAACCACAGGACGGCGAGGTGTTCCGCCAGCCTTCGGCGACGGTGCGTTATCTGCCGCAAATGCCCGACATGGACGGCTTTGCAACCGTGCGCGCCTATGTCGAGGCCGGGCTCGGGCCCGCCGACGATCCCTACCGCGCCAGCTATCTGATGGAGCATCTCGGCCTGTCGGGCGAAGAACGGCCTGGCGATCTGTCCGGCGGAGAGGCCAGGCGCGCCGCGCTTGCCCGCGTCATGGCGCCGGAGCCTGACATCCTGCTTCTTGATGAGCCGACTAACCATCTTGATTTATCTGTCATCGAATGGCTGGAAGAAGAGCTCGTCCGGACCTCCTCGGCACTCATCGTCATCTCGCATGACCGCCGCTTCCTCGAGCGCGTGTCGCGCGCCACAGTCTGGCTCGATCGCGGCCAGACGCGCAGGCTGGACAAGGGCTTTGGCCATTTCGAGGAATGGCGCGACCTGGTGCTGGAAGAGGAAGAGCGCGAGCAGCACAAGCTCGGCCGCCAGATCGTGCGCGAGGAGCACTGGCTGCGCTACGGGGTGACGGCTCGGCGCAAGCGCAACATGCGGCGCCTGGGCGAGTTGCAGACCATGCGCCAGCGTTTTCGCGGCCATCGCGGCGCCGAAGGCACCGCGATAATGGTGGCAAGCGACGCCGCCGAATCCGGCAAGCTGGTGATCGAGGCCAAGAACATCGAGAAGAGCTTTGGCGACCTCACCGTCGTCAAGGGGTTCTCGACCCGCATCCAGCGCGGCGACCGCGTCGGCCTTGTCGGGCCGAACGGCGCCGGCAAGACGACACTTCTGAAGATGCTGACCGGCGAATTGGCGCCGGACGCGGGTTCGATACGGCTTGGCACCAATCTGGAGATCGCCACGCTCGACCAGAAGCGCGAGGCGGTCGACCCGCAAGAGACGCTGGCGCAATATCTGACCGACGGGCGCGGCGAGAACCTCGTCATCAATGGCGAGCAGCGCCATGTCGTGTCCTATATGAAGGATTTCCTGTTCAAGCCGGAACAGGCCCGCACGCCGGTGCGCGAGCTGTCCGGCGGCGAACGGGCGCGGCTGATCCTGGCGCGCGTGCTGGCACGGCCAGCAAACCTCCTGGTTCTCGATGAGCCGACCAATGATCTCGACATGGAGACGCTGGAACTGCTGCAGGAACTGGTCGCCGGTTTTGCCGGCACCGTCATCCTGGTCAGCCACGACCGCGATTTCCTCGACCGCACAGTCACCAGCATCATCGCGCCGGACGGCGGCGGCCGCTGGGTCGAATATGCCGGCGGCTATTCCGACATGCTGGCGCAGCGCGGCGGCACCAAGCTTGACGACCGCAAGGCGCGCGCCAAGGCGGAAGCCGGCGATGCGCCGGCACCGGGCAAGAGCGATCCGGCGGCGCCAAAAGGGCCGGCGAAGAAATTGTCGTTCAAGCAGAAGTTCGCGCTGGAGTCCCTACCCAAGAAGATCGAGGCAGTGACCGCGTCGATCTCGCGGCTGGAGAACAACATCGCCGACCCGGCCTATTACGAACGCGACCCGGCCTCGTTCCAGAAGACGATCGCCGCCCTCGACAAGGAGCGTGCGACGCTGGCCGCGCTCGAGGAAGAATGGCTGGAACTGGAGATGCTGCGCGAGGAGATGGAAGGGTGAAGAGCGGTCGGCCGTAGGCCGATCGATTGACAACGATTTGTCGACTGAAGCGACGAGCGCCCGGAGCCATAGTGGGGCGCTCCTTGCTGCGCCTGAGCATTGCCTCCACATCGGAATGCGCATACATTATGCGCATGTTGCGGAGGCCATTATGCGTAAGATTGCCTTGAATGCGATCCGTCAGCCAGCAAATCTGTCGATCGACTCGAACCTCATGCGGGAAGCCAAGGGGCTTAACGTGAATGTCTCGCGCGCTGCGGAAGCCGGCATCGCGGAGGCGGTGGCAGCTGAAAAGGGGCGGCTGTGGAAGCTTGAGAACCGTACCACGATGGATGCGTGGAACGACTACATCGACAAGAACGGCATCCCATTGGAAGAGTATCGGCAGTTCTGATGCCCCGCTATGATGTCTTCGCCGGTCGCGTTGAAGACAACTATTTGCTCGACGTCCAATCCGACCTGCTCGACAATTTCAAGACGCGGGTTGTCGTTCCGCTTCTGCCGGTCGCAACGGTGCCGCCGCCAATGCGAAAGCTTCATCCGATCTTCGAGATCAATGGACGGAAGCTGGTCATGGCGACACACCTGATCGCCACCGTTCCCGCAAGCGAATTGGTTGAAAGTCGGCTGAACCTGGCGAAGCATCACGATGACATCGTTGCCGCGCTCGACATGCTGTTCCAAGGATTCTGAACGGAGGCGACCGTCACGCCGCCCGTCTCAACCCGCCGTCTCAGCCCGCCGTCTTGGCCTGCCAGGCCTTGATCGCCTCGTCGAACACCTTCTCGCCGGGAATGCCCTTTTCCATGGTCAGCAGTGCCCGCCGTCCGGTCTTGTAGACGACCGGCACGTCGATCCAGTCCTGGCCGCGCAACAGGGTCATGTTGGCGTCTTCGTCGGCCTTGGTGTCGTTGAGCGCGACGAGGAAGAAGCCGTCGGCGATCTTGGCCGGGATGCCGATCAGCGGGCTGCCGGCGTCCTGTTCCGAACTCTTCATGGCAACGCGCAATATATTGTCGACGCCGCCGCCCTCGAACCCGTCTGGGGTCAGGAAGATCATCTCGATGATATGGCTGGCCGGCAGGGTCTGGTCGGTGTTGCGACGGATGGTCATGCGCAACTGGATGTCCTTGCCGGGAATGGTCGCCTCGGCACGGATCGCAGGCTCTGGCGGCAGGTCGCCGCCGGGCGATTCCTGCACCAGCGACCAAACGATGCTGCCGGGCTCGGCTGAACCCTGCGCGGTGCTGGTGCGCTCCTCATAGAAGATCGCCTTCTGGCCGACCGGAACCGAGGTTGGCGCCACGGCCGGAGCCGGTGCCGCCGGCCGCGTTGCGGCTGCCGGTGCGGGCGGCGGCGTGGCGGCGGCATCGGCCGGGGCCGCGGGCACGGTTCCGTTGGTGGGCGGTGTCGCGGGCGGGGTGCCCGCCGCGGGCGTGGTCGCGGCTGGCGCGCCTGCCGCGGGCGTACCGGCAGCAGGCGTATTGGCAGCCGGCGTATTGGCAGCCGGCGCGGGAACCGCCGGCGCTGCCGTGGCCGGCGCATTCGTTGCCGTTGGCGGTGTCGTCAGCGCGGCGACGGATTCGCCCTCGCCTACGCCGCTTTGCCCGCCGGCTGGGCCGGGGTCGGTCTCGCCGCCTTCAGGCGTCAGCCGCTGCGTGAACTTCGTGCCTTCCGCGCCGGTCGCGGGCGCCGGCGGCGTGGCCGCGGCATCGGTCGCCGGCTTGGCCGGCGTCGTTTTCACCGGCTCGGTTTTGGCAACAACCTTGCTGCTCTCCAGGCCCAGCATCTTGCCGAAGGCATCCTTGTTCAGCCAGATGCCGTAGCCGCCGCCGGCAACGACCAGCAGTGCGACGACGGCGGCGATCAGCCCGCCATAGCTGCGCTTGCGTTCGGCCGGCCGCAAACGCTCGAAAGTGTCGGTGGCGGCAGGCGCTTCGTCATCGGCAAAGACGTCGTCCTGGTCGTCGTCCCGATCCGCGTCCATCCCCGGCAAGGTCTTCTCGGAAAAGTCCGGAGCGGGCTGCACCGGCGCCGGCCTTTGCCAGCCAGGCTCGACCTTGGCGGCTGGAGCGGGCCGGTAGGGTTCGGGGTTCGCCGCCGGCTGTGCCGGCTTGTACGGCTCCGGCCTGACCGTGGCCGGGGCGGGCCGATACGGAGACGGAGCAGGAATTGCGGCAGCCTCCGCCTTGGCCGGCTGCTTGACGTGGTTCGACTGGTTCTTGTTGCGGTCGATGGAGGAAAAGATGTGTTCCAGTTCCGCGAGCGGATCCGGCTCGGGCACACTCTTGACATAGTCCCGCTCGACGCCGGCAATGGCGTCGTCCAGCGCGCGTTTCTGTTTGTCTATGGCCTCGGAAGCCAGCGGCGGCGAATATTCCGCCAGCTTCTTGGCCAGCATGGCGCGCACGCTGTTATAGATGCGCGTACGCTTCTCGGGCGTCTCGTCGCCGTGCTTCTCGAACGCGTTTTTCAGAACAGCAACGAAATCTGCCATGCTTCAGTCGACCTGTATTTTTTGCCTCCGCGCCGGCCCCCGCAAATCAGCCGCGATGCCCGGAAAGGCTTCAGAAACTAGTCTTGAAACGGATCGGTCACAAGTATCGTGTCGTCCCGTTCCGGGCTGGTGGAGAGGAGTGCGACCGGCGCGCCGATCAACTCCTCTATGTATCGGACATATTTGACGGCCTGGGCCGGAAGGTCGTTCCAGCTGCGTGCGCCGGCGGTGGTGCCCTTCCAGCCTTCCAAGGTCTCGTAGATGGGTTCCACGCGGGCCTGGGCGCCCTGGCTTGCCGGCAGGTAGTCGATCGTCTCGCCGTCCAGCCTGTAGCCGGTGCAGACCTTGATCTCATCCAACCCGTCGAGCACGTCGAGCTTGGTCAGCGCGATGCCTTTGATGCCGTTGACGGCAACCGCCTGGCGCACCAGCACCGCATCGAACCAGCCGCAGCGGCGCTTGCGCCCGGTGACGACACCGAATTCATGGCCGCGCGTGCCGAGGAATTCGCCGATCTCGTTCTTCTGCTCGGTCGGGAACGGACCTTCGCCGACACGCGTCGTGTAGGCCTTGGTGATGCCGAGAACATAGCCGATGGCGCCCGGGCCGACGCCGGAGCCGGCGGCGGCCTGGCCGGCGACCGTGTTGGACGAGGTGACGAAGGGATAGGTGCCGTGGTCGATGTCGAGCAGCGTGCCTTGCGCGCCCTCGAACAGGATGCGCTCGCCGGCGCGGCGCTTGTCGTCGAGCACCTTCCAGACGCGGTCCATGTAGGGCAGGATGTCGTTCGCGACCGAGGTCAATTCCTGCATGATCGCATCATGCGTGACTTCGTCATGGCCGAGCCCGCGACGCAGCGCATTGTGGTGCGTCAGCAGCCTGTCGACCTTCAAGGGCAAAGTTTCCAAATCCGCCAGATCCATCACCCGCACCGCGCGCCGCCCCACCTTGTCCTCGTAGGCGGGGCCGATCCCGCGTCGGGTCGTGCCAATCTTTGTTCCGGAATTTGAAGCGGCATCCTCGCGAAACCCGTCCAGCTCCCGGTGTACGGACAGGATAAGCGCCGTGTTTTCGGCTATTTTCAGGCGATCCGGCGTCACGTCCACGCCCTGGCCTTTCAGTTTCTGCACCTCGGCGACGAAAGCATGCGGATCGAAGACGACGCCATTGCCGATGATGGACAGCTTGCCTTCCCGCACGACGCCCGAAGGCAGCAGCGACAGCTTGTAGACCTTGCCGTCGACGACCAGCGTGTGGCCGGCATTGTGGCCGCCCTGGAAACGCACCACGACATCGGCGCGCTCCGACAGCCAGTCGACGATCTTGCCCTTGCCTTCGTCGCCCCATTGCGAGCCGACGACCACCACATTGGCCATGTTTCTTTTCCCTTGAGACGCCGCCGCGCGGCTTGAATATGGTTCGAAACGACAGGCCTCTATAGCGTCAAGACCTCGCGAGTGCGACCTTTCTTTGCCGCCGAAAATGCCCTGAGGCACAACAATTTTCGGCTTTGACATCATTTACTTGGGCTGACCGGGGCAATAGGCCGGCAAACACCGCGGCCCATCCCGCGGCCGGAAGCCCGCGATGCATCGAAACGCCTACATGTTCCTGCTGCTCACCACCTTGCTGTGGGGCGGCAATTCGGTGGCCGGCAAGCTGGCGGTCGGCCACGTCTCGCCGATGACGCTGGTCTTCCTGCGCTGGATGCTGGCCGTGGCGATCCTGCTGCCGATCGGCTGGCGCACGATCCAGGAGGATTGGACCGTCGTGCGCCGGCACTGGCTCGTGCTGGCGGCGCTTGGCGCCAGCGGCTTCACCCTGTTCAACACCATCTTCTACACCGCCCTCAACTACACCACGGCGATCAATGTCTCGATCGAACAGGCGGCGATGCCGATCCTGATCATGACAGCCAATTTCGTTTTCTTCCGCCTGCGCGTGAACTGGGCGCAGATCGCCGGCGTGGTGCTGACCGTCTTCGGCGTCATCCTGACCGCCTGCCATGGCGATCCGCGCCGGCTGCTGACGCTGGAGCTCAATTTCGGCGACGCCATCATGCTGGTCGCGGTCGTTCTCTACAGCAGCTATTCGGTCGGGTTGCGGCTGAAGCCGGCGATGCGCTGGCAAAGCCTGATGCTGGCCATGTCGTTCGCCGCGCTCATCACCTCACTGCCCTTCTTCCTGTGGGAAGCCGCCGCCAGCAAGGTGATCGTGCCCGACGCCCGCGGCTGGGCGGTCATCGTCTACACCGCGATCGGCGCTTCGGTCATCTCGCAGATAACCTATATCAGGGGCAACGAACTGATCGGCGCCAACCGCGCCGGCCTGTTCATCAATCTGGTGCCGATCTTCGGCACGCTGCTTTCGGTGCTGATCGTCGGCGAGACCTTCCAGCTCTATCAGGCGCTGGCGCTGATCCTCGTTCTGGGCGGCATCGGGCTCGCGGAATACAGCGGGCGCAAGATGGCATCCGGCGTTTAACGCGCGCCTAAATTACTGCACCAATTCCTTGCGCACCGCTGCGATATCGTCCGACGAGACCGCCGAAGCGGAATTGCCCCAGCTGCCGCGCACATAGGTCAGCACGTCGGCGATTTCCTGGTCCTTCAGCCGCCATGCCAGCGAGGGCATCGAAGGCGTCGTCGGCGCGCCGGCCGTGTGCACGGCCTGGCTTCCGGCGAGAACGACGCGGGCCAGGGTCTCGGGATTGCCCTGCGCGACGATCGAGTTGCCGACAAGCGCTGGGAAAAGCGCTCCGGCCCCGGCGCCATCGCCGCCATGGCAGGCTGAGCAATTGTCATGATAGATCGCCGCGCCCGCCACCATCCGCGCCTCGTCGGGCTTGGGCGCCTGCGCATTGCCGGTGTCCGGCCCCAGGCTCTTAAGATAGACGGCCACGGCCTTGAGGTCGGGATCCGTCATTTTGGAGGTCGAGTTCTCGATCGCCTCGGCCATCGGACCGGATGCGATCGAATGCGCGTTGACGCCGGTCCTGAGGTAGGCGACCACATCCTCTTGCGACCATTTGCCCAGGCCGGATTGGGCATTGTTGGTGATGTCGGGGGCGAACCAGCCTTGCAGCGAGGCGCCTTGCAGGAAGCCGCTGTCTTGGTCCGCTCCAAGGAACGATTTGGGCGTGTGGCAGGTGCCGCAGTGCCCGGCGCCCTGGACGATATAGGCGCCGCGGTTCCATTCCGCCGATTTGGAGGGGTCGGCCTGGAAGCTTGCCTCGCTGAAGTTGAGAAGGTTCCAGCCCCACATCGCCAGCCGGATGTTCAGCGGGAACGGCAGCTGGTTGGCTTCGACCTTGTTCGAGACCGGGTCGACCGTGGTCATGTAGGCCCACAGGTCGGAAATGTCCTGCTCGTTCATCCTGGTATAGGCGGGGTAAGGCATGGCGGGATAAAGCCGCACGCCATTGTGGCCGACGCCGGTCTTCATCATGTTGCAGAAATCTGCCTCGGACCAATTGCCGATGCCCGTCTCGTGGTCGGGCGTGATGTTGGGCGGCACCAGTGTGCCGAAAGGCGTTTCGAGCGGCAGGCCGCCGGCCAGCGGCTTGCCGCCCGGCCTGGTATGACAGCCCGCGCAATCGCCGAGCACGGCCTGATACTGGCCACGGATGATCTGGTCGGCCTGGTCGGCGGCGAGCGCCGGCGTGATCGCCAGCATAGCGGCGCCGGCGGCGGCGGCGAGCGTCCTCATGCCTGCACCAAGGGCGCGCCGGGATTGCGCAAATAGTGATTGCGGATGCCGTCAGCGGCGCGGTAGGCGAGCGCGCCGACCGTTCCCGTCGGATTCTTGCCGGCATTCTGCGGAAAGGCCGAGGCGCCGATGACGAAGACGTTGGGCACATCCCAGCTTTGCAGGAAGCTGTTGACCGCACTCTTCCCAGGGTCCGTTCCCATGATGGCGCCGCCCGTATTATGGGTGCTTTGATAAGGGACGCTGTCCCAGCCCTTCTTGCGGCGGCCGACATTGTACTGCTTGCCCCCAAGCGTCTTCGCGATCTCCTCCATCCGGTCGCAGAGATAATTCGACATTCGGATATCATTGTCGGGAAAATCGAAGGTCATGCGCATGAGCGGCCGGCCGAAGCGATCCTTGTAGGTCGGATCGAGGTCGAGGTAGTTGGTGCGCGTCGCGTAGCTGCTGCCCTGCGAGGAGAAGCCGAGCGTGCTTTTGTAGCCCGCGACGGTCGCCTTCTTCCAGGCGCTACCCCACTTCGGCGTGCCGGGCAGCGTCGGCCTCGTCCCGATCGGACGTCCATTGGTGGGAATGCAGTTGATGCCCGCGCCGCCGACGAAATCGAGGCCGCCATGGTCGAAAGCGTCGCCATTATAGTCATCGATCGTCTGTCCGAGCGCGCCCGCGGCAATGAATGGGTTGAAGTTCTTGTCGTCGAAGAACACCTGCACGCCGGCATTGGTCTGGTAGCAATAATTGCGCCCGACGGTGCCCTCGCCGGTAGCGGGATCGTAGATCTTGCCGATGCCCGACAGCATCATCAGCCGGGCATTGTGGAGGCCGTAGGCGCACAGAAGCACGAGATCGGCCGGCTGGAAGAATTCCTGCCCCGACGTATCGACGTAAGTGACACCTCGCGCGGACTTGCCGCCGGCGGCGAGATCGACATGCAGCACCTCGCTGTCGGTCCGCACCTCGAAATTGGCCTTCTTCATCAGCACGGGAAGGATGGTGGTCTGGGCGCTGGATTTGGAGTAGTTGGCGCAGCCGAACCGCTCGCAGAATCCGCAGTAGGTGCACTGCCCCATGGTGATGCCGAGCGGATTGACATAGGTCCGCGACATGTTGGCGGACGGTGTCGGGAACGGGTGCAGTCCCATGGACCGGCCGGCATTGGCGAACAGGGTCGGCGCGTAGGTCATCTCCATTGGCGGATTTGGGTAATCCCGGGACCTCGGATCCTCGAACGGGTTGCCACCTTCCTGTATCTGCCCCTTGATATTGCCGGCCTTGCCCGAGATTCCCGCCAGATATTCGAACTGGTCGTAATACGGCTCCATCTCGGCGCCGGTCACGCCCCAGTCCTCGACCTGGAGATCGGCGAT
Source organism: Mesorhizobium sp. B2-5-7 (assembly GCF_006440875.1). Classification (NCBI taxonomy): domain Bacteria; kingdom Pseudomonadati; phylum Pseudomonadota; class Alphaproteobacteria; order Hyphomicrobiales; family Phyllobacteriaceae; genus Mesorhizobium; species Mesorhizobium sp. B2-5-7. The sequence goes on along the minus strand of NZ_VFUO01000002.1, from coordinate 345,027 downwards.
CCGCGCCGCGCCATACTTCTTGGTCAGGTTGGTCTTGATCTGGAAGTCGGAGTCCCAGAACCGCCAGGTGTGGCCGTTCCAATGGACGCCTGCGCCGCCGACGCCGTTGCCGGGCAGGAACGAGCCGAAATCGCGCATCGGCAGCGCCGTCTGCGAAGGGTCGTTGCGCATCGTCATGGTTTCGACGGCTGGCTGCAGGAACAGGTCGCGCCGCACGCTGTAGCGCAACTCGTCCTGCGCATAGCCGATGTTGAAATCGGTCGCCGTGTCGCGCCAGGGACCACGCTCGATGGCCAGCACGTCCAGGCCTTGATCGGTCAGTTCATGTGCAAGGATGGACCCCGTCCAGCCGAGGCCGACGATCACGACGTCCTTGCGGGGCAGTATCGTCGTCATGGTCAGCTCCTTTTCACGAGCCATTCCGGGCTGCCCTCGATCGAGACGGGCGGCCGCGGATAGGGCTGATTGTGCTTGCTGACGTGATCCCGGTAGTCATAGCGCGCGCCGGGGAAACCAAGCATGCGCCACGACACCATGTCCTTGTTGCCGCCATAGACCGGATCGGCAAAGAACCCTTCCATCGTGTTCTGCAGCAGAAGTCCGAAGAAGCCGGCAGCCTTGACTCCATTGGGCAAGTCGACCTTTCCAGCCTCCATCGCGGCCAGGAACGTATCCTGATCGGCCGGCTGGAGTTCGGTGAATGCCTTGCCATCGCGCTGTTTCAGGAAAGCGTCTATGGCGGCCAGGCCGGAGCGGTAGCGCTGGGCCGGGTTTGCCTCGCCCTGGTAGCCCTGCGTCGGCAATGCCGGCAAAAACGGTCCTTTTGTGTAGAGCCGGCTCGACGTTCCGAACGCGCCCGTCAACTGACGGTCTATATAGACGGCGCAGCCGGCCTCCTTGCCGCCCATCGACAGATCGTCGGCGGGGATGATGCGGTCGACGATAGCCTCGACCAGCGCGGCTTCCTGCGGCGTGAAGAACTGCCAGCCGCCGGACACTACCTGCACCGGAGGATCGGAAGACAGCGGCGCCCAGGGCAGCGAGCCAGACAAGGATCGGGCAAAACCTGCCGATGTTGCCGTCACTGTAAACATCGCAGCCGAAGACAGAAAAAGACGCCGGCTCAGTCGGACAGTATTGCGATGATCCATCGAAGGCACCCCGACAGCAACAGAGGCGCGCCGGATGTTACGCGCAAAATCATGACCAACTCAGTTAAGTTTAGATCGCATCCATCAATTGACCGCAGCGTGCGGAAAGAAACCGGGATCGTCAAGCAGATCACAAAATCGTTAGATTGGGCCAGACCTTATGCTTATCTACATCCGCTAATGTACTGACGGCTAAAAAGGATATCTTGCAGCAGCTTGACGCAAGGACGCCGTTGGCGCGACGCCTGCGGCGGCGCCCGCAACGACGCAAGCCCTCGGGCGGCTCCAGCGGTCGTGGAGACGCCCCGCATGCATGCCGGCAAACGGGGCGTCTGATGTATGGCTTGTCACCTCAGAGGGCGTGGGGGAGCTAGATCCCGCCCACATCGAACCGCAGCCGCTTTGCCGAATCGATCGACTTGTGGCCGCGCACCTGCTCCAGCACCTTCTCGGGGAACGGGGCGTCGAGATAGAGCAGTGCGATAGCGTCACCGCCCGGCCGATTGCGGCCGAGCTGGAAGTTGGCGATGTTGACGCCGTTCTCGCCGCAGACAGTGCCGAGCAGGCCGATAATGCCGGGCGCATCGGCATTGGTCGTATACAGCATGTGCTGGCCGACCTCGGCGTCGAGATTGATGCCCTTGATCTGAATGAAGCGCGGCTTGCCGTCCGAAAAGCAGGTACCGGCGATCGAGCGCGTCATGTGCTCGGTCTTGACGGTCAGCTTGATGTAACCGTCGAAGACGCCAGATTTGTCGCGCTTGACTTCGGCGACGATGATGCCGCGCTCCTTCACCATGATCGGCGCCGACACCATGTTGACGTCGGCGACCTGCGGCCGGATCAGTCCGGCCAGGGCGGCACTGATCAGCGCCCGCGTGTTCATCGTCGCGGTCGAGCCGTCGAACAGGATCTCGACCTCGCTGATCGGATCCTCGGTGACCTGGCCGACAAAGGCGCCCAGCACTTCGGCGAGCTTGACGAACGGCTTCAGCCGCGGCGCCTCTTCCGCCGTGATCGAGGGCATGTTGATGGCGTTGGAGACCGCGCCCTTGATCAGGTAGTCGGCCATCTGCTCGGCGACCTGCAGCGCGACATTCTCCTGCGCTTCCGCCGTCGAGGCGCCAAGGTGTGGTGTCGCCACCACGTTCTCCATGCCGAACAGCGCATTCTGCTCCGCCGGTTCGACCTCGAACACATCGATGCCGGCGCCTGCCACCTTGCCGCTCTTCAGCGCCGCGACCAGGTCGGCCTCGACCACCAGCCCGCCACGCGCGCAGTTGATGATGCGCACGCCATTCTTCATCTTGGCGATCGCCGCCGCATCGATGATGTTGCGGGTCTTGTCGGTCAACGGCGTGTGCAGCGTGATGAAGTCGGCGCGGGCGAAGAGTTCGTCCAGTTCCACCTTGTCGACGCCGAGCTCCTCGGCGCGCTTGTCCGACAGGAACGGATCAAAGGCGACGACGTGCATCTTCAGCCCGACGCCGCGTGTGGCGACGATCGAACCGATATTGCCGCAGCCGATGACGCCCAGCGTCTTGCCGGTGATCTCGACGCCCATGAAGCGGTTCTTCTCCCATTTGCCGGCATGGGTCGAAGCGTTGGCTTCCGGGATCTGGCGGGCGAGCGCGAAGATCATCGCCACGGCGTGTTCGGCCGTCGTGATCGAATTGCCGAAGGGCGTGTTCATCACGATGATGCCCTTGCGGCTTGCCGCCGGGATATCGACATTGTCGACGCCGATGCCGGCGCGACCGACAACCTTGAGATTGGTGGCCGCGTTGATCAGCTTCTCGGTGACCTTGGTCGCCGAACGGATGGCGAGACCGTCATACTTGCCGATCACTTCGAGCAGCTTTTCCTTGTCCTTGCCGAGGTCGGGCAGATAGTCGACCTCGACGCCGCGATCCTTGAATATCTGCACGGCGGTGGGAGAGAGTTTGTCAGAGACGAGCACGCGGGGCGCCATGGCGGCCTCCTTGAAATGAAATTGATCCGGGAACGGACGGCCCTCAGGGCCGCCACGGAAACTCTCAGGCGGCCGCTTTGAGGGACGCCTTCTGGCTGGCAAAGGCCCAGTCGAGCCAAGGCAGCAGCGCTTCGAGATCGGAGGTCTCGACGGTTGCGCCGCACCAGATGCGCAATCCCGGCGGGGCATCGCGATAAGAACCGATGTCGTAGGCGACGCCTTCCTTGTCGAGCGTCGAGACGAGGCCCTTGGCAAACGCCGCCTGTCCATCAGCGTCGAGCGCCGCGATATCGGCGTCGGTGAAGGACAGACAGACCGACGTGTTCGAGCGTGTCGCCGGGGCCACCGCAAGATGGCCGAGCCAGAATGATCTTTCCACGAACCGGTCGAGCACGGCGGCATTGGCATCCGCCCTGACAATCAGCGCATCGAGGCCGCCGACCGACTTCGCCCAGTTCAACGCGTCGAGATAATCCTCGACGCAAAGCATCGACGGCGTGTTGATGGTTTCGCCCTTGAAAATGCCCTCGATCAGCTTGCCGCCCGAGGTCAGGCGGAAGATTTTCGGCAGCGGCCATGAAGGCTTGTAGCTCTCCAGCCGCGCTACGGCGCGCGGCGACAGGATCAGCATGCCATGCGCGCCCTCGCCGCCCAGCACCTTCTGCCAGGAGAAGGTCACGACATCGAGCTTCTCGAAGTCGAGCCTTTGCGCGAAGGCCGCTGAAGTAGCGTCGCAAATGGTCAGGCCCTTGCGATCGGCGGGAATGAAGTCACCGTCCGGCACGCGCACGCCCGAGGTCGTGCCGTTCCAAGTGAAGACCACGTCGCGATCGAAATCGATCTTGGTCAGATCAGGCAGCGCGCCATAACCGGCCTCGATCTTTCTGATATCGGCGAGTTTCAGCTGCTTGACCACGTCGGTGACCCAGCCGGAGCCGAAGCTTTCCCAGGCGACCATGTCGACGCCGCGCTCGCCGAGAAGAGACCACAGCGCCATCTCGACGGCACCTGTGTCGGAAGCCGGCACGATGCCGATGCGGTAATCGGCAGGAACCTGGAGGATTTCGCGGGTCAGCGCGATCGCCTGTTCGAGCTTGGTCTTGCCGATCTTGGCGCGGTGGGAACGGCCGAGCGCGGCAGCTTTCAGCGCCTCGACCGACCAGCCGGGACGTTTTGCGCAGGGACCAGAGGAAAAATTGGGATTTGCCGGACGGAGTCCGGGCTTCGTAAGCGTCGTCATCGTGGTCTATCCTTCCAGATAGTGGCCCCTCGTTGGGGAGGGGTGGCCCACGGACGGCGATATGCGTTCAGGCTTCGGGCGTCAAGAGGAAAGTTTTTGTCGCTGCCGGGATACCGGATGCATGTCGCCCAAAAGTGCGCGGCGGTTTTGGGGCTACGACATGCATCAAACAGGAAAGCGCCGCGATCAGGATCGCGTGACTTCAAATGCAAACGGCGGACCCGAGAGATCCGCCGTCAAGAGCTGGTGTGCCCAGTCTACCAGAGATCGTAGCGCAGCCCGAGCTTGATCTGGTGATTGCTGATCCCTTTCTCGACCGGAAAGGAAGTCAGGCTCGCGGCGGTCGCGTATTCGACGCTAGGCGCGGAAAAATACTGATAGCCGAGATCTACGGAAACATTCTTGGACACTTGATACGCAAGACCGGCATTCAACGTATAGGCGAGGGAATACTGCGTCTTGCTGTCATCAAGCGTGAAATCGTTGGCGGGGGTGGCCTCGTCGGCATAGCTGGCGGAGAGGCTGCGTTTGCTCACGACGACGCCGACACCCGCACCGACATACGGTGTGATTCCAACATAGGTGCCAAGGTCAACATAGCCATTGAGTATGCCTGAGAACGCATAGTTCTTCAGGTTTCCCGATCCCACGATCGACGTTCCAGCCGGTGCGGTAGCAGTATCGTCATAGCCGAAGCTTGCCTTGTTACCCGGCAAATAGCCGAAGTTGAGATCGGCGCGGAGGTAATCGTTGAAATGATATCCGAAGCCGACGCTCGCATAAATTGCATCTTCGCTCTCGCTAAAGTTTTCGTTGTTGATCGCCGACGGGAAGGTGAAATCCCCATTCTTGAAACTCTTCTGCGCCAGGTAGGAAACATCGCCGCGCAGGTACCAGCCGGAGCCGACCTCGACCGGCACATAATCCGGCGCCTGGTCGACATAGATCGGCGGATCGTAGTCGGCGGCGATTGCAGGCGCCAGCGGCAACAGCAGTGCGGCAAGCGCCAGCGCCATACGCGATATTGATATCATGGTCCCCGGCTCCCGAATTCGGCGCCGTCAAACAAGCAACGGCGGCCAACGTTTCATGAGCCATTGTTAACCATAGTGGTTAAGTGCCGGTTAAGGCTAACAGAGGGTTAGCGAATTGATTTCGAACGGGCTGACCTCGGCTCATCTCAAACGAAAACCGCCCGGCTGATGCCGGGCGGTCGACGAATTCCTGGAAACTTCGAAGCGATTACTTGGTGTAGATCGGCTCGGGCTCCGGCTGATAGGCCACCACCGGCGCGGCGCAACCGTTGTTGCCGCCGAACTGGTAACGCAGACCGCCGCGCACCTCGTGGGTGTTGAAGCCGTGATCGAAGCCCGGCCCGGCGCCCGGCGTGGCGCCGGCTGGACCATACTCGAACATGCGACCGCCTTGAATATGGGAGAAACGGTAACCAGCATCGAGGATGACTTTGTCGGTCAAGCAGTAGGAGGCGCCGGCCATTACCGCGTACGCGAAGCGCCAGCTGGATGTTCCGGGGTTGGACTCGGTTGCGCCCGGGGTCGGGTCGTAGACAGTATCCCATTTGACGCGCGCTCCGCCGATACCGGCGCCGACATAGGGCGTGATGCCGTGCCAGGTGCCGATATCGACATAGGCATTTGCCAGAAGCAGCAAGGCGCTCATCTTCGACGACTCGACCGAGACCGTGGTGAGATCCGAGGTGCCGCCGTTGAAGTTCGACTTGAACCAGTAGTCGGCGGTCAGGTCGGTGCGGAAGTGTTCATTGATCTTGTAGCCGACGCCGCCGCCAAGCGAGAAGCCGCCCTTGAGCTTGCCATAGTCGAAGGACTTGCTCCCGGCGACCCCGACAGGAGGCCCGCACGGGCAAGGCGCGGCGCCGTAGGTGATGTAGTCGATGTCACCGACCTTCGACTTGTGATAGTCGAGGTCGCCACGGATATACCAGCCGCCGACATCGACCGGTTGCTCATAGACCGGCGGCGGCGCTTCTTCGACTTGCGGCTCGGGCAGGTCAGCTGCGAACACCGGCCAGGCCAAGCCCGCGAACAGCAGCGCGAACAGGGCCTTTCTTGCTGTATTGAACATGCTTGTCACCCCTAGAAACCTCGGAACGGCGATCGCGTCCGAATAAGATTGGCTTTCAGGCGTGGATAATGAATTGCAAAAGTTAAAAGGCGTTTAACCCTGTCGATTAACCACGAATCTCCAGAATCCCGGAGATCTGGCAAGGATTTCGACAGAAAGAGACCGATCCTTTGCCAACAAAAAAGCCCGCCGGAGGGGCGGGCTTCGATGCAATGAAGGCGGCGGCGTGACGCCTTCGAGGCTGGCGGGGATCAGGCGGCGCTGCTGCGGGTTTCCGAGATGACCCCGACGATGTCGTTGACGACGGCCTCGACCAGTTGCGGATCGTCGCCCTCGGCCATCACACGGATCAGCGGCTCGGTGCCGGATGGACGGATGACCAGCCGCCCGGCCTTGCCGAGACGATGGCGGGCGTCCTCGATCGCGGCCTTGACCGGGGCTTCCTCCAACGGTTTGCCGCCGGCGATGCGAACGTTCTTCAGCAGTTGCGGCACCGGCTCGAACTTCTTCGACAGTTCGCTGACCGGGCGGCCTTGCCGCTTGATGCAGGCCAGCACCTGCAGTGCCGAGACCAGCCCGTCGCCGGTGGTCGAGAAGTCGGACAGCACGATGTGGCCCGACTGCTCACCACCGACATTGAGCCCATGCGCGCGCATATGCTCCACGACATAGCGGTCACCGACCTTGGTGCGATGCAATTGCAGCTTCATGTCGCCGAGAAAGCGCTCGAGGCCGAGATTGGACATGACCGTCGAAACGACGCCACCGCCAGCCAGCCGCCCGCTCTGGTGCCAGGACTCGGCAATCAGCGCCATGATCTGGTCGCCGTCGACGATGGCGCCGTTCTCGTCGACGATGACGACCCGGTCTGCATCGCCATCAAGCGCGATGCCGATGTCGGCGCGCACTTCGTGCACCTTTTTCTGCAGATCGGCGGGATGGGTCGAGCCGCATTCCTTGTTGATGTTGAAGCCATTGGGTTCGACATTGATGGCCACGACTTCGGCGCCCAGTTCCCACAGCGCCTCGGGCGCCACCTTGTAGGCCGCGCCATTGGCACAGTCGACGACGATCCGCAGACCCGAAAGCGACATCGAGCGCGGCAAGGTGCGCTTGGCGAATTCGATGTAACGGTCATGCACGCCGTCGACGCGCTTGGCGCGGCCAAGCCCGTCGGAATCGGCGAGCGCCAGTTCGATATCCTTGTCGAGCATGCTCTCGATGCGCTCTTCGATCTCGTCGGACAGCTTGTAGCCGTCTGGGCCGAACAGCTTGATGCCGTTGTCGTAGTAGGGATTGTGAGAGGCCGAGATCATGACGCCAATGTCGGCGCGCAGCGAGCGCACCAGCATGGCAACCGCCGGGGTCGGGATCGGTCCGAGCAGAAACACGTCCATGCCGGCGGCGCAAAGGCCGGCCACCATCGCGTTTTCGATCATATAGCCGGACAGCCTGGTGTCCTTGCCGAGCACGACACGATGGCGATGGCTGCCGCGCTGGAACGAAAGGCCGGCGGCCATGCCGACCCGCATGGCGATTTCCGCGGTCATCGGAAACTTGTTGGCGCGCCCGCGAATGCCGTCCGTGCCGAAGTAATTCCCTGCCATGCCAGTCAGTTTCCTTGGTTGTCCTTAGCCGGCACGTCATGCCACAATTGGCCGTCGTGCCTCGATCACATTGTGTGATTATATGTTACCAATCCTTAGAAAATCATTGTTGTGCGTTGCACACAACATGGCCGCAGCCTAGCACGGAGACGCTGTGGCGTCACATATACCAGTTTTGCCAGCCATTCGGCGCGGATACATCCCGAGAATTCTTGCCTCGGCGGCAGTCAGGCCGAATGATTTCATCACCTTGTCGTTAGAAAGCGATTTCGGCGATATATAAGCCGCTTGGCATCTGGCGCAACCGACCGTTGAGCGTTATTGATTCGCTGGGACGTATAATGGGCTGCAGCCACGGAGAAACGCTATGCTCATCCACCGAATTGCTACTCTGACCGGCCTTGCGGTCGCGACGTTGTTCCTGGCCGCGCCAGCCAACGCGCTGACGATGGCCGAGTGCAGCACGAAGTACAACGCCGCCAAGGACGCTGGGACACTTGCCGGGGCGACCTGGAACCAGTTCCGCAAGGCACAGTGCGGCACTGACGCCGCCGCCACCACCGACACCAAGGCGGCCACGACCAAGGCTGCTGAAAGCAAGCCGGCCGAAGCCAAGCCGGCCAAGACCACCAAGGCCGCCGCAGCGGCCAGCGACAGCACGGCCAAGGGCCTGACCGCCAAGGAATGCAGCACCAAGTACCAGGCGGCCAAGGCCGCCGGCACATTGAACGGCATGAAGTGGAACGACTTCCGCAAGGCCGAATGCGCCGCTGGCGCATCCGCCGCCGCCGACACCGTCAAGCCGGCGACCACCAAGGCTGCGACCACGACGGCCGCAGCTTCTGGCAAGGGCCTGAGCATGGCCGAATGCAGCACCAAGTACCAGGCTGCCAAGACGGCGAACACGCTGAAGGGCATGAAGTGGAACGACTTCCGCAAGAGCGAGTGCGGCGCCAGTGCCTCGGATGACGACAGCGTGCCCGCTCCAAGCGAGGCGAGCTACACCAAGGAACCCGCAAAGCCGACGACGGTTGCCCCCAAGGGCGTCACCTTCCCGTCCGCGATCTCGGCGAAATATGCCAGCGAGACCCCCGGAAAGGGCCGCATGCATACCTGCCTTGACCAGTACTATGTCCTCAAGGACGCCAACGCACTCGGCGGTCTGAAGTGGATCCAGAAGGGCGGCGGCTTCTACAGCCTCTGCAATGCCAAGCTGAAGGGCTGAGCCGCGCATAGCATCCCCCCGGGATCGATGGGGCATGACGGTGAATTGAATTAGATGAAATCTGGCAAGGCCAGGCAAAGGCCCGCGATGCATCTGCTTCGCGGGCCTTTTGTTGCGCACGAAGACGCCAGGGTCTTGCTCGCGTCTGCATATCGCGGAAGCTGCCTGCATCATCAATTCGCTTACACTCTCGCCGCGAGGCTGATTGGTAACTCATGAAAATTCTGATTGAACATACCAGGAACAAACAGTATACAAAAGACGTCTGAACTTGTCATCAACCAGGAGGATCTTATGCCCAGTTTAAAATTGGCGGTATTGGCTGTGACGGCATTGGTTGCTTGCGGCGTCGCCCCTGCAAGCGCATTGACGATGAAGGAATGTGGCGAGACCTATCGGACAGCCAAGGAGAGCGGCACTCTGAATGGCATGGACTGGGCCGCTTTCCGCAAGGAGAAATGCGCGACGTCGGCTGCGGAGAGTGTCAGCGCGGATAAGGTCGAAACCGCACCGCAGCCGAAAAAGGAAACCAGCGCGGCACTTGCCCCCACCGTAGCGCCAGCGGGCGTAACATTCCCGACCACCCTCGCCGCCGAGTTCGAGACCGAAAAGCCCGCGAAGGCACGGATGAAGACCTGCCTGCAGGGTTACCATGGCAACAAGGAGGCAGGTACGTTGAACGGCCTTCGCTGGATCCAGAAGGGCGGTGGTTATTACAGCCTGTGCAATGCGCGGCTGAAAGCTGAATCATAAAAAGCGATAACGGCGGAAAGCGGTTCACCGTTTTTCCCGCAGACGTGGCCGTTATCCTCAGGCTGTCCCGAGGATCTGCTGTCGGGCGACATCTGGACCTCGGGCTAGCCTGAGGTTGACGTTCCAAATGTACGTCCGGCCAGCCTCCTGATGCGATGTCGCCCAAAGGTGGTTTGGGGGCGACGACATACTTAGAAGCAAAGACTTAAAGCGCGTCGGGGATAGCGTCAAAGAACAGAGCGGTTCTGCGTCCCGTGAAACGGTGAACCGCTCTGGTCTAGCTTGACGGCTGTGGCTCCATGCCGCCTTCGGGCTCGGGACCCTTCTTGCGGCGGCCGCCGGACTTCGGCACGGCCGAGCCACGGCTCGGCGGCGTGTCGTCGCCGAGGTCGCGCGAGGGCTTGTTGCCCGCGATCAGCTGCTTGATCTCCTCGCCCGACAGCGTCTCGTATTCGAGCAGGCCCTGCGCCAGCGCGATCCATTCCTTCTTCTTCTTGGTCAGCACCGACTTCGCCGTCGAATAGGCCTCGTCGATCAGGCGGCGCACCTCGCCGTCGATGATCTGCGCGGTCTCTTCCGAAATGTTCTGCGTGCGCGCCACCGAATGGCCGAGGAACACTTCCTCCTGGTTGTCGCCATAGGCGACATGGCCGAGCTTGTCGGAGAAGCCCCAGCGCGTGACCATGGCGCGCGCCAGCTTGGTCGCCTGCTCGATGTCGGAGGAAGCACCGGACGTGATGTTCTCCTTGCCGAACTTGAACTCCTCGGCAACGCGGCCGCCCATCATGATGGCGAGGCGCGAGACCATGTATTTGTAGCTCATGGAATAGCGGTCGCCTTCCGGCAACTGCATGACCATGCCGAGCGCGCGGCCGCGCGGGATGATGGTCGCCTTGTGCAGCGGATCGGCCGACGGCACGTTGAGCGCCAGGATGGCGTGTCCGGCCTCGTGATAGGCGGTCAGTTCCTTCTCGGCCTGGGTCATGGCCGACGAGCGGCGCTCGGCGCCCATCATGATCTTGTCCTTGGCGTCCTCGAACTCGGCCATGGTGACGAGGCGCTTGTTGCGCCGCGCCGCCATCAGCGCGGATTCGTTGACCAGGTTCATCAGGTCGGCGCCGGAGAAGCCGGGCGTACCACGGGCGACGACCTTGAGGTCGACATTGGGCGCCAGCGGCACGTTGCGCACATGCACCTTGAGGATCTTCTCGCGGCCGACGATGTCTGGGTTCGGCACCACCACCTGGCGGTCGAAACGGCCTGGACGCAGCAACGCCGGATCGAGCACGTCGGGCCGGTTGGTGGCGGCGATCAGGATGATGCTTTCGTTGGACTCGAAGCCGTCCATCTCGACCAGCAGCTGGTTCAGCGTCTGCTCGCGCTCGTCATTGCCACCGCCGAGGCCGGCACCGCGATGGCGGCCGACGGCGTCGATTTCGTCGATGAAGATGATGCAGGGCGCATTCTTCTTGGCTTGGTCGAACATGTCGCGGACACGGGACGCGCCGACGCCGACGAACATCTCGACGAAATCCGAACCCGAAATGGTGAAGAACGGCACGTTGGCTTCACCGGCGACCGAACGGGCAAGCAGCGTCTTGCCGGTGCCGGGAGGGCCGACCAGCAGCACGCCGCGCGGAATCTTGCCGCCGAGGCGCTGGAACTTCTGCGGATCGCGCAGGAATTCGACGATCTCTTCGAGGTCTTCCTTGGCCTCGTCGACGCCGGCGACGTCCTGGAAGGTGACGCGGCCATGCGCCTCGGTAAGCAGCTTGGCCTTCGACTTGCCGAAGCCCATGGCGCGCCCGGAGCCGGACTGCATCTGGCGCATGAAGAATATCCACACGCCGAGGATCAGGATCATCGGCAGCCACGAGATCAGATAGCCGAACAGCGAATTGGAGCCGTCGGTCTCGGGCCGCGCATTGATGGTGACGTTCTTGTCCTGCAGCCGCGAGACCAGCTGGGGATCGCCGGGCGAATAGGTCTGGAAGCCGCTGGAATTGTCGGTGTAGTTGCCGGTGATGCGGGCGCCCGCGATGGTCACCGTCTTGACCCGGCCGGCCGCGACGTCCTGCAGGAACTGCGAATAAGGCACATCGCTCGAAGCCCCGCGCGTCTGCGGCGTCTGGAACAGATTGAAGAGGGCGATGAGCAGGACCGCTATGATCGCCCAGAGCGCGAGGTTGCGATAGTTCGGATTCATCAATTGTCCCGTTGGCGTCCGCGAGCGGACAGCATCATGAGAGGAAACTTGGGCCTAACATAGGGAGAGCGTACCCCCTTGCCAAGCAGAACAGCATGTCTGGGTTAAGCTTTCGCCCAGCATCAACCGGCACTAGGGCCACGCAATGGCAGGGCGGGAAGCGGCGCCGCGCCGATCAACCCGGCGACGGCGCGCGCCGGGGCCAGGTCGAAGGACGGCAGGAAGCGGGCAAAGGGAGCAACGACCGGCGAGGCCGCGAACCCTTGCGATGTCGGCCTATCAGGCTCCGGACCCACCTTCTCGACGGCTTGCAGCCATCCTGGTTCCGCCGCCAATGCCGCGCGCAGCAGGCTTGGCGGGGTTTCGTCCCGGCCTACAGCCAGCCGCTTCGCCGCCATTGCCCCGAATGGCGCGATCAACAATGCGCCGCCGGCGTCGTTCAATGTGATTTGGCGGCGCCCATCCCAGATGGCGCCGTCGATCGTTGCCGCCGCCGCCGGCAAACCGCGCATCTCCCGACGCAGGAAGATGCCGGCGCGCCGGAAGTCGACCACTGTCCGCGACAATGTGGCGCAAAGAAATCCGGCTTTCAGCCGGGCGAACAACGCCTCGCCGCGGGCTTGGTCCGGCAGGAAGGCAATCCCGCCTGACGTCGCCAGGAGAACGCGCAGTGCGTATACGGCCGCCCGATCGGCGCCGGCGCCGAGCAGGGCCGGATCGAGCCGGATGAGGCCCGCCGCCGGCTGGCTGGCAAAGCGCTCGATCAGACGGGCGGCCTCACCGCCAAGCCGCGTCCGGTCGCCGGCCTGCCGCGCGGCCAACGCCAGCGCGTCGTTCATGCGCTGCGCGCCGGCCTCCCCGGCAAGGGCTGCGCGCATGCGCGGCCGCTCGAAGGCTTCATCGGCATTGGTCGGGTCCTCGGCCCAGCCGACCTGTTGGCGCCGCAGGAAATCGCGCAGCGCATCGCGCCGCACGCTAAGAAGCGGTCGCACGATCCAGTCGCGCCAGTCATGCAGGGTGGCGGGCGCCATGCCGGCGAGGCCCCGTCCCTCGTCGCGGGTCGCATCGTTGCGATCGCGCCGCATCAGCACCGTCTCGGCCTGGTCGTCCGCTGTATGTCCGGTCACGATCAGGCCGATGCCTTCCGCCCGGGCGGCGCTGGCCAGCAGCTGGTAGCGCGCCTCGCGCGCCGCCGCCGGCAGGCCGGTCGACGGCTTGGCGCCGGACCAGGCCAGCATGCGGTGGGCGATGTCGCGATCCGCGCAAAGCTTCGCCACGGTCCGCGCCTCATCAGCCGAACCTTGCCGCAAGCCGTGGTCGATTGTGACCGCGAGCAGCTTCGCGGACGGTGCGGTTTTGTCGAGATGCTGTTTGAGAAGGAGAAGGAGCGCAGTCGAGTCGCTGCCCCCGGATACGGCCGCTACGGCGCCGTTGGAAAAATCGATATGCGAAAAGAGTCCGGTCGAAAGATCAGGCCCGGTATCGAGCATCAATCCATGTCGCCAAAAAGCGGTCCCGGTTTTGGGACTACGAGACCCCCAGAAAAAATCAGCACGCAGCCAGGGCCTTCTCCTGCTTGACGCGTTCCTTGAGTGTGCTGGAAATATCGGGATAGCGCTTGCCGACCTCGCTGAAGGTGGCGCAGGCAACATCGTGCTGCTTGAGACCGACCAGCGACACGCCCAGCTTCAACAGCATGTCGGGCGCCTTCTTGGCTTTGGGATAATCCTTGCTGGCGGCGAGGAACACTTCCGCCGCATCGCGGTATTTCTGCTGGCCAAGCAGCGATTCCCCCAGCCAGTAATGCGCGTCCGCCGCCTTCGCGTCCTTGGGGAAGCGCGAGATATGATCGCGGAAACCCTGTTCGGCGGTGCCGTAGTCACCCGACAGGATGAACTGGTAGGAGTTGCGATAAAGCTCTTCGGGATTGTTGGTCGCGGGCAGCGCCGCGACCACCGTGCCGCCGGACTTGCCGGCCTTGGCCGGCGCGCTGGCGGCTGGTGCCGTGTCCTGTGCCGGCGCGGTTGCCTGCGTGCTGCCGTCGGCATCGATCACATTGCCGTTCTTGTCGACAGTGATGGACCCAAAGGTCTTTTCGGGCGCTCCCTTGCCGGGGATCACCTTGCCGGGGTCACCGTCGGGTGATTCGACGATGACGTCCTCGACCGTCTTGCCGCCTGTGGATTGATCGCCGCCCGGCGCGGCCCCGGCATCGGCCGGCGCCTGGGTTGCCGGGGCCGAGGCCACGTCGGTGTTGGTTCCGGTGGTGGCATCTGATTTCTTCTGCGCCGGCGGTTGTCCACCTTGCGAGCCGCCTTCAAGCTGCTGGAAGCGGAACTCGTTGTCTTCCTGCTGTTTGCGGATCTGCTCCTGCATCTGCAGGATCTGGAAATTGAGTTCCTCGACCTTGCCGGTCAGCTGCCGCATTTGGTCCTCGAGCCCGGTCACGCCGGCGCCGCTCGACTGCGCGAGCTGGACTTGATCCTGCTTTTTCTTCTCGCCGAAAAGGCTGGGCAACTCGAGTGTCGGCAGATGGAAGGAAAAGCCGGTCTCGGCTGATTGCCCTGTACCGCTCGCCGAAGCGGTTACGCCTGATAGGAGCAGCAGCGCCAGCGTGCCGCTCAGAACCGATCTCAAATGCATGTGTCTCTCGCCGTCCAATCGTTAGCTTGTTCGCGCCTTCCAATCGATGTGAGACCAGCCAAGCGCCCTCGGCTCATAGCAGGGCGCGAGACTTCGGCCAAATTTTGTTTCGGGTGTCAGGACATGAAAAAGGCGGCCCGAGGACCGCCTTTCGCAAAGAGGTGTTGTATTTTTGCCATCTGTGCCGTGCGCGCCTTTCGGCGCGCGACGCCTCAGGAACCAGCGCCGCTGAGCGTGGTGACGGCGCGGCGGTTCTGCGACCAGCAGGAGATGTCGTCGCATACGGCGACCGGACGTTCCTTGCCGTAGGAAATCGTCTTGAGACGGCTCGCCGAAACGCCCTTGGAAACCAGGAAGTCGCGCGTGGCGGCGGCACGGCGGGCACCGAGCGCCAGATTGTATTCGCGCGTGCCGCGTTCGTCGGCATGGCCTTCGACGACGATGGCATACTGCTTGTACTGGTTCAGCCACTGTGCCTGGCGCGACAGCGTCGTCTGTGCGTCGGCACGGATCGAGGTCGAGTCCGTATCGAAGAAGATGCGGTCGCCGATGTTGACGGTGAAGTCCTGTGCCGAGCCGGGTGTTGCGGCACCCGCGCCATTGAGGCCAAGGTCAGCGGCGCTGTTCGGCGTCTTCTTCGAAGCGCAACCGGTGATGGCGAGCATCGCCACCAGCGCGATCATGGCCGGGTTTCTGGTCAGTGCTGCGATACGGCCCATGCCGCCTCTCCTTCGTATTCGAGTGATCATGTTTCGAGTGATTTCGTTGATCACCCAGTAACCACGTTTGGGTTAACCGGCATTCAAGAAACACGGTTAAAATTTGGTTTAGGCTGCCCGTCCGCAGCTGTTTTGTCATAGGCCACAGTTGGCGCGGACCCTAGGCGGAAATGCGGCCAAAACGCGACGAAGGCATGGAAAAGGGGAATGTAAGGGGGAATTGAAGAGTTGGAGAACTGAAGAATTGAAGAAGGATGTTCACCCTAGCTTCACTCTGAGGTTCACCAGCATTCCGTACACCTGGCCATACGATTGTAGCCACTCGTCCCGTTGCGCCTGCGAGATGTATTCGAGATCGAACGCGTATGAAATCCACGTCTCCACTTCACTGCACGATCCTATGGCCATCGAAATGAACCGGGCAAATTCAGCTTTGGAGTGGGTCTGTTTTGCAAATCCCTCGGCCAGATTGGCGCAAATCCCTTTGCTGGAACGCCGCAACTGATCGGCCAGCGCGTATTGCTCTATCTTGGGAAAAGCGAGGGTGGCCTTGTGAACCGCCAGAGAGACCACGTAAGCGCGCTTGTAGACCTCTAGATCCTTTGCTCGCTTAACGTAGCCCTCTGCTTTCACCATCTCTTCAATTCTTCAGTTCGCCAATTCCCGTTCTATTCCAGCAGCGGTGACCAAGCCGGATCCGAAGCAAAATTCGTCGTCGGGATCGGCTGCTCGTTGCGGCCGGTGAGATCGACGGAAACCAGTTTCGGGCCGCCATTGGCGTCGCGGAAGAACATCAGCACGCGGCCATTCGGCGCCCAGGTCGGGCCTTCCTGCTGGAAGCCGGACGACAGGATGCGCTCGCCCGAGCCATCGGTCTTCATGACGCCGATCTGGAATTCGCCACCGCTCTGCTTGGTGAAAGCGATGAGGTCGCCGCGCGGCGACCACACCGGCGTCGAATAGACGCCGTCGCCGAAGGAGATGCGGGTCTGGCCCGATCCGTCGGCGCCCATGACGTAGATCTGCGCGCGACCGCCACGGTCGGAGGTGAACACCACCTTGCTGCCGTCGGGCGAGTAGGAAGGCGAGGTGTCGATGGCGGTCGAGTTGGTCAGCCGCGTCGTCGAACGGCTGCGCAGGTCCATGGCGAAGATGTTGGAATTGCCGTCGTCGCGCAGCAGGCTCATGATCACCTTCTGGCCGTCGGGCGAGAAGCGCGGTGCAAAGGTCATGCCTGGAAAATTGCCGACCAGCTCACGCTGCCCGGTCTCGATCTGCAGGAGATAGACCCTGGGCTGGCCGCTCTCATAGGACATGTAGGTGATTTCCTGCCGGTTCGGCGAGAAGCGCGGCGTCAGCACGATCGACCTGCCGTCCGAAAGGTAGCGGACGTTGGCGCCATCCTGGTCCATGATGGCGAGGCGCTTCTTGCGCGCGTTCTTGGCGCCGGACTCGTCGATGAACACGACACGCGTGTCGAAATAGCCCTTCTCGCCGGTCAGCCGTTCATAGATGGCGTCGGCGATGATGTGGGCGACGCGGCGCTGATTGGCGTCGTTGGCGAAGAACTGCTCGCCGGCCATCTGCTGCCCCGCGAATGTGTCCCACAGCCGGTACTGGGCGCGGATGCGGCCGTCTGCTTCCTTGCTGACGCTGCCGGTGACCAGAGCCTGCGCATTGATCACCTTCCAGTCGTCGAAGCGGGGGGTTGCGTCCGGATTGGCGATCTTCTCGATGAAGGCGCTCTTGTCGATCGGCGCGAACAGGCCGGAGCGCTTCAAGTCGGCGGTGACGATCTGGGAAATCTGCGCGCCAAGTGCGTCGCCGCCCTGGAAATCGGTGATGGCGATCGGCAACGGCTCGACATTGCCCTTGTTGACGTTGAGTTCGACCAGCGCCCAGGCAGGCATCGGAACGATGGCCGTCATGCCCAGCGCCATGGCTGCAATCGTCAGGAGCGGCTTGAGGATTGATTTCATGTCTTCTCGCTTCTCATACTGATCTTCGGATATCAGGGCCTAGAGGCCGAGCATCTCCCTTGGGTCGAATGTGACCCGGATGTCGTTCCAGATGTCCTGCTTGCCGGCGGGAACCTGCAGGCCGGCCATGTCGCATTTCTGAACCGCGCGCACCGCGCTCTCGTCGAACTGCCTGTTGCCGCTCGACGTTTCAACGGAAGGACGGCCGTCGAGCTTGCCGGAGTTGTTCAGGTTGAAACGGACGACGACGACGAAATTCTCCGAACCTTCAAGCCCGGCCGGCAAGGTCCAGCAACCGCCGAGCTGGCTTTCCAGGGCGCCCTGCTCCGACTTCGACAGCTTCTGGCCCTGATCCTTGTCGCCGCCGAGCGACGCTTGCTGCGTCGAGCGCTTGGCGCCGCCGCCGGACGGCTTCTGCTTGTCGAGCAGCGCCGATATCTCGTTGGCGTTGAACTGCTTGTCGTCCGACTTTGGTTTGGACGAGGCTTCCTTGACTGGCTTGTCGGCATCCTTGCGTTCCGGCGCCTTGGCGCTTTCGGCCTGTGCCGGCTGCGGCTTCGGCCGGGCCTCCGGCGCGGGCGCCGAATTCGGCAACTGCGTCTCCTCGGTGGGCGGGTCCTTGGCTATGGCCTCGGCGACGGCGTCGGGCTTGACCTCGGGCGTCGGATCGATGGCGGCGGTCTTGTCCTGCGGCGGCGGTGTCGGCGCGGGCTTTGCCGGAGTGGGCTTTGGCTCGGTCTGCTTGACCGGCTCAGGCTTGACCTCTTCCTTGGGCGTCGGCGCTGGCGCCACTTCCGTCGCCGGAATGGGCTTGGGCTTTTCCTGCGGCTTCGGCACGTCCTCGGTCTTCGGGATTTCCTTCGGGGTCGGTGCTGGCGCCGGAGCCGAGGTCGTGTCGACGGGTTTCGGCTTGGCTTCAGGCGTTATCGGCTTGTCGGTGTCGACGCTGTTTTCGCCGACCTTCTGTGCATTCGGCACGATATCGGGACGCTGCGTCGGCAACGGCGCCGGCTTTTCATGCATCACGGCCTTCTTGTCGCCCTGCAGGGTCTGCGCAATGGCTTCCATCGGCACGATATCGACCGCGACGGACTCGACATCGGCGGACGGAAGCGCGGCCGGCGCCGACAGCGTGAACAGGCCGAAGGCCAGCACCGCCGTATGCAAGATCACCGATGTGGTGAGGCCGGTCCTCATCGTGTGTCTATTGATCCTGTTCCTGCAGTGAAACCAGGCCGATGTTCTTGTAGCCAGCGGCCGAAATGCGGGCCATCACCTTCATCGCCGTGCCGTAGTCCGTCGACCTGTCGCCGCGGATGAAGATGCGCTCTTCATAGCCGGTCTTCGAAATCGCCTGCAGCTTGGCCACCAGCTCCTCGATCGGAATCTCGGTTTCCTGCAGGAAGATCTTGCCGGTCGCATCGATCGAGACGGTGATCGGCTGGGTGTCGGCATTCATCGCCTTGGCCTGCGTGTCGGGCAGGTCGATCGGCACGCCGACCGTCAGCATCGGTGCGGCGACCATGAAGATGATCAGCAGCACCAGCATCACGTCGACCATCGGCGTAACATTGATCTCCGACATCAATGCATGGTGACGGCCGCGCCGTCGATGACCCCTGCCGCCACGTCCACCACCTGCGCCTACAGACATTCCCATGATCGTCCCTCAGGCCTTCGGCGCGACTTTTTCATCGATTTGGCGCGAGAGTATGGCGGAGAACTCGTCGGAGAACCCCTCCATCCGCACGGCGATCTTGCTCGCATCCGATGACAGCTTGTTATAGGCGATGACCGCCGGAATGGCGGCGAGCAGGCCGATGGCCGTCGCCAGCAGCGCCTCGGCGATGCCGGGCGCGACCACCGCGAGACTGGTGTTCTTTGAGCCGGCGATGGCCTGGAACGAGGTCATGATGCCGATGACGGTGCCGAACAGGCCGATGAAAGGTGCCGCCGAGCCGGTGGTGGCAAGAAAGCCGAGGCGGCCCTCCAGCTTTTCCATCTCACGGGTCAGCGCCAGGTCCATGGCCTTGTCGATGCGGGTCTGCAGGCCGAGCGGCGACTTGGCGCCCTTCTCGAAACTCTTCTTCCATTCGCGCATGGCGGCGACGAAGATGGCGCCCATGCCTGTCGTCTTGCGGTCGGCAAGGGTGCGATAGAGCTCCTCCAGCGACTGCCCGGACCAGAAAACCTGCTCGAAGCGGTTCAGCGCCAGGCGCATGCGGCCATAGGCAACCAGCTTGTCGACGATGATCGCCCAGGTCCACACCGAGGCGCAGAGCAGCCCGATCATGACCAGCTTGACCACCCAGCTGGCCTGCATGAACAAGGCCCAAATCGACAATTGCGCGCCCGGTTCGGCGAGTGCGATATTTTCCATCGTTACGTCCTTAAGATTTTCCGGGCGAAGCTGGCGGCTGGCCCATGGCATCCCTTGTGGTCGGTTCGCACGAAGCTACCGGACACCCCAAACCGTGCCGTTAGCGGCCTTTTCGGGGCAAATATTGGTGAAAGGAAGGCGCTGGATAACGCCAATCTTCACCAATCTCTTCATGAACCGTTATGGTTAAGGATGGGTTAGTCCGTAAGGCGCGGCGCATTGCCGCGCCCCAGCGGCGGCGCTGGCGAAGTCGGCACGCGATCCGTCCAATCAGTCCTGGGGAACGACCTTGGGCATGAACGCCGCCACCCATTCCCTGGGAAAACGCCTCGGCCGGCCGTTCTCGCCGATGATCGCCGCCTCGACCTTGGCCTCGACCAGCACCTCTTCGCCGCGCTTGAGCTGCTGCGCCATGAAGATACGCGCGCCGGAGATGGTCTCGGTGCGGGTGTCGACGGTCAGGATGTCATCGATACGGGCCGGGATGCGGAAGTCGATCTCCATGCGGCGCACCACCCACACGATCTTCTCGCCGTGCTTGCCGTCGGCGAGTTCGGTGTGATGCACGCCGGTGAGCCTGAGATAGTCGGAGCGGCCGCGCTCGAGGAATTCCAGATAGCGCGCGTGATAGACGACACCCGAGAAATCGGTATCGGCATAATAGACCCGCGCCATCAGCCGGTGGCCGAACGCGGTCAGCGCACCGGAAAGCCCTGCCAGCAATGCCGCGGATTCACCATGATCGCCCATTGCGCTTCCCTTTTGGATGCCGACGCGGCAGGTATTTTTTGGCGGATGAACCCGATGGCACTGTTGACGACGATGATCAAGACCTTGATGGCGGTCGTGCTGGCGCTGGCCGCTTCTACACTCTCGGGTGGGGCGGCGACCTTCTCCATGAAGCGCGGTCTCAATCTCGACCAGTGGGTCACCTGGCCCGGCGAGGACCAGTGGGGTGATGCCAAGGCCATCCTGCCCTACCCGGAATGGCGCAAATTCCTCAACGAGGACGACCTCAAGGCGCTGAAGGATGCCGGCTTCGATTTCCTGCGCATGCCGGTCGATCCGTCGCCTTTTCTCTCGGACAAGACAACGGACCTTCGTGACCAACTCAATGCCAGCGTGCTGGACTCGGCGCGCATGATCAATCGCGCCGGACTGAAGGTCATCGTCGACATGCACCTGACCCCGGCCGGCGGCGGCCGCAAGATCGGCATGGGCGAAGTGATGGACGACCCCGCGACCTTCGACCGCTATGTCGAGGTGGTTCGCGGCATGGCGCGCACGCTGGCCGCCGAAGATCCCGAGAAGGTCGCTTTCGAACCCATGAACGAGCCGATCGTCGATTGCGACAGCGACGGCACCAGCCTGTGGCCCGACCGCCAGCGCAAGCTGTTCGCGGCGGCGCGCGCCTCGGCGACGAAACTGACGCTGATCCTGACCGGAGCTTGCTATTCCGCTGCTTCGTCTCTGGAAAAGATCGACCCCAAGACGATCCCCGACGACAACGTCATCTGGACCTTCCACTCCTATGACCCGTTCCTGCTCACTCATCAGGGCGCGACCTGGGCCAGCGACTTCATTCCCTATGTGACCGGCCTGCCCTATCCTTTGACCGCGGTGCCGAAGGCGCAGCTTGATGTGACGCTGGACACCATCCGCGCCCGGATCAAGGCCGAGGCGCCGTGGACACGGCAGCATGGCCTGCTTGCCTATCTCGACGAGCAGGTCGCCAGCATGGACAGCGCCGACAAGCTGCTTGGCCTGATGGATGCGCCGTTCAAGGCTGTCGAGGCTTGGGCGAGGGCCAACGGCATCAAGCCGGAAGACATCACGCTGGGCGAGTTCGGCATGATCCGCCAGGAGTATGGCAATGCCTATGTGATGCCGGCCGAGTATCGGGCCGCCTATGTCAGGGACATGATCGCTCGGGCCGAAGCACATGGCTTCTCATGGTCGGTGTGGAGCTATGGCGGGGCTTTCGGTATCGTCGACGCGTTCAATGGCGACAAGGCCGAGCCTGACGTGCTGGACACAATCCGAAGCCTGCCATGACCCGAAGCCTGCCATGACGCGCCGGTCAGCCGAGGTCTATCTGCAGGATTTCCGGGCGCATTCCGAAACGGATCGGCAAATTGCTGAAGCCAAGCCCGCCCGAGACGATGAGGTTGCGGTCGTTCTCGACGACATGGCCATAGGCGTAGCGATTGCCGAACTGGGATGGCACGATCGGCGAATAGCCGAACAGCCGCACCTGCCCGCCATGGGTGTGTCCCGATAGCGTCAGCGACACACGCCACGGAACTTTTGGAAAAATGTCCGGTTCGTGCGCCAGCAGGATGACGGGCGCGGCGTCGCTGATTTTGGCCAGCGTGCCGTCGAGATCGTCCAATCCCCTGGGAGGCTCGTGCTTCTTTTTCGGCAACAGCGCCAACTGATCGGCGAGGCCCGCGATCCAGACGCCATGTCCGTCCTTTTCCAGACGCACGGCGTCGTTCTCCAGCACCGGGATGCCGGCTTTCTCCAGAGCCTTGCGCGCGATCGTCGGGCCGACTTCGGCCCGCTGCGCGAAGCCGTCGGCCCACCAGTCGTGATTGCCGAGGATCGACAGCACGCCGAGCGGCGCCTTGAGGCCCGACAGGGCGCCAGCCCATTCCGGCGGCGTCACCCTTTGCGACACCAGGCGCATGCCGGCTATGTAGTCGCCGAGCAGCACGATCAGGTCCGGCTGCAAGGCATTCGCCTCTTCGGCAAGCGAAGCGATCCGCTCCGGCGTCATCCACGGCCGGCAAGCATGGATGTCGGCGAGCGCGACGACGCGCAGCTTCAATCCGGCCGGCCAATGCGGTGGCGTCAGCGCATAGCGCTTCACATGCGTCAGCAGCATCGGCTCGATACCGACGGCGTAGGCGCTGAAGGAGGCGACCGACAGGAACGACCCGCCGATAAAGCGCAGGAACCCGCGTCTGGTTATCATCAAGTGGCTCCGGCACCTCATTTCGGCATGCGCTGCTACATGTCGCCCAAAAGCGATCTCGGTCGGGAGGAGGACATGCATGGATGCAGCGAACCCGATACAATCCAGCAATACGCCGGTAAGCCGGCGAAGATGAGGAGAATTTGCGCAGGCCCGTTCACTGATGCTTGATCGCTAGTCCGCGAAACCCGCGCCTGATCGCTTGCGTGGCTATTCTTCCTGGAACAGATTGATCTGCTGCTGCGCCAAATCCTTCGGCGCATCGAGGCCGAGATGGCGCCAGGCATTGGCGGTCAGCATGCGTCCGCGTGGTGTGCGCTGGATGAACCCCTGCTGGATCAGATAGGGCTCGATGATGTCCTCGATGGCATCGCGCGGCTCGGACAGGCCGGCGGCGATGGTCTCGATGCCGACCGGACCGCCGCCGAAATTACGGGCGATCATGCTGAGATAGCGGCGGTCGAGGGCGTCGAGGCCAAGCGCGTCGACTTCGAGCCGGGTCAAGGCCTCGTCGGCGATCAGGCGGTCGACATGGCCGTCGCCGGCCACCGAGGCGAAATCGCGCACGCGCCGCAGCAGCCGTCCGGCAATGCGTGGCGTGCCGCGCGCGCGCCGCGCGATTTCCAGCGCACCGTCGTCGCCGAGTGGCATCTGCAGGATGCGCGCGCCGCGCCGCACGATCTGCTCCAACTCCTCGACGGTGTAGAAGTTGAGCCGCACCGGGATGCCGAAGCGGTCGCGCAGCGGATTGGTGAGCAGGCCGAGCCGCGTGGTGGCGGCGACCAGCGTGAAGTGCGCTAGGTCGATCTTCACCGAACGCGCTGCCGGACCCTCGCCGATGATCAGGTCGAGCTGGAAATCCTCCATCGCCGGATAAAGGATTTCCTCCACCGCCGGGTTGAGCCTGTGGATCTCGTCGATGAACAGCACGTCGCCTTCTTCGAGATTGGTAAGCAATGCCGCGAGATCGCCGGCCTTGGCGATGACCGGCCCGGAGGTCGAGCGGAAATTGACACCGAGTTCGCGCGCCATGATCTGCGCCAGCGTCGTCTTGCCCAGCCCCGGCGGTCCGACGAACAGCACATGGTCGAGCGCTTCCTTGCGGCCCTTGGCGGCCTCTATGAAGACCTTGAGATTGGCCCGCACCGCCGCTTGGCCGACGAAATCGTCAAGCGTTTGCGGCCGCAGGGTCTGCTCGGCATCCTCGCCGCGCTTTTCCGGTGCAATGAGGCGGGGGGAAAGGCTCATGGGACCTTCCTTGCACAGGGCAGCGCCCCGGACAAGCGATGGCTCACCGTGCCAGTTCCTTCAACCCAAAACGGATCAGTTTGGACGCATCGGCGCCCTCGCCCGCCGTCTTCAGCGCTGCTGACACCGCATTGGCGGCGGTGTCGCGGGAATAGCCGAGATTGACCAGCGCCGAGACGGCGTCGGTGATCGGCGCCGGCGCTACGCCTTCGCCGAGTTCCTGCTTGAGCCCAATGGTGCCGGTGGTGCCCGCATAGGCCGGCGCCTTGGCCTTCAATTCGGTGACGATGCGCTCGGCCACCTTCTTGCCGACGCCGGGCGCGCGGGAAACCATGGCGATGTCGCGCAGTGCAATGGCATTGGCAAGGTCAGCCGGCGCCAGCGTCGACAGGATGGCCAGCGCCACCTTGGCGCCGACACCCGGCACATTGTTCATCAGCAGCCGAAACCATTCGCGCTCGAGCTGCGACTGGAAACCATAGAGCCGGATCATGTCCTCTCGCACATAGGTCTCGATGAACAGCACCACCGCTTCGCCAGGCGAAGGCAGCGCGGCAAGCGTGCGGGTCGAGCAGTACGCGACGTAGCCGACGCCGTGGATATCGACGAGACAATGGTCTTCGTCGACCTCGTCGAGCGTACCCTTGAGCTTGCCGATCATGCCAGATCTTTCATGGGAGATAAGCCCCTCATGGGTGCGTTTCCGGAGAGATGATATCGAGATCGGGGAAATAACTGCGATAGCGCGCGGCGTCGCGGGTCAAAAGACGATGTCCGGCAACAGCCGCATGAGCACCAATAAAGAAATCAGGCAAGATGCGTTCCCGAACGCCGCCGGCCCGGCGATAGCGGGAATGCGTGACGCCCGCAAGGAATGCCGCGTCCCAAGGTACAAGTTCGCGATCCATTTCGAGCATGTCGACGGCTCTTCGAAGCGCCGTCTCCGTCGGGATCAGCGGCGCGAGCTCAGACCAGACGATTGTATTGACGACCAATGCGCCGTCGCTACGACATGAAACGATTGCAGACGCTGACCATTCCGTCAGCGGCCCGGTTGGCCCCCAAACGTCGATGAGGACATTGGTGTCAATCAACGTCGAGATCTTCACGCGGGCCTCTCAACCACTCCATGTAAGCGTCGGCGGTCATGCCTCCCAGATCCAGTGTGCCCGCCATGCCGTGGAGAATATTCCTGAACCTGCGCGCGACTTCTTCATCGGACAGGTTTTCATTGACGGCAACGAGCCGAGCCCCTTCCTCGGTGGCCACGAACTCAACCTCGGAGCCCGGTCCGATGCCCAGATGGTCCCTTATCGGCTTGGGGATTGTGACTTGGCCCTTGGTGGTCACGCGCATGGTAATACCTCTAGGGTATTACTACGCGCGCAGCGTGAACAAGTCAAGAACATTGCTATTCGGCAAGCGCCATTCGGTAAGCGGCACTTTGCCGGTGATGCACGTGACAAATCGCGATGGCCAGCGCGTCGGCGGCATGTTCGGTGTCGAAGATCGCTTTCGGCAACAGCACCTTCACCATCATGTGGATCTGCTTCTTGTCGCCATGACCGACGCCGATCACCGCTTTCTTCACCGCGTTCGGCGCATATTCGGCGACGACGAGGCCGGCGCGCGCCGGCACCAGCATAGCGATGCCGCGCGCCTGGCCGAGCTTCAGCGTCGCCACGGCATCCTTGTTGACGAAGGTCTGTTCGACCGCGGCTTCATGCGGCATCGCCCGATGCAGGATCTCGGCAAGCCCGTCATGCAGCTGGCAAAGCCGCGTCGCCAGCGCCGCCTTGTCCTCCGAGCGCACGGTGCCCGCAGCAACAAAGCGCAAGGAATTGCCGAGGCTCTCGACGATGCCCCAGCCGGTGCGCCTGAGCCCCGGATCGATCCCGATGATGCGAATCGCGTCCCCCATGCCGTGAGTGTACCTCCGGCGGACAGCGATGCCAGCGAAAAGTGAACAAACCGGAAACATTTGCCCGACCAACCGGGAAGGCCTCGACGTTCTCAGTTTCGAGCGAACGCCGTGTTGAGCAAGCTGATCTGGTCCGATACCGGATTGGGCCGGCGAGCCACGGGCTGCATGTCGACCACGGCGCCTGCGCCATATATCTCTTCGTCCATGCGGCGCACCAATGCCTGCAGGCGCAACGACCGGTTGACGAGATCGAGAAAATCGGTCGGCAGTTCAGCCCAGCCGGCCGCCTCGTCATGGGCGGAAGCGGTGTCGAGACGCACCTTGGATTTTTCCGAAGCGACCTGATCGCGCGTCATCTCGCCGGAATTCGCCGCACGCTGCAAAAGCAGCCACGAGGCAACCTGCATCAGCCTGGTGGTCAGCCGCATCGATTCGGCCGCGTAGAGCGTGGCCGCCAGCCGCGACAGTTTCTTGGCCTCTGCCCGGCCCTTGCCGTCGAGATACTCCGCCGCCTGTTCGACCAGGCCCATGCCTTCCTGGTAAAGCGGTTTGAAGGAGTGCGAAAACACCCGGCGTTCCGCCAGCTTGACGGTTTTCGCAATGCCCTTCGAAGGCTCGTTCATTGATACGCCCCTGCACTTGCGACCGGCCGATTCGGCTCTCTGCCGATACACCCGTGACCCTATAAAACTGAAGCTTGAAAATGCGCTTCGTCCGGGGTGAAGGCAAGCACATGTTTAACAGAAGGTTAACGGCGTTCGGCCGTGCGGAATGCCGCCTGGGTGCGGACAAAAAAAGAGCCGCGGATAAGGCGGCTCTCAGGAGTTTAACAGGGAGGCGTCAAACAAAGTGGCTCCAACCACTCGGTAAGAATCCAGATCACTGGATGGACATAGTAAACGCCTGTAAAGCTTAATGAACCCTTAACGGCTCTGATGTTTTTTTACCCAACACCGTGCTCCTGTGCCGTAACAACACAGCCGCACCGGCTGGGTTTCAGCCTTCACTCAGGCTTTTTTTCCACACCACCGGCAAGGCGATGAAGGCAAACAGCAGCATGCCTGCGTAGAAGCCGATCGAAGATATCCCCAGCAACGGCTCGATCCCCGGATTTCCGGCAAGCAGTATATAAAGGCCGATCATCAGCCCGATGCCGCTGATTGCCGTCAGCCAGAAATGGACAAGGGCCAGCGTCTTTTGCCCGGCAGCCGGAAACAGGTGGTAAAAGAACGCGAAAACCGCCGACATCAACCAACCGGCCACCATCGTGTGGGCGTGGGTCGGCATCTGGCCGTGGTCTTCGCTGATCGCCATGTGGATGCCGAGCGCCATGCCGCACAACGCGTAGATGATCGCCAGCGTGAAGAAATTCCGTGCTACCCCTTGCATATTAGTCCCCCGAATTGCCTTTTTCCCAAGCTGGGAATGGGTTGATCGTCAGGCGAGCGCTGTCGCCGCCGGACTTCCGGCGTCGGCACTAGCATCGGCAGTGTTTCCGGACGATGTCGCTCCCCGACGCTGCCGACGATAGCAGAAAACCGGGCGGTGGGTTCATCATATTAGTCTCTCCTTTCGTTAGCCGGCAGCCTGAAACACAGCCGGTTTTTCCACGACATCGTCCTGAAACAGCCGCGGCGCTAAACGCTGCGGCATCGAAGCGGCGGGCGGGCAATGGCGCGGCCTCGCCAGCAACCATTGGACATCGGGGAAAAAGCCATGGATTGGTATTCCATCATCAAATTGCTGCACATCCTTTCGGCGATGCTTTGGGTCGGCGGCGGCTTCACGCTGATGGTGCTGGCGACGCTGGCGGATCGCGCCGGCAACATCCAGGGAACGCTGCAGGCGATGCGCGCCACTGGCGAACTGGGCAACCGCTTCTTCGCTCCGATGTCGATGCTGACATTGGTCTTCGGATTGATCATGTGCTCGTTCTGGGTCGGCTTCTCCGATCTCTGGGTCCTGATCGGGCTTGCCGGATACGCCACGACCTTCTGCATTGGCATGTTCGTCTTCAAGCCGACCGCCGACCGCATGGGCGCGATGATCGCCAGGGATGGCGTGACGCCTGCGGCACTTGGCTATGGACAGCGCATCCTGCGGGCGGCGCGCTTCGACTATGCGGTCATGCTCATCATCATCACCGACATGGTTCTGAAGCCTACCCTGCACGACGTCGGGATTCTCGCCGGCATGGTGGTGGTCCTTGCCGCCGGTGCCACAATGGCGCTCAGCCGGCCAAGACGCATGGTGCCCAGCGCCGCCTGACGCGGCTGGAGCGCTACATGATGCCGGCGATCCCGTCCCACAGAAGCTTCACTGCCACGACCGCCACGGTCGCATAGGTGAAGGGATAAAAAATTTCTGGCCGCATCCGCCGCACCAGCCAGGCACCGGCGATGGTCGACAGTGGCGCCAGCGGCATCAGCACGGCGGACGCCGTCAGATTGGCGGTGTCGAACTGGCCGAGCGCGAAATAGGGGATGAGTTTCAGGGCGTTGGTAGCGGCGAAGAAGATCGCTGCCGTGCCCGACAACACCTTGGGGTCGAGCCGGATCGGCAAGGCATAGACCTGGAAGGGCGGGCCGCCGACATGGGCGACGAAGCTGGTGAAGCCTGCGACCGTGCCCCATATGGCCGCGGCCACGCGATTAGGTGCGGCCGCATGGTCGGAACCATGACGAAATTGCAGGTAAAGCCAGCGCAGCACGAAGATGATGGCAACGGCGCCGACGATGAGCCGCACCGCTTCCTCGGTGACCAGTGCCGCCGTCAGCCAGCCAAGCCCGATGCCCACGATGGCGCCCGGCATCATGTCGACCAGCATCTTGCGGTCGTACACGCCCCACCATGTCCACACCGAGACGATGTCCATCAGGCACAGGATGGGCAGCAGGATGGCGGCCGCTTGAACCGGCGGCATGGTCAGCGCCATCAGCGGCACGCCGACGAAACCAACCGCGCCGCCGAAGCCGCCCTTGGACAGGCCGACCAGGATGACCGCCGGAATGGCGGCCGCGTAGAACCACGGATCGAGAAGCAGGCCTGACATGAGGAGGAACTGATCTGGAGGGAAAGCGCGTCGACGCCTGAATAGCCCACAATCTTGAGTCGAGCGACAGCAAAAGCAACCCGCGCGCCTCGCCATGCCCCTATTCTATCGGCACGCCGAAACCAGCAGGAACATCGGCCGCTCGAGTTCTTCCGCCAGGTCCGGTCTGGCCGCGATCTGCGCGTCCGTCGGACGGAATTCCTCGACATGCTCGATCGTGAAACCCGCGCGGATCAGGGCGTTGAGCGTGGTGCCGATGGTGCGGTGATGTTTCACCACCCCCTTGGCCAGCCAGTTGGTCTTGCGCGGCCCTTCCACCAGATACTGGTCGACAGGCCAGGTCCTTTTCCCCTCCCCATCGATCGACCAGCCCGGATTGGTCGGCGCCATGTAGATCGGATGCTCGGTCGAGAAGACGAAATGCCCGCCGGGCGACAGGGCTTCGTGCACGGCCCCGAACAGGCGCTCAATGTCTTCGACGTAATGCAAGGCGAGCGAACTGTAGGCGAGGTCGAAGCCGCCTTGCGGCAGGCTGAGCTGGTCGAGGTCGGCTCTCTCGTAGGTGATGCCGGTGTCCGGGCCGGCCGCTCTCGCACGGGCCAGCATCTTCTCCGACAGGTCCAGCCCAAGGACTTCCCTCGCTCCATTTTCATGTGCCCAGCGGCAGAACCAGCCAAAGCCGCAGCCGAGGTCGACGACCCTCAGGCAACCGACATCGGGCAGCATCGCGCGCAACGCCGGCCACTCGGCGGCACCATCCAGGCCTTCGACGGAGCGGCCAAGCTGGCTGTAGCCCGCGAAGAAATCGGGTTGATCATAAATGTTCTGCGCCATCTTTTTTTGGCTCCTCGGACGGTCATCCGGCGGAAGACTGACAGATGGTGGACTGGCCGCGCCTTTCCACCACTGCCATGCCGTGTCAAGCCTACGAGGCCGCCGGCAACCCCAGTGGCGGCGGTCGCCGCCGGATCGGCTGTGCCTTGATAATGGCGGTGCTGGTCTCGGCCTTGTCGGCGATGCGATCGAGAATGCCGTCGAGGTCGCCGATCGAGCGCACGAACAGCCGGGCGACGAAGCAGTCGTCGCCGGTCACCTTGTCGCATTCGCCAAACGCCTCAATCTCCTCGATCAATTTCTGAACGATGTGCAGCTTGCCCGGCAGAGGCTTGATCCGCACGATCGCCTGCAGCGTATAGCCGAGCGCCAGCGGATCGATCTCGACGGTGAACGCCCGGATGACGCCGCGCTCCTCGAGGCGCCGCAGCCGCTCCGAAACGCTCGGCGACGATAGCCCGACCTGGGCCGCCAGATCCTTCAGCGAGGTTCGCGCATCCCTGACCAGGATTTCCAGCAGATTTCGGTCTAAATCATCCAGCATTTTCTATTTCTCGTTGATTTCGAGCGGATGCCTAATTTAATTAGGCACTATCATTATATTGCCTTTCCTAGGAGATGGATAGCCCAGACCTCACATGAGATTATGCCGCCTCAACGGGTTCAGAGGCTTATTATGAACGATACGGTACGAGGCACGGTCGAAATGTCGGCCGCAATGGCGATCCTGGGAACGATCGGCTGGTTCGTCATCATGTCCGGTCAGCCGATCATGGATGTCGTGTTCTGGCGCTGCGCGTTCGGCGCGCTGACGCTGCTCTTCATCTGCGCTTCGCTTGGATTACTGCGCAACAGGCTGTCGTTGCGCGTCATCGGCCTTGCCGCGCTTGGGGGTGCGGCGATCGTCATCAACTGGCTGCTCTTGTTCAGCGCCTTCTCGCGCGCGTCGATCTCGATCGCCACCGCCGTCTACAACACGCAGCCTTTCATGCTGGTCGGCTTCGGCGCGCTCTTGTTCGCCGAGCGGCTGACATTGACCAAGCTGACATGGCTGGCAATCGCCTTCGCCGGCATGCTGCTGATCGTCGCCGCTGCTCCCGATGCCGCTGATGTCGGCACGAACTATTTCGCCGGCATCCTGATGGCTCTGGCCGCCGCCTTTTTCTGGGCCGTCGCGGCAATCGTCACCAAGAAGCTCAAGGGCACGCCACCGCATCTGATCGCGCTGATTCAGGTCTGCGTCGGCGTCGTCATGCTCGCGCCCTTCGCCAATTTCGCGCATCTCCCCGGCGATCCATGGAGCTGGGCCATGCTGGCAACGCTCGGCATCGTCCACACCGGCCTGATGTACATCCTTATGTACGGCGCCATCCAGAAGCTGCCGACGCATCTGCAGGGGTCGCTGTCCTTCATTTATCCGGTCGTTGCCATCCTGGTCGATGTCACCGCCTTCGGCCACCGGCTGCACCTCAGTCAGGTCGCCGGCGCCGCCGCCATCCTGATCGCGGCCGCCGGCATGAACCTCGGCTGGACATTGTGGAAACCGAGACCGGCCGCCGCGAGCCCCGAGCCGATCAGGTAAGGCGACGCGCCGGCTGCCCGGCGGATCAAAAATCGCGATCCGGCTGCCCGCCTGTTCAAAGCGGGCAGTTTGCTCTATGCCGCAATCCAACCATCTTCGCCCGGCATAGGCGAAACCCGGGATCGAAGACCATGAATGACGCAACGCCCCCCAACCGCTGCCGCATCGTGCTGATCGCGCCGTCCGGCGTGTCGGCGGATCGGATCACGGCCGCATTTGACGGCGGCGATGTCGCCTCGCTGATCCTGCCCGAGAACGGCATGGACGAGGCCTCCTTCCAGGCCTTCGCCGAGCGTATCGTGCCGGCCGCGCAGGCCGCCGGAGTGGCCGTCATTATCGCTGGCGACACCCGCATCGCGGGCCGCGTCCAGGCCGACGGCATCCATGTCGAGGTCTCCAAGGCCGAACTCGCCGAGACGATCGAACATTTCCAGGCGAAAATGACGGTCGGCGCCGGCGGCGCCAAGACGCGTGACGACGCGCTCGAACTCGGCGAAGCCCGGCCCGACTACATTTTCTTCGGCCGGTTCGGCTACGACAACAAGCCCGAGCCGCATCCGCGCAACCTGTCATTGGGGCAATGGTGGGCGCAGATGATCCAGATCCCCTGCATCGTCGAGGCCGGTTCCGATCTTGCCTCTGTCGAAACCGTGGCCGCCACCGGCGCCGAATTCGTCGCGCTGTCGAGCGCCGTGTTCGCCGACGGCATCGATCCGAAGGTGGCGATCGCCCGGGCCAATGCGCTGCTCGACGAAACAGCGCCGCGCCTTGAGGACTGACGTGTTCCTGGCAAGGCTTTCCCTTCAGGCCCTGCTCGCGGCGGTGATGATCCAGGCCGCCGCCGCCGAAACCGTTCCCTTGCCGCAGCCCAAGCCTGAAACCGGCGTGCACACCGACAAGCCGATCGAAAAGCAGCTGCCGCAGCCCGCCACTACATCGGAACCCGCGCCGTTGCCGTCGGCCGACAGCGTCAATCCCGACCGCTTTGGCGCCAAGCCGGCGGACGCTGCCTATGGTGCCTTCCAGCGTGGTCTTTACAAGACCGCCTATAATCTGGCGCTGGTCCGCGCGCAGAATGGCGATCCGGCGGCGCAGACGCTGGTGGCCGAGATCTTGTCGCGTGGGTTGGGCGTGCCGTTGAACGCGGCCGAAGCCGCGAAATGGTACGCGCTTGCCGCCGAGCAGGGTGTGCCGGAATCGCAGTTCCAATATGCGCTGATGCTGCTCGACGGCCGCTACGTCAAGAAGGACGCGAAGGAAGCCTACGCCCTGATGCAGGCCGCCGCCGAAGCCGGCAATCAGCTTGCGCAGTTCAATTTCGCGCAGATGCTGGTCCAGCAGGATCCCGGCAACGCCGGCCTGGCCAAGGCGGTTTCCTACTATGAGCGCGCCGCCGCGACCGGTCTTGCCGACGCGCAGTACGCCATGTCGCAGATCTATGCCAACGGCGTCGGCGGCAAGCCGCGCGACGATGCACAGGCACGGCGGCTGCTGGCGCAGGCCGCCCGTCAGAACTACGACACCGCGCAGATCGATCTCGCCGCCTGGATGATCGAGGGCCGCGGCGGCGCGCGTGACCTGAAATCGGCCTTCGGCTGGACGAAGCAAGCCGCCGAAGGCGGCAATGTCGCGGCGCAGAACCGGCTGGCAAAACTCTATATGCAAGGCATCGGCACCGATCCCGACCTCGTGCTCGCCGGCGCCTGGTACATCGTCGCCCGCCGCGCCGGTCTCATCGATCAGCAGATGGACGATTTCCTGCAAGGGCTGAGCGACGACCAGACCAAGCAGGCCCTGCAGAAGGCCAACCGCCTGCCCTGATGGCGGTAGGCGGAACCGGCCGGTGCCCGCCCCCGTTGCTCAGCCGCAACCCGCCCTCCCTTGCCTCTCCGGGCGATTTGTGGTCTTGGAGCCTTAAATCGCCTGTCGGCGAACATCCCATACCAATGGCCCGGCCGTTGGCAGCATCCCGGATCCCATCATCATGGCCAAGATCAATGGCAACGAAATCCGCCCCGGCTACGTCATCGAACACGATGGCGGCCTCTGGGTGGCGGTCAGGACCAACACCGTCAAGCCCGGCAAGGGCGGCGCCTACAACCAGGTTGAGCTGAAGAACCTCATCAACGGCACCAAGCTCAACGAGCGCTTCCGTTCGGCCGAGACGGTCGAGCAGATCCGGCTAGACCTGAAGGACTTTTCCTTCCTCTACGAGCAGGACGACGCGCTGGTGTTCATGGACACCCAAAGCTATGAGCAGCTCGAACTGAACAAGGATTTCGTCGGCGACCGCGCCGCGTTCCTGCAGGACGGCATGATGGTGACGGTTCAGCTCTACGAGGAGCGGCCGATCGGCATTTCGCTGCCCGATTACGTGACGCTGACCATCACCGAGGCGGATCCCGTGGTGAGGGGCCAGACGGCGGCATCCTCCTACAAGCCGGCGGTGCTGGAAAATGGCATTCGCGTGCTGGTGCCACCCTTCATCGGTGCCGGCGAACGCATCATCGTCGACACCAACGAAATCACTTACGTGCGCCGCGCCGACTGATGCATGCATGTCGCCGGGAAACGGCCCCGGTTTGGGTCACCGGCATGCATCGAGACAGAATTTAAAGCGCCGCACCAGGAAGAAGCACTATGGCACGCTCAGCCCTCCTCAACGTCATGGTCCAGGCCGCAATGAAGGCCGGCCGCTCGCTGTCGCGCGACTTCGGCGAGGTCCAGAACCTGCAGGTCTCGATGAAGGGCCCCGGCGACTATGTCAGCCAGGCCGACCGCAAGGCCGAGGACATCGTTTTCGCCGAACTGTCGAAGGCACGTCCTGGCTACGGCTTCCTGATGGAAGAGCGCGGCGCCGTCGCCGGCGATGACAGCCAGCACCGCTGGATCGTCGACCCGCTCGACGGCACCACCAATTTCCTGCACGGCATCCCGCTTTTCGCCGTCTCGATCGCACTGGAGCGCCAAGGCCAGATCGTGGCGGGCGTCGTCTACAATCCCGCCATGGACGAGCTCTACACCACCGAGCGCGGCGGCGGCGCCTTCATGAATGATCGCCGCCTGCGCGTTGCCGGCCGCACCAAGCTTGTCGACACGGTGATCGGCTGCGGCGTGCCGCATCTCGGCCGCGGCCATCATGGCAATTTCCTGGTCGAACTGCGCAACGTCATGGCCGAGGTCTCCGGCGTCCGCCGCATGGGCTCCGCCTCGCTCGATCTTGCCTATGTCGCCGCCGGCCGCATGGACGGCTTCTGGGAAGTGGGCCTGTCGGCCTGGGACATGGCCGCCGGCCTGCTCTTGATCCGCGAAGCGGGCGGCTTCGCCTCCGACATGGATGGCGGACAGGACATGCTGGACACCGGCACGGTCGTCGCCGGCAACGAGATCATCCAGCGCGCATTGCTGAAGACGGTGAAAAAGCCGCTCTCGCCGCGCTGAAGCAATCCGGGAAAAATGTTCGCGGTTTTGCATCCGGCATTGCGTCAAGGCAAAGCGCGTCGTCGTAAAACCGCAAACAAAGCTTGAAATACTGTCCGTCGGTTGCCCAGATATGGGGTGATGCAGGACGGTAGATGACCAACACCTCGCCACAGATCGAGATTCCGTTCATCGGACGCTGGCACTATTCGCGCGCCGAGATGATCGCCGACGGGATCGTCCATGCTGTCGGGATCGTGCTGGCGATCACGGCCGGTTCGGCGTTGCTGGCGCTCGCCGCCTTCCGGGTCGGGCCCGGCGAATATATCGCCGCCGCCTTCTATGTCGTGTCGCTGCTCACCGTGCTCTCGGTATCGCTGACCTACAATCTGTGGCCGGTGACCTCGCCCGCGAAATGGATCCTGCGGCGCTTCGATCATGCCGCGATCTATCTGTTGATCGCCGCCACCTACACACCCTTTCTCGCCCAGTTGGGAAACTCTGCGCTGGCGCGCTGGATGATCGTCCTGGTCTGGGCCGCGGCCGCAACGGGCATTGCCATCAAGGTGTTTTTCCCCGGCCGTTTCGACAGGCTGGCGATCGTCTTCTATCTCGCCATCGGCTGGAGCGGCATCGTTCTCGTCAAGCCGCTCATCGAGACGCTGCCGACCACGTCGATCGTGCTCATCGTCGCCGGTGGCGTCGTCTATTCCTGTGGCGTGATTTTCTTCGCCTGGAAGGCGCTGCGCTTCCACAACGCACTGTGGCACGGCTTCGTCGTCACCGGCGCCGGCCTGCATTTGGCGGCCATGGTCGACTGCCTCGTCATCAACCGCCTCTGATGCGCCGGCTCCAAAGGCCGCCTGTGGCAATATTGCCAAGCACCATTCAATTTGGTCATAATTCCGTTTAGAGTTGCCAACTACGTGATCGGCGGCAGCGGCATCGGAAACGGGGCACGGATGGCTTTTCTCAGATCCTTCGGCATGGGCAGGCGCTCCGACGTGCTGATCTACGACCCGCATAAACTGTCCAGTCCGCAGGTCTTCCTGCTGACCATGGTCATCTTCCTGGCCATCGTCGCTTTCATCGCCGCCATCCTGACCCGCCAGGTCACCACCGCTTTCGTCACCAACCCGGGCCTCAACGGCCTGATCGTCGGCGTGCTCGTCGTCGGTATCCTGCTGGCCTTCACGCAGGTCGGGCGGCTGTTTCGCGAGGTCCGCTGGGTCAACTCTTTCCGGGCCGGCTCCGAAACCACCGAACCGGTGCTGCTGGCGCCGATGAAGGCGATGATCGGCCGTTCCTCGTCCATGGCCTTTTCGACCTCATCGATGCGCACAATGCTCGATTCCATCGCCACCCGCCTCGACGAAAGCCGCGACACCTCGCGCTACCTTGTGGGCCTTTTGGTGTTCCTCGGCCTGCTTGGCACTTTCTGGGGTCTGCTGAATACGATCGGCTCGATCCGCGAGACCATCGAATCGCTGGATCCCGGCACGGGTGACGCCGCCGCGGTGCTCGATTCGCTGAAACAGGGCTTGTCGGCGCCGCTGGCCGGCATGGGCACCGCCTTCTCGTCCTCGCTGTTCGGCCTGTCCGGCTCGCTCGTGCTCGGCTTCCTCGACTTGCAGGCCGGCCGCGCCCAGACACGTTTCTACACCGAGCTCGAGAACTGGCTGTCCTCGGTCACGGATCTGTCGTCCGACATCGTCGTTTCCGACCCGGCCAAGGCCGACTCTTCCGACGAGATCCGCGTCCTCTCGGAGCGGCTGCGCAGCATGCAGGAAAATGGCGGCGGCTCCAACCCGCGCGTCGCCACCGCCATGGCCAATCTCGCCGATGGCATTTCCGGCTTGGTCAAGAACATGCGCTCCGAACAGCAGATCATGCGCGACTGGGTCGAAGCCCAGTCGGACGAACAAAAGGCGATGCGCAACACGCTGGAAAAGATCGCCGACGCGCTGAAGAAGCCCGGGGTGCACTAGCATGGCGCTTGCCAGGGGCCGGCGTACCGATCGCCGCATCGACTATTGGCCGGGCTTCGTCGACGCGCTTTCGACGCTGTTGCTCGCCATCATGTTCCTGCTCACCGTCTTCGTGTTGGCGCAGTTCCTGCTCGGGCGCGAAATCTCCGGCAAGGATACGGCGCTGTCGCGCCTCAATTCGCAGATCAACGAACTGACCCAGCTTCTGGCGCTGGAGCGCTCGACGGCACAGGACAAGGACGATTCGCTGGCCAACCTGCAGGCGTCGCTGTCGGCGGCGGAGGCGGAGAAGAGCCGGCTCGAACAGTTGCTGGCGCAAGGTGCGGGTGCCGGCGACGCCGCCAACCAGCGAGCCGCGGCGCTGGGCGGCGAACTGGACAGCCAGCGCCAGATCAGCCAGCAGGCGCTGAGCCAGGTCGAGATCCTCAACCAGCAGATCGCGGCATTGCGCAAGCAGATCGGCGCGCTCGAGGATGCCCTCAACGTCTCCGAAACGCGCGACCGCGATTCCAACACCAAGATCGCCGATCTCGGCCGTCGCCTGAACGTGGCGCTGGCGCAGCGTGTGCAGGAGCTGAACCGCTACCGCTCCGATTTCTTCGGACGTCTGCGCGAAATCCTGGCCGATCGCGAGAACATCCGCATCGTCGGCGACCGCTTCGTGTTCCAGTCGGAGGTTCTGTTCCCGACCGGATCCGAAGTGATCAACGATGCCGGCAAGGTCGAGATGAAGAAGCTCGCCGACGCCATCATCGAACTGCAGAAAGAGATCCCGCCGGAGATCAACTGGGTGCTGCGCGTGGACGGCCACACCGACAACAAGCCGCTGTCCGGCACCGGCCGTTATCGCGACAATTGGGAACTGTCGACGGCGCGCTCGACCTCGGTGGTCAAGTTCCTGATCGAAAATGGCGTGCCGGCCAACCGGCTCGTCGCCGCCGGCTTCGGGGAATTCCAGCCGCTCGATCCCGCCGACACCGAAGAGGCGCGCAACAAGAACCGCCGCATTGAACTGAAGCTCACCGAACGTTGATCCATCATCACGCGAACTCACGCGAAATTGTTCGCCGGCTCAACTCTAGGGCGCAGGCATCCGCCGGCAAGGCCTGAAAAGATTATCTTTTTTTAATTACACTTCGCGCCGAAGCGCTCCTAGCTTGCTGCGCAGGGCCGAGAACCGCCGGCGATGCCTCCCATCGCGACGCGACGGGACTGGACGACCCAAAATGGTCGGGAGGCGAGGCGGCGCGGCCGCTCTCCCTTCCCAGCAGGAGGAAGCGCCCCATGCGCTCATCAGCATCTCTCAAGACTGCAACGCTTGCCGCAATTCTCATTGCCGTCCCGCTTGCCGGCGCCTATGCCGCGGGCCACCACAAGGGTGCTCTCGATGCGACCGCCCCCACCGACATGGCAGGCCCCCGTGTCGAGGCGCTCGTTCAGCAGGTCCAGGGTGTTCATCAGGGCATCGTCGACGCCAGGCAAGCCAACCACATCACCCCGGCCGTCGCGGAGCGCCTGGAAATGCGCACCGCCCGCATCAGTCAGGTCGCCGAGAGAATAGCCGCGTCGGATCACGGCAGGATCCCGGCCGCGCAATACCATGACCTGCTGCGCCGGCTCGACAATGTGGATCAACGTCTGATGGTCGACACCGGCAGCGGTTTCCTGATGGGTGATGGCGCCGACGGCGGAAACTATCCGAACGGCTGAGGCTATTCCGGCCTGGAAACGTCCTGAAGGAAGGGACCCACTGACGCCTTCGGGACCCCAATCCCGCTGGCGTCCTTTTTCTTTCCTTACCAGCCCATCCTGCCTACCAACCGAGCCAGGCCGCGACCAGGGCGACCACCGCCGGCACGGTCTGGATGTACAGGATCTTGCGGCCGACCGTCGCCGCGCCATAGAGACCGGCAATGGTCACGCACAACAGGAAGAAGACCTCGACCTGGAAACCGGCGGCGCCGAGGTAAAGCCCCCAGATCAGGCCGGCGGCGAGAAAGCCGTTATAGAGACCCTGATTGGCGGCGAGCACTTTGGAGGCACCGGCGAATTCCGGCGTCAGGCGGAATGTCTTGTGCCCGCGCGGCGTGTCCCAAAGCACCATCTCGAGATAGACGATGTAGACATGGATCAAGGCCACCAGCCCGACCAGGATGTTGCCGATCATTCTGCTCCCCCTTCATCCGTCGCCGGCAGCATTTCATGCCCAACCTCGCTTGCGCAAGCTGCATCTGCCGGATGGCATCCGAGGGTTGCCAATGCTTTTGCGTTGGTGTCTTTTCGCCCCGTCCTCAACCACGGAAGCCGCCATGTCCTTTCACAAACTCGACGATCTCGGCCACAAGCTCGAAGCGCTTGAGCATGCGCTGGCCATCCTCGGCGCCGATGAGGCGACCCACATGGCCGTCGGTGGTGGCGAGAAGCGCGCCGAGGCGATGGCGGCCCTTGCCGGCATGTATCACACCAGGGCGACCGCGCCGGAAATATCGGACTGGATCGCCGCGGCCGAAGGCGAGGCATTGGACGATGAGCAGCGGGCGGCTCTCGCCGAGCTGCGGCGGCAATACACCAACCTGACCTGCCTGCCGGTCCAATTCGTCGAGCGCCAGACGACGGCGCGCATGCGCTGCGAGCAATTGTGGCGTGCC
This sequence comes from Mesorhizobium sp. B2-5-7, assembly GCF_006440875.1. Classification (NCBI taxonomy): domain Bacteria; kingdom Pseudomonadati; phylum Pseudomonadota; class Alphaproteobacteria; order Hyphomicrobiales; family Phyllobacteriaceae; genus Mesorhizobium; species Mesorhizobium sp. B2-5-7. The sequence continues at coordinate 305,376 of NZ_VFUO01000002.1, read as the reverse complement.
CTGCGCGCCAAGAACGATTGGGCGGGTTTTCAGCCGGCGCTTGAAGGCGTGGTGGCGCTGGTGCGCGAAGAGGCCGCCCTGCGCTCCGACGTGCTCGGCCTTGCCCCCTATGACGCGCTGATGGAACAATACGATCCCGGCAATCGCACGGCCGACATCACGCCCGTCTTCGCCGACCTCAAGGCCTTCCTCAAGGGTTTCGTGCCGGAGGCGCTGGCGATCCAGGAAGCGCGGCTGCGCAAGCATCCGCTGAAACCGCTTTCGGGTACCTATGCCATCGACCGGCAGCGCGAACTCGGCCTTGCCATGATGGCGGCGGTCGGCTTCAACCTGACGCACGGCTCACTGTCGGTGTCGCACCATCCGTTCTGCGGCGGCGTGCCCAGCGACGTGCGCATCACCACGCGCTACAAGACCTCGGATTTCCTGTCGGCGCTGATGGGCGTGCTGCACGAGACCGGTCATGCGCTCTACGAACAGAACCTGCCCAAGGCGTGGGCGCACTGGCCGCTCGGCAAGGCCCGCGGCATGGCCGTGCATGAGAGCCAGAGCCTGTTCGTCGAAAAGCAGATCGGGCGCAATCCTGCCTTCTGGCGCTGGGCGCTGCCGGTGGTGGAGAAGCATCTCGGCGAAGCCTGGTCGCTCGACGATATCCTGCCGCATGTGCATCGTGTCGAACGTGGCCTGATCCGCGTCGACGCCGACGAGGTGACCTATCCTTTGCACGTCATCCTTCGCTACGAACTGGAGCAGGAGCTTGTTTCGGGCAGCCTCGAAGTGGCTGATTTGCCCGAAGCCTGGGATGCCAGGATGCGCGACTATCTTGGTCTCTCGACCATCGACAACCCCGCCGACGGGCCGATGCAGGACGTCCATTGGCCGGGTGCCGCCTTCGGTTATTTCCCGTCCTATACGCTGGGCGCGATGATGGCGGCGCAGCAATGGACCGCGCTGACGCGCGAGCATCCTTCAGCCGACGAAGACCTTGCAAAGGGGAATTTCGAGGCGATCAACGGTTGGCGCCGCGAGAAAATCTGGTCGCAGGGGTCGCGCTGGTCGACGCCGGACCTGCTTGAGCGCGCCACCGGCGAGAAGCTCAACGCCACGTACTTCGTCAACCATTTGAGGCAGCGCTACGGCGGCTGAGATGCCGCCTGAGACGACAATTTTCGTTGCGCCGAGGCGAACTGAACCTGCTACTCCGCCGCGCCCCTGAAGGCGCTGGCGCCGGTCTCGAACTGCAGCTTGGCGAGCCGTGCATAGATGCCACCCTTGGCGACCAGGCTCTGATGCGTGCCTTCCTCGACGATGCGGCCGCCATCCATCACCAGGATCCTGTTGGCCTTCAGCACCGTCGCCAGCCGGTGGGCGATGACGATGGTGGTGCGCCCCCGCATCAGCCGCTCGAGCGCGGTCTGCACCAGCGTCTCGCTTTCGGCGTCGAGGGCCGAGGTGGCCTCGTCGAGCAGCAGGATCGGCGCGTCGCGCAGGATGGCACGTGCAATCGCCACACGCTGGCGCTGGCCGCCGGACAGCGTCACGCCACGCTCGCCGACCTGGCTGTCATAGCCGTTCTCGAGCCTGAGGATAAACTCGTCGGCCAGTGCGTCCTTGGCCGCGGCCTCGATCTCGGCCTCGCTGGCGCCTGGCCGGCCGAAGCCGATATTGTCGCGCGCGCTCGCCGCGAAGATGGTGACGTCCTGCGGCACGATGGCGATGCGCTGCCTGACCGAAACGGGATCGGCTTCGCGCACGTCGACGCCATCGACCAGGATCTTGCCGGTTTCCGGATCGTAGAAGCGCAGGATCAGCGAGAACACCGTGCTCTTGCCGGCACCCGAGGGGCCGACGATGGCCACCGTCTCGCCGGGCATGACTTGAAAACTCAGGCCGTGGACGGCGGCGCGATCGGGTCTCGCCGGATAGGAGAAGGAAACATTCTCGAAGGCGATCGCGCCCTTGGCAACCGCCGGCAGCGGCTTCGGATCGGCCGGCGCCTGGATCGCCGGCGTCTCGGCCAGAATCTCGGTCAGCCGTTCGGCGGCACCTGCGGCTTGCGCGAGTTCGCCCCAGACTTCCGACAGCGCGCCGAGCGCGCCAGCGGCGAACACCGAATAAAGGAGGAATTGGCCAAGCGTGCCAGGCGATATCGTGCCGTCGAGCACGTCGCGCGAGCCGAACCACAGCACCGCCACGACCGAGGAGAAAATGGTGAAGATGGCAAAGAAGGTGAGGAAGGAGCGCGCGAAGATCGAAGCGCGCGCTGCCTCGAAGGCCGCTTCCACCGCGCCCGAGAATCGTCCGGTGACCAGTCTCTCATTGGTGAAGGCCTGCAGCGTGCGCACCGCGCCGATCTGCTCGCTGGCATAGGCCGTCGCGTCGGCAAGCGTGTCCTGGGCCTGCCTTGACTTGCGCCGCACCGAGCGGCCGAAGGCGACCAGCGGCAGCACGATCACGGGGATCGCCCCGATGACCAGGCCGGAGAGTTTCGGGCTGGTGACGACCATCATGCCCACCGCGCCGAGGCCGAGGATGACGTTGCGCAGCGCCACCGAAGCCGTGGCGCCTACCGCCGACTTGACCTGCGTGGTGTCGGCGGCCAGCCGTGACACGATTTCCCCCGACTGGGCGGTGTCGAAGAAGGCAGGCGACAGCGTCGTCACATGGGCAAAGACATCGCGCCTGATGTCGGCGACGACGCGCTCGCCGAGCGTGATGACGAAATAGTAACGGCCGGCCGACGCCGCGGCCAGCACGGCGGCCATCGCCACGAGGGCGCCGAAATATTCGGCGATGAAGGTGGTGCTGGCCGACGAGAAACCGTGGTCGATCATGCGCCGGACGGCCAGCGGCAGTGCCAATGTCGTTGCCGCCGCGATGGCCAGTGAGATAAGGGCGCCGACGACCAGCGTGCGATATCCGGCGATATACGGAAACAGGCGCCTGAGCGGCTTGAGCGAGCGTCGGCGCTCGTCTGCGCTGCTTGATTGCGCCATCTCGGTGTTTCCTCTAGCCACTTCAGCTTATATGCGCCTCAACATGCGCTTGCCGCGGCCTTGTGATTCAATTCCGGCTGATGTATAGGCACGCCGACCGTTTTAGAAGCCGTGACTCCTCAATAGCTGCGGCTTCGAGTTTTAAAAAGAGGCGCATCGACGCAGGCTTATGCCCGTCCGCCGCGCCGGCAAGCCAGGAACAGAGCCATGAAGAGCGCAATCCATCCCGACTACCACACCATCAAGGTCGTCATGACCGACGGCACCGAATACACGACCCGTTCGACCTGGGGCAAGGAAGGCGATACGATGAACCTCGATATCGACCCGACCACGCACCCGGCCTGGACCGGCGGCCAGCAGACCCTGCTCGACCGCGGCGGCCGCCTGTCGAAGTTCAAGAAGCGTTTCGAAGGTTTCGGCCTCTAAGGCGAAGAGCTTTTTCGCGGATCAAGAGCCCGCCCTTGTGGCGGGTTTTTTGTTGCTTGGCCGAAGGCTGGGTCTTCGGCCCTATTCGGCCAGCAATTCCCTGAGTGCCATGCGCTTGTAGGCCGCGACCAGCCTGTCGCCCTCCTGCCTGTCGACCGAGATCGCCAGCCGCATGGCCGCCTCGCCCATCTGCCACACCAAGAATGCCGTCGTGTCGAGCGCCACCGGATCGGCATCGGGCCGCAGGCGCTTGAGTACCGCGATCAGAAATTCCGCGTTCGCGCGGCTGTCGGCGAGTTCGAGCTGGCGCAGCGCCTTGTCGGCCTGCGTGCCCGACCAGATGTCGCGCATCACCGGCTCGGCCAGGAACAGCTCGTAGTAAATATCGACCAGCTCCGAGAAAGCCTGCCGCAGGCCTTTGGCGTCGCTGACATCCCTGAGTGCCGCCGAGATACAAGCCTGGCTTTCCGCTGTGTAGCGTTCGGCCAGCGCCCAGACGATCGCCCTCTTGTCCGGAAAGAACTGGTAGAGCGAGCCGATCGACACCCCAGCCCGCTCCGCCACCTCGCCCATGCGCATTGCGTCGCTGCCTTGTTCGGCAATCAGCGCCGAGGCGGCGGCCAGCATGCGCTCGACCCGCTCGCGGCTGCGCTGCTGGCTTGGCGCCCGGCGCGGCGAACCGATCCGCTCATTGGTTTGCGTGCCTTCCATGACCGTCTCCAACAAACGCGCCCGGCAAAATCGCCGGGAACGACTTGACTTACAAAATACGAGGGTTTATCACGTTTTGCAAATGTGAGATATGCTCACATTTTAGAGAGCAAACCGCCGCAACCGGCGTCTGGAGCAACTGAGATGATCAAGCTTCTTCCAACCCTCACCTTCATTGCCGCGATCGGCGCGGGCGTCGTCGGTGGCGTATTCTTCGCCTTTTCCAACTTCGTCATGGCGGCCCTTGCCCGGCTGCCCGTCCCAGCGGGCATCGCCGCGATGAATTCGATCAATGTCACGGTGATCACCCCGACCTTCATGACAGCGCTGTTTGGCACCGGCCTCATCTGCCTCGTTCTCATTGCCGCCGCTCTCTTGGGCTGGAGCCAGTCCGGCTCGTACTGGTTACTGGCCGGCGCGGTGATCTATCTGGTCGGCAACCCTATCGTGACCATGGTCTTCAACGTGCCGCTCAACGATGCTCTCGCCGCCGTCGACCCGGCCAGCAGCAACGGCGCTGCCGTGTGGGCGAACCATCTGAGCCAATGGGTGATGTGGAACCACGTCCGCACCGTCACCGCCATCGTGGCGATGGCGTGCTTTATCTTCGCATTGCTCTGAAGAGGTCTAACGAGACGCAAAAAACTCCGCTCAGGCGAGGTCTTTCTGCGTGTCACCCTTGTGGCCTTTGCGGTCGGCGTGACCGAGATCCCGATCCGGATCGATCACGTCGCGGACCAGCTGCTTGAGTTTGGCCGCGTCAGGGAAGCCGCCGTCGCGCTTGCGGTCCCAGACCAGCACATCGTTACAGGAGATGGTGAAGATGCCGCCGGTGCCCGGCACCAGCGTCACCTCGCCGAGATCGGTACCGAAGGTGGACAGCAGCTCCTGCGCCATCCAGCCGGCACGCAACAGCCACTGGCATTGCGTGCAGTAGGTAATGCGGATGGCCGGCAACTGAGCTTTGCTCATATCGGACGACCTTCGCTCACGCCGCGCTGAGCTTCGCCATCGTCTCGTCGTCGACTTCGAAGTTGGCGTAGACGCTTTGCACGTCGTCATCATCCTCGAGCGTGGCAACCAGCTTCATCAGCGATTGCGCCCGCTCTTCGTCGACGGGGACATTGTTCTGCGGCTTCCAGATCGCCTTGACCGATTCGGCCTCGCCGAGCGAGGTTTCAAGCGCCTTAGACACCTCGCCGAGAGTCTCGAAGGAGCAATAGATCGTGTGGCCTTCCTCGTCCGATTCGACATCGTCGGCGCCGGCTTCGATCGCCGCATCCATGATCTTGTCGGCGCTGCCGGCCGAGGCCGGATAGTAGATTTCGCCGGCGCGGTCCCACATGAACGACACCGATCCGGTTTCGCCGAGCGCGCCGCCGGCCTTGGTGAAGGCGGCGCGCACATTGGACGCCGAACGGTTGCGGTTGTCGGTCAGCGCCTCGACGATCACGGCGACGCCACCAGGCCCATACCCTTCGTAGCGCACCGCTTCGTAGTTTTCGGCGTCGCCCATCGAGGCCTTGTTGATGGCGCGCTGGATGTTGTCCTTGGGCATCGACACCGCCTTGGCGTTCTGGATCGCCAGGCGCAGGCGCGGGTTCATCGATGGGTCCGGCGTTCCGCTCTTGGCGGCGACGGTGATTTCGCGCGCCAGCTTGGAAAACATTTTCGACCGCACCGCGTCCTGACGGCCCTTGCGGTGCATGATGTTCTTGAACTGTGAATGGCCAGCCATGGCACCCCTGTCGTGTTCGGCTAGAGCGTCTTGCCGCGAGATGCGTCATCTCGCCTTTGCAAAAGGCTCGAATTCAATTTCAGAGCGTCCCGATGCGTCCGGGTGAACGTACGGCGCCCTGTGTCGGAATGGCCGGCTTATAGATAAATCGGCTCAATTCGTCCAGCCGCGCCGCGTTGCCGGGGCACTCGGCATGCGGCGGCCCGGCAAGCAGGCTGTCCTACCCTTCCAGATCGGACTTCAGCCGGTCAATGATGCTGAGCGCATGGCCGGCATACTGGCTGATCCAGCGGTCGTGAATCTGCTTGATTGGCAACGCATTGAGATGGTTCCAGCGCTCGCGTCCGTCGCGGCGCGCGACGATCAGGTCCGCCTCCTCCAGCACCTTGAGATGCAGCATGACCGTGCAGCGGTCGATGTCGGGAAAGGCTTCGCACAGCATGCCGGTGGTCTTTGGCTCGTCTTTCAACCGATCCAGCATTTCGCGCCGGCGCGGATGCGCCAGCGCCTTGAAAACATGGTCGTCCTGCGATCGGCTTGACATGTTATGTTTATATAACATATTGTTGGCTCGTTCAAGCAAGGAGCTGTGGATATGTCTCTTGGATTCAGCGTTTCAGGGCGCATCGGCAAACCGGTCTCCGAAGTCTTCGACGCGGTCGTCAACCCGAAGAAACTGAGCGGCTATTTCACCACCATCGGCGGTGCCAGCGCGCCATTGGTCGCCGGTTCGGGTGTCGTCTGGTGGGGCAAGGTGCCGGTCGAGGTCGACGAAGTGGTCAAGGACAGCCGCATCGTGCTGCGCTGGGATGCCACCGATGCCAACGGCAAGCCCGCCTACAAGACGCGCATCGAGATGAATTTCGAGCCGCTCGACGATGGCGGCACCTTCGTCACCATCGCCGAGAGCGGCTGGCAGGAAGGCGCGGTCGGCCTGAAGAAGTCCTACCTGAATTGCGAGGGCTGGTCGCAGATGCTGGCCTGCATGAAGGCCTATGTCGAATACGGCATCAATCTGCGCGACGGCTATTACCGCAGCGAGATGAAGGGCGAACCCGCCAGCGAAAACAACATTTGAAAACAGAGCCCAGCCATGACCGCGAAGATCACCGGCGGCATCAACATCGCCATGAAGGTGCCATCGCACCAGTACGAAGCGACGATCGCCTTCTACCGCGATGTCGTCGGCCTCAAGCCGTTCACAGCCAAGGCGCCGGCCATCGGCTTCGAGCTCGGCCCCAACAGGCTTTGGATCGACGAGGCGCCGACGATGAGCCAGGCCGAGATCTGGCTGGAGCTTTTCACGCGGGATTTTCCGGGCGCCGCGGATCATCTGGCCAAGGCGGGAATTGTGCGTTGCGATGCCGTCGAGCCCTTGGACGCGGGTTTCCGAGGTGGTTGGATCACCAATCCGGCCGGCATCATCCATATGGTGCGCGAACCCGACGCCTGGTGAGGGCGTATTCGAAAGGAGATCGCCATGGAAATCCGTGAGACACCGACAGCCGAAGCCGCCATGCTGATCCGGCGGCCGGTCGCTGAGGTTTTCGAAGCCGTCGTCGATCCGGCGATCACGACCAAATTCTGGTTCACCCATGGCAGCGGCCGGCTTGATGGCGGCAAACCGGTTCAGTGGGAGTGGCGCATGTATGGGGTCTCGACGACAGTCGAGGTCAGCGAGATCGCCAGGGACAAGAAGATCGTCATGACGTGGAGCGATCCGCCGACCACGGTGGTCTGGACCTTCACCGAAATGCCTGGCGAAGCGACATTCCTCGAGGTCCACAATTTCGGCTTTGCCGGCAATGGCGACGAGCAGGTGAAACAAGCGGTCGGCTCAACCGACGGCTTTGCGCTTGTGCTCGCCGGCGCCAAGGCCTGGCTGGAACAGGGCCTGACGCTCGGCTTGATGGGTGACCGCCATCCGAAGGGTGTTCCGGGGCACTAGGCTCGCCCCGGCCGACTAGTATCAGTGGCCGTCGCCGGTTTTCGCTTTCTTGCGCCGCCGCGCCAGCATGTTGAGCCCCTCGACCAGCGCCGAAAAACCCATCGCCGCATAGATGTAGCCCTTGGGCACATGATAGCCCATGCCGTCGGCGATCAGCGTCATGCCGATCATCAGCAGGAAGCCCAGCGCCAGCATGACGATGCTCGGGTTCTTGGCGATGAAGTCCGCCAGCGGTCCGGCCGCCAGCATCATCACGGTCACGGCCGCGATGACCGCGATATACATGATGGCGATCTCGTCGGTCATGCCGACGGCGGTGATGATGGAATCGATGGAGAAGACGAGGTCGAGCAGCAGGATCTGGAAGATCGCGCCGGCAAGCGAGATCTTGAGCGTTTCGCCCAGCATCGTGTCCTGATGGTCGTCGGGATCGACCGTGTGGTGGATCTCCTTGGTCGCCTTCCACACCAGGAACAGACCGCCGGCGATCAGGATCAGGTCGCGCCAGGAGAAGCCGTGGCCGAACGCCGTGAAGACCGGCGTCGTCAGTTGAACGATGATGGAAATGGTGGCGAGCAGCACCAGGCGCATGACCAGCGCCGCTGAGATGCCAAGACGCCGCGCGCGAGCTCTCTGCTCCACGGGCAGCTTGTTGGTGAGGATCGAGATGAAGATCAGGTTGTCGATGCCGAGCACGATCTCGAGCACCACCAGCGTCAGCAGCGCGACCCAGGCGGTCGGGTCCGAAACGAATTGAAAATGCGGCGCCAGGAATTCGATAAGCTGCATGGAGGTCGTCCCCTACGATCTAGAGCAGTGTCGCCGGCAATTAGGTACTGCGACCCCCTATATCAATGTCACGCCCAGAAGGACGGAGCCGTTTCTTCCAGCCTTGGCCCGCGACGAAACGGCGCGATCTTCTCGGTCAGCCCCGTGCGGTCGGAAATATCGACGCCGACGCCGCACAACGTCGCCGGTCCCGTCGCTGCCTCGAAACGCCCTTTCGGCACTTTCGACAGGAACCGGTTGAGCGGTTCTTCCTTGTCCATGCCGAGCGAGGAATCATAGTCACCGCACATGCCGGCATCCGACAGGTACCCGGTGCCGCCATTGAGGATCTGGTGGTCGGCGGTGGGCTGGTGCGTGTGGGTGCCGACGACGAGACTGGCGCGGCCATCGACAAAATGCGCGAAGCACATTTTTTCCGAGGTTGCCTCGGCATGGAAGTCGATCACCACCGCATCCGCCTGCTCGCCGAGCGGACAGGCGGCAAGCTCGCGTTCGCCAGCCTGGAAGGGATCGTCGAGTTCCGGGTGCATGAACACCCGGCCCATAATGTTGGCGACCAGCACGCGCGCGCCGTTTTTGGCGATGTAGACACCGGAGCCGCGCCCGGGCGTGCCTTTGGGGAAATTGGAAGGCCGCAGAAACCGCTGCTCGCGCGGCGCGAAGGCCAGCGCGTCGCGCTGGTCCCAGACATGGTTGCCGGTGGTCACGACATCGCAGCCCGCCGCGATCGTCTCACGCAAGATCTCTTCGGTGATGCCGAAGCCGCCGGCCGCGTTCTCGCCGTTGACGATGACGAAATCGAGTTTGAAGTCGAAGATCAGGCCAGGCAGTTGTTCCCACACCGCGGTGCGGCCCGTCTTGCCGACCATGTCCCCGAGGAAAAGAAGTCGCATCTATGCCTGATCCCGAAAAGTTGCATGACTTTTCGGCAAAGATCATGCGTTTCAAAGAACTATCTACAATTTTGGCGCAAAGCGGCGCAACCCGCTCTCGGTGAGTATTTCCGGGATGACCACGTCATGGGGCTCGTCTGGAACTTGCGAAACTTCTTGGCAGTCGAAGGCGATGCCGATCAGCCGGGGCGCGAGCCCCTGCTCGACGAGCTTCGCGATCGCCCGGTCGTAATAGCCGGCGCCATATCCGATGCGGTGACCGCGCGCATCGAAGGCGGCGAGCGGCACCAGCATGACCGAAGGATCGAGAACTTCGGCCTCGGCATGCGGCCCGACCGTGCCAAAGCCCATGTCGACCATCGGTGCGCCGCGAACCAGTTCACGAAAGACGATGGTGGTCTTGTCGAGAATGGCAGGCAGGCAGAGCCGTGCGCCCTTCTCTCGCAAGGCGAACATCAGCGGCCTGACATCGACCTCCGAGCGCATCGGCCAGAAACCGGAGACGATCTGACCGGGCCCGATCTCCAGATGGTCGCGCGCCGTCTCCGCCATTTCGAGCGCAGCCTCCACCCGCCAGAATGCATCGAGACCGTCGCGGCGGGCGAGTGCCTCGAGACGCAGCTTTTTCTTCAAGTCTTTGGGAGAGGTCATGCGGCCAAGGTAGAAAAGGTCAGAGCTGTGCGGGGTCTCAAGTGCGACGTTTTCCACCGCATCATCCACCAGATGCGTGGATACGTTGCGACAAGTGACGATCCACACAACCGGTGGAGAGAGCGATCCCGGGAACCTACAAAGTAGGTGGGCGCCGTGTGAGAAAACCCACGGGTCTTCCCAGGGACAGCTCCCTAAGGATCGTTAAGGCCCCGGGGAAAATGTTCTCCTGCCGGGAAGCACAGACCGTCTTTTCCAATATAGGCTGCTGGTGGCTCAAGCGCCAGTGACGCAGGCAGTCTCGGCGGCTTTATTCGCCATCCGCACCGCACCCTTGCACAGCCGCGGCGGCGTCCTTACGGTCGCGACGACCAACCAAGGAGCAAAAATGCGTTTCGAAGGCACCGCGGCCTATGTCGCCGACAAGGATCTTATGGTGGCGGTCAACGCGGCGATCGCGCTGGAGCGGCCTTTGCTGGTCAAGGGCGAGCCCGGCACCGGCAAGACGGAACTCGCCCGCCAGGTGGCGGCGGCACTCGGCCTCGACCTGATCGAGTGGCACGTCAAATCGACGACGCGGGCGCAGCAAGGCCTCTACGAATACGATGCGGTGTCACGGCTGCGCGACAGCCAGCTCGGCGATGTCAGGTTCAACGACATCAAGAACTACATCAAGCGAGGCAAGCTTTGGGAGGCATTCGCGGCCGACAAGAAGGTCGTGCTTCTGATCGACGAGATCGACAAGGCCGACATCGAATTCCCCAACGACCTGCTGCAGGAACTCGATCGGATGGAGTTCTTCGTCTACGAGACCGGCGAGACCATCCGCGCCGCCGTTCGCCCGATCGTCATCATCACCTCCAACAACGAGAAGGAGTTGCCGGACGCTTTCCTGCGCCGCTGCTTCTTCCACTACATCCGCTTTCCCGACGTCGACACGCTGCACAGAATCGTCGACGTGCACTATCCCGGCATCAAGCAGAACCTGGTGCGCGCGGCCCTCACCCAGTTCTATGAAATCCGCGACGTGCCAGGCTTGAAGAAGAAGCCATCGACCTCCGAGGCGCTCGACTGGATCCGCCTGCTGGTCGCCGACGACATCGCGCCGGAGGATTTGCGCGCCGACCCGAAGAACGCATTGCCCAGACTGCATGGCGCCCTGTTGAAGAACGAGCAGGACGTGCATCTGTTCGAGCGGCTGGCCTTCATGGCGAGAAGACAGCAATAGGGCAGCGCTTTCCCCGGCTGTGGACCGTTGCCGCGGGCCGAAGAGAAGGTCAGCTTCGGCCAGAACCCTTCGGAGGAGATAAAATGTCTGAGATCGTTGTCCGCCCGCTCGCGCAATCCGACCACGCCGACTGGCACCGCCTGTGGACCGATTATCTGACCTTCTACGAAACCAAGCTGCCGGAAGAGGTCTATGCCATCACCTGGAAACGGTTATTCACCGAAGGCGAGTTCGAGCCGAAGGGTTTTATCGCCACATCGGGCGGCAAGGCCGTCGGCCTCACCCATTATCTCTACCATCGCTCCGGCTGGTCGGAGAAAAACAACTGCTACCTGCAGGATCTGTTCGCCGACCCGGATGTGCGCGGAAAGGGCATCGGCGCGGCCCTCATCGAGGCGGTGAAGCAGGAGGCCGGCAAAATCGGCGTGAAGAACGTCTATTGGATGACGCACGAAACCAATGCCACCGCCCGCAAGCTCTACGACCATGTCGCGCGCAGGACGGGCTTTATCGAGTATGATTTGCTGTAACCGGCCATGTTCATCCCCTTCTTCCTCGAGCTGAAGGCAGCGCGCGTTCCCGTCTCGCTCAGGGAATACCTCTCTCTGCTGGAGGGGCTGGCCGCCGGGCTGGTCGATTACGACGTCGAGGGTTTTTATTATCTCGCCCGTGCCGCTTTGGTGAAGGACGAACGCCATATCGACCGCTTCGACCAGGTCTTCGCGCATGTCTTCAAGGGCGTCGAGGCACTGGGCGGGCCGGATGCGGTCGACGTCGCCAATATTCCCGAGGAATGGCTGCGCCGGCTCGCCGAAAAGCACCTGACCGAGGAAGAGAAAAAGCTGGTCGAGGCGCTGGGCGGTTTCGACAGGCTGATGGAGACGCTAAAGCAGCGGCTCGAGGAACAGAAGGGCCGCCACCAGGGCGGTTCGAAATGGATCGGCACCGGCGGCACCTCTCCCTTCGGCGCCTATGGCTACAACCCCGAAGGCGTGCGCATCGGCCAGAACGAAAGCCGCAACCGTCGCGCGGTGAAAGTCTGGGACAAGCGCGAGTTCCGGAATCTCGACGATGCGGTCGAACTCGGCACCCGCAACATCAAGATCGCGCTGAAGCGCCTGCGCCGCTGGGTGCGCGAGGGCGCCGAGGAAGAATTCGACCTGCCCGGTACCATCCACGCCACCGCCGAGCACGGCTATCTCGACGTCCAGACACGGCCCGAGCGCCGCAATGCGGTGAAGCTCCTGATGTTCTTCGATGTCGGCGGCTCGATGGACGATCATATCAAGAGCGTCGAGGAGCTGTTTTCCGCCGCCCGCGCCGAATTCCGCCAGCTCGAATATTTCTATTTCCACAACTGCCTCTACGAAGGCGTGTGGAAGGACAATCGCCGCCGCCATGCCGAGACGATCTCGACCTTCGATCTCATCCACAAATATGGCCCCGACTACAAGGTCATCGTCGTCGGTGATGCCTCGATGAGCCCATACGAGATCGCCCACCCAGGCGGCTCGGTGGAACACTGGAACCCCGAGGCCGGAGCCGTCTGGCTCGGCCGGCTGCTGCGGCAATGGCCGAACGCGGTGTGGCTTAACCCCGAGAACGAGAAGAACTGGGGCTTTACTCATTCGATCGCGATAATCCGTGACATCTTCGGCGGCCGCATGTTCCCGTTGACACTGGCCGGACTGGAGGGCGCCACGAGGCAATTGTCGCGCAAACATTGAGATATCCGGAGCGGTCGGACTGGGCAGGTCTGTAACAAACCCCTATCTTGTTGCGAATATCCGGTTGCAACCAAGAACGAGCCGCCAAGGCTGAGGAGATCAAATGGACACCCACACCTACCCCGTCACCCGCACCGACGCCGAATGGCGCGCCCGGCTGACGCCGGAGCAATACGCCGTCATGCGCAACCATGGCACCGAGCGGCCGGGAAGCTGTGCCCTGCTGTACGAGAAGCGCGCCGGTACTTTTTCCTGCGTCGGCTGCGACCAGCCGCTGTTCCAATCCACGCTGAAATTCGAGAGCGGCACCGGCTGGCCGAGCTTCAACGATCCCGTGCCGGGCTCGGTCGAGAACACCGTCGACCGCAGCTACGGCATGGTCCGCACCGAATGCCATTGCGCCCGTTGCGGCAGCCATCTCGGCCATGTTTTCGAGGATGGCCCGCCGCCGACCGGCCTGCGCTACTGCATCAATGGCGTAGCGCTGAAATTCGAGCCGGCCGCCTGAACAAGGCGTCATGCTTGCCAAGGGCGGCTCCGGCCGCCCTTTTTCGTACGGGCAGCTTCGTCAGACGACGATCGTGGCGATCAGCCAGAGTGCTGATCCCAGCATGAAGAGCGAAGCCTTGGCACCACCGGCCTTGTCAGCCGTGCGCCAGACCGCCAAAGCCAGGAAGATGCTGTAGGGCACCGGTGCGAAATGCACCGCCAGGACGAGGCCGAGCGGCATCTTCAGCCCAAGCAGGATCAGCGCCGCGGCAGACGACCCAATATTGATCGCGGTTCCGACAAGCATCATGTCGCGCCAGAACAGCCGGTCGATCGGCACCTCGCCAAGCCAACGCGAGCGGAAGAAATCCGCGATCACTTACCCCTGCCTCAGCACTTCGGTCACGGCGCACTCGACCCGCGAGCATTCCGTCACCAGCCAGTCGGTCATGGCAGGCCAGTTGTCCTCGGCAAAGCAGTTGACGCGCCACATCGAATTGATGCCAAGGCCTTCGCAGCTTTGTTCCGGCCTGAGCTTCAGCCTGTCTTCGATCGCCGGCCGGAACGGCCCCAGCCGCGACCAGCTTTGCGTGGCGCCGAACTTCTCGTTGCGGCCGAAGAAGACGCCGACATGGTTCTGCGCCGGCGCGACATACATGGAAAGCACCAGAGCGAAATCGGGCAGTCCTCGCTGCCAGAACCAGGGCCCGCGCCGCGCCAGCCGGGCTCTTTCTTCCGGATGCCGTTCGGCAAACAGCAACCAGAAGCCGCGATGGCGGAATTCCGAGGCGCGGCGGCCGCCGAAGTCGAATTCGCTCATGGTTCGAACCGTATCTCCGGCAACCGCGTCGGGCACCGGCCGGTTAGTCTTACACCATGCCGAGGGCGGCCATGTATAGATCGAGGATGGCGTCCTCCTCCTGGCGCTCGGCCTGGTCCTTCTTGCGCAGACGGATGATGGTGCGGATTGCCTTGGTGTCGAAGCCGGTGCCCTTGGCTTCGGCGAAGACTTCCTTGATGTCGTCGGAGATCGTCTTCTTTTCTTCCTCGAGCCGCTCGATGCGCTCGATCAAGGCACGCAGCTGGCCGGCGGCAACAGTCTGGCTGGTCTCGGTGATATCGTCGGCCATGTTTTCTCCAAATCGGTTCCGCGCCGCGACTCGGGGAACGTGCCGCGACGAATTTCAGCGGTTCGATGCCCGACCGGAGCCGGCGGGTCAAGCCGTTATCGAACAGCTCGCCAAGGCCTGCCGTCATGAGCCGACAGCCTGCCCGTTCCTTGCGAGCTCTCAGTTGAAGGCTATCAGGAGATCCTTCGCATCGATCTGGTCGCCGGCCTTCACCAGCACCTCGGCGACGGTGCCGTCGCGCTCGGCGTGCAGCGCCGTCTCCATCTTCATCGCTTCGATGGAAAGCAGCACGTCGCCGGCTTTGACCGCCTGGCCGGCTGCGACCGAAAGTGCGGAAACCACACCCGGCATCGGCGCCCCAACATGCGCCTCGTTGCCGGGCTCCGCCTTGCGGCGCGCCTTGGCCGCCGACGCACCATGCGCGCGGTCGGGCACCTTCACGCGCCGCGGCTGGCCGTTGAGCTCGAAGAACACCGTGACCATACCCTTGTCGTCGACATCGCCAAACGCCTGGCAGCGCACGACCAAGGTCTTGCCCCTTTCGATATCGACGAAAATCTCGTCTTCCGATTTCATGCCGTAGAAATAGGTCGGCGTCGGCAGAACGCTGACCGGGCCGTAGGTCTCCTGCGCGGCGACGAAGTCGGAAAACACCTTCGGATACATCAGCCACGAGGCGAACTCGTATTCCGACAGCTTGCGCTCGAGCTTGTCCTCGATCTCCTTGCGGCTCTTCTCGAGGTCGGCCGGCTTGAGCAATGAGCCGGGCCGCGCCGTGATCGGCTTGTCGCCCTTGAGTGCCTTCTTCTGCAACGCCTGCGGCCAGCCGCCAGGGGATTGGCCAAGATCGCCGCGCAGCATCGAAACCACCGAGTCCGGGAAGGCGATGTCGCGGGCCGGGTTCTCGACATCGGCAACGGTCAGGTCCTGGCTCACCATCATCAGCGCCATGTCGCCCACGACCTTGGAGGACGGCGTCACCTTGACGATGTCGCCGAACATCAGGTTGACGTCGTGATAGGTCTGCGCCACCTCGTGCCAGCGTGTCTCCAGCCCCAGCGAACGCGCCTGTTCCTTCAAATTGGTGAACTGCCCCCCCGGCATTTCGTGCAGATAGACCTCGGAAGCCGGGCCTTTCAGGTCGCTCTCGAAAGCAGCGTACTGATTGCGAACGGCTTCCCAGTAGAACGAGATCTTTCGGATCCATTGCGGGTCGAGGCCTGGATCGCGCTCGGTGCCTTTCAGCGCTTCGACGATTGAACCCAGGCACGGCTGCGAGGTGTTGCCGGAGAAGGCGTCCATCGCCGCGTCGATGGCGTCGACACCGCTTTCCACGGCCGCCAGCACGGTTGCCGCCGACAGACCCGATGTGTCGTGGGTGTGAAAATGGATCGGCAGGTCGGTCGCCTCGCGCAGCGCCTTGAACAGCACGCGGGCAGCACTCGGCTTCAACAGGCCGGCCATGTCCTTGACGGCGATGATATGGGCGCCGGCGGCCTGCAATTCCCTGGCGAGCCCGACATAGTATTTCAGGTCGTACTTGGCCCTCGCCGGATCGAGGATGTCGCCGGTATAGCACATCGCCGCTTCGATCAGCTTGCCCTCGGCGCCGACCGCGTCCATGGCGACGCGCATGTTCTCGACCCAGTTCAGGCAGTCGAAGACGCGGAACAGGTCGACGCCGCCCGACGCCGCCTGCTTGACGAAATGCTGCACGACATTGTCGGGATAATTGGTGTAGCCGACGCCGTTGGCGCCGCGCAGCAGCATCTGCAGCAACAGGTTGGGGGCGGCTTCCCGCACCAGCGACAGCCGCTCCCATGGATCCTCGGTGAGGAAGCGCATGGCGACGTCGAAAGTGGCCCCACCCCAGCATTCGAGCGACAGCAACTGCGGCAAGGCGCGCGCATAGGTGCCGGCGATGCCGGCAATGTCATGCGTGCGCACACGGGTGGCGAGCAGCGACTGGTGGCCGTCGCGCATCGTCGTGTCGGTGACCAGCACTTCCTTTTGCTCGCGCATCCAGGCGGCGAACTTTTCCGGCCCGAGCACGTCGAGCTTCTGCTTGCTGCCGCTCGGCACATTGCCGTTGAGATAGGGCACCACGGGCGGCGCCGCGTCGGCCTTTGGCGTCGGCCGGCCGCGCGTCTCGGGATGGCCGTTGACGCTGACGTCGGCCAGGTAGTTGAGCAGCTTGGTGGCGCGGTCTTGGCGCTTGACCTGCTGGAACAGCTCCGGCGTCGTGTCGATGAACCTGGTCGTATAGGAATTGTCGGCGAAGCTCGGGTGATTGATGATCGCTTCGAGGAAGGTGAGGTTGGTGGCGACGCCGCGGATGCGGAACTCGCGCAGAGCGCGGTTCATGCGGGCGATCGTCTCGGCCGGCGTCGGCGCCCAGGCCGTGACCTTCTCCAGCAGCGGATCGTAGAAGCGGGTGATGACCGCGCCGGAATAGGCCGTGCCGCCATCGAGGCGGATGCCGAAGCCGGTGGCGCCGCGATAGGCGGTGATGCGGCCGTAGTCCGGAATGAAATTGTGTTCGGGATCTTCCGTGGTGATGCGGCACTGCAAGGCATGGCCGTTCAGCCGGATGTCCCTCTGCGCCGGCACACCCGATTCCGGCGTGCCGATGGCGAAACCGTCGAGGATGTGGATCTGCGCCTTCACGATGTCGATGCCGGTCACCATTTCGGTGACGGTGTGCTCGACCTGGATGCGCGGATTGACCTCGATGAAGTAGAACTTGCCGGTATCCGCGTCCTGCAGGAATTCGACGGTGCCAGCGCCGATATAGCTGGTCTCGCGCGCGATCTTCAGCGCGTAGCCGCAAAGTTCCTGGCGCAGGTCCTCGCTAAGGTAGGGCGCCGGCGCGCGCTCGACGACCTTCTGGTTGCGGCGCTGGATCGAGCAGTCGCGCTCGAACAGGTGCACTGCATTGCCATGTGTGTCGCCAAGCACCTGCACCTCGACATGGCGGGCGCGCTCGATCAGCTTTTCGAGATAGACCTCGTCCTTTCCGAAGGCGGCCTTCGCCTCGCGCTTGCCTTCCATGACCTCGCGGGCGAGGTCGGCCTCGGAGCGAATGGCGCGCATGCCGCGGCCACCGCCACCCCACGAGGCTTTCAGCATGACCGGATAACCGACCGTCTTGGCGAGTTCCTTGACCGCCTCCATATCGTCCGGCAACGGATCGGTCGCCGGCACCACGGGCACGCCGACCTCGATGGCTAGATTGCGCGCGGCAACCTTGTTGCCCAGCCGGCGCATCGTGTCGGGCTTGGGACCGATGAACGTGATGCCTGCTTGCGCGCAGGCCTCGGCGAATTCGGGGCTTTCCGACAGCAGCCCGTAGCCGGGGTGGATGGCATCGGCGCCTGAAAGTCTGGCGACGCGGATCACCTCCTCGATCGACAGATAGCTCTCGATCGGACCCATGTCCTTGCCGAGATGCGGGCCGCGCCCGACCTGGTAGCTCTCATCGGCCTTGAAGCGGTGCAGCGAGTATTTGTCTTCCTCGGCCCAGATCGCCACGGTTTTGAGGCCCAGCTCGTTGGCCGCGCGAAAGACGCGGATGGCGATTTCTGACCGGTTGGCGACGAGGATCTTCGTGATGGCCAAGGACTGGGCTCCAGCAGCGGAAGGAACGGGAAATCGGGGCAATGATTAGCGCGAAAATGCTGCAGTGCAAACAAAATCGACGCTGATTTAAACCGATTTAGATCGATTGTCCGGCCAACACTCGCATGCATCGGTTCGAACGGACGGAACAATGGCGACAATTTCGATCCTGGATGCGATCTTCCTGGTTAAGGGGGCTCACCGTGACGTGACCCGGCTGCCGCCGCGCATCAAAAGAAAATGCCCGGCGCGAGGCGCCGGGCATCGTTGGTTTCGGATCCGAATGAATTACGACTTCGGGAACCAGGAATACTTCCCGTCGTCCTTCTTCTTCCATTCGTACATGATGTAGCCCGGCAGCTTCGGATCGCCCTTGGCGTCATAAGCGAGATCGCCCAGAACGGTCGGGAACGGGCCGCTTTCATGCATCGCCTTGGCGACGGCCTGCGGATCGTTCGTCTTGGCGGCAGCGGCCGCCTCGGCCACCACCTGCACGGCGGCATAGGCGTAGAGCGTGTAGGCTTCCGGCTCGAAACCCTGCGCGCGGAACTTCTCGACGAGTTCCTTATTGGCCGGGATCAGGCGCGGGTCGGGGCCGAACGTGTTGAGGGTGCCAGCGACAGCGTCGCCCGCGATGGCGGCGAGTTCGTCCGTCACGATGCCGTCACCCGACATCATCGGCGCCTTGAGGCCCTGGTCCGCCGATTGACGGATGATCAGACCGGCTTCGGTATGCAGGCCACCCCAGTAGATCAGGGTGACGCCGGCTTCCTTCATCTTGGCGATCAGCGCCGAGAAGTCCTTGTCGCCGACATTGACGCCTTCATACATCACTTCCTTGATGCCGGCGGCGTTCATCGCCTTCTTGGTTTCGTCCGCGAGGCCCTGGCCATAAGGGGTCTTGTCATGGATCACGGCGACTTTGGCATCCTTGAAGTTCGCGGCGATATAGGCGCCAGCGATGCTGCCCTGCTGGTCGTCGCGTCCGCAGGTACGGAACACATTCCACAAGCCGCGCTCGGTAAACTTCGGGTTGGTTGCGGCCGGCGTGATTTCGACGATGTTGTTTTCGGCGTAGACTTCGGAGGCCGGGATCGACACGCCCGAGTTGAAGTGGCCGATCACGAACTTGACGCCGTCGCCGACGAACTTGTTGGCGACCGAGATGCCCTGCTTCGGATCGGAGACATCGTCGCCGACTTCGAGCTTGATCTGCTCGCCATTGATGCCGCCCTTGGCATTGATCTCGGCGACCGCCGCTTCGGCGCCCTTCTGCAGCTGTGCGCCGAAGGCCGCGTTCGGACCGGTGATCGGCCCGGCGACGGCGAACATTACATCAG
This sequence comes from Mesorhizobium sp. B2-5-7, assembly GCF_006440875.1. NCBI lineage: Bacteria > Pseudomonadati > Pseudomonadota > Alphaproteobacteria > Hyphomicrobiales > Phyllobacteriaceae > Mesorhizobium > Mesorhizobium sp. B2-5-7. The sequence continues at coordinate 285,689 of NZ_VFUO01000002.1, read as the reverse complement.
CCCACGCGTTGCCGCCGAACGCGACGAGCGCGGTCAGGGCCACGGCGGACAAAAGTGACTTTTTCATTTAAACGCTCCCATTAACGGAGTGGGCGTGGATGAAGCTTTCATGCGATGCCCACCCTTATCGCAGAAAGCATAGTTTGCCGATTTTCAGGCACTTGTCACGCCGATTCATCCCTGACGCGGCGTTAATGATGAACGTCAACCTTTCGGTTTCCAGCTCAAGATTGAAGCTCTTTCGTAGAGCCAATTATACTGTGTGACCATCTGGTTGGTTCGTGTGTATTGATAGCCGACGAAGCCCAGTATCATCAGCACGATGGTGTCAACGATATAGTAATGCAGCGAGAACATCGTGCCGTCGAACAGCGCGTGATGGATGAAGCGGATTCCGATGCCGAGCCCGAGCAGATAGGCAAACAGCTGGATGAAGCTGCGCCATGTCTGGGCACTGGCCTTGCCGGTCATCCATGCCGCCCATCCGCCGAGCAGGCAGGTGACGAAGAAGAACTGCCAGATCGACGGTTCCTCGTAGAGAATGCCTTGCATGGGAAGTCTCCTGAACTCAGTGATGTCCGCCTTCGAGATAGGCGGCGCGCACTTCCGGATTGGCGAGCAGCTCCTTGCCGGTGCCGCTCATCGTCACATTGCCGTTGACCATGACATAGCCGCGCGTGGCGAGCTTGAGCGCGCCGAACGCGTTCTGCTCGACCAGGAACACGGTCAGCCCTTGGGTGCGGTTCAACTCACGAATGGCATCGAAGATCTGCTTGACGATCAGCGGCGCCAGACCCAGCGACGGCTCGTCGAGCAGAAGCAGTTTCGGCCGCGCCATCAGTGCGCGTCCGATCGACAGCATCTGCTGTTCGCCGCCCGACAGCGTACCGCCACGCTGGGCGATGCGCTCCTTCAGCCTGGGGAACAGCGTGAACACCTTCTCGACGTCCTCGCCATAATATTTGAGGTTGTCGAGGCTGGCGCCCATCTGCAGGTTTTCCATCACCGTCATGCGCGGAAAGATGCGCCGGCCCTCGGGCGACTGGGCAATGCGCATGCGCGCGATTTCGTGTGTCGGCAACTGGGTGATATCGGTCCCGTTGAAGGTGATGGTGCCCGTGCGGGCGCGTGGAGCCCCGAAGATGGTCATCATCAGCGTCGACTTGCCGGCGCCGTTGGCGCCGATCAGCGCCACGATCTCACCTTGCTTGACACTGACATTGACGCCGTTCAGCGCACGGATGTTGCCGTAATAGGTCTCCACGCCCTTGATATCGAGCAGCGTTGTCGTGGCCATCACTTGCCCCCTCCACGCTTGCCCTGAACGGGCTTGGCTGTGCTCGCCTTGGCTTTGCCGGACACGTGACTGGTCGCCACCTTGCCTGCATCGACGCGGCGCGAGAATTCCGTATCCTTGCCTTGGCCGAGCAGCTTGGCCTGCTTGACCCACTCCTCGCGCGCGATGCGTCCGTCAAAGGCGAGATAGGCCTCGACCGCCTCGACGTCTGCCTTCTTCCAGGCGCCGATCTGGTCGAAGTGGAAGATGCCGTGTTCGTTGAGCTTCTTCTCGTTGACCGTGCCGATGCCCTTGATGCGGGTCAGATTGTCGGCCTTGCCGCCACGGGGGGCAGCGAGGCGGTTCGAAACGCCTTCGGCCTTCGCGGCAGGCGCCTTGGCGGCCGTTTTCCGTGGTTCCGCTTTCTTCGCGGCGGGCTTGGCCGGCGCCGGTGTCGGGGCAACAGGCCTGCTTGCCACGCTGGCGACGCGGGCATCGACCTGCGCTGCCTTCGAGGCGCCTTTCGACACGGTTACGCGTTCGCCTTGGCTATGGCCGACGGTGTCGCTCACCGGCCCGGCCAGATACGACGACGATGTCCCCGGGCCATGCGCGGAATCGGGGCCGATGTCGAGCTGTTCGATGACGTCCTCGTCGCCGACTTCGGTAAGTACGGTCTCGACCTCCTCGTCGTCGACGCCAAGATAGGCAGCGATAACGCGCGGGTCGGTGCGCACCGACTGCGGATTGCCGTCGGAGATCTTGCGGCCATATTCCAACACCACGACATGGTCGGAGATCTGCATGACCACCGACATGTCGTGCTCGATCAGGAGGATCGAGGTGCCTGTCGTGTGCTTGATCCCCATCAGCAGTTCGTTGAGAGCCGCCGATTCCTTCGGGTTGAGACCGGCCGCCGGTTCGTCGAGGCACAGAAGCTCGGGACCGGTGCACATGGCGCGCGCGATCTCGAGCCGCCGCTGTGCGCCGTAGGGCAAGTCGCCGGCCGGATCGTCGGCGCGATCGACGAGATCGGCCTTTTCCAGCCAGTGCTTGGCAAGCTCCACCGATTCGGCCGAGGCCTTGCGGTAGCCGCTGAAGCCGAACAGGCCCAGGATCGTATACCCGGACGCCTTCATCAGCTTGTTGTGCTGGGCGACGAGCAGGTTCTCCAGCAGCGTCATGCCCGAGAACAGGCGGATATTCTGGAAGGTGCGCGCCACCTTGGCGCGCGCGGGGATCTCATGGTTGGGCAGCCGTTCCAGCAGGTAACTGGAGCCGTCGGCCCGGTTGAGCGTGATCATGCCTTCCGACGGCTTGTAGAAGCCGGTGATGCAATTGAACACGGTGGTCTTGCCGGCGCCGTTGGGGCCGATCAGCGCGGTGATTTCGCCGCGCCTGGCAGTGAAGGACAGGTCGCCGATGGCGACTAGGCCGCCGAACTTCATCGACAGATGATCGACCTGCAGGATGGCGTCGTTCATTTGTGCGTTCGCATTCATCAGCCGTGACCCTCCTTGGTGAAGGAGCTTGAGACAGCCCTTCGCTCCTTGAGGAAGGCTGTCGGTTCACGACTGCCGACAAAGCCCCGCGGCTTCCACAGCATGACGATGACCATGGCCATGCCGAACAGAAGCATGCGGTAGAGTTCGGGGGTGAAATCTTGCCCGAAGACCTGTTTGAGGAAGTCGAGCTCGCGCAGCGCCTCGGTGCCGCCGATCATCACCATCGCGGCGACGGCGATGCCGACCAGCGACCCCATGCCGCCAAGGACGACGATGGCCAGGATGATGGCCGATTCCAGGAAGACGAAGGATTCCGGGCTGACGAAGCCTTGCCGCGCGGCGAAGAATGCCCCGGCAAAACCGCCGAACATGGCACCGGTGGCAAAGGCCGTCAGCTTGGTCGTGGTGGTGTTGATGCCGAGCGAGCGGCAGGCGATCTCGTCCTCGCGCAGCGCTTCCCAGGCACGCCCGACGGGCATGCGCCTCAGCCTGATGGTGACGAAGGCGGTGAGCATGCAAAGCGCCAGGATCAGGTAATAGAGGAAGATCTTATAGTAGGCGCTCGAGGTCGCGAGGTGCAGGACCTTGGCGATGTAGTTGGGGTCCGAGACGTTGAAGGTCATCAAGCCGAAAAAGGTGACTTTCGGGATGCCGGAGATACCGGCCGAACCGTTGGTCACATCGCGCCAGTTGATCAGCACCAGGCGGATGATCTCCCCGAAGGCAAGGGTGACGATCGCCAGGTAATCGCCGCGCAGGCGCAGCACCGGAAAGCCGAGCAGCACGCCCCAGAACGCGGCCATGGCGCCGGCCGCCGGAAGCAGGATCCAGAACGACAGGCCGTAGGTTGTGCCAAGCAGCGCATAGGCGTAGGCCCCGACGGCGTAGAAGGCGACGTAGCCCAGATCGAGCAGGCCGGCGAGGCCGACGACGATGTTCAGCCCCCAGGCCAGCATCACGTAGATCAGGATCTGGATGCCGAAATTGTCGACCCATTTCAGCGAGCCCTGCAATCCGGTGGCGACCGACCACGACATCAGCGACAGGACGACGATGACAAGGATCGGATAGAGCACCAGCGCGGCAATGCCGAGCTTGGTGAAGTTGGCGTGGATGAAGCCGCGGTAGTAGTAGATCACGCAGGCCAGCGCATAGATGATTGCGAGCGCGCGCAGGAACTGCAGATAGCCGGCCGCCTCTGCTCCTATCCATCCGGGAAGCGAGCCGTTGAACACGAACAGCAGCACCACCGCGATGATCGCCACGACAAACGCCGGCAACAGGAAGAAGCGCGACGCCGCACTGGCCGGCAACAGGCCGGTGGCGACATCGGCGATCTTCTGGTTGGCCATGAAGGGTTGACCATAGGCGACATAAAGGAAACGGCCGATAGCCGTGGCGATCACCACGGCGGCCAAGAGGCCCCAGCGCTTCACCAGGACCAGTTCATTGGAGATGTTCTGGTCTGTCTTGAGGCCGATGAACAGCACGAACAGGCCAAGCGAGATGGCGCCGGCATAGAAGCCCTCGCGCAGCGCGCGCTGCATGGGGCTGGCGACGGTGTCGCGCTCTGGAGATACGGTCACGGCCATGGTCTCAGACCTTTTCGACTTCTGGCCGGCCCAATATGCCGGAAGGCAGGAAGATCAGCACGATTGCCAGGATCGAGAACGCGGCGACGTCCTTGTAGTCGATCGAGAAATAGGCCGACCACATGCTCTCGATGAAGCCGATCAGGAGGCCGCCCAGCACCGCACCTGGCAATGAGCCGATGCCGCCAAGAACCGCCGCCGTGAATGCTTTGACCCCGGGGGTAAAGCCGTCCGAGAAGGCGATGACGCCGTAGTACATCAGGAACAGCGTGCCGGCGACAGCGGCAAGAGCGGCGCCCATGATGAACGTGATCGAGATGGTGCGGTCGACGTCGATGCCCAGCAGTGCGGCCATCTTGCGGTCCTGCTCGCAGGCGCGTTGCGCCCGGCCAAGCGAGGTCTTGTTGACCAGGTACCAGAACAGCGCCAACAGCAAAGCCGTGACGATGACGATGATGATCTGCTTCAGCGAAACGCTGACGCCGTTGATGTTGTAGACTTGGCTGACCATCGGCGGGATCGGCTTGTTGCGCGGGCCTTGCGTCACCTGGACGAAGTTCGACAGCGCGATCGACATGCCGATGGCGGTGATCAGCGGCGCCAGCCGGAACGAACCGCGCAGCGGCCGGTAGGCCACTTTCTCGATCGTCCAATTGTAGAGGCTGGTGAGCAGCATCGCCACGATCATCATGACCAGCAGCGCGATGACCACGGGCACCGAATAAAACAGCGCGCCGAGGATGAGGAAGACGATCAGCGCCGTGAAAGCGCCCACCATGAAGATGTCGCCATGGGCGAAATTGATCATGCCGATGATGCCGTAGACCATCGTGTAGCCGATCGCGATCAGCCCATAGATCGATCCCAGCGTCAGCCCATTGATAAGCTGCTGGACAAAGTACTGCATGTGTACATGGCTCCCCTGGAATGTCGCCCATGCAGACGCATTCCTTTTCGTATTTCCCCTAGTCGTAAAGTTTCGAGCCCGGATTGCAACGTGATTTTTTTGACCGCTCCGCGTGTTTGCAAGTCACGTCTTCCCGATCGCCCGCTTTTCGCACCCAGCCCCTGGACTATCGCGGACCCTATCATTGGCATAACGCAATGTCTTTGACGATTGAGCCGCATCATGCGCTCCGTTTCGAAGAAATCACCGTCAAAATTAGGTGATGGGAGGAATCGTTGCATTCCTGACACGGTTCGTTTTTTCGTCACACTCCTTTCCGCAGGGTCAGGATTCTCCTACTTGACCACGAAACCATGCGCGAACGGATCGCGGTCGTCGATGAAGATCGTGTTCAATCCAGTCATGCGGGCCCAGCCGCCGATCGAAGGGATGATGGCCGGCTTGCCGGCGACGGTGACGTCCTTTTCAACCTTGCCCTTGAACAGCGAGCCGATGATCGATTCATGGACGAACGCATCCCCCGCCTTGAGCTTGCCCTTGGCATGGAGTTGCGCCATGCGCGCCGAGGTGCCGGTGCCGCATGGAGAGCGGTCGATCGCCTTGTCGCCGTAGAAGACGGCATTGCGGGCATCGGCTCCCTCGACCGTCGGCTTGCCGGTCCACAGCATGTGCGACAACCCGGTGATCCCGGGATTCTCCGGATGCACGAAGGAATACTTCTCGTTGAGCCGCTGCCGCACCACTGGGCTCCAGGCGATGAGGTCGCCGGCGGAATAGTCGGCCATATCGCGATAGTTCGCCTGCGGCTCCACGATGGCGTAGAAATTGCCGCCATAGGCGACATCGACGGTGATCTCGCCGAGCCCCGGACATTCTACCGCCAGTCCTTCAGCATAAAGGAAGGACGGCACGTTGGTGATGCGCACCTCCTCGACATACTCGCCGACCTGCTTGTATTCCGCGATGACCAGGCCGGCGGGCGTGTCGAGCCGCAGCACACCCGGCGTCTTCGGCTTGATCAGCCCATGTTCGATCGCCATCGTCACCGTGCCGATGGTGCCGTGACCGCACATCGGCAGGCAGCCGGACGTCTCGATGAACAGGATGGCGATGTCGCAATCCTCGCGCGTCGGCGGGTAGAGGATCGAGCCTGACATCACGTCATGGCCGCGCGGTTCGAACATCAGGCCGGTGCGGATCCAGTCGTATTCGGCCAGGAAATGTGCCCGTCGCTCCATCATGGTCGAGCCCTGCAGCAGCGGGCCGCCGCCGGCGACCAGCCGCACCGGGTTGCCGCAAGTGTGGCCGTCGATGCAGAAGAAGGATTTCTTGGCCATGTCGCTCCTCGAGATCAAAACCGTTGTGGACTGAAGGGGGCCAGATCAACGGATGAAGTCTGCCCCAGAACGAATTCCCTGATCAACCGCCCGGTTGCCGCGGCCTGCGTCAGGCCGAGATGGCCGTGGCCGAAGGCGTAGATCACGGACTGGCTTCGCGCCGCCTTGCCGACGACGGGCACCGAATCCGGCAGGGAGGGCCGGAACCCCATCCATTCGCGCCCGCCCGAGGGATCGAGCCCCGGCAGGAATTCCCGCGCTTTCCGCAAGAGCGCCTTCGACCTGTTGAAATTGGGCGGCCGCTCGATGCCGCCGAGTTCCACGGCACCGCCGACACGCAGGCCGGTTTCGAGCGGGGTGATGACGAAGCCATGGCCGGAAAAGATCAACTGTCGCCTCACGTCGAAGGCGCTCGTCGGCAGCGTCGTGTTGTAGCCGCGTTCGGTCTCCAGCGGAATGCGATCGCCGAGTTGCCGCGCCAGCAGATGCGACCAGGCGCCCGCGGCAATGACTATGTGACCGGCTTGCCTGCTCGTGCCGTCGGCCAGCGTCAGTGTCGCGCCATACTGATCCGCGGCGACGCGGTCGATGCGGGCCATCTCGAAGCGGGCGCCCTTGGACTGCGCGTACGCCCACACCGCCTTGCCGAGCAGTTTTGGATCGGCGACCGTCTTCCATCCAGGCACGAAAGTGCCCTTGACGAAGCGCGGTGACAGCCCCGGCTGCAGGTCCGCCAGGATCTCGCCCTCGACATGGCGGAAGCCGATGCCGAAGCGCTCGCGCGCCGCCCAGCCCGACAGCGAGGCGCGGAACTCGGCCTCGCCTTCGTAGAGTTCGAGCGAACCGTCCTCGCGCAGCATCGGCCGGGTGCCGGAACGATCGAGCAGATCCATCCATTCGGCCTCGGCAAGCTTCATCATGCCGGCCTGCGCGGTCAGGCTCGCCTCGTATTTCCCAGGCGCGCCGGCGCGCCAGAACCGGATCAGCCAAGGCAGCAGCTTCGGCAGGTAGGCGGGCGGAATGCTGAGCGGGCCGAGTGGATCGGCGAGCCATTTTGGCAGCTGCCGGATCACGCCCTTGTGCGCCAGCGGCAACACGTCGGAGAAGGCAAAGGCGGCGGCATTGCCGGAGCTCGTCTCCTCGCAGATACCCGTGCGGTCGAAGAGCGTGACGTCCAGTCCCGCCTCGGCAAGGAAGGCAGCCGCGCAAATGCCGATGATGCCGCCACCGACGATGGCGATGTCTCTCCCTTCTCCCCGTTCACGGGGAGAAGGTGCCCGCAGGGCGGATGAGGAGCGCCGCCCCTTGTCTGTCGATTTGGACTTTCCTTGCACCTGGGCGCTGCCTCTCATCTGGCTGCCGCCACCCTCTTTAGAACTGCGGCAGTGTCGGCCGCGCCGCCAGCGCATCCTTGATGATCTTCTCGACAGCCTTGCGGCGTTCGCCCGACAGCGGCATGCGCGGCATGCGCACGCGGTCATTGGTGTTGATTGCGAACACTTCGGCAAGCTTGATGTTCTGCACCAGATAGGTCGAGACATCGAGGTCGAGCAGCGGCCGGAACCAGCGGTAGATGGCGAGCGCCTCTTCGCGGCGCCCCTGCTTCATCAGCTGGTAGATGGCGACAGTCTCGCGCGGGAAGGCGGTGACCAGACCAGCCACCCAGCCGATGGCACCCACGGACAGCGCCTCGAAGGCCAGATTGTCGACGCCGGTGAACAGGTCGTAGCGGCTGCCCAGGCGGTTGATGATCTCGGTCGAGCGGCGGATGTCGTCGGAGGATTCCTTGATGGCGACGAAGCGCTTGTCCAACGCCAGCTCCTCCATCTGGTCGACGCTGACATCGACGCGGTAGGCGAGGCGGTTGGAATAGATCATGACCGGCAAGTCGCCGGCTTCCGCCACCGCGCGCAGCGCCGCCACCGTCTCTTCCGCGTTGGTGTGGTAGATCGGGCTCGGCACCACCATCAGGCCATCGGCGCCTTCGTTGGCGGCGCGCTTGGCGATACTGGCGGCCTCGCGGGTGCCGGCCTCGTTGACCGTCAGCAGCACCGGCTTCTTGCCAGCGATCTTCTGCGCGGTCTTCAGCACCTCGATCTTCTCGTCAGGCGACAGCATCGGTCCCTCGCCCAGCGAGCCGCAGACGATGATGCCATCGCAGCCGGCATCCATTTGCAGGCCGAAGCAGCGCTCCATCTCGGCGTGATCGAGCCGGTCGTCGGCGGTGAATTTGGTCGTGACGGCGGGGAAAACTCCGGTCCACATAGCTATCTCTCCATCTGATATATCAGCCGTATATCTGTTAGGAAAGCTGCTGTCAATGCGGAATCTGTTATGATATATTCTAGATATATCAGGAGAGAGCCTTTGATATCCATGGAAGCAAGCATCGTGTCCGAGCCCGCGGCGACCAAGGCCTATCGCGTCCTCGAAAACATGATCGTCACGCTCGAACTGGCCCCGGCGAGTTTTGTCACCGAGGGTTCCCTGATCGAGCGGCTGGCGCTCGGCCGCACGCCGGTGCGCGAGGCGATCCAACGGCTTGCCTGGGAGGGATTGCTCGACGTCAGGCCCCGCGCCGGCATCGCGATCGCGCCACTGCACCCCGGCGACTGGCTGCGCGTGCTCGACGCAAGGCGCGGCGTCGAGGTGGTGCTCGCCCGTTCGGCCGCACGCTTCGTCACCCGCGAGGCCGCCGACCTGTTCCACGAGGCGGCGCTCGCCATGCAGAAAGCAGTGATATCAGGCAATGTGCTCGCCTTCATCCAGGCCGACAAGGCGCTCGACGAGGCGCTGGCGCTGGCCGCCGACAACCCGTTCGCCGCCCGGCTGGCCGCCCCGCTGCAGACACACAGCCGCCGCTTCTGGTTCCGCTACAAGGCCGACACCGGGCTGGCGGAATCCGCCGAGCACCATGTTGCATTGATCCGCTCGATCCTGGACGGCGATGAGGAAGGCGCCGCCAAGGACGCCAAGAAACTGATGGCACTGCTGCGCGGCCATGCCGAGGTCGCCGCCACGCGCTAGTTGCAGAGCGCGAAGGCAAATCGCTCAGGCGCCCGGCAAGGCCGCCTTGAGTGTCGGGCTGTCCCAGCCTTCGCCAACCGACAGGATACAACTCTGGCCTTTCGTGTCGGAAGCTAGGACCGTCCAGCTGCCTTGTTCCGAAACGAAGACCTCGAGGACCACATTGGGGTTGATCAGGCCGCGCCCGGCTTCGCTTTCGTGGAAGTTCTCGCCGAGCGCCTTCACGATATCGGCGCGTGGTGCGCATTGCCCAGCTGCATTTGCCTGAGCAGCGCCCGAGCACATCGCCATCGCCGCAACGAACATTGTCGCCGTAAGACGTCGTGTCATTTGACACCTCCTTGCGCCGGACGATGCAATGCCACCGGCCCGCCGTCGGCGCCCTGGTTGTCTGCCGCGCCTCCTCCACGGCAGGATCGCAGCCCTAAGTCGCGCAATCCCCCACCGGTTCCATCACATTAGCGTTTGCAAAAACAAAAGGCCTAAGTCCGGGGACTTAGGCCTCAGGTTCAATCGATCTTCTCATCCGCCTTGCAGCGAGGAAGGCCAGATAAAAAAGCGCCCGTCAGTTCATCGTCGGGATAACGAACTCGGCGCCGTCCTTGATGCCGGACGGCCAGCGCGAGGTAACCGTCTTGGTCTTGGTGTAGAAGCGGAACGCGTCCGGGCCATGCTGGTTGAGGTCGCCGAAGGAAGACGCCTTCCAGCCGCCGAAAGTGTAATAGGCGATCGGCACCGGGATCGGTACGTTGACGCCGACCATGCCGACCTGGACACGGCTGGCGAAGTCGCGCGCGGCGTCGCCATCGCGGGTGAAGATGGCGACGCCATTGCCCATCTCATGGTCGTTGGCGAGCTTGATGGCGTTCTCATAAGTCGGCGCGCGCACCACCGAGAGCACCGGCCCAAAGATCTCTTCCTTGTAGATGCGCATATCGGCCGTGACATTGTCGAAAAGGCAACCGCCCATATAGTAGCCGTCCTCATAGCCCTGCATCTTGAAGCCGCGGCCATCGACGACAAGCTTGGCGCCTTCCTTGACACCGGTGTCGACGTAGCCCTTGACGCGCTCAAGCGCTTGGGCGGTAACCAGCGGGCCGAAATCCGCTGCCGAATCCGTCGAGGGGCCGACCTTCAGGCTTTCGACGCGCGGGATCAGCTTTTCCATCAGCCGGTTGGCGGTGTCGTTGCCGACCGGAACGGCCACCGAGATAGCCATGCAGCGCTCGCCGGCCGAGCCGTAACCGGCGCCGATCAGTGCGTCGACGGTCTGGTCCATGTCGGCGTCGGGCATGATGATCATGTGGTTCTTGGCGCCGCCGAAGCACTGCACGCGCTTGCCGGCCGCCGTGCCGCGCGAATAGATGTAGTGCGCGATCGGCGTCGAGCCGACAAAACCGATGGCCTTGATGTCGGGATCGTCGAGGATGGCGTCGACGACATCCTTGTCGCCGTTGACGACATTGAGGATGCCGGCCGGCAGACCGGCCTCGATGAACAGTTCGGCAATGCGCATCGGCACACCCGGATCACGCTCCGAAGGCTTCAGGATGAAGGCGTTGCCGCAGGCGATCGCCGGCGCGATCTTCCAAAGCGGGATCATCGCCGGGAAATTGAACGGCGTGATGCCGGCGACGACGCCGAGCGGCTGGCGCATCGAATAGACATCGATGCCGGGGCCGGCGCCGTCGGTGAACTCGCCCTTCATCATGTGCGGAGCGCCGATGCAGACCTCGACCACTTCCAGGCCGCGCTGGATATCGCCCTTGGCGTCGGCGATGGTCTTGCCATGTTCGCGCGCAAGAATCTCAGCCAGTTCGTCGTAGTCGCGGGCAACCAGTTCGAGGAACTTCATCAGCACGCGCACGCGGCGCTGCGGATTGGTCGCGGCCCATTTGGGCTGTGCGGCCTTGGCGTTCTCGACCGCCGCGCGCAATTCCGCCTGCGAGGCCAGCGCCACCGTGCCGCGCACAGTGCCGTCCATCGGCTGCATGACGTCCTGCTTGCGGCCGCTGGTGCCGGCGACACGCTTGCCGCCGATGAAATGACCGTAGTCGATCATGATTTCTCTCCCTGGGTTGTGATGTCGCATTGTCCGCCTTTGGCCGGCCGATGGCAACGCGAGGGAGAACGCAACCGTTGTGCGTAAAATAGATATCGATTGACGCGTGAGCATCAATTCTCGCAAATACTCGCCCGAGATCTCCATCAGGGGAACGCCATGAACTGGGATGACGTCCGCATCTTTCTCGCCGTGGCGCGGGCCGGCCAGATCCTTGGCGCCGCCAGGCGGTTGGAGCTGAACCACGCCACGGTCTCGCGCCGCATCGCGGCCCTTGAAGACGCGTTACGCACGAAACTCTTCCGCCGGCTGACCACCGGCAGCGAACTGACCCCGGCCGGCGAGCGCTTCCTCGACATCGCCGAGCGCATGGAGGGCGACATGATCGCCGCCCGCTCGACCATATCGGGCGAAGGCGACGACGTGTCCGGAACCGTGCGCATCGGCGCGCCTGACGGCTTCGGCGTCGCTTTCCTGGCCAAGCGGCTGGGCGAACTCACCGCCCAGCACCGCGAACTCACCATCCAGCTCGTCCCGGTGCCGCGCTCCTTCTCCCTGTCGCGACGCGAGGCCGACATTGCCATAACCGTCGAGCGGCCGACCGAAGGCCGGCTGGTGGCGGGAAAACTGGTCGACTACTCGCTCGGGCTGTTTGCCTCCCGCGGCTATGTCGACGCGCATGGCCTGCCCAAAACCGCCGCCGAGCTTGGCCAGCACACCCTCATCGGCTATGTGCCTGACCTGATCGTCAGCCCGTCGCTCGACTACGCCGCCGAATTCAGCGCCGATTGGCGGACCAGCTTTGCCATCTCCTCCGCACTCGGCCAGGCCGAAGCCGTGCGCTCGGGCGCCGGCATCGGCATCCTGCACACCTTCGTCGCCCGCTCGATGCCGGAGTTGGTGGCTGTCGATGTGGTCGCGCCCATCCGCCGCGCCTACTGGCTGGTCTATCACGAATCGGTGAGGCCGCTGCGCCGCGTCCAGATCGTCGCCGGCTTCATCACCAAGGCGGTGGAACGGGAGCGGGGGTTGTTTACCTGATTTCGCCCAGATGCCTGCGGGTTTCGCGCCCTTCAGGCAGGGTGCCGAGATCACAATAACGCGGGCCTGGATCAGGCACGCCGCCTTTTCCTTGCCACAAAACCGACCAGTGTGGCATCAGGCGTGCGGTCGCCGGCCATGGGACAGGTCGGGTGGGGAAATCTTTCAGAAAGCTGGCGCGGATAGACATGCGAGCCGTTCTTGCCATCCTGCCGCTGCTGTTCGTCTCCGCATGCGCCAACCCATGGACAAAAGTTCCGGAAGCCGAATTGCCGAAACCGATCCGCTACGCCATGGCGCGTCCCTCGCCTTTCGTCATCGGCAATTACTGCGGTCCCGGCACCCGCACCGGCGATCTGTCGGCCCGGCCTGTCGATCGCCTCGACGCCGTTTGCCGAACCCATGATGCCTGCTACATCGCCCGCCGCAACCATTGCGACTGCGACGGCGCCCTTGTCGCCTCGGCGAGGGCGATCCGCGATGACATGACGGCGCCCCGCAAGATGCGCGGCGAGGCGGACCTGCTAATCGCCACCTTCGCCATCCCTGTCTGCAAGGTTTTCCCGCAAGGTTTCATGCCGCCCCGCGACCCGGCGCAGTTGAGCGTCATGAAGGCCGGGGCGACGGGGTGAACATCCGCACGGCCATCCTCGCCCTGTTCGGGCTGGCCGCCCTTGCCGGCTGCGGTGCGGGCCGCAATGCCTGCGAACTATCGGCCGGGCAGGAGGCTTGCGCACGGCCCTCGCTGTCGGCTGGCACGCCCGGGTCGCGGGTCGCGGCTGAGCAGTTCTTCGGCAATGACGGCGGCAGCGACTATGAAAGACGGTTCCTGGCACTGCTCGCCCACCACCAGCTCGGCGCCATGGACCGCGCCAACGGCACGGGCCCCTTCGGGCGCAACCGCCTCGATGTCCAGAACCGCGATTTCCAGGAGACCTATTCGACGCTCCAGCACCTGGCCGGACCAGTCGCCAACGCTCATCTGCCGCCGACCGGTGGGGGCAGCGGCGACGGTTATTTCGACGGCCGCTGGCGGGTGTCGCGGCAGACGCTCTATATCGATGCGGCGGCGCGGCCCTCGGCCCCCGGGATTTTCGATTTCTCCGGCTTGCAGGCACGCAGCACCGAGATCGTCGTGCGCCAGGCGGGCAAACAGCCGGCCGACATCGAAGGCAGTTGCGACGGCGCAGTGGCGCTCCGCGCTGGCGGAGCCTCACGCACCATCGCCGCCGGCGCGGCATTCGGTTTTCACCTCTCCGGCGAGGACGACACGGTCAGCCTGTTCCCGGGCGACGGCCTGAACCGGTGCACGGCGAGGATCCGCTCCAGCCTTGCGCCCACCGGTACACCGCTCACCATCCGGCGTGAAGAAACCGCGGATCCGGCGCTTGCCAGCTTGGACAGCCGCTACCAGCGCTGCCCAGTCCCCGGCGATGCAGGCCTCGATGCGCTCGAGCGCGCCTTCTATGCCAGCCGCTGGCTGTCGCAGACCTGCGCCATGCCGATCGGCGAGCCCAGGCTGCTGCGCAAGTCGCGCGACGGCTTCAACGCCAAGGTCGAGGCGCTGATGGGCGCGCCGCTGACCGATGCGGCAATAGACAGGGGCGATCCGGAACTGCCGCTCGATTTCTCGAAGGCGCCAAGGCTGAAGCTGATCTATCTGTCCTCGCTGGAATTCAAGGCCGATTTTTCCGGCCGGGTCATCGAACGGCTGATCCGCCATCATGCCGCGCTTGGCACCAAGGTGCGCATCATGGTCACCGACGTGCTGGAGCGCGAAAAGGACGACGCCATGCTGCACCGGCTGGCCGCCGAATTCCCCAATGTGGAGCTGCAGGAATATCGCTGGCGGGCGGACCACGGCGCGCCGATCGACGAGCAGATTTCACAACTGCACAAGGTCCATCATGTCAAGATGCTGGCCACGCTGGCGCAGGACCCCGCGCGCTCGCGCGTCATCATCGGCGGCCGCAACATCCATGACGGTTTCCTGTTCCACCAGCCGATCGATCTGTCGCGCTATCCGGACCTCGAGCAATACGGCAAGACCGACGGGTTTTCGCTGAATTACTACTCGAACTGGAGCGACTTCGACATCGAGTTCGCCGACCGGGCGACGGTCGAGACGCTCGCCGCGCAGCTGTCGACGATATGGCTGCGCGACGCCGACACCAACCTGGCGCGCCCCTTCTCCATCCCGGTCCGCGGAGATGGCCCCCGGGGCAATGCCCGGCATTTCATCTCGATGCCCTATGAGGATGACCATGCGCTGGAGGCCTATTTCGTCGAACTGGTCGATGCCGCCCGGCACCATATCCAGATCGTCAACCCCTACCTCAATCTGACGCCGAGCCTCGCCAAGGCTTTTGACCGGGCGCTCGCCCGCGGCGTCAGGATCGACGTTGTCGGCCGCATCGACCTCAAGGGCGATATCGGGGGCAGGTTTCTCACCGCGCTCAACAAGCTGTTCGTCGAGAAATATGGCGACCGTATCGATATCCGCGAGTTCAAGGCGCCTGACGTGGTGCTGCATTCCAAAATCATGATGATCGATGAAAGGCTGGTTGCCATCTCCTCGGTCAACCTCAACAACCGCAGCTTCTTCCACGATTCGGAGAACGGCATGATGGTGCTCGACCCCGCCTTCTACGCCAGGATGAAGCCGGTCTATGACGACTACCTCGTCCACTCGAACCCGGTCGCCACCAATGTGACGATCCCGTGGGCCTACCGGCTGCTGTTCGACGAGGCGTGGGTCAGGCAGGCGTTCTGATATCGCCCCGGTTCCGGGGCAACGACATAAGCAAAGAATAAAGCGCGAGACGCGCGGCGGCTATTTCAGGTAACGCTCCTGGGCCAAGGCACGCACGTCGATATCGGGCACCCGGTTGGAGATGATGTCGGCCAGAACCTTGGCCGAGCCGCAGGCCATGGTCCAGCCGAGCGTGCCATGGCCGGTGTTGAGATAGAGGTTGGACAGCTCCGTGCGGCCGATCAACGGCGGTCCGTCAGGCGTCATCGGCCGCAGCCCGCACCAGAACGTCGCATCGCGCATCGCGCCGGCTCCCGGAAACAGGTCGCCGACCGAGTGTTCGAGCGTGCGCCGGCGCGATTCATGCAGCCTGAGGTCGAAGCCGGAAATCTCGGCCGTGCCGCCGACGCGAATGCGGTCGCCGAGCCGGGTGATCGCGACCTTGTAGGTTTCGTCCATCACGGTCGACACGGGCGCGGCGGCGGCGTCCTTGATCGGCACCGTGATCGAATAGCCCTTGACCGGATAGACCGGGATCGGTCGCTTCATCCGGCGCATGAAACCAGCCGAATAGCTGCCCAGCGCCATCACATAGGCGTCGGCGGTCAGCCAGCCCTTGCTGGTGCTCATATTGTTGACGCGGTTGCGGCTGCGGATGACGCGCCATATCGTCGTGTCGTATTCGAACTTGACGCCGCGCGCCACGCAGAGCTCGGCCAGCCTGTCGGTGAACATCTTGCAGTCGCCGGTCTCGTCGCCCGGCAGTCTCAGGCCGCCGACGAATTTTTCACGCACCCCCGCCAGCGCCGGTTCCGCCGCGATGCAGCCGTTGGGATCAAGGACCTCATAGGGCACGCCATATTTCTTCAGCACCTCGACATCGCCTCCGGTGCCGTCGAGCTGCTTTTGCGTCCGGAACAGCTGCAGCGTGCCCTGCGTCCGCTCGTCATAGGCGATGCCGGTCGCCTCGCGCAGCGCCTTCAGCGTGTCGCGGCTGTATTCCGCCAGCGGCACCATGCGCGATTTGTTGATCGCGTAGCGCTCGGCGGTGCAGTTGCGCAGCATCTTGACCAGCCACGTCCACATGTGCGGATCGAAGGCCGGCCGCACCACCAGCGGACCATGCTTCATCAAGAGCCACTTGATCGCCTTGAGCGGGATGCCGGGGCCGGCCCAGGGCGAGGCATAGCCGGGCGAAATCTCGCCGGCATTGGCAAAGCTGGTTTCCAGCCCCGGCCCTTTCTGGCGGTCGATCACCGTCACCTCGTGGCCGGCCTCGGCGAGATAGTAGGCCGTGGTCACCCCGATCACGCCACTGCCCAGCACCATGATTTTCATCATTCACTCCTTGCCGCGCCGAGCGTCCTCAGGACGCCCGTGGACGCAGCCGTATTTTTCGATTTGCGCATGATCCCGAGCGAAAATCGATGCCGATCTTCGAGACCACGCGCTGTTGCCCATTCACGCCGCCGAGGGACCGGGGTCGTCGTCTTCTGTCTGCCGCATTCCGGCCGTCTCGCCAAGAGGCCTCCAATCGGCTGCGGCACTGTAGACGAGCCTGAGCCCGTGCGGTCGCTGCGCGTCAGCCTGGTGTTTCTGCCTGACCGTGCGCCGGGCAGCCTCCGGCTGGTAAAGCACGGCCCGGATCAGGATCGACTCCCGCCGGCCGTCGGCGTGTTCGACCATTGCAGTCTGGCCTTGCGCCATGCCAAGCATGCAGAGCCCGCGCCTCGTTGCGACCGACAGGCTGGAGCCGACCGGCCCGCGCACCTCGTGCTGCACCAGGGTTCGCGTCTCTGCGGGACCGGTATCGACGCCGAACACCACCCTGCTGTTCAGCGTGACGATGTCGGGGCCTACCGAATCGATCGGCACGACATCGGCGCATGAAAGCTTGTGTTCGAGCATGCGCACGATCGGATCCGCGAATGCCCGCCGGCGCTCCAGCATGACTTCGAGAACGGCAAAGTCCTTCGTGGTCAGGCAGCAATTCGTGCTCGTCATCACCGCCTCCGTTATCAAGCTCGTTGCGGGCCGGAAGCCGGCGTATCGACGGCTTCGACGGTCACTGACAGTTCCCGACCACCACGACCGCTCCAGCAAACCGCCTGCCCAACGCTCGCGCCGATGAGCGCGGTTCCCATCGGCGTCAGCACCGAGATCCGGTTCTCGGCTATGTCGGCCTCGCCCGGGTAGACCAGCATGATGTGCTGGGTGTCCCCGCTTTCGCCGCGCACCATAACCGTCGAGCCCATTCGCACCACACCGGCCGGCATCGCCGCCGCGTTCGTGACGACGGCCCGGTCCATTTCCGAAAGCAGCTCCTCGGCCGTCTCGGGCGCGCGATCGAGCAACGCTCTCGCCAGGCCGGTCAGCCTGTCATGGTCGGCTTCGCTGATCAGAATATGGCTGTTTGGACGCAGTTCTTTTGCATGTTGCATGGCAAACCTCATGGATCGGCGCATCGAACGGATGCGCGCCTGCCGCCGCACTGATGGCGGCGTGATGAAAGGCCGGCAGCCGCGAAGGGCTGTTCGGCTTGCGCTTGTGGATGTATGGATGCCCCGGTACGGACGGACGCCAGAAGGCGGCCGCGCCGGGGCTACGATCCCGCGATCGGGCAGACCCTGAACAAGGTTGTGCTATAAGCGAGGTTGCTCATGCGCCGAACCTTGCCGACAGGCGTCCGCTTGTCAAGCGCGGCCAAACCGCTCAGCCGCCGACATAGCGCCGGTGAAACCGCGTTCCGAAGCTGGCCAGGATTTCGTAGCCGATGGTGCCGGCATGGCCGGCGGCATCGTCGACGCTCTGTGAAGGGCCGAGCAGTTCGACGAGATCCCCTTCGCGAAGCTTGCCGGGCGGCAAGGCCGAGATGTCGAGAATGATCGAATCCATCGACACGCGTCCGAGGAAGGGCAGGCGCGCGCCCTCGAACCAGGCGGCCGACGCGGACCGGCGCAGCCAGCCATCCGCGTAGCCGAACGAGATCGTCGCCAGGCTGAGCGGCCCTTCCGCATGGTAGGTGTGGCCATAGCCGATGCCGGTGCCCTTTTCGACGCTGCGCGTCTGCGCCACCTTGGCCTGCAGCCGCACCACGGGCAGCATCGGGTTGGGTTCGGTAGGCGTCGGATTGATGCCATAGAGCGCGGCGCCAGGGCGGGCGAGATCATAATGGTAGGACGGTCCCAGAAAGATGCCGGAGGAATTGGCGAGCGAGGCGGGTGCCCCGGGCAGCATGGCACGCAACCGCTCGAAGGCCCGCCGCTGCTGTTCGTTGGCGGGATGGTGCGGCTCGTCGGCGCAGGCCAGGTGGCTCATTACATACCTGATGGCGATGCCATCGAACGCGGCGGTGTCGCCGGCCAAGGCCTCGACTTCGGGCGGCGCCATGCCAAGCCGCGACATGCCGCTGTCGATCTGGATCGCGGCCGGAAGTCTTTGGCCAACGCGATGGGCCGCCGCGCGCCAGGCTCTCAACTGTGCGCCACTGTTGATGACCGCGCAAAGACCGGACGCGACCGCTTCCCCCTCGGAACCTGGCGGCAGACCGTTCAGCACATAGATCTCGGGTCCGGCCCCGATTGCCTTGCGGAGCGCGATTCCTTCGGCCAGCAGAGCGACGAAGAAGATGTCGCAGCCTTCTTTCATCAGCGTCGATGCCACTTGGCTCGCACCCAGACCGTAGCCGTCGGCCTTGACCACGCCCGCGCAGCGCACGCCGCCCAGCCGCGCCTTCAGTCGCCGGTAATTTTCACGGATCGCGCCAAGATCGATGGTGAGGATGGCCCCGGCAGCAGCCTCGCTCGGGGCGTCGGCTTCCTCGGACAGTGATCTTTTGGGGGCGTCGTACATGGCGGCCCTTCTTGTGACGGACAGACATCAAATCAATACGGCGGTCGAACCGGCGCGGCAACCGCGGGCGTTTGAACCGCGGCCGGAGCCCGTCCAGCTATGGCACAAGGTGACGGAACGCCCCCACCACCTCTTCATAGACCTTGCGCTTGAACGGCACGATCAGGTCGGGCAGGTCTTGCATCGGCCGCCATGACCATTTGTCGAATTCGGCTGTGTGGCCGCCCGGCGGCGGATTGATCTGGATCTCGCTGGCATCGCCATGGAAGCGGAAGGCGTACCATTTCTGCGTCTGGCCGCGATACCGCCCCTTGAAGGCGATACCGACCAGATGGTCCGGGAGGTCATAGTTGATCCAGTCCGGCGCTTCTGCCAACAGCGAGACGCTGCGCATGCCGGTCTCCTCGTAGAGCTCACGCTCGGCGGCCTGCAACGGCTCCTCGCCCTTGTCGATGCCGCCTTGCGGCATCTGCCAGAGCTGCGTCGTGCCGGCGAACTCGCTGTCGGGTTCGGCAATGCGATGCCCGACCCAGACCAGCCCCTCGCCATTGAGGATCATCAGCCCGACACAGGGTCGGTAGGGCAGCGTTTCGCGGTCGACTTTTTTCGTCTGCGGCATCACTCAGTCTCTCCAGTCGCCTTCCGAAGGCCTTGGCTAACCCTTTTGCGGATCGACGGCCACCGCTGAAATCGGCACGATCTCGATGCCGCGCTTCTTGGCCTCGGCCACCCATGACGAGACCGTGTCGACCGTCAGGTCGAAAGCCGAGCCGATGCCGACGGCCGTGCCTTTGGCACGCGCGGTCGCTTCGAGACTGTCGAGCTTCTTCAGGATGGCGCCGCGATCCTGCACCGCATCGATCGCCGTGTCGCCGGCGACGAAAGGGACGCCATTCCTCAGCGCCATGTCCGGAGCCAAGCTGCGCGCCGACGAGCCGTCGTCGATATAGGCGAGGCCCCTTTTGCCAAGTTCGGCCATGAACGGCTCCATCGCCGCGGAGTCGGCGGAAAACCGCGCGCCCATATAGTTCATGACACCGGTATAGTTCGTCGTCCGCGACAGCGCCCAGTGCAGGTTCTTCAGGTTTTCTTCCGCGCTCGCCGCCACCGTCAGCGTGTTGCGGCCGGGGTTGACCTTGGGATAGTCGAACGGCTCGAGCGGCACCTGCATGACGACCTCGTGGCCGCTCTGCCTTGCAGCCTGCATCCAGCGGCCGATGCTGTTGCCCTGTGGCGCGAAGGCCAGCGTCACTTCCGCCGGCAGCTTGGCGATCGCCGCCTGGGTACCAGTCTGTGAAACCGCGAGCCCGCCGATGATGATCGCCACACGCGCGCCACGCGTGCCGGACCATGGCCGCGCATAGACGTCGAACGGTCGCCTTCCGTCGGCGGAGCGCATCGGCAAGGGCCCGGTTTCACTGGTTTCGATCAGCGCCTTGTCGGGAATATGCGCGATCTTGAGATTCTGGCCGACGGTCGATGGATCGCGAATGACGATTGTCGCCTTTGGCGGGCCATCGCCTTCTTCGGTCTGCACATGAATAATCTGCGGACCGCCCGTCTTGGCCGGCATCCCCACCTTTGGCGTCGCCGCCGGAGCCAATGCGGGAGGCGACGCGGCGGGCTCGGCCGCCGCGGTCACTTTCGGCGTCGAGACGGCGACTTCCTGCGGCTTTCGAAACGGCTTTTCCCTGAACGCGATCGCGGCCGAGACGCCGACCACGGCAAGCACGATCGCGCTCGCCGCGATCACACCGACGCTGATCTTGCCGGCGCCGCGAGGCGCCCGGACGGCCTGTCCAAGCGGGCGTTCGATGTCCTTGCCGATATCAGCCAAGCCCTGTCCCCGATGCACGGTTCCGAAGGCGACCTCCTTCGGCAACACATGCACGAATTCATCAATCCTGGCGCCTGGGCGCCATATCTGGAGGCCTGGTCCTGCCCCCCGAATCAAACTGCCGGAACCTTTCGGTCCCGGCAGCATCGCATTGCTTCGTTCAACCGGCCAGACCGGTTGCCTTACTGGTTGAGCACGGCCTTTTCCGGATTGGGCGGGAAGGCCGGATCGGTCTTCTGGCCGCGCAGCAACTGCTCGGCATAGATGAGCTGCAGGTCGTCCTTCGGATCCGGTGGCACATAGGCCGCGGAGCCCGAGCCGGTCTTGCTCTCGTCGGCGCCCTTGATATGGCCCTTGAGATCGGATTCGCCGCGCGTCAGGTCCCTGCCCTGCAGTTCGGGCGGCAGGGGCTGGTCGACCTTGATGTCGGGCGTGATGCCCTTGCCCTGGATCGATTTGCCCGATGGCGTGTAATAGAGCGCCGTCGTCAGCCTGAGCGCGCCATTCTCGCCGAGCGGGATGATGGTCTGGACCGAGCCCTTGCCGAAGGACTGCGTGCCGACCACCGTGACGCGGCGCAGGTCCTGCAGCGCGCCGGCGACGATTTCCGAAGCGCTGGCCGAGCCGCCATTGACGAGCACGATCATCGGCTTGCCGTTGATGTCGTCGGTCTGCTTGGGCTTGGCGTCGAAGCGGGTGACGTCCTTTGGATCGCGTCCGCGCGTCGAGACGATCTCGCCGCGCTTGAGGAAGGCGTCCGACACGCTCACCGCCTGGTCGAGCAGGCCGCCCGGATTGAGGCGCAGGTCGAGCACATAGCCCTTCAGCTTGTCGTCCGGCACCTGCTTCTTGATGGTCTCGATAGCGTTCTCGAGGTCGTCATAGGTCTTTTCGGTAAAGGAGGTGATCTTCATGTAGCCGATATCGTTCTCGACCCGGAACTTGACCGCCTTGACCTTGATGATGTCGCGCACCACCGTCAGCTCGATCGGCTTGTCGGCGCCCTGGCGCAGGATGGTCAGCTTGATCGGCGTGTTGACCAGGCCGCGCATCTTGTCGACCGCGTCGTTGAGCGTCAGGCCGCGAACCTCCTCGCCGTCGATCTTGGCGATATAGTCGCCGGCCAGCACACCAGCCTTGGCGGCCGGCGTGTCGTCGATCGGCGTGATCACCTTGACCAGGTCGTTCTCCATGGTGACCTCGATGCCGAGGCCGCCGAACTCGCCCTTGGTCTGCACGCGCATGTCCTGCGCCTGTTCGGCGTTCATGTAGGAGGAGTGCGGGTCGAGCGAGGAAAGCATGCCGTTAATGGCGTTCTCGACCAGCGACTTGTCGTCGGGCGGGGTCACATACTGCGCCCGCACCCGCTCGAAGATGTCGCCGAAGATCGCCAGTTGCTTGTAAGTCTCCGACCCCGCAGCGTTCGCCGCCGAGCCGGGTGCGCCATAGACAAGGCTCATGGCGGACGCGCCCATCAGCGCACCGGCAAACAGAAGCGACAGTTTCCGCATCATTTCACGTCCTTCCAGAAAAACGGTCCGCCCACCATGGGGCCGGATCGACGGGTTTTCCATCCTTGCGGAACTCGACATAGAGCTCCGGCGTGGCATTTCCATTCTTCGAAACCGAGGTGCTCGCCACCCGGGCTTCTCCCATCGCGCCGACCGGCTCTCCTGCGAGCACCGACTGGCCAGTCGCGACGCTGATTCTGCTCATCCCAGCCAAGACGACATGATAACCGTCGCCGGCATTGAGGATCAAGAGTTGACCGTAGGAGCGAAACGGCCCCGCATAAAGCACATTCCCATCCGCCGGCGCGGTAACGATGGCTCCCGATTGTGTCGCAACCATGTCCCCAAGCATCAAGGCGCCGTTACCGTCGTCGGCGCCAAACCTGCGTTTGATGCGGCCGGTGACCGGCAGGGCGACCTGTCCTTGCAGTGCCGAGAAAGGCGCCGCGGCGGTCAACCTGTTGCCTTCGGGAACCGGCAGCGATGCTGTCTGGTCGCCACCGGGGTCGGTGCCGCCGGCCTGGCCAGCGGCGGCTGCCTTTGCGGCATCCGCCGCCTTGCGGTTCTTGTCTGCCTGCGCTTCGAGCGAGGCGATCAGATCCTTCAGGCTGCTCGCTCTGGCCGCCAATTGCTCGGAACGCTGCTGTTCGGCCGCCATCTGCGCCTTGGTGTCGGTCTCGAGCTTCTGCTTGGCTTCGAGCAGCATGCCGAGCCGCTTCTTTTCCGCCGTCTGATCGCCGACCGCCGCCGTCAGCCGCGCCCGTTCGGCTTCGATCGAAGCCGTCACCCGGGTCTGCTCCTTGAGATCGGCCAGCAGGCTGTCGGTCTGCTGGCGCAGTTCCGGCACCACGGCGCCGAGCAGGATGGCGCTGCGCACCGACGACAGCGCATCTTCCGGCTTGACCAGGATCGCCGGGGGCGGGTTGAGCCCCATGCGCTGCAGGGCGCCCAGCACTTCGGCCAGCACGTCGCGCCGCGCCGCCAGCGAAGTACGGATCTTCTGTTGCTGGCCCTTCAGCCCTTCCAGCTTGGCGCCGATGTCCTCGATGTCCTGGCCGAGCTTCTGCTCGGTCATCGCCGACTGGATGAGTGCCGCGGTGATCGAGGCGTGGTCCTTCTTGACCGTTGCGATATCGGCGGCGAGCTTGGCCAGCCGTTCGGACGACAGCGTTATTTCCTTCGAAACCTGCTCGTATTCGGCACGGCTCTGGTCCGGATCGGGCGCCATGTCGAGCGTGTTTTCGGCCCGCACAGCATGCAGCGACAGAAGCACCGCCGCTGCGGCGATACCGCAGCGCACGCGCCAGGAGCCCCCCGTCGATGGGCCCGTCGTCGATTTCCAGCCTTCAGACATTCGCGATCGATTCTATCCGCGCCTTCGTTAACGAATCATCAACCATGTTAGCGCCTGTCGCCCAAAGGGTTCGCAATAACGCAATGCGACGGAAAAACAGGCCCACGTCGAATCTTGCGCGGCATTTGGGGCCAAATTCGGTGCGATCCGGCGGCTTTCAGGACCTGTGGTAGGGATGACCCGACAGGATCGTCGCCACCCTGTAGAGTTGTTCACCCAGCATCACCCGCACCAGCTGATGCGGCCAGGTGAGCGCCCCGAACGACATCACCAGCTCGGCCTGGCCGCGCAGCGACGGATCGTGGCCGTCGGCGCCACCAATGGCGAGGACCAGCGCCTTGCGTCCGCCGTCGCGCAACTGTCCCAGACGGCCGGCGAAATCCTGTGAAGACAGGCTCTTGCCTCGCTCGTCGAGCAGGATGAGGGCCGTACCTGGCTGCAGCTGTGCCTGCAGCCGCGAACCTTCGTCGCGCTGGCGCTCGGCGGCGCTCTGCGCGCGGCCCTCGACGATCTCGGTGATTCCGGCGAATTCGAGCCCCACGCCGGGTCCGCTCTTGGCGAACCGCTCGAAATAGCGGTCGGCCAACTCCCGCTCGGGGCCGGCTTTCATTCGGCCCACGGCATGAACTGAAATCTTCATCCTCGCCTCTATAAGCCCCGCGAAGGGCTTAGTGGAGGGTCTCTTCCTCGAGATCCGGCGCCTGCCACATCTTTTCGAGATTGTAGAATTCGCGGACTTCGGGGCGGAAGACATGGACGATGATATCGCCAGAATCGATCAGGACCCAGTCGGCGCCTGACAGTCCCTCGACGCGCGCGGTGCCCAGACCGGCATCCTTGAGCGCCTTGAGGAGATGGTCGGCGACAGCCGCGACATGACGGTGCGATCGGCCCGACGCAACGACCATGTAGTCGCCGAGGCTCGATTTCCCCTGAATGTCGATTGAGACAATATTTTCGGCCTTGGAGTCTTCCAGACTGGCAAGGACTGTCTTGATGGCACGGGACACGGCGTCGTCTACGCTGATCCTGGCCGGCGAAGGCACGATGTCGGCCTTCTTCCGCAGTGCTGTTCTCAGTGTATTTCCTTTCGCAGCAAGAACAACCAAATCACCCCTTAAAGCAGGTGACACCACTTAGATAGGCAGAGTTCCGTTGCAGTTTCAAGACGGAGCCCCGATGGACGCGAACTCGCCGAGTGGAATGTTGTTCCACGGGTGACGCAAAAACATCGGAACCCAGGCCTTCCACAGCGGTTACCGGCTGACCGACCAACCGGAATCCCGCCATGCCGATCGACCCGCAAAACACCCTTCTCACCGTCCAGACCGGCCTCGCGCAGCTGAGTACGCTGATCGTCTCCTATTCCTTTTCCGCCATCGGCGCCGTCATCCTCCTGGTGGTCGGCTACATCGTTGCCAACCTTGCCGAGCGCTCGATCTCGGCTGGCCTCGGCCATATCCATGGTTTCGACGCGACGCTGCGGCATTTCTTTTCAAAGATCGGGCGCTACGCCATTCTGATCCTCGTCGTCATCATGGTGCTCGGCCAGTTCGGCGTGCAGACTGCATCGATCATCGCCGCGATCGGCGCCATCGGCCTCGCCATCGGTCTCGCCCTGCAAGGCACGCTGCAGAACATCGCCGCAGGCATCATGCTGCTCGCGTTGCGGCCATTCCGCATTGGCGAGTCCGTTGAGGTCGGTTCCATTGCCGGTTCGGTCGAGGAAATCGGCCTTTTCGCCACCAAGCTCAGGACCGCCGACGGCATCTACATATTGGCGCCGAATTCGACGCTGTGGAATCAGCCGGTGCGCAATTTCACCCGCAACGGCGTGCGCCGCACCGACATCACGCTCAGCATCGGCTCCTGGAACGACATAGACGGCGCCCAGAAGACATTGCTTGCCATTGCCGGTGCCGAGAAGCGCATCCGCCGCGAACCGGCGCCGATCGCCTTCGTGGCCGGGCTCGGCGATACGACCGTTTCGCTCACCTTGCGCTACTGGACCGCGGCGGCGGACCATTTCGCCACCCAGATCGACATGACGAAACGCGCCAAGCAGGTCTTCGACAGCGAAGGCATCTCGATCCCGCAGCCGCCTCCGGAAGCATCGCCACCCGAGGCCCGCAAGCAGTAATCAGTCGCCCCTGTGGCGGACCACTTCGTCCGGCGCGAAGGCGAGTTCGACCGGCAAGGGCGCTTGCGCCGACATCGGCGCGAAACTGCCCGTGGCGGCCGCCGGAACGCGGCCCGCCGCGATCACCCGCCACAGCACGAAAAGGCAGAATACCGAGGCGATGACGATGCCGACGTAGATGAAGGTTGCCGTGCCGAAGACGGCGGAAAGCGCCGTGACAATGCCCGGCACAATGAAGCCGGCGAGCGACCAGGCAAACAGCATCGAGCTCGACAGCGCCAGCAGTTCATCCTTCCTGGCGCGGTCGGCGGCATGCGCGCTGGAGAGCGCGTAGATGGATTCCGCCGCCCCGTCCCAGATCAGGTAGATCACCACCAGCGCCATCAGCGCACCGCCGTCGAAGGCGATGGCGAGCACGCTCGCAACCACCGCCAGCGCCGCGGCGCCGGCAAGCACGTAGCGCCGATCAGTACGGTCGGAGAGCCAGCCGAGCGGTATCTGCAGGATCAGCGTGCCGACCGGCATTGCCGACAGCAGCAGCGCGACATCGGCCTGGCTGTAGCCCTTGGCCGTCGCGTGGATGGGCGCGAAGCCGGAAATGATCATCGACAGGCCGCCGACCGCCAGCATGCCGGCGACGCCGACCGGCGAAATCCGCCAGGCTTGGCGCAGAGCCACCGAAGCCGCTTGCGGCGCCGGCGGCTGGGCAAGGCGTGTCATGCCGACAGGCAGGATCGACAGAGCGGTAAAGGCGATGCCGATCAGCGACGCGGCGGCCGTGTGGATGTCGATCACGGCAAGCGTCGCATAGCCGACCCCAAGACCGGCAATGTAGGCGACGTAGAACACGGCCATCACCCGGCCCCGTACGGCGTTCGGCAGCGCGTCGTTGAGCCAGCTTTGCGCGACGATGAACAGGCCGCATATGGCAAAGCCGTAAAGCGCGCGCGCCACGATCCACAGCAGCGGGTGCGGTCCGGCGCCGATGGCGGCATTGGACAGCGCGATCAGCGCCGACAGCACCATGAAGGCGCGGGCGTGGCCGACCCGGCGCACCAGCGGACCGGTCAGGATACAGCCGGCGAGGCCGCCGGCCGACAGGCCGGTGACGATCAGCCCTGCCCAGACCGGATCGAACCCTTCGACGCCGAGCCGGACGGGGATATAGGCGAACATCAGCCCGTTGCCGATGGCAATCAGCGCCATCGACACGATGACACTGGCAATCGCGATCAGCGGCGCAGGCGTGCTGCCCTGGTCGGGATCGATCGTGGGATGGGTTTTCTTGTGAATCGCCATGGCTGGTCAGCATCGCCCATGGGTCAGGCGGACGCCGCTGTAAAAACGACATGGCCGGACGGACGACGCTCAACCCTTCGCCATCTTCCGGATCGCGCTCGACGACAGCAAGGAACGCGGACCGTGGATGAAGGTCCAGGCCGGCGCCTTCATCCGCGCAAGCCTTGGCGCGTCGCCTTCGTCGATGCGGGCGTAATCGAAGGTCTTGGCGACAACCGACGACAGAAAGGACAGCGTCGCGCCCGGGCGGTCGATGACCGCGATCGGAAAGGTCATGACGATCTCGCGCCAGCGCTGCCAGCGATGGAAGTCCCTCAGGGAATCGGCGCCCATGATCCAGACGAAGTCGACGCCGGGATTGCGCGCCTTGACCAGCGCCAGCGTGTCGGCGGTGTAGCGCACATTGTGTGCCGCCTCGAAGGCGGTGACCTTGATCTTCGGGTTCTTGGCGATCTTCTCGGAAAGCACGATGCGCTCGCCCAGCGGCGCCAGTTCGCGCGTGCTCTTCAGTGGATTACCTGGGGTCACCATCCACCAAAGCTGGTCCAGCGCCAGACGCCGCAAAGCGATTTCGGCGACCAATGCGTGGCCGGCATGCGGCGGGTTGAACGAACCGCCAAACAGTCCGACGGCCAGCCCCTTCTCGGCATGCGGCATTTTCAGATAGCTGGAGGGGATGGCGGGCTCGGATAGCGAAAGCATGCGCTAGGCACCCCCCTCTGCCCTGCCGGGCATCTCCCCCGCAAGGGGGGAGATCGGCGACTTCACTGACGGCGCAAATCCTGCGAGGTTAGAAATTGGCGAAATCGCAGATGACAGCCAATCTCCCCCCTTGCGGGGGAGATGTCCGGCAGGACAGAGGGGGGTGGCTGGGCGCAACGCTTCACGCTCTAGCAGCAAAAGGCTTCAAGGCCTCACCTGTCCCGACCCGCGCACGCGATATTTGAACGAGGTCAACTGCTCGACGCCGACCGGCCCGCGCGCGTGCATCTTGCCGGTGGCGATGCCGATCTCGGCACCCATGCCGAACTCGCCGCCATCGGCGAACTGCGTCGAGGCGTTGTGCAGCAGGATCGCCGAATCGATCTCGTTGAAGAACCGTTCGACCGCCTTCGCGTCCTCGGCGACGATCGCCTCGGTATGATGCGAGGAGAAGGTTTCGATGTGATCGATCGCACCAGCGATCCCGTCGACCAGCTTCACCGCGATGATCGCGTCGAGATATTCGGTCACCCAGTCGGCGTCGATCGCCGGCTTGGCGTCGAAGAACATTTTCATCACTTCTTGATCGGCATGGATCTCGCAGCCGGCGGCGCGCAGCGCGTCGAGGATCGGCACCAGATGGGTGGCGGCGACAGCACGGTCGACCAGCAGCGTTTCGGCGGCACCGCAGACGCCGGTGCGCCGCATCTTGGCGTTGACGGCGATCCGCACCGCCATGTCGAGCTCGGCGGAGCGGTCGATATAGAGATGGCAGATGCCTTCGAGATGGGCGAAGACCGGCACCCGCGCCTCGCTCTGCACCCGCCCGACCAGGCTTTTGCCGCCGCGCGGAATGATGACGTCGAGATTGCCGCCAAGCCCCTTGAGCATCTCGCCGACCGCAGCGCGGTCGGTGGTCGGCACCAGCTGGATGGCATCCCCGGGCAGACCGGCCGCCTTCAGTCCCTCGACCAGGCAGGCATGGATCGCCGAGGAGGAATTGAGTGAATCCGAGCCGCCGCGCAAGATGACCGGATTGCCGGCCTTGAGGCAGAGAGCGCCGGCATCCGCCGTCACGTTCGGCCGGCTTTCATAGATGACGCCGACAACACCGAGCGGCGTACGTACGCGCTCTATGCGCAGACCGTTCGGCCGCTCCCACGCGGCGATGACATCACCGACTGGATCGGGCAGGGCAGCGATTTCGCGAATACCGTCCGCCATGGCGCGGATGCGTGCCGGATCGAGCTTCAGCCGATCCATGAAAGAGCCGGAAAGCCCGGATTCGTGGCCATTCGAGACATCGATGGCGTTGGCGTCGAGAATGTCCCGCGCGCGGGAAATGATCGCGTCGGCCATAGCGACAAGAGCGGCGTTCTTGGCGGCGGCGGTGGCGATGGCCAGCGGTCGGGCGGCAGCGCGGGCGCGGCGCCCGATATCGGCCATCAGCGCCACGGTGTCGTCCCCGGATTTTTCATGCAGCTTCAGCATGGCTCATCCTCCGCTTGTGTCGCTTCCGGCGTGACTTACGACGAGATCGTCGCGGTGGATCATCGCCGAACGCGCCTCGTAACCGAGCACCGTCTCGATCTCGGCCGTCTTCAGGCCTGCGATCCTTACGGCATCGGCGGCATCGTAGGCAACCAGCCCGCGTGCGATCTCGCGGCCCTCGGGCGACAGGATCGCCACCGTGTCGCCGCGGGAGAAATTGCCGCTGACCAGCTTGACGCCGGCCGGCAGCAGCGACTTGCCCGAAACGAGCGCGCCGATGGCGCCGGCATCGACGGTCAGCCGCCCCGCCGGTTCGAGCTGGCCGGCGATCCAGGTCTTGTAGCCTTTCACCGGATTGGCGCTGGGCTTGAAGAATGTCGCGCGCTCGCCGCGCTCGATAGCCATCAGCGGCGACAGCCTTGTGCCGGAGGTGATGATCATCGCCGTGCCCGCCGCATTGGCGATCTTGCCCGCGTCGAGCTTGGTACGCATGCCGCCGCGCGACAGCTCGGACGCGGCGGCTCCCGCCATGGCTTCGATGTCTGGTGTGATGCGGTCGACCACCGGAATGAACTTGGCACCGGGGTCCGAAGCTGGCGGCGCGTCGTAGAGCCCGTCAATGTCGGAGAGCAGCACCAGCAGGTCCGCGCCCATCATGGTGGCGACGCGGGCCGCCAGCCGGTCATTGTCGCCATAGCGGATTTCGGAGGTCGCCACCGTGTCGTTCTCGTTGATGACCGGCACCGCCTTCATCTTGAGCAGCGTCGATATGGTGGCCCGCGCGTTGAGATAACGCCGGCGCTCCTCGGTATCGCCGAGCGTCAAAAGGATCTGGCCCGATTTCAAGGCACCCTTGCCGAGCGCGTCAGACCATGCGCCGGCGAGTGCGATCTGCCCGACGGCGGCGGCGGCCTGGCTCTCCTCGAGCTTCAGGGCGCGCTTGCCAAGGCCAAGGATGGTGCGGCCGAGCGCGATGGCGCCCGACGACACGACGAGGATTTCGGCTCCTCCCTGGGCAAGCACCGCGATGTCGTCGGCGAGCGAGGCCAGCCAGTCGCGCTTCAGGCCGCTCGCGCGGTCGACGAGCAATGCCGAGCCGATCTTGACGGTGATGCGCCGGTATTTCCTGAGCGGCTGCATGGCCTTACTTTTCCCAGCGCGACTCGACCGGCGCGGCGATCCGCGCACGCGCCTCCGCGATGACAGCCATCAACGCCCGCTGCACCGCCTCGACGCCCTCGCCGGTGACCGCCGACAGCAGCATCGGCGCGCGGCCGGCGGCACGCTTCAGCGAGGCGACCTTCTTCTTGCGCGCGTCTGCGTCGAGCGTATCGACCTGGCTCAGCGCCAGGATCTCGGCCTTGTCGGTCAAGCCGTGGCCATAGGCCTCGAGCTCGGCCCGCACGGTCTTGTAGGCCTTGCCCGGGTTCTCCTCCTGCGCGGAGACCAGGTGCAGCAGCACGCGCGTGCGCTCGACATGGCCGAGGAAGCGGTCGCCGATGCCGACGCCCTCATGGGCACCTTCGATCAGACCTGGAATGTCGGCGATGACGAATTCGCGCGCATCGATGCGGGCGACGCCGAGGCCCGGATGCAGGGTCGTGAACGGATAGTCGGCGATCTTCGGCTTTGCCGCGGTGACGGCGGCAAGGAATGTCGACTTGCCGGCATTGGGCAGCCCGACCAGACCGGCATCGGCAATCAGCTTCAGCCTGAGCCAGATGTTGAGTTCTTCGCCGGGGAGGCCGGGATTGGCGCGTCGCGGCGCCTGGTTGGTCGAGGTCTTGAAATGCTGGTTGCCGAAGCCGCCATTGCCGCCCTTGGCAAGGAGGAAGCGCTGGCCGACGACGGTCAGGTCGCAGATCAGCGTCTCATTGTCCTCTTCGAAGACCTGCGTTCCGGCCGGCACTTTCAGCGTCACATCGGCGCCCTTGGCGCCGGTCATGTTGCGGCCCATGCCGTGGACGCCGGTCTTGGCCTTGAAATGCTGCTGGTAGCGATAGTCGATCAGTGTGTTCAGCCCGTCGACCGCTTCCAGCCAGACATCGCCGCCGCGGCCGCCATCGCCGCCATCCGGGCCACCGAACTCGATGAACTTCTCGCGCCGGAACGACACCGAACCGGCGCCCCCGTCACCCGAGCGGACATAGACCTTGGCTTGATCGAGAAATTTCATGGGACTGCAGTTTCTTTTATTGGCCTTGCGGCATTGCTCTAAACCTTGGGCCTTGCTCTAAACCAAGGCGCGGCGAAGGGCGAGGCCGTTTTGTGACGATGGCCGCGCGGGGTTGGCCGGAGAGACGTCGGAATGAAGCTTGTAACCTACAACATCCAGTACGGCATCGGTCTCGATGGACGCTACGATCTCGGGCGCATCGCCGACGCGGTGCGCGGCGCCGACGTAATCGCGCTGCAGGAGGTCACCCGCAACAATCCCCGGAACGGCAGCCGCGACATGGTGGCCGAGATCGGCGAGGCGCTGCCCGATCATTTCGCCGTCTATGGCAGCAATTTCGAGGCCAATATCGGCTCGCGCATCGAGGACGGCCGCGCCATCACCACGACTTTCCAGCTCGGCAACATGGTCTTGTCGAAAACGCCCATTCATCTGTCGCGCAACCTGTTGTTGCCGCGCAGCCGCAGCTTCGAGATGATGAACTTCCAGCGCGGCGCGCTGGAAGCCCTGATCGAGACGCCGCTTGGTTTCATCCGCTTCTATTCCATCCATCTCGATCACCGCAGCCCGGTCGAACGCGCCAGCCAGATCCAGTTCCTGCGCCAGCGCCTGTTGAATTATGCGCTCGAAGGCGGCGCGCTGTCCGGCGTCGCCGAGATCGGCCTGCCGGAACTGCCGCATCCGGAAGCCTTTGTCGGCATGGGCGATTTCAACATGCTGGCCGGCTCGCCCGAATATGTCGAACTGGCCGGCCGGCCGGACCATGAATTCGGCATGCCGCTGACCGCCGACTTCGCCGTCGATGCCGCCCTGCGCCTCGATGTCGCCGGCGACGATCTCGTCTCCTGGGTCGATCCCAAGGACCCCACCAACGCCAGCCGCCACAAGCGCATCGACTACGTCTTCACCAGCGCGTCGCTTGCCCGGACGCTGAAGCGCCTGTGGGTCGACAGACAATCAGTCGGTTCCGACCACCGGCCGGTCTGGGTCGAACTGGGCTAAGCCCAAGTCCGGTCCCGAGCTGATTTGTACTGTTTCGCCCCACGCGCCAAGGTTTGCCGATATTCAGGTCAGGCCGGCCTCACCTGAATATCGACGCACCTAGAAGTGGATCCAATTGCGCAGGCTCGTCCAGGTTTTCCTGTCGAGCCGATAACGTTCGACCGGCACCTGGCCGGCGACGATCGAATTCAGCATGCCCTGGCCGGCATATTGGAAGCCGCATTTGTGGATGACGCGGCGTGAAGCCGGATTGATGACCCTGGTCGAGGCCTGCAGCACCTGGATCGACGTCTTCTGGAAGGCGAGGTCGACCAGCGCGTGCGCGGCTTCCGTGGCGTAGCCCTTCTTCCAGTAGGGCTCGCCGATCCAGTAGCCGAGCTCAAGGCCGCGATCGGTGGTGTTCAGCCCGGCGCAGCCGACGAAAGTGTCGGTGCCGGCCAGCGTCAAGGCATAGGCGATGCCGGCGCGCCGCGCCTTGGTCATGGCGAGGAAAGCACGTCCCTCGGCCTCCCCATAGGGGTGCGGCATGCGCGCCAGCATCTCGGCAACGTGACGGTTGTCGGCAAGTTCGACCAGTTGCGCGGTATCCCGCTCATCGGGAGCGCGCATCACCAGCCGCTCGGTGACCAGCACCGGGCAATCTATCGCGTAACTTTCGTCTTCTGAATCTTCCGCTTCGGCAACCATTTGAAGTCCTCCAGGCACAAGAAAAAGGGGAGATGGAAACCCATCTCCCCTGATCCTTTTCCTGGTTTTGCCAGACACCGGTCCCGAGATGGGCGCCGGTGTTCTAGTGCGGAACCGGCTACTCCGCGGCTTTGGTAATCGGGTTGACCGATACGTAGGTTCGGCCGTTGGCTTTTTTGTTGAACGTCACGGCGCCGGTTTCGAGCGCGAAAAGGGTGTGGTCCGTGCCCATGCCGACATTGACGCCGGGATGCCAGGTGGTGCCGCGTTGACGAATGATGATGTTGCCCGGGATGACGGCTTCGCCGCCGAACTTCTTCACGCCCAGACGCTTGGAATGCGAGTCGCGACCGTTGCGCGACGAGCCGCCAGCTTTCTTGTGTGCCATCTAACTAACTCCGATGCGCCCATGGGCGCTTGAATGGTCTTATGAACGCGTTCGCGTTCCGTTTCAAGTCCGATCCGGCGACGTTTCGCGCCGGTTCGCCTTACTTCTTGGCCAGCTCCTTGGCCTGCTCGCGCCAGTCCTTGATCTGGTCGGCGCTGAACGGCATGTTCTCGTCGATCTTGGCAACGTCCTTCTCGGTCAGCTTGGCGAGCTGCGCGAAGGTGATGATGCCCTGCTCGGCGAGATCCTTGGCGGCGACCGGGCCGATGCCCTTGATCACGGTCAGGTCGTCCGGCTCGCCCTTCGGCGCCTTGAACAGCGGCGCGGCGACGGCCTCGGCCCTCGCGTCTTCCTTGGGGGCGGCGTCCTTCTTGGCCTTGGCTTCCTTCGGCGCGGCCTCGGGAGCGACCTCAGCCTTGGCTTCCGCCTTGACGGCCGCCTTCTTGGCGGGCTTGGCGCCACCCAGCAGGATCTCGGAGATCCGCACGGTGGTCAAAAGCTGGCGATGGCCGATCTTGCGGCGCGAATTCTGGCGGCGACGCTTCTTGAAAGCGATGACCGTGCGGTTCTTGCCCTGCTCGACGACTTCGGCGGTCACCAGGGCGCCATCGACGAACGGCGCGCCGAACGTGACATTCTCGCCCTCGCCATGAGCGAGCACGTGGTCGATCTCGACGATGTCGCCGACATTGGCTTCGACTTTTTCGATCTTCAGGAGATCGTTGGCGGCAACGCGATACTGCTTACCGCCCGTTTTAATGACTGCGAACATTTTTTGCCTTTCGCTGTTCGGTCGGCCTTGATGAACCGCCTCTGGCGGTTCGGCCGTCTTTTTGTCAGTCTGCGGGTTCAAAAACAAGCGGCGTGGAAGAACCCTCCACGCCGATTGCGCGCTGTCCCTAACCGAAGGTTGCGTGGGAGTCAAGGCAAACGGGCCGGGTTCCCTGCCATGCGGGCGAGACTCCTGCCCAGGACGGAGCGTGGCACTCCGAACGAGGCCCGGACAGGAAGCTGAATTTCCGGTGGATTTGGCCTTGTAACCTGCCCGTTCAGCCGTTATCTAGTGCGCCGCGCCGGCAACGGCCGACCATGACCGCGGAGAGGTGGCAGAGTGGTCGAATGCACCGCACTCGAAATGCGGCATGGGTGCAAGCCCATCGGGGGTTCGAATCCCTCCCTCTCCGCCATTCCCCCAAATAGAAAATGCCGGCGGCATCGGCTACCGCCAATTCGCGGGTTCGTCCCCATCCTCGGCGATAATGATCGCCGACAGGCGCTGACATGCGTGCGGCGGGACGCGACCGGCTGTCGCGGGTCGGAAAATAAGAAGCGATGCCGAGGAACCAAAGCATGTCCCTCAAGTTCGATATCCGTTTCCAGGGGAGATCGAGTTCAGCATGCAAGGTCGAGGGCCAATCAAGGCAGCACTTCGAGCACAGGCCGATGAGGTACGCATCCGCATCGGCATCCTCCAGCAGGAGTTGACCACCAACCGCAAAAGCATGGGAGGCACATTGCGGTTGGGGTACGAGATAAAGTCGAGGAAAGTCCTTCTGGCGCGTCTGGAAAGGGTATTGGCGCAGTACTCGCCGGGCTGCCTGCTTGACGACGTCCCGACGCTGCGGCGCTCCGAGACAGGCCCGCGATCGCAAGGCTCCCATTGCAGCCTCTGACGCTGCAGCCGTTCGAGACAACGCCCAACCCAGACGGATGGTCAGGGCCTGACGGCGCTTTCTGCAGACAACTGTGCCGTACGGCAGCCTCGCCGACGCGCTCGCGGGAACCTGCGTTACCGTGGAAAGTTCCTGCTGATGGCAAATCACCCCATTACCGGCGCGCTCACCTCGATCGGCACGTGGACCTCTCGTCCGGCAGCATTCCTGGTCCTGCTGGCCTATGCGATCTTCTGGATCGTTTTCGACCGGCAAAGCTTGAACTGGCATGGCGCGGCCACGCTCCTCACCTGGGCCATGACGCTCTTCATTCAGCGGGCTGAACATCGCGATACCCAGGCCATTCATGCCAAGTTGGACGAAATGCTGAGATCAAACAGTTCGGCTTCGACCATCACCCGCATCGACGATGAAGAGCCCGAGGACATCGAGAAACATCGCGATCGCAAGCAGCAGGGCGACTGACATGCGCGCTGCCGGTCTCGTGGCGTTCCTGAGGGGCGCGAAGCCAACGCGGTTGGGTCGAAAATTCAGCCCGCTGCTCAAGGGATTAAGCTATGTGGCCGTTGCGGTTGTCGCCGGTCTGGCCACGTTGGCTGCCATAAACCTGACCCCTGAACCGCGGGTTTTGCGGACGATTGTCCCGCATCGCTTCGACGCATCGGATCCGCAGTTCGCGA
Organism: Mesorhizobium sp. B2-5-7; assembly: GCF_006440875.1. Classification (NCBI taxonomy): domain Bacteria; kingdom Pseudomonadati; phylum Pseudomonadota; class Alphaproteobacteria; order Hyphomicrobiales; family Phyllobacteriaceae; genus Mesorhizobium; species Mesorhizobium sp. B2-5-7. Next base: position 249,398 of record NZ_VFUO01000002.1, on the reverse strand, counting down.
GGTCGATGAGCAGCTACTCGCTGGGACAGATGTCCGACGCGAACGCGGTGCAGACCCTTGTGAACGGCGACGAGATTTTTCCTTCGATGCTCCGGGCAATCGGCGCGGCCCGGTCCACCATCGATTTTGAGACCTATATCTATTGGTCTGGGGCCGTCGGATATGAATTCGCACAAGCCTTGGCGGCCAAGGCGCGGCAAGGTGTGGAGGTCCGCGTGCTTGTCGACTGGGTCGGCAGCCTGCCTTTCGATGAAAACCTGATCCACATCATGACCGGAGCCGGCGTGAGGTTCCAGCGCTACCGGCCGATCCATTGGTACACATTGGACCGTGTGAACAACCGGACCCATCGCAAACTGCTCATCGTCGACGGACGGGTGGCCTTTACGGGCGGCGTCGGCATCGCCGACAAATGGCGGGGAGACGCCCGCAATCCGGATGAATGGCGCGATACGCACTATCGGATCGAAGGGACCGCCGTACCTGCTTTCCAGGCAGCCTTTGCCGAAAATTGGTTGGAGACGACCGGTGAGACATTGCAGGGTCGGAAGTTCTACCCTCCGCCCGAACCGGCAGGGTCGCTCGGCGCCCAACTGATACTTTCTTCGCAGCCAAATGGCTCGGAGAACATGGAATTGATGATGCTGGCCGCGATAGCCGCCGCCAGGGATCACCTGCGAATCGGAATGGCCTATTTCGTTCCCGACGACATCGCCCTCCAGCAGATCCTGGACGCCAGGAAGCGAGGCGTGTCTGTCGATGTCATTGTTCCCAATGCGCTCACGGACGTGCCGTTGGTTCGGAAGGGCTCGCGCTATTTCTGGGGCGACTTGCTTAGAGCTGGAGTGCGTATCTACGAGTTTCAGCCCACCATGTATCATCCCAAGCTGCTAATCGTTGACGACATCTGGACGAGCTTTGGTTCCACCAATCTGGACGAACGCTCCTTGCGGCTGAACGATGAAGCCAGTCTGAACGTCTACGGCAGGGATTTCGCGAACACGCAGATCGACCTGTTCAACCAAGACCTTGGGAGATCCCGGCAGATCACCCTGGCTGAATGGGAAGCGCGTCCCCTGCGGGAAAAAATTTCGGACTGGCTGGCCAGCAGGCTGCGCTCCCAACTTTGATGACCTGGCTTTTACTGCTCATTCGACCAGCCTGATCAGCCCTACCGCTCGCCATCAGGCTTTCAGCCAGCCTGATGCGCCGCGATCGCGGCCAGAAAAACCGCGCCAAACTCCTTGAGCTTCGCCGCTCCCACGCCATTCACTTCGGCAAACGCGTCGAGGTCGCGCGGGCGGCGGTCGGCCATGTCGATGAGCGTGCGGTCGGAAAACACCACATAGGCCGGCACCTGGCGCTCCTTGGCGAGCCGTAGCCGCAGCGACTTGAGCGCCGCCAGCAGCGAAGCATCGACGCCCTCGGCTCCGGCGCCGGCGCCTTCCCCGGAACGCTTCCTGCCGCGCGCCAGAGGGTCCCGCGTCTCGACGCGATACTGGAATGCAATCTCGCCACGGCCGAGCACGCGGCCGCTTTCGGAGATGGCGAGGCCGCCATGGCCCTCGGGATCCGGCATCAGGAACCCGCCGGCCACCAGTTGCCGGATCAGCGACAGCCACACTGTCTTCCTGTGCGCGGCGCCGGTGCCGAAACTGCTGAGTGTTTGATGACCTCTCGCCAGCACCTTCTCGGTCTCGTGGCCAAGCAGGATATCGATGATATGGGCCGCGCCGAAGCGCTCGCCGCTCTCTGCAACCGCCGCCAGGATCTTCCGCGCTTCGGCACTGCCATCGGCGCGCGGCGCCTGGTCGAGGCAGTTGTCGCAATTGCCGCAGGCCTGGGCCTCTTCGCCGAAATAACCGAGCAGCACCTGGCGGCGGCATTGCGCCGTCTCGCAATAGCCGATCAGCGTGTCGAGCCGGCGGTGCGACCGCCTCTTGTGCTCTGACGAGGCATCCTCGTCGTCGATGAACAGCCGGCGCATGCGGATGTCGCCAAGGCCGTAAAGCATATGCGCCTCGGCCTCGCGTCCGTCGCGGCCGGCACGGCCGATTTCCTGATAATAGGCTTCCAGGCTGCCCGGCATATCGGTGTGGAAGACAAAGGCGACATCAGGCTTGTCGATGCCCATGCCGAACGCGATGGTTGCCACCATGACGACGCCGGACAAGGTCATGAAGGCGTTTTGATTGGCTTCACGCGCCTCCTTGCTCATGCCGGCGTGGTAAGCGAGCGCGGTGACGCCGTTGCGCTTCAGAAAGGCCGCGATCTCTTCCGTTTTCTTGCGCGACAAGCAATAGATGATGCCGCTCTTGCCCGCATGGCGCTCGATGAAGCCGAGCAGCTGGCGCTTGCTGTCCTGCTTGGGCGCGATGGCCAGCTTGATGTTGGGCCGGTCGAAACCGAGCACCAGCGTTTCGACCTGCTCAGCGAACAGGCGGGCGGCGATGTCGGTACGCGTGCTCTCATCGGCAGTCGCCGTCACCGCGATGATCGGCACATTGGCAAAGATACCGCGCAACCGGGACAGATCCTCATATTCGGGCCGGAACGCCGGACCCCATTGCGAGATGCAATGCGCCTCGTCGATGGCGATCAGGCTGACGTGGAGCCTGGAAAGGGCGTCCAGCATGCGCTCGGTCATCAGCCGCTCCGGCGCCAGATAGAGCAGCCGCGTCTGGCCAGATGCCACACGGCGCCAGGCCGCGACATTGGCCTCGCGGTCGAGCGAGGAATTGATCGTATCGGCCGCCACGCCGGCAAGCCGCAGCGCCGCGACCTGGTCCTGCATCAGAGCCACCAGCGGCGAGACGACGAGGGTGAGCCCGCCCAGAACCAGCGCCGGAACCTGGTAGCAGAGCGATTTGCCCGCGCCCGTCGGCATGACGGCCAGCACATGGCGCCCGCTAAGCAGTGTATCCATCACGTCGGCCTGGCCGGGGCGAAAATCGTCGAAGCCGAACACCTCCTTCAGGACGCGCCGCTTGGGATCCCCGGCCCTGATGCCCGCCGCCTGAGCCGGCATCAGACAGTCACCTGGCGGCAAGCGATTTTTCGCGTACGGGAGAGATCGGGGAAGACGGTCAAGGGCAACTCCTTGTGAGGCCTTGGAGTAGCTCACCGCTCATCCCATCACAACAGCCCTCTCAATGCCCTCGGCAACACCGCCGGCGACGCCTTCCCCAGCGGCACACGCACCCCTGATGGATTCCGCCGCGTTGCGATGTAAGCTTGCCCTCGCCGATACGCCACGGAGGGCGCGATGCTGCAGGTGAGACAGGATTTGCTGGGCGAGCGGTTCCGGCTGCAGCGCGCCGCCTTCAAGGCACAACCCTTTCCCGACCTTGGCGTCCGCAAGGACCGGCTGAGGCGCCTGCTGGCGCTGACCGAGCGGCACGAGACCGAAATCTGCGCTGCGATCGATGCCGACTTCGGCGGCCGCTCGGCGCATGAGACCCGCCTGGCCGAACTGTTCGTCGTGCGCGCCGGCATTCGCCATGCGCTCGCCCATGTCGGCGGCTGGATGCGGGAGCGCCGCGTTGCCACCACCTTGCCGTTTCTGCCAGGCAGGAACCGCCTCGTGCCGCAGCCGCTCGGCGTCGTCGGTATCGTGTCTCCCTGGAATTATCCTTTTCAGCTCGCCGTCGCGCCGGTTACGGCCGCGCTTGCCGCCGGCAACCGCGTGCTGGTCAAGCCTTCCGAACTGACGCCGGCTTTTTCCGGGCTGCTGACCAGGCTGGCTGGCGAACATTTCGCCCCGGATGAACTCAGCGTCATCGCCGGCGATGCCGATACGGGGAAAGCCTTCGTCTCGATGCCGTTCGATCATCTGCTGTTCACCGGTTCGACGGCGGTCGGACGCCAGGTTGCGATCGCCGCCGCCGCCAACCTGACCCCGGTCACGCTCGAACTCGGCGGGAAGTCGCCGGCGATCCTCGACCCCTCCTGCGATCTTGACACCGCGGTTGCCAGCGTCGCCTATGGCAAGCTGTTGAATGCCGGGCAGACCTGCATCGCGCCGGACTATTTGCTGGTGCCGAAGGGACAAGCAGGTACGGTCGCCGCGAAGCTCGCAATCGCCATGGCGCGGCTCTACCCCTCGCTGCGCGACAACCCCGACTATACCGCCATCATCAGCGATCGGCATTACCAGCGTCTGCGCGCCATGATCGCGGAAGCGCGCGACACGGGTGCCGATGTCACCGAGATCAACCCGGCCGGCGAGGACCTCGGCAATGCGGGCCGGAAGCTTCCGCCGACCCTGGTCAGCAACGCAGGCTCGGACCTGAAGCTGATGCGCGAGGAGATTTTCGGCCCGGTGCTGCCGATCGTCGAATACGCCACGCTCGACGACGCGATCGCTTATGTGAACCAGGCCGACCGGCCGCTGGCGCTCTACTGGTTCGGCAATGACAGGGGCAACCGCCAGCGCATCCTGCGCGAGACGGTCGCCGGCGGCGTCACCATCAACGACTGCATGCTGCATCTGGTGCAGGAGAACCAGCCCTTCGGCGGCGTCGGCGCCAGCGGCATGGGCGCCTATCACGGCGAATGGGGTTTCCGCACCTTCAGCAAGGAGAAACCGGTCTTCCTGCAGTCGCGCTTGAGCGCAGGGAGCCTTCTGCGGCCGCCCTACGGCAAGACGTTCGAACGGCTTTTCGGCCTGCTCAGGCGCATCACCTGACGCGCATTAAGTCTATCTTCACCATGATGCGGCAGCTTTCGCACTCTGCGGTGATGTTTTGAGTACCGCGGCGCCATTGGCGCCCAGGCAACAACCCGCGCTTCCCTGGAGGCGCGGGTTTTTCGTTGGCCGAGAAATCGTCGGCGACCCGGTCAGGCGAGGAAATCGGCGCGGTGCGGCGTAAAACTGTCGACCAGCCGCCCCGCCTCGAGCGCCTTGACGCCGTGCACCAGGCCGGACGGCACGATGAAGCTGCCGCCGGTCTCGACGATTTCGGTCCGGCCGCCGATGGTCACCTCAAAACGGCCTTCGGCGACATAGCTCGCCTGCACATGCGGATGCGAGTGCAAGGCGCCGACACCACCCTTGTCGAAACCGAATTCGACCATCATCAGTTCGTCGGTGGAGAGGAGAACCCGCCGGCGATTGCCGTCGGGGGTCGGCGTCCAGGCACCCTGGCCGGCATGCGCGAAAATCTTCGGCTCGGTCATCGTCTTCTCCTCATCGCGCCAGCCATCCCCCATCCACCGGCACCACCGCGCCATGCATATAGTTCGAGGCCGGCGCCAGCAGGAAGACGGCGGCATCGCCAATGTCTCCGGGCTCGCCCCAGCGGCCGGCGGGAATGCGCCCGAGGATGGCCGCGCTGCGGTCGGGATCGGCGCGCAGCGCCTGCGTGTTGTTGGTGTCGATATAGCCCGGCGCTATGCCATTGACGTTGATGCCCTTCGCCCCCCACTCGCAGGCGAGCAGCCTGGTGATGCCGAGCACGCCATGCTTGGACGCCGTGTAGGACGCGACGCGGATGCCGCCCTGGAAACTCAGCACCGAGGCGATGTTGACGATCTTGCCCTGGCGTCCACCGGCAAGGAGGCGCCGCGCAAAGGACTGACACAGCAGGAAGACGGACTTCAAATTGACGTCGATCACGTCGTCCCAATCGGCTTCGCCGAGATCGACGGCATCGGCGCGCCGGATGATGCCGGCATTGTTGACCAGCCCGTCGATCGGACCGTTTTGATCCCAGACGCGGTCCAGCATCGGTCCGACTGCTGCCGTGTCGGCAAGATCGATGCTCACCGCCTCGAATTGGCCGCCCACCGCGCCGACCTTGCTCGCGGTGTCGTCCATCGATGAGCGGCCGACGCCGATCACGGCGCCACCGGCGCGCGCGACCGAGATGGCAATGCCTTGGCCGATGCCGGTGTTGGCGCCGGTCACCAGGATGCGCTTGCCGGCCAGGCTGAAGGCGGAGAGGTCGCTCACCGCAGCATGTCCATCGCCACCGGATCGACATCGGTGTAGTCGACATTGTCGCCGGCCATCGCCCAGATGAAGGCATAGTTGGACGTGCCGGCGCCTGAGTGGATCGACCAGCCCGGCGACAGCACCGCCTCCTCGTTGCGCATGACGATGTGACGTGTCTCGTCCGGCTCGCCCATGAAGTGGAAGACGCGGGCCGCCTCGGGCAGGTCGAAATAGAGGTAGGCCTCCATGCGCCGGTCATGCACATGGCATGGCATGGTGTTCCAGATCGAGCCCGGCGCCAGCTGCGTCATGCCGACGACGAGCTGGCAGGTTTTTGTTCCCCCGGCATGGATGAACTGGAAGATCGAGCGCTCGTTGCAGGCCTCCTTGCTGCCGAGATCGAGGCGCTTGGCGTCATCGAGGCGGATCAGCCGGCTGGGATGAGCCTGATGCGCCGGGGCGCTGAGCAGATAGAACTTGGCGGGGTCGTTCCTATCGGCAGAAGCGAAGGAAACCGTGTAGGTGCCCATGCCGAGATAGAGCATGTCGCGCGCCCGCAGGTCGAAGGACTGGCCGCCGGCTTCGATCGTGCCGGCACCGCCGATGTTGACGGCGATCAATTCGCGCCGGTCGAGAAACCCCTTGGTGCCGGTCGGCTTGATCGCTTCCAGTGGCAATGCCGTTGCCGCAGGCACGGCGCCGCCGACGATCATGCGGTCGTAGTGCGTGTAGGTCAGGCTGATGCGCCCGGGCTGGAAGAGATCCTCGATATGGAAATTATGGCGCAGCTCATCCGTTCCCATGGCGGCCGCCGCCGCCGGGTCGATGGCGAAGCGCGATGTGTAGTCGGTGTGGTTCTGGCTCATTTCTGTCCTGGCTTTCGGTGGATCATTCGCCTGCGGCCGCCTTGACCGAGCTGGCGTAGTAGGCCTGCCGCGCCTGCAGCCGCTCGCGGTAACGCTGCTGGCTGGCGCCGAGATGGGTGCGCATCGCCTCGCGCGCGGCTTCGGCATCGCCTGCCGTGATCGCGTTCAGGATCACCAGATGCTCGCGCTGCAGCCCGCGCTGGTAGCTGTCGGACTGCGCCAGTTCGGTCGACCAGGGCGAGGTCACGTCGCACGGAATGGCGCGCCGGCCGAGCACGTCGAGCATCTCGACATAGAAGGGGTTATTGGTGGCGCTGGCGATGGCGCGATGGAAGGCGAGGTCGGCCGGACCGGTCGGCTGGCTGTCGAGCAGCAGCCGCTCGAACTCGAAGAAGGCTTCCTGGATCGCCGCCTCCTGCGCGGCGTTGCGACGGATGGCAGCGAGCCCAGCCGATTCGATCTCGATCGCCAGCCGCACCTCGAGCACGTTGAGCGCGACCGAATCCTTGGCTCCCATGTCGGCGGCGAGCGCCCCGAACATGGTCGAAATATGCTCTGTGACGAACACCCCGGCGCCCTGTCGCGGCTCGACCAGACCGTCGGCGGCAAGCTTGGCCAGCGCCTCGCGGATGACGGTTCGGCTGACGCCGAAGGTTTCGGTCAGCTGGCCCTCGGTCGGCAGCTTGTGGCCGGGCAGGATCTCGCCCGCCTGCAACTGCTTGCGGATCGCCCCCACGACGGTTTCCGACAGCTTGGGTTTTCTCTCGACCCTGAGGTCGTTTGCGGTATCGGACACCTCGGTAACCTCCTAGTGCAATTCCACGAAAAGTGCGTAGCGGCTTTCCGCGTGGAATTGCGTAAACACAAAGAGTTAGAGCGGTTCAACGATTCCAACGATCGCCGAACCGCTCTAATGGAACAGGCCCGGCAGCCACAATGAGATTTCCGGCACATAGGTGACAAGCATCAGCACGGCGAAGGCGGCGCCGTAGAATGGCCAGATCGAGCGCATCGCGGTCCAGATCGGAATTCGCCCGATGGCGCAGCTGACGAACAGAACAGCGCCGACCGGTGGCGTGCAAAGCCCGATGCCGAGATTGAGGATGAGGATCACGCCGAAATGCACGGGATCGACCCCATAGGCCATGACGACAGGCAGGAAGATCGGCGTCGTGATGATGATCAGCGGCGACATGTCCATGAAGGTGCCGAGAATGAGCAGGACGACGTTGATCAGCAGCAGGATCACCAGCTTGTTGTCGGACACCGACTGCAGAAAGGCGACCAGTGCCGCCGGTACCCTAAGATAGGCGAGCAACCAGCCGAAGGCCGCCGCGCAGCCGATGATCATCAGCACCATGGCCGTGGTGCGCACCGACGCCGTCGTCGCCGCGACGAAGTCGCCCCAGCTCATCGAGCGGTAGATGATCAGCGTCACCAGGAAGGCGTAGACGATGGCGATGCAGGAACTCTCGGTCGCGGTGAAGACACCGGACCTGACGCCACCGAAGATGATGGCGATCAGGATGAGCCCGGGAATGGCCGCGACAAGCAGCTGCAAGGCCCGGCCGAAGCCGGCGAAGGGCTCCGTCGGATATCCCCGGCGGCTGGCGACCCAATAGGCCGTTATCATCAGCGACAACGCCAGCAGCAGACCGGGCAGCACGCCAGCCGTGAACAGGTCGGCGATCGAGATCCGGCCGCCGGCGGAGATCGAATAGATGATCATGTTGTGGGACGGTGGAATGAGAAGCGCGATGATGGCCCCGACCGAGGTGATGTTGACGGCATAGTCGACGCCGTAGCCGCGCGCCTTCATCTGCGGGATCATCAGCCCGCCGACCGCCGACGCATCCGCCACCGCCGAGCCGGAGATGCCACCGAACATGGTCGATGCGGCGATGTTGACCTGCCCCAGACCGCCGCGCAAATGACCGACCAGGGAGCCTGCCAGCGCGACCAGCCGCGCGGCGATACCACCGCGCACCATCAGGTCTCCGGCGAAGATGAAGAACGGGATGGCCATCAGCGAAAAGACGCTGACGCCGGAATTCAGCCGCTGGAACACCACGACCGGCGGCAAGCCAAGCGTGAGGATCGTGGCAAAGCTGGCAACGCCGAGACAGAAGGCGATCGGCGTGCCGATGACCAGCAGGAACACGAAGGTGCCGAAGAGGACGATCAGGGCCATGGTTCACGGCTCCTCGCCGGTTGCATGTATGTCGGCGTCGACGGGCAGGCCGGCAAAGCGCCCGGCCAGCCGTTCCAGCGAAAACAGGCAGACCAGCGCCCCACCCAGGATGACCGGCAGGAAGCTGACGCCGCCCGGCAGGGCAAGTGACGGCATGACCGTGTTCCAGGTCAGCCTGGCCAATTGCACGCCATAGACGATCATGCCGGCGCCGAAGGCCAGCACGACAAGGTCGGAAATGCTGCGCAGTACCGCCTTGGCCGAAACAGGCAGGACATAGAGCAGCACGTCGAAGCCAAGATGGGTGCGTTCGCGCACGCCGACGGCGGCGCCGAGAAAAATGAACCAGCCCATCAGCAGAACCGAGAAGGATTCCGTCCAGCTCGGCGAACGGTTCAACACATAGCGCGAGAAGACCTGCCAGAAGATGATGATCGTCATCAGCGTCAGGCCGGCGCCGCTGATCCAAAGCGCCAGCCTGGCAAGCCCTGACAGGACCCGCTCCGCACCCAGCCAGAATCCTCGCATGGCCGACACGTCCGAAGGCAGCGCGGGGGCCTCCGCGCTGCTCGATCCATTGCCCCTGCCGTTCATTTCTCGGCCTGTATGCGGGCGGCCAGGTCCTTCAGTTCGGGCGTCGACAAGTACTTGTCGTAGACGGGCTTCATCGCGTCGATCAGCGGCTGTTTGTCGATCTCGCTGACCTTGACGCCCGCGGCCTCGACGATGCCGCGCGACTTCTTCTCCTGCGCGTCCCACAGTTCGCGCATCTTGATGACGCTGTCCTTGGCTGCCTGGCGCACGATCGCCTGGTCTTCCGGCGAGAGCTTGTCCCAGCTTGCCTTCGACATGACCAGCACTTCCGGCACGATCTGGTGTTCGTCCATCGTGTAATGCTTGGCCACTTCGTAGTGCTTGGCGGATTCGAAGCTCGGCCAGTTGTTTTCGGCGCCGTCGATGACGCCGGTCTGCAGCGCCGAATAGACTTCGCCATAGGCCATCGGCGTGGCGTTGGCGCCAAGCGCGTTGACCATGTCGACGAACACATCGGACTGGATGACGCGGAACTTCATGCCTTTCATGTCCGCCATCGAGGTAATGTCCTTCTTGGTGTTGTAGAAGGACCGAGCACCGGAATCGTAGAAGGCGAGGCCGACGAGATCATGCGCCTCGAACGCCTTCAGGATCTGGTCGCCGACAGCGCCGTCCATGACGTGGCGCATGTGCTCGACGGAGCGGAACATGTAGGGCAGCGACGGCACGGCGGTCTCCGGCACGATGCCGTTGAACGGTCCCATCGAGACGCGGTCGAGGTCGATGACGCCGGCCTGGGTCTGCTCGATTGTGTCCTTTTCCTCGCCGAGCTGCGCCGAGTGATAGACCTCGATCGAATAGCGGCCGGCGGTGCGCTGCTTGATCAGGTCGCCCATGTACTTGACCGCCTCGACGGTCGGGTAGCCGTCCGGATGGGTATCCGAGGATCGCAGCACGGTTTCGGCGTTGGCAGCGCCGATCAGCAGCGAACCGATGGCGAATGTCGCCGCCGCCGTCAATTTCGAAAAATGCAACATGACTTCCTCCCTTTGAAAATCGAAACGCCCGGCTCAGAGCCGGTACGCATTCTTGGCAAGCGTGTAGGCAAGCTCCTTCGCGAGTTCATGCGCCTCGTCCTCACGCAGCCTGTGCTCGGCGACGAGACGCGCTAGGAACGCACAGTCGACCCGCCGCGCCACGTCGTGGCGGGCCGGTATCGACGGAAAGGCGCGCGTGTCGTCGTTGAAGCCGACCGTGTTGTAGAAGCCGGCGGTCTCGGTGGTCATCTCGCGGAACCGGCGCATGCCTTCCGGGCTGTCGTGGAACCACCAGGCCGGCCCGAGCTTCAGCGCCGGATAGACGCCGGCCAGCGGCGCCAGTTCGCGCGCGTAGCTGGTTTCATCCAGCGTGAACAGGATGACGGTCAGGTCGCGCTCCAGCCCGACGCAGTCCAGTAATGGCTTCAATGCCGTGACATAGTCGGTCCGGGTCGGGATATCGAAACCCTTGTCCCTGCCGAATTTCTGGAAAGCGGAAGCCGAATGATTGCGCATGGAGCCGGGATGGATCTGCATGACCAGCCCGTCGTCCCGGCTCATCTTGGCCATCTCGGTCAGCATCTGCGCGCGAAACAATTTTCGCTCGCGCTCATCCTGCGAGCCGGCGCGGACCCGGTTGAACAGCTCCTGCGCCGCCGCGTTGGAAAGATTGGCGGTCTCCGCCGTCGGATGCCCGTGATCCGACGAAGTCGCGCCGAAGCTCTTGAAGAAGGCGCGCCGCTGGCGATGTGCGTCGAGATAACCAGCCCAGATCCCGGTGTCGCAGCCGGTGATCTCGCCGAGCCGATCGAGATTGGCCGAAAAGCCTTCGAAATCGGGATCGACGACGGCGTCTGGCCGATAGGCAGTGACGACACGGCCCTCCCAGCCGCTGTCGCGGATCATCTGGTGCCATTTGAGATCGTCGAGCGCGCCTTCCGTCGTCGCGATGACCTCGATGTTGAAGCGCTCGAACAGCGCGCGAGGGCGGAAGTTCTCCCACTGCAGCAGCGTTGCGATCGTATCGTAATGGCGGTCGGCGGTCGCGGCACTCAACGGCTCTTCGATGCCGAACAGATGCGCAAGGACATGGTCGAACCACAATCGGGTCGGCGTGCCACGAAAGAGGTAATAGTGTTCGGCGAACAACCGCCAGATCGCCCTGCCGTCGGTCTCGACGGGCTCCCCATCGAGGGTCGGCACGCCGAGAGCCTCCAGCCGCACGCCCTGACTGAACAGCATGCGAAAAATATAGTGGTCCGGCACGATGAGCAGTTGCGCGGGATCGGGGAACGGCTCGTTCAGCGCATACCAGCGCGGGTCGGTATGGCCGTGCGGGCTGATGATGGGCAGATCCTTGATGCCGGCATAGAGAGCGCGGGCGATCGATAGAGGACGCGCCTCGGCTGAAAATAGCAAATCCGTATTGGTCAGTGCCACGGCCATCCTCCGGCTCCATGGGTAGGATCGGTCAGAAATAATGTCAACATACAAAAATTGGATTGTTGTATGATGACTCCTAGGCGAAGCTGAGCATTGTCGGCGGACGCCGTCAGTGTTACCCCGCAAATCGTTCCACGAGATGAGTGCCCACCGATGACAGACCGCCGCCTTTCCAACCGCACGGCGCAGGCATTGCCGGCCAAGGTCGCCGCGCCTCGATATGATCGTGGCGCGATCACGCCGGGCATCGTGCATCTGGGCGTCGGCGCCTTTCACCGCGCACACCAGGCAGCCTATATCGATGAATGCCTGGCGGCCGGCGAAACGGACTGGGGCATATCAGGCGTGTCGTTGCGCAGCGCCGATACGCGCGACGCGCTGGCGCCGCAGGACGGGCTCTACACCTTGGCGGTGCGTGGCAGCGGCGGCGAGAAGCTGCATGTCATCGGCTCGATCGGCTCGCTGCTGGTGGCGCCGGAAGACCCGGAAGCGGTTCTGGCGGTGCTGGCCGATCCGCGTACCCGCATCGTGACGCTGACGATCACCGAGAAAGCCTATTTGCGGGCGGCCGGCGGCGGATTGGACGCGGCGCATGCCGACATCGTCCACGACCTGGCCAATCCGCGAACACCGAAGACGGCGCATGGTTTTCTGACCGAAGCGCTCGCCCGGAGGCTGGCTGCCGGCACCGCGCCCTTTACCGTGCTTTGTTGCGATAACCTGCCGGCCAACGGCGCCACCTTGCACCGGCTGCTGATCGAATTCGCTGCGTTGCGCGATGGCAGTGCCGGTTCGGCGGGCAATGCCGGAATGGCCGCCCACATCGCCGGTCACGTCGCATTTCCCTCAAGCATGGTCGACCGCATCGTGCCGGCCACGACCGACGCCGACAGGGCGCGGATAGCGGGCGAGCTTGGTATCGACGACGCCTGGCCCGTGATGACGGAACCCTTCCGCCAGTGGGTGATCGAGGACGATTTCCCGACGGGCCGTCCGGCCTGGGAAAAATTCGGCGTCACCATGGTTGGGGATGTCGCTCCCTTCGAGGACATGAAGCTGAGGCTGCTCAACGGCGCGCATTCGGGCATCGCCTATCTCGGCCTGCTCTGTGGCCATGCGACGGTCGACAGTGCCTTCGCCGATCCGGCGATCCGGCGGTTCGTCGACGCGCTATGGCAAGAGGCCATAACAACATTGCCGGACGACGCCGGCCTCGACCCATCAGCCTATACCGCCGAGCTTGCCGAGCGTTTTTCGAACACGGCACTTGCCCACCGTACGGCGCAGATCGCCAATGACGGCAGCCAGAAACTGCCGCAGCGCATTATCGCCTCGGCTGTCGAGTGCCTCGAAGCCGGCACCGAGCTGGTCCATCTCACGCTGGTGGTGGCTGCCTGGATCGCCGCCTGCGCGGCGCGCGGAAAGACGTTGCCGGAAGGCCATTTCACCGATCCGCTCGATGCGCCGATGACCGCGCTTTTGGACCAGCAGCTGCCGGCGAACGAAACCGCGACGGCGGTGTTTGACATGGCCGGCTTCGCCCGGGATCACGCCGAGCGCCAGACGCTGATCGAACTCGTGGCCGTCCATCTCGTCCACCTGCGACGAGACGGCCCGACTTTGGCCTTCGCCGCGCTCGGCATAGAAGCCGAAGGACAGTAAGGCGCGAGCGGTTGAGAACCTTGATGTCGGCACGCAACTCCAGCACCGCCGCCACACCCACTCTCACGCCATAATATCCCGACAAACAAAAAAGCGGGGCAAGGCCCCGCTTCAACCCGTTGTCCCGCGACGAGTTTCAGGCCGGCAGGATGGCGCCTTCCAGCGTTGTGAGCTGGCTAAGGAATTGTTCGGCCTTGCTGCGCGCTTGGTCGTCCTTGGCGTCGGCGGCATCTTCCTTGGCTTCCTGGATGCGGCGGGCGAGATCGGCGCGGTCGACATCCTTCACCGCGACAGCCGATTCCGCCAGCAGCGTGCAGCCGGCCGGGACGATGTCGGCGAAGCCGCCGAACACGACATAGCGTTCTTCGCTGCCCGAGGCGCTCTTCACCGTGACGACACCCGGCTTGATCGTGGTCATGACCGGCGCGTGATGAGCCATGACGGTCATCTCGCCTTCGGCGCCCGGGATGACGACCGACTCGACCTCGGCGGAAACCAGCAGGCGCTCCGGGGAAACCAGTTCGAACTTGAAAGCTTCAGCCATGTCAATTTAGTGAGTAGGGAATAGTGAGTAGGAAGTAAGGCGAGAGAACAACTATCCGACTCGCCCAGCTGCTATTCACTACTGACTACTGACTACTCCCTATTCGCTTTATTTACGCCGCTTCAGCCGCCAGGCGCTGTGCCTTCTCGACCGCTTCCTCGATGCCGCCGACCATGTAGAAGGCGGCTTCCGGCAGGTGGTCGTAATCGCCGTTGCAAAGGCCCTTGAAGCCCTTGATGGTGTCGGCGAGGTCGACCAGCTTGCCCGGCGCGCCGGTGAACACTTCGGCGACGAAGAAGGGCTGCGACAGGAAGCGCTCGATCTTGCGGGCGCGGGCCACGGTCTGCTTGTCCTCTTCCGAGAGCTCGTCCATGCCCAGGATGGCGATGATGTCCTGCAGCGACTTGTAGCGCTGGAGGATCGACTGCACCTGGCGGGCGACGCCATAATGCTCGTCGCCGACGACCAGCGGGTCGAGCATGCGCGAGGTCGAGTCCAGCGGATCGACGGCCGGATAGATGCCCTTCTCTGCGATCGAACGGTTGAGCGTCGTCGTCGCGTCAAGGTGAGCGAACGAGGTCGCCGGCGCCGGATCGGTCAAGTCGTCGGCCGGCACGTAGATCGCCTGCACCGAGGTGATCGAGCCCTTGGTGGTGGTGGTGATGCGTTCCTGCAGCGCGCCCATGTCGGTGGCGAGCGTCGGCTGGTAGCCCACGGCCGACGGGATGCGGCCGAGCAGAGCCGACACTTCGGAACCCGCCTGCGTGAAGCGGAAGATGTTGTCGACGAAGAACAGCACGTCCTGGCCCTGGTCGCGGAAATATTCGGCGACCGTCAGGCCGGTCAGGCCGACACGGGCGCGCGCGCCCGGCGGCTCGTTCATCTGGCCGTACACCAGCGCTGCCTTGGAGCCTTCGCCGCCGCCCTTCTTGTTGACGCCGGATTCGATGAACTCGTGATAGAGATCGTTGCCTTCGCGGGTGCGCTCGCCGACGCCGGCGAACACCGAATAGCCGCCATGTGCCTTGGCGATGTTGTTGATCAGTTCCTGGATCAGCACGGTCTTGCCGACGCCGGCGCCGCCGAACAGGCCGATCTTGCCGCCCTTGGCGTAAGGCGCCAAGAGGTCGAGCACCTTGATGCCGGTGATCAGGATCTGGGCTTCCGTCGACTGCTCGACATAGGTCGGAGCCGGCTGATGGATCGAGCGCATTTCGCTTGCGTCGACCGGGCCTTCTTCGTCGACCGGCTCGCCGATGACGTTGATGATGCGGCCGAGCATGCCCGGGCCGACCGGCACGGTGATCGGAGCGCCGGTGTCGCGCACTTCCTGGCCGCGCACCAGACCTTCGGTTGAGTCCATGGCGATGCAGCGCACGGTGTTTTCACCCAGATGCTGGGCTACTTCGAGCACCAGGCGGTTGCCGACATTGGTCGTCTCGAGCGCGTTCAGGATCGCCGGCAGGTGATCGCCGAACTGCACGTCGACAACGGCGCCGATGACCTGGCGAACCTTGCCGACAACGCCGGTGGCTTTCGTGGCCACGGCCTGCGTCTTGGCGGCCACGGCCTTGGCCGGCGCCGCTGCTGCCTTGGCCGGAGCAGCCTTTGCGGCCGCTGCCGGAGCCCTGGCCGCTTTCACGGGGGCTGCTGCCTTGGGGGCTGCCGCCTTCGGAGTTGCCTTCTGGGGGGTCGCTGCTTTCGCCATCGTCTTTACCCTTTTCGTCCTTTGTTTCTCACGCGGTCCGGTTCGCGGGACAGTCACCCGCGGACCGCGCCTAGAGCGCCTCGGCGCCCGAAATGATTTCGATCAGTTCCTTGGTGATCTGCGCCTGCCGCTGGCGGTTGTAGGTGATCGACAGCTTGTTGATCATCTCGCCGGCGTTGCGCGTCGCATTGTCCATGGCGCTCATCTTGGCCCCCATTTCGCCGGCGGCGTTTTCGAGCAGCGCCCGGAAAACCTGCACGGAGATGTTGCGCGGGATGAGGTCGGAGAGGATTTCGCCCGGCTCCGGCTCATATTCATAGACGGCGCTGCCGCCATCCACCGCCGCGGCCGGAGCCGAAGCGGTGCTGGCCGGGATGATCTGCTGCGCGGTCGGGATCTGGCTGATCACCGACCTGAACTGCGAATAGAACAGCGTGCAGATGTCGAAGGCGCCCTCGTTGAAGAGATGGATGACCTTCTTGGCGATCGCATCGGCATTGACGAAGCCGAGCGTCTTGACCTCGCGCAGATCGACACGGTCGATGATCATCGATGCATAGTCGCGGCGCAGGATGTCGAAGCCCTTCTTGCCGACGCAGATGATCTTGACCTGCTTGCCGTCGGCCAGAAGCCGGCGGATGTGATCGCGGGCAAGACGGGCGATCTGCGAATTGAAGCCGCCGCACAGGCCGCGCTCGGCGGTGCAGACCACGAGCAGATGCACGGCGTCCTTGCCGGTGCCCGTCATCAGCGCCGGGGCATCGCCGCCACCGCCGATCGCCTGGGTGATGTTTGCCAGCACGGAACCCATGCGCTCCGAATAGGGACGCGCCGCTTCCGCCGCCTCTTGCGCACGGCGCAGCTTCGCCGCGGCGACCATCTGCATCGCCTTGGTGATCTTCTGCGTCGCCTTGACCGAGGCGATACGGTTACGAAGGTCTTTTAATGAAGGCATGCTTCAAACCTGATCCCGTCTTGTCTCATCCGGACTGGCGCTTCGCTTAGGCGAAGGTCTTGGCGAAGGCGTCGATCTCGGCCTTGAGCTTGGCGCGCAGATCGTCCGAAAGCGCCTTTTCCTTGCGGATGGCGTCGAGAACGTCCTTGCCCGCCGCACGCATGTGGCTGAGCAGGCCGTGCTCGAACTTGCCGACCTGGTTGACCGGCAGCTTGTCGAGATAGCCGTTGACGCCGGCGAAGATCACCGCGACCTGCTCTTCCGTCTTCAGCGGCGAGAACTGCGGCTGCTTCAGGAGTTCGGTCAGGCGCGATCCGCGGTTGAGCAGGCGCTGCGTGGCGGCGTCGAGATCCGAACCGAACTGCGCGAAGGCAGCCATTTCGCGGTACTGCGCGAGCTCGCCCTTGATCGAGCCGGCAACCTGCTTCATCGCCTTGATCTGCGCGGCCGAGCCCACGCGGCTGACCGACAGGCCGACGTTGACGGCCGGACGGATGCCCTGGAAGAACAGGTTGGTTTCGAGGAAGATCTGGCCGTCGGTGATCGAGATCACGTTGGTCGGGATATAGGCCGACACGTCGTTGGCCTGCGTCTCGATGATCGGCAGGGCGGTCAGCGATCCGCCGCCCAGATCGTCGTTGAGCTTGGCAGCGCGCTCGAGCAGGCGCGAGTGCAGGTAGAAGACGTCGCCGGGATAGGCTTCGCGGCCCGGCGGGCGGCGCAGCAACAGCGACATCTGGCGATAGGCGACGGCCTGCTTCGACAGATCGTCATAGCTGATCAGCGCATGCATGCCGTTGTCGCGGAAATATTCGCCCATGGTGCAGCCGGCGAACGGCGCCAGGAACTGCATCGGCGCCGGGTCGGAAGCGGTGGCGGCGATGATGATCGAGTATTCGAGCGCGCCGCGCTCTTCCAGAACCTTGACGAACTGCGCGACGGTCGAACGCTTCTGGCCGACGGCGACGTAGACGCAGTAGAGCTTTTCCTTTTCCGGGCCGTTGTCGTGCACCGACTTCTGGTTGAGCATTGTATCGAGGATGATGGCGGTCTTGCCGGTCTGGCGGTCACCGATGACCAGCTCGCGCTGGCCGCGGCCGACCGGGATCAGCGCGTCGATGGCCTTGAGGCCGGTCGACATCGGCTCGTTGACCGATTTGCGCGGAATGATGCCCGGCGCCTTAACGTCGACACGCTTGCGTTCGGTCGCCTTGATCGGGCCCTTGCCGTCGATCGGGTTGCCGAGCGCGTCGACGACGCGGCCGAGCAGGCCGGGGCCGACGGGAACGTCGACGATGGCGCCGGTGCGCTTGACGATGTCGCCTTCCTTGATGTCGCGGTCGGCGCCGAAGATGACGACGCCGACATTGTCGGCTTCGAGGTTGAGCGCCATGCCGCGGATGCCGCCGGGGAATTCGACCATTTCGCCGGCCTGGACATTGTCGAGGCCATAAACGCGGGCGATACCGTCACCGACGGACAGCACCTGTCCGACTTCGGAGACCTCGGCCTCCTTGCCGAAATTCTTGATCTGGTCTTTCAGAATTGCGGAAATTTCCGCGGCGCGGATGTCCATCAGCCGACCTCTTTCAGTGCAAGCTTGAGCGAATTGAGTTTGGTTTTGAGTGACGTATCGATCTGGCGCGAGCCCATCTTGACCACCAGCCCGCCGAGCAGTGACGGATCGACGGTGACGGAAATGGTCACGTCCTTGCCGGCAACGCCCTTCAGCGCCGCCTTGAGTTCGGCCTGCTGGGCCGCGGTCAGCTCATGAGCCGACGTCACCTCGGCGGCGGCCTCGCCACGGTGTTCAGCGGCGATCTGGCGGAACGCCTTGATCATGCCGGGCACCGCGAACAGGCGGCGGTTCTTGGCGACCACGCGCAGGAAATTGCCGGTCAGGCCGGTGATGCCGGCCTTGTCGGCGATCGCCCCGATGGCCTTGGCCTGGTCCTCGCTGGAGAATACCGGGCTGTTGATCAGCCGGGTCAGGTCGGCACTGCCCGCGAGCATGGCCTCGAAACTGGTGAGGTCGGCCTCGACCTTGGCCACGGAATTTGCCTGCGATGCCAGTTCGAACAGCGAACCGGCATAGCGTTCTGCGACACCTGAGATTGGCGATGACGATTGAGCCACGGACCGTCTTTTCTCTTGTCTGACAGGCCGCAGATTGTTGGCGCGAGCAAAAACTCTGGCTAAATCTTTGACCTTACTGCATTTTTTCAAGCACGGAGGCGCGGCTTCCGCTATCCCCGGCCGAAAGTCGATTGCCGTCTAGCACAGGCATTTTAAGACCGCAATGCGTCGTTCCGCATGGTTTTCAGGCACTATTGTCGCATCCGGCGAAAGATCAGCGTCCTGCGCGCCTGAATACCCCAGGATTCAGGGCACAAAGCCGAAGGCAAAGGCGAGCGGTAAGGCCGCGAGCGCCAATTCCACCACAATGGAAACCCAATTGAAAGGTGTATTGGCGCCGTCCGACATCATCGACAGCAGCCGGCCGAAGGCGGTGAACAGCCAGGAAAATCCGAGCGCCATGTAGACCAGCGGCTGCGCGAGCAGGATGCAGCACAGGCCGACTCCGAGATAGAAGCCCGACATGCGGCCGCGCCCCTCGGCGATCGCCGCCGCCTTCTCGGGTTTCGCCTGCAGGCGCAGGATACGGAACGCCAGCCCCGGCGCCAGGAAAAACAGAAGACCGAGCAGCACGGTGAAGACCGCGCTCGACCAGGCCAGCCATTCGCCCTGGCTCGTCGGCCATGGAAGCGCAAAATCCATCGTGTCCCCTCGAAATGCCTGTTTTGAAAAATCGCCGACATTCTAGCGAAGGAAAGAGCCGGCGCCAGATGGCTTCAGCCACTTTAGGAGACGCGCATCAACCGAGTGCGAATTCCACCGCCGCCCCGGCATGGATGCGCGTCGTGTCGAAAACCGGGATGTCGAAATCATCCTGGCCGATGAGCATGGTGATCTCGGTGCAGCCCATGATCAGGCTGTCGGCGGCTTCGTCGCGGCGCAAGCGGTTTGCCTCGGCGACATAGGCCGCCTTCGAGGCTTCGGTGACGATGCCCTGACAGAGTTCCTCGTAGATGACGCGATGCACCATGTCGCGCCCGGCCGAATCCGGCACCACCGGCGACAGGCCATATTTGTCGGCAAGCCGGCCCTTGTAGAAGTCCTGCTCCATGGTGAACCGCGTTGCCAGCAGCGCCGGCCGCCGCAGGCCGGCCTGCCTGACCGTGGCCGCGGTGGCGTCGGCGATATGGATCAGCGGGATCGACACAGCCGCCTGCACCTGGTCGGCCAGTCTGTGCATGGTGTTGGTGCACAGAAGCAGGCCCTCCGCACCGCCGGCCTCAAGTTTGTGTGCGGCATCGATCAGCAGTGCACCGGCACCGTCCCAGTCGCCATCATGCTGCCGTTCGGCGATCTCGGCGAAATCGAACGACCAGAGCAGCAGCCTCGCCGAATGCAGACCGCCCAGCCGCTCGCGCACGATCTCGTTGAGCAGGCGGTAGTAGATGGCGGTCGATTCCCAGCTCATGCCCCCGAGCAGGCCGAGGGTTTTCATGACGGGCTGTTCCTTTCCCGTACGATTTCTATATTATGACCCCATGAGACCACAAGGAGCTCGGCCATGAAGACAATGCAGGTACGAGAGGCCAAAGCAAGTTTCTCCGCGCTCGTGGAAGCTGCCGAAAACGGCGAGCCTACAATCATCACAAAGCATGGCAAACCTGCCGCGGCGGTTGTACCGATCGAAGAGGCCCGCAAGCTCTACCCGGATCGTAACGACGCCTTCATCGACTTCCTTCTCAAATATCCGGGCGGCATCGTGCTTGAAAGAGATCAATCGATCCTCAGGGATTTTGATTTTTGAACGGATATCTTCTCGACACGTCGGTGTTGTCGGTGTTCGCTCCCGATCGTGCTGCACTTCCGCCCGCTTTCCAGACTTGGCTGTCGCATACGGGGCGGCGCCACACTTGGTATATTCCGGCTATAGCAGCGGCTGAAGTCCAGAAGGGCGTTGCCAAGTTGAGGCGTGCCGGGGGCACTCAGCGAGCGGAACGACTGGAGCGCTGGCTGGACAGTCTGCTGGATGAATTTGATGAACGGCTCCTGTCGGTAGGCTCCGCCATCGCCAGACGGGCGGGAGAAATGGAAGATATGGCGATTGCTCTTGGGCGCAACCCAGGTCTTCCCGATATCCTGATCGCTGCTACCGCGCTTGTGCACGATTTGACGATCCTTACCGCGAACAACCGCCATTTCGACGCTCTGAAGGTCGCAAGTCTGAATCCGTTTGAGGCCGAACTCGGCGCCTAACGAGATGTTCAGCGAGCTTACAAAAAGCTCTGCGGGTCGATGTCGACCTGCACCCGAACCGAGCCGCGCTGTTTCGGCCCGTTGGCCAGCATGGTGCGGATGAAGCTCTGCATGTCGGCGCGCCGTTCGCCCTGGATCAGCAGGCGGAAGCGGTGGCGACCGCCGAGCAACGATAATGGCGCTTCCGCCGGCCCGAGCACGAACAGATCCGGCGCCTCCGGTGCGGAGCGGCGCAGGCCGCGTGCATGGCCTTCCGCTTCCGCCCGCGTCACCGCGCTGACGATGACGCCTGCCAGCCGGCCGAAGGGCGGCAAGGCAGCGCGTTCGCGCTCTGAAATCTCGCGCTGGTAGAAAGACTCGGCATCGCCGGAGACGATCGCCCGCATCACCGGATGGTCGGGCTGGAAGGTCTGCAGCAGGCCAAGGCTCTTCTTGCCGGTGCGGCCGGCACGGCCGGTCACCTGGCTGAGCAGCTGGAAGGTGCGCTCGGCGGCGCGCGGATCGCCATTGGCAAGGCCCAGATCGGCATCGACGACGCCGACCAGCGTCATGTTCGGGAAATTATGACCCTTGGCGACCAGTTGCGTGCCGATGACGATATCGGCCTCGCCGTTGGCGATAGCCTCCAGTTCCAGCCGCAACCGTCGTACACCCCCCATTATATCCGACGACAGCACGATGGTACGCGCGTCCGGGAAATGCGTGACGACCTCTTCGGCGATGCGCTCGACCCCCGGCCCGCAAGCGACCAGGTGGTCGAGCGTGCCGCATTCGGGGCAGGCTTCCGGACGGCGCTCATTGTGACCGCAATGATGACACACCAACTGGCCGCGAAAGCGGTGTTCGACCAGCCAGGCCGAGCACACCGGGCAGCCGAAGCGATGGCCGCAGACCCGGCACAGCGTCAGCGGCGCATAGCCGCGCCGGTTGAGGAACAGCAGCGACTGTTCCTGCTTCTCCAGCGTCTTGCGCATATGGTCGATCAGCACCGGCGACAGGAAGCCGCCACGGGCCGGCGGCGCGCGGCGCATGTCGATCGACTTGAGATCGGGAAGTGCCGCCTCAGCGAAGCGGGCGGAAAGAACAGCCCTGGCATAGCGGCCCTGGCTTGCGTTGACCCGGCTTTCGACCGACGGCGTCGCCGACGCCAGGACCACCGGAAAGCCGCCAATATGCCCGCGCACGACAGCCATGTCGCGCGCATTGTAGAAGACACGGTCTTCCTGCTTGTAGGCCGGGTCGTGCTCCTCGTCGACCACGATCAGGCCAAGTTCCTTGAACGGCAGGAACAGCGCCGAGCGTGCGCCGGCGACGACACGCACGCCCCCTTCCGCCACTTGCCGCCAGACTTTTTCGCGCATCCTGGGCGGCAGATCGGAATGCCATTCCCCCGGCTTGGCGCCGAAGCGCTGCTGGAAGCGTTCGAGGAAAGCATGCGTCAGCGCGATTTCCGGCAGCAGGATCAGCACCTGTTTTCCCTGATCGAGCGCGGCCGCCACCGCCTCGAAATAGACCTCCGTCTTGCCGGATCCGGTGACGCCGTCGAGCAGCGCGACGTTGAACGCACCGGCCGCCACATTGGCGCGCAGCATCGACGCGGCGTCGTTCTGGTCCGGCATCAGGTCCGGCACGGCATAGCTTGGGTCGGGTGCGGCCACCACCGGGCGCGGCGGGATCATCACCGTTTCGAACACGCCTTGCGCTTTCAGCCCCTCGATCACCGTCGACGACACGCCGGCGGCATGCGCCAGCCCCGAGCGCGTCCAGGCCAGCCCGCCTTCGGCTGTCTCCAGCACCCGCGTCCTCGCATCCGTCATCCGATCGGGCATGACGAGCGTCCGCTGCAGCCCTTCGATCCAGGGTTCGGGATCGAAGGCTTCCGGCGCACGCAACAGCATGCGCGCCACCATGCCCGGCGCCGACAGCGTGTATTGCGCCACCCAGTCGACGAAGCGGCGCATGGCGCGATCGATCGGCGGACAGTCGAAAACCTGTTCGATCGGGCGCAATTTCCTCGCATCGACCTGCTCGACCACGCCGTCCCAGACGATGCCCGCGACCTGGCGCGGCCCGAGCGGCACGCGCACGATCGAACCCGGCACCACCCACATGCCGGCCGGCACGGCATAGGTGTAGGGGCGTTCGGCCGGCATCGGCACCAGCACCGGTGCGGCTGCGACAAAGGGCGAATCTTCGATCATGAGGCGTGACCTTGCCCCGACTTTGCTCTAGATCAAAGGGCAACGCTGAACGTGCCTTCGCAGGCGCCACGAAATCGTCAGGAGACCGCCATGAAATTTTTTGCCGACACAGCCGATATCAAGGAAATCCGTGAACTGATCGATCTGGGGTTGCTCGACGGCGTCACCACCAACCCGTCGCTGATCCTGAAATCGGGCGGCAAAATCGCCGAGGTCACCAAGCAGATCTGCGACATCGTCGAAGGCCCGGTTTCCGCGGAAGTCGTGGCGACCGAATACAAGCAGATGATGGCCGAGGCCGAGGTGCTGGCCAAGATCGCACCGAATGTCGCCATCAAGGTGCCGTTGACGCTGGACGGATTGAAGGCCTGCAAGACGATCCGCACCGAGATGAACCGCATGGTCAACGTCACGCTGTGCTTCTCGGCCAACCAGGCGCTGCTCGCCGCCAAGGCAGGCGCCTCCTTCATCTCGCCCTTCGTCGGCCGCATCGACGATACCGGCTCTGACGGCATGGAAGTGATCCAGGAGATCCGTCAGATCTACGACAATTACGATTTCCAGACCGAGATCCTGACCGCTTCCGTGCGCACAGTGAACCACGTGAAGCAGGCGGCGCTCATCGGCGCCGATATCGTCACCGCGCCACCCGCGACCCTGAAGGCGCTGGTCAATCACCCGCTGACCGACAAGGGCCTTGCCGCCTTCCTCGCCGACTGGGCAAAGACCGGCCAGAAAATCGGCTGAGCGAGCTTATGCCCGATACGAAAAAGGCCGGGCAACCGGCCTTTTTATGCGTTGCGGATCAAGGGGCCGATCGATCCGTGCCGTCATCCCCAGGTATGGTTGCCGGCGGGCGCTTGCCCGCCATGATCTCGCGCTTGCCGACATGGTTCGGTGCGCCGACCAGACCCTCCTTCTCCATCCGCTCGACCAGTGAAGCGGCGCGGTTGTAGCCGATGCCAAGGCGGCGCTGGATGTAGGACGTCGAACATTTCTTGTCGCGCAACACCACCTTGACCGCCTCGTCATAGCTGGAATCGCCGTCCTCGGCGGCAACGGCTCCCTTGTCGAAGACCGCTCCCTGGTCGTCTTCCTCTTCCTCTTCATCCTCGTCGGCCGTTACGGTCTCCAGATATTCGGGGCGGCCCTGCGCCTTCAAATGCGCCACGACATGCTCGACCTCGGCGTCGGACACAAAGGGGCCGTGCACGCGGGCGATGCGCCCGCCGCCCATCATGTGCAGCATGTCGCCCTGGCCGAGCAGTTGCTCGGCACCCTGCTCGCCCAAAATGGTGCGGCTGTCGATCTTGGAGGTGACCTGGAAGGAGATGCGGGTCGGGAAGTTGGCCTTGATCGTGCCTGTGATGACGTCGACGGAAGGCCGCTGCGTTGCCATGATCAGGTGGATCCCGGCGGCGCGCGCCATCTGCGCCAGGCGCTGGATGGCGCCTTCGATCTCCTTGCCGGCGACCATCATCAGGTCGGCCATCTCGTCGACGATGACGACGATGTAGGGCATCGGCGCGAGGTCGATCTCCTGCTGTTCGAACAGCGGCTCGCCGGTGCCCTTCTCGAAGCCGGCCTGCACGGTCATGACGACCGTCTCGCCCTTGTCGCGGGCAGTGGCGGCACGCTCATTGTAGCCGTCGATGTTGCGCACGCCGAGCCGCGCCATCTTGCGATAGCGGTCTTCCATCTCGCGCACCGCCCATTTGAGCGCGGTAACCGCCTTCTTGGGATCGGTGACGACGGGCGTCAGAAGGTGCGGGATACCGTCGTAAACTGACAGCTCGAGCATCTTCGGGTCGACCATGATCAGCCGGCATTCTTCCGGCTTCAACCGGTAGAGCAGCGACAGGATCATGGTGTTGATGGCGACCGACTTGCCGGATCCGGTGGTGCCGGCGACGAGCAGATGCGGCATTTTCGCCAGCTCGGCGATGACAGGTTCGCCGCCGATCGTCTTGCCAAGGCAAAGCGCCAGCTTGCAGCTGGTCTTGCGGAAGCCCTGCGATTCGATCAGTTCACGGAAATAGACGGTCTCGCGTGTCTCGTTCGGCAGCTCGATGCCGATGACGTTACGGCCGGGCACCACGGCGACGCGCGCCGAGACCGCCGACATGGAGCGGGCGATATCGTCGGCAAGACCAATCACGCGGGAGGATTTGACGCCCGGCGCCGGCTCGAACTCATAGAGGGTAACGACCGGGCCGGGGCGAACATGGATGATTTCGCCGCGCACGCCGAAATCCTCCAGCACGCTTTCCAGGAGATCGGCATTCTGCTCAAGCCGCTCCTGCGACATGTAGAAGCCCTGCCCT
Organism: Mesorhizobium sp. B2-5-7; assembly: GCF_006440875.1. Taxonomy (NCBI): domain Bacteria; kingdom Pseudomonadati; phylum Pseudomonadota; class Alphaproteobacteria; order Hyphomicrobiales; family Phyllobacteriaceae; genus Mesorhizobium; species Mesorhizobium sp. B2-5-7. The sequence continues at coordinate 223,669 of NZ_VFUO01000002.1, read as the reverse complement.
TCCGGCGGCTGCTGCAGCAGCTCCTCCGAGGGAAGCGCGTAGCCTTCGCCCGTCACCGGCTGCACAACCTTTCCGGCCATGGGCAGCGACGGCGAACGCACGGCGGGAACGGTTTCCTCCACGCGTTGCAAAAGTGGCGCCGGGGCGGCGCTGGCTGCGGCAGGCGCCGTCGCGGCCGTTGTCCGACCCAGCCGGGCGGCTCTGCCCGCCGGGACGGCCGGCTCGACCACCACCTTGTTGGAGTTGGCCGGAAAGACGTCCGGCAGGGCAGGTGGAACCTGGCCAGGAAGCCATTCGATGACACGGAACAAGGCGGTGACATCGGCCATCGCCGGTCCGGAGACATCGGCCCGCGCGGTGGCAACCGGCGGAGCCGGGACCGGTGCACGCGGGACCGGGCTGACTTGGCGGGCCGGCGTCACGTCGACCAGAAGCGGCGCCAAGCCCTCGAAGAAGGCATGATCCGAAAGATAGGGCCGCCGGGCTTTTTCAGCGGGGGCTGCTTTGACCGGCGCGCCATTCCCGACAACGGGCGCCGGCCGCGTGGCTGCCGTTGCTGGCACCTTTAGAGCCGCCGGCGCAACGCCTTGCGCCGTCTCCCCGCTACGCGCCGGCTGAGCGGGCCCGGCCGGTGCCGGTCCGCGATGCATGACGGCGCCAGGGCCGACCTGCTGTGTCGGGAGCGCCTGCCGTGCGTCCTGCTCGGCAACGTCGTCCTGCGGTTGGCGGTGCTTTGGCTCATAGTCCGGCGTGCGTGTAAAACGCACATTGGGTGCAAGGAAAAAATACTCTTGCCATGCCGGGCTTTCGGTGTCGCCACCCTGCGGGAAAGAAGCGCCGGACTGGCGGACATCGACCTTGCCGCGCGGGCCGCCGGAACGCTCTCCTTGGGGGTCATCGGGCGCAGCTGTGTGCAACGAATTGATCCGAGAAAAACGCCTGGCTTCCATGCTCAAGACTCACTGTGAAACGACTGCCGAGCAATAGGGAGCGAGTGGTTAACAGTTGCTTCCCGTCAGCGTCGCTGGAGCGATCGAGACGCATCTTTCGCGGCGAAGCGCTGGGCTGGAAAAGCGGAGCGAACCTTGGTCACGTGAAAACCCCGGCAGCATTCACATGGCGCCAAAAGCCCGGCTGCCGGCGCGTTTCCATCGCCGGACACAGGATCAGGATATCTAGAGAATGAGAGAGGGCGTTCGGCCCTCTTTTGAGACGGCGAACGCGCTAGCTGGCCGCCTTGCCGTGCCGGGCCAGATCTTGGGCGATCGACAGTTGCAGGGCTTCAGCAAGTTCGCGCGCGGCGCGGTTCTCGGCGTCGATCTGCGCCCGGTAGGAGGCAAACTCCTGACGCGGCCTGTCGAAGGACGAGGTGATCGCCCGCTTGCCGACGGCGATCACCGCGCCGGTTTTCACATCGGTCAGCGTGTAGCCCGCGGTCAGCGTCACCGAACCGGCGGTCGGCTCGTCCTGATCGGTTCCATTCTGTACCAGCGCCGAGGATTCAACGCCTTCGGTCACGCCGAGGTCGAGCGAATAAAGCGGCGAGGCGGGCTCGCCGGCGCCGCGCCCGAACCCGAAGATCAGATTGTTACGCACCTGCTGGGCATAGCGCGTCCGGACCGGCTTGACCGCGATCGATGCCATCTCGGCATTGGCGGTCGAGCCCGTCGACAACGGCGCGCTCGAATAGAGCGGCCGCACCTGGCAGGCCGAAATGAGCGCCAGCGAACCGACGAGGCCGGCAAGCGCGATGCGGCGCAGCAGACGGCCCAGCTCTGTCTTTTCCCGATCAGGCAACGACATTGACGATCCTCTGCGGCACGATGATCACCTTGCGCGGAGCCTTACCTTCAAGTGCTTTCTGCACGAAGTCGAGAGCCAAGACCGCTTTTTCGACCGCACCTTGGTCCGCGTCGCGGGCAATTGTCAAATCCCCCCGCTTCTTGCCGTTGACCTGCACCGGATAGGTGACTTCGTTGTCGACGACCAGTGCCGGATCGAAGACCGGCCACGGCCGTTCGGCCACCAGATCGACGCCGCCCAGCGTCTCCCAGCACTCTTCGGCCAGGTGCGGCATCACGGGCGCGATCAGATGCACCATGATCTCGACCGCCTCGCGGCAGGCGCTTTTCAGCGCCGGAACGGCCTTGCCTTCCGCCACTTCGTTGAGCGGGGCTGTCAACGCGTTGGCAAGTTCATAGATGCGAGCAATGGCGCGGTTGAAGGCGAGCTTCTCGATGTCTTCGCCAACCGCCTTCAGGATCTTGTGCGCGGCCTTGGAAACCGCCCCGGCCTCGCCGTCATCGGCCGCCTTGGGCGTGACCCCTGCCAACGTCTCGGCCGCCGTCGACACCAGCCGCCAGATGCGCTGCATGAAGCGATGCGCGCCGGCGGCACCGTCGTCGGTCCACTCGACGTCGCGCTCGGGCGGCGAATCCGACAGCATGAACCAGCGCGCCGTGTCGGCGCCGTAGCCATCGGTGATGTCTTCCGGGCTCACCGTGTTCTTCTTCGACTTCGACATCTTCTCGAGCGGGCCGATGGTGACCGCCTCGCCGGTGGCGACGTCGATGGCGCGGCGCTTGCCGTCGACGTCCTCCAGACGAACCTCGGTCGGCGCCAGCCAGCGCCCATTCGACGCCGAGCCGACACGGTAGGTTTCGTGAACCACCATGCCTTGCGTGAACAGGCCTTTGAACGGCTCGGCCAGGGCAACATGGCCGGTCTCGCGCATGGCGCGGGTGAAGAAACGCGAATAGAGCAAATGCAGGATCGCATGCTCGATGCCGCCAATATATTGGTCGACCGCCAGCCACTCGTTCGCTGCCTTGGGATCGGTCGGTTCATGCGCCCAGGGCGCGGTGAAGCGGGCGAAATACCAGGACGAATCCACGAACGTGTCCATCGTGTCGGTTTCGCGCCGCGCGTCCTTGCCGCATTGCGGGCACTTCACATGCCGCCAGGTCGGGTGACGGTCGAGCGGATTGCCTGGCCGGTCGAAATCGACATCGTCGGGCAGCTTGACCGGCAGATCGGCCTTCGGCACCGGCACCACGCCGCAATCCTCGCAATGGATCATCGGGATCGGGCAGCCCCAGTAGCGCTGGCGCGAAATGCCCCAGTCGCGCAGGCGGAAATTCACCTTGCGCTCGGCCATTGGCCGGTTGCCGATGGTCTTTTGCTCCAGCAGCCTGGCGACTTCATCGAAAGCGCTGTCCGGCGCCATGCCGTCGAGGAACCGCGAATTGATCATCGCGCCATCGTCGACATAGGCCTCGTCGACGATCTGGAACGTCTTGGCATCGGCACCGTCAGGCATCACCACCGGCACCACCGGCAGGCCGTATTTGTTGGCGAAGTCGAGGTCGCGCTGGTCATGCGCCGGGCAGCCGAAGATGGCGCCGGTGCCGTAGTCCATCAGCACGAAATTGGCGACGTAGACAGGCAGCGTCCAACTGTCGTCGAAGGGATGGACGACGCGGATGCCGGTGTCGAAGCCCTTCTTCTCGGCCGTCTCGAGCGCCGCCACCGAAGTGCCCATATGGCGCACTTCGTCGATGAACTTCGCCAGGGCCGGATTGGTCGCCGCGGCCTTCTTGGCCAGCGGGTGATCGGCGGCGATTGCCATGAACGAGGCGCCGAAAATGGTGTCCGGCCTTGTCGTGTAGACTTCCAGCTCATGCTCGCCGGCGATTTCCGAGGCCAGCGGCCAGCGGATCAGCAGGCCTTCCGAACGGCCGATCCAGTTCTGCTGCATCAGCTTCACTTTTTCGGGCCACTCGTCGAGACCGTCCAATGAATCCAGCAAATCCTGGGCAAAGTCGGTGATCTTGAAGAACCATTGCGTCAGCTCGCGCTGTTCAACCAGCGCACCGGAGCGCCAGCCGCGCCCGTCGATGACCTGCTCGTTGGCGAGCACCGTCATGTCCTCCGGATCCCAGTTGACCTTGGAGGATTTGCGCGTCACCAGCCCCTTCTCGACGAAGTCGAGGAACAGCATCTGCTGGCGGTGGTAGTAATCGACGTCGCAGGTGGCGAATTCGCGCGCCCAGTCCAGCGACAGGCCCATTACCTTGAGCTGCTCGCGCATGGCGGCGATGTTCTGGTAGGTCCATTCCTTGGGATGCACCTTGTTCTGCATCGCGGCGTTCTCAGCCGGCATGCCGAAGGCATCCCAGCCCATCGGATGCAGCACGTTGAAACCCTTGGCGCGCTTGTAGCGGGCCACCACGTCGCCCATCGTGTAATTGCGGGTATGGCCGATATGGATGCGCCCCGACGGATAGGGGAACATTTCCAGCACGTAGTATTTCGGACGCGGATCGTCATTGTGCGCTTCGAAAAGCTTCTTCTCGGCCCAGGCCTTCTGCCATTTGGGTTCTGACGCGCGCGGGTTGTATCGTTCGGTTGCCATGGGACGTTTTTCACTTAAAAGCATACGGACTGCGGGCAAGAGCCCGGCAGTTCATGAAATGTGGTCCGGGTGTTCACCATGGTTTGGCAAACCCGTCAACCATATGGGCATGGCGGCTGACAAAAACGCGGGTCAAAACAGCGGGATTTGCATATGGGCGACACCGTTCAGCAGTTTTTCGCGGTCAAGGCGAAGATCGCCGCCGCCGAGCGGGAGGCCGGCCGTAAAGCCGGCGCGGTGACGCTGGTGGCAGTCTCCAAGACCTTCGACGCCGCCGACATAGGCCCGGTCATCGAGGCCGGCCAGCGCGTCTTCGGCGAAAACCGCGTGCAGGAAGCGCAAGGCAAATGGCCTGACCTGAAGGAAGCTTTCCCTGGCATCGAACTGCACCTGATCGGTCCGCTGCAGTCGAACAAGGCGAGGGAAGCGGTGGCGCTGTTCGAGGTCATCGAGACGGTCGACCGCGACAAGATCGCCGCGGAGCTCGCCAAGGAAATTGTCCGGCAAGGCCGCGCGCCAAAACTCTATGTCCAGGTGAACACCGGTTCCGAACCGCAGAAAGCCGGGATCGAACCGAGCGAGGCGGTCGCCTTCGTCAGACGCTGCCGGGAAGTGCACGGCCTCGGCATCGAAGGCCTGATGTGCATCCCGCCGGCGGACGAGAACCCCGGCCCCCACTTCGCCTTGTTGGAGAAACTCGGCAAGGAAGCCGGGGTCGCCAAACTGTCGATGGGCATGTCCGGCGACTTCGAGACCGCGATCGCCTTTGGCGCCACCAGCGTCAGGGTCGGTTCGGCGATTTTTGGAAGCCGGTAGTCCGAATTTCCAGCTTGCCGTGCATATCGCTGGGCCTGATCCAGAAGCACCATTATGCCAGCGCTTGAAACGAAACGTGCCGTTCCTATTTGCCTTGATGTCACCGCACATCCTCCTGGAGTCTCACGATGCGTTACAATCAGCTTGGAAACACGGGGCTATTCGTCTCCGAACTTTGCCTCGGCACCATGACCTTCGGCGCCGCCGGCCAGAACGCCCAATGGGGCCTGATCGCCAGCCTCGACCAGAAGGGCGTCAACGAGATCGTCGGCCGCTCGATCGCCGCCGGCGTCAACTTCTTCGACACGGCCGACGTCTATTCCGTCGGCGAGTCCGAACGCCTGCTTGGTCAGTCGCTTAGGGATCTCGGTGTTACCCGGTCAAACGTGGTCATCGCCACCAAGGTCCACGGCGCCATGGGTGAGGGACCAAACCAGCGCGGCTCCTCGCGCGGCCATATCATGGATTCGGTCGACGCCAGCTTGGAGCGGCTGCAGCTCGACCATATCGATCTCTATCAGTTGCACGGCACCGATGCGGTGACGCCGATCGACGAGACGCTGCGGGCACTTGATGATCTCGTCTCCAGCGGCAAGGTCCGCTATGTCGGCGTCTCCAACTGGCAGGCCTGGCGCATCGCCAAGGCGCTCGGCATCGCCGACCGCAAGGGCTTTGCCCGCTTCGAGACCGTCCAGTCCTATTATTCGATCGCCGGCCGCGACCTCGAACGCGAGATCGTGCCGCTGATCAACGAGGAGAAGCTCGGCCTGATGGTGTGGTCGCCGATGGCTGGCGGGCTGCTGTCCGGCAAATATGGGCCCGGCGCGCCGGGCAATGGCGAGGGCCGCCGCGCGTCCTTCAACTTCCCGCCGGTCAACGAGGACCGCGCCTGGGCGGCGGTCGCCGTCATGCGGGAGGTCGCCGAGAAGCATGATGTCGGCGTCGCGACCGTGGCGCTCGGCTATGTCCTGGCAAAGCCTTTCGTGATGAGCGTGATCATCGGCGCCAGCCGCATGGACCAGCTCGAGCAGAACCTTGCCGCCACCAGCCTCAAGCTCGATGCCGACGATCTCGCCAGGCTTGACGAAGTGAGCGCACTGCCCGCCGAATATCCCAGCTGGATGGTCGAACGCCAGGGCGCCGGCCGTCGTCCGGGGCCTTTCGTGCCGAAGGCATAGCGCGTACCGCTGGCAAATCGGTCCTTCAACGCCGCGCGTCTCATCGACGCGCGGCGTTGATTACAGCCGAACGGTCTCGACAAGAAAGTCGAGAAAGGCCCGCACACGTGCCGGCAGGTGTTTGCCCTGGCCGACATAGACGGCATGCGTCGGCTCTTCGTCGCCGGGGTTGAAATGTTCCAGCAGCGGCACCAGCCGGCCGGCGGCAATGTCGGGTTCGACATGCCAGCGCGCCAGTCGGGCAATGCCGGCCCCGGCGACGGTCGTTTGGCGCATCGCCTCGCCATCGGTCAATGCCAGGTTTCCGACAACCGGGGTGATCACCGGCGCGCCTGCCGGATCGATAAAAGGCCAGCCGTCGATATGCCGCGCGAAACTGAAGGCGAGCATGTTGTGACGCCCGAGATCGGACAGCGTGCGCGGCGTGCCATGTGCTTCGAGATAGGAAGGTGCCGCGACCACCACCATTCGGCTTTGACCGAGCTTGCGCGCCACCAGCCTCGATTCGCGCAGCGGCCCGGCGCGGATCGCGACATCGGCCCGCTCTTCCAGCAGGTCGACCACGCTGTCGGTCAGCACAGCCTCGACGAAAATTTCGGGATAGCGCTCCAGAAAGCGCGGCAGCAGTTCCATCAGCCGGTGTTGGCCGAACGGCACGTAGCTGTTAACTCTCAGCCTGCCGCGCGGCGCGGCTCCTGCCGCCGCTTCACGCTCGGCCTTATCCATGTCGGCGAGCACGCGCACGCCGCTGTCGTAGAACGCCGTCCCTTCCGGCGTGAGCTGGAGCTTGCGCGTCGAGCGGCTGACAAGCCGCGCCCCAAGCCGGGTTTCGAGCCGTGCTATCAGCTTGCTCACCGCCGATGGCGTCATCCGCAGCCGCCGCGCCGCGGCCGAAAAACTACCCGCCTCGACGACGCGCACGAAGACTTCGATCTCGCCGGAACGGTTGATGTCGGGCCTAGCCATCTGTGAATCTATTTCACAAGAAGTGTGCCTTGGGCAAGTCTGGTTCACAACATCGCGGATCATGATCTTCAGGGCCGGGGCGCGGACTGAGCGTCCTTCGCCGACAGATGGGACCATCGCCATGCCTCTTGCTCTTTATGCCCTCGCCGCCGGTGCTTTTGGCATCGGTGTTACCGAATTCGTCATCATGGGCCTGCTTATCGATGTCAGCAAAGACCTCGGCGTGTCGATCTCCGCCGCCGGCCAATTGATCTCTGCCTATGCGCTCGGTGTCGTCATCGGTGCACCCTTGTTGACCATTGCCACGGGCAACTGGCCGCGCAAAACCGTGCTGCTGGCGCTGATGGCGATCTTCACGATTGGCAACCTCGCTTGTGCGCTGGCGCCCGATTACTGGACGCTGATGGGTGCCCGCATCATCACCGCCTTCGCCCACGGCACCTTCTTTGGCGTCGGCTCGGTCGTCGCCACTGGTCTGGTCGCGCCCAACAGGAAGGCTTCGGCGATCGCGCTGATGTTCACCGGCCTGACCATCGCCAACATCCTAGGCGTGCCCTTCGGCACCTGGCTCGGCCAAGCCTTTGGCTGGCGTGCGACCTTCTGGGCGGTGACCGCCGTCGGCCTGGCGGCCTTCGCCGTCATCCTCGCCCTGGTGCCGCGCGGCCAGGCAGCGCCCGAGAAGAGCGATCTGCGCGCCGATCTCGCCGTTCTGCGCCGCACGCCCGTCCTGCTCGGCCTCGCCACCACGGTGCTCGGCTATGCCGGCGTCTTCGCCGTCTTCACCTACATCGCCCCGTTGCTCACCGAGATCAGCGGCTTCAGCGAAGCCGCTGTATCGCCGATCCTGCTCGTCTTTGGCGGCGGCCTCATCGCCGGCAATCTCGCCGGCGGCAAGATCGCCGATCGCTGGCTGGTGCCGGCGGTGCTCGGCAGCCTCGTGGTGCTGGCGCTGGTGCTTGCCACGATGAGCTTCGCCATCCACAGCCAGGTCATGGCCGTGATCTATGTCGGCCTGCTCGGCGCCGCCGCCTTCGCCACAGTGGCGCCGCTGCAGATGTGGGTGCTGGAAAAGGCGCAAGGCGCCGGCCAGAGCCTGGCCTCATCGTTCAACATCGCCGCCTTCAATCTCGGCAATGCGGCCGGCGCCTGGCTTGGCGGCGCGGTCATCGCCCATGGCCTTGGACTGGGTTCGCTCACCTGGGTCGCCGCCCTGCTGCCGCTCGCGGCGCTCGCCGTGGCTGGACTGGCGCTGCACCTTGATGGTGGCACCACATCAGGTGCGCCTGTCTCCGTCCGGTCGTGACGCCAGCCGGCACCCGAATCCTCTCGACCTCTTCACAAACCACCAGGAGCAAGAAAATGGACTATCGACGTCTCGGCGCATCGGGCCTGAAAGTCCCGGCGCTTTCATTCGGCGCGGGCACCTTCGGCGGCTCCGGCCCGCTGTTCGGCGCCTGGGGCAACAGCGATGCGCAGGAAGCGCGGCGGCTGATCGACATCTGTCTCGAGGCCGGCGTCAACCTGTTCGACACGGCGGACGTCTATTCGAACGGCGCCTCGGAGGAGGTGCTCGGCGAAGCGATCAAGGGCCGTCGCGATGCGGTGCTAATCTCGACCAAGACAGCGCTGCCGATGGGCGACGGGCCGGGCGACTACGGCTCCTCGCGCTCGCGGTTGATCAAGTCGGTCGACGCCGCGCTGAAGCGCCTCGGCACCGACTATATCGACCTTCTACAACTGCACGCCTTCGATGCCGGCACGCCGATCGATGAGGTGCTGTCGACGCTGGATGACCTCGTTCGCTCGGGCAAGCTGCGCTATGTCGGCGCCTCCAACTTCTCCGGCTGGCAAGTGATGAAGTCGCTCGGCTTGGCGGAGAAGCACGGCTATCCCCGCTACGCCGCGCATCAGGTCTACTATTCGCTGCTCGGCCGCGATTACGAATGGGAACTGATGCCGCTTGGCCTCGACCAGGGCGTCGGCGCGCTGGTCTGGAGCCCGCTCGGCTGGGGCCGCCTGACCGGCAAGATCCGCCGTGGCCAGCCTCTGCCGGAAAAGAGCAGGCTGCACGAGACGGCTGATTTCGGGCCGCCGGTCGGGGACGAGCATCTCTATCGGGTCATGGATGAGCTCGACGCGGTGGCGCAGGAAACCGGCAAGACGGTTCCGCAGATCGCCATCAACTGGCTGCTGCGGCGCCCGACCGTTTCCTCCGTCATCATCGGCGCCCGCAATGAAGAGCAGCTGCGCCAGAACCTCGGCGCCGTCGGCTGGACGCTGACGCCGGAGCAGTTGAAGAAACTCGATGCCGCAAGCGAAGTCACCGCGCCCTACCCGTACTTTCCCTATCGCCGCCAGGAAGGCTTCGCCCGCCTCAACCCGCCGGCGGTTTGAGCCGCGCTGGCGTTGAAGCTGCCAATCTCCCCCCTTGCGGGGGGAGATCAGCTGTATCACCGCTCAATGCAGCACGAACTCGCCATCCACCTTGCGCCATTCATTCGGCGCGATCAGCTTCTGGTGCGTGTAGACCACCGAATGCAGTGGCCCGTCGAGCTTGGCTTTCCAGAATTCGATGAACCGGATCAGCACCGGAAACCTCGGAGCGATGTCGTAGTCCTGCCAGACGAAGCTCTGCAGGAGATGCGGGTGGTCGGGGAAATGATAAAGAATCTTGGCCGTGGTCAGGCCGTAGCCTTTGAGCATCAGGTCCATTTCAAGATGGTGGTGCATTATGGTCCCCTTGGGCGGTCCCCTGGTTGATTCTCCTTTCCTCCCAGCTGCCAATTGTGCGCGCCGTTACTTAACTGTCTATTGATTTTTGTTGATCTCAAAGGGAACTTTTCGCGTAAAAACATGCGGTTAGCAGCGAACCGCGTCGAGTGCTGACAGTTCCGGAAAGCGCCCCTGCGGCATCCCGCCGCGCGAATCCAACGTCTAATGTTGCCGTCGCGACGGAACTGGTAATAATGCCGCCGAATTCGCGGCTGCGTCGCCGCGATCCCGCGGGCGTTTCAAGCCGGCGGACTGGTTCGGGAGGAAAGCCAAGAAATGTCCGAGGTTCATGTCCATCGCGTCCAGCCGGCGTGGAAGAAGAACGCCCTGATCGACAATGACACCTACCTCAAATGGTATGCCGACAGCGTGAAGAACCCGGACAAGTTCTGGGGCAAGCACGGCAAGCGCATCGACTGGTTCAAGCCCTTCTCCAAGGTCAAGAACACCTCCTTCGACGGCAAGGTCTCGATCAAGTGGTTCGAGGATGGCCAGACCAATGTCTCGTACAATTGCATCGACCGCCACCTCAAGAAGCGCGGCGACCAGACCGCCATCATCTGGGAAGGCGACAACCCCTACGACGACAAGAAAATCACCTACAACGAACTCTACGGGCACGTCTGCCGGCTCGCCAATGTGATGAAGAAGCACGGCGTCAAGAAAGGCGACCGCGTCACCATCTACATGCCGATGATCCCGGAGGCGGCCTACGCGATGCTGGCCTGCACGCGTATCGGCGCTATCCATTCGGTCGTCTTCGGCGGCTTTTCGCCGGACGCCTTGGCCGGTCGCATCGTCGATTGCGAATCGACCTTCGTCATCACCGCCGATGAGGGTCTGCGCGGCGGCAAACCTATTCCGCTCAAGGAAAACACCGACAAGGCGATCGACATCGCCGCCAAGCACCATGTCAAGGTCAAGACCGTTGTGGTCGTGCGCCGCACCGGCGGCAAGATCGGCTGGGCGCCGGGACGCGATGTCTGGTATCACGACGAAGTCGCGACGGTTAAGTCTGATTGCAAGCCGGAGAAGATGAAGGCGGAGGATCCGCTGTTCATCCTCTACACGTCGGGCTCGACCGGCAAGCCGAAAGGCGTGCTGCACACCACCGCCGGCTACCTCGTCTATGTGTCGATGACGCACCAATATGTCTTCGACTATCATGACGGCGACATCTATTGGTGCACCGCAGATGTCGGCTGGGTGACCGGCCACAGCTACATCGTCTACGGGCCGCTCGCCAACGGCGCCACCACGCTGATGTTCGAAGGCGTGCCGAACTACCCCTCTCAGTCGCGCTTCTGGGAAGTCATCGACAAGCACAAGGTCAACATCTTCTACACCGCGCCGACGGCGCTGCGCGCGCTAATGGGTGCCGGCGACGCGCATGTGAAGAAGACCTCTCGCAAGTCGCTGCGCGTGCTGGGCTCGGTCGGCGAGCCGATCAACCCGGAAGCCTGGGAGTGGTATTTCAACGTCGTCGGCGACGGCAGGGTCCCGATCGTCGATACATGGTGGCAGACCGAGACCGGCGGCATCCTGATCACGCCGCTGCCGGGCGCCACCGACCTCAAGGCGGGTTCAGCGACACGGCCCTTCTTCGGCATCAAGCCGCAGCTGGTCGATAGCGAGGGCAAGGTGGTGGACGGTGCGGCCGACGGCAACCTCTGCATCACCGATTCCTGGCCCGGCCAGATGCGCACCGTCTATGGCGATCACGACCGTTTCGTGCAGACCTATTTCTCCGCCTACAAAGGAAAATACTTCACCGGTGACGGCTGCCGCCGCGACGCCGATGGCTACTACTGGATCACCGGCCGCGTCGACGACGTCATCAACGTCTCCGGCCACCGCATGGGCACGGCCGAGGTCGAATCGGCCCTGGTCAGCCATGACAAGGTTTCCGAGGCCGCCGTCGTCGGCTATCCCCATGATATCAAGGGGCAAGGCATCTATTGCTACGTCACCCTGATGGCCGGCGGGCAGCCGAGCGAGGATCTGCGCAAGGAGCTTGTCGCCCATGTCCGCAAGGAGATCGGCGCAATCGCCACGCCTGACAAGATCCAGTTCGCGCCGGGCCTGCCCAAGACGCGTTCGGGCAAGATCATGCGCCGCATCCTGCGCAAGATCGCCGAGGATGATTTTTCCGCGCTCGGCGACACCTCGACGCTTGCCGATCCGGCCGTGGTCGACGACCTCGTTGCCAACAGGCAGAACAAGAAGGGCTGATGCGGGAAGACGCGGCATTGGGCACCGTCACCCAGTTGTGGCGCTATCCGGCAAGTTCGCTCGCCGGCGAGCGCCGGGACACCATCCTGGTTGGACCGGTTGGCGTCGAGGGCGACCGCCTGTTCGGCCTTGTCGATGCCTCGGACAATGAGATCGCCCGGCCCGATCGTGACGCCAAGTGGCACAAGGTGCCGCGCATCCGCACCCGGCTGAGCCGCGACAGCGAACTGGAAATCGCCGTCCCCGATGGCGACTGGCTCGCCGCCCCCGGCCCCGAATGCGACCGCGTCGTGTCGGCGTATCTCGGCTTCCGCGCCTCGATCCGGCCGTTCCGCGGGGAGAACGCGGCCGGCTATGCCGGGCCGCTGACCGCGGAGCGCTACCGGAAGGCGCCGATCCATCTCCTGACCACGGCCTCGCTGGCACGGCTGGAGGCGCTCCATCCGGAGGGGGTCGCCGATCCGCGCCGCTTCCGTCCCAACATCGTCGTCGACATGGCCTCGGTCGACGGCTCGTTTCCTGAAACCGAATGGATCGGCAAGAAGCTCGCCATCGGCGACCTCGTCCTGACCATCTCCGAGCCGTGCCGCCGCTGCGGCTTCACCATCATCGCCCAGGATGGTTTCGACCATGACCCCGCCATCCTGCGCAATCTGGTCCGCCACAACGCCCACAACCTCGGCGTCTACTGCACCGTCGACCGGCCCGGTCGTGTCGAGACCGGCGCGCCGATGCGGTTCGTCTGACCTTCCGGCCCAAGCCTATCGATAAAGATCCGCCCGCGTCGGTGGCAGGCCGCTCGGGCCTCGCGCGCGTTTGGTGGCGACAGTCTGGAATATCTGCGCCGAGGCGCGTTCGAAGGTGATGGAGCAGCCGCTCAGGTAAAGCAGCCACAGCCGCGCCTTGGCTTCGCCGACCTCGGCGATCGCCTCGTCGAACCGCGCCTGCAGACGCTCGGCCCACAGCCTGCAGGTGCGGGCATAGTGCTCGCGCAAATTCTCGACATCATAGACGAGGAAGCCGTGTGCTTCGAGATTGCTTGATGTCATGCCGATCGTGTCGAGTTCGCCACCCGGGAAAATGTATTTGATCAGCGCCTTGTATTCCGGCCCCTTGCGCAGGGTCTTCTTGACGTCGCCCTTGCTGCGCCTGGTGATGGCGTGATGCAGATAGATGCCGCCCGGTTTCAGCAGCCGGTGGACAGCGGAGAAATAAGCGGCATGGTTTGCCAGGCCCAGATGCTCGAACATGCCGATGGACGATATCTTGTCGAAGGTGCCGGTGAGCTCCGCATAGGACTTTATCTCGATGGTGATCTTGTCCTCCAGACCCTCGGCGCGAATGCGCTCGCGCGCTAGTGAGGTCTGGGCTTGCGAGAGCGAGACGCCGTGTCCGACGACACCATAGTTTTTCGCGGCGTGGATCAGCATCGCGCCCCAGCCGCAGCCGATGTCGAGCAATCTTTCGCCGGGCTTCAGCCGAAGCTTGCGGCAGATATGGTCGAGCTTGTCGACCTGCGCCTCGTCGATGCCGTTTGCGAAATCCTGGAAATACCCGCAGCTATAGACCATGCGCTCGTCGAGAAAGAGCCCGTAAAAGGCATTCGAGATGTCATAGTGATGCTGGATCGCCTCCTTGCTGGAGCCGCTGACGAACGGGTTGCGCCCCGCGAGATCGACCCGCGACGCCATCTGCTTTCTCGAAAACAGCACCGCCGGCAAGTCACGCAGAAGCGCCCGTTTCGGCAATGCCTTCAGCTTCGACCGCAGCTTGCCCGTCGAAGGCAGGGCATAGAAATCGAACAGCGATCCGTCCTCGATGTCGACTGCCTTGGAAATCCACATCTCGATAAGGGTCGACAGGGACGGTCGGCGAACGATCTGCCAGACAATATCGTGGTCGTTGATGATCAGCACGGGGCCGGTGGCGGGGCCGATCCGCTCGCCGGTCCACAGCCTGACCGCGAAGCCGGGCTTGATCGCCTCGACTACCGTTCGAACGATGCGCGCAGCTCTTTCGGTGGCGTCCATGCCCTTCCCCGCGGTCGATGACGCGATGTTGTCCTTTTGGGCCGCGGATCGCAAGCACGTCACGCTTTTTCCACCCGGCATCTTGTCATTTGCTGCAACGCACCCCATCATGAGTGTGTGTTCAACAAATCGAAAGGAGGTGATCCGATGTCGAGTGATTTCGTTTTCCAGAACGTGGGCTCAGCGGATTGCACTTTCGGGAAGCAGTCTTCCCGTTAAGGCGCGAGATGCGCGGTTGGTGACGTAAGCGTCACCACCATTGAGCCGCGCCATGGACGGAAACACGGAAGGCCGCCGGCTTTGAAAGAAGCGGCGGCCTTTTCCTTTTTACGTCTATTGGGTCAGTACGACCTTTTCGGTGTTGCGGATGATTTCCTGAAAGGCATTATCCAATTCCAGCCCGGTGGACACCTCGAAATAATGTCTCTCGGCGGCGGAGGCGTCTTTCGAAGAACAATCCTTTAGCACCGCCTTTGCCTGATCCCTCTCGGTTGCCGACATATCCTTATCGTTGAGGTCGAAGCCGATGGTGAAAATCTCGATGTCGTCATTTTTCATATTGTCGCACAGCGTTTCAGCATTGCCGCGCGCAAGATTGCCTTGGCTGTTGTATCTCCCAGCAACACCCGCGAAGGCGGTATTGAACTGGCCATCGGTCATCAGGATCGCAACCTTGGCGACCTTCTTCGCATCGGCGTTCGAAGCGCCGTTGCCGAGACCGGCATTCTCGATCGCAGCGCGCCATTGCGGCGACAGCATGTAATAGGTCCACTGAATGGCGATCGCGCCGGCCGTATAACCATCGGCCTGGAAGTCGTCGATCGAATCAAGCAATGCCTCCGAATCCGCGGTCAGCGGGATCACTTGCGCGTCAGGACACTTGTTCATTCCCTGGTCGCTGAGATGATCGTCCCGATTCACCAGGGCATAATACTTCTTGCCGTTCCTGTCTGTGCGAACCGTGTCAGGGCCATCGGCGCTCAAGTCGGCATCGCCGTTCTTATTTTTGCGCTCTGTGGCGCAATTATCCGGGTGTGGCATGGCCGCCCCAACTATGGAGACGTAGTCGCTGAAGGTCGGCAGCAGATTTTTGCCCGTCTTGGCAACGAGAAGCGAACTGCCGGCGACGGGTGGTAGTTCGGAACTCCCTTGCTTCTCGGCATAGACGTTTTCGGCCAGTTTTCCGGCGTTCACGCCAGATGCGTAGGGCACAATCGCGACACGGACGCGGGGGTTCTTCGGGTCTTGGTTCTCGAGCATCGTCTTGACGGCGTTCGTCGCAGCGACTTTCAGATCGCCGATCTTGTTGACGTTGCCCCGCTTGGCCATCGATCCCGTTATGTCGAGCATCATGGCCACCTCTATCTGCTTGTCGGAATAGAGCGCTTTGGTGGAAGCGCCGACGCGCTGCATGTCACCGGTGCTGAACAACGGGAAATAGAGGCCGACATCGACGTGGGCATCCGCCTGGACCGTGTTGGCGGTCCTGTCGACGATCAGCTTGTCGAGCACGATCTGGCCAGCGTGCAGAATGCCCCCCGTGCCGTTGGCGTCGAGAAAGGCCTGCACGGATTTGTTTGCGTCGGCCTCCTTGATGGCGCCGGTGGTCAGGTCACGTGCCGTCGATGTCACTGCCGCGTCGATCACGCCCTGCAGGCTCGATCTGGCGTTGTAGAGCTGCGTGATATTGACCGAGAAGCCTGCGGCCAGCGCCAAGACCGAGGCAGCAAAGCCGAACAGGACCGCGAAATTTCCACTGCGGTCTCTGGCGAAGCCGCCGACCGCGTGAACAAGACCCCCGTAATTCCGCATCCAACAGCCTCCACTTGCCTCGGCCTCGTCGCCGCATCGGGGGCAATGCAGGATTCCAGCCGGAACGGGAGGCGACCCGATCCGCGATCGGGAATTCACCAGCAGAACATTGCTTTTATTGGATTTTCACGGGGTAAGAAGGTGAACGGTCGGTAAACGTCAGCGTGTATCCGCGCGCACCTTTACCGGACGCTTACCATGCCCATAGCGAAGTGCTGGTCCGGTGTCCGGCGACGTCTTGTTGCGGCACAGCATCTCTGTCCCGAAGCGGGCCAACTGTCCCAGGATTGCGAAGCATGTCGAGGCACAAACCCGGCCAGGTGTGTTGAGATTCAGGTCAGGCCAAGCCATTTGCAGCCCGGCCTCACCTGAATATCAACGCAGCTAGGCCAGCATCCGCGCGCTGACCGTCCTGTCGATGCCGTGATAGGGTGGATTGAACAGCCTGCCTTCCTGTTCGTAGGTCCATACCTTGAACAAGCTCAGCCGGTGCGGGCCGAAACTGTGCAGCAAGGGAACGTCGGTGGCGTCGCGGCCGCGCGCAATGACGACGCGACCGGTCCTCGGCCGGTTGTGGCGCGGGTCGAACGTATACCACTTGCCGTCCAGGAAGGCTTCCATCCAGGCCGAGAAATCCATCGGCGCGGGATCCGCCGGCACGCCGATATCGCCGAGGTAGCCGTTCACGTACCGCGCCGGAATGTTCATGCAGCGGCAGAGCGTGATCGCCAGATGGGCAAAGTCTCGGCACACCCCGACACGTTCCTCGTGCGCTTGCGCGGCGGTGCGGGTCGAACGGGCATAGCCGTAGCCGAAGGACAGGCGGTTATGGACATAGTCGACGATCGCCTGCACCCGCGCCCAGCCGGAAGGAAGATGGCCGAAGAGCTGCCAGGCAAGGTTACTCAGATGATCCGTCTCGCAATAGCGGCTGCCCAGGAGATAGAACAGCACCTCGTCGGGCAGCTCGGCGACGGGCATTTCCCGGGCCAGCGTATTGACCTCATCCGTCTCGCCGCTGTCCTCCACGACCGCATCATAAAGGATGCGAAAGCCGCCGGCCGGCGCCGTGAAGCGGCGGCAGGCATTGCCGTGCAGGTCATGATAGAGTCTGGTCGGCACCGAAGGCGAGGTCAGGACACGCGTCTGCCGCTTGATGTCGGCCTGCCTGTCCTTGTGAATCTCGAGCAGCGAAATCACCGGAGTGGCCTCGGCGCATTCGATGGCAATCTCATAGCCGAGGCGTATCAGCATGGGCGTCGTCCCTTGGTTCGCGGGGTGGGAATTGTACGTTTGAAACGTTGCAAGGTGACGGTGGTTCCCTGGATCGCGCCCCAAATGCGCTCGCGCGCCTTTCCCCAAATGCGCTCGCGCGCCTTTCCCCAAATGCGCTCGCGCGCCTTTCCATGTCACCGCCTTGGCGTTACGGTTGCGTCCTCCCTCGACCCCTCCCCGCACTTCAAGGAAAATCATGTTTGCTGGCAGAAAATTCGCCGCCTTCCTCTTCGATATGGATGGCACGCTCATCAATTCCATCGCCTCGGCGGAGCGGGTCTGGGGCGATTGGGCGCGGCGCCACGGCCTCGACGTCGCGGCCTTCCTGCCGACGATCCACGGCGTACGGGCGATCGAGACCATTACCGCCCTGGCGCTCCCGGGCGTCGACCCGAGACACGAAGCGGATCTGCTGCTGAAGGCCGAGGCCGACGATCTCGACGGCATCGTCCAGATCGCCGGCGCCGTGGCATTCCTCAATTCCCTGCCGCCGGAGCGCTGGGCGATCGTAACCTCGGCGCCACGCTCCTTGGCGCTTGCACGCATGAAGGTCGCCGGCATTCCCGTCCCCGCGGTCCTCGTCGCGGCGGAGGACGTTTCCCGCGGCAAGCCGGCGCCAGATTGCTTCCAGCTCGGCGCAAGACGGCTTGGCTTCGACGCGCACGATTGCCTGGTGTTCGAGGACGCCCCGGCCGGCATCGCGGCGGCGGAGGCGGCGGGCGCTTCGGTCATGGTGATCAACGCCACGCACCAGCATCCCCTGGCAACACAGCACGCCGCGATATCAGGTTATGACGCAATCGGCATCAGCGTCGACGAGCGAGGCTGGGTTGCGCTCGAGCCGCAGCGCAACGCTGCTTGAGATCAGTCGCTAGAAATCACTGGTCAGGCCTTTGACCTCCCAGTCACCATAGCGGCCGGGCTCCTTGCCGCCACGGCCGCCGATCTCCCGCGGAAGTGCTGCTTCCTTGCGGCGGTAGTCCTGCCGCCTTGCCTCGGCTTCCTGCAGCGCGCGGCGGGCGGCGGGCGTCAGCTCCTGTTGCGGCGTGCCATCGTCCGGGCCGGGCAGCGTTTTACTGGTTTCGTCGTTCATGCGATATTTCCAGTGGATTGAAACGGGAACGGGCGTTTCCCATCATATAGCGATGACCTCACGAGGATCGAGCCTTTTTCACCACCATCCGGACAGGAGCAGACGATGAACACCATTCGCACCGCCATGCTTCTCGCCGCCATGACGGCGCTGTTCATGGGCGTCGGTTTTTTGATCGGCGGTTCGGGCGGCATGATGATCGCGTTGGTCATTGCCGCCGGCACCAATTTGTTCAGCTACTGGAACGCCGACAAGATGGTGCTGTCGATGAATCGCGCCGTCGAGGTCGACGAGAAAAACGCGCCGGAATATTACGCCATCGTCCAGGCGCTGGCCAAGCAGGCCGGCCTGCCGATGCCCAGGACCTATCTGATCGACAATCCGCAACCGAATGCCTTTGCCACCGGCCGCAATCCGCAGAACGCGGCGGTCGCCGCCTCCACCGGCCTGCTGCAGCGGCTGACCCATGAGGAGGTCGCCGCCGTGATGGCGCATGAGCTCGCCCACGTCCAGCACCGCGACACGCTGACCATGACCATCGTCGCCACCTTTGCCGGCGCCATCTCGATGCTCGGCAATTTCGCCTTTTTCCTCGGCGGCAGCCGCGAAAACAACAATCCGTTCGGCTTTGTCGGCGTGCTGGCGGCGATGATCGTGGCGCCCTTCGCCGCCATGATCGTGCAGATGGCGGTCAGCCGTACTCGCGAGTACGAGGCCGACCGGCGCGGCGCCGAAATCTGTGGACACCCGCTGTGGCTGGCCTCCGCGCTTGACAAGATCGCCCGCGGGGCCGAACGCATTCCCAATCCCGATGCCGAGCGCAATCCGGCGATGGCGCATCTCTTCATCATCAACCCCCTGCATGGCGAGCGCATGGACAGTCTGTTCTCCACCCATCCGAGCACCGACAACCGCATCGCCGCGCTGCAGGCGATGGCACAGCGGATGGGCGAAGGCGCTCCGCCAGCCACGCAGCGCCAAGCGCCGATGTCAACGCAGGCTGACGAGCCGGAGATGACCGGACCGTGGGGCAAGCCAACCGCGCCAGAACCGGCGACTGGGCCAGCCAGCCCAAAATCCAATCCGTGGGGTCGCAATCCGACCGGGCCCAAGGGCCGGTGGTCGTGAGCGCGGGCAGGGCACCTCGACGCACGGTTTCAGGCGATCAGGATCACAATGCCGGCGGCGAATTCGTTGCCGGCCTCGCCGCGCGCAAGGCGGCGGCACGGCTGCTGGCCGCCGTCATCGACGCCCGCACGCCGCTCGACGGCCTGACCGATCACGAGAACGGCCATCCGCAATACAAGGCGCTCGATCTGCGCGACCGTGGCCTGGTACGCGCCATACTGGTCACCGCGCTGCGCTACCGCATGACCATAGCGGGACTCCTGGCGCGGCGCCTGGAAAAGCCGCTGCCGCCCAACGCGACCGCCTTGTCGCATATCCTGCATGTGGCGGCGGCGCAGATCCTGTTCCTCGATATTCCCGACAGCGCCGCCGTCGACCTCGCGGTGACGCACGCCAAGTCCGATCCCCGCACGCAGCGCTTTTCCGGCCTGGTCAACGGTGTGCTGCGCACGCTCGCGCGGGCCAAGGAATCCGAGCTTCCGGCCGCGCTTGCCGCCACCGACGAAGCGCCGAAATGGTTTTCCGACCGGCTGAAGGCCGCCTATGGCGCCGAGAAGGCCCGGCAGATCCTGGCTGCCCACCGCCACGAGGCGCCGGTCGATTTCTCGGTCAAGGCCGATCCCGAACTCTGGGCCGAAAAGCTTGGCGGCATTGTCCTGCCGACGGGCACGGTTCGGGTGGAGAAGCTTGCCGGCGCCGTCACCGAATTGCCGGGCTTCGCGGAGGGTGCATGGTGGGTCCAGGATGCGGCCGCCAGCTTGCCGGCAAGACTGTTCGGCGATGTCAGCGGATTGCGCGTCGCCGATCTCTGCGCCGCGCCCGGCGGCAAGACCGCGCAGCTCATTCTCGCCGGTGCCAAGGTCACCGCCGTCGACACTTCGAAGAACCGGCTGGCGCGGTTGACGCAGAACCTTGCCCGCCTCGGCCTCTCCGCCGAAATCGTCCAGGCCGATCTGCTCAAATACGAGCCGGCGGAGTTGTTCGACGCCGTGCTTCTCGACGCGCCATGTTCCTCGACCGGCACCGTTCGGCGACATCCCGACGTGCCGTGGACCAAGACGGCGGCGGACGTCGAAAAACTCGCCGACCTGCAACGCAGGCTGCTCGCCCGCGCCGTGATGCTGGTCAGGCCCGGCGGCCGGATCGTCTTTTCCAATTGTTCGCTCGATCCGCGGGAAGGCGAGGAACTCTACCGCGCCTTCCTGGTCGACAATCCGGGGGTGACCACCGATCCGATCCGGCTGGGTGAATCTGCCTGTCTCGACCCGTTCCTCACATCCGATGGCACGCTGCGCACCACGCCCGCCGACATGGTGCTGGGCGCACCCGCGATTTCCGGTCTCGACGGCTTCTACGCGGCCCGCATGCGACGCGCAGGCTAAAGCAATCCAGGAAAAGCGTGTGACGATTTTCCGTCCGGAATTGCGTGATAACAAAGAGTTAGAACGGTCGGCGATCCCATCAAACGCTGTACCACTCTAAAGCATGTCATCAAGGCTCCAATGATTGCCCCAGCGGGCATCGATTTCGTCGTCGACATTCTGGTAGCGGATATCGGTCGACAGCCGGATCAACCCATCGAGGCTCTGGTTGGTCGTCGAGGCATGGATCATGTAGGGCGAGTGAAGGACGATGTCGCCCGCTTCGAAATCCGCCATCAGCCAGCGCGTGTCGAACCGCTCCGCCATATCGGGCAGGTCCTTCGACACCCAGCCGCCCTCACTCATGTTGCGATTATAGGCACTGATGCGCTCCTGCGGACTGAGAGCGGAATTGTCCTTGTTGAACTGTCTCTCCAGGGCGGCGCCGACGGCGTGTGATCCCTCCAGGTAGACCAGGCCGCCCATGTCGATGGTCGTGTCGCCGATCGGTATCCAGGTCGTCACCACCCGGTTGGTGCCTCCGCGCAGATAAACGAGATCGTAATGCGCCGGCGTCGCGGTGGCCGTTCCAGGCAAGGTGAAGCGCATGATCTTGCGTTTGTGCAGATAGGATAGGCCGCCCACGAAACCATCCATCAAGCGCGACAGGCGCGGCTGGGCGCAGAAGCCTTCATAACCGGTTGACCGGACCACCGACATCAGCCGGCGCTCGGCGAGCTGACGGTCGATGGCACGATCCGAAGCGATGCCGAGCGAGGGATCCGTCCCGGGTTCCAAAAGCCCGCTCTCGGCAAGATGGGAAAGCACCCAGCCACGAAAATCGATCACTTCCCTGCGGGGCAAAAGGCCCTTCAGCCAGACATAGCCTTGGGTCGCATAAAGATGCCGGATGGCTTCAATGCCGACGGACGGGTCGGTCGCGGAAAGGTATCCGAGCCTGTTCGGCATTGTCGACAGCAGCTTGCCGTCAGCTGTGAGGGCAACCGGCGGGGTGTCCGGAAATGCCTGCTCATCCGTTGATACCGACATTTCAATCACCTGGATCGGTTCGACCTTGGCCGGAGAATACCTTATCATTCGGCCCCTTCCTATGGATAGGAAACCGACCTCCATCTGCTCACGCCGTTTCAGCCGCGCATCCTGTTCGCGAGGCAATTGCGGCGGCTACCGATTCGATCTAACGGTCGCGACGAGGGTCCATATCGGCGATGCCTTCCGCGTTCCGCGGCCCTTTCGGGACCGCGAAAACTGCTGGCCCAGCGCGTTTGGCCGCCGCCGCAAGAAGACATAAGTCGCAGGAAAACCGGCTGTATGGCCCGGAAAAGACGTGACTTTTTTAGGGGCGACCCGGCCACGGCCCCGTTGCGCGCCTTACCGAGGCGAAATCCGCCTTCGCATAAGTTCTTGAATCATATAAGCTTGTGCTTGGGATAGAGGACGACCAGGAGGGGTTTTGGCACTTGCTGCCGGCAACACGACGCGTCTGTGGACGCTGGTCGCGAAGGAGTTCTGGCGCAAGACGCGCCGGCGCCTGCGCGCCGGGCCGATCTATCGCTGGCGCTATTCGGGCCGCACGCCCGAACGTGTCCTGATCGCACCGCCGGACCTGCGCCTCGCCGATCCGCAGATCGCGCTCGAGATCTACTACGGCCGTTATCCCCTGTCCGGCCACCTGGTCGAGACCGGCGGCAAATCCCCTTTCCAGATCAATGTCCCCAATCACGGTTGGCAGAAAACGCTGCATGGCTTCCGCTGGCTGCGCCATATGCGCGCCGCCGGCACCGAGCTTGCCGCCGCCAACGCCCGTGCCCTGGTTTCGGACTGGATCGCCATGCATGGCAATCATATTTCGGGCGTTGCCTGGGAGCCAGGCACGACGGCCAAACGCATCATTGCCTGGCTGCAGCACTCCTCCATCGTGCTGCAGGGTGCCGAGTTCCCCTTCTACCGCGCTTTCCTGAAATCGCTGGCCATGCAGATCCGCTATCTCAGGTCGATGGCGCGCGAAATGCCCGACGGCAAGGACCGGCTGCGCGCCCGCATCGCCCTGGCCTTCGCGGCGCTGTCCCTGCCGGCGCCGGCCTCGGCGCTGCGCGGCGCCACCCGCAACCTCGCCGGGGAACTCAATCGCCAGATCCTTGCCGACGGCGGTCACATCTCGCGCAATCCAATGGCGGTGCTGGAAATCCTCGCCGACCTCCTGCCGCTGCGCCAGACCTATGCCAACCAGGCCGAAGCGCCGCCGCAGGCGCTGATCGGTGCCATCGACCGCATGCTGCCGGCATTGCGTTTCTTCCGCCACCAGGACGGCAGCCTCGCCCGGTTCAACGGCATGGGCGCCACCATCCATGACCGCATCGCCACCATCCTGCGCCATGACGACACCGCCGGCGCACCGCTGCTGCATGCGCCGCATTCGGGCTATGAGCGGCTGGCGATGGGCGGCACCACCGTCATAGCCGATACCGGCCTGCCGCCACCGGTCGACGTGTCCAATGCAGCGCATGCCGGCTGCCTTGCCTTTGAACTGTCGTCGGGCCGCCAGCACTACATCGTCAATGCCGGCATCGACACCTACGGCGCCGCCGAGTTCCGGCCGCTGGCCCGCGCCACCGCCGCGCATTCGACGGCCACCATCAACGACACGTCTTCGGCGCGTTTCACCCACGCGCTGCGGGTAAACGACCAGTTGGGTTCACCGCTGATCGGCGGCCCGCAGCAAGTGCAGTGCAAGCGCATCGACCAGAAGGGCGTCCACGGCTTCATCGCCCGTCATGACGGCTATCTCCAGCGTTTCGGCTTCCTGCATGAGCGCGAGCTGAAACTCTCCTCGGACGGCAATGTGCTGGCGGGCCGGGACCGGTTCCAGCGGCCGGGCAGCACAGCGATCCGCAACAATGGCCGCGATTTCATCACCGTGCGCTTTCACATCCACCCCGACATCAATCTGCTGCAGGACGAGCAGGAGCGGCTGGTCCTGACCGGCGATCAGGCCGATACCTGGGTGTTCACCTCCAGCGAAGTGGTGCCCGAAGTTGAGGAATCGATCTATTTCGCCGGTCTTGGCGGTCCGCGCCGCAGCCGCCAGATCGTACTCGCCTTCAAGGCGTCCGAAATTGCCGATGTCCACTGGCAGCTGACCCGCACAAAGATCGCCGGTTATCCCGAAAACAATTGAGCTTGCGGCGGCAATGGCATGCCGCGAAAAAGCCAACGCTTGATTTCCGAGCCTCATGTGCTACGGCGCGGGCACGCTCCTCCAGACATGAAAGGCCGCCAGCCATGGCCGTTCCTGCCAAGAACATTCCCGCCCCGGACCTCGTTCCGGTCCGCCGTGCGCTGCTCTCCGTCTTCGACAAGACGGGCTTGATCGACTTTGCCAGGGCACTGGCCGCGGCCGGCGTCGAGCTGGTCTCCACCGGCGGCACGGCAAAAGCGATCGCCGAGGCCGGCATGGCGGTGCGCGACGTCTCCGAGCTCACCGGCTTCCCCGAGATCATGGATGGCCGCGTCAAGACGCTGCACCCGTCCGTGCATGGCGCGCTGCTTGGCGTGCGCGACGACCCCGAGCACGCATTGGCGATGCGCAAATACGGCATCGAGCCGATCGATCTCGTCGTCTCCAATCTTTACCCGTTCGAGGAAGTCCGCCGCTCCGGCGCCGACTACGCGGCGATCGTCGAGAACATCGACATTGGCGGCCCGGCGATGATCCGCGCCTCGGCCAAGAACCACGCCTATGTCGCCATCGTCACCGATCCCGGCGACTACGCCGCGGTGCTCAACGCGCTGGAGATGAACATCGGCTCTCTGTCGTTGGATTTCCGCAAGAAGCTGGCGGCGAAGGCCTTCGCCCGCACAGCCACCTACGATGCGGCGATCTCGGGCTGGTTCGCCGAGGCGCTGGAAATCGAGCATCCAACCTGGCGCGCTTTTGGCGGCAGGCTGGCCGAGGTGATGCGCTACGGCGAGAACCCGCACCAGGGCGCCGGCTTCTACGTCAATGGCGACAAACGGCCGGGCGTCGCCACGGCGCGGCAGTTGCAGGGCAAGCAGCTATCCTACAACAACATCAACGACACCGACGCCGCCTTCGAACTGGCCGGCGAATTCGATCCCAATCGCTCGGCCGCCGTCGCCATCATCAAGCACGCCAATCCGTGCGGCGTAGCCGAAGGCACATCGCTGAAAGCGGCCTACGCCAAGGCGCTCGCCTGCGATCCGGTCTCGGCCTTCGGCGGCATCGTCGCCTTGAACCGCACCCTTGACGCCGAGGCGGCCGAGGAAATCGTGAAAACCTTCACCGAGGTGATCATCGCGCCCGACGCGACCGACGAGGCCGCTGCAATCATAGCTGCCAAGAAGAATTTGCGCCTGCTGGTCACCAGCGGCCTGCCGGACCCGCGCACGGCCGGCACGACGGTCAAGTCGGTTTCAGGCGGCCTGCTGGTCCAAGGCCGCGACAATGCCGTGGTCGACGACCTCGAACTGAAGGTGGTGACGAAGCGCGCGCCGACGCCTAGTGAAATGGCCGATCTCAAATTCGCCTTCCGCGTCGCCAAGCACGTCAAGTCGAACGCCATCGTCTACGCCAAGGACGGCGCCACGGTCGGCATCGGCGCCGGCCAGATGAGCCGGGTCGATTCCTCGCGCATCGCCGCGCGAAAGGCGATCGACGCGGCGGAGGCGGCAGGCATGGCCGAGCCGTTGACCAAGGGCTCGGTGGTCGCGTCGGATGCCTTCTTCCCCTTCGCCGACGGCCTGCTGTCGGCCATCGAAGCCGGTGCCACCGCCGTGATCCAGCCGGGCGGTTCGATGCGCGACGACGATGTCATCGCCGCCGCCGACGAACATGGCATTGCCATGGTGTTCACAGGCATTAGGCATTTCAGGCACTAACCTGCCGCTCGGCGGCCAGTGGGGTGAATTATCGAAGCATCTACTCCGGCCGATCCGCCGGATACGGTGTGCGAACCAGGATCGCCATGCCAATGGCCAGGAACAAAATAATCGCCGCCATGCCAAGCCGGGCCGAGCCGCTGGTTGCGGTAATCGTCGCCACCATGAACGGCGCCAGGAAACTGGTCGCCCGACCGGCCAGCGCATAGATGCCGAAATAGCGACCGGATTCGGCTGCGGTCACGCTGCGCGCCATGTAGGAGCGCGACGAGGCCTGCACCGGCCCGAAGGCCAGGCCGATCAGCAGGCCGTACATGATGTAGGCCTTTTCGGCCGCCGTACCGAACAGGCCGCCTGAATCGGCGGTCGAAAGCTGGATCAGGCCGAGCAGCGTGAACCCAGGGCCGGTCGAGACCACGCCGATAGTGGCGATGGACAGCATGACCAGCGAAATCATCACCACCGCCTTGGAGCCCAGCGCGGTGTCCAGGCGGGCGGCGACCCAGCAGCCGAAGATGGCGACGATATTGAGGATGATGCCGAACATCCCGATCTCGGTGATCGACCAGTGGAACATGCCCGCCGCGAAGGTGCTGCCCAGCGCCAGCAAGGCATTGACGCCATCCTGGTAGATCATGCGGGCGACGAGAAAGCGGAAGATGCCGCCGCGCTTGCGCACCTCGGCCAGTGTCGATTTCAGCTCCGACAGGCCTTCGCGCACCGCCGGCCCGATCGGGATGCCCTTGATGGCGTCGGGCGTAAAGAAAAACATCGGCAGGATGAACAGGAAATACCAGCCGGCCGACAGCGGCCCGGTGGCGCGAGCGTCCTCGCCCAGTTGCGGATCGAGCCCGAACAGCGGGGTGATGCCGATGATCGTCTTGCCGGTCTCCGGCGAGCCGGCCAGGCAGGTGACGACGAAGATCAGTGCGATCATGCCGCCGAGATAGCCGAGGCCCCAGGCCACGTTGGAGATGCGGCCGATCTCGCTCTTCGGCACCAGCCGCGGCATCATGGAATCGTTGAAGACAGTGGAGAACTCCGCTGCCACCGAGGCCAGCGAGAACAGCGCCACGACCAGGAACAGGTTGGAACCCGGCGCGGCGAACCAGAGCAAGGTGAGACTGGTGATCTTGATCGCCGCGAAAAACGCGATCCACGGCTTGCGCGGCCCGGTCTGGTCGGCGATCGATCCGAGGATCGGCGATAGCACCGCGATGACCAGCCCGGCCGCGGCGATGCCATAACCCCAGACGGCCTGGCCAGTGGTTGGATCGCCCGCCATGCGCGAAACGAAATAGGGGCCGAAGATGAAGGTGGTGACGACCGTGAAGAACGGCTGCGCCGCCCAGTCGAAGAACATCCACCCCCAGATGCCGCGCCCGGATGCCCGCTGCACTGTCTCTACCGCCATAGTGATTCCCCCGGCGTCCGCTCCGCCCATTTCGGGCGCCATGTCTGCATGTTTCGAATGATCATGCAAACGGACAACCGCTGGCTCACATGCCCGTCAGATCGCTCATCAGCCCCGACGCAACCGACAGCCGCGACACGGTGATGTCGCCGCCCTCCGTCAACGCCTGCAGCCGTTCGCGGATGCGCGCCACCCGCTCGCCACCAGCTTCGAGCCAGGCCGCCACCGGATCGGCCGCCTCGGCATGGCCGGTAAGCGCGGCGATAGCGATGCCGCGCCGCGCCGCGCCGATCGTATCGGTGGCGCGGGACAGAGCGAGCTGGTCATAATAGTCCGATGGCGTGATCGAGCGCGCCGCATCCTCGACGCGCGGGATGCGGAAGGCATCGCTGACGGCGAAGAACGCCTTGGCCGCCGCGACGATATCGGCGCCGGCGGTGCGGGCCGTCAGCGCGACGTCGGGGATGAGCTCCGCCGCCTCGCTCATCGCCAGCTGCTCGGCCAGCTTTTCCGGTGCGCCCGCCTTGAACAGCCCGTGCCGCTTCTCCTCGATCCGCTCGCGCGAAAAAGCCGGCAGCAGCGAAACGAGCTTGGGCTCCAGCGCCTTGCGCGCATCCTGCAGTTCGGCGATGCGCTGGCCGAGCGGTGCCGTTCCGGCATCGTTCTTCAGATACCAGCCGCTGCTCATGTAGATAAGCCGGCTCACCATCTGATAGAGATCGAGTTGCACCTGGCCGTCGACCTGGTTGTCGAGCGCGTCGATCTCGCGATAGAGCGCAGGCAGCGCAAAGCCATCGCGCACCACGGCGAAGGTGCGCACTACATCTGCTGCGGTGCGCCCCGTCGCCTCCTGAAGCCGGTTGACGAAGGACGGCCCGCCGCGATTGACCAGATCGTTGGCGACGACACGCGCGATGATCTCGCGGCGCAACCGGTGGCCATGGATCTCGGAAGCGTATTTCTTCGCCATCCGGTCCGGGAAATAACCCATCAGGTCGCGGTCGAAATGCGCATCGTCAGGCACGTCGCTGGCGACGATGTCGGAAAACAGCACGATCTTGGCATAGGCGAGCAGCACGCCGAGCTCGGCCCGGGTCAACGGCTCGCCGCGCGCCTCGCGCTCGGCAAGCGCTGCCGGCGACGGCAGTGTTTCCACGACACGATCGAGCAGGCCACGTGCTTCCAGCGCCGTCATGAAGCGGCTCTGATGCGCAATGTCGGCGAGGCCGCGCTTGCGAGCGATCGAAAGCGCCAGCGTCTGCTGGTAGTTGTTGGACAGCACCAGCCCGCCGACCTCGTCGGTCATCTCGGCCAGCAGCTTGTTGCGCGCCGGCCGCGTCAGCGATCCCTTGCGCATTGCCGACGCCAGCGCGATCTTGATGTTGACCTCGACGTCGGAGCAGTTGACGCCGCCCGAATTGTCGATCGCATCGGAGTTGCAGCGGCCGCCATTCATGCCGAACTCGATGCGCGCCCGCTGCGTCACACCCAGGTTGGCGCCCTCGCCGATCACCTTGGCGCGCACGTCGAGCGCCGTGATGCGGATGGCGTCGTTGGCGCGGTCGCCGACCTCGGCATTGGTCTCGGTCGATGCCCTGAGATACGTGCCGATGCCGCCGAACCACAAGAGGTCGACCGGCGCCTTGAGGATGGCGGTCATGATCTCGACCGGCGTGGCGGTCGTCTTGGCAAGTCCGATCGCCGCCGCCGCGGCAGCCGGCAAGGTGATCGATTTCTGGCTGCGCGAAACGATGACGCCGCCATCCGACAGCTTGGTCTTGTCATAGTCCTGCCAGCTCGAACGCGGCAGCGCGAACATGCGCTCGCGCTCTGCCATCGAGGCCGCCATGTCGGGATCGGGATCGATGAAGATGTCGCGATGGTCGAAAGCGGCGATCAGCCGCGTTTTCGGCGACAACAGCATGCCGTTGCCGAACACGTCGCCCGACATGTCGCCGACGCCCACGACAGAGAAGGGCGAGGTCTGGATGTCTCGGTTCATCTCGCGGAAATGCCGCTTGACCGCTTCCCAGGCGCCCTTGGCGGTGATGCCCATCTTCTTGTGGTCGTAGCCGGCCGAACCACCGCTGGCGAAGGCATCGTCGAGCCAGAAGCCGTGCTTTTCGGAGATGGCGTTGGCGGTGTCGGAGAAGGTTGCCGTGCCCTTGTCGGCGGCGACGACGAAATAAGGATCGTCCTGGTCGCGGCGCACGACACCTGCCGGTGGAATGACGCCGTCCAGGCCGATATTGTCCGTGATCGAGAGCAGGCTGGAAACGAAGTTCTTGTAAGCCGATGTGCCGGCCTCGAAGATCGCGTCGCGTCCGGCGCTCATCGGCAGTTTCTTGGGATAGAAGCCGCCCTTGGCGCCGACCGGCACGATGACGGCGTTCTTGACCTGTTGCGCCTTGACCAGGCCGAGCACCTCGGTGCGATAGTCCTGGGCGCGGTCGGACCAGCGCAAGCCGCCACGCGCAACCGGGCCGAAGCGCAGGTGCAGGCCTTCGACCTCCGAGCCGTAGACGAAAATTTCACGCCATGGCCGCGGCGCCGGCAATCCCTCGACCGCCTGCGACTCGAGCTTGATCGCCAGCGACTGGCCTTTTTCTTTCGTATCGGCAACGAAATGATTGGTGCGCAGCGAGGCTTCGATCAAATTGAGGTAGCGGCGGATGATGGTGTCGTCATCAATGTTGGGCACATCCTCCAGCGCATCCTTGATCTTGGCCTTGAGGTGCTTTGCCGCCACCACGCCTTCGGTTTCGGCCGTCGGGCCGAGCCGGGCGATGAACAGCGCGTGCAGGCCGCGCGCGATCTCGGGATAGCGGTTGAGTGCGGCGGCGATGAAATCCTGGCTCTGCGGGATGCCGACCTGCTGCAGGTAACGGCCATAGGCACGCAGGATGGTAATCTCGCCCGACCACAGGCCGGCGGTCTGGGCGAGGCCGTTATAGCCGTCATTGTCGACGTCGCCCCGCCACACCGACAGGAAAGCGTCCTCGAACAGCGCGCCGCCGTCGGCGAGGTCGATCGGCTTGCCGTAGCTGTTCTCCAGTTCCATGTCGTGGATGAAGACCAGGCCCGACTGGTCGTCGCCGACTTCGAAAGTCCGCTCGCTGATGACGCGGAAGCCGATGTTCTCTAGCACCGGAACGCGCCGCGACAGTGCCACCGGGCTGCCATGGTGATAGATCTTCAGCGCCGCCTGGTGCGGCTTCTGCTCGGCATGGCGGTAATAATCGATGGCGATCGGATTGCCGGCGCTGATCTTGGCGATTCGTCCGGCATCGGCCAGCGCCACGCCAGCGCTGAACGTATCCCGGTAGCTCTCTGGCAGCCGCGCGGCGATGGCTTTCAACGCCGGGTCGCTGCCGCTGGCTTCGGCCGCATCGGCAAGCGCATCTTCCCAGGTGCGCACGATGTCGCGGATCGCCGCCTCTATCGTCGCCTGCTCGACCTTCGGCGTCTTGCCGCCGGAGCGGCCGATGATGAAGTGCACGCGCGCCAGCCCGCCTTCCGGGAAAGCCGGGTAATAGGCCGACAGCCGGCCCTCGAACGCGGTTTTCAGATAGGTGCCGATCTTCTCGCGCACGACGCTGTCGTAGCGGTCGCGCGGCACGAAGACGAGGATCGAGACGAAACGGTCGAACTGGTCGACGCGCACCAGCGCCCGCACGCGCGGCCGCTCGACCAGGCCCAGAATGGCAGCGGCATGCTTGCGCAGGATCGGCACCGGAACCTGGAACAGCTCGTCGCGCGGATAGCTTTCCAGCACGTTGATCAGCGCCTTGCCGGAGTGGTCGTGACGGTCGAACCCCGACTTGGCGATGATGGTTTCGGCCTTGGACCTGAGATACGGGATCTTCATCACCGAGCGTGTGTATGCGGTCGAGGTGAACAGGCCGACGATGCGCAGTTCGCCCGCCAACGTGCCTTTGGCGCTGTAGGTCTTGACGCCGATGTAATCGAGATAGATGCGCCGGTGCACCAGCGACTTGGCATTGGCCTTGGTGACGATCAGCGGCTCCGGTCCGTGCAGGAAAGCGCGGATTTCCGGCGTCGTCGTCACCGCCTCGGTGCCGCGTCTCAGCACCAGCACGTCCGGGTCGGTCAGGATGCCGAGGCCGGGTTTTTCTGCCCGCTCCAGATTGCCGCTTTCCTCGCCGCCGGTGTATTTGAATTCACGCATGCCAAGGAAAGTGAAATTGTCGTCGCGCAGCCACTCCAGGAAGGCGATCGCCTCGGCGACGCTCTTCTTGTCGAGCGGCACCGCCGAATAGCGGAATTCGGAAATGGCCTGATCGAGCCGGGCCAGCATCGGCCGCCAGTCGTTCACGGCGGCATGCACCTGGCCGAGCATCTTGCGCAGCCGCTCGGTCAAGCCATTTGCTTGTTCGGGCGTCAGCCGGGGAATATGGACATGGATCACGCTCAGCCGGTCGTGGCTGCCGTCATCCCTGGCGAAATTGCCATCGCCGAGGATTTCGTCGACACCCGTCTTGCCATGGCGGACCGTAATCACCGGATGGGTGACCAGGGTCGGTTCACCGGCGGTTTCTGTAACCTCGCCGAGGATGGAATCGAACAGGAACGGCATGTTGTCGTTGACGACCGTGATGACGGTCACCGGGCGGCCTTCGCGAACCACGCCCGAATCGGCTTCGACGGCGACGACGCACTCACCCTTTTTGTGGGCGGCGACCGCCTGGCCGGCGAGATCGGCGGCACGCTCGAGGTCGGCCACGTCATAGGCGGCGATATCCTCCGCCGGCGCGCGGGCGAGCAGGTAATCGGCGAGCCTGGCCGGCCTGTCATCGGCCTTTGCCGCAGGTGCCTTCTTCCTCGACTTAGCTGCGGATTTTACGCTGGCCATGACGCTTCTTCCCTCCCGTCGCATGCTTTTGCGACTATGGTAGCAGATGACCGCTGTTTGGCGACAAAGGTTTGACGGCTTGCCAAGAATTCTCGGAATTCGGCGGCAAGGCTTCGATGACGAGGAGAAATGACACGATGACCGGCAAAATCACCGCGCTAGACCTGGCCGCCGGAGAGCTGAGCGAGCCGACAAAAGCCTATTTCGCCAAATGCGAGGAAAAGCTCGGCCTCGTCCCCAACGTGCTCAAGGCCTATGCCTTCGACGACAAGAAGCTGCGCGCCTTCACCGACATGTACAATGATTTGATGCTGGGTGAGTCCGGCCTGTCGAAGCTGGAACGCGAGATGATCGCGGTCGCCGTCTCCTCCATCAACCACTGCTACTACTGCTTGACCGCGCATGGCGCGGCGGTGCGCCAGCTCTCGGGCGATCCCCTGCTTGGTGAGATGATGGTGATGAATTTCCGCGCCGCCGACCTTTCGCCGAAGCAAACGGCAATGCTCGACTTCGCCGTCAAGCTGACCGAGGAGCCGGCCAGGATCGTCGAGGCCGATCGCGCGGCCCTGCGCCAGGCAGGCTTCAGCGATCGCGACATCTGGGATATCGCCTCGACCGCGGCCTTCTTCAACATGTCGAACCGTGTCGCGGCCGCGATCGACATGCGGCCGAACGACGAATACCATGCCATGGCGCGATAGGGCCACGCGCGTTCCACCATCGGTCCTAATTCGCATCAAGCGTTGACAGGCGAATGCCGCCGGCTAGTTTTCCGGGAAACAAAATTTCCGAGGGGTGAACTTGATGCCCGAGGCCAACGCTTCGTGAATGGGAGTCCCCCTATGCTTGATGCAATTGCCAAACCCGGGGTTTTTCTCCGCGCCCTGACCATGACGCTGGCGCTTGCCACTCCACCCGCCCACGCCTTCGAGGCGGTGACAGCCTACCAGCCCATTTTCGAGACAGCCGCGGCCAAGACGATAACGCTGACTGGCCATGACCTGACCGTCGAACAGGTCATCGACATCGCTCGCAACGGCGCCAAGGTCGAGCTCAGCCCCGAGGCGCTGCAACGTTCGGCGGACGCTTATGGCCTGCTGCTCGAAGGTGCTGCCGAAGGTGTCACCATCTACTGGTTCAACCGTGGCGCCGGCGACCAGCGCGAGACGGTGATCTTCTCGGGCGATCCGACGACGCCGGAAAACAGTAAGCTGCTCAAGGATCAGCAGCTCGCCCGCTTCAAGGGCGGCGTCAACAGAGGCTACGGGCCGGAGCTGCAGGAAGAAGCGCTGGTACGCGCCATCATGGCGATCCGCGCCAACACCATGTCCTACGAGGCTGCCAGCCCGCAGCTGACGCATATGCTGGTCGACATGCTGAACAAGCGGGTGACGCCGGTCGTGCAATCGCGCGGCACGCTCGGCGAAGGCGACCTCGCGACGCTGGGCAATATCGGCGCGGCCATGGTCGGGGAAGGCGAAGCCTATCTCGATGGCGTCCGCATGCCGGCCACACAGGCCCTTTCGCAGGCCGGTCTGAAGCCTCTCGAGCCTTTCGCCGCCGACCAGGCCGCGCTGATCAGCACCAACGCCTACGCACAGGCACAGGCCGTGCTTTTGCTGGAGGACGCCCGAAAACTGCTGGAGTGGACCGACCTCAGCTACGCCATGGGGCTGAACGGCATGAATTCCAGCGTGACGCCGATTTCCGCACCCGTGCAATCCATGCGGCCTTACCCATGGCTGACATGGGATGCCGCGCGGGTCATGGACATGATCAAGGGCAGCTATCTCTTCGACGAGGATCAGGCCCGCATCATCCAGGATCCGGAAAGCATGCGCGCCTCCAGCCAGCGCCAGGGCTCGGCCTGGCAGGCCTGGGCGGATCTGCGCCAATCCGTGCTGCTCTCCATCAATTCGTCGGATCACAATCCGGCCGTGCTGCCGGGCCTGACGCCGCAGAGCTCGCCGGAGCTGAGCACGCCGCAATTCATGAAATATTATATCAAGGGCGGGCCGCTGAGCGGCGGCAAGTCCGGCTATATCTTCTCCAACGCCAACTGGGATCCCTATCCCATGGCCAATCAGGTCGAGGCTTTCACCATCTCTCTCACCAATCTCGGTGTCGCGGTGGCGCAGCGCATCGAGCGCTTCCGCAATCCCTTCTTTACCGTGATCAAGCCGATCGATGTGCTGAAGCCCGACGAGCGCAAGGACATCCCGACCTTCGATGGCTATCTGCCGACCGATCTCTGGCAGGAACTGGCCGACCTCGGCACGCCGGTGACGCCGAATGGCCAGGCGATCGTCGCCACCGTCGAGGATCTGGAAGGGCAGACCCGCATCAAGACGCAACGCGCCCGCGAGGCGGTCGACATATCCTTCCATCTCTTGGCGCAGGACCTGTTGACGGCAAGCTATTGGATGGAAATCCGCAAAGCGCAGAACCCGCAGCGGAAATTCGGCGAGGCGCCAACCGCGGCGCTCGAGGCGCTGCGCCAGGTGATCCCCTGGCACCAGGCGGCATCGGAACGGCAAAAGCGGCCGCTCGGCATGGTCGCCTACGATTTCATGCAGGAGAACCCGGCCTCGAAATTCTATTCCGGCGGACCGCAGGCGCCGAAGGCGGCCGCCATGCCTGCGGCCGGCGTCTTGCCCAGATAGCCTTACCGCGCCGCGATGGCCGCCGCCGCACCGGCCATCGTCGTGGCGCTGACGCGGTTGGCGATCTTCATGGCGCGCTTGCTCCTGAGGAGCTTGCGCGCCTGCGAGGCGGCGAGCACCCAGGCGAGATCGATGGCGATCAGCACCACCGCCATGGTCGCCGTCAGTTCGACCCAGCCGACGAGACTGACCGAAGCGAGGTCGATGATGGTCGGCAACAGCGCCAGGTAAAACATCATGATCTTGGGATTGCCGAGCGTGACGGCCATGCCGGCGAAAAAAAGCTTGCCGGCCGAATCCTCACGCGGCATCTCGCCCTCCTTGGCGTCGACAGGCGCCGTCCACATCTTCCAGGCGAGATAGGCCAGGTAGAGAACGCCGATCCATTTCACAACGACGAAAGCGAAATGGAAGGTCTGCGCCACCACGGCCAGCCCAAACACCGCCAGCGACAGCCAGATGCCTTCGCCAATCCACATGGCAAGCAGGAACGGAAACACATCGCGAAACCCCTTCGAGATAACGCGCGCGACAAGCGCCGCGATCGATGGGCCAGGCGAACCGGCGGCCACGAACAAGGCGGCGGCGAAAATCAGCAGCGAGGCGAGGTGCATGGCAAGGGTCTCCGCGTCAGGGCTTCACCAACCACAATAACCCGACAGCTGCGTCTCTGGCAAAGGCAAGACAATATGGGCCATGGGCGCCGACCCCTACGGCGTGACTTGCGGAGCCCCTTGCAGCCCCAGCGTCACGCCGCTAGAAGGGCCGCCGCGAAACAATTTCGAGCTTCACTTTGCCCCAGTAACCACCGGTCTCGTCAACTCCCCCGACACACCTGCATGGCGCTGCATCAGCGGTGCCTGTTTGTTTTTGATGTGTTCCTCTGGGCGGCGGTTCGAGACCGGTTTGGCACTGCTGAACCGCTGTCGCTCGGCTTACCGCCAGCGACACCTGATGTCACAATCTCCGCAGCCACCCGCCACGCCGCGCCCGCATGGGCATCTCGATAGCGCCGACCGGATGAACTTCCCAACGGGAAGGACTTACCGGCATGTCTTGCGCCCTGCGCGTCCACTGGACGATCGCGCCTGAAATCGCACCACGACCCCTGATCAACTGCAATCGCTGTGGCTTCGTGAAAGCCTACCGCTGCAGCGAGAAATTCCGCGTCAACGCCAACGGCAAGCGCATCGACGTGTGGCTGATCTATCGCTGCGTCGACTGCGACAATTCCTGGAATTTCGGCATTTTCGAGCGCTGCAACCGGCGCGATATCGCGCCGGCACTGCTGGCGGCGCTCGAAAGCAATGATCCGGCACTGGTCCGGAGCCATGCCTTCGACATCGTCGCCCTGCGCAACCAGGTGGGACGCGTCGAAGAGTTCCCTGACGTCGTCGTGCGCAAGCAGGTGATCGGCGGGATTAAGCAAGGCGCGACGGTGCTGGATCTCCGGCTTGGTCTGGAAATACCGGTATCGTTGAGGCTCGACCGGCTGCTTGCCAACGAACTCGGCATCTCGCGGTCGCGCCTTCGGGCGCTGGACGAGCGGAGGCTGCTGACCATCGAGCCGGATGGAGCAAAGGCCCTGCGCAAACCGGTCCGAGAGGGAGCGACAATCCGCATCGATCTCGCCAGCGAGCCCGACCGGCGGACCATCATCTCGGCCGCTGGTGGATGAACGAAAGAGGGCGGAGAACAAGTGCTCCGCCCTCTCAAACTCTCGGAAAGGGAAACTTTACGCCGCGCCGACCGCCTTCGACGACTTCTCGAAACGCTTGCGCTCGTTCGGGTCGAGATAGAGTTTGCGCAGGCGAATGGTCTTCGGCGTCACCTCGACCAGTTCGTCGTCCTGGATCCAGGCCAGCGCGCGCTCCAGCGTCATGCGGATCGGCGGGGTGAGCTTGACCGCCTCGTCCTTGCCGGCGGCGCGGATGTTGGTCAGCTTCTTGCCCTTCAGCACGTTCACTTCGAGATCGTTGTCCCGGCTGTGGATACCGATGATCATGCCCTGATAGACCTTGACGCCGGGATCGATGACCATCGGACCGCGATCTTCAAGGTTCCACATGGCGTAAGCCACCGACTCGCCCTGTTCGTTGGAGATCAGCACGCCGTTGGTGCGGCCAGGCAACTCGCCCTTGTAGGGCTCGTAGGCATGGAACAGCCGGTTCATCACGGCGGTGCCACGCGTATCGGTCAACAGTTCCGACTGGTAGCCGATCAGGCCGCGCGTCGGCGCATGGAAGACGATGCGCTGGCGGTTGCCGCCCGAGGGACGCAGCTCGACCATTTCGGCCTTGCGTTCCGACATCTTCTGCACGACGACACCGGCATGCTCCTCGTCGACGTCGATGACGACTTCCTCGACCGGCTCCAGCAATTCGCCATTCTCGCCCTTCTGCATGACGACGCGCGGACGCGAGACGGCGATCTCGAAACCTTCGCGGCGCATGGTCTCGATCAGGACGGCGAGCTGCAATTCGCCGCGGCCGGAAACGAAGAACGAATCCTTGTCGGGCGATTCTTCGATTTTCAGCGCGACATTGCCTTCGGCCTCGCGCAGCAGACGGTCACGGATGACGCGACTGGTCACCTTGTCGCCTTCGGTGCCGGCCAACGGGCTGTCGTTGACGAGGAAGGACATGGTCACGGTCGGCGGATCGATAGGCTGTGCATGCAGCGCCTCGGTCACCGCCAGGTCGCAGAACGTGTCGGCGACGGTGCCCTTGGACAGGCCAGCGATGGCGACGATGTCACCCGCCTGCGCTTCTTCGATCGGCTGACGCTCGAGGCCGCGGAAAGCGAGAATCTTTGAAATGCGGCCGGTCTCGATCTGGGTGCCGTCATTGTGCAGCACCTTGACCGCCTGGTTGGACTTCAGCGTGCCGCTCTCGATGCGGCCGGTGATGATGCGGCCGAGGAACGGGTTTGCTTCCAGGATAGTGCCGATCATGCGGAACGGGCCGGGATGAACGGTGGGCGCCGGCACATGCTTGATGACGAGGTCGAACAGCGGCGCAAGCTGCTGGTCCTTCGGGCCTTCCGGATTTTCCGACACCCAGCCGTCGCGGCCCGAACCATAGAGGATCGGGAAGTCGAGCTGCTCGTCGGTGGCGTCGAGCGCGGCGAACAGGTCGAACACCTCGTTGACCACCTCGACATGGCGCGCGTCCGGCCGGTCGATCTTGTTGATGACGACGATCGGCCTCAAGCCGACCTTGAGCGCCTTGCCGACCACGAACTTGGTCTGCGGCATCGGGCCTTCGGCGGCGTCGACCAGCACGATGGCCGAATCCACCATCGACAGGATGCGCTCGACCTCACCGCCGAAATCGGCGTGACCGGGCGTGTCGACGATGTTGATGCGCGTGTCCTTCCAGTCGACCGAGGTCGCCTTGGCCAGGATGGTGATGCCGCGTTCCTTTTCGAGATCGTTGGAATCCATGGCGCGCTCGGCGACGCGCTGGTTGTCGCGGAAGGAGCCGGACTGTTTCAAAAGCTGGTCGACCAGGGTGGTCTTTCCATGGTCGACGTGCGCGATGATCGCGATATTACGGAGGTTCATGATTCTGGTCTCGGAAGCGTTGCAGGCAGCAGGCCAAGGGCGCTGCCTCTTTCGGTTGCGCGGCTCATACAGGGTTTTTCGCAGTTGCGAAAGGGGACGCGCGACACCAAATACTCATCAAATCTTAAGCATCTGCGTGTGAAATGATTTTGTTAACCAAGGCGGGAACCTTTTCAGGGCCCGGACAGTTCGAACGTGATGACCGATAGACTCAACCGATTTTGGCCGCTTATCGCTTCCGCCGCCTTTGCGATGCTGCTGGCGGCCAACGCCGCGCAGTCGGCCGCGACGCTGGAGGAAACGCGCCCTGTCCTGCCGGCTGATGCGCCTTCCGCACAACAGGCCTTTGCCGACGCGCCCGACGGCGTCGACCCCGTGGTGACCGGGCCGGTCAGTGCCGCCTTCAAGCAGAGACAGGCGAGCGCCAACTGCGACGCGGCGGTCTGGCCCAACATTCCAATGGTCTGCTACCCCGACTGACCGTTCGCGCCCGTTCTTACACGCTGAGGTGTGTTGAGATTCAGGTCAGGCCGGGCCGAAAATAATGGTTTTCGAGAATCCGAGCGGAGCGTACATTTTGTACGTGAGCTCCGTTCTACTGCGACGCAGTAGAACGGAGAAGCGCAGGAATCCGCCGTTTGCAGGCCGGCCTCACCTGAATTATCGACGCGCCTCAAGCCGCCTGCGGTTCGGGATCGAAGGCCGGCCGGCTGGTGTTGATCAGGAGCGAAATACAAGCCGCCGCGATCGCCGTCATGCCGGCAATCAGGAACGCCAGTTCGTAGTTGCCCTGCAGTTCGCGCATGGTGCCGCCGAAGGCAGCAGCGGTGGCGGCACCCACCTGATGGCCGGCCACGATCCAGCCGAACACGATCGGCCCGCTGCGGTCGCCGAAGGCTTCGTTGGCGAGCCTTAAAGTCGGCGGCACGGTGGCGATCCAGTCGAGGCCATAGAGCACCGCGAAGATGATCAGGCTGGTTGCCGAGAAACCTGAATAGGGCAAATAGATCAGCGACAGGCCACGGATGGCATAGTAGACGCCGAGCAGCTTGCGCGGATCGTAGCGGTCGGTGAGCCAACCGGACAGCGTGGTGCCGATCAGGTCGAAAATGCCCATCATCGACAACAGGCCGGCGGCCTGCACCTCGCCGATGCCCATGTCGCCGCAGAAGGCGATCAGATGGGTGCCGACCAGCCCGTTGGTGGTGAAGCCACAGACGAAGAAGGTGGCGAACAGGTACCAGAAAACCCGCGTGCCAGCGGCGCGGCGCAGCGTGCTGAGCGTATGCGCCAGGAAATTGCCCTGTGACGCGGGCGAAGTCGGCGGCACATCATCCGCCTCGGCGCCATAACGCACCATGCCAATCGAGGCCGGGCGCTCCGGCACCAGCAACCAGACCAGAGGGATCAACGCCGCGGTGGCGATCGCGACAGCGATGACGACAGGCTGCCAGCCGCCTGTCTGGGCGAGCGAGGCGATCAGCGGCAGGAAAATCAGCATGCCGGTGGCGCTGGAGGCCGACATCAGCCCCATGACAAGACCGCGATTGGTCTTGAACCAGCGGTTGACGATGGTGGCGCCAAGGACGCTGGCGACAGCGCCGGATCCGATGCCGGAAAAAACGCCCCAGGTGATGAACAGATGCCATGGCTTGGTCATCAGCAGGCTGAGCGTGGTCGAAGCCGACATCACCACCAGCGACGCCAGCAGCGTGCGGCGCAGCCCGATGCGTTCCATGAGCGCCGCGGCGAACGGACCGGTCAGCCCATAGAGCAGGATGCCGACGCCCGCGGCCAGCGAAATGACGTCGCGCCGCCAGCCGAAGCTGTTTTCGAGCGGCAGCATCATGACTGAAGGCGCCGAGCGCAGGCCGGCCGCGATCAGCAGGCAGAGGAAGATGACGCCCACCACCACGAAAGCGTAGCGCTGGCCAAAGGGACGGGATTGAGCTATCATGTTACTGACCGGTACGTTGCAAGGTAGGAGCATGTATACGTACCGATCGGTAACATTGTCAATCGAGTCCCATGATGCCAAGCGACAAAAATATTGAACTGACCATCAGCGACGGTCATGCGTCGGCGCCACCGAAGGCCGCCAAGAAGATCCTCGACGTGGCCTATGACCTGTTCTACCGGCGCGGTATCCGGGCGATCGGCGTCGACGAAATCGTCAAGCGTGCCGGCGTCACCAAGCCAAGCCTCTATCGCAGCTTTCCCTCCAAGGACGAGCTGGCCGCCTCCTACCTCAGGCAATACGATCTTGAATATTGGGAGCGTTTCGACGAGGTCGTCGCCGCCAACCCCGGCGACCCGCGCGCTCAGATCAAGGCTTTCCTGACCCGTATCGGCAAGCGAACGCAAGTGGCGGACTATCGCGGCTGCGGCATGACCAATGCGGCGGTCGAATATCCCGACCACAGCCATCCGGCTCGCGTCGTCAGCGAGGCCAACAAGCAGGAATTGCGCCGCCGCCTGCGCGCCATGGCGGCTGCGATGGGCGCGCAAGACCCCGACACGCTGGGCGACGGGTTGCTGCTGCTTATCGAAGGCGCCTATATCAGCGGCCAACTGTTCGGCCTCGGCGGCCCCGCGCAGTCGGTTGCCCGCAACGCCGACCTGCTGATCGAAGCCAGCTTGAAGAAATAGCGATTGGCGATACGCTGGGACGACCTCCAACTGAGATCTCCGCCATGCGCAGCCTGTTGATCCCGCTCACCTTGGCCGGCCTTTGCCAGGCGGCACAGGCCGGCGACATTTCCAGCACCTACACCGACCTCGACTGGAAGAAGGACTGCGTGACCTATGCGCAGGCCGAGCAGGGCGACGGCGACTGGGCCGACCTCGCCTGCTCCGGCTATCGCGGCTATCCCGTGCTGGTCGGATATGACGACGCCCGCGAATCGCTGTTCTATGGTTTTCCGCCCGGCGGCGACATGACGTCCACCTGGGAAAGTTTTTCCGCCTTGAATTCGTCCGGAGCCAAGGTCGAGTGGCGTGTCGAAACCAATGGCGACAAAGCCGTGCCGTTCGCGGTCATCCACCGCCGCTCGATCAGCAATGGCGAGGACGAGACCAAGAAGACCGAGGTGCTGCTCGTCGCCAAGGTCGCTCAGATGGACGCCCGGGACGGCTGCACCGTCGGCCTGGTGTTGGCCACCGGTAACCCCGCCGCCAACGACCAGGCGCGCAAGATCGCCGACGAGAAGGCGAAAGGCTTCGCCTGCGGCAAGGACAAGCGCGTGGTGATTGGCGACGTGCCGGCTTTCGGCCGGGTCGATAACTGACCGCGAGCTACTTGCTCGCCTTCGCCCGGTCGATAGCGTCCATGATCATCTTCTTGGCGTATTTGGAATCATGCCAGCCCTCGATCTTGACCCATTTGCCGGGTTCCAGATCCTTGTAGTGCTCGAAGAAGTGCTGCACCTGCTGGCGCGTGATGTCGGGCAGCTGCGTGTATTCGGTGACGTTCTCGTAGCGCAGTGTCAGCTTCGGTGACGGCACCGCGATGATCTTTTCATCCTGGCCGGCATTGTCTTCCATGATCAGCACGCCGATCGGCCGCACGTTGATCACGCAGCCCGGCACCAAGGCGCGCGTGTTGCAGATCAGCACGTCAATCGGGTCGCCGTCGCCCGACAGCGTGTGCGGCACGAAACCGTAATTGCCGGGGTAGCGCATCGAGGTGTGCAGGAAGCGGTCGACGAACAGCGTGCCGGCCTCCTTGTCCATCTCGTACTTGATCGGCTCGCCGCCGATCGGCACCTCGATGATGACATTGACGTCCTCAGGCGGATTCTTTCCGGTGGCTATGGCTTCGATGCGCATGTCTTTTGTCCCTCTCTCGGTCGGCAGGAGATAGCGGGCGGCGCAAAATGGTGCAATGCGGCGAATGGTGCTTACAGGCGTCCGGCGAGACGCGATGGCGGTCGACCCGTTCAATCATCGGCACAAGATGTTTCAGCGTCGTGATGTGCGTGAGCCCGGGACTGCGCCTCCCACGATCATCCCCAGGCGGTCACTCCCAGACGAAGGCGACCTTCTTCAGCGCCTTCTGCTCGAAAATCTCGACCCCTTCGGCGATGTCGCGGCCGCCGGCCCCGGCATAGAAGGCAAGTGCGTTCTGGTTGTCTTCCAGCGCCCACACCACCATGCCTTTCAGCCCGTGGTCGGCGAGACGTGCCCTGGCCGCCGAAAACAGCCGCCTGCCGAGCCCGATGCCCTGATATTCCGGGCGCAGGTACAATTCGTAGATCTCGCCCTGCTGCTTGAGTTCCTTGGCGCGGTTCTTGCCGATCGTCGCGTAGCCGGCGATCGTGCCGCCGATCTCGACGACCAGGACGGTGGCGGCGCGGCGGATAGCGTTGGCCCACCAGTCGCTTCCGCGACGGTTGATCATAGATGTCAGCGTGCGGTGCGGAATGATTCCGCTATACGCGCCGCGCCAAGCCTCGAGGTGCACTTCGGCGATGGCGCCGGCATCGCGCGGGTCTGCCTTCCGAATGTCGATCGTCAGCGTATTCATGATTTGTTAACCATAAACCCGCATCGCCCGATTGCAAGAGTCCCGGCGGCCGATGGTCCGCTTTCGCACAGACGATCATGACACTGCCGACATTGGCCAAAGCCAGCCTGAAAACGCGCTCAGCCGAGGCGGATGGCGCGGCTTTCGAGTACCGAAACCCAGCGGACTTTTAGGTCCGTGGGCATCGGAAGCGCAGAAAGCCGCGTCAGGCGTCCGGCTGAGTAGCGTTTGCAGGTAGGGCTTTTCAGATTTCGACCAGATGGTCGTCGAGCTCGTTGGTATCGCCCGAAGTAACCGGAAAGTGCTCGGCCAGCACGGCCCCGACCCCCTCGATCGCCTTGACGAAACCGTCGGCAAGCCGATCGTGGCCGGCATGCGCGGTCAGATCGCGCACCACGCCATCCCAGACATGCTGGCCGACCTTGGCGGCGATGCCCGAATCGGCGACCACTTCGGCGTAGCGCTCGGCGATCGAGACGAAGATCAGCACGCCGGTGCGCGCCGTGGTGCGGTGGACGTTGCGGGCGAGGAACTGCTTGACCGCATTGGCGTGCGCAGCCTGATAGCGCAGCCGACGCGGCACCATATGGATGCGCAGGCCGGGCAGCGTCCACAACAGGGCCAGCACGCAGGCCATGGCCAGCAACTGAGCGGTGATGAAATGTGGCAGGCGGATGGTGAGCCACCAGGCCTCCAGCCCATAGGCGACCGCGAGGCTGACGACCAGCATGCCGAGGGTCGCCATCAAGGCTGCGGGAGCTAAGTAGCCATCGCTGGCATGCGCCACGACGCAGTAGATCTCGCCGTCGGTTTGCGCTTCGGCGGCGCGGATCGCAGCGGCGATGCGCTCATGATCCTGCGGGCTGATCGGTCGTGTCGCCATGATCTTGTCTCACCAGCTTCCTGAAGAACCGCCACCGCCGGACGAGCCGCCGCCACCGGAAAACCCGCCGCCACTGCTTGACCCCGACGACCAGCCACTGCCGGAACCACCCGAGGACCAGCCGCCGCCCGACGACCTCGTCCAGCCGCTGGCTCCGGATGATCCGCCCGCACCCTGGCCATAACGAAACGTCATGCCCAGCCATCGATACACGCCCGGCGACAGCTTTGTGCCGAACATCGGCGGCAGGAAGGCCATTGCCAGGCCACCGAAGAACATCGTCGCCCACAGGATCAGGAACACCGCGACGACCGGATCCATGGGGGTGCTGCTGTCGGCGGGATTGCGCCGGCCGCGCGCCTCCAACTCCTCCGGATTGCCGTTCAGCACCATGATCATGTCGTCGACGGCCTGGGAGATGCCGCCGGAGAAATCGCCGGCGCGGAAGGCCGGCACCATGTCGTTCTCGATGATCAACTTGGTGTGCAGGTCGGTCAGCGTGCCTTCCAGCCCATAGCCGACTTCGATGCGCATCTTGCGGTCGTTTGGCGCGACCAAAAGCAGGACACCGTTATTCTCCTTGGCCTGGCCGAGCTTCCAGAAGCGGAACAGCCGGTTGGCGTAGGGCTCGATCTCCTCGCCGCCGAGGCTGGGAATGGTGGCGACGACGATCTGGTCGGAGCCCTTGGTTTCGAAGTCCGCCAGCTTCTGCGTCAGCGCGGCACGTGTGCCGGCATCGATGATGCCGGCATTGTCGACAACGCGGCCGGTGAGAGCCGGAAGGTCGGCGGCCACGGCGGCGATCGAGGCAAGCAGCAGAGACGCCAGGATGATTAAGGCCAGGCGCAGCCGCGAAGCGCATTGGCCGGGCATTGAAGGGACGGCAGCTCTGGCTCTGGCCATGGCCTTACCAGCCTCCCGAGGAGCCGCCGCCGCCGGACGAACCGCCGCCGCCCGAAAAACCGCCACCGGAGGACCCTCCGCCGGAGGACCAACCGCCGCCGCCGGACGACCAGCCGCCGGACGATGATCGCCGGTGCGGCTCGAAGGTCATGCC
Organism: Mesorhizobium sp. B2-5-7; assembly: GCF_006440875.1. Taxonomy (NCBI): domain Bacteria; kingdom Pseudomonadati; phylum Pseudomonadota; class Alphaproteobacteria; order Hyphomicrobiales; family Phyllobacteriaceae; genus Mesorhizobium; species Mesorhizobium sp. B2-5-7. The sequence continues at coordinate 178,692 of NZ_VFUO01000002.1, read as the reverse complement.
GAGCCAGCGATAGCGTCCGGGCCCGAGTTTCTGGCCGAAGATCGGCGGCAGGACCGAGGCCGCGATGCTGCCGAAGAAAATGATCGCCCAGATGCCGATAAAAATGGCGAAGAACAGGTCGTCGGAATTGAATGGTGCCTGCTCGTTGCGCTTGCCGCGCGCTTCCAGTTCTTCCGGATTGCCCTCCAGCACCATGATCATGTCGTCGACGGCCTTGGAGATGCCGCCCGGGAAATCGCCGGCGCGGAAGGCCGGCACCATGTCGTTCTCGATGATCAGCTTGGTGTGCAGGTCGGTCAGCGTGCCTTCCAACCCGTACCCGACCTCGATGCGCATCTTGCGGTCGTTTGGCGCGACCAAAAGCAGGACGCCGTTGTTCTCCTTGGCCTGGCCGAGCTTCCAGAAGCGGAACAGCCGGTTGGCGTAGGGCTCGATCTCCTCGCCGCCGAGGCTGGGAATGGTGGCGACGACGATCTGGTCCGAGCCCTTGGTCTCGAAGTCGGCGAGTTTTTGGGTCAGCGCCGCACGTGTGCCGGCATCGATGATGCCGGCATTGTCGACGACGCGGCCGGTCAGCGCCGGAAGATCGGCGGCGAAGGCGGCGAACGGGAGGAAGAGGATGCCGGCAAGAAGGCCAAGAAAGGAAAGGTGGGCGTTCCGTAGCGCCCCCCTTGAGGAGGAGATGTCCGGCAGGACAGAGGGGAGTGTTTGCACGCCGGCGGTCCGTCTTTTCGGGAATTCGTTCCGAGGACAGTCGCCGTTCACCCGCCCTGCTTCGTGCCGAAATCGACCTTCGGCGGCTGCATCTTGTCTTCGTCGACGGTGAAGTTGGCGAAGGGCTCGTTGCCGCGGAACCAGAATGTCGCCCACAGTACCGACGGGAAGGTCTTCAGCGTCAAATTGTAGTCCCTGACCGCCTGGATGTAGTCGCGCCGCGCCACCGCGATGCGGTTCTCCGTGCCTTCGAGCTGCGCCTGCAGCGCCAGGAAATTCTGGTTGGCCTTGAGGTCGGGATAGGCTTCTGACACCGCGATCAGCCGCGACAGCGCGCTGGTCAGCCCGGCCTGGGCATCCTGAAACTTCTTGAGGGCTTCCGGATCCTTCAGCGTTTCGGGCGTCACCGTGATCTGCGTCGCCTTGGCGCGCGCTTGGACAACCGCGTCGAGCGTGTCCTTTTCATGCGAGGCATAGCCCTTGACCGTCTCGACCAGATTGGGAATGAGGTCGGCGCGGCGCTGATACTGGTTCAACACCTCGCTCCATGCCGCCCTGGCGTTTTCTTCCGCCGTCGGGATCGTGTTGTAGCCGCAGCCGGCAAGCAGCGGCAGCACGATTGCCATCATCAGGAAGGCGGGCAACGTGCGAAATGTCGATGGTCGAGCAAGGCGCTGGGCAAGCATGAAGGGATCCCTCGATAGAAGTTGCATCCGAAGCATTACCACAATCGGCGCGCAAGAAAACGGCCTCGGCCTCTGAAGCAGGCTCGGCATGAATTGTGCCCGCGCAAGGCCCTGTGATTGGCCCGGTGAACGCGATAAGGTTCGATCAGAACGGGATATCATCATGGCGAAACGCCAGGACAGCGACAGCGAATCGCGCCGTATCCTCCAGCGCGTCGCGCAGGAGACCGATCCGGCCGGCAATTCTTTCGTGGCACGGACGACGAAAGGCATGCGCGACCACGTCTCCGCGGCCGATGCCGATCGCACGGATCCGATCGAAGTCTGGGGTACGCGTGTTGGCAGGATACTCGGCCTGCTTCTGGCGCTGGGCCTGATGGTCTGGCTCGTGCTTTTCCTCACCCGGGGCAGCTAGGAATCAAGAGACAATGAGCGCCGAAAAAGCCGACGCGCCGCGCGCGGTCATCGTCATATCCAGCCATGTCGCCCGCGGCTCCGTCGGCAACCGCGCGGCCGTCTTCGCGCTGGAGACACTGGGCTTTCCGGTCTGGGCCGTACCTACGGTCACCCTGCCCTGGCATCCCGGCCATGGCCGCGCGACCCGCATCGTGCCGCCGCTCGACCAGTTCAAGGCGCTGATGGCCGATCTGGAGCGCGCGCCGTGGCTGGGTGAGGTCGGGGCCGTGCTGTCGGGTTATCTCGGCGAGGCCGGCCAGGCCGAGGCGGTCGCCTCGCTGGTCGCCGCGGTCAAGGCGAGGACGCCCGATGCCGTCTATATCTGCGATCCGGTGATGGGTGATTCCGGCGGCCTCTACGTGCCCGAGCCCACCGCCGCCGCCATGCGCGACCGGCTGATGCCGATCGCCGACATCGCCACGCCCAACCGCTATGAGCTGGAATGGATGGCCGGCGCGCCGCTGCCCGATCTGAAATCGGTGATCTCGGCCGCACTCCATGCCGGACCGTCGACCATGCTGGTCACCTCGGCTCCGTCGATGATGTCAGGCGGCACAGGCAATCTGCTGCTCGACGGCACCCAGGCGCTGCTGGCCGAACACCGCCTGATCGACAAGCCGCCGAACGGCCTTGGCGACTTGACGGCAGCGGTCTACCTGGCGCGCATCCTGTCCGGCCAGCCGGCGATCAAGGCGCTGCAGTCGACGACGGCGGCGGTCTACGAAATCCTGGCGCGCACCGCAAAACGCGGCGGCGACGAGTTGCAGCTCGAAACCGACGCGCAGAGCCTGTCGCACCCGATGGCCATGGTCCAGCTTCGCCACCTCACGCATCCGGGGCGGGACCGCCGGGCGTGACCCCGGCCAAGGTCGTGCTCGTCGGCGCCGATGGCTGCAAGGCCGGCTGGATCGCCGTGCGGAGCGAACCCGGTTCGACACGTCGTGACCCAGACACGGCGCCTTCGGTCGATGTGTTCCCTTCGTTCGCCGCCCTGCTGGCGGCGATCCCCGATGACGCGATCGTCGCCGTCGACATGCCGATCGGTCTACCGGAATTTTCGCAAAAGGGCGGACGCGGGCCGGAAGCGCTGGTGCGGCCGCTGCTTGGCCCTCGCCAGTCCAGCGTCTTCTCGATTCCGTCCCGTGCCGCGCTCTATGCCGACACCAGCGGCTTCACCACGATCGAAGCCTGGTACGCGGCGCATATCAGGGCAAGCGAAGCGGCCAAGGCCACATCCAACCCGCCGCGCGGCGTTTCCATCCAGGCCTTCGGCATCTTTTCGAAAATCCGCGAGATCGACACATTGCTGATCGCGCGGCCCGAACTGCGCGGCCGCATCTTCGAATCGCATCCGGAAGTCGCCTTCTGTCGCCTGAACGGCGATCAGGCCATGCGGTTGCCGAAGAAGATCAAGGGCAGCGTCAATCTGGCCGGCATGGCGGAGCGCAAGGCGCTGCTTTGCCGGCACGGCTATGACATGGATTTCCTCGACCAGCTGCCGCCACGTGGTGCGGCCGCCGACGATTTCCTCGATGCGGCGGCCATGATGCTGATTGCCGGCCGCATCGCCAGCGGCGACGCGAAGCCGTTTCCCGACCCGCCTCGCGCTGACGGTTTTGGCATACCGGTCGCCATTTGGGCGTGACAATGTCGGCGGGCGTCCCGCTCTGGCGCATGGCATTTATAGCTAGCCCCTACAATTCTGCATTGCTCGTAACGGGTTTTTGCCGTTAGAGGCTTTCCTCGACCGCAACGAGCTGCCGCCTCCAACCCGGAAAGGCCTTAGCCGCCCATGCCTCATCTTCCCGAACACCTCCTCGCCGGCTACCGCAATTTCATGAACGGCCGCTACCTCACCGAGAGCGGCCGCTATCGCGAGCTCGCCCGCGAAGGCCAGGCGCCCGAGACCATGATCGTCGCCTGTTGCGACTCGCGATCCGCGCCCGAGGCGATCTTCGACGCCGGCCCCGGCGAACTCTTCGTCTTGCGCAATGTCGGCAATCTGGTGCCGCCTTACGAGCCGGACGGCGAGTTCCATTCGACCTCGGCCGCGCTCGAATTCGCGGTGCAGAGCCTCAAGGTCAAGAATATCGTTGTCATGGGCCACGGCCGCTGCGGCGGCATCCGGGCCGCGCTCGACACCAACTCCGCGCCGCTGTCTCCCGGCGACTTCATCGGCAAGTGGATGAGCCTGATCGCGCCGGCCGCCGAGACGGTGTCGGCCAGCACCTTCATGACGGCGACGGAACGCCAGACGGCCCTGGAGCGCATCTCGATCCGCTACTCCCTCGCCAATCTCAGGACCTTTCCCTGCGTCTCAATCCTTGAGGGCAAGGGGCGGCTGTCATTGCACGGAGCCTGGTTCGACATTTCGACCGGCGAGCTCTGGGTGATGAACAAGGAGACCGGCGATTTCGAGCGGCCGGTGCTGGAATGAACGGTACGGCGCGGCAGGCGATGAGTGTCCGGCCGGTCGTTTTCACGGCGGCCGCGCTGATGATAGCGATCGTTGCCGCTCGCGCCGATGACCGCGCCATCATAAGCCGCTGGTATTCGGCGCTGCTGGTCGCCGATCGCACCGAGCTGGCGGACCTGCTCGCCGACGACGTCCGCATCAAGCTCGACGACCTCGGCGTTGTCCAGAGCAAGCAGGAATTCATCGCCTCGCTCGACGAATGGAAAGGTGCGGTTGCGGGAGCCGCGATCCGCCACCGCATCGAGAAGACCGAAGGCGGGGTCACCACCGTGATCGCCTGCTACGACTTCCCCGACAATGATATGTTGATGCAGGAGACCTTCGCGGTGAGCGACAACCGCATCACCGCCAGTTCGCAGGCGGCAATCGCTGAAAACTGCGAGGGCTACTGAGGCGGAGCGGCCAACTGGCATATTGCGGGCCCGCGGACCGCGCCCTACATCGGTGACACCCTCCTTCCTGACGCCAGCGAAAGACCCTCCATGCTCTCTCCGAAAGCCGTCGATCTCGCCGCCCATCCGTTGACCGCGTGGCGAGGGCCGCTCGGCCTGCCCGATTTCGCCCATATTGGCGACGGTGATTTTTCTCCCGTTTTCGACGCCGCGCTGAAGGCGCATGAGGCCGAGATCGACGCGATATCAGGCAACAAGGATGCGCCGAGCATCGAGAACACGCTTGCCGCATTTGAGCTCGGCGGCGAGGCGCTGGATCATGTCTCATCGATCTTCTGGTGCCGCGCCGGCGCTCACACCAACGAAACCATCCAGGCCCTGGAGCGTGATATTTCGCCGAAGATGTCGCGGCACTTCTCGGCCATCTCGATGAACGAGAAGCTGTTTGCCCGCATCGACGATCTCTACCGGCGCCGCGAGAGCCTTGACCTCGATCCCGAGACGCTGCGCGTCCTGGAGAAGACCTGGAAAGGCTTCGTCCGTTCCGGCGCCAAGCTCGACGCGGACGGCAAGACGCGGCTGGCCAAAATCAACGAGGAGCTGTCGTCGCTCGGCACGACTTTCGGTCAGAACGTGCTGGCCGACGAGCGCGACTGGGCACTGTTCCTCGACGAGGCCGATCTCGCCGGCCTGCCGGATTTCGTGAAAAGCTCGATGGCCGAGGCCGCCGAGATGCGCGGCCAGAAGGGCCGCTACGCCGTCACCCTGTCGCGCTCGATCTATGAGCCGTTCACAACCTTCTCCGAACGCCGCGACCTGCGCGAGATCGCCTATCGCGCCTTCACCATGCGCGGCCAGAACGGCGGAGCGTCAGACAACACGTCCGTGGTGCGCGACATGCTGAAGCTGCGCGCCGAAAAGGCGAAGCTGCTCGGCTACGCCTCCTTCGCCGCGCTCAAGCTCGACGACACCATGGCCAAGACACCGAAGGCGGTGCACGCGCTGCTCGACCCGGTTTGGGAAAAGGCATTGGAAAAAGCCGCCGCCGACCAGAAGGAGCTGGAGCGTCTGGCTGCCGAGGCCGGCAGCAACGAAAAATTCGCCGCCTGGGACTGGCGCTTCTACCAGGAGAAGCTGCGCGCCGAGAAGTTCGCTTTCGACGAGGCGGAGCTGAAACCCTATCTGCAGCTCGACCGCGTCATCGACGCCTGCTTCGACGTCGCGACACGGTTGTTCGGCGTCACGTTCGAGGAGAAGAAAGGCATCGCCGCCTGGCATCCGGACGCGCGCGTCTTCGTGGTCAAAAATGCCGACGGCAGTGAGCGCGGCCTGTTCCTCGCCGACTATTTCGCGCGGCCGTCAAAACGCTCCGGCGCCTGGATGAGCGCGCTGAAGTCCGGTTACAAGCTTGGCCATGGCTCGAAGCCGGTGATCTACAACATCATGAACTTCGCCAAGCCGCCAGCGGGCGAACCGGCTTTGCTGTCGGTCGACGAAGCGAAGACCTTGTTCCACGAATTCGGCCATGCGCTGCATGGCATGCTGACCGACGTCACCTGGCCGTCGGTGTCAGGCACCTCGGTCAGCCGCGACTTTGTCGAACTGCCCTCGCAGCTCTACGAGCACTGGCTGACGGTGCCGGCGGTTCTGGAAAAGCACGCGCTGCATGTCAAGACCGGCAAGCCGATGCCGAAGGCGCTGCTCGACAAGATGCTGGCCACGCGCACCTTCGGCGCCGGCTTCGCCACCGTCGAGTTCACCGCCTCTGCCTTGATGGACATGGCCTACCATGCACGGCCCGACGCGCCGGAAGAGCCGCTTCGTTTCGAGGCCGAAACGCTTGCGACGCTGCATATGCCGGATACGATCGCCATGCGCCATCGCACCCCGCATTTTGGCCATGTCTTCGACGGCGAGGGCTATTCGGCCGGCTACTATTCCTACATGTGGTCGGAGGTGCTGGACGCCGATGCTTTCGCCGCCTTCGAGGAAACCGGAGACCCCTTCAACCCGGCGCTGGCCGAGCGGCTGAGGAAGAACATCTACGCCGCCGGCGGCTCGAAGGATCCGGAAGAGCTCTACACGGCGTTTCGCGGCAAAATGCCGTCGCCGGAAGCGATGATGGTCAAGCGCGGATTGGTGTAGGCAATCGCCGAAGTCGGCGCCGACGTCCACCTCGTTACCCTTGGCTGCCGACCCAAGGATCCTTTACCCTTGGCCACACCGGCCGCGTCAGCTTCGTGTAATTCGTCGCCGCCGGATTGCTGGGATAGGAACTCGGCGCCGCGACATAGATGATCTCGGCGGCGATCGGCTCGAAGCCGGCGTAGAAATGGTTTGTCGACTTGATCAGCAATATGTCTTTCGACAGCGGATCGACGCCGATGTTGGAGAAGACATCCGGCTCGAAGGTCTGGGTGCGATTGGTGTTCAGGATCACATCGACTTCCGTGCCCTCGATGCGCACCACCGCTGATGGCCCCAATGTCACCCGGCTCGGGCCAAAACTCTGCCAGCCCTCGGCAACCGCTTTTAGTACCTTGACGCGTGCATCGATCGGTTCGCCCGCCTGCGGGCCGGCTTTGCCGCCGAAACGCAGGTCGATGACGGCACCCTCGCCGGCCGCCTGGCAGAAAGTCACCGCGATCGGATCCCAGATCGTCGCCACGCCGAACTTGTCCAGGCCCCGCGCCAGCATCTGGCGCAGCACGAAGGTGCCGTCGCCGGGAACGCCGCCGCCGGGATTGTCCCAGATATCGGCAATGACCACCGGCTTGCCCGGTCTTTCCTTGCGCACGGCCAGCGCCCGATCGATGCCGTCGGCCGTACTCAGCATCGTCATCGCGGCCGTTTCGCGCATGGCATAGAGCTCGCGTCCAAGCCGCTCCGCCAGCGCATCGCCCTTGGCCTTGTCATTGTCGGTAACGACAAGGATGCGCGTGCCCATTTCGGGCACGTCGGCGGCCATGAAGCCGTGGATGACCGAGACCGACAGCACGCCGTCCTTGCCGTGCAGCGCCTTGATGCGGTCGACGAAGGAGCGCATCGGCTCGCGGCTGGTCGGCAGCACCTGGATCATGCGGCAGTCAAAGGTCGAGATGACCGGCTTGATCTCGCCGCGCGCCGCAGCCAGGCCAAGCTCGACGACATGCTCGCCGCGCTCGTAGAAATCGGTGTGCGGGAATTCGAGGAAATAGGCCATGATGTCGGACGCCGCCACGCGCTTCGGTGTCAGATGGCTGTGCGGATCGAACTCGCAGGCAATCACCACCTCAGGCCCGACAATGCCACGCACGCGCTCAAGCAGGTCGCCCTCGCAGTCGTCATAGCCTTGCGCCACCATGGCACCGTGCAGGCCCAGAATGACGGCATCGACCGGCAAGGCGGCCTTGAGCTGGCCGAGGATTTCGTCGCGGAGCGCCTCATAGGTCTGCCGCTGCACGAGGCCGCCGGGCTCTGCCCAGGTGGCGGTGCCTTCGATCACGGTCAGGCCTTCGGCGGCCGTGCGGCGGCGCAGCGCCACCATCGGCGAGGAGCACAGGGTCGGCGTTTCCGGATGCTTGCCCGGCCCGGCATAGAACGCCATCTCGAAAGAGGCCCGGTCGGTTGGCACCGGCGAGAAGGTGTTGGTTTCCGTCGCCAGCGAGGCGGTGAAGATACGCATGAAAACTCCGTGGACTTCTTGTTTTCGCAATTCCGGACGGATAACCGCTGGGCACTTTTCCTGGAATTGCTGGGATTGCTATTTGACAGCCCCGAGCGCCAAGCCCCGGACAAGATAGCGCTGCAGCCAGATGAACAGGATCGCCACCGGCAGCGTCGCCAGCAGCGTCGCCGCCATGACATGGTGCCATTCGATCGTGTAGCGCCCGGCAACCAGCGAGAACACCTGGATCGGCAGCGTATAGCTCTCCTGGCTGCGCAGCATGGTGAGCGCCACGACGAATTCGTTCCAGGCATTGATGAAGGTGAAGATCGCCGTCACCGCGATCGCCGGCAGGCAGAGCGGCAGGAACACTTTTCGCAGCGTCAGCCAGCGGCCGGCGCCTTCCATCCAGGCGGCTTCCTCGAGATCGCGCGGAATGGTGTCGAAATAGCTCTGCAGCATCCACACGGTGAAGGCGACGTTGAAGGCCATGTAGATGAAGCCGAGCGCGGTGGTCGATTCGACCAGTCCCCAGGCAGCCATCAGCCGGAACAGGCCGAGCACCAGCACGATCGGCGAGATCATCTGTGAGATCAGCAGGAACTGGCGGAACGCTCCATATCCGGCAAAGCGGAAGCGCGACATGGCATAGGCCGCCGGGACGGAGATGAGGATGGCGCCAACGGTGGCGATGACAGACACATAGAGCGAATTGGCCAGCGCCCGGCCGAAGCCGGTCGCCACCCACATGTCGGCAAAATTCGACCACCGGAACTCGCTCGGCCACCAGGTCGGCGTCAGCACTTCGGTACGCGGCTTGACCGCTGTCAGGAACATCACCGCGAAGGGAAAGATCGTCACCACGATCAAGGGCGCCAGCAGCAGCCAGGCGATGATGGTGCGCTTCAGCTTGGCCTTCATGCGCGTTGCTCCCGCATGGCAAGGCGCACATAGATCATGGTGAAGATCAGCAATATGGCGAACATCACCAGCGAGACCGCCGAGGCTTCGCCCAGCTTGCCGATGCGGAATGCCAGCTTGTAGAGGTGGGTGACCAGTATATCGGTCGAGTTGGCCGGCCCGCCCTGCGTCATCACCCAGATGATCGGGAACGAGTTGAAGACGTAGATGGTGTTGAGCACGATGGCGATGTTGATGAAGGGTTTCAGGAGCGGAAAGGTGATCTCGCGGAACTGCTGCAGCGGCGTTGCCCCTTCGAGCGCCGCCGCCTCGTAGAGATCGTCCGGGATCGACGACAGACCGCCGAGAAAGATCGTCGTGGTGAACGGCACCGTCACAAATATGCCGATCAGCACCTGCATCGGAAACGCCGTCTCGGCGCTCGCAAGCCACTGGATGTTATGGTCGATCAGGCCAAGTCCGATCAGCGCCGAATTCAGCATGCCGCTTTCACCGCTCAGCGCCCAGCGCCAGACCACGGCCGTCATGGTCAGCGACACTGCCCATGGCAGCATGATGATGACGCGGGCAACGCCACGGCCATAGAAATCGGTGTTGAGGATCATCGCCACCGGGACCGAGAGCAGCAGCGCGCCGCCGACCACCAGCACCGTCCACAGCCCCGTGCGCCAGAGCGCGGCGACGAAGTCGGGATCGGCGGCCAGCGCGGCGAAATTGGCAAGACCGCTGAACTCGCGCAGCTGACCAAAGCGATTGACGTCATGCGTGGCGATCTGGATCAGGTCCCAGACCGGCCAGAAGATGACCACCGCCGCCAGGAACAGACTGGGCAAGGTCAGGAGGTAAGGCAGGAAGCGATTTTGCATCGGCTGATTTTACACCGCGTTGCGAGGCATCAGTAGCACTGGTTGGCCAGTTGACCTGTTCTTCCCAGGCGCTCGGTTTCGAACTCTTCCCCGGCGTCGGCGCCGCCCCTCACCTGCCCGCCGGCATCCTCTCCCGTATAGAGACGGGAAGAGGGGAGCTTTCATCACCGCTTTCGCCAGTCACCAGCGTCCAGAAAGGGCTCCGAGATGCCGGCCGCCCTTTCTCCCCGTCTCTATACGGGGAGAAATGCCCGGCAGGGCAATGAGGGGCGGCGCTGACGTCGACAATTCGTCCAAAGTGGTTGCTTGTCAGTCTTCGTTATTTACGTGGAGCGCAGCCAAATGTCTGTTTGGAAATGTGGCGCGCCCCACCTGAGTCGGGGGCGCGCCACGGGCGCAGGGAGATACGCCCTATTTGTGGGGCGCGGCCCCTACTTCTTCAGCACAGCGTTGGCCTTCGCCGCCGCTTCCTTCAAGCCTGCCTCGGGATCGCCGCCGAGATAGATCTTCTGCATGGCATCCGACGTGATCTGGGCAACTTCTTCCCAGCCTGGGATGACCGGCGCGAAACGCGCATCCGGCAGCAGGGCGGTAAAGGCGGCCAGGTCGGCGTTGTTGACGTAATAGTCCATCTTGGCCTCTTCCTTGTTCACCGGCAGGAAGCCTTCGCCCTGCGTGAACTTGGCGCGCTGTTCCGTGGTGAACAGGAAGTCCATCAGCTTCCAGGCCTCGTCCTTGTTCTTGGAGTTCTTGAACATGATCATGGAGTCTGTGACGCCATAGGTGCCGCGCGCACCGGTCGGACCGGCCGGAATGGCGGCAACGCCATATTTGAGGCTCGGCGCCTCGTCCTTGATCTGGTTGGACAGGAAGGGCGCCGTGATCATCATGCCGACCTTGCCCTGCTTGAACAGGTTCTGCACGTCCTCGCGATTGTTGGAGGTGACGCCGGGCTCCGTCAGCCCCTCGTCGATCATCGACTTGTAGAGCTTGGCCGCTTCGAGCGCGCCCGGCGTGCTCAGGCCCGACGTGCCGTCCTTGTTGAGGATCTCGGTGCCCTGCGACCACATCGCGTAGTAGTAATAGACGTCGGTCTCGATCTCCTTGCCCTGAAGGCCGAAACCGAAGGCACCCTGCGCCTTGATCTTGCGAGCATCCTCCTGCAATTCGGTCCAGGTTGCCGGTGGCTTGGCGATGCCGGCCTTCTCGAACAGCTCCTTGTTGTAATACATGGCGCGCGCCGAGGCGGCGATCGGCAGGCCGTAGGTCTTGCCGCCCATGATCGAGGGCGACAGGAAGGTGTCGATGAAGCGACCCTTGAATTCGGGCGTGATGTAGCTGTCGAGCGGCTCGGCGACGTCCTGCTGGACGAAGTCGATCAGCCAGCGCGTGCCTATGATGGAGAGATCGGCGTTGGTGCCGGCGGTGATGTCGGTGGTCAGCTTCTGCAAGAGCACATCCCACGGCACCACCTCGAACTTGACCGTGATGCCAGGGTTCTTCGCCTCGAATTCCTTCTTGACCTGCTCGAAATACGGACCGGTCTTGGCGCTGTATTCGGCGACGGTAACCCGCACTTCGCCGGCCTCTGCCTGCGCCGCGAAGGCCAGAATGCCCATTCCGGCCATCAGGCCGGCAGTCCATTTCGCAAGGTTCATCCGATCTCTCCCATTTGTTTCGCGCATTCGCGCTCCTTGAGCCGGTGCCGGCACAAGATTTATGTGACTTTCCTACATTATCGATGAATTCGCCGCGCGCAAGCGGATTAATATGTTGCTTAATTACATCCTGTTCTTTAGCCTCTCCGGCATCTGCCTGACCTGCGGGAGGAGCAAGCGCCGTGGTTTCGAGAGCCGAATTCGAAGGCAGGACCGCCGTCGTCACCGGCGCCGGTGGCGGCCTTGGCTCGGCGATCGTCACACTGCTGGCCGGCAGGGGCGCGCGGGTGGTCGGCTGCGACCAATCAGAGGAGGCGCTGGCGAGCCCGCACCTTGCCTCGCGCCATGTCTTCGACCTTCTCGACCGGGCTTCCATCGAGGCGGGGATCGCCGCCGTTCTCGATCGGGACGGCGTGCCAGATATCCTGGTCAACAATGCCGGCTGGACGCGCGCCGAAACGCTCGATGCGCTGACGGCGGACACGATCGAACATGAGCTCGACCTCAACCTGACCGGTGTGATGACTTTCGCCGACCCGCTGGTTAAGGCGATGGCTGCACGCGGTTCGGGCAGCGTCGTCTTCATTTCTTCCGTCAACGCCATCGCGCATTTCGGCAATCCGGCCTACGCCGCCGCCAAGGCCGGCATCAACGCCTATGCCAAGTCGATCGCCGTCGAGCTCGGCCGTAGCGGCGTGCGCGCCAATGTCGTCTGCCCCGGATCGATTCGCACCGCCGCCTGGGACCATCGCCTTGCCAAGAACCCTGACATAATCGGCAAGCTGCAGCGGCTCTATCCGCTCGGCCGCATCGTCAACGCCTCGGAAGTCGCCGAAGCGGTGGCTTTCCTTGCCTCGGACCGCGCCTCGGGCGTAACAGGCGTGGTGATGCCCGTGGATGCGGGACTGACCGCCGGCTGCCTGCCGTTCATCGACGACATACTGGGAGCGTGACCATGACCGACGTCGAGTTTCGCAACCTCTCGAAATCCTTCGGCCAGCACAAGATCCTCGAGGAGATCAGCCTCGACATCAAGAGCGGCGAGTTCGTCGTGCTCGTCGGCCCGTCCGGCTGCGGCAAGTCGACCTTGCTGCGCATGCTGGCGGGCCTGGAGACCATCAGTTCCGGTGACCTCCTGATCGGTGGCACGCGCGCCAACGACCTGCCGCCACAGCAGCGCAACATCGCCATGGTGTTCCAATCCTACGCGCTGTTCCCGCACCTGAAGGCTTCCGACAATATCGGCTTCGGTCCGAAAATCCGGGGCGAGAGCCGCGCCGCCATCGACCAGAAGGTCAAGAAGGCGTCCGGCGTCCTCAACCTGTTCTCCTATCTCGACCGGTATCCCCGCCAGCTCTCGGGCGGCCAGCGCCAGCGTGTCGCCATGGGCCGCGCCATCGTTCGCGAACCCTCGGTGTTCCTGTTCGACGAGCCGCTCAGCAATCTCGACGCGCAGTTGCGCGTGCAGATGCGCACCGAGATCAAGGCACTGCACCAGCGGTTGAAATCCACCATAGTTTACGTCACCCACGACCAGATCGAGGCCATGACCATGGCCGACCGCATCGTCGTGATGGACCGCGGCAGGATTCAGCAGGTCGGGCCGCCGCTGGAGCTCTATGACAGGCCGGCCAACAAGTTCGTCGCCGGCTTCCTAGGCTCGCCGTCCATGAGTTTTGTATCCGGGGCACTGAAGACGACGCCCGGGACGACCTGGTTCGAGTCGGTCGGCGGCGGCCGGCTTGCCCTTGCCGGCGACCCGGTGCCGGCAGGCAGTGCCGTTGAGGCGGGGATCCGGCCGGAGCATTTCATCGTCGGTGAAGCCACCGACGCCATGACGCTCAAGGTTGACGTGGTCGAGCCGACCGGCTCCGAAACCCATGTCTACGGCGCCATTGGCACCGATACGGTGCGCGCCGTGTTCCGCGACCGGGTGCCGGTGCGGCCAGGCGACCTGCTGCCGGTCTCGGTCGACCCCGGCAACATCCATCTGTTCGACACGGCGACGGGCCTGCCGCTGAGATGACGACGGAAACGCGGATATGAAGACGCCGGCCGATATCATCACGCGGCTGCAGCTGATGTCGCAGGACGGCACCAAGTCGGATCGCCGGCTGGCGAGCCTCGTCCTGTCCGACCTCGACTTCGCCTCCAAGGCCGCGATCTCCGAGATCGCCGCGCGGGTCGGCGTCAGCGAACCGACGGTCACCCGCTTCTGCCGCAATCTCGGCTGCGAGGGGTTGCGCGACTTCAAGTTCTACCTGGCCCAGGCCATCGCCATCGGCGGCCAGTATCTGTCGCCGGAGCCACTGAGCCGCGACGCCCGCGAACAGCGCATTGCCTCGACCATCACCGAAGCGGCGGTTACAGCCATCCAGCGCGCCAGCGAGAACCTCGACATGACGACGCTGGTCGACGTCGCCGCGCGCCTTGCGGCATCAGGCAATGTGCTGTGCATAGGTTCGGGTGGCATTTCCTCGATGATGGCGACCGAAATGCAGAACCGGCTGTTCAGGCTCGGCCTGCCGGTTCTGGCACAGATCGACGGACAGTTGCAGCGCATGTATGCCGCCGTTGCCACGCCAGACACCACGGTGGTCGCCTTCTCGGTCTCCGGCTATGCGCGCTCGGTCATCGAGGCGGTGCAGGTCGCCCAACAATATGGCGCCGCCACGGTGGCGGTCACCGCGCCCGACTCCGCACTGGCCAAGGTCGCCGACACTGTCATCCACCTGCAGCCGTTCGAGGACGGCAACATCTACAAGCCGACATCGTCACGTTACGCGTTGCTGGCGATCGTCGACATGATCGTGACCTCGGTCGCCGAGACACGCGGACCGAAGGTGCTGGAGAACCTGCGCCGCATCAAGCAGAGCGTGAACACGCTGAAGGTCGACGACCCGCGTTTGCCGCTGGGCGATTGACGAGCCGGCGCCGAAACCGCCAATTTCTCCCCAAGCGGGGATAAGGAGTGGTCCGCGCGGCGGACGGGAAGCCAATTGCTTGGCTTTCCGAACGACGACCACCCGGAGCGACAGCGCAGGACCGGGTCCGGCAGGACAGAGGGGAGCGCTGTCCTGCCTGCATCTCAATTTTGGAAAAGCGCTTCGACACCTGTTACCAGCGCCTCCGGATCACCCAATATTCGCAACGTCTTGAGGCGGGCTGTACCGCCGGCGACGACCGAAACGGCCGATGCCGGAACACCCAGCGCCTTGGCGACCAGCCTCTCCAGCGCTTGATTGGCGGCGCCATTTTCCGGCACGGCGCGGACCCGCGCCTTCACGTGACTTCGTCCGTCCGCCAATGTTTCGACAACGTCGAGCCGGTCCACGGAAGACTTCGGCGTCAGCCGCACGAACAGATCGACGCCGTTCTCGCGCATGCGGAACGGCGCGCTCATGCGATCGTCAGGCCAGCAGCAGCGGCGCGACCGTGGTGAGAATGAACTGCCTGAGGAAGAACAGGATCAGCAACAGGATGATCGGCGAGATGTCGATACCGCCAAGGTCGGGCATGAAGCGGCGGATCGGCCGCAGCGCCGGCTCGGTCAGGCGGTAGAGCATGTTCCCGATGCTGCCGACGAACTGGTTGCGCGAGTTGACGACATTGAAGGCGTAGAGCCAGGAAAAGATCGCCGAGGCGATGATCACCCACCAATAGAGGTCGAGCGCCATGACGATGGTTTGTATGAGGGCGAGCATGCCGGACTCCGATTGTTGCCGACATGTAGCCATTACGCGCCAAACCGGCAAGGGCAGGGTTCCGCCACGCGACCGGCAGCCGGTTTTCGGTGAAGCGCCGCCTTGACAGGAAACCGCGGCGCCCGATAAATGCGCCATCCGCTGGACGGGGCTGTAGCTCAGCTGGGAGAGCGCGTCGTTCGCAATGACGAGGTCAGGAGTTCGATCCTCCTCAGCTCCACCAGCGGAATAATCGTCGCGCTTTTGGCCCTTCCTGCAAGGCGCGACCGGCATCCGCCACGGCGCGATGCAAGGCGTAGCCCCGATCCCCCCAAAAATGGCCAAATGGCATTTCGCCGTTTCCAAGGCGAAATGGTTGTCAATTGGACTTATGGCGATGGCCGGTGTCCGGTTGGCGCTATTTTTTTTGGAAGCCGTCCCATTAGAGTGGCGTTCTCAAATCAGTTTTTTCTGTGTGTTGTGACAGGGCGTTTCGGCGGGGGCGACCGAAAGCGCTATACGGATTCCGAGTCGAAATGAAGTATCCGCCTGCGAAAGCAAACTAGTGTCCATTCGCCAGAATCTTGCTGCAAATCTCAGGCGGCTCTGCAAGGACCATGCTTCTGTCAGCGCGGTATGCCGCGAGCTTGGCATCAACCGCACACAATTCGAGCGTTACCTGCAAGGGCAGACCGTGCCCAACAAGGCCACCGCCAAGCTGATCTGCGATTATTTCCGCGTCGACGAAGCCGAGCTGTACCGGGACCCCGGCGCCCCCTCGCCCGCGGCTCCCGGTCTGCCGCCGATCTCCGAAAGCCTGTTCACCCAGATGATCCGGCCGCCCGCTCCGTCGATTGCGGGCGGCACCTATTTCACCTATTTTTCGATCCCCGGCAGATCCGATCTGCTGGTGCGGGCGATCACCTTCGTGCGTCGCGAAGCCGAGCTGGTCACGTTCCGCAGGGTCACCGGATGGTCGGAGCATCATGGCTCGACATGGGCGCGGGCACGCGGCAATCATTATGGCGTGGCGATCTCGCGCCTTAACTGGATCTATTTCAGCGGCGTCAACCGCCGCCAGACAGGCGAGCCGTCGCTGATCTCGGTGCAATGGGCGCCTATCTCCGAACCGGTGCTGACAGGCAAGGCCATGCTTCTGACCGAAGCCGGGCCGGCATTCGTGTCGGTCATCATGCGGCAGGATAGGTCCAATATCCGGCCCAGGCATGCGATCCGCATGGCGCATGTCGTCAGGCTCGATGATCCCAGCCTCGACCAGCTCGTCGTCAGCCTCGCTCGGGACGGGCTGGGTTAGCCGCTTGCTTACGCTGAATAAGAACAAGAATATCCCGAAAAAGCGTATGCCAGCGACTGCCTACTCCATATCCGAGTAAAATCGATTTTTTAGACTTTCTAGCCAAGAAAGATATTTTAGCTCATAGCTGATTTACTACAGTTTTAACAAACCAGTAACTCTTCCGACCTTACCTTTCTTCCCGCGGATCCCTTTCCGGGATCTTTCAACAGATCCCTGGGGGTCGGGACGAAAATGACCAAGAAAGTGAACATTGGCCAGAACATGATGTTGGCGGCAACCAGGTACGGCTTGTCGGCCTGCCCCACGGCGGCGCTGAGCCATTCGGCGATCAAGCGCCTTCTGGGCGTCGACCGCCTCACCGACGCGCCCATCTATGCGTTGACCCTCTCAATCCCGGAACTTGATCCGCATTCGGCCGGTCGATCGATCAATTAGCCGGCGTAGTACATCTAGTGCAGCCAGTACGCATTCCCTAAAGTTCATTCGATGACAGGAGCAGAACATGTCAAATCAGGCCTTACGTCAGTCAGAGCTCGACAGTCTCCAATATATCGCGACGATGACCAATGAGCTGGTGCAGATGGCCGAAGCGAGCCGCTTCCCCATGATCTCCTATCTGCTCGGTATGGCCTATGCCGAAGCCTTCGACGTCTTGCGCGGCGCACGGCCGGCACGACACGCGCAGCTCAGCGGCAATCCGATGCACCCCAAGGCACACCCGAAAGACAACCACGCTCAGCCAAGAACAGCGTAGCGCGATGCAATTGTCGGGCTTGCGGGACGGCTGGCACGGATTTGAGGGGCATTAGTCCCGCAAACTGAACACGAATGGCGCTGTACGGCTGACGCGCGGGCCGAGTTCCGCCGGTGGCGCCGGCACGGTCGCGCCCTG
This sequence comes from Mesorhizobium sp. B2-5-7, assembly GCF_006440875.1. Lineage (NCBI taxonomy): Bacteria > Pseudomonadati > Pseudomonadota > Alphaproteobacteria > Hyphomicrobiales > Phyllobacteriaceae > Mesorhizobium > Mesorhizobium sp. B2-5-7. The sequence goes on along the minus strand of NZ_VFUO01000002.1, from coordinate 160,984 downwards.
CAGCACCGCAAGTGCTGCTCGGTCGAGTTCGGCATCGCCGGACGAACGGGCGACCCGGGCCGACAGGACCCGGCCGGATGGGTCCATTGTAAAAGTCACGTTCACATTGCCCTGCGCGCGCCGGGATTTCGCGGCGCTCGGATAGCGCTTGTGGCGATTGATCCACGCCGTCAGCCGCGATTCCCATTTGGCCGGGCTGACACCCGAGAACCCGGCCGCCGATCTCGGCGCCGCCGCCTTGGCGGCAGGCTTGGCCTCGGCTCTCGCGGCACTTGCCGTCTTCGGTGGCTCGGCCTTTTCCTTCTTCGGCCTTGGCTTGGGCTTGTCGACCGGCTTTTTAACCTTGGCTTCGGCCGGTTTCTTTTCCTTGCGCCATTCCGTCGGCTTTGCCCGCGGCAGCGGAACGACAGCCTCCGGCGCGACGGTCTCGACAATATCGGGGACGACCTGTTCCAGCGGCGGCTGTTCGACCGGTTCGGCCTTCGTCATCTCCGTAGGCTCGTTCGGCGGCACCATCACGGCCTCGGTAACAGGCTCCGCTTGCTCGACCATCTTGTCAGGCTCGGCCTCGGCGGCCTTCTCGGTCTGTTCGACTGGCTCGGCCCGGTCGGGAATGGCCGCGTCGGGCATCGCGGCCTGTTCGGGCACCGACGGCGTCACCATCATCGGCGCCATCTCGACCACTAGGGCCGGCGGCGGTCCGCCATCCGACAGGTCGACTGGATTGAAATTCTGCACGGCATACGCGACCGCGACATGAGCCCCAAGCATCAGCACCGCCGCGCATGCCCATAGGCCAAGGTCGCGCCAGTCGAAGCGCGACAGCACCACCGTGGGCGAGGCGGCGGATGGCGTCATGGAGCGGCCGCTTTGCCTGGCGCCGGTGCGGCGATATCACCTGCCGGCGCGGCCTCCAGGCCGACCAGCGCGATCTTCAGGTAGCCGGCGGCCCGCAGCAGGTTCATCGCCTCCATCAGCTCGCCATAGGCGACCGCCTTGTCGGCTCGCAGGAATATCCGCGTCTGCTTGTCGCCCTTGGTGCGGCTGTCGAGCGTGGCGGCAAAAGCCGGGCGCGGCACCGTATCGTTGCCGATCGCCAGGCTGAGATCGTTCTTCAGCGTCAGGAACAGCGGCGTCTTCGGTCGCGGCGCCGGCGTCGCGGTCGAGCCGGGCAGGTCGACATTGACATCCACCGTCGCCAGCGGTGCGGCGACCATGAAGATGATCAGGAGCACGAGGATGACATCGATGAAGGGCGTGACGTTGATCTCGTGGCTTTCCTCGAGGTCGTCGTCCAGGGTCTGTCGAATTCTGCTCCCCATGGCGTCGCTCCCGCTACTCCGCCGCCAAGGCTGTCGCCGGCGCTATCGTGCGGAAATCGAGGTCGCGGCTGACCAGCCGTTCGACGCCGGCCGAGGCGTCGGCGAGGATCTGCCGGTAGCCGGCTATCGAGCGGGCGAAGACGTTGTAGATCACCACCGCTGGGATTGCCGCGACGAGACCCATCGCGGTGGCCAGCAGCGCTTCGGCGATGCCCGGCGCGACCACGGCGAGATTGGTGGTCTGAGCCTGCGAGATGCCGATGAAGGCGTTCATGATGCCCCAGACGGTGCCGAACAGGCCGACGAAAGGCGCGGTGGAACCAATCGTCGCCAGCAGGCCGGTGCCGCGCGACATGCGCCGCGACGCAGCCGCCTCGATGCGCGACAGGCGCGAGCTGACCCGTTCCTTCAGTCCGTCGCCGCCGACGTGGTCGAGCGCATTGGCCGAAAGCGCGGCCTCTTCTTCCGCTGCCCGCACCAGGAGCGCGCCGGGATCGCCACCGCGGTCGAGCGCGCGGCTCGCCTGCTTCAGCGTGGCGGCATCGCCGATCGCGCGGACGGCACGGCGGAGGCGCAGCTTGCCGCCGAAAATCTCCAGCGACTTGGCCAGCCATATCGTCCAGGTGACGAGCGACGCGAAGGCCAGTCCAGTCATCACCGCCTTCACGATGATGTCGGCGGCCTTGAACATGCCCCATGGCGACAGGTCATGCGGCAGGTTCAGGTCCATCGCCCCCCCAGGCGCGGCCTCGGCCGGCGCTGTCGCGCTCGGCTGGCCGGCTGGTTGCGCGGGCGCCATGGCAGCCGGTGCAGCTTGTGCCGGCGCGGCAGGGGCCTCAACCGCTGGAGAAGAGCCGGCCGGTTGCTCCTGGGCCGTGGCGCCGGTCGCCCCCAGGACAAGCGATGCGACCAACGCCGCCAACAAACCATATCTCGACATGAGCTTCTTCCTTGTTCTCACGGCGGCCAGCCGCTCGCCGGTTCCTGCAACCCTGGCGACGACTTCACTGCACATAGCCGACGGGTTGGCCGGTGACGGGATGCGCGAACACACCCATCTCGACGCCGAAAATGTCCTTGAGCACATCGCTCAGCATGATCTCGCCCGGTGTGCCGCGCGTCAGCAGCCTGCCGTCCTTCAGCGCGATCAGCTCATCGCAGTAGCGCGCCGCCATGTTGGGGTCGTGCAGCACCACGACGACGCACAGGTCGCGCTTGCGGCTGAGCTCCCTGACCAGGCCCAGCACCTCGACCTGATGCGCGATGTCGAGCGCCGAGATCGGCTCGTCGAGCAGCATGACGCCGGCATTCTGCGCCACCAGCATGGCCAGCCAAGCGCGCTGGCGCTCGCCGCCGGATAATTCATCCACCAGCCGCTCAGTGAATCCTTCCATGTCGGTCAGCATAAGGGCCTGCTCGACATGGCGCCTGTCCTCGGCGCCGAAACGGCCAAGCGCACCATGCCATGGATAGCGTCCGAGCGTTGCCAGCTCGCGCACGGTCAAGCCCGTCGCCGCCGGCGTCGTCTGCGGCAGATAGGCAAGAGCCCGCGCCAGCTCGCGCGCGCCCCATTGCGATAGCGGCCGTGCGGCGAAAGTGATGGCGCCGGAGCTTGCCGGCTGCTGGCGCGCCAAAAGCTTGATCAGCGTCGATTTGCCCGAACCGTTATGGCCGATCAGCCCGTAGACGCGCGCGCGCCGCAATTCGAGCGAGACCGGACCGAGCAGCGTCCGTTCGCCGACGGCGAAACGCACGGCATCGATATCGAATGCGGTCTGGCTATCGGCTTCGGCCATGGTCACGGCATTTCTCCAGCCCCGCCGCCGCATTCCGATCCTGTCTGCGGAGGCAGGTCCCCGGTTGACTATGAAACTTGATATTACTAGTCAAGATTTAAGATGGGAATGCACCGCAAAACCTGAAACGCTCCGGGGCAGGTGCCATTGTTGCCGCGTACGGGCCCTCACCCGCGCAGCCGGCCGATCCGCGCCGGCGATCTCGGTCCCGGGCCACACGATGTCGGCATCCGATGTCGCCGCATCGATGCGGACACGCTAGGGTGAGCCGGCGGCAAGGAGCTCCGGATGATCAAGGCGACACCCTTCGACTACCCCTATGACGGCAGGCTGGTTGCCGAAAACACCGCGCTCGTCGTCATCGACCTGCAACAGGATTTCCTGTCGACATCGGGCTATTTCGCCAGGAAGGGGTATGACCCCTCGCCGCTGCGGGCGATCCTGCCCGCCGTGAACCGCCTGATCGCGGCCGCGCGCAAAGCCGGCGTCACGGTCATCCACACAAGACAGGGTTACCGCGCCGACATGGCGGACATGACGCCCTACGAGAAATGGCGCCGCAAGCGTTCCGGCCTCGACGGCACCGACGTCCTGCTGCGCTCAGGCGCTGGGTTCCAGATCGTCCCGGAGATCGACGTCGCGCCGCACGACATCATCGTCGACAAGACCTGCAACAGCGCCTTCACCTATACGGAGTTCGAGCTTGTGCTGCGGGCGCAAGGCATCACGCATCTGATGTTTTCCGGATGCACGACGGATGTCTGCGTTCACACCACGCTGCGCGAGGCCTGTGACCGCAATTTCCAGTGTCTGACGATTTCGGACGCCTGCGCCAGCGGCGACAGACAAGCGCATGAAGCGGCGTTGCACATGGTGACGGTCGAGGACGGCGTCTTCGGCGTGCTGGCCGATTCGGACGCCGTCATTGAAGGCCTGTCGCGGCTTGGCGACAGCCTGAAGCAGCAGACGATTGATGGGCTTCACCCCGCTGCTCGCGTCTCCAATCCTGGGCGAGGCGCATAAGCTCCAGGCTGGAACTCGCTGGCCTCCCGGCGCGCCAGGGAGTTGCGCAGCAGCGCCAATGTTTCCCGGCCGGCCGTCGCGATCTCGCGCGGCGTGTCGACGCCGACGATCATGAACTCATCGATCCCGAGCCCGGCATAGGCGAGCAGCGACAGCGCGGCCTGAGCAGGCGGGCCGGATAAGTCGACCGCCTTGTGGCCGGCGGCGGAAACACCCTGGTGGATCCTGACCGGAAGCGCGAAGCGCAGTTTGCCCGCACGGCCATGTTCGGCCGCGGCGCCACGTGCCCGCTCCATCAATTGCCTGATATCGTCGATCGGCCCCGGCGCCAGTTCGAAGACATCGGCATGCCGGCCGGCCACCTTCAGCGCCGTTCCGGATTGCCCGCCCATGCGGACCACGAGGTCGGCGCCATGCGGGCCCTTGCGCGGCACATAACCGCTTTTGATGCTGTAGAACGCGCCTTCGTGATCGAAGGGCCGGTCGTTCGACCACAGCCGCTTCAACAGCACCAGATATTCGTCGATGCGCTGCCAGACGACGCCATGTCCGACCGGCCGTGTCTCGGCATCGTCGTCGTTCAAGGGCTCGCTGATCATCCTGAGCGTCAGCCGTCCGCCGCTCTCCCTGTCGATGGACGCCAGCTGGCGGGCAGCGACCGTGGGTTCGATCACGCCGGCCCAGTGGGTGAGCACCACTTCCAGCGAAGCGGTGCGGTTGAGCACCTGCGAGGCCAGATCCATGTTGGTCAGCAGCCCGGCCGAATCGTCGACGACGATCTTCTGGAACCCGCCGTCCTCGATCAGCCCGAGCTTGGTCGAGGTCTCGGCGAAGTCATAGAAAAAGGGAACCGCCGCGTCGGCGGTCTTGCCGGGTACATGCGTGAATTCGATCGGCATTGTCATCTCCTCCATCACTGGAATCACTGATGCTGTGAAATGCGAATCCTCAGGCGCGCGAAAACGCCCCGGGATTCGGTTCAACTCCGATTGCCTGAAAGCTGTGGGGCAGCAGCCCCTTCGATCCCGCGCCTTAGGGAATAAGGCCCAGCACGACTGCCCCGGTGAACACGAACGCAAGGGCAAAGACGAGATAGGCGAAAGCGCCGGCATAGGCCGGGCGAAAGCCCTGGGCATTGGCCACTCGCTGGCCGTTGCTGTCGGTCTGGGCGTTCTGGAAATAGGACATGTCGACCTCCGTCTCGCCGCTTAATCTACAAAACTTGTAGACTTTGTCGATTGCTATTCTTGTGCAAGTGGCAGAATTATTTTCTCATAAATGGCCAAAAATTGGTGTGAAGTTGCTGTTGGCATAGGCCCCGGCCACCGATCGGAAGAGCGCGGCGGCATCGATGTGAGGCGTCCCAAGGTCAAGCTTCTTCATTCCGGGACAGCTTGACGCCTTCCTCTCCTGTCCCGGAGGGATAGGAAGGGCACCAAATCCTACTCGTCTATCGCTCCTCCCGCCGAAACGGCTTGAGCAGCGCCGAGGGCGCCACCGCGTTGCGCGACATGACGGCCATGGCGACGATGGTGAAGATGAACGGCAGCATCAGGAACGCCTCGTAGGGGATGTGGCCAAGCCCACTCGCCTGCATGCGCAATTGCAAGGCATCGACGAAGGCGAACAGCAGCGCGGCCCCTGCCGAGCGCCAGGGATCCCAACGGCCGAAGACGACCAGCGCGATCGCCACCCAGCCGCGGCCGGAAACGACGCCGAAGGTGAAGGCGTTGAACTGCGCCATCGACAGGAAAGCACCAGCGAGCCCCATCAGGGCGCCGCCGAGAATGACGGCCTGGAAGCGCGTGGCGATGACGCTGACGCCGGCGGAGTCGGCCGCGCGCGGGTTCTCGCCGACCATGCGCACCGACAGCCCCCACGGGGTGCGGTAAAGGATGAAGCCCGCCAGAGGAATGGCCAGGATGGCCATGTAGACCAGCGCGAACTGGTTGAACACCGCAGGACCCAGCACGGGAATGTCCGAGAGAACCGGGATCGGCAGCGTCTGAAAACCCTTGATGCTCGGCGGCACCGATTGCTGGCCGAAGATCAGCCGGTAGAGGAAATAGGCCAGCCCCGACGAGAACAGGGTGACGCCGATACCGCAGACATGCTGGCTGAGACCGAGCACCACCGTGAACAACGCATGCAGCGCGCCCATCAGCATGCCGGTCACTACCGCCACCAGCACACCGAGCCACAGGCTTCCACTGAGGCTGGTGGCGGTGAAGCCGGTCATGGCGCAAAGCAGCATGATGCCTTCGATGCCGAGATTGAGCACGCCGGCCCGTTCGGAGAACATTTCGCCGAGCGTGGCGAAGGCCAGCGGCGTGGCGATGCGGATGATGGCGGCGAGAAAGCCGACCTGAAAAATCTGCTCGAACACCGCGCTCATCCGATGGCTCCGACGCGGCGGATGCGATAGGCCGTGAACAGCAGCGCCACCAGCATGGCAAGCAGCGCCGTGCCCTGGATGACGTCGCTGAGGAAGGCCGGCACGCCGGTCGCGCGCGACATAGCCTCGGCGCCGGTCATCACGGCTGCAAGGAAGATCGCCGCCGGCACGACGCCGAGCGGGTTGAGCCGCGCTAGCATGGCGACGACTATGCCGGAATAGCCGTAGCCCGGCGAAATATCGCTCATCACCTGGAAATGCACGCCGCCGACCTCACCGACGCCGGCCAGCCCCGCCAACGCGCCCGACAGCAGCGCCGTCGACAGCAGCACGCGCTCGACATGGATGCCGCCATAGCGTGCCGCTTCCGGGTTTTCGCCGGTGACCCTGATCCGGAAGCCCAGCGTCGTGCGCACGATCAGGAACCAGATAACCGGGGCCGCGATCAGCGCCGCGACGACACCGAGATGCAGCCGTGTGCCTTCGATCAGCACCGGAAAGTTCGCCGAATCCTCGATCGGCGGCGAGATCGGATAGCCGCTGAAGCTGTCCTTCCACGGTCCCTCGATCAGTGCCATCAGGGCATAATAGATGACCGAGTTGAGCAGCAAGGAACTCACGACATCGTCGACCTTGAACTTTACCCGCAGCGTCGCAGGCACCAGCGCGACCGCCGCGCCTGCGGCCGCCCCCGCCAGCGCCATGAAAAGCATGGCAAGCGGTCCGGGCATCGGGATCGCACCAACGAAACAGCTCGCCACCGCGCCGGCCAGCAATTGCCCTTCCGCGCCGATGTTCCAGAACTTTGCGCGGAAGGCGACCGCCACCGCCAGCCCGGTAAAGATCATCGGGGCGGCGCGGACCAGCGTTTCGGTGACGGCGTAGCTGTCGCCAAGCGAGGCCGTGAACATCACGCCGTAGGATTCGGACACCCCGGCCCCGGCCAGCGCGATCAGGCCGCTGCACAGGATGAGCGTGGCGAGAATCGCCAGCAAGGGCAGCGCGAGGTTGAACCAGGCGGGCGTGGACGTGCGGACTTCGAGGCGGAACATCAGTGGCCCTCCGCGCCGGTCATCAGCAGGCCGAGCCGGGCGACGGTCGCATCGGCACTGTCCAGCGTGCCGACGATGCGGCCCTCATACATCACCGCGATGCGGTCGCACAGCACCAGCAGTTCCTCCAGATCCTCGCCGATGACGATGATGCCGCACCCCTTCGCGCGCATGTCGAGGAATTTTTCATGGATGAAGCGCGCCGCACCGATGTCGAGGCCACGTGTCGGCTGTGAGACGATCAGCACCTTCGGATCAAAAGCAAGCTCGCGCGCCAAAAGCGCCTTCTGCAGATTGCCACCGGACAGCGCGCCGGCGCGCGTCATCGGCCCGGGACATCTGATGTCATAGGCCTTGATCTGTTCTTCGGCGAAAGCGCGGATCGCATCCGGCTTGAGCAAGCCCTTGGCGGAGAAGGCTGAAGTGCCGATGCGCGGCAGCACCATCGAATCGGCGAGCGGCAAATTGGTAACCAGCCCCGTCGTCATGCGATCTTCCGGGATGCGGCCAAGGCCGAGTGCCTGCACTTCGCGCGGCGAGAATTGCACGACCTGTTTGCCGGCTATCGTCATTTGACCGCTGTCGGGCGCGCGCGTGCCCGAGATAATCTCCGCCAGCGCCCGCTGGCCATTGCCGGAGACGCCGGCGATGCCGAGGATTTCGCCTGCACGAACCGCAAGCGACACGTCGCGCAACGCCGTGCCGGAATGCTTCGAGGTTGAAATGCCGTCGAGCGTCAGCACATCGGCGCCGGGCGTCGACGATCCCCTTGCCGGCGGCACGATCTCATGGCCGCACATCAGTTCAGCCATTGCAGCCGACGTCGTGTTGGCGGGGTCGTCGACACGGCCCGCGACGCGGCCGTGCCTCAGCACGGTGCAGCGATGCGTCAGCGCCCGCACCTCGTTGAGCTTGTGCGAGATGAAGATGATGCCCAGGCCTTGCGCCGCCATCGACCGCAACGCCGAAAACAGCCCGTCGACCTCGCTCGGTGCCAGCACCGCCGTCGGCTCGTCAAGGATCAAGAGCTTGGCACCGCGAAACAGCGCCTTGACGATCTCCAGCCGCTGTTGCTCGCCGACCGACAGCGCCGAGACCGGCAGATTGGGATCGAGCGTCAGCCCGTGCCGGCTGCTGATTTCAGCAAGCCGCGCCAGCCCGCCGCTGTGGTCGATCCGTCCCGATTTGCCCGGAATGCCAATGAGCAGATTTTCCAGCACGGTGAGCCGTGGTGCCAGATGAAAATGCTGATGCACCATGCCGATGCCCGCGGCCAGCGCATCGGCCGAGCTGGTGATCCTGACTGGCTGGCCCTGGATCAGGATCTCACCGGCATCCGGCGCGTAGGCACCGAACAGCACGTTCATCAATGTCGTCTTGCCGGCGCCGTTCTCGCCGAGCAGCCCGAGGATTTCCCCCGGCGCCACGCTGAGATCCACAGCCTCGTTTGCCTTGACGACGCCGAAGCTCTTGGTGATGCCGCGCATTTCGATGAGAGGGGCGGACAAGAATGCTCCTGATTTTTCCGATCCGGCCTTAGCTGCGGAGGGCGGCGCTGTACCCCCCTCTGTCCTGCCGGACATCTCCCCCTCAAGTGGGGAGATTGGCAGCTTCGCCGACTTCGCTTATGTTTCAAGGTCGGCGATTGGCGAAAACCGAAGTGACATCTGATCTCCCCCCTTGAGGGGGGAGATGGCCGGCAGGCCAGAGGGGGGCGCCACGCGCCAGCCCTCAATCATGGCGTCAATCCGAAACCGGCGTGTTCTCGTCGACGTCGACGCGGAAATTGCCTTCCAGGATCTCGGCCTTCTTCTTCTCGACCAGATCCTTGACCTCGGCGGGCAAAGTCTTGTCGAACTTGTGGAAGGGCGCCAGATACGAACCGCCCTTGGCCATGCGCGAGAAATCGCCATAGTCCTGCGCGGTGTAGACCCCGGCCTTGACCAGCTTGATCGCCTGCTCGACCGTCGGATACATGTCCCAGACCGGACCGGTGATGACGGTATCGGGGCCGAGGCTCGACTGGTCGGACATGTTGGAGATGGCGAAGATCTTCTTTTCCACCGCCGCCTCGATGACGCCGAAGCGTTCGGCATAGATGACATCGACGCCGGCATCGATCTGCGCCACCGCGGCTTCCTTGGCCTTCGGCGGATCGAAAAAGGAGCCGATGAAGGCGACCTTCTTCTTGACGTTCGGGTTGACCTCCTTGGCGCCGGCGAAGAAGGCGTTGACCAGCCGGTTCACTTCCGGAATGCCCATCGCCGCCACCGCGCCGACCGTGCCCGATTTCGACATCTTGCCTGCGATCATGCCGGAGAGATAGGCGGGCTCGTGGATCCAGTTGTCGAACACGCCGAAATTCGGCTCGGCCGGCCCGGCGCCGGAGCCGAACAGCCAGGCTGTCTTGGGGAACTGCTTGGCCGTGCGGCGCGATTCACGCTCGGCGGCGAAGGCATCACCCAGCACCAGCTGGTAGCCGCCCTGCGCATATTCGCGCATGACGCGGCTGAAGTCGGCGGTCTGGACCTTCTCCGACCATTTATATTCTATGCCCAGTTCCTTCTCCGCCTTCTGCAGGGCGACGTGGATCTGGTTGTCCCAGGGTTCCTCGATCGGCGTGGCGAAGATCGCCGCCACCTTCAGTTTTTTGCCCGCCGCGAAGGCCGCACCCGGCAGCATCGTCGCGGCCAGGCCAAGCGCGCCCAGCTCCAGCACGTTGCGTCGCGACAGCCCTTCGCGCATCGAATGAGATCTGTTCTTCCGGTCTTCCATTGAAGTGCCCCTCTGTTTGACAGCCGTGTCGAGCCGGCCGTTCCTGAAATCAGACGGGGAACTATGGAACGGGTCCGGACTTTTGTCCACATGGTCAAATTTGGCAGGATCGAGCATATCCACTCTCCTGGCCTGCCAGGAAGAGCGATTGCTCAGGCCCGTTCGAGCGCGATGGCAATGCCCTGGCCGACGCCGATGCACATGGTGGCCAGCGCATAGCGGCCGCCGCGCTCGCGCAGCTCCAGCCCCGCCGTGCCGGAGATGCGCGCGCCCGACATGCCCAGGGGATGGCCAAGTGCGATGGCACCGCCATTCGGGTTCACGTGCGGCGCATCCTCGGCAATGCCGAGTTGGCGCAGCACGGCGATGCCTTGCGAGGCAAAGGCTTCGTTGAGTTCGATGACATCGAATTGTTGCGGCGTCAGGCCAAGCCGCGCACAAAGTTTCTGCGTCGCCGGCGCCGGACCGATGCCCATGACGCGCGGCGCGACCCCGGCGGCGGCCCCGCCAAGAATACGGGCGATCGGCGTCAGCCCGTATGTCTTCACCGCCGCTTCCGAGGCAACAATGAGCGCCGCAGCGCCGTCATTGACACCCGACGCATTGCCGGCCGTCACGGTGCCACCTTGCCGGAACGGCGTCGGCAATTTGGCCAGCGCCTCGACGGTTGTGCCGGCGCGAGGATGTTCATCCTTGCTGATAGTGACCGCATCTCCCTTGCGCTGTGGGATGGTCACCGGGGTGATCTCCTTCGCCAGCCGGCCATTGGCTTGGGCCGCGACCGCCTTGTCCTGGCTGCGCACGGCAAAGGCATCTTGGTCCGAGCGAGAAACAGCGAAGTCTTCCGCCACATTCTCGCCGGTCTCCGGCATGGAATCGACGCCGTATTGCTTCTTCATCAGCGGGTTGACGAAGCGCCAGCCGATGGTGGTGTCATAGATCTCGGCATTGCGCGAGAAGGCGGTGTCGGCCTTGGGCATAACGAAAGGCGCGCGGCTCATCGATTCGACACCACCCGCGATCATCAGTTCCGCCTCGCCGGCCTTGATGGCACGCGCCGCGATGGTCAGCGCGTCCATGCCCGAGCCGCACAAGCGATTGACCGTCGAGCCTGGTATCTCCTTCGGCAGCCCAGCTAGCAGCAACGCCATGCGTGCCACATTGCGGTTGTCCTCGCCGGCCTGGTTGGCGCAGCCATAGACGACGTCGTCGATCCGCTGCCAGTCGATGCCGGGATTCCGCTCGAGCAAAGCCTTCAGCGGGATGGCGGCAAGATCGTCGGCACGAACCGAAGACAGCGAACCGCCGAAGCGGCCAATCGGCGTGCGGATGTAGTCGCAGATATAGGCCTCGGCCATTTCATGCAGCCTTTGTTTTTCCGGTTCCCGCATGCGCCGCCTTGGTGCGGGCCTGCAGGTCGCGCAATGTCTTCAGTTCGAGTTCGCTTGGCGCGGGTGTTTCGTCAAGCGCCTCGGCGAACTTGACAACCCAGCCACAGCTCTCCTGCACCTGCTGACGGGTGACCCTGGGATGCAGCGACACGACCGTGAATTCCTTGGTCACCGGGTCGGGCTTCCAGATGGCAAGATCGGTGATCAGCAGCGTGGGGCCAGCGGTCTCGATGCCTAACCGCTGTCGATGATCGCCGCCCTCGCCATAGCCGAAGGAGGTGACAAAGTCGATCTTCTCGACCATGCCGCGCTTGGTCTGCGCCATGGTGATGTAGATCTCCTTCGACGACGTCGCGATCTCCGGCGCGCCGCCGCCGCCGGGCAGTCGGGTCTTGGGATGGAAATAGTCGCCTATCACAGTGGTGTTGATGTTGCCGAACTTGTCGAGCTGCGCCGCACCGAGGAACCCGATGGAAATGCGGCCGCCCTGCAGCCAGTAGCGGAACATCTCCGGCACCGCGACGGTGGTGACGGCGGTTTCGCACAATTCGCCATCGCCGATCGACAGCGGCAGCACGTCGGGCGCCGTACCGATCGTGCCGCTCTCATAGATCAAGGTGATGTCGGGCGCATGCGTCAGCCGCGCGACGTTGCATGCCGCGGACGGCGCGCCGATGCCGACGAAGCAGACATCGTCATTCCTCAGCGCCCGGCTCGCGGCGATCGTCATCATCTCGTTGGGGGTGAAGCCCAGCTGATTGTCGCTCATGCCGCGTTCCGCAGATGCGAGACCCGGGCCGCGAAATCGTCGGGACTTTTCTCGATCACGTTTGCCTGCATCCAGGCCCGGAATTTTTCGCGATCGGCCGCGACCTCGTCCCATTCGAGATAGGCGGCATTGTCGCGCGCATAATAGCCATGAGCATAGGAGGGGTGCGAACCGCCGGGCACGACCGAGATCGCCGCGATCGTCCAGCACGGCAGCACGGTCAAATTGGGGTGAAGATCGTCGAAATTGTCGACCACCTCCTCCACCGTCACCACCGCGCGCCTCGCCGCCAACACCGCTTCCTTCTGGACGCCGATGATGCCTTCGACCAGCACATTGCCTTTCCGGTCGGCTTTCTGCGCATGGATGAAAGTGACATCGGGCCGGATGGAAGGCACGGCCGCCAGCATCTCGCCGGTGAACGGACAGGTCACCACTTTGATGTTCGAATTGACATCAGCCAGCCCCGTGCCGCGATAGCCGCGGAACACCGCGCAGGGCAGGCCGGCCGCACCCGCCTCATAGGCATTGGCCATGCCGGCATGGCTGTGTTCCTCGACCGCGATCGAGCGGGGAAAACCGTTCTCGATCGCATCGCGGGCGCGCCGCAGCAGGCCGACACCGGGATTGCCGACATAGGAGAAGACGATTTTCTGGGCCATGCCCATGCCGATCATCTGGTCGTAGATCAGGTCCGGCGTCATGCGGATCAGGGTCAGGTCGCGATATCCCTGGCGGATCGCCTCATGCGCCGCAGCCGTCGGGATCAGGTGGGTGAAACCTTCGAAGGCAGCGGTGTCGCCATCGTTCAGGTTCTCCGCCACGGCCTGTTTGAGCGGCAGGAACTTGACCATCGCGGCGACTCCCTGAGTCCAAAAGTTCGTATTGCGAACATATGTATTGAATGCGATACTTTCTAAACTCCGTTGAGCCGGGGTGTCAATCGTGGCGAGATCGCCCGGACCGAGAGATGAGATGGACGACGAGACCGTTTCCCGTGACCATGTCGGCTCGCTCGAGCGCGGACTCGGCGTGATGGAGATATTGGCCCGCCATCCCTCCGGCATGACCCTGACCGAAATGGCCGAACAAGCCGGCCTGACCCGCGCCGGCGCGCGCCGCTTCCTGCTGACGCTGGTTGCGACCGGCTACGCCACGCAATCCGGCCGGCTGTTCTCCCTGTCCCCGCGCCTGCTGACCGTTGCGCGCAGCTGGCTTGGCGGCGCCTCGCTCTGGAGCTTCGCCGCGCCCATCATGCGCGCCATCGCCGCGCAACTGAACGAGGCCTGCTCTGCAGCGATCCTGTCGGGCCAAGATGTCGTCTATGTCGCCCGCGTTCCCGGCCGGCGGATCCTGAGCGTATCGCTCGATGTCGGCACCAGGCTACCCGCTTATTGCACCTCGATGGGGCGGATGCTGCTGGCGGGGCTGACACCGGCGGAATTGGACGCCTTCTTCCGTAAAGCAACGGTCGAGCGGCGGACGCCGAAGACAATTGTTGAAAGACCGTTGCTGGCAAAGGCCATTGCCAAAGCCAGGACGGATGGCTTCGCCATCGTCGACGAAGAGCTGGAACTCGGCCTGCGCTCCATCGCCGTGCCGATCCGCGACCGCGCTGGGCGCACGGTCGCGGCGATCAATGTCTCGACCCAGTCGGCACGGTTTTCCGTCGCGGATATGGAGCGGGAGATCTTGCCTGCGCTGCTTGAGGCCAGACAGCGTGTCGAGGATTTCTTTGTCGTCTAATAGAGGCCTGTTAGGCTTCCCTGGCGTTGGCCCGCCAGCGTCTAAATAGCGCCCTCAATGCTTGATCCGGTCCCGCATCGCATACCACAGCATGCCCAGCACATAGAGCGGCCCGCGCAGCGCCGTGCCGCCCGGGAACGGCATTGGTGTCAGCGTCGAGAACAGGTCGAGCCGTGAGGCATCGCCGGTGATCGCCTCGGCCAAAAGCTTGCCCGAGAGCGTCGACAGGATGACGCCCTTGCCTGAATAGCCGTGCGCGAAATAGACCTCGCCATAGTGCCCGACATGCGGCAGCCGCGACGTCGTTACCGACACCAGCCCGCCCCAGGCATGGTCGATGCGGCAGCCCTTGAGTTGCGGAAAGGTGCTCTCCATGTGCGGCCGCACGAAGCCGGCAATGTCGGCCGGCGGTGACGGCGTGTAGCGCTCGCCGCCGCCGAACAGCAGGCGTCCATCGGCGGACATCCGGTAATAGTTGACGACGAAGCGTGTGTCGGACACCGCGACATTGGCCGGGATGACGTTGCGCGCGCCCTCCAGCGGCTCGGTGGCGACAATGTAGTTACCGACCGGCATGATGCGACTGTTGACGCGCGGCTCCAGCCCGTTGAGCAGCGCGTCGCCCGCCAGCACGACATGTCTGGCCCGCACCGATCCCTTTGCCGTCGAGACCCGGATCGAGGGTTCGCGCTCCAGCTTCACGGCCACCGAGTTTTCGTGGATGACCACGCCGGCCGCGACAGCCGCTCGGGCAAGCCCAAGCGTGCAGTTGAGCGGATGCATGTGGCCGCCGAGCGGCTCATACATGGCGCCATGATAAGGCGTGTCGACCTTGGCCCGAGCCGCCGCCGCCGAGAGTATCTCGACATCGCGGAATTTCATCACGCTCTCGAGGCACTTGGCCTCTTCTTCCAGATCCCTGAGGTCGGATCCGTTGACCGCGCCGACCAGATGGCCGGTCAGCCTGAGATCGCACTCGATGGCATTGCGCTCGATGATGTCGAGCACCAGGCCGCGCGCCTCGAAAGCGAGATCGAACAGTACCTTGGCGCGCTCGGCTCCATAGAGCTTGACCAGGCCCTTGGCGCCCTTGCGCAGGCCGGGGATCATCTGGCCGCCATTTCGGCCCGATGCGCCCCAGCCGATCTTGCCGCCTTCGAGCAGCACCACCTTCAGCCCGCGTTCGGCGGCGTGAAGGGCGGCCGACAGCCCGGTGCAGCCGCCGCCGACGATGACCAGGTCGGTTTCGGCATCGCCGACGAGCGCCGGATGGTCGGGCGCCGGATTGGCGGTGGCGACGTAGTAGGATTTGCCGATGTCGAGACCGGAATTGAAACCCGTTGAAGATGCCATGATCACACCTTCAGCAAGAGGTGGTCGCGTTCCCAGCTCGTTACCACGCTTTGGAATAGGTCGAGTTCGACGCTCTTGACGCGCAGATAGGTCTGGAAGAAGTCCTCGCCGAGCAGCTCTCGCACCGGGGCACAAGCCTCGAAACGATCCAGCGCCTCCTCCATGGTCTTAGGCAGCGTGCTCCTGATCTTGTAGGCATTGCCCGACGCCTCGGCCGAGCGCGCCAATTTCTGCTCGACGCCCAGATAGCCGGCAAGCAGCGACCCGGCGATCGCCAGATAGGGATTGCAATCCGCCCCAGGCAGCCGGTTCTCCACCCGCCGCGCCGCGCGTCCCCCCGCCGGCACACGCAGGCCGCAGGAGCGGTTGTCATGTGACCACTCGATATTGGCGGGTGCGCTGTGGTTGGGCCTTATGCGGCGGAAAGAGTTCACGTTTGGCGCGAACAGCGGCATGATTTCCGGAACATATTTCTGCAATCCGCCGATGAAGTGGCCGAACATCCCGGTGTCGGCATCGTCGCCGCTGGCGAAAAGCGCATTGCCGGCCTCGTCGACGACCGACATGTGCAGATGCATCGAGCTGCCGGCCTGGGCCGCGATCGGCTTGGCCATGAAGGTCGCATGCATGCCGCATTGCTGCGCGGCCTGGCGCGTAAACCGCTTGAACAAAAGCACCTGGTCGGCCAGCGGCAGGGCGTCACCATGCAGCAGGTTGATTTCCAGCTGCGCCGTGCCCGATTCATGGATCAGCGTATCGAGCGGCAGACCGGCCGCCGCTGAATAGTCGTAGATGCGCCGGATCACCGGCTCGAATTCTTCCAGCGCGGCCATGTCATAGGGATGCTGCACACCCTCGGCGCGGCCATTGGCGCCGACCGGGGCGGTGAGGGGCTTGTCCGGATCGGGATTCGGTGCGGTCAGATAGAATTCAAGTTCCGGCGCCACCACCGCGCCCCAGCCGCGCTGGCGATAGAGATCGAGCACGGCGCGCAGCACATGGCGTGGCGAGGCCATCCATGGCCTGCCGTCCATGTGGAAGGCGTCGGCGAAGACATAGGCCTTGCCCGCCCCCGCACCCGGCGCCAGGCACAGCGTCGAGACATCGGGCACCATGCGCATGTCGGGGTCCGAATAAGCAAAACCCTCGTCGATAGAGCCGGAATAGCGACCGTCGATGCTGACCAGGAAGGCGCTGCTCGGCAGGTAGAGCGCGCGGTCTTCCAGCGCCTTGAGGAGTTTGGCGGTCGGCAGCGCCTTGCCGCGCAACACGCCGTTCATGTCGGGCACCAGGCACTCGACCTCGGTGATGCCGTGCTGCGTGAGCCAGGCCTTGGGGTCGTTGATTGCGGTATTCGTGTTCTTATCAAGCATTTCGTTCATGTCCGTATCGGGGAGAGAATGGCTTGCGCGGCCACGTCCGTTCCGGATTTCAGCGCCGTCTCGGCTGAATTGTCCCTGAGGCGGGCGGGCGTGGCGTCATCGGCCAGCAGGCCGAGAATGGCTCTCTTCAATCCCCCTTCGGTCCAGCCGTCGCAGCCGATATGATCGCCGGTCTCTCCGGCGCGTTGCGCATTGTCGTCCCAGCAATAGAGCATGATCAGCGACGGCACGCCGAAGCGCAGCGCCTCGCAAAAGCTTTTATTGCCGCCGTGGTGGATGAAGGCTGGGCGCCCCGGGCGGGCAAGGCCTGTGCGATGCCAATGCAGTTTAGCGCGGCGCCAGAGCCCGCCTTGGAAAACAGCGCGATGGTCGGGCTGGCTTTACGCGTCAATTCATCCTCTTCAATCCGGCCGGCTGATCACGCCGAACAGTGCGGCCCCGTGCCTAGCCGCCTGCGGCCGCCGGCTGCGGGAGAGGCGCAGGTGGATGCGAAACAGATCGGCACCCATTTCATATCGCCGGTTGTCGAGATGGTCGAGTGTATTGAGGTGCTCGCGCAACGATTGCTTCGGCCGGAAGACGTTGATGCATGACCCGGAACGGCTCATTGGTACTGCCGCGCTCGCCGGTCCGGTCTTGTCGCCGCATTTCCAGCCTCTCGGCAGGCCCGCCCTGATGCGCTCACCACCGGTCTTGTGGGCCACCAGCCAGTCGACAAGCCGCGCTCGGCTTTTTTCGCCGACAATCAGGTCGAAGCGAGGAGCGGTTCTGCGTTGTGGTTGAACGGAAGGGCTCCAGGAGGAAAACAATGCCGCCGGGCCAAGCCCAGCGGCATCTCCTTTGGTGACTACTGCCTTTTCAGCGACGAACCGCTACGGCGTCGTTCCCGCCTGAAGCTTGGCCGCCGTCTGGTCGATCTTGCCGGCAAGAACACCTTGGGCCCAGGCCGTGACCTCGGCGTCGACCGGCTTGTTGGCCATGTCGGTCAGCGCCGCATCGAGCGATGCATCATCGGTGCCGACCGCTGCCGCCGCAGCCGCGGCCGCAGCCTCATCGGCCGCAGTATTGTCGGCGTCGACCACCGCCTGCTGGGCAGTGATGTCAGCCTGCAGAGCCGATATCTGGCCGGGCAGGGCCGCCTGCTGTTCGGCTGTCATGGCGTCGATTTCGGCCTGAGACAGCGACGTCAGTGCGCTCAACTGCGAATTCAGCGTATCCAGTTGAGCCTGGGCCGCGGCAGCTGTGGCAGCGGCCGCCGCAGCCGCGGTCTGCGCGTTCTTGGCTTTCGCGGACTGCGTCACGAATGCCTGAACGGCGGCGAACTTCTTGCTCTTGGAGTTCATATAGGCGTTGACGTTGCGCTGCAGCGAATTCAGCCGGCCAAGCTTGGCGTGGATATTCTTCTCCTTGGGCACGGACGAGACCTTTGTGTTCGTATCGACCGTGGCGTCGGCCGTTGTGTCCGTGTCCGTCTTGGCTGCCCGTCCCGGTGCCGACGATGACTTGCCGTGCGAAGCACCGCTGTTGCCGTTGCCATTCCCATGGGTGCCGCCATTGCCGCCGCCATTGCCGTTGCCGCCGCCATTGCCTCCAGCATTGCCGCCGCCATTGCCATGCCCATTGCCGGCGAGCGCCGGAGACGCCAGAAGCGCCAATGCGGCCACGGCCGCGAACAGTGTTTTCCGGTTTGTCATGCTAATCTCCTCGGGAATCGCCGCACTCGCCCACCGCTGAACCACCTGCGTATGAGAAATCACTAATCATACCCGGTAAACTTTAGACAAATGCGGTCTCAATCCGAGAGCGCGCGCTGCATCGGATCAATAACCAATTGAAAAGACAAGGAAATATACCGCTTTGACCTGGCTTGGCACTGAAGTCCCATGCCCGCCAGACCATGGTCTTGTGCCGTCCGGCATCCCGCGAAACGACAGAAAAAGCGGGGCTGAACTGGGAAAGGTCGATCGATCAAAGCAGCGTCAGCCGATGCTCTCGCCGCCGTCGATCACCAGCGCTTGCCCGGTCATGAAGGATGAACGGTCCGAGACCAGGAACAGGATCGCCTCGGCGATCTCTTCGGCCACCGCCCAGCGCCCCATCGGGATCTTGGTGCGGACATAGGTTTCGATCGCCTCGCGTCCGCCCATCTGGGCGATGAACGGCTCGTTGAATGGAGTGTCGACCCAGCCCGGGCAGAGCGCGTTGACGCGCACATTGTGCCGGGCATAGTCGAGCGACATCTGCCTGGTCATCGCCACCACGGCATGTTTCGACGTCGCATAGGCGATCATCTCGCGGTCGTAGAACACACCCGAATTCGAAGCCGTGTTGAGGATGACGCCGCCGCCTTGCGCGATCATCGACGGCATGACGATCCTCGCCGCGAGGAATTGCGCCCGCACATTGACCCGCCAGGAGGCGTCCATGCCGGCGGTCTCGACCTCGGTCAGCGTGCCGCCGACCTGGATGCCGGCATGATTATGCAGGATGTCGATGCGCTGATGTCTGTCGAGCGTTCCGACGATGAGCTGGTCGATCGCATTGTCGTTCGAGACGTCGGTCGCGATCGCCTCGGCCCGGCCGCCCGCCGCCCGGATATCCGCGGCCGTTGCCTCGCCGGCGGCTCCATCCCTGTCGGCGATAACGACCACCGCGCCTTCCCTGCCCATGATCATGGCTCCGGCACGTCCGATGCCGGAGCCGGCGCCTGTCACCACGGCGATGCGGTCTTTGAGGATCATGGAGCGGCTTTCAGTTTGACGGCTTGCGCTGGCGCAGTTGCCATTGGGCAAGCACCACGAGCAGGACGGAGGCGACGAGCACGATCGTCGCGATGGCGTTGATCTCCGGCGTTACGCCGCGCCGGATAGAGGCAAAGACATAGATCGGCAGCGTCGTCTGCGCGCCGGCGACGAAGAAGGCGACGATGAAGTCGTCGAAGGAGAAGGTGAAGGCGAGCAGGAAACCGGCGACCACCGCCGGCATGATCTGCGGCAGGACGATCGAGCGGAAGGTCGTTAACGGCGTGGCGTATAGATCGCTGGAGGCCTCGACCAGATTGCGATCGAGGCTGCCGAGCCGCGTGCCGACGATCATCGTCACCAGCGCCATCGAGAACAGGCCATGCGCGGCGATGATCGAGCCGTAGCCGAGCGACAGGCGCGGCGGCTGGTCGCCCGGCCAGACCGAGGCGAGGAACGGATTGACGACCGCGAACAGCTGAACGAGCGCGACCAGCGTCGAGATGCCGATGACGACGCCCGGAACGACGATCGCCGCGCCAAGCAGCCCGTCGAAGACGGCGCGGGTTCTGGCGCCGACACGCGCCAGGCCAAGCGCCGCCGCGGTGCCGAACACCGCCGCCAGCAGGGCGCTGGTGGTGGCGATGAACAGGCTGTTCTTCAGCGCCTCGACCAGGAACGGGTTGGACAGGGCCTTGCCATACCACTGCACCGAGAAACCGGTGAACTCGCTGGCATGGTGGCCGGCGTTGAAGGAAAACAGCACGACCAGCACGATCGGCAGATAAAGGAACGCAAAGACGGCAATGACGAAGGCGCGCATCAGATGAGGTCCACCCGGCGAGCGCCCGCAACGCGGTTCGAAATGCGGTTGGCGACAATCAGCACCACCACCGAGACCAGCACCAGCGTGATCGCGATGGCCGACCCGAACGGCCAGTTGCGCGATTGCAGGAAGAGGTCGACCAGCGCGTTGCCGATGAAGAACACCTTGCCGCCGCCAAGCAGCGTCGGGATCAGGTATTCGCCGAGCAGCAGGATCATGACCAGCGAGAAGCCGGTCATCACGCCCGGCAGCGACAGCTTCAGGGTCACGCCGAGAAAGGTCGACAACGGCCTCGCGCCGAGATCGGCGGAGGCCTCCAGCAGCCTTCGGTCGAGCCGTTCGAGGCTGACATAGATCGGCAGGATCATCAGCGGCAGATAGCCGTAGACGATGCCGAGCAGGACCGCGCCCGGCGTGTTGATCAACCTGACATCCTCGATGCCGGCAAAGGCGAGCAGCGCAGGGATGCCGCGTCCACCCAGAATGTACATCCACGCATAGGTCCGCATCAGAAGGCTGGTCCAGAACGGAATGACGACCAGCGCGAGCAGGATCAGCCGCCAGCGCTGCGGCGCCTGCAAGGCGAGGTAATAGGCGACCGGATAGGCGACAAGCAGGCAGGCGAGCGCGCCCACTGGCGCCAGCACCATCGTGTTCCAGAACGCGGTCGCCCGTGCCGGGAGATTGGCATATTGCGCCAGCGTGAAGGCTGCCTGGTAGCCGCCCTCCGGCGCCCGCTCGCCGACGCTGAACACGGCGATGGCGATGAATGGCAGCACCAGGAACACCACCAGCCATGCCGTCGCCGGCGCGAGCAGCAAGGCGGTCAGGAAATTACGCCGAAATCTGTTGCCGTGCATCGAAACCGCCCCGGTGCCGGCGGGCATGGGCCCGCCGGTCGATTGTCTTTATCCAGGCCAGTCTCAAGCCGATTTGAAGCGCGCCATCAGTTCGGCACGGCCCGGGTCGGTCAGCGTTGCCGCCGCGCCGAATTCAAGCGGCGTCAACAGCTCCGCCGCCGGATAGAGGATCGGATTGTCGAGCACTTCCTTGGGCAGCAGCTTGTTGACGCGCGCATCCGTCGAAGGCGCGCCGTTGGCGAGGTGCTCCTTCACTGCGACCTGCGGGTTCATCAGATAGTTGAGCAGCGCATAACCGGCGGGCTTGTTGGGCGCGTCCTTCGGGATGGCATAAAAATCGGTCCAGATCTCGCCGCCTTCCTTGCCCAGCACATAGGCGATCTCGGGAATGTCGCGATGCAGTTGCGCGCCGTCATTGGTCCAGCACATCGTCATCCACGCGTCGCCCGCACGCATACCCGGCTGGTAGTCGGACGAGACGGCGAACAGATGCGGCTTGACCTTCAGCAGCAGTTCCTCTGCCTTGGCGAGCTCGTCCTGCTTCAGCGAATTGAACGAATAGCCGTAATATTTCAGCGCGTTGCCGATGGTGGTGAGCTGGTAGTCGTGCACCATGGTGCGGCCATCGCCCTCGGCCACGGCGGTATCCCAGAACTCCTTCCAGCTCGTCATCGGCTTGGTCAGCTTCTTGGTGTTCACTGCAAAGCCCGTGGTGCCCCAGTTCTTCGGCACGGCGTAGATCACCTTGTCGATCGTGCCCTCGGAGGTGAAGCGCGGATCTTCCTGCGTACCGTCGAAATTCGGGAGCTTCGCCATCTCCAGCGGCTCGATAATGCCGAGCTTCTTGTAGGTCGAGATCGTATAGTTGGTCGGCACGAACAGGCTCCAGCCCGAGGCGCCGGCCTGCAGCTTGGCCAGCATCTCCTCGTTGGAGCCGAACACGTTGACCTCGACGGCGACGCCGGTGTCCTTCTTGAAGTTCTCGAAGGTCTGCGGGTCATGGTAATTCGGCCAGGTGGCGATCGACATGCGGTCGCCAAGGCTTTCGGCGGCGAAGGCAGGGGTCGGCATGATGCCGATCTCGCGCGCCATCACCGCCGTTGCGATGCCAAGGCCGGTGAGGCCAAGGAAGTCGCGGCGGCCGATCGAGCCGCGCTTCAGGCGCATCAGCTGGTCGACGAAATTCTCGGGGCTTATCGGCAGTCCGTCACGATATGATTTCGACATGTTTGTTTACCCTCTGGTTGGTCCCGTTGTTCTTGGTTTCCGGAAACGCCAGCGGCGTTCCCATGGCATAGCCGATGGCGACGGGTTCACCCGGCTTGAAGAGATTGCCTTGGCCGATCAGGTGATCGGCCTTGGCGAGCAAAGTGCCGATGCCCTGCACTTCGATCGCGTATTCCGCGGTCGAGCCGAGGAATATCCGGTTGCGGACGATGCCTTTGAGCGGACCGCTTTCGGGAGCGCCAAGGCTGAGTGATTCGGGACGCAGACTGACCGAGACGGTCTCGCCTTGTCGAAGCGCGGTTCGCTTGCGCGCCGCGACCACAGTGCCGTCCGCCAGCGCCACGTCCACCAGGTCGCCCGTGTGCCCGGCGACGGTGCCGCTCAACAGATTGGTCTTGCCGACGAAATCGGCGACGAACAGGTCGGCCGGCTCGTCATAGATCTCGCTCGGCTGGCCGAGCTGGACGATGCGCCCGCCATTCATGACGCAGACGAAATCGCTCATCGACAGCGCTTCCTCCTGGTCGTGGGTCACCAGCACGAAGGTGATGCCGATCTCGCGCTGCAGGTTCTGCAGCTCGATCTGCATGTCGGTGCGCAGCTTCTTGTCCAGCGCCGCAAGCGGTTCGTCGAGCAGCAGCACCGCCGGCTTGTTGACCAATGCACGCGCCAGCGCGACACGCTGCTGCTGGCCGCCGGACAGTTCGTGGATCTTGCGGCCGCCATAGCCGGCGAGCCGCACCATTTCGAGCGCTTCGCCAGCCCGCCGGCCGATATCGCGCGACGACAGCCGTGGCCTTGCCTGGCGCAGCCCGTAGGAAACGTTGGCTTCGACATCGAGATGCGGAAACAGCGCGTATTGCTGGAACACCATGTTGACAGGCCGTCGGTAGGGCGGCGTGCCGGCCATGTCCTGGCCACGGATGAACACCTGGCCTTCGCTCGGCTGTTCGAACCCGCCGATCATGCGCAGGCAGGTGGTCTTGCCGCAGCCGGACGGTCCAAGCAGCGCAACGAAGGCGGAGGGCGGCACGGCAAGGTCGATGCCGCTGACCGCGGTCACCGCGCCATAGCGCTTGGCGACGCCGCGAAATTCGATGTCGGGCACTGCGGTCAAGGCTGCGGGCTCCAGGACGATGCGATTTCAAGACGCTACCAGAGCTAATGGCAGCTAGTATATACCTCGCAGGTGGTATATCTGATCTATTTTCCCGTTTAAGGGGGTATTGGATTGAGCGCTTCCCGCAGCGACGAATACAGCCGGCTCGCGACGCTTGTCGCGGCGACGCGGGAGACGAGCGGCGATCTCTTCGGCCAAGCGATGGTCGATTGGCTGCGGCAGCATGTCGGCTTCGACCATTGCGTGATCTTCGGCTATCGGGGTGCCGCGCGCCCGCCACTGCTGTTCGAGACCTTCACGCCGGCCGAAAGCCACGTCTTCGTCGCGCTCTATCAGGAAGGCCCCTATCTGCTCGACCCCTTCCATCACGCGGCGGTCGAGCGCAAGGAAGGGTTCTGGCGCATGCGCGAACTGGCTCCTGATCGCTTCTACGCCAGCGAATATTTTCGCTCCTATTACAGCCAGACCAGGCTGGCCGAGGAAGTCGGCTTCTTCGTGCCGCTGCCGAGCAAGGACGCGCTGGTGCTGTCGCTGATGCGGCTCAGCGCTTCCGGTCCGTTCGGCACCGCCGATGCCAGGCTGCTGCGCGACATGGCGCCGGCGGTGATCAGCTTCACCAGGCTGCGCTGGCCAACTCTTCCCGCCGACGAACCGGCCGAGACGAAGCAGGACGAGGAAATCACCGAGGTCAACGAGTTCGACCGCGCCCATATCTGGAAAAGCCTGTCGCTGACGCCGCGCGAAAAACACGTCGTCGATCTGGTGCTGCAGGGCCATTCGACGGAATCGATCGCCAGGGCCATGCGCATCGTGCCGGGAACCGTGAAGGTTCATCGCCGCAACATCTACCGCAAGCTCAACATCAAGTCGCAGGCCGGCCTTTTCGCCCGCTTTGTCGAGATCATCGACGCGCGGATCCGGTGATTCCCACAGGCCGCTGACTACGCTGGATCAGGCTTCCATGAGCCGGTTTCGGCCATCCGCTCGAGCAAGGGCGCCGGTTTAAAGACATCCTTGCCCGTCTGCTCATGCCAATACCTGAGTCGCCCGACGATCCTGACCGCGCCTTCGAGGCCGGCCCAGAACATCGGGCCGCCCTTGCCGATGGGAAAGCCGTAGCCATTGACCCAGACGACATCGATGTCGGACGCACGGGCCGCGATGCCCTCCTCCAGAATCTTCGCGCCTTCGTTGACCAGGGGATAGAGTGTTCGCTCGATGATTTCGTCGGCGCCTATCGTGCGCGGCACGATGCCCTTTTCCGCCGCCTTGTCGCGGATCAGCGCCTCGACCTCTGGATCGGGCACTGGCGTGCGCGAGCCGTTCTCGTAGAGATAGAAGCCGCGGCCGGTTTTCTGGCCGAAACGCCCCTGTTGGCAGAGCGTGTCGGCGATGGGGGCCGTGAGGCCCCGCGCCTTGCGGTTACGCCAGCCGATGTCGAGACCGGCAAGGTCGCCCATCTGGAACGGACCCATCGGCCAGCCAAAATCGGTGAACGCCTCGTCGATCTGGCTGGGGGTTGCGCCTTCGAGCAGCAGCGCTTCGGATTCCGAGCCGCGCGCGGCCAGCATACGGTTGCCGACGAAGCCGTGGCAGACGCCAACGACGACAGCCACCTTGCCGATCCGGCGCGCAAGGTCGATCACGGTCGCCAGCGCATCAGGCGCCGTTTTTTCGGCGCGCACGATCTCCAGCAGTTTCATGACGTTGGCCGGCGAGAAGAAATGCAGGCCGAGCACATCCTGCGGCCGCGAGGTCGAGGCGGCGATTTCGTCGATGTCGAGATAAGAGGTGTTGGTGGCGAGGATGGCGCCCGGCCTCGCCGCTGCGTCGAGCTTCCCGAAGATTTCTTTCTTGACCGCCATGTCCTCGAACGCTGCCTCGACGATCAGGTCGCACTCGGCGAGATCGGCATGATCGATCGTGCCTTTGAACTGGGCGAGCCGCTGCCGCTTGGCATCCTCGCTCAAGGAGCCGCGTGCAACCGAGACGGTGTAATTCTTCTCGATCGTCGCCAACCCGCGCCGCAGCGCCTCCTGGCTGGTTTCCAGCAAGGTGACGGGAAAGCCGCCATTGGCGAAGGCCATGGCAATGCCGCCGCCCATCGTGCCGGCGCCGATGACGCCGACGCGGGCGATCCTGCGCTTGACGACGTCCTTGCCGGGAAGCTTGGCCGCCTCGCGTTCGGCGAAAAACAGGTGCCGTTGGGCGCGCGACTGGTCGCTGGCGACAAGCTTGACGAACAGCGCCCGCTCCTCCGCCAGCGCCTCGTCGAAGGGCAGCGTGACGGCATTGCGCACCGCCCGCGCACAGGCAATTGGCGCTTCGAGGCCACGCGCTTTGCGGGCAATATCCGCGGCCTCCGCATCGAAGGCGGCAAGGTCGGTTTCCTTCAGGACGTCGTCGCGGTCGCGCACCGGCGTGAACGGACCGCCCTTGCGGGCCATTTCGCGGGCGAAATTCACGGCGTGGGTGGTCAGATCGCCTTCGAAAACGGCATCCACCAGGCCGGCGCCGTAAGCCTCATCGGCACCGATCGGTGCACCGGAAACGATCATCTTCAATGCCTTGGCGGCGCCAACTAGGCGCGGCAGCCGTACCGTGCCGCCGCCACCGGGCGGGATGCCGAGCTTCACCTCGGGCAGGCCGAGCCTGGCGCCTTGATCGGCAACCCGGAAATGGCAGCCGAGCGCCAATTCCAGCCCACCGCCGAGCGCGGTACCGTGGATGGCAGCGACCGTCGGCTTGGCAATGGCTTCCAGCACCGCCACGATGGAACGCAATTCCGGCTGTCGCATCGGCTTGCCGAATTCGGTGATGTCGGCACCGGCAACGAAGGTCCGGCCGGCGCAAGCAATGACGATGGCGGCGACCGATGCGTCATCGCGCAAAGCGACCAGAGCCTGCATCAGCGGTTCGCGGACGTGGAAACTCAGCGCGTTTACCGGCGGATTGTCGATGGTGACGATGGCGACGCCACCCTCGTTCGCGACGCTGACAGAACTGGACAAGTGGAGGCCTCCCAAGACCGGCTGAGATTGGGGACCGGTTTACAAGGCCACGCCGCGAATGGAAACCGGCTGGTCCAATGGTTGGCGGACAGGCTGCGGTCGCGCCGGAGACGTTGCGGTCAGCGCACCGCCTTCTCGCCGCCCGCAGCCGTGATCACCCCTACGATGATAAGCCCGGTCAGCAGGAGACGCACCCCGGCGCTGACGCCGAATGTGTTAAGCATGGTGAGCAGCAGAACCAGGAACAGCGCCGCGCCCCAGACGCCCGGCACATTCGCCTTGCCGCCCGCCACCGACGTGCCGCCGATGACGACCACGGCGATCGAAGCGAGCAGGTATTCGTTGCCGATGTCGACATTGGCGCCGCGGAAATAACCGGCGAGCAGCGCGCCATCGATGCCGCCGAGCGCGCCCGACAGCGTATAGGTGAGAAAACGGATCCGCCCGACATTGACGCCGGCGAGCCAGGCGGCGCGGATGTTCTGGCCGATCGCCAGCACCGAGCGGCCATAGATCATGCGCTGTAAGGCGATGGCCGCACCGATGGTGAACAGCACGGTGAGGATCGCCAGCACGGGCACGCCCAGCACCTGCCAGTTGGTGAAATCGGCGAAGCCAGGCGGCGGCTTGATCTGCAGTCCGCGCCCATAGCTGATGTCGACCGACTGGATGATGAAGCTCGCCGACAGCGTGGCGATGATCGGCGGAATGCGCAGCGCCCAGATCAAGAGATAGTTGATGGTCCCGATCGCGGCGCCACAGGCGAGCGCCGCCAGCAATCCGACCAGGATCATGGCATCGCTGCCGCCCATCACCTTCATGGCGACCGCGCTGGCGAGGCCGATATTGGCCGGCAGCGACAGGTCGACATTGCCAGGTCCAAGCGTAATGACGAACATCTGGCCGACGCCGACGATGACGGTAAACACGGCAAGCGACAATGCCGCCGTGACCATGCCGCCGCCGCCATAGCCCCCGGTGAAGGCGATCGTCGCCAACCACACCAGCAGCGCACCGACAAACGACCAGATCCAGGGTTTTGTGAGCAGGGTTTTCAGCGAAGCCATCGCTCACCTTTCCCTGCGGCTGATCAGCACCCGCGCCGCAAGCACGATGATCAGGATGGCGCCGTTGGCGGCCACCTGCCAGTCGGGCGGAATGTGCATGAAGGTGAGCAGCGGCGAGGCGGCCAGCGCCAGCGTCAGCGCGCCGATGACGGCGCCGATCGGCGAGACCCGGCCGCCGACGAACTCGCCGCCGCCGAGGATGACGCCGGCGATGGCCAGCAGCGTGTAACCATTGCCGATATTGGCATCGGCCGAGGTGGTGATGCCGATCAGCGCCATGCCCGACAGAACGCCGAACAGGCCGGCCAGCGCAAACAGCACGATCTTGGTCTTGAGCAGCGACCAGCCGGCGCGCTTGAGCGCCGCGGGATTGCCGCCCGAGCCGCGCAGGATCACCCCGTAGGAGGTACGCATCAGGCCGAAATGCACGACGGCCGCGATCAGCAGCGCGGCGATGATCGGAAACGGAATGAAAGGCGGCTTGAACGACATGATCGCCAGCAGCCAGTCCGGCGCCTTGCCGCCCGGTTTTGGCAGGACGAGAATGGCGAGGCCCTGCCAGACGAAGCTCATGCCGAGCGTCACCACGATGGAGGGCAGGTTGCGCAGATGGATCAGCGCGCCGAGCAGCGCATAAATGCCGATCGATCCGGCGAGAATGAGGATGCCGATGAGCGGCGCATCCTTAAGCCAGGTCGCGGTGACGCAACCGACAAAACCGACAAAGGTGCCGATCGAGAGATCAAGCTCGTTGCCGGCGATGACGAACATCTGCGCGATCGTCGCCAGCGCGATCGGAATCGCCAGGTTCAACATCAGGCTGAAGCCGAAATAGCTGATGGCGCGCGGATTGAGCCAGGCGATCGCGAGCAACACCAGCGCCAGCGATAGCGCGGGCAGCAGGCCGCGCAACAGCCGCGCCCGCGCCGCCGCATTGCGTGCCGCCGATCCCTTGAAGCCATTGTCGATTGGCGTCGCCGTCATCTCAGGCCGCATCGCCGAAGGAGGACTGGATGATCTTCTCTTCGGTCAGCTCGTCGCGCGTCAGATTGGCGACGATGCGGCCGTTCTTGAAGACATAGATGTGGTCGCAATTGTCGAGCTCTTCGGTTTCGGTCGTGTACCAGAGGAAGGTGCGTCCGCGGCCCGCCTCCTCGCGCACGAGATCGTAGACCTCCAGCTTGGTACCGATGTCGACGCCGCGCATCGGGTCGTCCATCAGCACGATCTGGGCATCGGAGCCGAGCGCCCTGGCGAACAGCGCTTTCTGCTGGTTGCCGCCCGACAGCGAGAAAATATTGTTGTTCATGTCAGGCGTGCGGATGCCGATCTTCTTCTGCCAGAACGCGGCCAATTCGGCCTCACGCTGGGGTGAAATCAACAGCCCGTTGCGCAAGCGCGCCAGCGAGCGGATGCCGATGTTTTCGGCAATCGACCATTGCGGGAAAATGCCATCGGACTGGCGGTCGCCTGCCACCAGGGCCACCGGCGCCGTCACCTCGATGCCGGTCTTGGCGCGTGCGGCGGCATCAAAGATGCGCAGCAGCAAGTCGGTCTGTCCGTGACCGGCCAGCCCGGCAAGGCCGATGATCTCGCCCGCGCGCGCGACGAGGTCCTTGCCATCCGCCTGTCCGGCCGGCCGCGCCCGCACGCGCAGCGGATTGGCGCCTGTCTTGGCGGCGGCGGCCTGCGCGGCGGTCTTCGCACGCGCCTCGGCTCCGCCCATCACGGCTACCAGCCGGTCGCGATCAAAGGCACCAGCCGCGTCCGACGCCACCACCTTGCCGTCGCGCATCACCACGATCCGGTCGGCGTTCCGCAGCACCTCGCCCAGCACGTGCGAGATCAGGATGCAGCTTTTGCCACCAGCGACGAAGCGGCGCACGAAGGCCAGCAACTGGCCCGATGTGTGCGCGTCGAGCGACGAGGTCGGTTCGTCGAGGATAACCAGGTCGAGCCGGTCGTGCGTCACGGTGAAGGCACGCGCCACCTCGACCATCTGGCGCCGGCCGATCGACAGATCGCCGACAATGTCCCAGGCCGAGATGCCATGGTCCGGAAAGATTTCGTCCAGCTTGGCGGCGATCAGCTCTGCCGCCTTGCGCCGCCAGCCGAAGCCGGAAAGCGACGCGTGGTTGATACGCGTGTTTTCGGCGACGCTGAGATTGGGGCACAGCGACAGTTCCTGGAACACGCAGCGTATGCCGCGCTGCTGCGCCCGCGACACCGAGTAGTTGTCCTCGATGCCGCCATGCACGGTGATCGTGCCGCTGTCGGGCGTCGAGGTCCCGGCCACCATGTGCATCAGCGTCGACTTGCCGGCGCCGTTATGGCCGACGAGGCCGACGCACTCGCCGGGCCCGACATGAAAATCCACCCCGCCCAGCGCCCTGACGGCGCCGAAATGCTTTTCGGCACCGTCAAGTCTTACGATGTCAACACTGGCGGCGCCGAATTGGTTTTCGGCGCCGTCCGGTCTGATGATGTCCGTGTCGCCTGCAGCCATGCTCAACGATATCCGCTCGGTGATGCCCGCGGCAACGCGTCTGCGACTTTCACTTGATATTGGCTTTGATCGCCGCGATGGCATCTTCCTGCGTGTATTCGTGGGTGGCGACACCGCCCTCCTTGATCTTGGGCAGGGCCGCCTCGAAATCGTCCTGGGTGAAGGCCAGATACGGCACCAGCAGATCGTGCGGAATGTCCTTGCGGCCATCGAGCACCTGCTGCGCCACCCAGAAGGCGAGCGTCGATACGCCCGGCGCGATCGAAGCCGACCAGGTCTGGTAGCCGTCCTTGTCCTTCTGTTCCTTCCACCACTTCAATTCATCTTGCCGGTTGCCCATGATGATGGTCGGGCGCGGCTTGCCGGCGGCGGCGAAGGCTTGCGCGGCGCCATAGCCGTCACCGCCCTGGTCGACGATGCCGACGACGTCGGGCAGCGACGGCAGGATGGTCGCCACCGCCTTCTGAGCCGTGGTCTGGTCCCAGTCGCCGGTGACAGAACCGACGATCTTGAATTCGGGATGCGCGGCCACGCCTTCGAGGATGCCTGCATGGATGGCATCATCGATCGAGGTGCCGGCAAGCCCCCGGATTTCAAGCAGATTGCCGCCCTTGGGCTGGAACTTGGCCATCTGCTCGACTTCCTGCTTGCCCATGTCCTTGAAGTCGACGACGACGCGGTAGGCGCAGGGCTCGGTGACGGTGCCGTCGAAGGAGACGACGGTGATGCCGGCATCGCAGGCCTGCTTGATGGCACCGTTGAGCGCATCCGGCGAGGCGGCGTTGATGACGATGGCGTCATAGCCCTGCAGGATCAGGTTCTGCACCTGGGCGGCCTGGGTCGGCACCTCCTTGTCGGCAGTGGTGAAGACATCAGCCGCGCCGACGATCTTGTCGTCGACGGCCTTCTTGGTGACGATGCCATAGCTGTCGAGCATCGCCTGCCGCCACGAATTGCCGGCATAATTGTTGGAGAACGCGATCTTCTTGCCGCTGGTGTCGGCAAAAGCCGTACCGGCCGCGAGCACCGCCGCAAGCGTGCTGAGAACCAATAGTTTCTTCATGTGATACTCCTCCCGAGAGTTGCTGATCAGTTTGATTGTCGACGAATTTCGCGATTGAGATCCTGTTTTTTATCTATTGTCAGACAAAAGTGCAGAAGGCCGGCGGGCTGTCAACTGCAATCCGATGTGCGCCGGCGATCAACTTGCGGTGCGCTGATTGAAATGGCTTCGTTTGATGGCTAGGCATGCGGGCCAGGAGAGCGAACAAGCATGGCAGTGACGCCGACTGTGCCGCCGGGCGCACCGGGAATTCCCGCGCGCTGGACCTCTAGCGCCAAGAGCGGAGTCGGCTCGGCGCTTTCGCCGTCCAGCCGCGTCTGGTTCACCATCAGCCACGGCATCCTGAACGAGGTGTACTATCCGCGCGTCGACAGCGCCTGCACGCGCGACCTCGGCCTGATCGTCACCGGCATGGATGGCTATTTCTCCGAGGAGAAGCGCGATGCCTCGCACGGCATCGAGCCGTTCGAGGACGGCGTGCCCGCCTACAGGCTGGTCAATACAGCCGACGACGGCGCCTACCGGATCGAGAAGCGCATCGTGGCCGATCCGGCGCGTCCGACCGTGCTGCAGGAAATCACCTTCAGTCCGCTCAAGGGCTCCGCGGCCGACTACCGCGTCTACGCGCTTCTGGCGCCGCATCTGGTCAATGCCGGCATGGGCAACACCGCCTGGATCGGCGAGTACCAGGGAAAACCCGTCCTGTTTGCCTCGGGGCGCGGCACCTGCCTGGCGCTGGCCTCGTCCCTGCCCTGGCGGGATTGCTCGGCCGGCTATGTCGGCTTCTCCGACGGCTGGCAGCAACTCAACAATACCGGCAAGCTCGATACGGCTTGCCGGCGTGCCGAGGACGGCAATGTCGCGCTGACCGGCGAGATCGGCTTCACCGCCGCCAACACAAAAACCGTGCTGGCGCTGGGTTTTGGGACGACACCGGACGAAGCCGCCGAAAACGCCTTCGCCAGCCTGAAGCGGGGTTTTGAACCGGCGGCGAAATCCTACGTCGAACAATGGCGCGAATGGCAGGCGGGGCTGCTGCCACTGGACCGCCACGCGGTCCCCGGAGTGAACAGCTACCGCGTCTCCACCGCGGTGCTGGCAACCCACCGGTCGTCGGCAATGCCCGGCGCGGCGGTGGCCAGCCTGTCGATCCCATGGGGGTTCAACAAAGGCGACGATGATCTCGGCGGCTACCATCTTGTCTGGCCACGCGACCTGGTCGAAACAGCGGGCGGCTTTCTCGCCGCCGGCGATGCCGCCTCGGCACTGCGGATCCTGGAATATCTCCGCTCCATCCAGCAGCCGGACGGCCATTGGCCGCAGAACGCCTGGCTCGACGGCTCCGCCTATTGGCCCGGCATCCAGATGGACGAATGCGCCTTTCCCTTGCTGCTGGCGGATGCCCTGCATCGCGCTGGCAACTTGCCGCGTGCCAGGCTGAAGGCCTTCCTGCCGATGATCGAGCGCGCCGCCTCCTATGTCGTGCGCAATGGTCCGGTCACCGGCGAGGACCGCTGGGAAGAAGACGCCGGCTACAGCCCGTTCACGCTGGCCGTCGAGATCGCGGCACTGCTTGCCGGCGCCGACCTGCTCGATGCCTGCGGCAAAGCGGCGGAGGCGGCCTACCTGCGCGAAACAGCCGACTGCTGGAACGACCAGGTCGAGCGCTGGACCTATGTCAGCGGCACCGCCATCTGCAAGGCCGTCGGCGTCGGCGGCTATTACGTCCGCATTGCGCCGCCAGACGACCCCGATGCCAGCTCGCCGAAGGACGGCTATGTGCCGATCAAGAACCGGCCACCCGGCGACACCGACCGACCGGCCGAGGAAATCGTCAGCCCTGACGCGCTGGCCCTGGTGCGCTTTGGCCTGAGAGCCGCCGACGATCCGCGCATCGTCGACACCGTCAAGATCATCGACGCGCAGCTGCGCTGCGAACTGCCGCAAGGGCCGCTCTGGTACCGCTATAACAGCGACGGCTATGGCGAGCACGAGGATGGCACGCCCTTCGACGGCACCGGCCAGGGCCGGCCGTGGCCCCTGCTGGCCGGCGAAAGGGCGCATTACGAGCTGGCCGCCGGGCGCAAGGACAAGGCGGCCAGCTTGCTCGATGCGCTGGAGCGGTCGGCCGGGCCTGGCGGCCTGCTGCCCGAACAGGTGTGGGACGGCGCCGATATTCCCGAACGCGAGCTTCTGCATGGCAAGCCATCGGGGAGCGCCATGCCACTGGTCTGGGCGCATTCCGAACACATCAAGCTGCTGCGCTCGCTACGCGACGGCGCCGTCTTCGATATGCCGCCGCAAGGCGTGAAGCGCTACATCCAGGACAAGACCGTATCGTCGTTCAGGGCATGGCGCTTCAACAACAAGATCCGCGCACTGCCCGAGGGCAAGACATTGCGCGTCGAGCTGCTGACGGCGGCCACCATCCACTGGAGCACGGACAATTGGGCAACCGCCCACGACAGCCGGACAGCGGAAAACGCTTTCGGCCTTCATCTTGTCGATCTGCCCACGGCCAGCCTCCCCAACGGAAGCACGCTGATCTTCACTTTTTTCTGGCCCGGAACCGGCGATTGGGAGAATGTCGACTTCTCCATCATGTCAGGCACTCAGGACAGCCAGTAGATCCTTCCTCGACAACGCCAGAAAATCTCTAGGAACAGGGACGAAACCATGCAGATCGGAATGATGGGACTGGGCCGGATGGGCGCCAACATGGTGCGGCGGCTGATGCGCGACGGCCACGAATGCGTCGTCTATGACATCAACCCGGCCAGCGTCGCGGCGCTTGTGAGCGACGGCGCCTTGGGGGCGGCATCCCTGGAGGAATTCGTCGGCAAGCTGGCCAAGCCGCGCTGTGTCTGGCTGATGCTGCCGGCGGCGATCACCGGCAGGATCATCGATCAGGTCGCGGCGCTGATGGAGCCCGGCGACATCGTCATCGACGGCGGCAATTCGTATTATCACGACGCCGTCGACCAGGCCGCGAAACTGGCCACCAAGGGCATGCATCTTGTCGATGTCGGCACCAGTGGCGGCGTCTGGGGGCTGGAGCGCGGCTACTGCCTGATGATCGGCGGTCCCGACGTGGCCGTGCAGCACCTCGATTCGGTCTTTGCCACGCTGGCGCCTGGCGCTGATGCCGGAGCGCCCACCCCGGACAAGACCGCCAGCACCGCGCCCTATGGCTACCTGCATTGCGGACCGAGCGGCGCCGGCCATTTCGTCAAGATGGTGCACAACGGCATCGAATACGGCGTCATGGCCGCCTATGCCGAAGGCATGAACATCCTGAAGTCGGCCAATGCCGGCAAACGGCAGCGGACGGCGGACGCCGAGACAAGCCCGCTGGAAAACCCGCAATACTACCAGTTCGACATCGACCTTCCGCAGGTGGCCGAGGTGTGGCGGCATGGCAGCGTCATCGGCTCCTGGCTGCTCGATCTCACCGCCGGTGCGCTGAAGAGCGATCCGGGTCTGGCGCAATTCGGCGGCCGGGTCTCGGATTCCGGCGAGGGCCGCTGGACGCTGAAGGCGGCGATCGACACCGGCGTGCCGGCACCGGTGCTGTCGTCGGCCCTGTTCGACCGCTTCTCCTCGCAAGGCGAATCCGAATTCGCCGACAAGCTGTTGTCTGCCATGCGCTATGCCTTTGGCGGGCACATCGAAAAGCCGAAGGGCGGCAAGTGACGGCGACAGGGGAGACGCACGCATGAGCCAGGAACGGTCCGATACGCTGGTGCTCTTCGGAGCGACCGGCGACCTCGCCCACAAGAAGATATTTCCAGCGCTTTACCAGATGGTCGCCAAGGGCACGCTCACCGAACCGGTGATCGGCGTCGCCTTCGACGCCTGGGATTTGAAGCAGTTGCAGGACCGCGCCCGCGACGGCATCGTCCATGCCCTCGGCGCCATCGATGAGACGGTCTTCGCCAAGTTCGCGTCGCTGCTGCGCTATGTCAGCGGCGACTATCGCGATCCCACGACCTTCGAGAAGCTGAAGACGGCACTCGGCAGCGCCCAGCGGCCGCTGCATTACATGGCGGTGCCGCCGTCCATGTTCGAGACCGTCGTGCAAGGGCTGGAGCAATCCGGCACCGCGCACGGCGCGCGGCTGATGGTCGAAAAGCCGTTCGGCCACGATCTGCAGTCGGCGCGCTGGCTGAACCGAGTGCTGCACCTGGTGTTCGACGAACAGTCGATCTTCCGCATCGACCATTATCTCGGCAAGGAGGCGATCCAGAACCTGCTCTATTTCCGCTTCGCCAACTCCCTGCTGGAGCCGATCTGGAACCGCAATTACGTCGAGAGCGTGCAGATCACCATGGCCGAGGATTTCGGCGTCGAGGGGCGCGGGCGGTTCTATGACGATGTCGGCGCCATCCGCGACGTCATCGAGAACCATCTGCTCAACATCCTGCTGCTCCTGGCCATGGAGCCGCCGGTCGGCCGCTCCGCCGACGACCTGATCGACGAGAAGGTGCAGGTGTTGCGCGCCATCCGGACATTGACGAAAGACGATGTCGTGCGCGGCCAGTTCACCGGCTATCTCGCCGAGCCCGGCGTGGCGCCGAACTCGCCGGTGGAGACCTTCGCGGCGGTGCGCTTCTTCGTCGACACCTGGCGCTGGCAGGACGTGCCGTTCTTCATCCGCGCCGGCAAGAACATGCCGGTGCATGTCACCGAGGTGGTGGTGCGGCTGAAACGGCCGCCGCTCGACGTCTTCGACCCGATCAAGCCCGCCGACCAGAATTACGTCCGCTTCCGCATCGACCCGCAGGTGATGATCGCCATCGGCGCCCAGCGCAAGGCGCCGGGCGACGACATGATTGGCGAGCAGGTGGAACTCACCGCGCTCGACGATTCGAAGGGCGACATGCCGCCCTATGAACGGCTGATCGGCGACGCCATGAACGGCAACGGCCAGCTCTTCACCCGCCAGGACGCCGCCGAACTCGCCTGGCGCATCGTCGGTCGGGTGCTCGGCGACACCACGCCGCCGCATCTTTACGAGCCGAAGACGTGGGGGCCAGCGGACGCCATGGCCGGCTTCGGGCCGCCCAATGGCTGGATCGACCCGGTCGCATGAGTGGAGGGGACGAGATGGCCAAGGTGGTTAAGAAGGCTGCGTCGGACACCGGGCAGGTAGTCCTTTCGATCGACATTGGCGGGTCGCACGTCAAGATCCTGACCAGCGACGGTGGCACCGAGCGCCGGACCGATTCCGGGCCTGACCTGACGCCAAGGCAGATGATCGACAAGGTGAAGAAGCTCGCCGACGGCCTGTCCTATGACGTCATTTCGATGGGGTATCCGGGCCCCGTGCGTCAAAACAAGCCGGTGCTCGATCCCATGAATCTCGGCAAGGGCTGGGCCGGCTTAGATTTCACCGCTGAGTTCGGCAAGCCGGTCAAGGTGGTCAATGACGCGCTGATGCAGGCCCTCGGCAGCTATGAGGGCGGGCGCATGCTGTTCCTCGGCCTCGGAACCGGCCTCGGTGCCGCGATGGTCCTCGACAATGTCGGCCAGCCGATGGAACTCGCCCACCTTCCCTACAGAAAAGGCCAGAGTTTCGAGGACTATGTCGGTGAACGTGGCCTCGTAAAGCGCGGCAAGAAGAAGTGGCGCGGTCATGTCTTCGACGTCGTCAACCGGCTGCGCGCCGCCCTGCAGCCAGACTATGTCGTCATCGGCGGCGGCAATGTCGACAAGCTCGACGAATTGCCCCCCGACTCCAGGCGCGGTGACAACACACGCGCCTTTGAAGGCGGATTTCGTCTGTGGCGCGACAAGGCGCTGATCGTCTGATATTATTACAGCTTAGTATAGTTGTTCAAAATGCCGTGTTATGTCGCGGCGATAGATTGCATTGCGCAGATTTGCCGACTAGGAAGTCAGCCCCACTACATCGCGTCGCGCGCGACGCACGAAGACGACCCACTTTAATTTTGCGCATCATCCTTTTTGAAAACGGCCCCATTTTCGAGGTTATGCGCCATGGATGGAGGAAATAGATTGACCGACGAAAACAGCCACGCCAGCAAGACACTCGACCTTCTCGAGCTGACGGCCCATATCGTATCGGCCTATGTCGAGAAGAATCGCCTGCCTGCGTCCGGCCTTCCCGAGCTGATCGCCAGCGTCAGCGCCTCGATCAGTGGGCTCGGCCAGCCGGTCGCCCCGGTGGCGGCACCGCTGGTCCCGGCCGTCAACCCGAAGAAGTCGGTGACGCCGGATTTCATCATCTGCCTCGAGGACGGCAAGAAATTCAAATCGCTGAAGCGTCATCTCGGCGTGCATTTCGGCCTGACGCCGGACGCCTATCGCGCCAAATGGGGCCTGCCTTCCGACTATCCGATGGTTGCCCCCAACTACGCGGCTTCGCGCTCCGAACTGGCGAAGTCGATCGGCCTCGGCCGCAAGGCCGCCGTGGTCGCCCCCGTCAAAGGCAAGGGCCGAAAGGCCAAAGTCTCGGCCTGAGGCGATTTGGACGCTGAGCCAATTGTTAGGACGACTGGAATAGAAGCCTGCCGGCGAATTCGCCTTGGCAGGCTTCGTGCTTTTGTGGCTTGGATAACCTGGGACAAGACGATCTGGGGGAAGCCATGAACTACACCAGGATGGTGATCGAGAAAGAAGCGCCGGAGGAGTACGGTTACGACCGCATCCGTTACAACCTCTCCGAAAGTTCGATCGCCGATCAGAAACTCTCCGACATCGGCCTCTCGCTGCCTGATCTGACCCTCTTCTATGGCGAGCATCGCGGCGACAGGGAATTGCGCGCGCTGATCGCCGCGCACAATGCCGGCATCGCGCCCGACGACGTGCTGGTCACGGCCGGTGCGGCCGGCGCGTTGTTCATCATCTCCACCTCGCTGCTCTCGGCCAGCGATCACCTCGTCGTCATCAGGCCCAACTACGCCACCAACATCGAAACGCCGCGGGCGATCGGCTGCGCCATCAGCTTTGTCGACCTCGCCTTCGACGAAGGCTTCGCCATCGACGTCGAGCGCGTCAGGGCCGCGATGCGGCCGAACACGAAGCTGATCAGCGTTACTTGCCCGCACAATCCGACCGGCACCATGATGAGCCGTGCCGAATTGGACGCGCTGGTCGCGCTCGCCGAGACCAGCGGCTGCTATCTGCTGGTCGACGAAACCTATCGCGATCTCTCCTATGGCAGGCGCCTGCCTTTGGCGGCCTCGCTGAGCAAAAAAGCCATCAGCGTCTCGTCGCTGTCGAAAGCCTTCGGCATTCCCGGCATCCGCATCGGCTGGCTGATCACCAGGGATGCGGCCCTTCAGGAGACATTTCTGGCCGCCAAGGAGCAGATCGGCATCTGCGGCAGCGTCATCGACGAAGGCATAGCGCGCGGCGTGCTGGAGGGCCGGGACGCTTTCCTGGCAAAGCTGCTGCCCGAAATGGCCAGGCGCCGGGACATCGTCCAGGCCTGGATCGACCGCGAGCCGCTGGTCCACTGGGTGCGGCCCGAAGGCGGTGTCGTCGGCTTCCCGCGCCTCGATGTCGAGCCCGGTTTCGACCTCGACCGCTTCTATGTCAGGCTGCTGGAAGATCACGGCACCTATGTCGGGCCCGGCCACTGGTTCGAAATGGAAAAGCGCTTCTTCCGCGTCGGCTTCGGCTGGCCGACGGAGGCCGAGTTGAAAGGCGGGCTGGACGCGATTTCAGCTGCGCTGCGGCAGTAAATTCCGCGTGCTATCGGTGGTGCGGATCGAAAGTCCCTTGATCCGGATCTGATTTTAAAGCATATCCGCCCCGAACTTTACCAAGTTCCATTGGTCGAACAGCGCCCATTCGGGAAGTGCCCCGCGAGCCGATGCCCACCGCAACGGGGCCTCACTTCATGATACCAGAACAAACCTTGCCGGAGCAGCGCTATGCCGCTTTCCGGCACAGAGCCTTCCTCAGCTACTGGACGGCGCGCTTTCTCACCACTTTCGCGACCATGATCGTTTCGGTGGCCGTCGGCTGGCAGGTCTATGATCTGACGCGCGATCCGTTCGATCTTGGCATTGTCGGCATCGTCCAGTTCCTGCCGTCGCTGCTTCTGGTGCTGGTTACAGGTGTCGTCGCCGACCGTTTCGGCCGCCGGCTCATCATGACCTTGGCGACCTTGGTCGAAGGCGCCTGCGCGCTGGCTCTGCTGTTTTTGACCCTGCGCGGCCTTACAACCCCGCTCCCGATCTTCGCCGTGCTGGTCATGTTCGGCATTGCCCGCGCCTTCTACGGGCCGGCTTCGTCCTCCCTGTTCGCCAATCTCGTGCCGCAGCGCGATTTCGCCAATGCCATCGCCTGGAACTCCTCCGCCTGGCAGACCGCGACGATTGTCGGCCCGGTCGCCGGCGGCTTGCTCTATGGCGTGTCGGCGGAAGTGGCCTATGCGACGGCCGCAGTCCTGATGCTCGCCGCCGCGTTGCTGATCTTCACCATTCCCAAGCCCGCGCAACAGACCGCCACCGACAAGCCGACAATGGAGACGCTGTTTGCCGGCTTCCGCTACATCTGGAGCGAGAAGATCGTGCTTGGCGCCATCTCGCTCGACCTCTTCGCCGTGCTTCTGTCCGGCGCCTCGGCGCTGCTGCCGGTCTATGCGCGTGACATTCTGCAGCTTGGACCTTGGGGCCTCGGCTTGCTGCGCTCGGCACCGGGGATCGGCGCCACCTGCGTCGCCGTCTGGCTTGCGGGCCATCCGATCCGCGACCGTGCTGGCAAGATCATGCTGAGCTTCGTGGCGGCGTTCGGCGCCTGCACCGTGCTGTTCGGCCTGTCGACGCTCACCTGGCTCTCGATCGTAGCACTTGCCCTGCTCGGAGCCACCGACATGTTCAGTGTCTACATCAGGGAGACGCTGATCCAGCTGTGGACGCCCGACGAGGTGCGCGGCCGCGTCAACGCCGTCAACCAGGTCTTCGTCGGCGCCTCCAACGAAGTCGGCGAATTTCGCGCCGGCACCATGGCGGCGCTGATCGGCACGGTTCCGGCGGTGGTCATCGGCGGCATCGGCGCCGTCGCGGTTGCCGGCCTGTGGGCCTATCTGTTCCCGGCGCTGCGCAAGGTGAGGCACCTCAAAGGACGAAACTGACGGGGCAGCGAATCTATGCTAAGCCGCCGCCGAACCAACCAAAGGACGACACAAGTGAGCGAACCGACCGTGGCCGAAGCGACCGAAAATATCTACGCGTCGCTCAGGGCGGACAATGCCGACATCGACGCCCATATCGCGACGCTCAAGGCAGCGCTGGCGCGAGAGGGGATAAAACAGGCGGTGTTCGATCCTGCCAAATTGGCGCAGAGCAACCGCTCGGGCCGCAAGTTGATGCAGGCTTATTTTCGGCAGCGCGGCGTGAGCGTAACGTTTTCGGACTAGTTTTTAGGCGTCGGCGGTTCAGAGCACCGGCCCGGCACTACCGCGCCACAGGCTCGCCAAAAATCGTGCGCAAAAACTCGTCGAGCCAGCGCTTCAAATGCATGTCCCAGATCAGCCGGCCGCCGAGATGGTCGCGGCCGGGCTGCGCACCGGGCAGCTCGAAGCGGTGGGCGCCGCGCACCACCCAGCGCTGCATCATCACTCGGGTCAGTTCGCCGTGGAACTGGATGCCCCAGGCATTATCGCCATAGCGGAAGGCCTGGTTGGGATAGGTCTCGTTCGTGGCCAGCAGCGTCGCGTCGCTCGGCAGCGAAAAGCCTTCACGATGGAACTGGTAGACCATCTCTGGCCAGTGCATCAGTTTCT
This sequence comes from Mesorhizobium sp. B2-5-7, assembly GCF_006440875.1. NCBI lineage: Bacteria > Pseudomonadati > Pseudomonadota > Alphaproteobacteria > Hyphomicrobiales > Phyllobacteriaceae > Mesorhizobium > Mesorhizobium sp. B2-5-7. The sequence continues at coordinate 119,802 of NZ_VFUO01000002.1, read as the reverse complement.
TGCCGGCCTCGGTCGCTTTCAGGGGATACCAGCCGATCTCGACCAGCCCTTCGCCATGGCCCTCGACCTTGCCGCCGAGATGATTGGCCAGCATCTGCGCCCCAAGACAGATGCCGAGCAGTGGCCGGTTCTCCCTGAGTGGAATCTGCAGCCAGTTGGTCTCGCGACGGACGAACTCGTCCTCGTCATTGGCGCTCATCGGACCGCCGAAGACGACCGTGCCGGCGTGGCCATCCAGCGTTTCCGGCAAGGCGTCGCCGAGCGGCGGGCGGCGGATGTCGAGATCGAAGCCCTCTTCGAGCAGCATGTGACCGACGCGTCCGGGGCTCGAATTCTCCTGATGCAGCACGATCAGGACTTTTGGTTTCGACCTCGTCTGGCGCGGCATGGGACGGCGAAAATCCTATTCGTCCGAGGATGTTCCAGTGGCGCCCGGCGCGTGCGCCGCCGCCTTGCGGCGCGCCTCGACGCGATCGTGGCGTTCGACGCCGATCAGCTCGGCGACACGCCACACCGTGTTGTCCTCCAGCTCATGCAGCTCGCCATCGGCATAAACGATCTCCCACATCAGGCCGATGAACGCCTTGCGCCCCTCCGCGTCGAGGTGGCGCTTGAGCACGCTGGTGAAGGCGTAGAGGTCGATTGCCTCGTTGTCGGCCCGCTCGCCGGCGGCGGCGAGTGCTTCGAGTTCGGCGCCGCTGATCGAATAGCTTTGCGCCAGCACCGCCTTGAACCGCTCCCATTCGACATCCTGGCGCACGCCGTCGGCATTCATCACGTGATAGAGCAGCGCCGAGGCCGCGACGCGCGGATCGTCCGTGCTGGCATGGCTGCCGGAGCCGGCCGGCAAATCCCTGAGAAACGACAGAACGCGCTCGAACATCAATTCATTCCCAAACGGCCCAACGGCCTGCCCAAAATCAAAACAGCCGGAACCGGCGGGGCGACTTTTCCACCTCGTCGTCCGGATCGACGCCTGGATCGTCCGGCAGCCGCGCCAGTTCTTCCGCCGGCTCGACGGCCTCGGCGTCGGCGGGCACCGCGGCAAAGGCGGCGGCCGTGACCGGGGCGACATGATCCTCGCGGCTTTCGGCGTCTTTGCCCGTCGCCTCGTCGCCCGGTGCGGCGTGATCGATCACCTCGACCGGCCTTTCCGGCCTGCCCGGCGCCTCGATGGCCACTGCCGGGACGTCCGGCTCATCGTGGCTGTCGATCAGCTGGCCAAGCCGCTCCATCGGCGCGCGCCATTCGAAGGCGTCGAGCCGGCCGGTGACCGGCGAGACCGGCGCCCAGCGCTCGGAGATGACGCCGTCGGCGACCCAGGCCGGATCGCGCGGGGCTCGCACCGCCTTGGACAGCAGCTGCCGCACCTTGCCCTGGTCGCCGGTCTCGGCCTCCTCAATGTCGGCGAGCAGCAGATAGGCGCCCTCGCGTCGGTCCATCCGGATCGCGGCCTCTGCCTCGCGGCGGGCGGTTGAAAAATCCTGCGCGTCGAGCGCGGCACGCGCCACCGTCATTGACGATTCAGCGTGGTTCTTCTTCATCTCCTGCAGCTTCTTTGCCCGGTTGAGCCGATCGAGCACGGCGTCACCCGGCCTTGCATGGGTGTAGAGCTCGGCAACCTCGGGATGCGGGTCGGCCTTCCACGCTGCTTCGAGGATCTTCGAACCCTTGCGCACGTCGTTCTGCTTGAACAGCGCCGCGGCGGCGGCAACGGCGGCGGGGGCAAAATCCGGCTGCAATCTGTTGGCCTCGATCGCCGCTGTCCTGGCAGCCGCGGGATCGCTGTCGGCGAGCGACTGCGCCTTGGCGGTCAACAGCACGGCGCGGCGGCGGTTGGCGGCGTCACGCTCGATCTGCCGCGTCGACTTTTGCGCGTCGACCAGTTTCAGCGCGCCATCCCAGTCGCCGCGCGCGGTCAGTTCCTCCAGCGTCGATTCGGCCGCCCAGGCCAGTTGCGGCGCTACTGCGGCGGCACGGCCGGCATAGTGCCGGGCGGCGTTGCGGTCGCCCAGTCGTTCGGCTTCCAGGTAAAGCCCACGCAGGCCAAGCAGCCGCATTTCGGGATCGTCGAGCATGCTCTCGAATTTTTGGCGCGCGCCTTCATGGTCGCCTTCGAGCAGCGATGCCTGTGCCTCGAGCAGATGGATCAGCGGCTCCTGGTCGGAGCGGATCAGCTTGGCCGCTTCCTTGGTCTTCTTGCGGGCCAGCGCCCCGTCGCCGGCGCCGGCGGCGATCATGCCGGTCGACAGCGCCTGATAGCCACGGTCGCGGCGGCGCACGCGAAAATAGCGCGAGATGGTGTAGGGACTGTTCCACAGCGACTTGATGAGCCACCAGACAATCATCACTGCGGCGACGACAGCGACGACGGCAACCGCCGCCACCATGAGGCTCACCTGGTACTGATAGCCGTTGAACGTAACGACCATGTCGCCCGGCCGATCGGCCAGCCAGGCAAAGCCCAGCCCGAGCGCGAAGACGACGATGAGGAAGGCGAGCAGGCGGATCATCGTGTTGCCCTCATGCCTTCATCGCGCCGGAGATCAGCGCGTCGACCTGGGTTTCGACCTCGATGCGCGCCTTCAGTTTGCCGGCAAAGTCGGCGCCCGCGGCCTTCGCGGCTTCCGGCAGCGTGTCATATTCGCTGAGTGCCTTGGCATAGTCGCCCTGCGTGACCGCAACCTCCATGCGCGCCACGGTTTCCGGTGCGCCGGGGCCTTCGACGGCACCGATCGGCCGGACCTTGACCAGCGATTCAGCGCTCGACATCAGGTTCTGAAGGAAGCCGGCATTCTGATCGACCGGGGTCGCGGCGGCGACCATGGCATTGGCGGCGGCGTCCATCTGCGAGGCGATCTCGGTACGGGTCGGCACGCCCTTTTCCGCATAGGGCCGCAAGGTCGCGAGTTCGGGCGCATCAGGCGAAATCGCGGCCAGCGTATCGAGTTCGGCCGAAAACGGCGCGCCGCGATCGAGCGCCGCCTTCAGCGCCGAGGCCGCGATGGCGAGTGCGATCTTTGGCTGCGACGCCTGCGCATCGACCTTGCTGGAAAGCTGCGACACCGACTGCTCCAACGCGGAGAGACGGCCTTCCTGTGCCTTCGCCGCCTCGCCCGTCGACTTCACCAGCGCATCGAGACCCGCCAGCTTTTCGTTGAGCGGGCCGAGATCGACAGGCGCCGCGCCGCCGGCCTTGCCGAGGGCGGCCACCGAGGTTTCGATCTGCTTGACTTTGTCGCCCATCGCGGCAAGCCCGGCATTGTCGCCCGCGCCACCCTGTTCGACCGCTGATTTCAGCGCCGCGACATCGCTCTTGACCTGATCCAGCGCCGACGACAGGCCGTCGACCTTGGCCGATGCACCGCCGCTGCCGCCGGCTTCCCTCATATCCGCGATTTCGCTTTTCAACGAGGCGATCTCGCCATTGACGCCGTCGAGCGAGACACCGGGAGCGGCACCCGGCGCACCGAGCAGGCCGGCAAATTGCAGGCCACCGGCGCCGACCAGGGCGATGACACCACCGATGATACCGGCGGCGATGCCGTTGAGGCCGCCCCGCTTCGGCTGCGTGGCCATCGGTTCGCTCCTTGCGTCGGTTTTACCGGAAGCCGCCTTGGTCTCCGCGGTTTTGGCGGTTGCATCCTCGAAATTGTAGTCGGAAGCGTTGGCGCGGTTGGGGGATGTATCCGAACCGGGATAAGGCATTTCCGGCTCAGTGGATTTGGCCTCGGCTTGCGGTGACGCGTCGGTGCCAGGCTGCCCGGCGGCTGCATCGCCATGCTCCCAAGGTTCGAGATCCGCCTGATCGGCATGTACCGGCTCGTCCGGCGGCTCTGACCGCGAGGCGTTCGCCGCTTCCTCGGCCTTCGCCTCGTCGGTCTGGGCGATATTCTTGGCGGCATCCTCGTCGACGATGCGTGAGACGGCGCCCGGATCGAGATCGATGGTCACCGGCTCGCGGCGGCCTTTCGAGTGTCGCATCTTCGGCGTCTTGACCATGCAGGGGCTCCGCAAATTCGCTTCGTCTCAACGCCTGGCGGCGCGTGATGGTTCAGAAAGGGTCTAGCACATCACCAAGCGGTGAAAAGGGGCGGTGTGATGACGCGGGTCAGGGCCGTGCCCGCAAAAGTGCCAGCAGCGCCTCCTCGTCGGGCCGCGCGGCAACGTGCATTGCTTTGCCGGTGCCGTCGCCGAAAGCGGCGGCAATGCGCGCGGAAAGAGCAAAAAAACGGGTCTTTTCAAAGGCCTGCTGCAAGGTAAGTCGCCTGGCCAGTGTCTGCATTTCGGCAGCGGCCATGGCCGAATAGAGCAGCACCGCATCGACGGATTGACCGGATATCAGAGGAAGGATCGCTTCGTCCGAATAGCTCACCGCAAGCGTGTCATAAGTCTCGACGGCATGGACCTGGGCGTGAGCTGCTTCCAGCTTCTGCTCGAAGGCGGGAAATCGCACGCGCCCGCAGAAATAGACGATTGTTTTGCCGGAAAACGCGATTGCCATGCCGTCGGCCAGCGCCTCGGCATCGCCGAGCCCCTCATTGACCGAGAGAAAGCCGGCTTTGCGCGCGGCCTCCGCGGTCCTCCTGCCGACAGCATGACAAGGCAGATTGGACAGCACCGCAATCAGATCTCTGGGGGCGTGGCGCACCGCATTAGCGCTGGTGATGGCGACGACTGCCACGTCTTCCGGAATCGCCTTGGCATCGACCGGCAACGCCTTCGTCTCCGTCAAGGGCAGGAGAAGAGGCTCAAAACCCATCTCCTCCAGCTTTCGCGCGGTGCGCGACGCACCCGGCTCCGGTCTGGTGACCAGCACGCGGAGCATCTTCAGAGCCAGCCGTGGAAGAACTTTTCGCCGGCCTTGGCACGCACCGTCCGGGCCGCTTCATCACCGATGCGGGCGGCGTCCTGTGCCAGCCCTTGTAGCTCGACCGCGTGCGACTGCGTGCCGTCGGGCGAGATGATCAGCCCGGCGAAAGAGAGCTTTCCGGCCTTGATCGCGGCATAGCCGGCGATAGGCGTGCGGCAGGAACCATCGAGCGCCGCCAGGAAAGCGCGCTCGCAGGCGAGTGCCTGCCCTGTCGCCACATCGTGGATCGCCACCAGCATCTTCCCGACATCGCGGTCGCCGATCCGTGTCTCGATGCCGATCGCACCCTGGCCTGGTGCCGGCGGGAAGCTGTCTAGCGGCATCAAATCGGTGGCAACATCTTCCAGGCCCAGCCGCTTCAGGCCGGCATAGGCAAGGATGGTGCCGCTCACGACCTCTTCGTCGAGCTTGCGCAGCCGCGTCTGCACATTGCCGCGGAACATCACCACGTCGAGGTCCGGCCGCATGCGGCGGATCAACGCCTGCCGCCGCAGCGACGAGGAGCCGACTTTCGCCCCTTGCGGCAGTTCCGCGATCGTCTTCGCCGCCCTGCCCACAAAGGCATCGCGCGCATCCTCGCGCGGCAGGAAGGCGGAGAGTTCCAGGCCGGGCGGCAATTGCGTCGGCATGTCCTTTGACGAGTGCACGGCGATGTCGATCGCGCCGGCGAGCAGGGCTTCCTCGATTTCCTTGGTGAACAGGCCTTTGCCGCCAGCCTCCGACAGCGGCCGGTCCTGGATGCGGTCGCCGCTGGTCGAGATGACGACGACCTCGAACGCCTCCGCCGGCATGCCGTGCGCGGCCATCAGGCGCGCCTGTGTTTCATGCGCCTGCGCCAATGCCAGCGGGCTGCCGCGTGTTCCGATTTTCAAGATTGTTTGCATGGCGCGCGGTCCGTGATAACCCCCGGCTGGCTTTGCGTTTCCGGGCACTCTCCTAACGAGGAACGCCCTGACATACAATCTCTGGAGACAGCGACGAATTGATCCGCGTTCTGGGCATTGAGACGAGTTGCGATGAGACCGCCGCCAGCGTCGTGGCGCTGGAGGGCGATGCCGCGCCGAAAATCATGTCCAACATCGTGCTCTCCCAGATCGAGGAACATGCCGCCTTCGGCGGCGTCGTGCCGGAGATCGCCGCGCGCGCCCACGTCGAGGCACTGGACGGCATTATCGAGGCCGCACTCGCCGATGCGGGCGTGGCGCTGGCCGAGCTCGATGCGATCGCCGCGACCGCCGGACCAGGCCTCGTCGGCGGACTGATCGTCGGGTTGATGACGGCCAAGGCGATCGCCGCGGCGGCCAGCAAGCCGCTGATCGCCGTCAATCACCTCGAAGGCCACGCCTTGACGGCGCGGCTGACCGACGGGCTCGAATTCCCCTATCTCTTGCTGCTGGTCTCCGGCGGCCATACGCAGATTCTGGCCGTGCGCGGCGTTGGCGACTACCAGCGCTGGGCAACCACCATCGATGACGCGCTCGGCGAAGCCTTCGACAAGACCGCCAAGATGCTCGGCCTGCCCTATCCCGGCGGTCCCAATGTCGAGAAGGCAGCGCTGTCGGGCAATGCGTCGCGTTTTGCCTTCCCACGGCCGATGAAAGGCTCGGCGCAGCCCGATTTCTCCTTCTCCGGCCTGAAGACCGCGGTGCGTCAGGCGGCGACAGCGATCGAGCCCTTGAGCGACCAGGATGTCGCCGACATCTGCGCCTCGTTCCAGGCGGCCGTCGCCGATGCGCTCGCCGACCGTGTTTCTCGCGCGCTGGAACGCTTTCGCGAAACATTCCCTAGCACGAAAAACCCGGCGCTGGTCGTCGCCGGCGGCGTCGCCGCCAACCGAGCGGTCAAGACAACGCTGGAGCGGCTTTGCACTGACGCCGGTTTCAGCTTCGTCGCGCCACCACTGAAGCTTTGCACCGACAACGCGGCGATGATCGCCTGGGCCGGTATCGAACGCCTGCGAGAAGGCATGGCGCAGGAGAACGGCTTCGATTTCGTGCCGCGCTCGCGCTGGCCGCTGGACAGCGTCTCGGCGCCAATGGTCGGCTCCGGCCGTCGCGGAGCCAAGGCATGACCGATCGAACCATGAACAGCGGGGGGCCGGGCAAAAGCGGCTGGCATGTCGCCGTGCTGGGCGGCGGCGCTTGGGGCACGGCGCTGGCGCTGGCCATGCTGCGCGCCGGCCATACGGTGCGGCTGTTCGCGCGTGACCCTGAAACCGTGGCCTCGATCGGCCGGGGCGAGAACCCACGCTATCTCCCGGGCATCGCCATCGCGCCCGGCATCGAGGCGACGAGCGACATGGAGGCAGCCCTCACTGGGGCCGATTGCGTGCTGACGGTGACACCGGCGCAGGCGTTGCGGGCCACGCTGGCTGCCGCGAAGGACCATATGCCGGCCGGCATTCCGCTTGTGCTTTGCGCCAAGGGCATCGAGCGCGACACCGGCGCCTTGCTGTCGGCAATCGCTGCCGAAGTCTTGCCGCCAAACCCGGTCGCAGCGCTGTCGGGGCCGAGCTTTGCCAGCGATGTCGCCCGCGGCCTGCCAACGGCGGTGGTGGTGGCCGCCGGCGACGAGGCGCTTGCCGCCAACCTTGCCGCCCGATTTTCGGCTGAAAACCTGCGCTGCTATTCGAGCGACGACTTGATCGGCGTCGAGATCGGCGGCGCCTTGAAGAACGTCTTCGCCATCGCCGCCGGCGCTGTCACCGGGGCCGGGCTCGGCGCCAGCGCACAGGCGGCCATGGTGACGCGCGGCTTTGTCGAACTGCGCCGCATCGGTGCCGCCTTCGGCGCCAGGCCCGAGACCCTGATGGGGCTTTCCGGGCTTGGCGACCTGCTGCTTACCTGCTCGTCGGCGCAGTCGCGCAATTTCGCCTATGGGCTGGCGCTCGGACAGGGCAAGGCACTTTCCGGATTGCCGCTGGCCGAGGGCGTGCCGACCGCGGCGATCGCCGCCCGCATCGCCGCCGAGCGCGGAATCGATGCGCCGATCATCGCCGCGGTCGCCGCCATACTGGATGGCACCATCACCATCGGGCAGGCCGTGACGGCGCTGATGACCCGGCCGCTGAAGACCGAAACCAACGATTGATCCCACACTCTGATCCAACCACCCAGGAGAAAGACCATGCTGTTTGCTCTGATCTGCAAGGACAAGCCCGGAGGCCTGCAGGTGCGCCTCGACACGCGGCCCGAGCATGTCGCCTTTCTCGAAGGGCTGAACGGCGACAAGAAATTGGCCTTTGCCGGTCCGTTCCTCGACGCCGACGGCAAGCCCAACGGCAGCCTCGTGGTGGTCGAGGCTCCCGATCTGCCCAGCGCGCAGGCTCTGTCGGCCGCCGACCCCTACGCCAAGGCCGGCCTGTTCGAAAGCGTCGAAATCCGCCAGTGGAACTGGACGTTCAACAAGCCGGCGGCTAGTTAATTCGCGGCGCCCGCGACTGGGCCGCAAGGAGGAGAGAAAATGAACTACTGGCTGTTCAAATCCGAACCCTCGGTTTTCTCCTTCGAGGCGTTGAAGGCCAAGGGCAAGGCCGGCACCCAATGGGACGGCGTGCGCAACTACGCCGCCCGCAACAACATGAAGGCCATGCAGGTCGGCGATCTCGGCTTCTTCTACCATTCCAACGACGGCCTGAACGTGGTCGGCATTGCCGAGGTCTGCGCGCTGGCCCATCCCGACACCACGTCGGATGATCCGCGCTGGGAGTGTGTCGACATCCGCGCCGTCAGGGACATGCCGAACCCGCCGACGCTGGAAGAAGTCAAAGCCAATCCGAAACTGGCCGAGATGGCGCTGGTGCGGCTCGGACGGCTTTCCGTGCAGCCGGTGACCCCGGCCGAATGGAAGGAAGTCTGCCGCATGGGCGGCCTGATGCCTGCGCCGTGACGGCACTTACACCCGATAGCGCCAAGCAATTCATTCTCGACAACACGGCGCTGATGGCGCCGCCGCATGTGCCAGAAATTCGCCTTCACCTCGCCGACGAAGCGCATGATCTCTGGCAGCGAACAGAGGACGAACTTGTCGAGATCGGCCTGCCGCCGCCCTTTTGGGCGTTTGCCTGGGCGGGCGGCCAGGGCCTCGCCCGCTATGTCATCGACAATCCCGATATGGTCCGAGGCAAGCGCGTGCTCGATTTCGCTTCGGGCTCCGGACTCGTCGCCATCGCCGCCGTCAAGGCGGGCGCTGCCGAGGTAACCGCCGCCGACATCGACCCGTTCTGCGCCACCGCGATCCGCCTCAACAGCGAGGCCAACGGCGTCGGCATCGCGTTCCTCGGCACGGACTGTGTGGGCACCGATGCGGGCTGGGACGTGGTCCTGGCAGGCGACGTCTTCTACGACAAACCCTTCGCCGACCGGCTGATGCCGTGGTTTTCGACGCTCAAACGGCGTGGCGCCGACATTCTGGTCGGCGATCCCGGCCGGTCCTATCTGCCGCGATCGGGGCTGGAGCCGCTTGCCGTCTATCAGGTGCCGGTGACAAGGGCGCTGGAGGATGCCGAAGTCAAACGCACCACGGTATGGCGACTGCTTGACGCCATCGCCGAACAGGCGTTTCCATAAAACCGCACAGGAGGGGAACGCATGGATTTTTCAGCGGTGAATTGGCTGGCGGTGATCGCCGCCGCCGTCGTGGCCTGGCTGTTCGGCGCCGCCTGGTACATGGCGTTGAGCAAGCCCTGGCTGAAGGCCGCCAGGCTCGATCCGGCGACGATGAAGAAATCGCCTCTGCCCTTCGTCATCTCCTTCATCGCCGAACTGCTGATGGCCTACATCATGGCCCTGGTCGTCGGCGCGATGACGGGTGGTGAGCCGACCTGGCTGGCCGGACTGATCTTCGGTTTCGTGCTTTGGCTGGGTTTTGTCGCCACGACGCTGTCGGTCAACCATCGCTACGAGAATTTCGGCTGGGACCTGACTGTCATTGACGGCGGTCACTGGCTTGGCGTGCTGTTGATCATCGGCGCGGTGATCGGCTGGTTCGGCGCCGCTGCAAGCTGACGGTGCGTTGACGATGGCGGATAAGTCCGGATTTCCCCGCGACCTGGTGTTCACCAGGATCTGTCACGTCAAGCAGGGCTACGACGACCGGCGCCGGCACATCGTGCGCGAGTTCGACCGGCGCGGCGTGCCGGTCACCTTCTACACCGACTGGGACAGGGCGGATATCACCCCGGAAATCCGTGCTGAATTGGTCGCTCCCGATTTTGTCCACCCGGCGCAGGTCTCGCTGGCGCTGAAGCATGTCGGCATCTGGCGCGACTTCCTCGAAACCGACCTGCCCTATTGCCTGGTCTTCGAGGATGACGTCTTCCTCGCGCGCGACTTCGTCGCCAAATTCCGGCAAGGGCTGGCCGAACTCGGCAGCCCGATGCGCAAGGCCGTCATCTATTTCGGCAACGGCAGCAACTACTACACGCCGAGCTGGAAATTGCGCAGGGGCCAGAGGCTCTACCCGGCACTGCATGCCAGGTGCGCGGATTCCTATCTCATCACCCGTTCGGTCGCCGAAGCCCGTTGTGCCTGGATCGATCAACACAAGATCTACACCGTGATCGACCACCAGATCGAACAGATGGACGAAAAGCTGGGCGTTGAGATGCTGTGGTTCGAGCGGCCAATCGTCGAGCAAGGCAGCGAAAACGGTGCGTTCCAGACTTCCGTCGCCGGCAAGATGCAGCCGCTGCTCTACAAGAAGCTGAAATGGAACGTGAAGAAATACCGACGCATGATCTTCGGCCACAACGCCCGGTCCTGAGGGACTACACCTTGTCCGCTGTCCGTGTCCTGGAAACTTCCTCTAGGATCCATTCGCGGAAGGCGACAATGCGGGGATCGTCGGCCATGGCCTGGGGATAAACCAGGAAATAAGCGTATTCCGGCGCAACCCTGATGCTGAGCTCAAAGGGCCGCACCAGCCGGCCCTCGGACAGGTCGTTTGCCACCATGGCGAAATCGGCGAGCGCGACGGCATTGCCGTCGAGCGCTGCCTGCACCGCATCCGTCGATGTGCCGAAGACCACGGTGCGGCTGTCGTCGAAATCGTTGATGCCGGCCGCCGCCATCCACATGCGCCAGTTCGGCCATGTCACGCCCTGGCGGGCCCATTCGATATGGGCAAGCGTGTGGTTGAACAAGTCGCGCGGCTCGCGCAGGGGCGGCCCCGATGTCAGGAGGCCCGGACTGCACACCGGAATGATGATGTTGTCGAACAGGCGGTGTGCGCTGAGCCCCGGATATTTGCCGGCGCCGAAGCGGATGCCGACATCGACGTCGTCGAGATCGAAATCGCGCAAGCCATAGGCGATGTCGAACCTGAGTTCGATGCCCGGCCGCTGCTGGCGGAAATTCTCGACGCGCCGCATCAGCCATTTCGCCGCGAACTGCGCATCCAGCGTCACCTTCAGGAATTCGGTGCCGCGCGCCATCTTGCGCGCCCGCATCACGGCGCGGCCAAGCAGGTCGAGCGTGTCGGTCGCCGCCTCGTAAAGCACCGTGCCCGCCTCCGTCAGCCGGATGGTGCGGCTGGTGCGGGTGAACAGCACGATGCCGAGCTGATCCTCGATTTCCTTGATCTGGTGGCTGACGGCGGCAGGCGTCAGGCCGAGCTCGTCGGCGGCGCGGGTGAAATTGAGGTGCCGGGCCGCCGCCTCCAGCGTCCTGAGCGCCCGCGTTCCCGGCAAGAGCGCTGCCATCAGCGTGCGGCCTGATCGAAGCGGCTCATGGAGCCTTAATCCTCAAATAAAACTTGATGATCAGACAAGAACTACTCGTTTCCCGTTGGTTTTTCAATACGGCATGATTGCAGCATCAAAGACACCATCAAACCGGATTTGATCTCCGGGGAATACGGATCACCTCATGTCTCACATCGCTCTTCGCCCTGCATACATCGCCCGGCCAGACTGGCTGTCGGCTGCCCGTACCTGGCTGCGGCAGGCCAAGGTCGCCGTCAACCTTCCTCACCAGAACGTCGAGGACCTCTCCGATCGCCAGTTGCGCGATATCGGGGCCGGCCGCAGGGACATCGCCCGGGCCATGGACCGCGAGACAGGCCGGTTGGGCCTTCTCGACATCGGCTGGCAGCGGAACAGGAAGGGATAAGCGAGCAGGGGAGTAGGATGATGCAGCTTGAGCGTGTCTGCTGCCGCTGAAGACTTCCCTATTCCTATCCCCCTATCTCACCACCCTTACCACTGTCCGGTCCGACAGCAGCGGCAAAAGCCGCGCCATCGTGCGCGCGGTCACCGCCACGCAACCTTCCGTCGGCGTGAAGCCGGGACGCGCCAGATGGAAGAAGATGGCGCTGCCGCGCCCGCGCCGGCGCGGCGCGATGTTCCAGTCGAGCACCAGGCAGGCGTCATAGAGCCGGTCGTCGCGCCGCATGCGTTCGTGGCTGGCGCCGTAGGGAATCTTGACCGGCCTGTTATAGTTGCGGTCGTCAGGCACTTCGCACCAGCCGAGGTCCGGCCCGATCGGCGCCATCGCCAGCCGCGTTCTGCGCCCGGCGGCAAACTGATCTCCCCGGAAATAGCCCGCCAGTATGCGCATCGAAGCGAGCGGCGTGGCGCCGTCGCCTTCGCGTTTGCCGGCCGAGATGCCGCCACGCCCCAGCGCGCACGCAAACACCGTTTTGCCGGCCTGCAGCAGGCCCTGGCTTGGATGGCCGGGGCGAGCCCGCACGGTCAGCACGCGCAGCCCTTTTGCCAAAATTGCGCCGGCTGCATTGCGATCGCGTTTTTTCTTGTATGATCGTGCCACGGAACAAATCACTGTGATCGGCTATTGTGCCGGCCAGCTTCCGCATAAATACGCAGCGGTCAACTGAATTCACTTTTCAAAACAACGGATTGATCCATGACCTCACGTACCATCCTGATCGTCGATGACGATGACGACCTGCGCGGCACACTGGTCGAGCAACTGTCCCTCTACGAGGAATTCGATGTGCTGCAGGAAGCGACTGCGGCAAAAGGCGTCACCGCTGCGCGCGGCGGGCTCATCGACCTGCTCATCATGGATGTCGGCCTGCCCGACATGGACGGCCGGGAGGCGGTGAAGATCCTGCGCAAGGGCGGCTACAAGGCGCCCATCATCATGCTGACCGGCCACGATACCGATTCGGACACGATTCTGGGTCTAGAGGCCGGCGCCAACGACTATGTGACCAAGCCGTTCCGCTTCGCGGTGCTGCTTGCCCGTATCCGGGCGCAACTGCGCCAGCATGAGCAGAGCGAGGACGCGACCTTCTCGGTCGGCCCCTACACCTTCAAGCCCAGCCAGAAACTGCTCATCGATCAGCGCGGGGGCAAGGTGCGGCTGACGGAAAAGGAAGCCTCGATCATCAAGTATCTCTATCGCGCCGACCAGAAGGTGGTGACCCGCGACGTGCTGCTGGAGGAAGTGTGGGGATACAATTCCGGCGTCACCACGCATACCCTGGAAACCCATGTCTACCGTCTGCGCCAGAAGATCGAGCGCGATCCTTCCAATGCTGAAATTCTTGTGACAGAAAGCGGCGGCTACAAGCTGGTTCCTTAAACATTTCACCATTCAAATGAGCGGTTCGGGCGGGGCCGCTTTCGGGTACGATCCTGTTGGAGGGGGATTCTGGGATCGTACCGCAGAGGAGGGATTGGACTGACCGTTCGGGGACACAGCTAGATGGCGCTGGATGACGACATCCGCATCCTGTCCGCCGTGAGGCTTTTCGAGGGCTTCACGCAGGAACAGTTGCGCCTGCTCGCCTTCGGTGCCGAGACCACTTTGGTGCAGGCCGACCACAAGCTTTATCGCGAGGACGACGTGGCCGACTCGGCCTATGTCGTGGTCAGCGGGCGCATCGTGCTCTATCGCGAGCAGGATGGCGAGCGCATCCCGATCGGCAAGGTCGGCCCAGGCACGATGCTTAGCGAGCTGGCGCTGATCGCCGATACCAACCGGCTGACCAGCGCCTCGGCCGAAATCGACTCGGAAGTGATAAGGCTGAGCCGCAAGATGTTCCGGCGCATCCTGGAGGAATACCCGGAATTGGCGGTGAAGCTGCATCAGCGCATCTCCGAGGAATTCCACGACATGATCCGCCGCATCGAGGAATTGGCGCCACGATTTTCGGGTTGACCTGGCATTTGACGCCGCAGGTGTCGAGATTCAGGTCAGGCCGAGGCGAAAACGGCGGACTCCGAGAAGCGTACTAAAGTACGTGAGCACAGTTCTACTGCGACGTAGTAGAACTGGGAAGCGCAGGAAGCCGCCGTTTGCAGGCCGGCTTCACCTGAATATCATAAACTTAATCCAGGGCGAACCGGGCAATCACTGGCACATGGTCCGACGGCCGGTCCCAGCCACGGGCGGCTCTAAGGATCTCATAGCCGGCAAAACTGGGCAGCAGGTTTGGCGACGACCAGACATGGTCGAGCCGCCGGCCGCGATTGGACGCCTCCCAATCCTGCGCGCGATAACTCCACCAGGTATAGAGCTTCTGTTCCGGTGGCACGTTGTGCCGCATCAGGTCGACCCAGCCGCCGGCGCGCCGCATCGCCTCGAAGTTTTCGGTCTCGACCGGCGTGTGGCTGACCACGTTGAGCAGTTGCTTGTGCGACCAGACATCATGCTCCAGCGGCGCGATATTGAGGTCCCCGACCAGCACCGACGCCGATACCTCGCCATGCTCGGCCCGGATGGCGTTCATCTCGGCGACGAAATCGAGCTTGTGCCTGAACTTCCTGTTGATCTCGGGATCCGGCTCGTCGCCACCCGCGGGCACGTAGAAATTGTGCATCAGGATGGTCTTGCCGCCGGCCTGTACCGTCACCGACAGGTGGCGGCTGTCCTCGATGTCGCAGAAGCGGCGCTTTTCGACCACCTCGATCGGCCGCCGCGCCACCGTCGCCACGCCGTGATAGCCCTTCTGCCCATGAAATGCGATGTAGGGATAGCCGACCTTGCGAAAGGCTTTTTCGGGAAAGAGCTCGTCCGGGACCTTGGTTTCCTGCAGGCAGAGCACATCGGGCGCGTACTCATCGAGCAGGCGTTCGACGATCGGCATGCGCAGGCGCACGGAGTTGATGTTCCAGGTGGCGATCGAAAAGGGCATGCGGAGGGTCCGGCAAGAGATCGCCATTCTACTGCCAGCCGCGCGCCGCAAAAACAAGCCAGCCCGCTCCGCTAACGGGCCTGGCTATATCGGCGGGCCTACCGCGTCTTGGTGTTCAGCTCGCGATTGGCCGTATAGTCGATGGCGAACGTGTCGGGCGCGAAGCTGACGCCTTCCTTGGTGTTGAAGATCATCACCGTCGTGTCCTTGCCCTGCGCGTCGGTGATCGTCCACTGCCGCAGATCATAGGTTTTCGGGTCGAACATCATGGTGATCCGCGCATTGCCGAAAACCGACTTGTCGGAAAGCTGGATGGTGGTGAGGTCGTCTTCTTCCTTGACGCTCTTGACGCGGTTGCCGGAGAGGTCGATGCGGTCGTCGAGCAGCAGTTTCAGCGGCGTCTTCGACAGCGGATAAAGGTCCGACGTGTTCAGTTTCTTGTTGAGTATGGCAACCGATCTGCCGTCGGAAATCACCCGGAAATTCGAAGACCCGTCATAGTTGAAGCGGATCTTGCCCGGCCGTTCCAGGAAGAATTTTCCGCCGGTCTGCTCGCCCTTGGGGCCGAACTGGACGAATTCGCCGCTCATCGATTTGACCGCCGAGAAATGGTCGGCGATCTTCTGTGCCGCCGCGGGCACAGCCGCCTGCGCTGAGGCCAGCAACTCGAATCCGGGCACCACGTTAAGTGCGGCGGCACCCGCTAAGACCAGGCCGAGGCCAACCAACTGGCGGCGTGTCGGGGCAAAATCGCTGAGCGCTGAAAGATCGTTTTTCATATCGGTCACTCTCGTCCGGTTCCTGATTTGGCCGCTGTCGTGAACCCCCAGTTGGGCTGAAGTTTGGCGAGCCGATCGCTGCGCAGTCGGTGAACGCGCCAGAAGGTTCAAAGTTGCCACGAACTCTGCACTGTCAGAACTTGTCGTCTTCTGTCGGCACCAAGATTTCGCGTTTTCCGGCATGGTTGGCCGGGCCGACAATACCTTCCTTTTCCATCTTCTCGATAATCGAGGCGGCTCTGTTATAGCCGATGCCCAGACGCCGCTGGATGTAGCTGGTCGAGGCCTTGCCGTCGCGCAGCACCACCGAAACCGCCTGATCGTAAGGGTCGTCGGAATCCTCGAAATTGCCACCGCCGCCGCCGCCGCCCGAACCGGCCTTGCCGGACGGCTCGTCGGCGTCCTCGCCGTCGTCCTCGGTGATGGCGTCGAGATATTCCGGCACGCCCTGCAGCTTCAGGTGCCCGACGATCTTCTCGACCTCGTCATCGGAGACGAACGGCCCGTGCACGCGCTGGATGCGGCCGCCGCCGGCCATGTAGAGCATGTCGCCCATGCCGAGCAGCTGCTCGGCACCCTGCTCGCCCAAAATGGTGCGGCTGTCGATCTTGGAGGTGACCTGGAAGGAGATGCGGGTCGGGAAATTGGCCTTGATGGTGCCGGTGATGACGTCGACCGAGGGACGTTGCGTGGCCATGATGACGTGGATGCCAGCGGCGCGCGCCATCTGCGCCAGGCGCTGCACCGCGCCTTCGATGTCCTTGCCGGCGACCATCATCAGGTCGGCCATTTCGTCGATGATGACGACGATATAGGGCATCGGCTCAAGATCGAGATTCTCGGTCTCGTAGATCGCCTCGCCTGTCTGGCGGTCGAAGCCGGTCTGCACAGTGCGCGAGATCTTTTCGCCCTTCTTCTCGGCCTGCTGCACGCGTGCGTTGAAGCCGTCGATGTTGCGCACGCCGACCTTGGACATCTTGCGGTAGCGGTCCTCCATCTCGCGCACGGTCCATTTCAGCGCCACCACCGCCTTCTTCGGGTCGGTGACCACGGGCGTCAGCAGATGCGGAATGCCGTCATAGACGGAGAGTTCGAGCATTTTCGGATCGATCATGATCAGCCGGCACTCCTGCGGGGTGAGGCGGTAGAGCAGCGACAGGATCATGGTGTTGATGGCGACCGACTTGCCCGAACCGGTGGTGCCGGCGACCAGCACGTGCGGCATCTTGGCGATGTCGACGATGACGGCTTCGCCATTGATGGTCTTGCCCAGCGCCAGCGCCAGCTTGGCCTTGGTCGTCTCGAAGTCGCGGCTGGCCATGATCTCCCGGAGGTAAACCGTTTCGCGCTTGGCGTTGGGCAGTTCGATGCCGATGGCGTTGCGGCCCGGCACCACGGCGACGCGGCAGGCGATCGCGCTCATCGAACGGGCGATGTCGTCGGAAAGGCCGATGACCCGCGACGACTTGATGCCGGGCGCCGGTTCGAGTTCGTAAAGGGTGACGACCGGACCCGGGCGAACGGCAATGATCTCGCCCTTGACGCCGAAATCCTCCAGCACGCCTTCGAGCAGGCGCGCGTTCTGTTCCAGCGCGTCCTTGGAAAGACTTGGGTCGCGCGCGACATTCTTCGGTTCGGACAGGAAATGCAGAGACGGCATTTCGAACGTGTCGGAGCCGATCAGCGAGGTTTGCGCCTCGCGCTGGACGCGGGCGCCCGGTACCGGTCGCGCCGCCGGCGCCTCCACCCGGGTGGCGGCATCGGAGCGGAACTGCTGGACCTTGGCCGTGGGAGCACGCCGCTGCGCGACGGGCTCGTCATCGAAATCCATATCCGCGTCGTCGCGGCCGAAGACATCGTCGTCGTCCGGGTCGACGGAGACGCTGCGGTCGTTGACCATGGCGGCGAAGAATTCCGGTTCGACACGGGCGCGGCCGTCATGGCTCATGCGCTGCTCGGCGAACTCGGCCGACTCGACGCGTTCGGCGGCCTGGCGCCAGGCGCTGGCGCGCGGCTCCATCTCCGGTTCGAACTCGTCGCGCTCCTGCCTGCGGCGCACCGCCCGGCGATGCATCCACGCGCGGAAAGAAAGCCACCAATGGGTGATTGCGCCGAGCGCCAGTATACCCTCGTCGCCGTCGTCCTCGTCATTGTCGAACAGAAGCTCGTCCTCGCGCGGGTCCGCGGCGGCCGGCTCTTCCATCACGGCGAAGCCGTTCTTGCGCCCGAGCAGCGCCGCGCCATGGGCGAACAGCCAGAGCGCGGGCGCAGCCAGCACTATGGCGAGCACGCTGGCCACCAGCCCGGTCGGATAGCCGCCGATGAGGACACCGGGGATCTTGAGCACCATGTCGCCGAAGACGCCGCCGAGGCCGGTGGGCAGCGGCCAGGTCTTGGGCGGAACGATGCAGCCGGCGATGGCGGCGGCGAGCAGCGCGAAACCGAACCAGAACAGCCCGCGCCTGGGCAGCCGGTCGACGCCGCGCGCCGAAAACAGGAGGTATCCCCAGATCACCGCCGGAACCAGCGCGGCGACCGCGGCAAGGCCGAAGAACTGCATGGCGAGGTCGGAGAACACCGCGCCGGCATAGCCCATGGCGTTGGTGACGATGTTGGCGGTGGCATGCGAGAAGCTTGGATCGGCGACGTTCCAGGTCGCGAGGCTGGCGACGGCGAAGGCCGTGAACGCGAACAGGCCGGTGCCGACCAGACGGCCGACCTGGCGCCGCGCGAATGCCTGGATGCCGTGCCCCGTATCGGTCAGCGCGAGCGGTGCTGAAGCCCCTGAACGCATGCTCTTCCCCGTCAGTGATTGCCTGGCCGCAGCGCATGACGCACTCCGGCAGATTCGGATGCCAGACTAGGCGTGGGAAGGTTAAGGGCGCATTAACTATAAGACCGTGGGGGCCGTCCTTTTGGCACCGACATCTACCAGTGACCGCACCATAAGAAAAATGGCGGGCGCCCTGGCCCGCCATCCATTCGTTGGGCTGGGCAGCGTGCTACTTGCTGGCGCCGCCGAGCATCTTCACATTGGCGCAGAACTCGGCGTGCGGCTTGCTCATCGCAGCGTCCTGGCATTCCTTCATCATGGCGTCCTGCTTCTCCTTCGGCATGGCCATGAAAGCCGCCTTGAATTCCTCCATCGGCTTCATGGTCTTCATGCTGGAATCGGTGAAGAACGGCGCCATGTTGTCCGGCTCGTCCAGTGCGCCGGCAAATGCAAAGCCGCTGACCATGGAAAGTGCGAGTGCCCCGAGGCAGATATTCTTGAGGTTCATGAGAAAATTCCTTCCCTGTTTCAAAATCACGAGCGTCAGAACGACGATCGCCTCCTGAGTTCGGCGACAGAGCGGTCGATGTTTCCTCGAAAAGCTTCTTCACGCGAACGTGATTGCGCGGACTCGGACGAAGCGAGAACGAATTTGCAAAAAAAGAGGCCCGGAGCGATCCGGGCCTCAAGGCGTGACCTCCTTGCGGGAGCATCACGACGGGATGCTTTCAAAGCAATTCCAGCAGAAGGGCTTCGCGGTTTTCCCTCCGGAATTGCGCGGCAAACATGGGGCCGGCGGGAGGAGGGTTCCGCCGGCCCGTTGGCAAGGATGCCTTACGGCACCACTTCGCCATGCTGGGAGATGTCGAGGCCTTCGACTTCTTCCTGGGTCGTCGGACGCAGGCCGACCAGCGCCTTGACGACGTAGAGGATGACGAAGGTGGCAACCGCCGTCCAGACAATGGTGACGGCGACACCGTAGATCTGCTTGCCGAGAGAAGCGCCCGACGAGAGGCTGTTGATCGCCGGGTCGGCAAGCACGCCGGTCAGCAGGGCGCCGACCACGCCGCCGACGCCATGCACGCCGAAGGCATCGAGCGAGTCGTCATAGCCGAACATGTGCTTCACCTTGACCGCCGAGAGGTAGCAGACGACGCCGGCGACGATGCCGACGATGAAGGCGCCGGTCGGGTTGACGAAACCGGAAGCCGGCGTCACCGCGACGAGGCCCGCGACGGCGCCCGAGATGATGCCGAGCACGGAAGGCTTCTTGGCGATGATCCATTCGGCGAACATCCAGGCCAGCGCCGCGGCGGCGGTGGCAACCTGGGTGTTGAGCATGGCGGCACCGGCAAGGCCGTCGGCCGCCAGTTCCGAACCGGCGTTGAAGCCGAACCAGCCGACCCACAGCAGCGATGCGCCGATGACCGAATAGACGAGGTTGTGCGGCGCCATGTTGGTGGTGCCGTAGCCTTCGCGCTTGCCGAGAACCAGTGCACAGACGAGGCCCGCGACACCGGCATTGATGTGAACGACCGTGCCGCCGGCGAAGTCGAGCACGCCAGCCGTACCGAGGAAGCCGCCACCCCAGACCCAATGCGCGATCGGCACATAGACGATCAGCAGCCACAGTGCCATGAAGATCAGCAGTGCCGAGAACTTGAAGCGTTCGGCGAAGGCGCCGGCAATCAGCGCCGGCGTGATGATGGCGAAGGTCATCTGAAACATCGAGAAGACGAATTCAGGGATGTTGGCCACACCCGGCAGCCACAGGCTGGCGGTGGTGATGCCGTGGTGGAAGAATTTCGAGGTGCCGCCGAGATAGGCATTCATGCCGCCGCCGTCGGAAAAGGCCAGCGAATAGCCGAACATGAACCATAGCACCGTCACCAGGCAGGTGATGGCGAAGCTCTGCATGACGGTGGCGAGCACGTTCTTCTTGCGCACCATGCCGCCGTAGAACAGCGCCAGGCCCGGGATGGTCATCATCAGCACCAGCGCCGTGGAGGTCAGCATCCAGGCGGTGTTGCCGGTATCGAGCACCGGGGTGGGCGCGGCGGCAGGTGCCGCGGCAGCGGCAGCGGGTGCGGCTTCCTGCGCGAAGGCGGCGACGCTGCCCAGCGCTGCGAGAGCGAGCGTGCCCAGAAGGGCCGCCCGTCCCGTCGTCTTCAAAGTGGAAGGAATATTCATTGAACTCTCCATTGGAATACGTGTTCGCCGCTCAGAGCGCGTCGCTGTCTGTTTCGCCGGTGCGGATGCGCACCGCCTGGTCGATGCCGAAAACGAAGATCTTGCCGTCGCCGATCTGGCCGGTCTTGGCAGCGGCTGTGATGGCTTCGACGGCCTTGTCGACCATGTCGGCCGCGACCGCGACCTCGATCTTGATCTTCGGCAGGAAAGAGACCGCGTATTCCGCCCCCCGATAGATTTCCGTATGCCCCTTCTGACGCCCGTAGCCTTTGACTTCGGTGACGGTCAGGCCCTGGATGCCGACGGCGGTAAGCGCTTCGCGTACCTCGTCCAGCTTGAACGGCTTGATGATTGCCATCACGATTTTCATAGGTTCACCCTTTGCTGTTGCGGTGCCCCGCGTTTGCACGACTTCACCGATCCCAAAGAGCCGGAGAGTGCCCCCAAGGATTCAAGCTCCGTGCCAAGTGCCGAAGCAGGGCGTTAACCTATTGGAAACAAAGGGAATGGAGCGCCCGCCGCCAATTGCTGTATGCATGTGCGGCATGCCGCATGCTCAAAATTTAAGCAATTTTGTGAAATTGCCTAATTTGCCGGCTTTGAGCATGATCAGGAAAAATGGAATCGGCTTTCGCAAAGAATCTTGCTCAAACAAGACTCGCGAATGCTCAACGCTTGAGCCGGATCAACCCTTCCTGTGCCATCGAGGCGATCAGCGTGCCGTCACGGGCATAGAGCGTGCCGCGGCTGAAACCGCGCGATCCCGAACTCGAGGGGCTGTCCTGCGCATAAAGCAGCCAGCCGTCGAGCGAATGCGACCGATGGAACCACATCGAATGGTCGAGGCTGGCGGCCTGGATGTCGGGATCGAACAGGCCGCGCCCATGGGCGAAGGTCGAGGTGTCGAGCAGCGTCATATCGGAGAGGTAGGCGAGCAGCACCGACTGCAGCGCGCGGTCGTCGGGAACCGGCCCGGCAAGGCGGATCCAGACGTTCTGCCGGGGCGGCAGCTTGTCGCGGCTTTCATAGTGCTGGAGGTTGACCGGCCGCAACTCCAGCGGCCGCTCGCGCGCCCAGAAACGGCGAACCGCCTCCGGCACCCGGTCGGCCGTTTCGAGCAGCTGGCGCTGCGTCTTCAGCCCTTCCGGCGGCGGCACGTCGTCAGGTAGCGCGAACTGGTGCTCGAGCCCCTTCTCGTCGACCTGGAACGAGGCTTCCAGCGAAAAGATCGCCTGTCCGTGCTGGATTGCCAGCACCCTCCGCGTGGTGAAGGAACCGCCGTCGCGGATGCGATCGACCTCGTAGATGATCGGCACCTTGATGTCGCCCGGGCGCATGAAATAGCCATGCAGCGAATGCACGAAACGGTCGGGCTCCACCGTTCGCTGCGCCGCCACCAGCGCCTGCGCGATGGTCTGGCCGCCGAACACGCGCTGCCACTCCACCTGGGGGCTGCGACCACGATACAGATTGTGTTCCAGCTTCTCGAGGTCGAGAATGCGCAGAAGCTCGTCGATCGCCGCCGTCATGTTTTGTGACCTCGCCGCAAAATTGCTATGGCGGTTTCCGACAGGAAGAACGAGCCGTCAAGGGCGCAAGCCCCGTAGGCGCGCAAGGAGCCAAGACAATGGAACGCAAGGCGGACGCCAAGGCCAGATCCGGGATCGATGTTCTCGTCGCGGGTGCCGGCTATGTCGGCCTGGCCGCCGCGGTCTCGCTGAAACAGGCTCGCCCGGGCCTCGCCGTGGCGCTGGTCGACGCGGCGCCCGCCGGTTCCTGGCAAAGGGATGGCCGCGCTTCCGCCATCGCCGCGGCGGCCTGCCGCATGCTCGACCAGCTCGGCGTCTGGGCCGAGATCGCGCCGAAGGCGCAGGCGATCACTGAGATGATCATCACCGATTCACGCAGCGCCGATCCGGTGCGCCCGGTCTTCCTGACCTTCGGCGGCGAGGTGGCGCCAGGTGAGCCTTTCGCGCATATGGTCGCCAACAGGGCGTTGAACGGCGCCTTGCGGGCCAAAGCCGAACAGCTCGGCATCGACATCATCGAAGGCGTGGCGGTGCAAGGTTTTGAGACAAATGGAGCCGGCATGTCAGTGCATCTGGCGGACGGCGCCACGTTGGCGGCGCGGTTGCTGGTTGCCGCCGATGGCGTCAATTCGAAACTGCGCGACATGGCCGGCATCAAGACGGTCAAGTGGGAATACGGTCAGTCCGGCATCGTCTGCACCGTGGCCCATGAACGCCCGCACAACGGCCGCGCCGAAGAGCATTTTCTGCCCGCCGGCCCGTTCGCCACGCTGCCGCTGATACCCGACGAGGACGGCACCAACCGCTCTTCGATCGTCTGGGTCGAACGGGCGGAAGATGCGAAAACGCTCGTCGAAGGCGACGATCTCGTCTTCGAACACGAACTTGAACAACGTTTTGGGCTGAAACTTGGAGAAATCCGCGTCGCCGACAAGCCGCGCGCCTGGCCGCTTGGTCTCACCATCGCGCGCGCCTTCGTGGCACCGCGCATCGCGCTTGCCGGCGATGCCGCCCACGGCATCCATCCGATCGCCGGCCAGGGGCTCAATCTCGGCTTCAAGGATGTGGCCGCCCTTGCCGAGGTGATCGTCGAGGCCGACCGGCTCGGCCAGGACATCGGCGCGCTCGACGTGCTGGAACGCTATCAGCAATGGCGCCGTTTCGACACGGTGCAGATGGGCATCACGACCGATGTGCTGAACCGGCTGTTTTCCAACGACATCACCCCGCTGCGCACCGTCCGCGACATCGGCCTCGGTCTCGTCGAGCGTATGCCGCGGCTGAAGGAGTTCTTCATCCGCCAGGCATCGGGACTATCCGCGGGCACGCCGCGCCTGCTGAAGGGCGAGGCGATCTGATCGTCTCGCTGACTTGACGTCGCGGCCTGTGGGCTGCGCCGCGTCGCATCGCTCCTTGCTCCGCCATGGGATGAGGATGCAGCGGGAGTTTCGCGCCGATCGCCGAGGCCGGCGATCTCAGTTCACTTCAAAACCAAGCTTCTGGCGCAGCCGCAGCATGCGCTGGTCGGGTATCTTCAGGCTCTGCTCTCCGCCCTGAGCCACCCGGTTCAGCATTTGCAAGAGATCGTCCCGTTCGTTCGGGTCGAGGCGTTCGCGCAGGAAGGGCGCCAGCTTGTCGATGACGATGGTGGTGTCGTCTATCTGCGTCGCGGCCCACTTGGCATAGACAACCGCCTCGTCGGTCTTCTTCGGCCCGGCTGCGATCTGCGAAATCACCTCGCGAATGACGGCCTCGCGCCGCGGCAGAACAGGGCCGTCTTCCGAAACGATCGCGGTGATCAGCGTCGCTGCCGCCACCACCGGATCATCGATCGCCGTCAGCGGCGAAAGTGCGGCCTGCTTGCGCAGCTTCTTGCGCCGGATGTTGCCTTGAACGCGCCCGACGACTTCGGCGACCTCGCGCGCGGCGTCGTTCATCGCCTTCATCCGGTACCACCACAATGCCGCCGCTCCGAGCACGCCAAGGACAGCAATCAGGAAAGGCATGTCCAAATCCCCCAAAGTCTTGGGCGACGATAGGAGAACTCGTGGCTTGCTTCAACACGCAAGAATTGAGCCCCGGCAAGGGCAGGACCTTCGCTCAACCGAACGCCCAGGTTTATAAGGGAGCGCAACGCATGACAGGGAATTATGACCCCGGCACGTTGTAGATCGCGCGCACTTCGATCGTACCGATTTCGGCCAGCGGAATCTCGCCGGCGATGTCCAGCGCCTCGTCGAGATCCTTCGCTTCGATCATGACGAAACCGAGCAACTGCTCCTTCGTTTCCGCGAACGGGCCGTCGGTGATCAGCTGCTTGCCCTTGCGCCGCCGTACGGTCTTCGACGTCTTCACCGATTGCAGTGCCTGCGCGATGATCAGCTTGCCTTGTTGATCCAATGACCTGTCATAGGCCAGCGAGTCGGCATCGAGCTTGGCGGCACCCTCGGCGGTCATGGCATGGAGCTCTTTTTCCTCACCATAGACCAGGCAGACATATTTCATTTCGAGCTCCCTTCTTTTGAAAAACCATAGGCTGCGGCGACAGCCATGTCAGCCTTGCCCGCGGCCGTTGACGCATGGTCGAGAAGGCATGCCGCGACCGTGATGATGGCAAGCGCCGCCAGCAGCCTGCCAAGGCCGGACGCCGGCGGGTCCAGCCAGAAGTCCTCCTGTCGCCCAGGCCCGCGGCCTGGCCTCTTCCACAGCGCGAAAAACAGATTGTCCATGTCAACCTCCATCGGGCCACAAATCCCGTGGCCTCCCGCAGGACGGCCGGCCCGGATGGAAGCCGACATTTTTGCGTGGGTATTTTTTCGGCGGAAAGGGCCGTCATCGTGCCGTGGTCCAAACAGCGCAGTGGTCTTCGCCGACGTCCGCGCTATAGTTGGCCGGACGCTGGCTCACCCAGGACAAGTTCACGACAACCCAGGAGGACTTCATGGACCGCACCGCAAACGCCGTCTGGAAAGGCAATTTGAAAGACGGCAAGGGCACGCTCGACACGCAGAGCGGGACCCTGAAGGGTACGCCCTATTCGTTCAAGGCGCGCTTCGAGGACGAAAGCGGCAAATCCGGCACCAATCCGGAAGAACTGATCGCGGCCGCCCATGCCGGCTGCTACGCCATGCAGCTGTCGCATTTCCTCGCCGAAAACGGCACGCCGGCGCAAGAACTCGACGCCAAGGCCGTGGTCACGCTGGTTCCCGGCACCGGCATCACCGGCAGCGCCATCACCCTGGTCGGCAAGGTGCCCGGCATCGATGCGGCGAAGTTCAAGGAATTGGCCGAGAAGGCCAAGGCCGAATGCCCGGTCTCTCAGGCGCTCGGCGCGATCAAGGTTTCGCTCGACGCCAGGCTTGGCTGAAGGGCTTGGCCTGAAGTGACAAACGCCGGCTCCAGGGCCGGCGTTTCTGCATCGGAGATTGGCGAAAGTGGTCGCAGCATCCAATCTCCCCTCAAGGGACTCTCGTGGGGTCTCGGATTGGCGGCCTCAACCGCCCAGCGCATCAAGCCGGGCGCGAAGGGCCGCGACTTCCTGCTCCAGCGCCTCCAACCTCGCTTCCAGATCGGAGGCAGGCGCGGCCGGCGCACTGCGCTGAGCCGAGAGGGCGGCAGCATCCACCGGACCGGCGAGCAGATGCACGTAGCGGTCCTCGCGCTGGCCCGGCCCGCGTGGGATTTCCTGGACCAATGGCGGCCGGCGGCCGATCAGCATGTCGAGTTCCCCGCGCAGGTCTTCGATCGATGAAAACCGCGCCATGCGCTCAGCTCGCGCCAGGAGTTCATGTGCCGTCTGTGGTCCGCGCAGCAAGAGCAGACCGAGCAACGCGGTCTGCGGCGTGGTCAGCGAGAAACGCTGCGCCATCTGATGTTCGTAGCGCTCGACGCGCGAACCGAACATCTGCCGCACAAGTCCCTTCTGCTCAAGCAGCTTCAGCGCCCTGTGCACCTCCGTCTGTTCCAGCGCCATGACAGGCTCGCGCGCCGTCTTCTGGTTGGCCGCGGCAAGTGCCGCGTTGAGCGTCAGCGGATAGACGTCCGGCGTCAGCTCCTTCTTCTCGATCAGGCAGCCGAGCACGCGGGCTTCGGCGGGAGAGAGGATGGGAAGGTCTTCGCTCATTGGATTGGTTATTTTCTACCGATTCTTGGACAGCATGATTTTGACAGACATCCGAGAAGCGCGACAGAGCAGAACTCTTGTCTCGGCGATCGCCTTGATCGGGTTGAGGCCTCGGCCAGGTAGGCGCTATCTAGCGGCGAACAAACGCAGGCGCGCATTAACGCGACTCAGCCTCGGACGCCACGGCGGTCCGTGTCGGTTTCAACTGCCAGAATGACCTGACGAGCACATCCTCGGCATAGATAGCGTCATCGAACTGGTCCTGTCCAAGTGCCCGGCTCAGCGTCGGTCGATCCCCAAGCAGCGAAACGCCAAGGGCAGCCTGGTCATTCGAGAGCGGCACCCCCAGCGCGTCAAGAATGGTGGGAAATATGTCAATCGTGCCCGCAAGCCCGGTATAGGTTTTGGAAGGAATGCCATCGCCCGACAGCGAGAAGAAGTTGCGGCGTTCATAATTGTTCAAGCGATCCGTTACCGTGCTCGGCGCGCTGAGGTGGTCGCTTTGCAAGGCCAGGACAGTGTTCCTCATCAGACCCGCGGCTTCGGCTTTGTGAATGAAGTCCGCGATGAGCATGTTCGTGCATTTCACGGCATGGAGAATGTTGGGGGTCTGCGGAGGAAGTCCCGTCTTGCCGATGCATTTGTCGGTCAGGTAGCCGTCCATCGCATGCCCGCCGCTGACGGCGATCGTGAGCGAGAACGGTTTGCCGTCCCGCTGCACTCGGCGCAAGACGCCGAAGCTCATATCCAGAACTTCGGCGTCGTCGGCGCCAAAAGCGTTGCCGCGCCCCGCGATGGCGGCCACCACTTCGGATCCCCCAAAAAGCGATGAGTAGCCATGGGTGGAATAGAATGTGCCCTGACCGGTGAAGTTGAGCGGCCAACCGGTAATAAAGTTCTGCTGATAGCCCCGCGCCTTCAGAACGTCGCCCAGGCAGGTCAGTCCTGGCAGGAATTGCGAATTCTCCTCCAGGTACTGGCGCGTCGTGAAGAACGATATCAGCAGCGGCGTTCCACAGTTCGCAGCGACCATCCCTGAGATGGAGTTGTTGGTATAGGCAAGTTGCACCATGTTGGTCGCCGAAACGCCACGCCTGTCGAATTCGAGCAGCGGACCCATGACGTCGCCGAACTCCGCCTCGTTCATGTAGGTGCGCTCGGCGCTCTCAATGAAAATATGAATGAGGTTCTTTGGCGCGGCGGTCGCCGACGCTGTTTCAGCCGGCTTTGTCAAAGAAGTGACATCGACGAACTGCTTGGACAGGAAATCATGCAGCGGGTTGGGATGGATCGCTGCCGCGATCGGACGTGTCAGCATCGGGTTTGCCGCCAGGAAGAATGCCATCAAGGCAACGTCCAATCCTCTTGTCAGCGTGCCGCGCGCCTTCAGTGCGCCAAGACCGAAAAGACCGGCGGCAATGATCAGGATCGTGCTTCCAGTATTCATCAACACTGGGGGTGAGAACTCCGGCGTCGACATGCATGAACATCGCTGCCCAATCGAAATAGCCGAAAACATTTTCGAGGTAGACATAGACAAGGAAGAAAAAGCACGGAACGAGCGATAAATAGGCTCTGAACCACCCGCTTCCTGGCTGATCCGTCCTTGCCCCCTGGAGGCGATCCAGCAAGACAAGCGCGATCAAAGCCACTAGGCCGACGACCAGGATCAGCCTCTTCTCCTGAAAATAGACCTGCGAGGTGAGCCAGGTGAGCGATCCCACCGTCGCGGCGCTAACCAACGGTCCTATTGGCCAGTAACGAACCGCAGGAAATCCACTCATACTCTGTACTCGAGCGACGACTTCCGAAGTATCTATCGAGAATCTCTTAACGCTATACTAAGGTAACGTCACGTCATAGTGTATAGATGACAGCTGATTAATGAGGTTTCTCTAATGTAAGTCGTCCCGAAAATCACCTCGGTTTTGGGCAAGCAACGTGTATGAAAACAATGATGGGCGCGCCACATATCCAGGCCGTGCCGTGGCGCCTGGTAGCCGCTTCGACGGCGCTGAGGGATCCTTGATCTCAGCGCATTGTTGGTGAGGATGGCCGCCGTGTATTTCAGGCGAGTACCGATTCTCGATCAGCCGGCCGGCTTGTCCTCCGCCGAACCTAAACCCTTCTCTCCACCATCATCTTCTTGATCTCGGCGATCGCCTTCGCGGGATTGAGCCCCTTCGGGCAGGTCTGCGCGCAGTTCATGATGGTGTGGCAGCGATAGAGCCGGAACGGGTCTTCGAGATTGTCGAGCCGTTCCCCCTTGGCCTCGTCGCGGCTGTCGATCAGCCAGCGATAGGCCTGCAGCAGCGTCGCCGGGCCGAGATAGCGGTCGCCGTTCCACCAGTAGCTCGGGCACGAGGTCGAGCAGCAGGCGCACAATATGCACTCGTAAAGCCCGTCGAGCTTTTCGCGCTCCTCGTGGCTCTGCAGCCATTCCTTGGCCGGCGTTGGCGACACCGTCTTCAGCCATGGCTCGATCGAGGCGTGCTGGGCGTAGAAATTGGTAAGATCGGGCACCAGGTCCTTGATCACGGGCATATGCGGCAGCGGATAAATCTTGACCGCGCCCGATATGCCGTCGCAGCCCTTGGTGCAGGCGAGCGTGTTCGAACCGTCGATGTTCATGGCGCAGGAACCGCAAATGCCTTCGCGGCAGGAGCGGCGCAAGGTCAGCGTCGGGTCGATCTTGTTCTTGATCCACAGCAACGCGTCGAGCACCATCGGCCCGCAATCGTCCATATCGACGAAGTAGGTGTCCATGCGCGGGTTCTCGTCGTCGTCCGGCGACCAGCGATAGATGCGGTATTCCCTGAGATTGGTGGCACCCTCCGGCTTCGGCCAGGTCTTGCCCTGCTGGACCTTCGAGTTCTTTGGGAGCGTGAGTTCGACCATTACCTCAGGTCCTTTCGGATGACGAGCTTCAGCCCGGACCAGATTTCGTTCACGGCGGCGACCTTGACGTCGACAAGGTCGAGCTTGAGCGCTTCAGCACGGACAACGCCCTCGGTGACGTCGGTGGCCACTTTCGAGGCCTTCTTTGGCCAGGAGACCCAGACCATGCCGTCGCGCTTGATCGCCGCCTCGAGTGCGCCGAGGCGCTCCTCGATCTCGGCGCGCTGTCTGGTGAAGGCGTGGACGGCGTCGTATTTCAACACCACGCCCGAAATGTCGGACCATTCGGCCAGCCGGTCGACCTCGGCGAAATCGACGGCCTCGGCGAGGTCCGCGAGGTCCGGCGGCAGGGCGATGAAGGCGGCAATCATCCCATCCTTCAGGCCGAGCTTGACCGGAAGGGACGTACCGGAATATCCCGCCGCCGTCGCCATCCTCAGTACACCCTGGCCTTCGGCGCTATCTTGGCCAGACTGATGCCGCCGTCCTTTTCGGCCAAAAGCGGCTCGGTGTGCACCGGCCGATAGGTCAGCGTCACCGCGCCGTCCTCGCTGAGATGGGCGAGCGTATGCTTGCGCCAGTTGGCGTCGTCGCGGGCGGAAAAATCCTCCCGGGCATGCGCGCCTCGGCTCTCCTTGCGCGCCTCGGCGCCGTAGACGGTGGTGATGGCGTTGGCCATCAGGTTTTCCAGTTCCAGAGTCTCGACCAGGTCCGAGTTCCAGATCATCGAGCGGTCGAAGACTTTGACATCCTTGAGCTCGGTCCAGATTTCCGAAATACGCTTGCAGCCGTTTTCGAGCGATTCCTGCGTGCGGAACACGGCGGCATCTTCCTGCATCGCCTTTTGCATCTTTTCACGAAGGACAGCCGTCGGCGTCGAGCCGTTGGCGTGGCGGAGCCGGTCGAAGCGATCCATGATCTTGTCGACCGAAGCCTTGTTGGGCGACGGGATCGCCGCCTTGCGGTCGATGACCTGGCCGGCGCGGATCGCCGCGGCGCGGCCGAACACCACCAGGTCGATCAGCGAGTTCGAGCCAAGCCGGTTGGCGCCGTGCACGGAAGCGCAACCGGCCTCGCCGACCGCCATCAGGCCGGGCGAGACCCGGTCGGGGTTGTCCGCAGTTGGATTGAGCACCTCGCCCCAATAATTGGTCGGCACGCCGCCCATATTGTAGTGCACCGTCGGCAGCACCGGGATCGGCTCCTTGGTCAGGTCGACGCCGGCGAAGATTTTCGCCGACTCCGAAATGCCTGGAAGCCTTTCGTGCAAGACCGCCGGATCGAGATGATCGAGGTGCAGGAAGATGTGGTCCTTGGCCTTGCCGACGCCGCGGCCTTCGCGAATTTCCAGCGTCATGCAGCGCGAGACGACATCGCGCGAGGCGAGGTCCTTGGCCGACGGTGCGTAGCGCTCCATGAAGCGTTCGCCCTCGGAGTTGACGAGATAGCCGCCCTCGCCGCGCGCGCCCTCTGTAATCAGGCAGCCGGCGCCATAGATACCGGTCGGGTGAAACTGCACGAACTCCATGTCCTGCAACGGGAACCCCGCCCGCGCCGCCATGCCGCCACCGTCGCCGGTGCAGGTGTGCGCCGAGGTCGCCGAAAAATAGGCGCGCCCATAGCCGCCGGTCGCCAGCACCACCATCTTGGCCGAGAAGCGGTGGATGGTGCCGTCGTCCAGATTCCACGCCACGACGCCGGTGCAGGTGCCGTCCGGTTCCATGATCAGATCGAGCGCGAAATACTCGATGAAGAACTGCGCGTTGTTCTTGAGCGACTGGCCGTAGAGCGTGTGCAGGATGGCATGGCCGGTGCGGTCGGCGGCCGCACAGGTGCGCTGCACCGGCGGCCCGTCGCCATAGTTCATCATGTGGCCGCCGAACGGCCGCTGGTAGATCTTGCCCTCTTCGGTGCGCGAGAACGGCACGCCGTAATGTTCGAGTTCGTAAACGGCGGCCGGGGCTTCGCGCACCAGATATTCCATGGCGTCGACGTCGCCCAGCCAGTCCGAGCCCTTGACGGTGTCGTACATGTGCCACTGCCAGGAATCCGGGCCCATGTTGGACAGCGACGCGGCGAT
This sequence comes from Mesorhizobium sp. B2-5-7, assembly GCF_006440875.1. NCBI lineage: Bacteria > Pseudomonadati > Pseudomonadota > Alphaproteobacteria > Hyphomicrobiales > Phyllobacteriaceae > Mesorhizobium > Mesorhizobium sp. B2-5-7. Next base: position 88,456 of record NZ_VFUO01000002.1, on the reverse strand, counting down.
GCCGCCTTGTGCGGCAACCGTGTGCGAGCGGGTCGGGAACACCTTGGTGATGCAGGCGGTGCGCAGGCCCTGTTCGGCCATGCCAAGCGTGGCGCGCAGCCCGGCGCCGCCGGCGCCGACGACGACCACGTCGAACTTGTGATCGACAAAGGTGTAGCCTGCCGCGTTGGCTGATTTCGTGTCCTGGGCCAAGACTTCAGCCTCCGAATGCCAGTTTCAGCAGGGCGAAGAGCGAAGCGACGCCGACTGCTATGGTGAAGAATGTGTTGAGGGCGATCAGCGCCAGCTTCATGCCTTCGCCATGCACATAGTCCTCGATGATCACCTGCATGCCGATCCGCATATGATAGAGCGGCGAGATGAGCACCAGGGCCATCACCAGCGCCACGAACGGGTTGGCGAGCGCTGCCCGCACCTGCGCATAGCCGGCGCCGTTGAGCGCGATCAGGAACCCGGTGAAAAACAGGATCAGCGGGATGTTGGCGATCGCCGTCAATCGCTGGCGCCAGAAATGCCCGGTGCCTTCGCGGGCAGAGCCCAGGCCGCGCACCCTGGCCAGCGGGGTGCGCATGTCGGTGTTCTTCGCACTCATCACAAGGCTCCCCGCGCCATGGTGCCGGCGACCCAGATCAGCAGCGTGAGCAGAACCGAGCCGGCAAGCGTCGCCCAGGCGATCTTCGAGGCCGTGTGTTTTTCAAGCCCGGCGCCGGTGTCCCAGATCAGATGGCGGACACCGCCCAGCATGTGATGCATCAGCGCCCAGGTATAGCCGAACAGGATCAGCCGCCCGAGCCAGGTGCCGAAGGCCCAGTTCACCCAATCGAAAGCCGGCTGCGAGGATGCCGCCGCCATCAGCCAGACGGCAACCAGCAGCGTGCCGAAGTAAAGCGCGCCCCCGGTGATGCGATGGATAATCGACATCGTCATGGTGATCGGCGGCCGGTACACGCTCAGGTGCGGCGAAAGCGGCCTTTCGCGTCTGGCTTGGGTGGCTGGTGATTTGCTCATGGCTGCCCCATTCCGGCGTCTGCCGCCTCAGGTGGAAATGCGGCAATGCCGCTTCCGGTTGCGACTTCGGACAGCCGGTTTCTAATGCTCTTTTTGCACCGCGTCAAAGCCAGAAAACCGTTTCGAAAACGTAATTTAGTCTGACTAAAAGCCCGGATGCGGCTTCAATCGATTAGCGGGCGAACGGCCGAAGCCGGCTTGATATCGCTGCAGTGCAGCATGTCTCGCCAGGGGCGCGGCCGTGTCGAGATTTGGCTCACCGGGTGCAGGTCTGCGGCGTCGATCCCTTCTTCATCACCAGCGCCTCGCGTCCGTCGATCACGATTGCGTCATGCGTGATCGCCTGGTAGCGGCTGCTCTGGTTTGCCGGTGACGCCGCGAACTCCTCGGTGGCGCCTTCCTGGCCGACCACGCGCAGCGACGTGCCGAGATTCTGAATGGTGATCATGCCGCCATTGCCGCATCTGTAGGTGGCCGTGCCCGTGGTGAAGCGTGGGGCGGTGAGGTCGGTGGTGATCTTGGTCGCCGGTCGCGCGGACTGTTGCTGGACGGGAGCAGCAGGCGCCACCACGGGTGTCGCTGTGTTGGCGGCCTTGGGCGCGCCGTCCTCCGGCACACAGGCGCCGGCCGCGAGAAGCAGCGGAATAGCGAACGACATCCGAAGCGTTCGGTCAAACATCATGTGCTGCCCCCTCATGGCCGGGCACGCTAGCCACGCGGCGCGCCAAGATCAAGTTCACCCCGGATTAGACCGGCCATGTCGATCCATTGGGGACATCGGCGGCGACCGCGAAATTAACCATCTTCATTAAGAAACGGCCGTCGGGCCGCTCCTCCCCTTAACAAAGGTTAAGAAAGGGTTAATTTCCGATTCGGACCAGATCGGGGCGCGATCTCTCTCGCGCCGACAAAGGGAGAGCGACATGCGTTCTAGATCAGTGCGGGCTAAATCAGTGGGTTCTAAATCAGCGCGGGCCAAATCAGTGCGGACAAGCCTCGCGGGCCTCACGCTGGCAGCGCTTGCCGTCACGGTGGCCGCGCCGGCCGAGGCCGGCTTGCGCCATCATGACCGCGTCTACGCCGATTCGTTCGGCAATCTCGTCATCGACAGCGCAGCCGGCTACAAGCGCATCATCGTCGGCGAAGGCAAGCTGGCCAGGCAATTGTCCGACTACACCAGCGCCGGCCAGCCCAAGGTGATCTACCAGAACGAATCCGACGACATATCGGGTGAAGGCGACTGCTATCGCCCGCCGGTGTTCGTCAAGGGCCGCTCCTATATGTACGGCCTGTCCCACGGCGAAATGCCTGAGCTCAGCCCCTGCCGTTGATGCGGGCCTGGCCGATTTTGAACACGGCCAGCCCATCGGCCGGCCCGGTGGAGACACGCACGCAGTCGCGCCCGGCATTCTTTGCCAGGTAGAGCGCTTCATCCGCGCGCCGCATCAGGTCGGAAAACCCCTCGCTCACGTGGAGCTCGGCAATGCCGAAGCTCGACGTGCAGCGGCTGTCGGCCGGCAACCTGCTGATGGGCAATGCGCCGAACGCGTGGCGGGTGCCTTCCGCGAACAGCCGGGCGGCTGCAAGGTTGGCGCCTGTCAGGATAACGGCGAACTCCTCGCCACCGATGCGGCCAACCACGTGATGGCCCTCGGCCGCTTCTCGCAGCAGGCCGGCAAAGGCCTCGATCACCCGGTCGCCGGAGGCATGGCCGAAGCTGTCGTTGACGGACTTGAAATGATCGAGATCGGCAATGACCATCGCCACCGGCACGCCCAGGCGCGTGGCGTCGTGTACGGCCAGCTCCGCATGACGCGTGAAGCCGCCACGGTTGAGCAGGCCCGACAGCGTGTCCACCTCCGACTTCGACGTCACTTCGGCAAGCACATCGCGAACGAGAATGCCCAGCGTCAGCAGCGCCAGTGCCAGGGCAAAGACAGTGCCCAGCGACTGCGACACCAGCGCGTAGCTGCTTTGCAGATAGGCCTGCGGATTGGCGCCCCAGCCGCCGAGCGCATGCGCGATGAACGGCTTTGAGGCAAACTGCAGGCCGCTGGCCGCCAGCACCGCCATCAGGATCAGATCGAGGCGACCGCGGCTTTGCCTAGACGCCCAGACGATGCCAAGGCCAACGAACTGCATGGCGGCGTAGGGAAGCTGGTAGGCCATGATGCGGGTGAGCGACTGGCGCGGCAGATCCTGCACGAAATAGACCGCGATGGTGGTTGCGGCCAGGAAGAACAGCATCGGCGTCCATGGCGGCGCCACGCCATATTTGCGGGCAAGTCCGCCGTTGAAGGCAATGGTGGCGCCGAGGAAAACGGCAAAGGCCGTAACCACAGGAAGCCGCGCATCGTTGAAGGCCGGAATGCTGAATTCGATCGCTGAATAGACCACGCCCAGGACATAAGCGGACGCCATCCAGCGCGCCGGCGCGCGGCCGGCATCATGGAACGAGACAGCCATGAAGGATACCGCCAGCAGGCTGGCAACCGCCAGATTGATCAACAGGATGAAGTTGGCGCCGCTCATCTATCCTCAAACCCCCTCCGACAGCTAAACATCGACGGGCGAAAAAGACGTTAACGCGAAGCGCGGACGCGGCGGTCAGCTGGCCCTGAGCGGCTCAGGCACGAACACCGTCTCCGGTCGCTCGTAGGAGAGGCGCACGCTGTTGCGACCATTTTTCTTAGCCTTGTAAAGCGCCTCGTCGGCCCGTCGCATCAACGGTTCCAGCGTCTCGTCGCCGCTGCGGGCCGCCACGCCGAAGCTGGCGGTAACCTTGGTGCCGGCGGGAAGCCCGTCGACGCCGCCGGCCGAATAGAGTGTGCGCACCGCCTCGGCGAAGAGCCGCGCCGCGGCGAGATCGGTCAGCGGCAAAAGCACGGCGAATTCCTCGCCGCCGATGCGCCCCGCGGCACCTCGCGCTCCCGTGGCCGAGCGCAGCTTCCCGGCGAAATCCGCGATCACGCGGTCGCCGGCGGCATGCCCGTGCATATCGTTGAGCGCCTTGAAATGGTCGAGGTCCGCCAGCACCAGCGCCACCGGGAATTTGGCCACGGCGCAACGCTGCAGCAGCATGGCGGCCCGCTCCTCGAAACCCCGGCGGTTGAGCAGCCCCGAAAGCGGATCGGTGTGGGTTTCCGTCTTCAGCGCCTTCATCACGTCGAGCGCGGCGGCGGTGAAGAGGCAAAGCGCGATCAGCAGCGACAGCAGCGCGTGCGACAGCAGCGCCGTCGTCCAGTAGGACGAGCCGTAGAAGCCGTCATAGCCGGCGAAGGGCCCGTGCGCGATGACGACCGCCAGGGTGCGCACGAAGAAATTGACGCTGGACAGCAGCGACAGCACGAACAGGATCTTTTCCGTCGGACCATTGTTGCGCACCGGGCGCAGTTCGGCGGCGACGAGCAGGCTGACGCCGCCGAAACCGAAATTCATCGCCAGGATGCGCCAGGTGAGATCCGGGGTGACGAACAGGAACCACGCGAATGCCGCAAGGCCGCCGCCCGCCAGCACGGCGATCCCCACGCCGGGCACCTTCCGGCCGTAGCGGGCGATAATGGCGCCGGACAGGCAGCAGGCAGCGATGGTGAAGCAGATGTTCGACACCAGCTTGGTCAGCGTCACACCGATGGGCAAGGTGAAATATTGGAACAGGAAGCCGGGCGCCGAGACGCAGTAGCTGAGCGCCAGCACCGCCAGATAGGGGCGATGGCGCTGATGGAACCACAGCATGAGGAAGGCCGCGCCGAGCGCCAGCGCGATCGTCGGATTGAGCAACGCTATGAACAGGCCGGTGTCCAAAGGACTGTGACTTCCCCTCTGCTGACGTCGCGGAAGACCTTAGAGGGCAAGCCCAAACAAGCCGTTAAGCCTGGGCTGTCGGCGCCGTATGTTTGCGGGAACCCGGTGCTGTCGGAAGCGTTCCTGAACTCACAATCCAGGAGCAGGCCATGGCCGACACGATCATATTGACCGACCACGATGCAATCCGTTCATGGGCTGCCGGGCGTGCCGGCTTTCCCGCCATCGTCGACATATCGCCAGAGGCTGGGACGCAGCCCATGCTTAGGCTGGTCTTCGGCCAGCACGCCTATCAGGACCAGGACCAGCCGGAACGGCCCGTCAACGCCGGCGGCTATGAGCTTGTCGAATGGGACGAGTGGTTCAAGCTCTTTGACGAAGAGCAGCTGGCGCTCGTGGTCGCGGCGGACGAACCTGGGCGCCGCGAGGAATTCCACGAACTCATACGGCGCGACAGGAAGGCTTGACCCGAGCCCTGCAAAGGCTCGGGTCAACCCCAGCGTGGCTTATTTCCAGTCGCGAATGTCGACGAAGTGGCCGGCAATCGCCGCCGCCGCCGCCATGGCCGGCGACACCAGGTGGGTGCGACCCTTGAAGCCCTGGCGGCCCTCGAAATTGCGGTTCGAGGTCGAGGCGCAGCGCTCATGCGGCTTCAGCCGGTCGTCGTTCATGGCCAGGCACATCGAACAGCCCGGCTCGCGCCAGTCGAACCCGGCGGCGCGGAAGATCTTGTCCAGCCCCTCGGCTTCGGCCTGCTCCTTGACCAGCCCGGAGCCCGGCACGATCATGGCATCGACATGCGGGCTGACTGTCTTGCCCTCGACCACCTTGGCGACGGCGCGCAGATCCTCGATGCGGCCGTTGGTGCAGGAGCCGATGAAGACGCGGTCGAGCGTGATGTCGGTGATCTTCGTCCCCGGCGTCAGGCCCATATAGTCGAGCGCGCGCAGCTTGGAGGTGCGCTTGTTCTCGTCGATGATGTCTTCCGGGTTCGGCACGATGCCTTGCACGGAGACGACATCCTCGGGCGAGGAGCCCCAGGAGACGATCGGCGGCAGCTTGGCCGCGTCGAGCACGATCATCTTGTCGAAATGCGCGCCTTCGTCGGTCTGCAGCGTCTTCCAGTATTCGAGCGCCGCGTCCCAGGCAGCGCCCTTCGGCGCGCGCGGCTTGTCCTTGACATAGGCGAAGGTGGTCTCGTCGGCCGCGATCAGGCCGGCGCGCGCGCCGCCCTCGATCGACATGTTGCAGATCGTCATGCGGCCTTCCATCGACAGCGCACGGATCGCCTCGCCGGCATATTCGATGACATAGCCGGTGCCGCCGGCGGTGCCGATCTCGCCGATGATGGCAAGGATGATGTCCTTGGCGGTGACCCCTTCCGGCAGCACGCCATCGACGCGCACCAGCATGTTCTTGGCCTTGCGCTGGATCAGCGTTTGCGTCGCCAGCACATGCTCGACCTCGGACGTGCCGATGCCATGCGCCAGCGCGCCGAAGGCACCGTGCGTCGAAGTGTGGCTGTCGCCGCAGACGATGGTCATGCCGGGCAAGGTAAAGCCCTGCTCGGGGCCGATGATGTGGACGATGCCCTGGCGGATATCGTTCTCCGAATAATATTCGACGCCGAAATCCCTGGCGTTCCTGGCCAGCGCTTCGACCTGGATGCGGCTTTCCTCGTTCTTGATGCCGAACTTGCGCTCGGGCGAGGTCGAGACGTTGTGGTCGACCACGGCCAGCGTCTTTTCCGGATGACGGACTTTCCGGCCGCTCATGCGCAGGCCTTCGAAGGCCTGTGGGCTGGTCACCTCATGGACGAGGTGGCGGTCGATGTAGAGCAGGCAGGTGCCGTCGTCCTGGCGGTCGACGACATGGTCGTCGAAAATCTTGTCGTAGAGGGTGCGCGGTGCGCTCATGTGCGTAAATCCGTCGATATGAGAATGGGAAAGAGCTGATGCCGCAAGCCCGCGGCCGGCCGGCAGGGATCAGCGAAGTCGGCTGGTCAGGGCGCCGGACACGCGCGCGGAAAAGCGCGACGGCAGGCGTTTTCTGTCCTGCAGCACGAACCCCTTGTAGGCCGGATCGCTGAAAAGCTTTTCCATGGCGGGCTAGATAGCAATGTTTTGGCTTTTCGGCAATTGCGGCGTGTCGCCAGCACTTCTCCCTCGGCTTACATCACCTCGAACACAAAAGTCTTCACCAGTGCGTCGGGCTCGGCGATGGCGTAACAGCGAAACCACGGGCTTGCCTCAACCGCCCGCCATTTCGCTGCCTGTTCCAATTCGTCGAACACGGCCTGAAAACCGCCGCTGTCGAACACCTGGTCGCGCACGGTGAAGATGGCGTGGCCGCCCTTTTTCGTGATGCGCACCAGTTCGTGCAGGCCGGTGGCCGGCGCGTGGCTGATGGTGAACACACCGGTGGAGAAGAAGGCGCGGAAATACCCGTCCGGCCACGGCAGCGGCCCGCCCAGCATTGCCTGCTTCAGCTCGCTGTAGGCACTGCGGCTGCCGGCGATCTTGAGCATGTCGTCCGACAGGTCGAGTCCGGCAATGTCGCTGTAGCCGAGCGCCTTCAGCGACGGTCCCGACAGGCCCGTGCCGCAGCCGGCGTCGAGCAGCGGCCCTTCTCCCGCAGGCACGTGGCGGGTAACCCAGGCGGTGATCAGGAACGGCAGGAGATACCCGAGCGAGGCGGTTTCGCCATCATAGGTCGCGGCCCATGCGGCATAGGCCCGCGCCAGCGTTTCGGGCGTATCGGCCGTGTAGACCGAATCCAGCGCCGCATTGGCCTTGTCGATGTTCACTGGCAGCTCCTCCTCCGGCAAGCACCGAGCGTAACGCTGTCCCGGCCCAAAAACTATTCCTCATGCTGGCGGCGCAAACGCCGCTCCAGCGCCCTGAGCGCCAGCGACAGGCCGACGGTGAGGATGAGATAGATATAGGCTGTTATCGAATAGGTCTCGAAGAAGCGGAACGAGCCGGCGGCATACACTTTGCCCATCTGCGTGATGTCGGCGACGCCGAGCACCGAGACCAGCGAGGAATCCTTGACCAGGGCGACGAAATCATTGCCGAGCGGCGGCAGGATGGTGCGGATCGCCTGTGGGAACACGACCAGCCGGAAGCGCTGCGCACGGCTCAGCCCCAAGGCCTTCGCTGCCTCGATCTGTCCTTTCTCGACCGACTGGATGCCGGCGCGAAAAACCTCGGAGATGAAGGCCGAATAGCCGATGGTCAGCGCCATGATGGCACGCCACAGCAACGACACGTCACGCACCAGCAATTCGCCGAGGACGCCGGCATTCTGCAATGGCGCGGTCAGCCCGTTCCAGGCCGCGACGAAGGCCGGCGCGCCGGCAAAGGCTATCCAGAACAACAGCACCAGGATCGGCACGCCGCGAATGATCTCGACATAGAAGCGCGCGATCTGCCGCAGCCAGGCCGAACCCGACAGCCCCATCAAAGCGATGCCGAGGCCGATCACCGACGCCAGGACGAAGGCGATCACGGTGACGAAGACGGTGATGCCGATGCCCTTGGCGACAGTGGCGAAGACCTGCGCATAAAGATCGCTGGCGGCGATGGCGAGGGCGGCAGCCAGCGCAAGGACACCGGCAACGGCGAGCCACCAGGGGAAGTCGGGTTTGGAAATGGTGGGGGCTGCCATTAGCAGGGATCGGCGACGCAAGAACTGCGAGAGGGACGCAGACTCAAGGCAAATCCCTGCCCATCAGACCACGCCCTCAACAAGATTGGCTCACTGCCCCATCTTGTAATCAAGGAACCACTTCTTGTTCAGCGCATCGAAGGTGCCATCCGCCTTCAGCGCTGCGATCGCCGCGTTGACAGGCTTCACCAGGTCGGAGCCCTTGGGGAAGATGAAGCCGAAATCCTCGGTGCCGAGCGGGCCACCGATCAGCTTCAGCTTGCCCTCCGAAGCATCGACATAACCCTTGCCGGCGGTGCCGTCGGTCAGCACGACATCGACGTCGCCGGACTTCAGGGCCTGCACGGTGGCGCCAAACGTCTCGAACAGTTTGATGCGCGGGTTTTGCTCATTGCCGTCGAGCACACTGTAGACGGCGGTGTAGAAGGGCGTGGTGCCGGCCTGTGCGCCGATCAGTCCGTCCTTGAAGGCGCCGAAGGTCTTGGCGTCGGTGAAGCGGCTTTCATCGCCGCGCACCAGCATGAACTGTTCCGAGCGCATATAGGGATCGGAGAAATCCACCTTCTGCTTGCGGTCGTCCTTGATGGTGATGCCGGTCATGCCGATGTTGTACTGGTTGTCGGAGACCGCCTGGATCATCGCATCCCAGGAGGTGTTCTGGTACTCGACCTTGAAATTGAGCCGCTTGGCGATCTCGTTCATCGCGTCATATTCCCAGCCGATCTGTTTGCCGGTCTTGGCATCGATGAACTGCAGCGGCGGATAGGCGTTTTCGGTCACCACAACGACCTTCTTGCCGCCCAGATCGGGCAGCGCCTGCGCGAAGGCGGCAACGGGCGCCAGGACCAGGGCTAACAGGCCGGCCAGCAGCAATTTCGATTTGGTCATGACACACTCCCCGAAATGATTGGCCGCGCGATGCTTGCGCGGCAGAGAAATCCGGCGCCGACTTTAGCTTTCCGCAAGCGCCTTGCAAGACGGGTCCACCGCGACCTTGCGCGTTGACGTGGATTCCAGTGCTTCCGGGAGGCGGTTTTTCAGGACGATCCTTGCCGCGATCAATCTTGCTCGGTCGCGGCTTCGCGCAATCCTGCGACAAGGCGGGTGAGCGTGCCGTGAAGGGTTTTGAGCTCGTCCCGCTCCAGCGGCATGCCGCAATCGAGCGCCGCCTGCACATCCTTCATGTTCGCGCGCAGCGCCTGGCCCTTGGCCGTCGGCTCGACCAGCACCCGGCGCTCGTCGTCGGCATCGCGCCGGCGGGTGACGAGGCCGCCCGCTTCCATTCGCTTGAGCAGCGGGGTCAGCGTCGCTGAATCCAGGCCGAGCGCTTCGCCAAGGTCACCCACCGTGCTCGGCGCGCGTTCCCACAGCGCCAGCATCACCAGATATTGCGGATAGGTCAGGCCGAGCGGATCGAGCAACGGCCGGTAAAGCTTGGTCATCAATCCGCTCGCCGAATAGAGCGCGAAACAGAGCTGTTGGTCGAGCCGTGGCACCGGGTACGCCCCGGCGGCCTCCGCCGGGGCTTCTCTGGCTTTCGTTTCGACTTTTGTCGTCATGCCACCTTTACCGAAAGCGCCACCTCGACATTGCCCCTGATGGCATTCGAATAGGGGCAAATCTGATGCGCCGCCGATACAAGCGCTTCCGCCGCCGCCTGATCAAGGCCTTTCGTCTCCGCTGCCAACGCGACGCCGAGCTTGAAGCCTTCGCCATTGGGAAGCAGGCTGACGGTGGCCGCTACCGCTGCATCTTCGAGCGTCAGCTTCTGCTTGCGCGCGACGAAGCGGATCGCGCTTTCGAAGCAGGCGGCATAGCCGATGGCGAAAAGCTGTTCGGGATTGGTCGCGCCACCTGGTCCGCCGAGCTCCTTGGGCATTGCCAGATCGACCTTGAGCAGGCCATCGCTGGTTTCGCCATGGCCGGCGCGACCGCCCGTCACGTGGGCCTGTGTGGTGTAGAGTGCCATCTTCCATTCTCCAATTAGATTGTGCACGATTAGTTAGTGCACAATATGATTGGGCGTCAATTGCCGACCCCGATCTCCGAGGCTGAACCCGTTCACAGTTCGGTGAAACGAAAAAAAGGCGGCCGAAGCCGCCTTTTTCAAATTCCTTCGTCAAACTCTTATTCGGCCGGGGTCGCTTCGGCGGCAGCCTTGGCTGCTGCTTCAGCCTCGGCGGCTGCCTTCTTCTCGGCGGCTTCCTTGGCGGCCGTCTCGGCGGCCAGCGCCTGGGCGGCTGCGACCTTCTCGGCCTCGATGCGCGCCTTCTCGGCGTTCAGCGCGTCGCGCTCCTCATCATTGAGCTTGCGGGCGCGCACGCCGGTGTTTTCCGAAATACGGGCCGACTTGCCGCGACGATCGCGCAGGTAATAGAGCTTGGCGCGACGTACCTTGCCGCGGCGCACGATCTCGACGCCTTCGACCATCGGCGAGTAGACGGGGAACACGCGCTCGACGCCTTCGCCGTAGGAGATCTTGCGGACGGTGAAATTTTCCTGGAAGCCGGAACCGGCGCGGGCGATGACGACGCCCTCATAAGCCTGGACGCGGGTGCGGGTGCCTTCGGTCACGCGGACCTGGACGCGCACGGTGTCGCCGGGCTGGAATTCGGGAAGCTTGCGCTTGGCTTCGATCTTGGCGGCCTGTTCGGCCTCGAGCTGACGGATGAGATCCATCTAAAAATCCACTTCTTGTTCTTCCGACAGTCAGAGCGCCCTACGCTCGCCTTGCAGTTCCATTGACCGCTCGGCTATGTCCTTTGTCTCCAAGACATTTGTCTCCCAGACATCGGGCAGGGGCGACTACACCGTCATTGTTGACGGGTCCGGCAGATTTGTTCTTGCCGGTACGGGCGGGCACATACAGCTATTTCGGCGCTTTGTCACGCCTTGCCCATGCATTTTTTGCCGGCATGGCTCCCGGCATGGCACCATCTTAATCCTGCCGTGCCGGGTTGCGTCTGTCCACCAAGCTTCCTAAGCCAGAATAGCACACTTCTTCACGGCGGCCATCCATGTCTGTTTTCGACGCCATCCTGCTCTTCCTGGCGGGCTTTCTGTCAGGCGCCGCCAACGCGGTTGCCGGCGGCGGCACCTTCATCACCTTCGGCGCCATGACACTGGTCGGCGTCCCCCCGATCGTGGCCAACGCCACCTCCTCGGTGACGCAGTTCCCCGGCTACATCACCTCGACCCTCGCTTACTGGGCCGACATCAGGCACTTCTGGCGCGGCGCGCTGCTGCTCTGCCTGATCTCGGCCGTCGGCGCGCTAGCCGGCGCCCTGATCCTGCTGGCGCTCGACAATCCGTCCTTTCGCGTCCTGGTGCCGTGGCTGCTTTTGGGCGCGACGGCACTGTTTGCCGCCGGGCCCTGGCTGAAGCCGGCGCCGAAACCCGGACACGAAGCGGCTGTCGGCTCGCTCGCCGGCTCGCTGGCACAATTCGTCACCGCCATCTATGGCGGCTTCTTCGGCGCCGGCATGGGCGTGATGATGCTGGCCACCCTCGGCCTGACCCAGGCCGGCGACTACCACCGCCTGAACGCGCTGAAGAACATGCTGGCCGTAGTCATCGCGGCCGTCGCCATCGTCGTCTTCGTCTCGGGCGGCGTCGTCGCCTGGCCTGAGGCGATCGTCATGATCCCGGGCGGCGCGCTCGGCGGCTATGCCGGCGTCTGGATCGCCAAGCGCGTACCGCAGAACGTGGTGCGCGGCTTCGTCATCGCCGTCGGCCTGTTTCTGGCTTTTTACTACTTCAGCAAAGGCTGATCGCCGAACAGATCGGGTCGCCGCTCTTTCGTCAGCGTCTCCGACTGCGCGCGGCGCCAGGCGGCGATCTTCTTGTGATTGCCGGAGATCAGCACTTCGGGAATCTCCCGGCCCTCGAATTCCTGCGGTCGCGTATAGTGCGGATGTTCGAGCAGGCCGTTTTCGAAACTCTCTTCTTCCCCGGAGACCGCATTGCCCATCACCCCGGGCAACAGCCGCACCACGGCGTCGAGCAGCACCAGCGCCGCCGGCTCGCCCCCGGACAGGATGAAATCGCCGATCGAGACTTCCTCCAGTCCCCGTGCATCGATCACCCGCTGGTCGACGCCTTCGAAGCGGCCGCACAGGATGACGGCACCCGGCCCGGCGGCGAGCTCCCGCACGCGCGTCTGCGTCAGCGGTCTTCCGCGAGGGCTCATCAGCAGGCGCGGACGCAAATCGCCCGGCGGCGAAGCATGGTCGATTGCCTTCGCCAGGACATCGGCACGCATCACCATGCCGGCGCCGCCGCCGGCCGGCGTGTCGTCGACGGTGCGATGCCGGTCGGTGGCGAAGTCGCGTATCTGTATCGCCTCCAGAGACCATGTCCCCGCCTCCAGTGCCCGCCCGGCCAGCGACAGGCCAAGCGCGCCCGGAAACATCTCGGGATAGAGCGTCAGCACCGACGCGGCAAAACTCACCGGTTGCCTCCGGCGTCGCGCGGTCCGCGCGGCCGGCCCTTCGGGTCGAAATCCTCCTCGCGCGGCGCGTCCGCGTCCTCGTCCTCGTCCTCGACCAGTCCAGCCGCCACCGGATCGACGCGGACAAAGCCCTCGGCGATCGACACGGCAGGCACGGCGGCTTGCGTGAACGGGATCAGCACGCCCTTGCGCCCGGCGAGCGTCACATCGAGGATGTCGCCGCCCCCGAAATTGTGCACCGCGACGACCTTGCCGATGGCGGCGCCGGTATCATCCCGGATTTCCAGCCCGATCAGGTCGGCATGGTAGAATTCGTCCTCCTCGCCATCATCGGGCAGCATCGAACGGTCGACGAACAGCTCCGTGCCGGCGAGCGCCTCGGCCGCATTGCGGTCGCTGACACCCTTGAAGCGCACCACGACAACGGTGTTGGCGGGCCTTATGTCGGTTATCTGGAAGGCTCGTCCATCCCTGGCGTAGAGCGGCCCATAATCCGCCAGCGCCATTGGCTCGCCGGTGAAGGTTTTCACCCTGAGTTCGCCCTTGATGCCGTGCGCGGCGCCGATTACGGCCATCTGGACGGGGTTCTGCGGCTTGCTCATGGGCGAAAATCCTTTGTCCCTGCTCTAGCGCCGCCTCGCCGTCATTTCAATAACGGGCTCTTCACCGCTTCCTAACCCGGCTGCCGGAAAATGACGGCGAACCGGAACAGACCCGATGCAGGAATTCCTCATACCGGCAAAGGCCGATCTCCAGGCCGCGCGCGAAAGCTGGCTGAAGATGCTCGCGCGTGAACGTCGCCTGTCACCCGAGACAGTGGAAGCCTATGAGCGCGATTCACGCCAGTTCCTGCATTTCCTCACTGGCCATATCGGCGGACCGCCCGGCATTTCCGATATCGCCGATCTGCGCCCGGCCGACCTGCGCGGCTTCCTCGCCGCCCGCCGCAATGCCGGCGCCGGCGCACGCACGCTTGGCCGTGGCCTGGCCGGCATCCGCTCGCTGCTGCGGTTCCTCGAGCGGCGCGGCCTCGCCAATGCGGCAGGTGCGGCGGCCTTGCGCGCGCCGCGACAACCCAAATCCCTGCCCAAACCTTTGACGGCGAGCGATGCCAAACATGTCGTATCGGTGGAAGGCCAACTGGCGGAAGAACCCTGGATCGCCGCCCGCAACGCCGCCGTGCTGACGCTGCTCTACGGCTCGGGCCTGCGCATTTCGGAAGCGCTTGGCCTCAATGCCGCTGATCTGGCGTCGGAAGCCGACACCGTGCTGCGCGTCACCGGCAAGGGCGGCAAGACACGGCTGGTGCCGGTGTTGCCGGTGGCGCTCAGGGCGATCGCCGAATACCGCCGGCTCTGCCCCTATCACCTCGATCCGAAGGGTCTGCTGTTTCGCGGCGCGCGCGGCGGCCCGCTCAACCCGGCCATCATCCAGCGTGACATGGCGAAGCTGCGTTCGGCGCTCAACCTGCCGGACACGGCGACGCCACATGCCTTGCGCCATTCCTTCGCCACCCATCTGCTCGGCCGAGGCGGCGATCTGCGCACCATCCAGGAACTCCTGGGCCACGCCAGCCTGTCGACGACACAGATCTACACCGGCGTCGACACCGCAAGGCTGCTCGAAATCTACGAATCGGCCCATCCCAGGGCATGAACGTCGGTAAAGCCATGCAGTATCGGTGGCCCATTATAAACATTCGCGATTGGCCGAAGCCTTCCCAACTTCGTCATCCTAGGGCGAAGCAGGAGCGAAGCTCCGTCGCGGAGACCCTGGGATCCATGCCGTGACATCAGCCGTGGAATGCAGCGGAGCTGAATTCTGCACCGTGGGCGGTGCTCTGAAGTCGCGGCATTCATCCTCGGGTCTGCGCCGCGTCGCTATGCTCCTTGCTCCGCCCGTGGATGACGAAGAATGGGCGGTTAGGACAATTTCATAACCCCGATTAACGGTTTTGCCGCTTTTCAGTCCTAGGAATGGGACCATGAAACGCGTCATTGCCATCGCCGACCGTGCGGCTTCCGTCTCGCTGAAACTGCTTGTCGCGCTCAACGTGCTGTTTTTCCTGTCCTTCCTTGCTGTCCTGCTGTTCGCCGCCGGCAGGGCGCACGCGGAAATCCCGACCTGTAGCGGCGCCGACATGCTGTCGGCCTTGCAGAAGAGCAACCCTGCCACCTACGGCAAAATCGAGGCCGAGGCGGCTGCCACGCTGAACGGCAAGGGACTGCTGTGGAAGCTGGAAAAATCAGGCGAACAGCCATCCTACCTGTTCGGCACCATGCACATGACCGATCCGCGCGTCACCACGCTGCCGGCCTATGCGCAGAAGGCCTTCGATGCGGCCGGCACCCTCATCATCGAGACCACCGACGTGCTCGACAAGCAGAAGATGATGGCGGCGATGCTGAAGGAGCCGGACCTGATGATGTTCACCGACTCCACGACGCTTTCGTCACTGCTGTCGCCGGACGAAGCGGCGGCCATGAACGCCGCGCTCGATGCGCGCGGCATCCCGCCGGCGACGGTCGCAAAAATGAAGCCGTGGATGCTGTCGGCCATGATGGCGCTTCCGGCTTGCGAACTCGCCCGCCAGTCCGGCGGCGCGCCGGTGCTCGACGTCAAGCTGGCCGAGAGCGCCAAGGCGGCCGGCAAGCCGGTGGAAGGATTGGAAACGGCCGAGAGCCAGCTGCGCGCCATGGCCTCGCTGCCGCTCGCGTTTCACATGAAAGGTCTGGTCGACACGCTGAAGCTGGGCGACAAGGTCAACGATATCAACGAAACCATGATCGTGCTTTACCAGCGTGGCGACACCGGGATGTTCTGGCCGCTGTTCCGCGCCGCCATGCCCGAGGAGCAGGACGACCCCGCGGGCTACGCCGCCTTCGAGGAAACCATGATCACCAGCCGCAACAAGGTAATGGTCGATCATGCCGGGCCGATCCTGGCCAAGGGCAACGCCTTCATGGCGGTCGGCGCGCTGCACCTTCCCGGTCCAGAGGGACTGGTCGAGGATTTCCGCAAAGCCGGCTATACTGTCACCGCCGTCAATTGAGTCGGATGGCAGCGGAGGCACGCAAACGCCGCGTTTACGGCGTTTTCCTCCGCTAGCGTGAAACCCATTCAACGGTTGCGCGTTGATGGATGTTGATTGACCTTTTTCATTTTCCCGGAGGACACATTCATGGCGAACACACCAAATCCAAACGATCCGTACAATTCGACCACCAATGCCCCTCGGCCGAGCGGCGGTGGCGGCAGCCCCTGGCTGATTGCACTGGTCGTCGTTATCCTGGCGATTGTCGCGTATTATGTTTTCGGAAGAAGTGGTGGCGAGCACCCGGCACCCGCCGAGCCGCCAGCGGCCAGCACACCGGCTCCGGCGCCCGCACCGGCTGAACCGATGAAGCCCGCTGAACCGGCCAAGCCAGCCGAACCAGCTCCTGCGCCCGCCCCGGCTCCTGCACCAGCGCCGGCTCCCGCACCAGCGCCCGCCCCGGCACCAGCGCCGGCCCAGTAAGGGGCTCGATATCGAAGACGAACGGCCTGCTGAAAGGCGGGCCGTTTTGTTTTGGGTGATGACCGTTGGGGGGCCTTGGCGCCAAGCCACTCCGCCCGTTCGTCCTCCTTCGGGCTTGATCCGAGGATCCATGCCGCGACCTCGGCCGGTCTACGCCGCGTCGCTTCGCTCCTTGCTCCGCCATAGGACGACGAAGCGTTGGGCACCCTTAGATGTGGATCGGCTTGAAGAAGGTGGCCAGCGCCGCTTCCTTCACCGCTTCCGACATCGTCGGATGGGCATGGCAGGTGCGGGCCAGATCTTCCGACGAGCCGCCGAACTCCATCAGCACCGCCGCCTCATGGATCATCTCGCCGGCGCCGAAGCCGACGATATGGACGCCGAGCACGCGGTCGCTCTGCTTGTCGGCCAGGATCTTCACGAAACCGTCGGTATGCAGCATGGCGCGCGCGCGGCCGTTGGCGGTGAAGGGGAATTTGCCGACCTTGTAGTCGATGCCGGCTTTCTTCAGCTCTTCCTCGGTCCTGCCGACCGAGGCGATCTCCGGACTGGTGTAGACGACGCTCGGAATGACGTCATAGTTCACATGGCCGGCCTGGCCGGCGATGGTCTCGGCCACCGCCACGCCCTCGTCCTCGGCCTTGTGCGCCAGCATCGGCCCGGCGATGACGTCGCCGATGGCGTAGATCCCGGGAACATTGGTCCTGAGATGCCCGTCGGTCTTGACCCGGCCGCGCTCGTCGACCTCGACGCCGGCTTCCTTCAGCCCGAGACTGTCCGAAAAGGCGCGGCGTCCCGTCGAGATCAGCACGGCATCGGCCTCGATGGTTTCGGCAGCACCCCCCGTGACCGGCTCGAAGGTAACGGTCGCGCCCGTCTTGGCCTTGGCGACGCCGGTGACCTTGGCGCCGAGCTTGAATTCGAAGCCCTGCTTGGAGAGCAGCCGCTGGAACTGTTTCGACACCTCGCCGTCCATGCCGCCCAGAATGGTGTCGAGGAACTCGACCACAGTGACCTTAGCGCCAAGCCGTGCCCAGACGGAGCCGAGTTCGAGGCCGATGACACCGCCGCCCACCACCACCAAATGGCCAGGCACCTTCTCCAGCGACAGCGCGCCGGTCGAGGACACGATGATCTTTTCGTCGAAGTCGACCTTGACGCCGGGAATGCCGGCGACGTCGGACCCGGTGGCGATGACGATGTTCCTGGTCTCGATCTCGTCGACCTTGCCATCCTCGCCGGTCACCGAGACCTTGCCCGCGGCAACCACCTTGCCGGTGCCGCGGAAGGCATCGATCTTGTTCTTCTTGAACAGGAAGGCGACGCCGTTGACGTTGGACGACACCGTCGCGTCCTTGTGCGCCATCATTTTCTTCAGGTTCAGCTTGGGTGCCGGGATTTCGACGCCGAGCGTGTCGAAGGAATGGCCGGCCTCGGCGAACATTTCCGAGGCATAAAGCAGCGCCTTGGACGGGATGCAGCCGATGTTGAGGCAGGTGCCGCCGAAGGTCGCGTTCTTCTCGACCACCGCGACCTTCAGCCCAAGCTGTGCCGCCTTGATGGCGCAGACATAGCCGCCGGGTCCCGAGCCGATGATAACCACGTCATAAGCCATGTTTGTTTCCCTTTTGCTTGGGGTTCAGCGGCCGCCGCTGACATTCAGGATCGCGCCCGTCGTATAGGACGCGGCATCGGATAAAAGATAGAGGACCGCACCGGCGACTTCATCCGCCGTGCCCGCCCTTTTCATCGGCAGCAGATCGCGGAACCGTTCTATCCGGTCCGGCTGGCCTCCGGAGGCGTGGATGTCGGTGTCGATGATGCCCGGCCGCACCGCATTGACACGGATGCCTTCCAGCGCCACCTCGCGGGCAAGCCCGATGGTGAAGGTGTCGATGGCGCCCTTGGAGGCGGCATAGTCGACATATTCGCCCGGCGAGCCCAGCGTCGCCGCCGCCGACGAGATGTTGACGATCGCACCGCCCGACCCGCCATGCCGCGTCGACATGCGCTTCACCGCCTCGCGGGCGCACAGGAACGAGCCGACGACATTGATGCGCATCATGCGTTCCAGCCGCGCGACATCCATCTCGTCGACGCGCGCCTTGACGTCGACGATGCCGGCATTGTTGACGAAGGCGTCGAGCCGGCCAAAGGCGCGGTCGACGGCGC
Organism: Mesorhizobium sp. B2-5-7; assembly: GCF_006440875.1. Lineage (NCBI taxonomy): Bacteria > Pseudomonadati > Pseudomonadota > Alphaproteobacteria > Hyphomicrobiales > Phyllobacteriaceae > Mesorhizobium > Mesorhizobium sp. B2-5-7. The sequence continues at coordinate 69,836 of NZ_VFUO01000002.1, read as the reverse complement.
CGAACATGGCCACGATATCGGTTTCCTTGCCGACATCGCCCCTGACGGCAACGGCTTCGCCGCCGCCGTCCTTGATTTCGGCGACCAGCGCATCGGCGGCGGCCTTGTTGGAGGCGTAATTGACCGCGACGCGATAGCCCGCCTCCAACCCCAGCCGGCAGATGGCGGCGCCGATGCCGCGGCTGCCGCCGGTGACCAGCAGCACTTTTTGCGCCGCGCTCATTCCTGGCATCCTTTCATCGCGAACACATCCGACGGCACTTTCGAAAATCCTCCGCCGCCATACGCTCGGGATTGCCTAAGCACCGGCCCGAGATCGGGCAGGATCAGCGTTTTCGGCGCCTCGACGGCCTCGGCCGGCAAAAGCCCGACAGTGCCCTTGTCGTCGGACGTATAGATGACGCCGTTCCACAGCGTGCAGGCGGCGAGCTCCTCGCCGGTCACGTCGCCTTCCGGGCACTTATACATTAGCGCGCCGTTCGGCCGCGCAACATCCGCGGTCCACATGACGATGCCGTTCAGCACCACATTGTTGTCGAGGATCAGCCGGAACGTATTGGTGACAACAGCCGATGTGCCGGTCGGGGTAAAATCGATCTCGCTGCCGCTCTGGCTATCCCCATAGACGGCGAGTTCGATCGGGCAGGCGGCTTGGGCGGCTGCGGTAGTCATCACGATCCCGGCCATAAGCACAACCGGTTTGGTGGCTCCGAGCAAGCGAGCCATCATTGGCCGCTCTTTGCCGCAAGCCGCCATCCGACCGCCTCACAGATCGAGCACCAGCCGCTCCGGATCCTCCAGGCTTTCCTTGACCCGCACCAGGAAGGTCACGGCTTCCTTGCCGTCGACGATGCGGTGATCGTAGCTGAGCGCCAGGTACATCATCGGCCGGATCACGATCTGGCCGCCGACCACAACCGGCCGGTCCTGGATCTTGTGCATGCCCAGAATGCCCGACTGCGGCGCATTGAGGATCGGCGTCGACATCAGCGACCCGTAGACGCCACCATTGGAGATGGTGAAGGTGCCGCCTTGCATGTCGGCGACCGACAGCTTGCCGTCGCGCGCTGCGATGCCCAGCCGGCCGATATCCTTCTCGATCTCGGCGATCGACATCTGGTCGGCATCGCGCACGACCGGAACCACGAGACCCTTTTCGGTGCCGACCGCGACACCGATATGGGCATAGTTCTTGAAGATGATGTCGGTGCCGTCGATCTCGGCATTGACCGAGGGGATTTCCTTCATCGCGTGGGTGACCGCCTTGGTGAAGAAGCCCATGAAGCCGAGCTTCACGCCGTGCTTCTTCTCGAAAACGTCCTTGTACTTGGTCCTGAGCGCCATCACCGCCGACATGTCGACTTCGTTGAAGGTGGTCAGCATGGCGGCGGTCGACTGCGCCTCCTTCAGGCGGCGCGCGATGGTCTGGCGCAGCTTGGTCATGCGCACGCGCTCCTCGCGCGATGCATCATCACCCGACGACGGCGCCCGAACCGCGATCGGTGCCGGCGCTGCCTTTGGCGTCTCGGCCGGCTGCGACGGCGCACCCTTGGAGATGGCATCCAGCACGTCGCCCTTCAGCACTTGGCCGCGCTTACCCGAGCCGGAGAGCTGGTCGACCGACAGATTGTTCTCGGCGATCAATTTTGCCGCCGCCGGCGCCGGCGGCATGGTGCGCGGCTCGACCGGTCCGGCATCGCCGGCAACCTTGGCGGTCTCGGCCGCGGCCTGCTTGGTGGTGGATGCCGCGTCGGGGCTGGACGCCTGCGCGACCGCTTGCGGCTTGGTCGCGGGAGCAGCCGCGCCACCGGCCGAAATCGACCCGAGCAGGGCGCCGACGCCGACCGTCTCGCCTTCCCCAACCGTGATTTCACCGAGCGTCCCGGCGGCGGCGGCGGGCACCTCTACCGTCACCTTGTCGGTTTCGAGCTCGACCAGCGGTTCGTCGGCGGCAATGGCATCGCCGACCTTCTTGAACCATTTGCCGACGGTCGCTTCGGTGACGGATTCGCCGAGTGTGGGAACGCGGATTTCGGTAGCCATTGTGCCTGTCCGTTCTTTCGGTTCTGTTCTGCTTATTCGCCGAGCGCGTCTTCGAGCAAGGCGGCGAGCTGGGCGAGATGCTTCGACATCAGCCCGGTCGCCGGCGACGCGGCCGCCGGACGGCCGGTGTAGCGCACCCGCTGATGCTTGGCGTCGATATGCGCCAGCACCCATTCCAGATACGGATCGATGAACGACCAGGCACCCATGTTCTTGGGCTCCTCCTGGCACCACACCATCTCGGCGTTGCGGAAGCGTGACAGCTCGGTGATCAGCGCCTTGGCCGGGAACGGATAGAGCTGTTCGACGCGCAGCAAGTAGATGTCGTTGATGCCGCGCTTCTCGCGCTCTTCATAGAGGTCGTAATAGACCTTGCCCGAGCACAGCACGACGCGGCGGATCTTGGAATCCTTGGTCAGCTTGATCGCCTGGTTGGGCAACAGCTGGGCGTCGTCCCACAGCAGCCGGTGAAACGAGCTTTCGCCCGAGATTTCCGGCAGCGTCGACACCGCCCGCTTGTGGCGCAGCAGCGACTTCGGCGTCATCAGGATCAGCGGCTTGCGGAAGTCGCGCTTCAGCTGCCGGCGCAAGATGTGGAAGTAGTTGGCCGGCGTCGTGCAGTTGGCGACTTGCATATTGTCTTCGGCGCAAAGCTGCAGGAAGCGCTCCAGCCGGGCGGAAGAATGTTCCGGGCCCTGGCCTTCATAGCCATGCGGCAGCAGGCAGACGAGGCCCGACATTCTGAGCCACTTGCGTTCGCCCGACGAGATGAACTGGTCGAACACCACCTGGGCGCCGTTGGCGAAGTCGCCGAACTGCGCCTCCCACAAGGTCAGCGCCTTCGGCTCGGCCAGGCTGTAGCCATATTCGAAGCCCAGCACCGCTTCTTCCGACAGCATCGAGTTGATGACTTCGTAGCCGGCCTGCGCCGCCGACAGATTGTTGAGCGGGATGTAGCGGGTCTCGTCGCGCTGGTCGTAGAGCACGGAATGGCGCTGCGAGAAGGTGCCGCGCTCGGAATCCTGTCCGGACAGCCGGATCGGATTGCCGTCGAGCAGGATCGCGCCGAAGGCCAGCGCCTCGGCCGTCGACCAGTCGATGCCTTCGCCGGACTCGATCGCCTGGCGCCGGTTTTCGAGGAAGCGGATGATCGTCTTGTGCGCTTCGAAACCCTTGGGCACCTCGGTCAGCTTCTTGCCGATTTCCTTCAGCGTCTTGACCGGTACCGCGGTCTTGCCGCGCCTTGTCTCGTCTTGGTTGTCGGCCGTGCGCAGGCCTGACCAGGCGCCGTCGAGCCAGTCGGCCTTGTTGGGCTTGTAGTGCTGGCCGACTTCCCATTCGGCTTCCAGATGCGCGCGCCAGTCGGCCTTCATCTGATCGAGCTCGGCCTGGGTGATGTGCCCTTCGGCGATCAGGCGATCGCCATAGATCTGCACCGTCGTCTTGTGGGCGCGGATGTTGCTGTACATGAGCGGCTGCGTGAAGGCCGGTTCGTCGCCCTCATTGTGGCCGAAGCGGCGATAGCAGAACATGTCCACGACCACCGGCTTGTGGAACTTCATGCGGAATTCGATCGCCACCTTGGTGGCGTGCACCACAGCCTCCGGATCGTCGCCATTGACGTGAAAGATCGGTGCCTCGATCATCTTGGCGACATCGGACGGATAGGGCGATGAGCGCGAGAAGCGCGGATTGGTGGTGAAGCCGATCTGGTTGTTGATGATGAAGTGCAGCGTGCCGGCGACGCGGTGGCCACGCAGGCCCGACAGGCCGAGGATCTCGGCGATCACGCCCTGGCCGGCGAAGGCGGCGTCGCCATGCAGCAAGAGCGGCAGCACCTTGGCCCGCTCTTCCAGCGGCACGATCTCCTCGCGGCCGCGGCCGAACAGGGAATCCTGCTTGGCGCGCGCCTTGCCCATTACCACGGGGTCGACGATCTCCAGATGCGAAGGGTTCGCCGTCAGCGACAGGTGAACCTTGTTGCCGTCGAACTCGCGGTCCGACGAGGCACCGAGATGGTACTTCACGTCGCCCGAGCCCTCGACCTCGTCGGGGGCCGCCGAGCCACCCTTGAATTCGTGGAAGATGGCGCGGTGCGGCTTGGCCATCACCTGGGAAAGCACATTGAGGCGGCCGCGATGGGCCATGCCGAGCACGATCTCCTTCATGCCGAGCTGGCCGCCGCGCTTGACGATCTGCTCCAGCGCCGGGATCAGCGATTCACCGCCGTCGAGACCGAAGCGCTTGGTGCCCTTGTACTTGACGTCGATGAACTGCTCGAAGCCTTCCGCCTCGACCAGCTTCTGCAGGATCGCCTTCTTGCCGGTGGCGGTGAACGAGATCTCCTTGTCGGCGCCCTCGATGCGCGCCTGGATCCAGGCCTTTTCCTCGGGATCGGAAATATGCATGAACTCGACGCCGAGCGTCGAACAATAGGTGCGGGTGAGGATCTCCAGCATCTGCCGGATGCTGCCGAATTCGAGCCCCAGCACATTGTCGAGGAAGATCGGCCGGTCGTAGTCGGCTTCGGTAAAGCCGTAATTTTCCGGCGACAGTTCGTTGTAATCCTCGAGCGTGTTGATGCCGAGCGGATCGAGATTGGCGTGCAGATGGCCACGCATGCGGAAGGCGCGGATCATCATGATGGCGCGCACGGAATCACGTGTCGCCTGGTGCACATCGGCGTCGGACAGCACGACACCGTTGGTGACGGCCTTGTCCTTGACCTTCTTTTCCAGGTGCTTTTCGACGATGCCCCAATTGCCGTCCAGCGCCGACACCAGCTCGCCATTGGCCTGCAGCGGCCAGGAAGGTTTCGCCCATGAAGCGCCCTTGGCGTTCCTGCGCACATCGCCGGCATCGTCCTTCAGCCCGGCGAAGAACTCCTGCCACTCGGGATTGACCGAGGCGGGATCGTCCTCATACGCCGCGTAGAGCGCGTCGATGTAATCGGCATTGCCGCCATAGAGGAAAGAGGTGAGCGAAAATTGGTCGTTGGCCTGATCGTGTCTTGCCATGTCGTTTCAGCGGAGCCTGGCTCCGTCTCCTTTCGAGGGAATAGTGAGTAGCCGGTAGTGAGTGGAAAATGGAATTTTCCGCTCAGCTGCTACTCACCCGTTCTTCCCTTCTTCACTACTGACTACCTGCTACTCACTACTGGCTTAACCCTTGATCGCCTCGACCAGCGTCGTGCCCAGCCGCGCTGGCGACGGCGAAACTTTTATCCCGGCCGATTCCATCGCCGCGATCTTGTCTTCCGCGCCGCCCTTGCCGCCGGAGATGACCGCGCCCGCATGGCCCATGGTGCGTCCGGCCGGCGCCGTGCGCCCGGCGATGAAGCCGGCCATCGGCTTCTTGCGACCACGCTTGGCTTCGTCCTTGAGAAACTGCGCGGCGTCTTCCTCGGCCGAACCGCCGATCTCGCCGATCATGATGATCGACTTGGTCTCATCATCGGCCAGGAACATCTCGAGCATGTCGATGAACTCGGTGCCCTTGACGGGGTCGCCGCCGATGCCGACGGCAGTGGTCTGACCGAGGCCGACATTGGTGGTCTGGAACACAGCCTCATAGGTAAGTGTTCCCGAGCGCGAAACAACGCCGACCGAGCCCTTGCGGAAGATGTTCCCGGGCATGATGCCGATCTTGCATTCGTCGGGGGTAAGCACGCCCGGGCAGTTCGGTCCGATCAGCCGCGAAGCCGAGCGATCGAGCCGCGCCTTGACCTTGATCATGTCCATCACCGGAATGCCTTCCGTGATGCAGACGATCAGCGGGATCTCCGCCTCGATCGCCTCGATGATGGCTTCCGCGGCGCCCGCCGGCGGCACGTAGATGACGGAGGCATTGGCGCCTGTCTTTTCCTTGCCTTCGGCGACAGTGGCGAAGATCGGCAGGCTCTCGCCTTTCGAGCCTGTCCAGGTCTCGCCGCCCTTCTTGGGATGGATGCCGCCGACCATCTTTGTCCCGTGATAGGCCAGCGCCTGCTCGGTATGGAACGTACCGGTCTTGCCGGTCAGGCCCTGCACCAGCACCTTGGTATTCTTGTCGACGAGAATGGACATGGCCGCCCTTTTTAAAAACCGTTGATCGAGGAAGGCGAGACGCGCCGGTAGACGCCGCTCACCATGTCTTGCCAGTCATCGCTGCCGGCAAGTTTGAAATGCAATCGCATGCGGTAGGTGTCGGCATCGTCGAAAACATACGTCACCTTCGCAAAGCCGCGCGGCGACGATCGCTCCAGTACCAATTCGCTGCCGTTCCATGTGCCCGTGGCGGGCGAGGACGGCACAAAGCCCATCGAATCGAACTGGTGCATGGTGACGACGCTGTTCTGCTGGTCGAAGCCGAATACATTGTGCGCGCCGAAGGAGACCGTGCCATCGCGGCGCTGCTTATAGCGCTGCACCACGAACAGACCGCCGAACTGCGCTTCCGCTATCACTTCGCTCGTCGCCATGCCGCCATCGGCCCACTGCGTATCCGCGACCTCCTCCTCGCCGCGCCAAGCACCGACCAAAGCCTGCAGGAGCTGGTGATCGGCCGAGAGCGAAGAGAAGGGCGAGGCGTTCATCGGTCAGAGCCGCTTCAGATCGGCGACCGTCAGATCGCTCTTGGCATTGCCGGTGTTGAGTGTCGTCGCCGGTTCGAACATCAGCACCACCGGCTCTGATGTCAGCGAACGCGGCCGATGCTCGACGCCGCGCGGTACGACGATGAAATCGCCCTCGCCGAGCTCGATCGGCCCATCGCGGAAATCGATGGCGATCCTGCCGCGCAGCACGAGGAAGGCTTCGTCTTCATTGTCATGCGCATGCCAGTCGAAGACCTCGCCGAACTTGGCGACCTTGGCCTGGCTGTCATTCACGTCGCCGGCGATATGCGGATCGAAGACCTCAGTGATGGTCCGATCCGCCGCCTCGACCAGGTTTATCTTGCGTGGAGGCACCGGCTCAGCCCTTCACCGCCGCCACGATCTTCTTGGCCGCGTCGTCGAGATCGTCGGCCGAGACGACGTTCAGGCCGCTGTCGTTGATGATCTTCTTGCCAAGCTCGGCATTGGTGCCTTCCAGGCGCACGACCAGCGGCACCTTGAGCCCGACTTCCTTGACCGCGGCAATCACACCCTCGGCGATGATGTCGCACTTCATGATGCCGCCGAAGATATTGATCAGGATTCCCTTGACCGCCGGATCCCTGGTGATGATCTTGAACGCCGCCGTCACCTTCTCCTTGGAAGCGCCGCCGCCGACATCGAGGAAGTTGGCGGGTTCGGCGCCATAGAGCTTGATGATGTCCATCGTCGCCATGGCAAGGCCGGCGCCGTTGACCATGCAGCCGATATTGCCGTCGAGCGCGACATAGGCGAGGTCGTATTTGGACGCCTCGATCTCCTTCTCGTCCTCTTCTGACGTGTCGCGCAGTTCCAGCACATCGGGGTGGCGAAACAGCGCGTTGTTGTCGAACGACACCTTCGCGTCGAGCACGCGCAGATGCCCGTCCTTCATGACGATCAGCGGGTTGACCTCGAGCAGGCTCATATCCTTCTCGACGAAGGCCTCGTAGAGGATCGGGAACAGCGTGCCGCCATCCCTGGCCGCGTCGCCGTCGAGCTTAAGCGCGTCGTTGAGCGCCTTGACGTCCTCAGCCGTAACGCCCTTTTCCGGATCGATGGCGACGGTGATGATCTTTTCCGGCGTGTCGTGCGCGACGCCCTCGATGTCCATGCCGCCCTCGGTCGAGACGACAAAGGCGATGCGGCCGACCGAGCGGTCGACCAGGATGGAGAGATAGAGCTCGCGCTCGATGTCGGCGCCGTCCTCGATATAGAGGCGGTTGACCTGCTTGCCGGCCGGGCCGGTCTGCTTGGTCACCAGCGTATGGCCGAGCATCTCGTTGGCGTTGGCGACCACCTCGGCGACGGACTTCGCCAGCCGCACGCCGCCCTTGGCGTCGGCGCCGAGTTCCTTGAATTTGCCTTTGCCGCGGCCGCCGGCATGGATCTGGCTCTTCACCACATAGAGTGGGCCGGGCAGCGCCTGTGCAGCGGCTTCCGCCTCGCTTGCCTTGAAAACCGGCACGCCTTCGGCCACCGGCGCGCCAAAGCTCTTCAGCAGCGCCTTGCCTTGATATTCATGGATGTTCATCGGGAACTATCTCCAGGTCGTTTGCCGGGGTGACGTTTGGGCGGGTTATTTCGAGGCGAGCTGCGGCGCGATCTTGACGCAGGCCTCGGTCAGGCCCTGCACGGTCGCCACCGATGCCTCGAACATCTTCTGCTCGGCCTTGTTAAGGTCGATCTCGATGACGCGCTCGACACCGCCTGCGCCGATCACCACCGGCACGCCGACATAGGTACCCTTGACGCCATACTGACCGGAGAGGTGTGCCGCGCAAGGCAGCACGCGCTTCTTGTCCTTGAGGTAGGATTCAGCCATCTGGATCGCCGAGGCCGCCGGCGCGTAATAGGCCGAGCCGGTCTTCAGGAGGCCGACGATCTCGGCGCCGCCGTCACGGGTGCGCTGCACGATCTGGTCGAGCTTTTCCTTCGAGGTCCAGCCCATCTTGATCAGGTCGGGAAGCGGAATGCCCGACACCGTGGAATAGCGGATCATCGGCACCATGGAATCGCCGTGGCCGCCGAGCACGAAGGCGGTGACGTCCTCGACCGAAACCTTGAATTCCTCGGCCAGGAAGTAGCGGAAGCGCGCGCTGTCGAGCACGCCGGCCATGCCGACGACATGGGTCTTGGGCAAGCCCGAAAACTTCTGCAGCGCCCACACCATGGCGTCGAGCGGATTGGTAATGCAGATGACGAAGGCCTTCGGCGCGTACTTCTTCAGTCCTGCGCCGACCTGCTCCATGACCTTCAGGTTGATGCCCAGCAGGTCGTCGCGGCTCATGCCCGGCTTGCGCGGCACGCCGGCGGTGACGATGCAGACATCGGCGCCCTCGATGCCGGCATAGTCGTTGACGCCGGTCAGCCGGGAATCGAAACCATCGACCGGCGACGACTGCGCGATATCGAGCCCCTTGCCTTGCGGGATACCCTCGGCGATATCGAACAGGACCACGTCGCCGAGATCCTTGAGGCCGATCATGTGGGCGAGCGTGCCGCCGATCATGCCAGAGCCGATAAGCGCTATCTTGTTGCGTGCCATGTGAGGATGATTTCCCTTTGTCTGTGACGCGCCAACACGGCGTCGAGGAAGAGGCCGGACTGCTGCGGGGAACCGCGAATTTCCCGCACCCAATAACTCTGGTGCGGAATAAATTCAAACGATTATTTCGACCCCTGCATTTTCAATCGGTTAGTGTCTTCGGGATTTACGTAAACGTCAAAGTTTATAAGCCGACTTGGGAGAATTTACACAATGGCGATTGAGATCAGAAGGCTTTATCCCGGAGATGACGCCCTTGTGATGCGGATTGCCGACGACGTGTTCGACGAGCCGGTGCGGCCCGATCGCCTGGCAAGCTATCTCGCGCAATCGGGCCATTTCATGATCGTGGCCCTGGCCGAGGACGTTGTCGTCGGCCAATGCGCGGCGGTCATGCACCGCCATCCGGACAAGGCGACCGAACTCTATGTCGACGAGGTCGGCGTCTCGCCAGCCTTCCAGCGCCAAGGCATCGCGCGCGGAATGCTCGACGCCATGTTCGCGCTCGGCCGCGAGCATGGCTGCGAAGAGGCCTGGGTCGGCACCGAGCCGGACAATCTGCCCGCCCGCGCACTTTATGAGGGGCGCAAGGAGGCGCATGGCGAGGCGGAGACCTTTGTGATGTACGTCTATCGGCTGTAGCGATTGGCCAACGCCTCCGGTCCTTCCAGGACGACGACACGATGGCGTCCGCTCAATTTGGCGCGAGTCCGCTCAAATTTGGCGCGAGCGGATGAAGGCCGCGAAGGCTGACAGGCCATCGCGAATTGCCCGCACGTTTGCCGGCTCTCGCAGGATACTTTCAACCTCCGCCGGCTTCTTGCCGAGGAGCGAGACCTCGAGCATGGCTTCTTCGCAAAGCGCGAACGACATGGTGCGCATGATCTCCGCCAGCGCCGCGCGGGCGTAGAGCGAGCGTGGCGAGGCGTGCGCCAGCATCGCCGGCTTGCCGACGGCGGCGTCACGCGAGACCAGCCAGTCGAGCGCGTTCTTAAGGCCGCCAGGCACGCCATGGGCATATTCGGGACAGGAGACGACGACACCGTCCGCGCCGGTGACGGCCTCGATCAGATCGGAGGCCTCGCGCGGCGTCCGCTCGCCCTCGTCGTCGGGATTGAAGATCGGCAGCCGGCCAAGCCCGTCATAGACGGTGACGCGACAGCCCGCTGGCGTGTTCAGCGCCAGTGCCGCGACCAGGGCCGAATTGGTGGAGGCCGCCCGCAGGCTGCCGGATATCGCAATGAGGTTGAGCAAGGCGGACCAGTCCAGACGAATCGGGGGCCGACAACCCTACCACATCGTCTGTTTGTACTCGCCGTCGAGCCAGCGGTCGGTCGCCTCGGCCGAATCGGCCAGTGCCAACTGGTCGCGCAGGATCTGGCCGAGCGTCGGCAGCGTGGCGCGATCATGCCAGCTGTCGGGCTTCCACAAATCGGAGCGCATGAAAGCCTTGGCGCAATGCATGTAAGCGGCCTTGACTACGATCACGATAACGCTTTGCGGCTCCTTGCCGTCGACCGCAAGGCGCTCGCGCAAGGTGGCATCGACGGTGATGCGGGCATCGCCATTGACGCGCAGCGTCTCGTTCATGCCTGGTATGAGGAAGAGCAGCCCGACCGAGGGATTGCGGATGATGTTTTCCAGCGTATCCAGCCGGTTGTTGCCGGGCCGGTCGGGGATGGCGATGGTGTTCTCGTCGAGAATGGCGGCGAAGCCGGGCTTGTCGCCTTTCGGGGTGACGTCGGCATTGCCTTCGCCATCGGACGAGCCGATCAGCACGAATGGGCTCTTGCCGATGAAGGAGCGGCAATGGGCGTCCAGCGCCTTCAATTCCTTGCGGATTGAGCCATCGGTCGGGCGCGGCGTCTTGTAGATCGTCCGCAGCTCCTCCTGGGTGGTGACGAATTCCATGGCTCTCCCCTTTACAGCCCTATTTGCCGACTTTCTCTTCGCCGCCGGCCTTGTCGTCCAGCGAGTGGCGCAGGATCAGCGGCATCTGGCTGAAGGTGAAAAGAAGCGTGATCGGCATGATGCCCCAGACCTTGAAGGTAACCCAGGCGTCGGTGGAAAAATTCCGCCAGACGACTTCGTTGACGAGGGCCAGGAACAGGAAGAACAGGCCCCAGCGGAAGGTGAGCTTGCGCCAGCCTTCGGCATCGAGCTTGAATGCGGACTCGAAGACATAGCCGAGCAGCGAGCGGCCGAAATACAGGCCGCCAAGCAGCACGCCGCCGAACAGCGTGTTGACGATGGTCGGCTTCATCTTGATGAAGATATCGTCCTGCAGATAAAGCGTCAGCGCGCCGAAGATGAAAACGACGACCCCCGACACCATCGGCATGATCGGCAAGGTGCGGGTGAGCAGCCATGAGGCGATCAGCGCGATGGCGGTCGCGGCCATGAACAGACCTGTGGCGACGAAGATCGGGCCGCCGAATTCAGCCAGCACGGGCAATTTCTGCGTCAGCCACTCGCCGCGCGCATTGGCGAAGAAGAAGACGAGCAGCGGCCCGAGCTCCAGCGCCAGCTTGAGCACGGGATTGATGCCTTCCTTCTTCTCTTTCTGCGGGTCGGACGGATCGCGTTCGAGAATGGGTGGGTTCATGGTTTCCTTCTAACGCACGATCCAATCCGGAAGCCTCACTTCCGGCATCGTGCCTGTTCAAGCCACTCCAGCGATCGCCCTGGCGAATTCGCTTGCGGAAAACGGTTCGAGGTCGTCGACCTGTTCGCCGACGCCGATGAAATAGACCGGCAATTTATGCTTTGCCGCGATCGCCACCAGAATACCGCCCCGCGCCGTGCCGTCCAGCTTGGTCATCACCAGGCCGTTGACGCCGGCGATATTGCGGAAGATCTCGACCTGGTTGAGCGCGTTCTGGCCGGTCGTGGCGTCGACCGTCTGCAGCACGGTGTGCGGCGCTTCGGGATCGAGCTTGCCCAGCACGCGGACGATCTTTTCCAACTCCGCCATCAGTTCGGTCTTGTTCTGCAGCCGGCCGGCGGTGTCGATGATCAGCACGTCGGAGCCGGCTTCCTTTGCCCGCTCGAAGGCATCGTAGGCGAGACCGGCGGCGTCGGCGCCGAGCTTCGAGGCAATGACGGGCGATTTCGTTCGTTCGCCCCAGATCTTCAGCTGTTCGATCGCGGCGGCGCGGAACGTATCGCCGGCGGCCAGCATCACCGACAGGCCGCCATCGGTCAGCTTGGCGGCTAGCTTGCCGATGGTCGTGGTCTTGCCGGTGCCGTTGACGCCGACCACCAGGATGACATGCGGCTTGTGCGAGAGGTCAAGCTCGAGTGGTTTCGCGACCGGCGCGAGCACCTTCTCCACCTCGGCCGCCATGACGGCGCGCACTTCGGTATCGGAAACATCCTTGCCGTAGCGGCTGGAGGCCAGTGAATCGGTGACGCGCAGCGCCGTTTCGACGCCGAGATCGGCGCGGATCAGCACGTCCTCCAGGTCCTGCAGCGTCTCCTCGTCCAGCTTGCGCTTGGTGAAGACGCCGGCAATGTTGCCGGTCAGTTCGCGCGAGGACCGGGCTAGCCCGTCCCGCATGCGCTGGAACCAGGATTGCCTCGGCGCCGGCTCCGGCGCCTTCTGTGGCTCGGCCTTCTGCTCGACCTTCCTGGCGACCGTCACCTTGCCGGGAACGGGTCTTGGCTCCGGGGTGGGCCGCGGGACCGATTGAGGCTCGGGTGCGCCCTCGGCAACGACCGGCTGCGTCTCGACCGGTGCAGGCTGGCGAATGGGAGGGGCGATTTCAGCTGGTGGCGCTTCGAGCCCCGCTTCGACGGCAGGTCCGCGCTTTCCTTCATGCTCTCCCCGCAAACCGGGCAAGGACGGTGCTGAAGCCCCTTCCTTCGCCCCGTCCCTATACGGGGAGGTGCCGGCAGGCGGATGAGGGGCAGCGCCGGCCCTTGAAGGCTGCTCGACGGCGGCCGCCGACGGAGGCACTTCAGCCGGCGACGCCGACGGCACCTCGACCGGTGCGGGTATCTCGGCCGGCACTTCGACTGGCGGCGTCGGCACTTCGACGGGCGCGGGTTCCGGTCGCCTCTCCGGACGCGAGGGAACGATCTCCGGCTCCGATGGCGCCGGCGGGATCTCCTGCGGCTGGGGTTCGGGCGTGGGCTCGGGAGCAACCGGCGGCGGCGGGACCTCTTCCGGCGCGGGCGGTTCAGGTGTCTCGGGCGCGGGTGCCGGTTTCTCTTCCGGCGCAGGCTCCGGCTGCCGCTCCGGTTCTGACGGAACCGTCGGCTCCGGCGCGGGCGGAATGGTCGGCGCAGGTTCGGGTGTGGGTTCCTCGGGTGTGGGTTCCTCGGGCTGCGGCCCGGGCGCGGCCTCGACCGGAGCAGGCACGGTCGCCCGCACGGCTTCCGCCACAGGCTCCTCGCGCTTCAAAAACTCCGGCACGGCCTGCTCGGCCGCCGGCTTCAGCGCGTCGATCTGGTCCCATTTGATCGGCGGCAGCGGGGCGGTCTCGTCGATGCGCTCCTCGACCACCTCCTTCTTGCCGAACGAAAATATCTTCTTGAAAAAACCAGCCATGCTTTTGTGTTCTCAGGCGGCGCGGGCGGCAAGGGGAGTGGCTATCAGCCTGATCCCGTCGTGGCCGGTTATATCAGCCTCGACGATCTCTCCCGGCGCGCCGGTGCCGAGTGCGGCAAGCGTGAACCCTTCGGTGCGGCCAAGGCCGTCGCGCTCGATCAGGACCGACTGACGGCTGCCGGCGAGCGAGGACAGATGGCGCTGGTAGGCCGCTTCGCCGGCGGCGCGCAACCGGGCGGCGCGCTGCTTGACCAGCTCTCGACGCAGCTGCGGCATGCGCGCGGCGGGTGTGCCCTCGCGCGGCGAAAATGGGAAGACGTGGAGATGGGTCAGGCCGCACTCCTCGACGATCTCCAGCGAATTCTCGAACATGGCTTCGGTCTCGGTCGGGAAACCCGCGATAATGTCGGCGCCGAAGACAATGCCGGGCCGCAGCTTGCGCACATCCTCGCAAAAGCGGATCGACTGATCGCGCAGATGCCGGCGCTTCATGCGCTTCAGGATCATGTCGTCGCCCGACTGCAGCGACAGATGCAGATGCGGCATCAGCCTGGGTTCTGTGGCGAGCGCATCGAGCAAGTCGTCGTCGGCCTCGATCGAATCGATGGAGGACAGCCTAAGCCGCTTTACGTCGGGCACCTGACGCAGGATGGTCTTCACCAGCTTGCCGAGCTTCGGCGCGCCTGGCAGGTCGGCGCCGAAAGACGTCATGTCGACGCCGGTCAGCACGATCTCGGCGTAGCCGTTGCCCGCCAGCCGCTTGACCTGCTCGACCACGGCGCCCATTGGCACCGAGCGCGAATTGCCGCGGCCGTAGGGGATGATGCAGAAGGTGCAGCGATGGTCGCAGCCATTCTGCACCTGCACGAACGCACGGGCCCGGCCCTCGATGGCATCGACCATGTGGCCGGCGGTCTCACGCACCGAAAAGATGTCGTTGACGCGCGCCTTTTCGGTATCGTTGACGCCAAAATCGGGCAGCGCGCGATAGGAATTGGCCTTCAGCTTCTCTTCATTGCCAAGCACGAGATCGACCTCGTCCATGGCGGCGAATTTTTCGGGCTCGGTCTGCGCGGCGCAGCCGGTGACGATGATGCGCGCGGCCGGGTTGTCGCGGCGCGCCTTGCGGATCGCCTGCCTGGCCTGGCGCACCGCTTCGCCGGTGACGGCGCAGGTGTTGAAGATGACGGCGCCGCCATCCAGCGCGCCGAGGCCGGCATTTTCGGCCTCGCGCCGCATCACTTCGGACTCATAGGTGTTGAGACGGCAGCCGAAAGTCACCACGTCGATGCGGCCGGCCTCCTTCGCCACGTCGACGTCCTTGGCAAGGGAGGACATCACGCCGCGCTTTCGGTGTCGCGGGCCCATTGTCCGGTCGACGGATCGAAGCTGCCGGAAAATTCCCACTCGGCCGCGCCGGTCAGGATGACGTGGTCGTCCTCGCGCCACTCGACATGCAGCGTACCGCCGCCGGGGGTCAAAAGATTGACGCTGCGGCCCGTGCGCCTGGTGCGCGCGGCGGCAACGACAGCCGCGCACGAGGCGGAGCCGCAGGCCTTGGTGAGCCCGGCGCCACGCTCCCAGGTGCGGATGATCATCGAGTCGGGCGAGGTCACCTGCGCGATGGTTATGTTGGCGCGCTCGGGAAAGATCGGATGGTTTTCGAGCAGCGGGCCGAAACGGTCGAGTTCATAGGTCCAGACATCGGCGTCGACCCAGAAGATGGCGTGCGGGTTGCCCATCGAGACGGCCGAAGGCGAATGCAGCACCGGCGCCTCGATGGGGCCGACCTGCAATTCGATCATGCGGGTGTCACGGAACTCCTCGGCCAGCGGGATGTCGCGCCAGCCGAAGCGCGGCGTGCCCATGTCGACCGAGATCGAGCCGTCCGCGTGTTCGCGGGCGTTCAAGATCCCGGCCACGGTTTCGAAGGTGAAGGTCTTCTCGCCGGTCTCGGCGGCCAGCGCCTGGACGACACAGCGCATACCGTTGCCGCAGGCCTGCGCGCCCGACCCGTCGGAATTCAGGATGTCGACGAAATAAGCGGTGCCCGGCGTCCTGGCGTCGTGGATCGCCATGATCTGGTCGAACCGCGTCGAGGCATCGGCGTTGAGCGCGATGGCAGCCGCGGCCGTCACCCGATCCGCACGGCCACGCATGTCGGCAACGATGATCTCGTTGCCGATGCCGTTCATCTTGGCGAAAGGGGCCGTGCCTGCCATTGCTCCGAAATTTCCATGTCCGTTCGGCGCTATATGGCGGAAACGGGCAGGAATTACCAGTGCGCAGCCGCTTTCACGGCGAAGGTGCGGGACTTACGTTACCGCAAAGACCCCAAGCAAGATCAACAGGAAGATGATGAGCACGATGCCGATGAGAATGCGCGCGCCAGTGGCGGCCGCGCCCGCCAGCGCCGGCATGCCGAGCAGGCTCGCCGCGGCGGCGATGATCAGGAGAATGATGATCCATTTGAGCATGGGAACGCCTCGCAAGCCGGACACATTGAAACCGGTTGAAAAACGCGGCTGTCGTGCTTGGGTTCCCGAGGCCGGGAGATAGCGTCGGCGATGTCGAGGCAGCCGAGGTCGTAGAAAGTGCAGTTCTGATTGATGTAGACATTACGCCCGACGCGGATTTCGTCCCCGCCGGTGCCGTCTCCATCGGACATCGGTGGTTTTCCCGGCATCGCCTCAGCCGGCGATCTCGATATCCGTGCTGAAGGGGGCCGTCTTGCTCGAATTCTCGTCATGCATGACGAAGTTGCACCGGTATTTGCCGGCCGGCAGGCCGTCGAGGGAGAGGTCGAGTTTGAAGAACAGTTCGCGATTGTGCGAGCGAGAGGCGATCTGAACACGGCCGACTTTTTCCATTGTGCCGAGCGTTTCGCCGGCTGCGGACACGACGGTGATGTCGACAGAGAGCGCGATCATGCTGTTGCCGAGGCCGTCCTTGCCGTAGCCATAGCCGACCGGCTCCATGTACAGCACGATTTTCTCGCCGGGCTTGTAGATGTGGTTGGCGCGCTCGCTGTAGATACCGAAGCCGGAGGCCGTGTCGACTTGCTTGACGTTCAGGACGCCAAGCGGCATCGCTTGCCAGAGCGCTTCCTGGGCGCTGCTGAATTTCTCCAGCGCACCGGCGCCATCACCCGACTGGAGCAGCTTCTCGGCCTCGGCCGCCCGATCGCTGATCTCGCCCGCGAAAGCCGCCGGCACAGAGACCGCCAGCGCCAAAAGACCTGCCATGATTGACTTCATCTGATTCCCCTATCCTGTCCGCGGATGACCATCAGCGAAAACCATGGCAGCGTAAACGGTCATTCCAGCCATCGAGGCGATCATATCCGGGGCACTTCCCAGATCTCGCCGGGCCGCAAGGCGCGAAAGCGCTCCTGTGGGATGCCTCGGCCGTCCAGCGCCTCGGCCAGCTTCCGCACCGGTTCGTCGAACGGCTCGTCGGTGAGCTGGAACGTGCCCCAATGGCAGCCGGCGGCGAAGGCTGCGTTGCACAACGACATGCCCTGGACCGCTTCCTCGGGGTTCTGGTGCTGCGGCGCCATGAACCAGCGCGGCTCGTAGGCGCCGATCGGCAGGATGGCGAAGCGGAAGCCGCCATGCCTCTCCGCCATCAGCCGGTAGTTGATGCCGCCGTGGAAGCCGGTATCACCGGCGAAATAGATTTTTCCGCCCGGCGTCTCGATGACGAAGCCGGCCCACAGCGCCATGCGCCGGTCGCGCGCCCCGCGCGCCGACCAGTGATGCGCGGGCTCGACGTGGATAGCGGTGCCGTCGGAGACATCGACCCTGTCGCCCCAGTCATGCGCGGAAAGCCGCGTCCCGGGCACCGCGGCGGCGATGATGGCATCGTTGCCGAGCGGCGTCACCACCAGCGGATCGTGCTTCTCCTGCAACTGCCTCAGCGTGGCAAGGTCGAGATGGTCATAGTGGTTGTGGCTGACCAGCACGAGGTCGATCGCCGGCAGATCGCCAAGGGCGATACCCGGCGGATTGACGCGCCTGGGTCCGGCAAAGGAGAACGGCGATGTGCGCTCCGACCAGACCGGATCGGTAAGGATGTTCAGCCCGGCTGTCTGGATCAGCAAGGTCGAATGGCCGACCATGGTCACGACCAGATCGGCGCCTTCGACCGCCGCCGCCGGCTTTGCCTGCGCAAAGGGGCTCGGGCTGGCAGCCGGCCATTTCGAGCGCTGGCCGCTGAACTGCCATTTCAGCAAATCCTTGAAGGGGCCGGGCATCCGGCCGCCGGGATTGAAGAACAGGCTGCCGTCGAAATGGTCGCTGGGCGGGCCGCTGTAGTAGCGGTTGGCGGCTTTCTTTCTGGCGGCCAAGGTCTGCGCTCCGGCGGGTTTCGGTGAACTCTTTGTTTTCACTCAATTCCCAGGGGGAAAGTGCTGCGCGTTTTCCCGGGGAAATCGCCACACACCTTTCCTGGAATTGGCCATAGACATAAGCCCTGACGCGGCTGGCGCAAGCGTTTGCCGGCCGAAGGCCAAGGGCGGCAAGGCGGTCTCGGCTAGGATCGCGGCATCAGGAGGAAGACGCCATGGCGATGAAGCGGACCAAGACACCCTGGATGAAGGCCGAGGATTTCGGCCGCTCGCTGCCGCGCGGCATCGGCGTCAATCTGCTGGTATCGGACATGGCGGCGATGGAAGCCTTCTGCGGTGACGTGCTTGGCGCCCGCATCGTCTATGCCGACGAGGATTTCGCCGCGCTCGAGCTTCTGGGATCGGTGTTCATGCTGCATGCGGACCATTCTTATCTCGACAATCCCATGACTGGCTCCATCGCGGGTACGGAGACGCGCGGTGCCGGCATCGAACTGCGTCTCTATGGCGCGGAGCCCGACGCGATCGAGGCGGCGGCGCTGGAGCATGGCCACATCGTGCTGGCCGGCGCGATCGACAAGCCGCATGGTCTGCGCGAGTGCTATATCGTCGGACCGGACGGATATGTGTTCGTGCCGAGTGCGCCGCTCGCCGGGTGAGTGCGATAAATTTGCAACAATTCATACCACAAACCCTATTTTAACCATATCGGGTTGAAATTTCGCCACCTTCTCCATCTTGGTGGAGGTGAGATTGCGCGGACGGTTTCCCCCCAGCCGGATCCGACGGAGGTTGTAATGAATTTTTCGAAAGGCGGCCTGGTGGCCGTATCCCTGGCGGCACTCGTTGCGAGCGGCTGCTCAACCTCACGCTTCTCGTCGATGGACGACCAGCAACCGGCGCCGCTGCAGCCAGCCCCCGCTGGCCAGGTGAGTTCCAACCAGCTGCCGCCGCCGGCCTCACCCGGCACCACCGACCCGTCGCGGTTCCCGACCGCGCCGGCTAACACGCAAGTTGCTTCGCTGCCGCCGGACGGCGCGGCGCCCGCGGGTGCCGCCGATCTCAGCGCGGCGGCCGTCGCCGGTGTCTGGAACGTCAGCGTCTCCGGCCAGAGCTGCAAGGTGGCGACGCCGCAGACCAAGTTCGGCGCCGGTTTCCGCGCCGGGCCGCTGCATTGCCCGGCGCCGATCGACGGCATCAAGTCGTGGAACGTCGCCGGCAAGCAGCTGACGCTTTATGACGAGAATGGCGGTTCGCTGGCGCGGCTCTATTCGTCGGGCGGCTCGAAATTCGACGGCCAGACTTCCAACGGGCAACCGATCTCGCTTACGAGGTAGGAGATGCCGACATTCAGGTGATGCCGGCGGCGTGACCTCAATCTCGGCGCACCCTTTCTCTGGGCATCCTGCTCTGAACAATGACGTGATCGATGCATCTGCGTGACGGCCTTCAGACCCATCCGACCGTCCGGCAGCGCTACGACCATCTGGTGGTATCAGGCGCGATCGAGCGCGATGCTGCGCAGGAAGCGATCGCCGCCGCGCTCGACCGGCTGACCGTCGAGATCTCGGCCAAGCGGCTGGCGCACAAGTCCAGTGCACTGGGCTGGCTGTTTGCGCGCAAGCGCGAGACGCATGAAGCTGTCAAGGGCCTCTACATCCATGGCGGCGTCGGCCGCGGCAAGACCATGCTGATGGACATGTTCTTCGAGCTCCTGCCGGTCAGGCGCAAGCGCCGTGTGCATTTCAACGACTTCATGGCCGATGTGCAGGACCGTATCCAGAAACACCGGCAGGCGCGCAAGGAAGGCACGGTCAGGGAAGACGATCCGATCCCGCCGGTGGCCAAGGCGCTCGCCGAGCAGGCCTGGGTGCTGTGTTTCGACGAGTTCTCGGTCACCGACATCGCCGACGCCATGATCCTGTCCAGGCTGTTCTCGGCACTGTTTGCCAACGGGATCGTACTGGTGGCCACCTCGAACGTGGCGCCGCAAGACCTTTACCGTGACGGGTTGAACCGCCAGCTTTTCCTACCGTTCATCGCCATACTGGAACGCCACGCGCAGGTGCTGTCGCTGGACAGCGACAAGGATTACCGGCTGGAAAAGCTCGCCCGTACGCCGGTCTATGTCACGCCGGCCGATGCGGCGGCCGACCAGGCGCTCGACGAGGCCTGGCAGGCGATGACGCGCGGTGCGCCGACGGCCGAGACCTCGCTGACGCTGAAGGGACGCAAGGTGGTGGTGCCGGCCGCCGCTGGTGACGCGGCGCGTTTCACCTTCGCCGACCTTTGCGAAAAGCCGCTCGGCGCGCGCGATTACCTGGCGATCGCCGGGCGGTTTTCGACTGTTTTCATCGACCGTGTGCCGGTACTGGGCGAAGGCAAGCGCAACGAGGCCAAACGCTTCATCCTGTTGATCGACACGCTTTACGACCATCATACGCGGCTGGTGGTGAGCGCCGAGGCGCCACCGCACGCGCTTTATGTGGCCAAGCGCGGCGTCGAGGTGTTCGAATTCGAGCGAACCGCATCGCGGCTGATCGAGATGCAAAGCCGCGACTGGCTGGAGAGCTGGGCGAAGCGCCGGCCGGGTGAAGGTACGGTCGGCCGACGCACGGCAGGCGCGGACACGGACGCCGCACCTTCACCTTCCTGAGCAGAGCCCAGGATTTACGGCGCTCATCGCGCCTTGGGATTATTTCTTGCCTCTCAACGTCTCCACGTCGGTCTTGCCGACATACCAGTCGCGGGCGTTGACTTCCTCGAAGACCACCCAGACATCGTCGTTGCTAAGCCCGGTGGCGTCCATGATGGCCGCCGTGACTTTCCTGGCGATGTCAGCCTTCTTGCCGGCCGGATCGGCGGCGATCACTTCCTTGACGATGCGGATGTTGACGAATGGCATGACGCCCTCCCCTTGAATTGTGTCTGATACCGCCGACATGCGGCTTCGAACTCCGCCCCGGCGAACCGCAGGATGGTGGCTCCGGAAGCCGCGGCGAAGCGGGCGCTGTGGCTACCCGCAAAACGGCCAATAAGGGACGCCAGAGAAGCGTTTCCAGCAGACTCAATAGGTCTTGGCCCCATTCACCATCAGCCGCACCGAATAAAGCGAGGTGGTGCCGGCGATGTAGAGACAGTTCAGCTTGGCGCCGCCGAAAACGCAATTGGCGGTCACCTCCGGCACCTTGACCTTGCCGATCAGCGTGCCGTCGGGATCGTAGCAATGGATGCCGTCGGCGGCACTCGTCCAGATGCGCCCATCGGCGTCGAGCCGGAAGCCGTCGAACAGTCCGGCCGTGCAGTCGGCGAACACCTTGCCTCCGGAAACCTTCTTGCCGTGCTTGCCGACGTTGAACACCCGCATATGCGCCGGGTTCTCGGCGCCATGCGTGCGGCCGGTGTCGACGACATAGAGCAGGCTTTCGTCGAGCGAGAAGGCAAGGCCGTTCGGCCTGACCATGTCGGTGATGACAGCCTCGATATCGCCCGTGTCGGGATCGACCCGGTAGACATGGCAGGCGCCGATTTCACTCTCGGCTTTGTCGCCCTCATAGTCGGTGTCGATGCCGTAGGTCGGATCGGTGAACCAGATCGAGCCGTCGGACTTCACCACCGCGTCGTTGGGCGAGTTCAGCGGCTTGCCCTTCCATTTGGCGGCGATGGTGGTGATCGAGCCGTCATGCTCGGTGCGGCTGACGCGCCGGCCCGAATGCTCGCAGGTGACCAGCCGGCCTTGCCGGTCGACGGTGTTGCCGTTGGAATTGCCGGAGGGCTGACGGAAGACACTGACGCTGCCGTCCGTCTCGTCGTAGCGCATCATGCGGTTGTTCGGAATGTCCGACCAGACGACATAGCGGCCGGCGGCGAACCAGGCCGGCCCTTCCGCCCACCGGCAGCCGGTGAACAGCTTCTCCACCTGCGCGTTGCCGTTGAACAGGCGCCCGAAACGCGGATCGAGAACTTCATAATAATCTGCGGCCGCCATGTTTCCTCCAGGCATAAGGTGACATTGGATCAAGCCAGCCCGCAATCGATCTGGCAAGACGGGGTAACGCTAATTTGTAAGACAAAATGGGAGGCGGCTCGCCTGCCGGCCCGGGCCGCGCGTCGTGCGGGAGCTTAGGAAGCCATTAACCGGCTATGCGCTGGCTGCAATGGTGCATTGCAACATCTTCTTTTTGCAACGCACCATTCCTATGTCATGATCCGTACCGATCAAGGGAGGAAGAAACGGCCGCGCCGAATGCGGCACAGAAGGAACCTTGCTATGATCTTCAACGACCTCGTGACCCGCGCTCGCACCAGCATCGCCAAGCGCAAACACTACAATCGCCTCATCGCCGAAATCGACAGCTTCTCCAGCCGCGATCTGGCCGACATGCGCGCCGACCGTTCGGAAATGCTCTACCAGATCCACAAGCAGATCTACGGCTGAGCAACCCATCACGTTTGTCGTCCTCGGGTCGCCGCGACGGAGCTTCGCTCCTGCTCGCCCGTGGATGACGAAGGTGGTCGGGCCTACTGAAAATTACGCCCTTTGGGCATGACCCTCTCCGCCTCTTCCGACAGCGTTGCGAGATCCCGTCCGTCTTTCAGCATCGCGGGCCGAATTGCGGGTTGGCCGGAGCGGTCCGAAGGATCGGCGGCCGGCAGTGCGGCCGCACCGACCTTCTCCAGCAGCACGGTCAGCCAGGGCGTCAGGTCCTCGATCTTCTCGGCGACGATATGGACGACACCTGATTCCGAATGCAGTTTCCCGGTGACCTTCACAAACCGGGCACCCATGACGATGGGCCGGAAACGGGTGAAGGTCCTTTCCCAGAAGATGACGTTGGCGACGGCCTTGTCGTCTTCCAGCGTGAGAAAGATCGCGTTGCCCTTGCCGGGGCGCTGGCGCACCAGCACCAGCCCGGCAACGGAGACCCGCCTGCCGTCGCGCACGGAAGGCAGGCTGGCATTGGGAGTGATGCCGGCGCGGTCGAGCCGCTCGCGCAGGAAGGCGACCGGATGCGCCTTCAGCGACAGGCCGAGCGAGCGGTAGTCATGGATGACATGCTCGCCGAGCGGCATTTTCGGCAGCTTCGTCTCGGGCTCCAGCTCGCGCAGGCTGAGCGCCGGCTGGTCGAACAGCGGCAGCTTCTCGGCGGCACTCTTGCCGTCGAGCGCGCGGACCTCCCATAGTGCCGCGCGGCGGTCGAGGCCGATGGAACGAAAGGCGTCGGCTTGCGCCAATTTCTCGATCTCGTCGACATTGAGGCCGGAGCGCAGCCAGACATCCCGGACCGTCGAGTAGCCGGCGCCGCGCCGCTCGACGAAAACCTCCATGCGTTCCTTGGAAAGTCCCTTGATCTGCCGGAAGCCGAGCCGCACCGCATGCTGAGTCTCGATGACACCGCGCATTTCGGCATGGCGCGGCAGGATGCGGGCCGGGTCGAAAAGCGCCTTTTCCAAAGTGCAGTCCCAGACGGAGAAATTGACGTCGACCTCGCGGATGTCGACGCCATGGTCGCGGGCATCACGCACCAGCTGCGCCGGCTGATAGAAGCCCATCGGCTGCGAATTCAGGATAGCGGCGCAGAACACGTCCGGGTAGAAGGTCTTGAACCAGCAGGAGGCATAGACGAGCAGGGCGAAGGAGGCGGCGTGGCTTTCGGGAAAGCCATACTCGCCAAAGCCCTCGATCTGCTTGAAACAGCGCTCGGCGAAGTCCTTTTCGTAGCCTCGTCCTGTCATGCCGTCGATCATCTGCTGGCGATAATTGCCGATCGTGCCGGTGCGCTTGAAGGTGGCCATGGCACGGCGCAGTTCATCGGCCTTGCCCGGTTTGAAGCCGCCGGCGACGATGGCGATCTTCATCGCCTGCTCCTGGAACAGCGGCACGCCCAGCGTCTTGCCGAGAATCTCTTTCAGCTCCGCCTTGGGATATTCGGGTTTTTCCTTGCCTTGCCGCCGGCGCAGATAGGGGTGCACCATGTCGCCCTGGATCGGGCCCGGTCGTACGATCGCCACCTCGATGACGAGGTCGTAGAATTCGCGCGGCTTGAGACGCGGTAGCATCGACATCTGAGCACGCGATTCGATCTGGAAGACGCCGAGCGTATCGGCACGGCAGATCATGTCGTAGACACGGGAATCCTCCTTGGCGATCGTATCCAGGGTCAATGGCCTGCCATAATCGTCTCTCACGCCGTAATGGGTCTCGAGCAAAGTGAAAGCGCGCTGCAGGCAGGTCAGCATGCCGAGCGCCAGGATATCCACCTTGAGGATTTTCACCGAATCGAGATCATCCTTGTCCCATTCGACCATCTTGCGCTCGTCCATCGCCGTCTTGACGATGGGGACGATCTCGTCGAGCCGGTCCCTGGTGATGACGAAGCCGCCGACATGCTGGGAGAGGTGGCGGGGAAAGCCCATGATCTCGTTGGCGCGTTCCATCACATGCCGTGACACCGGATCCCTGCGGTCGAGGCCGCCGGCCCTGGCTTCCTTCTCGCCGAGTTCCGAGGTCGACCAACCCCAGATCGAGCCGGAGAGAGACGCCCTGACATCCTCCGAAAGGCCCATCGCTTTCGACACTTCGCGCAGCGCCGAACGGCCGCGATAGCTGATGACGGCGGCGGCGAGTGCCGTGCGTTTGGAGCTGTATTTCGTATAGATGTACTGCATCACCTCTTCGCGCCGTTCATGCTCGAAGTCGACGTCGATATCCGGCGGCTCGTTGCGTTCCTCGGAAATGAAACGCTCGAAGAGCGTGTCGATCTTGTCCGGCCCGACCTCGGTAATGCCAATGCAGAAGCAGATAATCGAATTGGCCGCGGAGCCGCGGCCCTGGCAGAGAATGCCTTCGCCTCGGGCGAATTTGATGATGTCATGGACGGTCAGGAAATAACGGGCGTAATTCAGCCGCTCGATCAGGGCGAGCTCTTCCTGGATTCGTTTTATCACGCTGGCGGGGATACCGCCGGGAAAGCGCCGGGCCGCACCTTCCCGAGCCAGTCGCTCCAGCTCCGCCTGCGGTCCGAGACCCGATTCCGTCGGCTCGTCGGGATAATTGTACTGAAGGTCGCCGAGCGAGAAGGTCAGCTCTTGCGCAAACCGCAGCGTCTCCGCCAGCGCTTGCGGATACCGGCGGAACAGGCGCGCCATTTCCAGCGGCGGCTTCAGATGGCGTTCGGCATTGGCGGTCAGTTCCAGCCCCACCTCGGCGACCGGAACATTGAGGCGGATCGCGGTCAGCACGTCCTGCAGCGGGCGCCGTTCGGCCGTGTGGTAGAGCACATCGTTGGTCGCCATCAGCGGGATGCCGGTGCTCTCGGCGAACGCCGCCGCCTGCTCGATCCGGAAGCGATCATGGCCGGCATAACAGGGTGAGACGCCGAGCCGCAGGATCCTGCCGAAGCGACCCCTGAGTTCACGGAGCAAAGCCAGACTGTCTTGCGCGCCGGCCGCCAGATCGGGCAGGACCGCCAGCGACATCCGGTCCCCCCATTCGAGCAGGTCGTCGCGCCGGAGCAGGGTGGCGCCCTTTTCGGTCTCGTCACGCAGATTGGCCTGGGTGAGCATGCGGCACAGATGGCCCCAGCCCGCACGGTCCCTGGGATAGGCGAGAATGTCCGGCGTGCCGTCGCCAAAAACCAGCCGGCAGCCGGGATGGTAGGCAAGCTTTTCGACCTTGGCCTGCTGCCAGGCGCGCACCACGCCGGCGACGCTGTTGCGGTCGGCGAGCCCGATCGCGGAGAAGCCCATGAGCTTGGCCGCGACCACCAGCTCCTCGGGTTTGGAGGCGCCGCGCAGGAAGGAGAAATTCGACTGGATGCCGAACTCCGCATAAGGAATGACGGTCAGCGCGTTCATGCGAAGACCCCATGCATGAACCAGCGCGGCGGGGTTTGCGAGACGCCGCCGTAAAGGCCTTGCCGGTAGAGCCAGTAGCGGCGGCCACCGGCATCCTCGATGCGGAAATAATCGCGTGTCGACGCCGCCGCGTCGCCCGGCGCCTCGCGCCACCATTCGGCGGCGATGCGCTCCGGCCCTTCGGCGCGCGTCACACGGTAAAGCGCGCGGCGCCAACGAAAATGCAGCGGCGGTCCCTCCGGCATTTCGGTGGCCGGCACCTCGATGGGCTCGGGCGAACGGAACAGCCGGATCGGTCGTTCCGGCGGGAAGATGGTCATCGGCGCCTGCATCCTGTCCGGCTTCTTGGGTGGTGTGGTCCGGCGCGGGGCTTCGGTGAAGGGAATGACGGCGACGGCGCGTTCCGGCAGGTGGCTTTCCACGGGAACCGGCTGCAGAACCGCGCCCTCGCCGAGGCGGGCGCGGATACGGTCGGCGAACAGGGCGATGTCGGCGCCGTCATCGGCCGCTTCGCCGGTCAGATCGGCCTGCTGCATGTCGAAAGCGGCGACGGCCAGCACCGAGAGGCGCACCAGGTCGAAGCCAAAGCCGGCATCGATATGCTGCTCGAGTGCCGCCAGCCTTTCATGGAACAATTTCCGGATCAGCAAGGGTTCGCGCATCGGCCGCGAGGTGCCGAGCGCGATGCGGCTGACGGCGCCGTCGACGCGAAAAAGCAGTAGCGCCAGGCTCCTTGCGCCTTCGCCGCGGCGTTCGAGGTCGGTCTTCAAGGTCGTCGCCAGCATGCCCACCAGCCGCTCTATCTCCTCCGTCAGCGTGACGGGCTCGGCGAGATGACGCTCGACCGAAAGCGGCGCGACGGGAAGACGCGGTGAGATCGCCTCGTCGAGACGGCCAAGCGCCTGGTCGAGGCGCTGGAGCAGCAAAGCGCCGAAGCGGCGGGCGAGCGGCGCGCGCGGTGCCGCCATGACGGCACCCGCCGTGCGCAGCCCCACGCTTTCCAGGCTGGTACGGGTTTCCGGCGCTATGCGAAGGGCGGCCAGCGGCAAGGGCGCGAGCAGGGCTTCCTCCTCGCCTGATGGAACGATGCGGTCGCCGCAAAAGCGGGCCGCCGCCCAGGCCGCCCCGGGCGTGCCGGCAAGCCCGGCGCGGACGTCGAAACCCTGCTGGAAGAAGCGCGACAGGATTTCGTCCAGCATGGCGCGTTCGCCGCCGAACAGATGGGTGCAGCCGGTGACGTCGAGGAACAGGCCGTCGATGCCGTCCAGCGCCACCAGCGGCGTGTAGCGGTCGCACCAGTCGGCAAGGCCCTCGAGCAGGCGCCGGTCGGCCTCCGGATCGGCTTCGACGATGTCGATCGACGGATGCATGGCGCGCGCATCGGCAATCCCCATGTCGCGCTTCAGGTGCAGCGCCTCAGCCCGCGCGTCGAGGGCCGCGATGCGCTGCGCGTTGCCCTGGCGATGGCTGATCACGAGCGGTGGATGAGATGGCTGCGGATGATCCGGCGGCCGGGAACGCCAGGATTTCCCCAGACGCTGCCGCAGGATCCTTTCGGTCGCGAGATAGGGAAACCACAGGGACAGGATTCTCTGCCCATTCGTTGCTTGCCCTGCTTCTTTCCTCGCCCCTTCTTTCATCGAATCTGCATTCATCGGGGTTCCACTCCAGTGTGAATTGTCCAGGCAGGGCCGTGCGGCTCTTGCCGATGCTGATGGTGAAGGCCGGGTGACCGATCGAGCCGGCGAGCGGCCCGGCGACTGTTTCGCGCGGCACGGCCGGCGCCGAAGCGACAATCAGACGAACAGGCGCCGCCGTCGGTTCGGGCTCGGCCGCTTGTCGCAGCAGGAACACCGGCCGGCCGGCACCTTGCGCCCGCGCATGCAGGCGGCGTGTCGCGGTCAGGTCCAGCCGCTGCGGATTGCCGCGGATCTCCAGGATGACGGCTGCAAGCGCGGTCATGCGGGCCGCCTCCTCGGCGATCCACAGCGCATCGACAAGCCTGGGCGCCTCGGAAAACAGCAATTGCTGGGGCTCGATGCCGAACGAGGCATGCAGCCCCCTGGCATAGGGAAAGCCGGCCTCATGGAAAATTTCCGATGTCCCGATCCACAGGATGGGCAGCCCCTGCGCCTGGTTGAGGATCAGGCTGACGATCGACAGGGCGAAACCGGCGACGGCGCCCGCATCGCGGGTTTCCAGGCCATGGATTTCGGTCAGGGCGGCTTTCGGCAGGCCGCCGCTGAGCGCGGCATCGAGCCGCTCGATGCCGATGGGCAGGCAAGCATCCGGCAAGGCCGCGGCAAGGCCGCGCCGGACGATCGTCAGATCGCTGCCGGCGTCAGCATCAAGGGGCGCGCCAGCCGGCGCCTGCAGGCGCTCGGGCAGTGTTCCCTCGATCTTCGCGATCTGGCGGCGCAGGGCAAAAACAGTCTCCCGCGCCACGGCGGTCATCGCCATGACGGTCAGCTTTCACTCACAATTGTTCCTGTTATGTTCCTATAGATTCCAGAGGGGATCGGAAGAGTCAAGCAGGCTCATCAAGGAATTTATTCCTCTTCTTGCGCGACGCCGGGGTACAGGCGTCATTTGCCTAGACCAGCGCGAAAGCCTATATGCCGGGATCAAAGGACAAAGCATGGCCCGCATCTACAAGACCCGCACCTGGCATGGTGAACTTGCGCCCTCGATGGAGGAATTGGAGTTCCTTGCCCTGGAGGCCTACGCCCACCTGCCGGAGGATTTTCGCAAGCTGACCGGCGAGATCGTCATCCAGATCGCCGAGTTCCCGACCGACGAGATCATGGACGACCTGTCGCTGGAAACGCCGTTCGACCTGCTCGGCCTGTTCGAGGGGCGCGGCATCGCCGAACGCTGGAACCCGCAGACAGGCGAAGGCCCGAACCGCATCACGCTCTACCGCCGCGCCATGCTCGACTACTGGGCCGAAAACGAGGAAACGCTGGGCGACATCGTCACCCACGTACTGGTCCACGAGATCGGCCACCATTTCGGCCTGTCGGACGATGATATGGAGAAGATCGAAGAGGCGGCTGAATAGCCCGTACCTTCGTCTTCCTGCTCTATGCCGCTTCGCTTCTTGCTTCGCCCTAGGTGACGAAGAGAGAGGTTACCGCGCTTCCCTTCTCAGTCGATATCCCTAACCATGTTGGTCTCAGCATGGTCGGTGAGCCGCCGCTATGGTCATCGATTGGCCGGATCACCGCCTTGCGCAATTATACAAGTTTTGATATAAATCCACCAATGCCAGTAACAAAGCGCTTAGAGTTTCTCGGAGATTCTCTTGCCCAGCTCCGGGATTTTCCAGAGGCGGCACGCAAGGAAACGGGCGTTCAGCTGCATAAGGTGCAGCTCGGACTAGAGCAAGCGACTGGAAGCCGATGACGACGGTCGGCCCAGGTGTGCGGGAAATCCGCGTCCGCGACGCCACCGGCGCGTTCCGGGTGCTTTACGTCGCGAGCATAGGCGACGCTGTCTATGTGCTGCACGCCTTCCAGAAGAAGACGCAACAGACAGTGAAACGAAACTTGGATCTTGCCGCATCCCGGTTCAGACAAATCTAGTGGAGGACGATGGACCGTCAGAGTTTTGAAAACGTGTGGGACGCACTGGAGGAGACTCCGGCCGAGTCCGCCAACATGACCATGCGCTCCAACTTGCTGATCGCTATCGAACAGCGGGTGCGGAGTTGGGACGTTACCCAGGCCGAAGCAGCCAACCGGCTTGGGATTACCCAGCCACGCCTTAGCGACCTCCTGCGGGGCAGGATCACGAATTTCAGTCTGGACACGTTGATCAATCTTGCCGCGCTGGCCGGACTTACCGTGCGTCTTGATATTGTCGAGGCCGCCTGATGCTCTCCTTGCCAGCGGCTACCAGTCGCTGAGCTTCGTATCCGGCCCGTATTCCTGGCCATCGACATCCTTCACCACGGCCTGGCCGCAGCGCATGGTCTTGGTCTTCTTGTCGTAGGCGTAGGTCGGCGAGCCGAACAGGTGCCAGCCCTTGTTCAGCGCCGCCGTCACCTTATGGCAGAAGCTGGCGTCGTCCGGGGCGGTGAGAAAGCGGTAGAGTTTCATCGTTCAATTCCTGTCGTGTATCCCAAATCGGCGAATATCATGCGCCGATGGCGGCCGCTTTCGCCAGAAGTTTCTCGGCCTGCGCCAAGTGCAACCGCTCGACCATCCTGCCATTCAGCGCGATGACCCCCTTGCCACTGTTTTGCGCAAGCGCGAAGGCATCCTTCACCGCGCGCGCCTCGGCCAGCGCCTGCGCCGACGGAGCGAAGGCACGGTTGGCCGCCTCGACCTGCGATGGATGGATCAGCGTCTTGCCGTCGAAGCCCATGGCGGCTGCCTGCGTGCACTCACGCGCGAACGCATCCGGGTCGCGGAAATCGTTGAACACCCCATCGAGCATGTCGATCCCGCCGGCGCGTGCCGCCAGCAGCATCTGCATCAGCCATGGCAGCAGATAGGCGCGATCCGGCGTCGCCAGCACGCCGGTATCCTTGATCAGGTCATTCGTTCCGGCGATGAAACAATCCAGGCGTGAGGCGGGGTCGCGGCCGAGTTCGGCGATGGCGCCGATGTTGAGCATGGCCTTGGGCGTCTCGATCATCGCCCATAGTTTCACGCTGTCCGGGGCAAAATTATCGTCCAGCACATCGCCGACTTCGAGCACGTCACGCGGCGTGTCGACCTTCGGCAGCAGGATGCCGTCCGGCTCCGCCTTGGCCACGGCCGCAAGATCGTCAGTGCCCCATTCGCTGGACAGCGCATTGACGCGTACCACCATCTCGCGTCGCCGGCCATTGGCATCAGGGCGGTTGGCGAAAATGCCGGCCAGTTTTTCGCGCGCGGCGATCTTGTCGGCGGGGGCGACGGCGTCCTCGAGGTCGATGATGACGGCGTCGCAGGCAAGCTGCGCGATCTTGGCCAGCGCCTTGTCGTTGGAGGCCGGGACATAGAGCACGGAGCGGCGCGGGCGGTAGATTTCGGTCATGCCAGATCTATGCCGTGTGTGATTGGTCGAGGCAAGCCGCCAGCCCTGCACGAAAACTGCACGCGCCTGCCGAAAACCTCCTCCGATCCGCCGCATCGCTTTCCTGCAGGCCTGCGACACAGGCGGCATGCACAAGCGAGCAAAACCCCGTCTGCCTTACCGACTGCGCAGCGAAGGCTGGTGGCTGGTCGACCCGCAACGCGCCAACCCCGCTGCAATTCCCATCCCATTTGTCCGCAAGAGCCCGCCGCCATCGCGAAGGAACGCCATCAGGAAGATCAGGCCGTGACCTCTTTCTTCCGCGCCGCGCCAAGCTATTGCAGCCGCTTCGGCGTCGCCGTGCTGCTGGTCGCGATCGCCGATTTCCTGTTCTACGGCCAGCCCGCCGGGATCACGGTTCTGCTGTTCGCCACGCTGCTTGCCGCAGCGGTGGTTGCCGTGCATCCCGCCGCCTTCAGCGACGGCAAGATGTGGCTCAAGTCGGCCGCCTTGCTTGTTGCGCTGTTGCCGCTCGCCGAGACTGTCAGCCCCTTGTCCGTCTCGGTCGCGCTTGCCGCGCTGGTGGCGTTCGCGCTTTCGCTGAGCGGCCGCCCGTGGCACAGCATGGCGCGAATTGCCGGCCAGATCGTGCTGTTCGGACTGGCGGCGCCGTTCCGGTTCCTCGGCGATTTTCTCCTCCAGTGGCGAAGAGCGGCGCGGCGGTTCGGCGGACATCGCATAAGGCTGGCGGCAATCGCGGTCTGGGTAATGCCGTTGACGCTGGGCGCGGTCTTCGTCGCCCTTTTCGGTGCCGCCAATCCGGTCATCGAAGACTGGCTGTCGCTGATCGACGTCTTCAAGCTGCTCGACCTGATCCAGCTGACGCGGATTGCCTTCTGGCTATTCGTGCTTGCCGGCGTCTGGGCCTTTCTGCGGCCACGCCTGCCGCGCTTTCAGCGCCGCATCGCCAGGCCTAATCACCATCCTGCCGATGCCCAGCCAGCGGCCGACCGGTACGCCGTCGAGGACATCGTCTTCGGCAAGGCCGCCATCCTGCGCGCGTTGATCGTCTTCAACATTCTGTTTGCGCTGCAGAGCGGGCTCGACGCCACCTATCTATGGGGCGGGGTCGCGCTTCCCGATGGTTTGAGCTACGCCGCCTACGCGCATCGCGGCGCCTATCTCTTGATCTCCACCGCGCTGCTGGCCGCCGGTTTTGTCCTTGCGGCGCTGAGGCCCGGCAGTGAAACATCGGCCGACCCGCTCATCCGCCGGCTGGTCTATGCCTGGGTGGCACAGAACATCATGCTGGTCGTCTCGTCGGTCCTGCGGCTCGACCTCTATGTCGGCATCTATGCGCTGACTTACTGGCGCGTCGCCGCTTTCGTCTGGATGGGACTGGTGGCGGCCGGCCTTGCGCTGATCGTCGCCCGTATCGCGCTCGGAAAATCCCGTGAATGGCTGCTCTCCGCCAATCTTCTGACGTTATCCCTAACGCTTTATGCCTGCTGTTTCATCAACTTCGCAGCCATGATCGCCACCTACAATGTCGACCATTCCCTCGAAATGAGCGGACAAGGCATCCCGCTCGACGCCTGGTATCTCCGATCGCTCGGGCCGGACGCGTTTCCAGCGCTCGATCGCTTCTTCGATCCTCAGCGCGGGACGGCCAATGCCGGTGCCGTCGGCGAACTGGCAAGGTTGCGCGGTGTCGATGAAGGCTGGTATCGCGGCCTGCAGGAAAACTGGCGAAGCTGGAGCTTCCGCGACTGGCGCCTGCTTCGCTATCTCGACAACAGGCGGCCTATTGTTCCCAGCGCCGCGGAACCCGTGCCGGATCGCTAATCCATGCCGCATCACATCCTCGTCGCCGACGATGACCCGCATATCCGCGAAGTGATCTGCTTCGCGCTGGAAAAGGCCGGCATGAAAACGGCTGCCGTCTCCGATGGCGCCGCCGCCCTGCAGGCAATCGAACGAAGCACACCCGACCTTGTCGTGCTCGACATCGGCATGCCGGAGATGGACGGGCTGGAGGTCTGCCGGCGGCTGCGTCACACATCAGACGTGCCGGTGTTGTTCCTGTCCGCGCGCGACGAGGAGATCGACCGCATCCTCGGGCTCGAAATGGGTGGCGACGACTATGTCACCAAACCGTTCAGCCCGCGCGAACTTGTCGCCCGTGTCAACGTCATCCTGCGCCGCGCCCGTCCGGCGGCGCCGGAACTGGCCGACGACAGGCAGTTCGCGCAGGGAAAGCTCACCCTGGCGCCGGCCAGCCACGCGGCCGCCTTCGACGGCAAGCCGCTCGCCCTGACGGCGATCGAGTTCTCGATCCTGAAAGGGTTTCTGGCGCGGCCCACCCATGTGCTCGACCGCGACGCGGTGATGGCCAACGCCTATGCCGGCAAGATCCATGTCGCCGACCGCACCGTCGACAGCCATATCCGCAATATCCGGGCCAAGCTGGCGGCCGTGGGGTGCCCGGAGGTCATCGAGACCGTGCACGGCGTCGGCTTCCGGCTCGGCCGATGCGGCTGACGACATCAAGCAAGTCGATTGGCAGCAAGTGGGTCGGCCGCAAATGGCGGCCGCGCCTCGCCACGGTCGTCGTCGCCATCCTGATCCTGGTGATGTCCCTGCCGCTGGTCGGCCTGTTCTTCTTCCGCCTCTACGAGAACCAGCTGATCCGCCAGACCGAGGCAGAACTGATCGCACAGGGCGCGGCCATTGCCGCCATCTATGCGCAGGAGGTCCGCGACGCCGGCATTTCACCGGAAAAGCTTGGCGTGGCGATGCCGCCGGCCAATGGCTATGCGAGCCGAGGCGCCAATCTCGATTCGCCCTATCGGCCGATCGAGCCGCGGCTCGATCTCGCCTCGGACTACGTGCTTGCGACCCGGCCGGCGGGGATCCCCACCACGGTCGATCCCGCTTTCGCCACGATCGGCGCGCGGCTGGCGGGCATTCTCGACGCGACGCAGAAGACCACGCTGGCCGGCTTCCGGCTGCTCGATCCCCAGGGTGTGGTGATTGCCGGGCGCGACGAGATCGGGCAGTCGCTTGCCGGGGTCGAGGAGGTGCGCGCAGCACTTGCCGGGCGCTATGCCAGCGCGCTCCGGCTGCGCATCCCCAACCAGCCGGCGCCGCCGCTCTATTCGGTCAGCCGCGGCACCAAGGTGCGCGTCTTCGTCGCCCTGCCGGTGACCGTGAGCGGCCAGGTCGCCGGCGTGGTCTATGTCTCGCGGACGCCCAACAACATCATAAAACATCTCTATGGCGAACGCGGCAAGGTGACGGCGGCGGCGATCGCCATTCTCGGCGGCACGCTGCTTATCGGCCTCGTCTTCCTGCGCACCGTCAGCCGGCCGATCTACGCGCTGATCGACCGCACCCAGCGCATCGCCGCCGGCGAGCGCGACGCGATCCGGCCTCTCGACCACCATGGCACGCGAGAAATGGCGGAGCTTTCCGCCGCCTTTCTCGACATGGCCGAAAAACTGCAGGCGCGCTCGGACGCCATCCAGACCTTCGCCACCCATGTCTCGCATGAACTCAAATCGCCGCTGACGGCGATCCAGGGCGCGGCCGAACTGCTGCGCGATTCAGGCTCGGCGATGGACGATGACGAGCGGCGGCGCTTCTCCGACAATATCGTCACCGATGCAGGGCGGCTCAACCTTTTGGTCCGGCGGCTGCTCGACCTGGCGCGGGCCGAAAACCTCGCACCCAGCGGCGAAAGCACCTCGGTCGGCGCGGCGCTGGCCCTGCTTCCCGTCGACACCAGGCTGGCGGTTGAAGTCAAGGCCGGTGGCGACGTGGCCTTGCGCATCTCGGCCGAGAACGCGGCGATCGTGCTTGCCAACCTCATCGACAATTCCGCCGGGCACGGCGCGACGCTGGTTTCGATCACCGCTGCAAGCGCAGGCGGCAAGGCGACCGTGCTGGTCGGCGACGACGGCGCCGGCATCTCGCCAAGCAACCAAGCGCGCATCTTCGAGCCGTTCTTCACCACGCGACGCGATACGGGCGGCACCGGCATGGGGCTTCGCATCGTGCTGGCCCTCCTGAAAGCGCATGATGGTACGATCCGGCTGGTTGACTCCGAGCGCGGCACGCGCTTCGAGATCACTTTGCCGGTCGCGTAGATTGCGGACGGCGGATCGGAGAAAAAAGTGCGCTACGACATCGTCATCATCGGCGGGGCCATCGTCGGGTCCTCGATCGCCTACTATCTGCGCGAGGAAGGGTTTTCCGGCTCGATCGCGCTGATCGAGCGCGACCCGCAATTCGCCCATGCGGCGACGACGCTGTCCATGGCCTCGATCCGCCAGCAATTCTCCATTCCGCAAAACATCCGCCTGTCGCAGTTCACGCTAAAACTGTTCCGGCGGCTGAAGGAAGAATTCGGCACCGACGCCGATATCGGTTTTCGCGAGGGCGGCTATCTCATCCTTGCTGGCGAGGCCGGGCTGCCGATCCTGAAAGCCAACCACGAAGCGCAGGTCGCCGAGGGAGCCGACATCCTGCTCGAGGACGCCGACCAGCTGACGCGCCGCTTCCCCTGGCTGTCGGCCGAAGGCATCACCGCCGGCGCCTATGGCCGGACCGGCGAGGGCTGGTTCGACGCGCATGCGATGCTGATGCTGTTTCGCAAGGCGTTGCGGCAGAAGAAGATCGACTTCATCAGCGCGTCGGTCACCGGCGTCGAGCGGCAGGGTGACCGCGTCACCGGCGTCAGCCTCGACAATGGCGATCGGCTCGAGGCCGGCACCGTCATCAATGCCGCCGGGCCGAATGCTGGCAAGGTCGCCGCCCTTGCCCAGCTTTCGCTGCCGGTCGAGCCGCGCAAGCGCAACGTCTTCGTGTTCGACGCGCGGGACAAATTCACTGACATGCCATTATTGGTCGATCCCTCCGGCATCTATGTCAGGCCGGAAGGCTCGGTCTACCTCACCGGCGGCGCCGAGCCGGAAGAGGGCGACGGCCCGGCCGACCCCGGGGACTTCGACGTCGACTGGCCGCTGTTTGAAGAGGTGATCTGGCCGGTGCTGGCAACCCGCATCCCGGCCTTCGAGGCGATCAAGGCGACGCGCGCCTGGGCCGGGCACTACGATTACAACACGCTGGACCAGAACGCCGTGATCGGCCCGCACCCGCAAGTGACGAATTTCCTGTTCGCCAA
Source organism: Mesorhizobium sp. B2-5-7 (assembly GCF_006440875.1). NCBI lineage: Bacteria > Pseudomonadati > Pseudomonadota > Alphaproteobacteria > Hyphomicrobiales > Phyllobacteriaceae > Mesorhizobium > Mesorhizobium sp. B2-5-7. Next base: position 33,687 of record NZ_VFUO01000002.1, on the reverse strand, counting down.
CGGTTTCTCCGGCCATGGCCTGCAACAGGCGCCGGCGGTCGGCAAGGCGCTGGCCGAACTGATCGTGCATGGCGGCTACCGGACGATCGACTGCTCGGCATTTGGCTACGCGCGTGTCGCCGAAGGGCGGGCCTTCCGGGAATTGAATGTGATTTGAGGTCAGGGGCTGCCTCGCGGGTTTGCCAGGCGCTCAGTTTCTTCGTCATTCCAGGGCGGAGCAGGAGCGAAGCGACGTCGCGGAGACCCTGGAATCCATGCCGTTACCGTTGTCGTAGTGTTCTAACGGCGCAGAACGAAGGGGGTGCCGATTTGCGCGTATTGTCGCGACAAGTCGACGTCGCGGCATGGATTCTAGGGTCTGCGCCGCGTCGCTGCGCTCCTTGCTTCGCCCTAGAATGACGAAGTCTGGGCGTCAACCTTGAGCGCGTTGCCCAGCGCATTGCCTCCGGCCGTGTTGTCGAAGATTCCCCAGACCTCGGCACCCGAAGCGGCGGCGGCCTCGACTTGCCGGCTGAACCGGTCGAGGCTGTCGGCATCGTAGTCGGAATAGTAGACGCGCGGCGCGCCGTGCCAGCGGAAATAGGCGAGGCCGGGCCAGCCGCCCGGCATCGCGGCAGATGGCACTGAAGCGGGGTCGGCGGCAACGCGTCCGATCCGGCGAACGGCCAGAAGCGCTTCAGCCTCTGCTTCGAACCAGCTGGGATGGCGCGGCTCGCAGACCAGCCTGGTTTCGGTTCGGGTGTCCACCATGTCGAAGAAATCGCTCGCGACATCGGGCTCGAAGGGCAGGCTCGGCGGCAGCTGCACCAGAAGCACGCTGAGCTTTGCGCCGAGACCTTCGACCTCTTGGAGAAAGCTTTGCAAAGGGTCGTTGCAGTCCACGAGACGGCGCTCATGCGTGATCGCCTTCGGCATCTTGACCGCGAAGCGGAAATCCTGCGGCACGGCGTGTGCCCAGCGTTCGTAAGTCTCGCGACGGTGCGGCTTGTAGAAGGACGTGTCGATCTCGACGATCGGAAAGTGCCGGGCGTAGCGTTCGAGATGCGATCCGGATTGTGGGAAATTATTCTTGTATCGTGTCGGAATGCCCCAGCCAGCCGTGCCTATGAAACATGCCTGTTTTCCCATGCAAGGGATGTGGACCAGAAGAGGCATGGGTCAAGGCGTGCGGAGGGTGCGTGACGACGCTCGCCGATCAGGCCGCAGCCAGCCTACCAGCCTCGACATGCGCCTGCAGCCAGGCCAGCACCCGGGCCCAGTCCTCGGCATGTTCAGCCGCCGCCTCTTGCCGCCCGCCAAAGCCGCCATGGCAGATGGTGACGCGCGTGCCGTCGGCGATAGGCTCCAGCAGCCAGGCGACCCTGGTTTGTCGCCGGCCAAGCGCGGGATGGTCCCAGCCATGGGCCCACGTCTGCACGATCCGGCGCGGTGTTTCGATTTCGAGGAATTCGCCGCCGGCCGGCAGGTCCCTACCGCCGGCCGTGCGCACGACAACAGTCCAGCGGCCGCCGACGCGAAGGTCGGCCGACCAGTCGGCCATCCGGTAGGTATCGGCTGACCCCCACCATTGCTCGGCTTCCTTGCCGACCAGCGCCCCGAAGACGCGTTCGGGAGGCGCGCCGATCTCGGCCGATGCCATGATCGTCTCGCCATTGGTCATGCTCCGCACCCTGAGAGCGTGCATCATCGATGCCTCCACGTGAAATTTGTTCCGCTAGCGAAACGAGTTCAAGCTTTCGATGGCGGACGCTCGAATCCCTTGCCGGTCTCGAGCAGACTCTTCAGGCTGGCCAGCACCAGCGGCCAGCCCTTGGCGACATTGCCGATCAGCCTGTGCGGGCCGTCCGCCTCATGGGTGACGGCAAGTTTCATCAGCTCGCCGTCGGGCTCGATGGTGAAGGTGCAGCGCGTGTAGCCGTCTTGCCTGATCTCGGGCATCCATTCATTGCGCCATTTGATGACCAGGCGTCGTGGCGGGTCGATCTCGAGAATCTCGCCACTGTCGGCGACACGGCCGTCCGGGAAGATCAGCTTCCAGCTGGAGCCCACTTTCCAATCGCTCTCCTGATAGGAGCAGAGGAAAAACTGCCGGTTGAACTCCGGGTCGGTCAACGCCTCCCAGAGTTTCTCCGGCGTGGTGCGGATATAGGTCACGTAAACGAAGCTGTTGCTCATCAGTCTTCCCTTTCGAGGCGTTTCTTCAGATCACTCAATGCATCAAGCCGGTGGCGCTCGAATTTGCCGATCCAGCGTTCGGCGATCTCATTGATCGGAACCGGGTTGAGGTAGTGCTCCTTCTCTCGGCCCCGGCGGATGGTGGTGACGAGGTTCGCCTCTTCCAGGATCGCCAGGTGCTTGGTCACCGCCTGGCGGGTCATGGCCATCTCCGCGCACAGCGCATTGAGCGTCTGTCCGTTCCTGGCATGCAGGCTGTCCAGCAATTGCCGGCGTGTCGGGTCGGCCAGGGCGCGAAAGACGGCATCCATGCTCATGGCTTTAATATGCAACCATTTGGTTGCATGTCAAGCGACAAGGTCGCTCACCGTTGACGATGGATGGATCACAGAGGAAAGTCAGCGCTGGCGGGAGATCCAGAAGGCGTCGGGCACGCGCTTCATGCCGATGCGTTCATAGAATCCGACAGCGTCCGGCATGGAAATCAGGCTGATGGCGACCGACGGTCCGAGCTGCCGGGCCACCTCGCCCATCAGTCCCTTGCCGATACCCAACCCTTGCGCCTTGGCCGAGACGGCAAGATCGCTGATGTAGCAGACCCAGGAAAAGTCGGTCAGGCAGCGGGCAACGCCAATCAGCGGCGGGGCTTCCATATCAAGACCGGCCATGTCGAGACGGGCGGTCACGATCAGGTTGGCGCCCTCCAGCATCGCCTTCAGTCTTGCCTCGTCGTCGACGGGCCGGGCTTCGCCGAGACCGGATTCCACCAGCACCCGGCGGAATTCGGGAATGCCGAGCGCCGGTTCACGCGCATAGAGAACGTGGGAGTTTTCCACCATTGGACCAGACTGCACCATCGGGCGGTGAATTCGAAGCTGTTTTGCGCAGCGCCCTTGTGCCGGCGCGCACGAACAGTTGCCTTTTATTTGCCCGCGGCTTTGTGTAAACCGAGCCTCAGCAAATCCCCCGCAACGAAAACACGGGCCAAAGCCATGGAAAAATTCACCAAGCTCACCGGCGTCGCCGCTCCCCTGCCGATCGTCAATGTCGACACCGACATGATCATCCCGAAGGATTATCTCAAGACGATCAAGCGCACCGGGCTTGGCACCGGCCTGTTCGCCGAGATGCGCTACAGGGACGACGGCTCCGAAAATCCGGATTTCGTGCTCAACAAGCCGGCTTACCGCAAGGCGCAGATCCTGGTTGCCGGTGACAATTTCGGCTGCGGCTCGAGCAGGGAACACGCGCCATGGGCGCTGCTCGATTTCGGCATACGCTGCGTCATCTCGACCTCGTTCGCCGACATCTTCTACAACAACTGCTTCAAGAACGGCGTGCTGCCGATCACCGTCAGCCCCGAGGACCTGGAGAAGCTGATGGACGACGCATCGCGCGGCTCCAACGCCACCCTGTCGATCGATCTCGAAGCCAAGGAAATCCGCGGTCCGGACGGCGGCGTGGTCACCTTCGACCTCGACGACTTCAAGCGGCACTGCCTGCTCAATGGGCTCGACGATATCGGCCTGACCATGGAAAAGGCAGGCGCCATCGCCTCGTTCGAGAAGAAGAACGCCGAACTGCGCCCCTGGGCCTGAGCGGCCGCCAGGACCGGGTCCTTTCCGGGCCGGGTCGAGGGAGGGACAGTCATGAGACATCAGCTTCTTGCCGGCGTTTGCGGGCTGGCCTTGTTGCTGGCGCCCGCCGCGAGCGGGCTCGCGCAGACCCAGACGCCCGCCGCGCAACAGGCGCCGGCGGTGGAAAAGCCGGCCACCGATCAGGATGCGGGAGCCAACGCCGCCGACGCCGCTGACGACGACAAACAGGCGCCGGTGCCGTTCGAAGGCGGCCACCTCACCATCACGCAGCCGGAGCAGGACGGCGAGAAGGTGCTTGCTTATGACGGTAAGCAGCTGGCCAGCAATTACGATCTCTTCTTCGACAAGATTGTGGAGGTTGGCGGCATCAAGGTGGCCCTGTTCGATGTTGGCGATGGCGGCAATCAATGCGGCCCGGCGACGGTGATCGTCTGGAAGCCGGAAGGCGGCGCCATCCAGAGCACCAAGGTTGAGCAGGACGAGTGCGGAGCGCCGCCCGCGGGAGTGTCCGACAACGCCATCTATTTCGTGCCCTATCTCCTGCCGGGGGACCAGAAGCCGGCGCTGCAGTGGTCGCCGACGGATGGGCTGACGATTTCGGGCAATCTCACCTACATGCCCGAACCCGGCACCGACTGGAAAGACATCGATCCGGAAAAGTACCAGAACATCATCGACGCCTTCCACAATGAGGCTGTCTACAAGGAAGCCGAAAAGCTGCTCGGCAAGGACATGCCCGATATGGCGACCAGCCTGCTGGTCGGCGGCGGCACGGAAAAGACCGCGTCCGGCGCCTTCTTCGCCAGCGGCTGCGTGCCGCATGATTGCGGCGGCAATGACGGCTTCATGGCCGTCGACCCGGCCAAACACCAGCTCTATTTCGCCCGCCGCGGCGACAATGGCCAACCGAACGCCTGGCCGGCGCTGGCGACATGGCCGGCCGATGTGAAGGAAGCGCTGGACAAGGCGCTGGGGTCGGCGAACTAGCGCTGTCGCCAAGCGCGACGGTCTTCCGTCGCCATTTCCCGACGGAGGCTACGATGCAGAATCAGCGACAAGTGACAGCAGCCGGGCTGCTTCTCGGTGGCGGCTTGCTGACACCGACCCTCGCCCGGGCGGCTGCTCGGCTCAACCACTGGCGGGACGGTTCGCGGCGACATTGAGCGCGGGCGATATCGACGCCTTCTCCGAACTGTTCGCCGACACCTATGTGAATCATCAACAGAGCGCCGCGGCACCGCCGCCGGCCAATGTCAGTCCGAAACAGGCGACGGTCGCTTTCTTCAAGGCGCGGCTGACGGCAATGCCGGATCTCAAAGTCGTCACGGAAGTCGTGGTCGCCGACAAGGACCATGTGGCCGCGAGCTTCGTCTACAGCGGCACACAAGGTGTCTATTTCGGTGTCGCACCGACCGGCCGGACGCTGCACTTCACCTCCTGCGACATTTTTTCGGGTGGAAGACGGTCGCATCATCGGCATTGGGCATGGGTGATATCGCAGGCGTCCTGGCGCAACTGCGAGCCTGATTCATCACCGGCTCACCGTTGTGAGCCCGCCATCGGACCAGTCGGACGACCTCCATGCAACTCCGACGGACAAGCTTATTTCGCTTCGAGGCTGAGCGCTTTCTTGCGGTCGGCCTCGGCGCGTTTGTGGTTTCCCTTGGCTTCCCATGCTTGGCTTCGCGCTTGATAAGCGGCAGCGAAATTCGGCTTCATCCTTATTGCTTGGTTCAGATCGGCAATGGCGCCATCATAGTTCGATTGGCGAACGCCGATCGCTCCTCGGCCGAAGTAACCGAAAACGTTATTGCGATCGAGGCTGAGCACAGTCTCGAAATCGGCAAGTGCTGCTGCGTCTTCTCGCCGGGCCATTCGGAACATGCCTCGACCGGCATAGCTCCTGGCGTTCGTTGGATCAAGACGGACGGCTTTGTCGTAATCCGCCACCGCTCCGTCATAATCCCCTTGATATTTGAGGTTGCGGCCGCGATCGCCATAGGTCTCGCCAATGTCGGGGTTGATCGCGATCGCAAGGCTGAAATCGGCAATGGCCTGAGCATAATCGCCCTTTATCTCCCAAAGGAAGGCGCGGGCCACATATGCGTCCCGGAATGCAGGGAACAGGAGGATTGCCTTGCCATACTGCGCGATGGCGCCGTCATAGTCATTTTCGTTATCCAGCACCCCTCCCTGCTCGAAAGCCACTCTGGCTGCAGGTGGAATAGTGTAGCCACGATCGGTCAAAGCCTTTAGATTCTTCGGCTCAGGCCCAACGGCACCCGATGCAGCAGCGTCTTTTGCCTTCGCGGCCAGAGCCGTAATGCGCTCGGTCACATAGCTGACATTGTAAGGATCGAATTTTATCGCCTGATCGAAATCGGCAATGGCGCCCTCATAGTCATTCATGTCGACTCGTGCCATGCCGCGCCCGAAGTAACTGGCTGCATTTTTCGGGTCGATCTTAATCGCCACTGAGTAGGCCGCGATCGCCCGCTCGGCGTCGCCCCTGGCGCTCCAAGCCGACGCGGAACAGACAAATGCGTCGCTCGCTTCCGGGTCAATCTTGGCGGCCTGGCTACAATCCGCCAAGGCTCCGTCAACATCGCCCGACATGGTCTTGGCGATGCCCCGGAAAATCCACGCCGACTCTAAGTTTGGGAGGAGATCGATCACCCGATCATAGTCGGCGATCGCTCGACTGTAGTTGCGTTTTGCGGCCCAGGCCTTGCCGCGACCGAAATAGGCGAACGGGCTATTGGGGTCGAGGGCGATCGCCTTCTCATATTGCCCGATGGCTTGCTCGTATTTTCCGGCACCCGAGAAAGTGTCGCCGTTCTGCACTGCGCTCAGGACGCCCGGGCGAGCCGCCTGAGCCAGCTCCGTTATCTTTGACGCGGGCAGCTTTTCGGTTGGCTTTGCTTTACCCTGGCTGAGTTGCCGGGCCAGGATTTCAACCCCGGCCGCGACGGAGGGTTTCGGCTGTTCCACCCTCGGTGGAGTCAACTGCATGCTTTCGCCGCTTGCAACCTGCTCGTCGCAAGCTCCTGCCCATTTCGGATCGAGTTCGACCGCGTGACGGCAATCCGCCGATGCTCCGGCCTTGTCCCCGTTCGTCGCCCTCGCTCGCCCTCGCGCAGATAGGCTTCAGCATTGTCGGGATCGAGGCGGATCGCAGTGGCAAGATCGATGAGCGCGCTGTCGGCGCTATATTCCGCGAGACGCGCCTTGGCGCGCTCGATCAGGACTTTCGCAGCTGCCGGGTTCCTGGTCCCTCCCGCAGCCGACTCGGCTGGTTCGGCCGACGCATGGTCGTTGCAGGAACCCGTTCGCCTGGGGTCGAGATCAACGGCGCGCCGGCAGTCCTTGGCGGCGACGGCGTCGTTCCCTCGCGATGCCTCGGCGATCGAGCGGTTGTAGAAGGCGTCGGCATTGTAGGGGTCGCGTTCGATTGCAAAGTTGAACGAGTCTATCGCGTCATTGAGATTTCCACGCGCCTGTTGCTCCAGGCCCCGCTTGAGCGTCGAGGCCACGATCTCGGAATGATCCACCTTCTTGGGGTATGGCTGAAACGGCTCATACGTTGGAGGCTCGGCAGGCTTCGCCGCTTGCATCGCGGCTGGGTTGGAGGTGTCGGCGGTCTCGGGACCCTGATTGTCCTCCGTGTCTGGTGCCTGCAGTACGGGTTGCCCCTTCGCCCTGCGCTTGTCGAGCTGGACGCGAAGCCTTTCGTTGCGGTAGCCCACGTTGGCCGGATCGAGCGCGATTGCCTTATCCAGATCGGCGAGTGCCTTGTTGGGATCGCTCGTCTCCCAGACAAGCGCCCTCTCAAAATACGGTTTTGGATCGTCGGCACTGATGGAAATCGCTTTGTCGAGGTCGGCAAAAGCCTCCTTTGAATTGCCGATTCGAGCCATAGTCATCCCGCGCACGCGATAAGCCTCGGCGTTGGCCGGGTTGCGGCGGACGGCTTCATTCAGATCGGTGAGCGCGCGGGTATAATTCTTCTTTAAGCCCCAGCTCTTGGCGCGATTGAAGTAGAAAGCGGAACTTGTTGGATTGAGCCGGATAGCCTCGTCGAATGCAGCGATGGCGCGGGTATGGTCGCCCTTTTCCTGCCACCCCACTCCAATCGCATTTTGAGCAGAAGCGGGGTTTGAGCCGGGGCCGCCGTCGCGCGGGTCGCCGAGAGCTTTCACGATCAGGTGGCTGCAAGCGCGTCCTTTGCTCACGTCGACGCCAGCTATGTACTTGCAGTCGGCTTCAGCGCGCTTGCGCTCGCCCTTCGCGATCCACGAGCGGACGCGGTCTTGATAAGGCGCGACCGGGTCGGTACGGACGCTCTCCGCTTTGTCATAGTCGGCTTGGGACCGCGCCGCGTCGCCCTTGTCTTCCCATTGGACACCGCGCACGCCATAGGCGATCTCGTTGGCGGGGTCGATGTCGATCGCCTTGTCGCACTCGGCAATAGCGCGATCATGCTCGCCTCCTTTGCCGAGTGCCCTGGCGCGATAGGCGTAGAGGTTGGCGTCGTTCGGCGTGAGCGCGATCGCGCCCGTATAGTCCGCCACGGCTCGGTCGAAGTCCCCCTTGCTCTCCCAGGCAATGGCGCGGTTGGTAAAAGCGCGCACGTAAGTCGGATCGAGCGCTATCACCTCATTCATGTCAGCGATGACATGGTCGATATCATTCTTTTGCGTATAGGCAAGGCCACGCCAGAAATAGGCATTCACGCGCAGATCGGGTATCTCGCTGCTGTCCTCGGCGATGGGCGTGCAGGCGGCGATCTGCTGGTCGGCGCCAACCTTGCCGTCGCTGAAACAGGTGGCGTAATCCATGCCCGCGCCAAGCGCCGTAGAGCCAAGCCCGGCCTGGGCCGCCATCGCTGTCAAGACTACCACCGGCACGCGCGAAAACCGTACCACGAAGGCGCGAGCGAGCGCGACGGTGCGGCTTGACATAATGATTCCTCCCCCCGGAGTGACCGCGTCTGCTCTCGCGGATACATATATAGTTCTCTTTTTGTTCCTGAATGCAAGCAGAAATTGTGGCGGCGGTTGACTTTGCCGATTTCCCTTTGTGGCGTCCGGGCACAAGCTGGCCCGTCGAGGCCACAGTTTCTGCACCGCCGATCCATCCGCATTGGCCCATGGCAGGATCGGTTTTTCCCCGCAGACTAGCTGCAACAATGCGAGGCTCCCCCATGCGCAAGCTCATCTCAACCGGCTCGCCGTTCGAAAAGACCGCCGGCTATTCACGCGCCGTGGTGCAGGGCGACTGGTGCTTCGTGTCCGGGACGACCGGCTACGACTACGCCACCATGACGATGCCGGACAGTGTCGAGGCGCAGACGCGCAATTGCCTGGCGACGATCGGCAAGGCGTTGCAGGATGGCGGCTTCGAGATATCCGACGTGGTGCGCGCGCACTACTACATCACCGACCAGGCCTTCGTGGATGTCGTCTTCCCGATCCTCGGCGAGACATTCGGCGACATCAGGCCGGCGGCGACGATGGTCGTCTGCCAGCTCAACAAGCCGGAAATGAAGATCGAGATCGAGGTGACGGCGCTGCGGCGTACCGTGTGAGGAGACTTCCGCCATGAAGGTCCGGCGTATCGTGGCCAATATCGAAACGCCGGACGTGGCCGCGGCGAACCGTTTCTACCATGACGTGCTTGGCCTCGACATCCTGATGGATCAGGGCTGGATCGTAACCTACGGTTCCGAGGACATGATGCAGCTGCAGGTCAGCTTCATGACGCAAGGCGGGTCCGGTACGCCGGTGCCGGATCTGTCGATCGAGGTGGACGATGTCGATGCGGCATTCGAAGCCATGAAGGGCGCCGGCTTCGCCGTCGAATACGGACCCGCCGATGAACCCTGGGGCGTGCGGCGCTTCTATGTGCGCGATCCGCTGGGCCGGCTGGTCAACATTCTCTCGCACCGGTGAGCGCATCTTCCGTGGCCACTAACTTGGACATGCCGGCGGGACAGCGGCGACAGGTCCTTCGTCCTCCCCTTGCGCTGCAACCGCTTGGCGTTTAGCAAGGCCGCGTCGCACAGCGCCGCGCGCCTCTTTGGCGCGCGAAGGACGCTGCAAACCGAAACGCATTCTTTCTGGGACGGCTCACCATGGCAACGAAGCATCTTTTCCTGCTCCCCGGCGACGGCATCGGCCCCGAGGCGATGGCCGAGGTCAAGAAGCTGATCTCGGCCATGAACGCAAAGCTCGGCAGTGGCTTCGTCACCGACGAGGGCCTGGTTGGCGGCTGCGCCTTCGATGCGCACGGTGCGGCGATTTCCGACGCCGACATGGAAAAGGCGATGGCTGCGGACGCGGTGCTGTTCGGCGCCGTCGGCGGACCGAAATGGGATGCCGTGCCTTACGAGGTGCGCCCCGAAGCCGGCCTGCTGCGCCTGCGCAAGGACATGGAGCTGTTCGCCAATCTCAGGCCCGCCATCTGCTATCCGGCGCTGGCCGCATCGTCCTCGCTGAAGCAGGAAGTCGTCGAAGGCCTCGACATCCTCATCGTGCGTGAGCTGACCGGCGGCGTCTATTTCGGCGAGCCCAAGCAGATCATCGATCTCGGCAACGGCCAGAAGCGCGGCATCGACACCCAGGTCTACGACACGTTCGAGATCGAGCGCATTTCGGGCGTCGCTTTCGAGCTCGCGCGGACCCGCAAGAACCATGTCACCTCGATGGAAAAGCGCAACGTCATGAAGTCGGGCGTGCTGTGGAACGAGGTCGTCACCCAGACCCACAAGGCACGCTATTCCGACGTCAAGCTCGACCACATGCTGGCCGATGCCGGCGGCATGCAGCTGGTGCGCTGGCCAAAGCAGTTCGACGTCATCGTCACCGACAATCTGTTCGGCGACATGCTGTCCGACATCGCCGCCATGCTGACCGGCTCGATCGGCATGCTGCCGTCGGCCTCGCTCGGCGCGCCTGACGCCAAGACCAAGAAGCGCAAGGCGCTGTACGAGCCGGTGCACGGTTCGGCACCCGACATTGCCGGCAAGGGCATCGCCAACCCGATCGCCATGATCGCCTCCTTCGCCATGTGCCTGCGCTATTCCTTCGGCATGGTCGACGAAGCCGACAAGCTTGAAGGCGCTATCGCCGCCGTGCTCGACCAGGGCCTGCGCACCAAGGATATTTTCTCACCCGGCATGACCGAGGTCGGCACGGTCGAAATGGGCGACGCGATCATCGCCAAGTTCCTGGGATAATCAGCGGATCTCGCCGGCAAGCTGCCGCAGCAGACCGACGAGCCGCGCCTCGTCCACCGGCTCGAAAAACGCTGAGTCGGCGGCCTCGACGGCGACGATCGCTTGCTGGGCGGCCGCCGCCCCGGCGGCGGTGACGCGGATCACCTTGGCCCGGGAATCCCGGGGATCGGCTTCGCGTGCGATCAAGCCCTTGGCCTCCAGCCGGGCGACGACGTCCGAGGTCATCTTCACCTCCGTGCCGGCCTGGGCGGCGAGCTGCACCTGGTTGGGCGGTTCGCCATTGCGGCCAAGCCACATCGCCGAGGCGAGCAGCACGAACTGGACATGCGTCAGGTCGAGCGGCGCCAGCGCCGCCGTCATGACGCGCTGCCAGCGCATGGTGGTTCGCCAGAGCAGCAAGCCGGGGCTCTCCGACGGCCCGCCCTTGAAGCGCGTGTCGAGTTCAGCCACGGTTCGCCAACGCCTCGAACAACTTGGCCATCGACACGTCGAAATCGCCACTGATCTGGGGCCCGAGTTCAGGGCCGACCTCGGCGGCCGAAGGGCCTGAGATATCGAGCCGGTGCGTCACCTGCGTGCCGCCTTCGACAGGCACCAGAGTGTGCCGGAACAGCAGCTTGGTGTCGCCGAACGAAGTTTCATCGGCATAGGTCACGTTTTCGACGAGATCGACGATGGTCGATTCGAACGTGTCCTGACCGACCGGCGTCACCGAGACGCGGGTGCCCTTGGCGAATGGCCCATGCAGCACGAAGGTATCGGAGCCTTCATAAGTCAGGCGGCCTTCATGCAAGGCCTTGAGCGCGTTCCAGATGGCTTGCGCAGGAAGGGGGGAAGTCGCGGTGTATTCATTGGTCCACATCGTCTTGCTCCATTCATCTATTTAATCCGCACACAGACTATCTGTGCGCGGATTAAATTGCAAGCGGAATCTTCGTCTGTGATACGAAGTTCGGCTGAACCGTCGTTTTTTTGGAGTGACTTTTCGAGGGATCTGGCTCCTAAACCCTGACTCCCGCCGGTATCGGTCCCCACTGGTTTTCACGCGCCTGGGTCGGGATCAGCGCGAAGACCAGGATGATCAGGCTGCCGATGCTGGGGATCAGGATCACCAGATAGAGCCAGCCCGACAGGCCGATATCGTGCAGCCGGCGCACGGTCATGCCGAGGCCGGGCAGGAGCGTCGCCAAGAGGAAGGTGCCGCAGAGGCCGACCGTCACCGCCGCCGAGACATCTGTGTCGAAATTGCCCATTTCGATATCGGTGAAGATGCCGATGCCGCCGACGATCAGCAGGCAGACCACCCAAAACAGGCAATAGCCCCAATATTCCTTGCGGCGGGCGCGGCCGGCGAAGTTGAAGTAGTTCTGCGTCAGTCCACGCCAGAAATAGCCCCAGAGATCACTGGGTTCGGCGGTTGCGCTCTCGCTGGATCGGCCGAAATGCTGCGCCTGCGGTGCGCGGGCTGTGGATGCGGTGCCGGCTTGGGCCGGTGCCGCATCTATGCCTGCGCCAACCGTCGAGTTCACGGCCGGGCCTGCGGTGGTTTGGCCAGCGGTCGAAAAGACGTCGCGCGCCTGGCCGCCGCCCGGCTGGAACTCGACCGCCGTCCCGTTGGGCATGGCGGTTTGCCGGCGCAGGTTCTCGCGGGTGAAAGTGTAGCTGCTGCCGTCGGCTCCGGTGATGAAGCCGAAGCCCTGGTCCTCGTCATAGTGAAGCACTTCACCGCGCATCCGCCCGCCCCTTGTAGCCCGTTCCCTGCCAAGATGTGGCACAGGCCCAAGCCCATGGGCAAGCCGCCCATAGCTATGACAGCCAAGCGCTCCGATGCCTGCCGCGCGTCCCTGGCCGGGCACATCGCCAGACAGCACCGGCCGACACTGGCGTCGGCAAGCTGGGCGGCGATCATCCGGGCCGGCCTGAAGCAGAGCGCGGCCAGTCTGGATTCCTACGAAGGCCGCTTCTTCGTCTTCTTGTTTTTTGGCGGACCGGCGTTGTCGAATTTCGGCTTGCCCGGCTTCTTCGCCCACGGCTTTGCCTCATGCGTGGTGGCCGGACGCTGGTCGACTGAAGCCGGTGCACGCTTCTCGAATTTGCGCTTCGGCGCGTTCGGGTCGAACGGCGCCTTGCCGCGATGCGGCTTCTTGTCCGGGCTCGGCGGCTGATAGCCGGCCCGCGACAGGTCCGGCGTGCCGTCCAGCCGCTTGACCACGATGTTGCCCTGCAATTTGCGGTCGGGACCGATCGCGGCGAGAAAGCGCTCCGCCCAGTCGGCGGCGATCTGCACGAACGTCTCTTCCGGCTGCATCTTGATGGCGCCGATCTCGCGCTTGGAAATGCTGCCGGCACGACACAGCATCGGGATCAGCCAGCGCGGCTCGGCATTCTGCCGGCGCCCCACCGACAGCGAGAACCAGACGCTGTCGCCGAAATCGTCGCGGCGGCTGGGCGCCTCGTCGCGATGAGCGAACTTTTCGCCCGCCGCTCTTTCACGCGATGGCGTGAAAGGCGCGACGTCCATGAGATCCTCGGGCGCCGAGCGGCTGGCGCGGCATTGGCGCACGAAAGCGGCCGCCACCTGTTCGGCGCCATGCCGGCTAAGAAGCGCATCGATGAACTCGCGCTCGTCATCCTTGACCGGTTCGTCGAAAGCCGGGTCGGCAAGAATGCGCTCGTCGTCGCGCCGCATCACGTCGTCGGCCGAGGGCGGGCTCGCCCAGGTCGCCGTCAGCTTGGCGCTTTGCAGCAGCCGCTCGGTGCGCCTGCGGGCGCTGTTAGGCACGATCAGCGCGCTGACGCCCTTGCGCCCGGCACGTCCCGTGCGGCCGCTTCGGTGCAGCAGCGTTTCGGGATTGGTCGGCAGGTCGGCGTGGATCACCAGCTCGAGATTGGGCAGGTCGATGCCGCGCGCCGCGACGTCGGTGGCGATGCAGACTTTCGCGCGGCCGTCGCGCATCGCCTGCAGCGCGTGGCTGCGTTCGTTCTGGCTGAGTTCACCCGAGAGCGCCACGACGGAAAAATTGCGGTTGTTGAAGCGTGCGGTCAGATGGTTGACGGCGGCGCGCGTGTTGCAGAACACCAGCGCGTTCTTGGCCTCATAGAAGCGCAGCACGTTGATGATGGCGTTCTCGCGGTCGGCCTGGGCTACATTCAGCGCCCGATACTCGATGTCGAGATGCTGCTTTTCCTCGCCGGCGGCCGAGATGCGCACGGCATCGCGCTGATAGCCCTGTGCGAGCGTGGCGATGGAGCGCGGCACGGTGGCCGAGAACATCAGCGTCCGGCGCTCGGCCGGTGCGGCATCGAGGATGAATTCGAGGTCCTCGCGAAAGCCGAGGTCGAGCATCTCGTCGGCCTCGTCGAGAACCACGGCCTTCAGCGTCGACATGTCGAGCGAATGCCGCGTGATGTGGTCGCGCAGCCGGCCGGGCGTGCCGACGACGATATGGGCGCCGCGCTCCAGCGCGCGCCGTTCGGTGCGCATATCCATGCCGCCGACGCAGGACGCCACCGTGGCGCCGGTTGGCTCATAGAGCCATTCGAGCTCGCGCGTCACCTGCAGCGCCAGTTCGCGTGTCGGCGCCACCGCCAATGCCAGCGGCGCCGCTGCCGGGCCGAAACGTTCCGCGCCGTCGAGCAGCGTCGGCGCCATGGCAAGGCCGAAGGCGACGGTCTTGCCCGAGCCGGTCTGCGCCGATACCAGCGCGTCGGCCTGGCCGAGCTCCAGCACCGCCTTCTGCACCGGTGTCAGGTCGGAATAACCGCGTTTTTCCAGCGCTTGTGCCAGCGCGGGAACAATACCATCGAAGTTGGACATCTCGTTCTTTCGGAATTCAGGGTTCTGCGCTCATCATGGAGCACATGCCGGGGGGCTGGCGACGCCAGCCAAACAATCTTGGCCGTTCGTACTTCCTGCCGCCCTTCTTGTACAGGGTGCCGTGAAGGCTATGCGGCGTACCGCCAATTGACTCCTGCCGCAAACCGCGTAAAAGCCCGCTTCGAACGGGATCGTTTTTCGATGCGCGGCCTTTTGATGGCTCTTCTTGCATTCGATGCCCCCAGCCTCAATGCGAACCATTGGGCCGGGCGCGTCTCTGCGTCGCCTCGTTCCGGCAAAACCCCATTCTTGGCCAAGAAAACCACCAAAACCACCACCAAAACGGTGTGATTCCCTTGGCCTAACCACCCTCTCCCGGGTCCGGCCCGGGGGACGGAACCCGCACTTGGCCGGCGGGTTTTCTCCAAAAACCAAGCGGAGAGGGACAGGAGATTTTTATGAGTTTCAAGGTTGCGATAGTCGGCGCCACGGGCAATGTGGGCCGGGAAACGCTCAACATCCTGGAAGAGCGCGGCTTTCCAGTGAGCGAAGTCGTGGCGCTCGCCTCGCGGCGCAGCATGGGCACGGAAGTGTCGTTCGGCGACCGCACGCTGAAGGTCAGGCCGCTCGACCAGTATGATTTTTCCGACACTGACATCTGCATCATGTCGGCCGGCGGCAATGTCTCCAAGGAATGGTCGCCGAAGATCGGCAAGCAGGGCTGCGTCGTCATCGATAATTCGTCGGCCTTCCGTTACGACCAGGACGTGCCGCTGATCGTGCCCGAGGTTAACCCGGACGCGATCTCGCTGTTCACACGCAAGAACATCATCGCCAACCCGAATTGCTCGACGGCGCAGCTCGTCGTGGCGCTGAAGCCGCTGCATGATTTCGCCACCATCAAGCGCGTCGTCGTCGCCACCTACCAGTCGGTATCCGGCGCCGGCAAGGAAGGCATGGACGAGCTGTTCACGCAGACGCGCGCGGTGTTCGTCGCCGACAGCGTCGACGTCAAGAAGTTCACCAAGCGCATCGCCTTCAACGTCATCCCGCATATCGACGTCTTCCTCGATGACGGTTTTACCAAGGAAGAATGGAAGATGGTCGCCGAGACCAAGAAGATGCTCGATCCCAAGATCAAGCTGACGGCGACCTGCGTGCGCGTGCCGGTGTTCATCGGCCATTCGGAAGCGGTCAACATCGAGTTCGAGAAGCCGATCACCGCCGATGAGGCGCGCGACATCCTGCGTGATGCGCCGGGCTGCCAGGTCTTGGACAAGCGCGAGGATGGCGGCTACATCACGCCGCTGGAATCGGCCGGCGAGGACGCCACCTTCATCTCGCGCATCCGCGAGGATTCGACCATCGACAACGGCCTGTCGATGTGGATCGTCTCCGACAATCTGCGCAAGGGCGCGGCGCTGAACGCCGTGCAGATCGCCGAGCTCCTGGTAGAGCGCGGCCTGATCCAGCCGAAGAAGAAGGCGGCATAATCTTCGCTCACGGGCCGTATCGCCGCTGCCGCGGCTGGCCCTCCGCGAGGGCGCCGGACGACCGGCGGCCCGCCGTCGCGGGCCCGGCCTCCGGCCGTTAGCCCTCTTCTCCCCGTCACTATACGGGGAGAAGGTCCCGGCAGGGGGATGAGGGGCGGCGCTGGCCTGTCCATTTTGGCGCTGCGACTCATGAGATTAGCCGCTTTGCGCCGATTTCAACTCGCACTATCCACACTCAGTTCGCGCAGCACCGCCATCGCCTCCTCCGCCCGCCCAGCCGGCACGAACAGATGGTCGTGGTAAAAACCCGAGACCGGGTTGACGCCCATGCCGGCGGCGGCGAGGCGCGCGGTGATGGCGGCAAGGAAGCCGACGGCTTCCAGCGATGAGTGGACGTTCAGCGTGATCATCCGGCAGCGGAACGAGGCGGTCAGCTCAGTGCTCCGGGCGGCTTCCTCCGTCACGATCAGCGTCGTGCCTTCGCGCTCCCGAAACGCCATGACCGGTTCGAGGCCTTCGGGCTGTGGAACGCCAGGCGCCAGCGTGGCGAAGACATAGATGCCATCGCGCAGTTCCGGCATCATCGACGCCAACAGAGTGCTCAGATCGGTCTCGCCCGTCATTTTTTTCCTCGCCTGCATCGGGACGGCAGCAGCTTCTCAATATCCGCAAACAGCACACACCGGTAGTCGACACACGGACGACATGGCAATGTCGCTGGCGGCCGGGCTTGCATGGCCGCCGCATCGCACAATACAGGAGCTGAGGGCCGACGCTCGCCCGTGAAAGGCTCCCGAATGATCGTTCGTCCGCGCCCCACCTTCCTGCAGCTGTTCTTCATCATGCGTGGTTCGGTGGTGCCACGCATCCTGCCGCAGATTTTCGGCTTCGCGATCTATTCGGTGGTCATCCTCGTCGTGGCGCGCCGGTTCCAGCTCGATCTCGGCGTCTTCAACATCACGCCTTTCGGACTGGTGGGCGTGACCTTGTCGATCTATCTGTCGTTTCGCAACAACGCCGCCTATGATCGCTGGTGGGAGGCGCGCAAACTGTGGGGCGCGCTGGTCTTCGAAATCCGCAATCTGGCCCGCGCCACGACAAGCCTCATTCCCGATCGGGCCGAGCAGCGCGCCCTGCTGATGGAAGCGCTGGCCTTCTGTCATTTTCTGCGCGGCCAGTTGCGCAAGATCGACAGCGTCAAGGAGGTCCATGCCTTCATCGAGGCTGAAGCCGGGACGGCCGCTAGTTTCGCCAATCCGGCGGACGAGATGGTCAGGCGCATGGGCCGCCGTGCCAATGCGCAGCGCCGGGCTGGCGACCTCGACACGATCGGTTTCCGCATTCTGGATGAGAGGCTGGCGTCAATCACCGCCATCCAGGCCGGCTGCGAGCGGATCGCCGGCACGCCCTTGCCCTTCGCCTACACGCTGCTGGTGCACCGCACGGCCTACATCGTGTGCCTGCTGCTGCCGATTGGCCTGATCTCGACCACCGGTTGGGCAACGCCATTGTTCACGGCGCTGATCGCCTACACCTTCTTCGGCCTCGACGCGCTTTCGGAAGAGCTTGAGGATCCGTTTGGCACCGAAGCCAACGACCTCGCGCTCGACGGCCTGTGCCGGGTCTGCGAAATCTCGGTGTTCGAGGCCTTGGGCGAGACGCCACCAAAGATGCTGTCGGCCGAAAAGTTCTATCTTTCGTAACGCCGCACCGTCAAAAATCCGAACATTTGTCGGATCGACGCCTCATGGAACGTCCTTGGGTCGACCCCACCGAAAAAGGGGCTGACCATCAGGAGGACACCCAATGAGCATTTCTCAAACCGCGCCCGTCTCGGCTGGCGCCCTGTGGACCGGCCGGGCGCTCAGCGGCCTCATCGTCCTGTTCATGATCTTCGACGGCGCCATCAAGCTGCCGCCGCTCGACGTGGTCACCCAGACGATGGTGCCGCTTGGGTGGCCAGCCGATCCCAACGTCGCGCGCATGCTGGGCGTCATCGGCCTGGTCTCGACCGCGCTCTACGCGCTGCCGCGCACCTCCGTGCTCGGCGCCCTCCTGCTCACCGCCTATATGGGCGGCGCCATCGCCACCAATGCGCGCATCGGCAATCCGCTGTTCTCGCACATGCTGTTCGGCGTCTATCTCGGCATCATCCTATGGGGCGGCCTCTATCTGCGCGACCCCAGGGTTCGTGCGCTGATCCCGTTCAGCCGATAGCTGTTCCGAGCCAAGAACAGCGTCCACTTCGCCTGCACGCCATCGGGTGGCAATACCGCCGATGCGGTCTGTTTGGGCGAGCAGCGTCGCGATCTTCGTTCTCCTCGGGATCAAATTAGCCGTCTGAGAGTTAAGCACTTGGCGGCGAGACGGCGATCCGCGTGTGAGAGGAACGACAAATGAAGAAAATACTGACCATTCTGGTGCTGACGACGGCACTGGGTGCATGTTCGCAAACGGAAAAAGGGGCTGCCGTGGGCGGCCTGGGCGGTGCTGCGGTTGGCGCGGCCGTGGCCGGAGATCCGGTGCAGGGCGCTGTTGTCGGCGGTGCGGTCGGCGCCGTGGCCGGCGCGCTGATCGGCCATGCCAGCGAAAGCGGCCAATGCCGGTACCGCGATCGCCATGGTCGGGTCTATGTCGATCGCTGCCCAAGCGGTTATTGATCGGCCTCAGTCCAAACATGAAGAGCAAAACGGCGGGCTTTTGACCCGCCGTTTTCGATCGATGAATTGGCCGCGACTCGCTTGAGACAGCCGCCGCCGCGAGCCGCGCTACAACAGCTCCCGAATGTATCGCCAGGCGTCCCGTCCCAGATCCGCATCGGCGCGGTCATTGCCGCCATGCGCATGCGAGCTTGAGCGCGGGGTGGTTTCGCCAGGCAGGACGATGCGGTGGCCGGCGCCGGGGGCCGAAACCAGGCGCGTGGCCTTTCCGGCGTCTTGCCTACGCTGGACAATCGACGCGGCAAATTCCAGGGACGGCCACAGCGCGTCGTCGCCGCCCGCGACCAGCATGACCGTCGCCGAAATTTCCTCGACGGGAATGGCGGCCTTGCCGGCCTCCTTCTTGAAAGCGGTCAGGCAGTGTTCGAAAAGCCCTCGGTAGGACACGAGGCCATCGACGTAGCGTGCCTTCCAGTTGGGGTCGGCCGGAACAAAGGGGAGAGGGCGCCCCTTGAGTGTCCACGACGACCGCTCGGGCCAGCTGACGCCGTCGCGGCCCGGCCCGATGTTTCCCCAGACCACCGATGTCGGGCTGATCGCGACAACGGCGTCGATGCGCGGGTCATGCGTCGCCACGAGCAAGGCCGCCTCGGCACCTTTGGACGTGCCGACATAAACGATGCGCCGGCATCCCAAACCGACAAGACGGTCGGTCGCGGCGAAAAAAATCTCCAGGGGGATTTCGCATATGCCTGGGATCTGGTCTTGGCCGCCAAACCACCGGAGGGCAAGGGCAGAGACGCCCACATCGGCAAACAGCCTGGCGCGCCCGACGTCGACGCGGCCGCTCGATCCGCTCAGCACCACGACACCTGTCGTGGCCTCGGGGCATCGCAACAGGGTTCCGGCGACGAAGCCGGACAGGATTTCCTCCGCGACTGCCCGTTCGTCCATCCGATCCTCAGCCGGAAATCAGAAGCTTTCCAATGAAACAGCAAAGGGCAGGTGAGTGACAAATGCAAACAACAAAACGGCGGGCACAGGCCCGCCGTTTTGTTCCCGCAAGGAATAGGACGCGATTACTCGGCGGTAGCGGCTTCCGCTTCGGCCGGTGCGGCAGCGGCCGAGGCGACGGCGGCGGCGGCGTCTTCCTGGGCCTTCTTCAGCAGGGCGGCGCGTTCCTGCGCCTTCTTGCCGGGCTCGGCCTTCTTCGGGTTGGAGCGGGCTTCGCGCTTGGCAAGGCCGGCCTCATCGAGGAAGCGCAGCACGCGGTCGGTCGGCTGGGCGCCGTGCGACAGCCAATGCTTGACGCGGTCGGCGTCGACCTTGATGCGCTCGCCGTCCTTCGGCAGCAGCGGGTTCCACGAGCCGAGCGACTCGATGAACCGGCCGTCGCGAGGCGAACGGGCGTCGGCAACGACGACGTGGTAGTAAGGACGCTTCTTCGAGCCCGCACGGGCCAGTCTGATCTTCAGTGCCATTTCTTTTCTCCTAAAAGCTCTGATTTCGTTTGATAAGTCAGGGTTTCTTCAACCCGTTTTCGTCACGCCGTTGGCAGCGGCGATCTGTTCGTGGTGCCGGATCACTTCGCGGACGACGAAGTTGAGGAATTTCTCCGCGAAATCCGGGTCGAGATGCGCGTCATGCGCCAGCTGGCGCAGGCGGGCGATCTGCTGCTGCTCGCGCGCCGGGTCGGCCGGCGGCAGGCCATGCTCGGCCTTGAGCACGCCAACCGCCTTGGTGCAGCGGAAGCGCTCGGCCAGCATGTGAATGAGGGCCGCGTCGATGTTGTCGATCGACGCGCGGTAGCCGGCCAGGATGGTGCGGGCGTCGGCCATGTCCTTTTCTTCGTTCATAGCGTCCTCACTTTTTCTTGCCGAGACCGGGCAGGCCGCCACCGCCGCCAAGGCCGGGAAGCTTCATGCCGCCGGGCAGGCCGGGCAAGCCGCCGCCGGGAAGACCGCCGGGCAACCCCTTCATGCCGCCGAGGCCGGCGGCCTGCGCCTGCTTCTGCAAGGCTTCGAGCTGCTTGGGGTCCATCTTCGACAGATCGGGCATGCCGCCCATGCCGCCGGGCATCATGCCGCCCCCCAAACCACCAAGGCCCATCTTGGAGGCAAGGCCGCCCATCATGCCGCGCATCAGGCCGCCGCCTTTGCCCTTGCCGCCCATCGCCTTCATCATGTCGGCCATGCCGCGATGCATCTTCAGGAGCTTGTTGATCTCGGCGGCATCGGTGCCGGAGCCAGCGGCGATGCGCTTCTTGCGCGAGTGCTTGAGAATGTCGGGATTGGCGCGCTCGGCCTTCGTCATCGAGGAGATGATGGCGAGCTGGCGACCGAACATCTTGTCGTCGAGGCCGGCGGCGGCCATCTGGTCCTTCATCTTGCCCATGCCGGGCATCATGCCCATGATGCCGCCCATGCCGCCCATCTTCGACATCTGCTGAAGCTGCTGGGCGAGGTCGTTCAGGTCGAACTTGCCCGACTGCATCTTCTTGGCCATCGCCGCCGCCTGCTCGGCATCGATGTTCTCGGCGGCTTTTTCGACCAGGCTGACGATGTCGCCCATGCCCAGGATGCGGTCGGCGATGCGCTTGGGGTGGAATTCCTCCAGCCCGTCCATCTTTTCGCCGGTGCCGATCAGCTTGATCGGCTTGCCGGTGACGGCGCGCATCGACAGCGCGGCACCGCCACGGCCGTCGCCGTCCATGCGGGTCAGCACCAGGCCGGTGATACCGACGCGCTCGTCGAAGCTCTTCGCCAGGTTGACGGCGTCCTGGCCGGTCAGCGAATCGGCGACCAGCAGGATCTCGTGCGGGCTCGACACCTTCTTGATGTCGGCCATCTCGACCATCAGCGGCTCGTCGATATGGGTGCGGCCGGCGGTGTCGAGGATGACGACGTCATGGCCGCCGAGCTTGGCCGCCTGCACGGCGCGCTTGGCGATATCGACCGGGTTCTGGCCTGCGATAACAGGCAGCGTCGCCACCTTGACCTGCTCGCCGAGCTGGCGCAGCTGCTCCTGCGCGGCCGGACGCCGCGTGTCGAGCGAGGCCATCAGGACCTTCTTGTTCTGCCGCTCGGTCAGCCGCTTGGCGATCTTGGCCGAAGTGGTGGTCTTGCCGGAGCCCTGCAGGCCGACCATCATGATGACGACCGGGGCCGGTGCGTTGAGGTCGATGGCGACACCCTCGGCGCCGAGCATGTCGACCAGCTCGTCATGGACGATCTTGACGACCATCTGCCCCGGCTTGATCGACTTCAGCACCGCGGCGCCGACGGCCTTCTCGCGCACCTTGTCGGTGAAGGATCGCACCACTTCCAACGCCACGTCGGCCTCGAGCAGCGCACGGCGCACCTCGCGCAGCGCTGCCGAGACATCAGCCTCCGACAGCGCGCCGCGGCCGGTCAGGCCGTTCAGGATGGAGCCAAGACGCTCCTGCAGCGATTCAAACATTCGTTTTCCTTTTCCCTGGCACCGGATGGTGCCCGAGAGGTAATGCGTTCGCGCCCAGTCTCCAAGCAAAAGCCAGTCCAAGCAAAAGCCCAAAACCAAAAAGCACCCGGGGGCGCACAGCGCTGCCGGGTGTTGGCCTCCAGGATCTGTTTACAGCACTCGGCCTCAAAGAGGTTTCGGCATCCTGGTCGGCTTGCTCGGAGGGATACTCGTCGCGGAATTGGTGGGCTGTAGACAGGAATTTGGCGCGAGAGTCAAGGCAAGGCCGATGTTGCGATGTTTTCCGGGCAGCGATCAAGCAGCACCCACGGCGTTTGGAACCTCGGCCGTGACCTTCAGCGGCGAGCGCGGATGCAGCAGCAAGACAATCGTCAGCAGGCTGCAGGCAATACCGATGAGCGCAATGAGGATCGCATCCGATATCATCCAGCCCGGCCCTTCGAGCGGCTTTGCGGTGAACAAGGCGAAGGAATTGTAGCTCTCCTGATGCGAGATCAGCAGGAAGCCGGTGAGGTTGTTGCCAAGATGAGCGCCAAGGGCCGCGCCGAGATTGCCGGTGGCGTAGACCACGAGCGTCAGCAGCAGCGCGAAGGCAGCGATCGACACCAGCACGCTGGCGTTGATGGCGGCCGACGAACCGCCGCTCCAGTGCAGCGAGGTGAACAGCAGGCCGGGCAGCAGCGCCCAGACGCACGGGCTTCTGAACCGATTGGCCAGGCCACGCAGCAGGTAGCCGCGAAACAGCACCTCCTCCGACGAAGTCTGCAGCAAGGTGAGCGCGGCGATCGGGATCGCGAACAGCAGCCATGACGACAGGCTGATCGTGCCGCGCGCAATGCCGGGCTGCAGCAGATAGAACAGGATTTCGGACAAGGCCGAGGTGATCAGCACCGCGATCAGCCCCTTGAGGAAGTCCGGTCGCGCTACGCGGCGGCCGGCGCCAAGCAGCGCCGACAGCGGCTCGCCATGCACCCAGCGCATCACGATCCACAGGCCGATCCAGATCCCCGCGAAAGAGGCGAGCGCGCAGAGGATGCCAATGGGCGAGGCGAGAAAGCCTTCAATGCCGTATGGCGAAGCCGCCGCCCCCTGCCAGGCGAGGTAAACATGGGTGCCACCGAACAGCACGGCCGCGGTGGTGGCGGCCCAGAACAGGACGACGATCAGCGTTCCCAGCAACAGGCGCGGCAAGGTCGTCCTGGCGTTCGGCGTGTTGCGATAGCGCTCGAAGGCGGTGTCGTCGATCGTCACCCTTGTCCTCGATCCCAATCCATCGCTGCTTGATCCAGCTGATGGCTTCGGGAACCGGAATCGATATCAGCAGGAATACGCGCACTCCGATTGCCACGGAACGCAGGCGCGTGCCAGCCTGCCGCGGTCGCCAATCCAGGTTTCGCCGGCGGCCGCTTCGGCGACCGCCGGCATCGCGTCAACGCACGACGTACATGATGCGCCGTGTCTGCGGATCGATCAGCGCCCGCTGGCCGTTCACATAGACATAGCGGTAGTTGTAGTCAGGAATTTCGCGCAGCTCGACCGTATCGGGCAGGGTCGCGCCGGTGACCACCTCGCCGTCGAGATAGACGGGGTCGAGGCGATGGGTGTCGACATAGGTCCGTACCGCGGCCGGCGGCGCTGGAAAGTCGCCAACCACCGGATCGCTGGAAATGATCGCACCGGTATAGTCGGTCGAATAGTTGCCGATGTCGTCCGGCGGCGAGACCACGGCAACGGCGGAGCGGCGCTGCGTCAGCACCACGCGGCTGCCGCCGAAATCGGCGGTGACGTAGTCGGAATAGACCCAGCCCTGGCCGCCAGCTTCGGCGATGGTGCACCATTTGCTGTTTTCGATGCAGCCGTTGAGCGTCGCCGACTGGCCTGCGGCGAGCACGCCGATCACTGGATATTGCGGGCCGGGACCGGCACGCACGTTGAGATCGGTGACTGCCGAGACAGCGGTATCGGCCAATGCCGCGCCCGACATTGCGGTCAGCATCCCGGCTATTGCGGGAAACAATAAGGATTTCATGGGTTCTCTCCGTTTCACAGTCCCTCGGCGGTGACAACGGGACAGCAGCGCATGCGTTCCGGCTAAAATGCGCGAGCCAACTCACGATTTGTTCCGGCCTCCATCGGCAAGCCGGTCAGAAGATCGTGTACGAACGCCAGTTTCCGCGCGGTCGCGTCCGAAACGACGAAGGGGTAGAGGTCGGGTAGGCCCATGCAGCGGTTGATCGAATTGGAGGCTTCCGACAGCACCAGCCAGCGGGCAAGGATCTTGTCGAAGGGCTCGGGTGTGTTGGCGGGCTCCGAGGGTGCTGCCTGCGGCTCGCCCCCGGTATCGCCCCGCGGCAGTTCGTTCGTCTCCACCGTCTCCAGCCGGCCGAGCGGGAAGTTCAGCGCATGGACCATCTCCAGCGTGTCGGTAATGTGCAGGTGGTGGGCCCAGGTCTCGGCCCAGTCCTCCCACGGATGCGAGGTGGCGTAGGCCGAGATGTGGTCTTGCTGCCAATCGGGCGCCGCGCCATTGGCGTAATAGGCCTTCAGCGCCTGTTCGTAGTCGGCACGCTCGTCGCCGAACAAGGCGCGGAACGCTTCCAGCCTTTGCGGATCGTCGCGGATCAGGCGGTCCCAGTAATAGTGGCCGAGCTCGTGGCGGAAATGGCCGAGCAGCGTGCGGTAATTCTCACCCATCTGGACGCGACGTTTTTCGCGCTCGGCTGAATCGGCTTCGGCGACGTTCAGCGTGATCAGGCCGTTGTCGTGACCAGTGAGAATCCGTTCGCCGCCCGGGCCGCCGCCGATCGGATCGGCGAGGAAGTCGAAGGCCAGCCCGATCTCGTCCGTCGGGCTCTGCTTGGGCGCCACCGGCAGGCCGAAGGCGAGCAGCGAATAGATGGCGCGCTTCTTCGCCGCCTCGACGCGAATCCAGCGGCGGCGATTGCCGTCGACCGAGAGATCGGGGATCAGCTGGTTCAGCACGCAGGCACGGCAGAAGACCTGTCCCGGCTCGGCCATCCAGTTGCAGGCGCATTCGTCGGCATTGGTGCACTGGATCGCGCCGTGGACGCCGGACAAGACAAAGCGCGCGCCCTCGGGATCATAGAGCACGAGACTGCTGCAGTTCAGGCACTGGGCATTCTCGAAATAGAGACGGTGGCCGCAATGCGGGCAGTCGAAAAGTTTCATCTCGGTCTCAATTCGTCAGAAGGGATGTATGATTCATCTGAAAGGGATGCATGATTCATAGGAAGGGATCATGGCGGCCCGTGCCCAAACGCGAACCACCGGCCGGTGTTCCGCGGTCCATCGCGACTATTTTGCTTCGCCGGTCCAGGCGCGCCTGCCCCGGTCCATGGGCGGCATCAGCGTCTTTCATGCCTGACACTCGCCATAATAATCACTTGATCGTAGGCAAATTCCCCGGCATTCGCCAGCATCGCGCCACAGACGGTGACAAATGCGCGTTTCGCTGGCAAATTCGCAAACGGGACGTGAATCAGGCAACCAGGAGAACAACATGGCATTTCGTGCCAAGGGTAGGATTTTAGCGGCGGCGGTGGTGGCAGTGCTCGGGCTGGCAACCGGCGCGCAAGCGGCGGCCAGCTGCGGCAAGACCGGCGCCGGCTTCGACGCCTGGAAACAGGACTTCGCCGCCGAGGCCAAGTCCGAAGGTGTCGGGTCGAGGGGTCTGGCCGCTCTGGCCGGCGCGACCTACGCAACAAGGACGATCTCCGCCGACCGCGCCATCCACAAGGCTTTCAGCGGCTCGGTGGACGATTTCATGAAACGCCGCGGCGGGTCGGCGATCATCTCCAAGGGCCGTTCGCTGAAGAAGTCGAACGCAGCGCTGTTCAACCAGATTGAAGCCAACTACGGCGTGTCGCCGGGCGTGCTGCTCGCCATCTGGGGCATGGAAACCGGCTTCGGTGCTTCCATGGGCAACCAGAACACAGTCTCCGCCATTGTGACGCTTGCCTATGATTGCCGCCGGCCCGACTATTTTCACCCGCATGCCATCGCGGCCCTGAAGCTGGTTGATCGCGGAGCGTTGACCGCCTCGTCGGTCGGCGCCATGCATGGCGAGATCGGCCACACGCAGTTCCTGCCCGGAAATGTCTTGAAGTATGCGGTAGGCAGCGGAAACCTGCGCGACAAGGCGATCGCTTTGGCCTCCACCGCCAACTTCCTCAAGGGTCACGGCTGGCGGGCTGGCGCCAGCGCGCAGTCGAATATGGGCGCGATCGCCGGCTGGAATTCGGCAAGCGTCTATCAGCAGGCCATCGCCCGCATCGCCACCGCGATCGACGCTGATTGATCGATCCGCACGGCCATTGAACGAAAAACCCGGCCACCGCGCCGGGTTTCATTTCACGTCGAGCGCATAGGAACAGCCGGCCAGCGTCCTGCCGGGGTGGGACTCGACGGTCGAGACGTTGAGCGTGATGCGCGTGGCTAGGCTCACGCCGCCGGCGTCCTCGCTGCTTTCGGCCATGACCTTCTCGCCGAGGAACTTGTCCGGCGTCGAGACCGTCGCCGGGACGTCGAGCTGGCGGGCGAGGTCCGGCGCGGCGATGCCATCAAGCACGGCCATCGGCCCTGTCGCGGTAAAGACGATCGTCGCGGTCTCGCGCCCGAAGACATGGACCGGGGCCGACAATCGATACTGCCGCAGGAAGGGATTGCCGGAAGCGACCTCCTTCCAGCCAAGGGTCTGCGCCGCGTCTGGCTCACCGCCCAGCCAGAGGGCAAGACCATTATACGCCGGCAGATCGGCCCTGCATTCGATGAGGGCGGCGAGGTCCAGGGAGGTGGGCGCGAAGTCCCCAGCCATGACCGGCGCCGCCAGAAAGAGCAGCGGCACCGGGCATCGACCGAGACAGCGCATTCCGTCTAGCTGTTGCGGTTGCGCGCGGCCAATGTCCGCAGCCTCAGCGCATTGAGGCGGATGAAGCCGGCGGCGTCCTTCTGGTCATAGGCGCCACGGTCGTCCTCGAAGGTGACCAGCGCGTCGGAATAGAGCGTCTTCCCAGACTTGCGGCCGGTGACCATGACATTGCCCTTGTAGAGCTTCAGCCGCACCGTGCCTTCGACGTCTTCCTGGCTCTTGTCGATCATCGCCTGCAGCATCAGGCGCTCGGGCGAGAACCAGAAGCCGTTGTAGATGAGCTCCGCGTAGCGCGGCATGAACTCGTCCTTGAGGTGCGCGGCACCCCGGTCGAGCGTGATCGATTCAATGGCGCGATGGGCCACGATCAGGATGGTGCCGCCCGGCGTTTCATACACGCCTCGCGATTTCATGCCGACGAAACGGTTCTCGACCAGGTCGAGCCGGCCTATGCCATTGTCGCGGCCGAGATCGTTGAGCGCCGCCAGCATGGTGGCCGGCGACAGCTTCTTGCCGTTGAGCGCGACCGGGTCGCCCTTCAGGAATTCGATCTCGATCTCGGTGACGGCATCCGGCGCGTCCATCGGCGACACGGTGCGCTGATGCACGAATTCCGGCGGCTCGCTCCATGGGTCTTCCAGCACCTTGCCCTCGGAGGACGAGTGCAGCAGATTTGCGTCGACGGAGAACGGTGCGTCGCCCCTTTTGTCCTTCGGCACCGGAATCTGGTGCTGTTCGGCGAAGTTCATCAGGTCGGTGCGCGATTTGAACGACCAGTCGCGCCACGGCGCGATGACCTTGATGTCGGGGTTGAGCGCATAGGCCGAAAGCTCGAAACGGACCTGGTCGTTGCCCTTGCCGGTGGCGCCATGCGCGATGGCGTCGGCGCCGGTTTCCCTGGCGATTTCGACCAGGTGCTTGGAGATCAGCGGCCGCGCGATCGAGGTGCCCAGGAGATAGGTGCCTTCGTAGACGGTGTTGGCGCGGAACATCGGGAAGACAAAGTCGGCGACGAATTCCTCGCGTACGTCGACGACGCGGATGTCCTTGATGCCCATCATCTCGGCCTTGCGGCGCGCCGGCTCCAGCTCGCCGCCCTGGCCGAGGTCGGCGGTGAAGGTGACGACTTCGGCGCCGAGTTCGGTCTGCAGCCATTTAAGGATGATGGATGTGTCGAGGCCGCCGGAATAGGCGAGCACGACCTTCTTGACGTCTTTGATCTTGGACATTTCTGCTCCGTCGAAAGGTGGACGCCTGAGGCAAGGCGTCACGGATTGTCGGAGCGCCTTTTAGCAGGAACGGGAAAGCGAGCAAGCGCATGCGGCGCAAGGTTGCTGATCCAGCGCGGCAGTGCGACGCCGGGCTTGATCGGAAGGACCGATCCCCGGGGCCATGCCGCCGGTCACCAGGCGCTCAAGACCGCCGCCTGTAAGCTGGCGAAATGTAAGCTGGCGAAACTGGCCGAACCGCTCCAACTCCACCGGAGGACGCGCTGGCCCCATCTGGCGCCGGCGAGACGGGTCCTGTATAGCCGACGCGTTCCCCCGGGGCCTGCCATGTCCTTCATTCCCGACACCACCACGCTGATCCAGTTCGCCATCGCCACCGTGATCCTGGCGATCACGCCAGGCCCCGACATGACGCTGTTCGTGTCGCGCACGCTGAGCCAGGGCCGCGCCACCGGCTTTGCCTCGATGGCCGGCGCGCTGTGCGGCACGCTGATCCACACCACGCTGGTGGTGGTCGGCGTCTCGGCGCTGATCGTCGCCTCGCCGATGGCTTTCTTCGTGCTGAAGATCTTTGGCGCCGGCTATCTCGTCTTCCTAGCCTGGCAGGCGATCGCCAAGGGCTCGGCTTTCTCGCCGGAAAAGAAGACCGGTCCGCGGATTTCCTTGTTGCGTAGCTGGGCAGCGGGGCTCGGCGTCAATTTGCTCAACCCGAAGATCATCCTGTTCTTCATGACCTTCCTGCCGCAATTCGTCTCCGCGCACGATCCGAACGCGCCGGGGAAGCTGTTCTTCCTCGGCTCCATGTTCATCGTGCTGTCGATCCCGGTGACGGTACCGATGGTGCTGGCGGCGGAAAAATTCTCGGCGGCAATGAAAGCCAGCCCCCGTGTGACGCGGGTGGTCGACTATCTCTTCGCCGGCGTGTTCTCGGCGTTCGCGCTCAAGATCCTGACGGCCCAGGCGAAGTAGAGACCTTCCACCAGCTTCCCGCCCAGCGCCCGGCGGCAAGCCAATAGAAGATCCCGCCGACCATGCCGCCACCGAGTACCGCCATGATGGCGCTGGCTTCGGTGACCGCGAAAGGGGAATCGCGGACATTGTCGACGAGGCCGAGGAAAACCCCCGCCACCCCCGCCCCGGCGAGCGCGTAGAACAACCAGTCGCGCCGGCCGAGAATTTCGGCAATCAGGATGACGATCGCCGCCGGCATGAAGCCGAAATAGGCGACGAACAGGGCGACGAAGGGAATTGAAAAATAGAGCGATGCCGTTGCCGCCGGATGCGCTTGCACCGGCGCGTAGCCGAGCGAGGCCAGGAACAGGATGTTGAGGAAGGCGCTCGCCGCCAGCGAGGCGGCGGCGTAACCGAACAGGATGATGGCGAAGTGCACGATGTAGGTGACGACACGGTTCATCGGGGATCACGGCCCGTGAGACGACCGGAGCTGCGTCCAGCCAGAAGCCAGTAGACCCAACCGGCGGCAATGCCGGCGGCGGCCAGAAAACCCAGGAAGCCCGGATTGAAAACGAAGCCTCCGGCGGAGCCCGGCACAAAAACACCGAAGGCGATCGACGTGACCGCGCCCGTGACGGCGAAGTAGAACCATCCTCGCAGAGCCAGCCGTTCGGCGACGAAGATCGCCGGGCCGACGATCAGCAGCGCGCAGATCGCCACGGTCAACACGGCGAGCGGGAAGGAGGCCAGCCAGTCGAATGTGAAAATGATCGACCAGTTGCCGTCCTCGATCCCTGCCAGAAGAACGATCAGTAGCACCGGCACCAGGATCGAGGTCAGCACGGCGGCGAGGTAGCCGACCGCAATCATGGCGAAGCGTGTGAGGCCGGCGACGAGACGGCTCACACCTCGCCGTGCCCCGCGATCATCATGGCTTCCAGCGCCAGCCGGTCGACCTTGCGCATGCGTTCCGATTCCGACTTCAGCTGGCCGCAGGCGGCCAGGATGTCGCGGCCGCGCGGCGTGCGGATCGGCGAGGCATAGCCGGCATTGTTGATGTAGTCGGCGAACTTCTCGATCGTCTCCCAGTCCGAGCACTGGTAGTTGGTGCCCGGCCACGGGTTGAACGGGATCAGGTTTATCTTGGCCGGAATCCCCTTGAGCAGCTTGATCAGCCCCTTGGCGTCCTCAATGGAATCGTTGACGTCCTTCAGCATCACATATTCGAAGGTGATGCGCTTGGCGTTGGAGAGGCCGGGATAGGCGCGGCAGGCGGCGATCAGCTCCTTCAGCGGATACTTCTTGTTGATCGGTACCAGAAGGTCGCGCAGATCGTCGTTGGTCGCATGCAGCGAGATCGCCAGCATGACGCCGATCTCCTCGCCGGTGCGGAAAATCTCGGGCACGACGCCGGAGGTCGACAGCGTGATGCGGCGCTTCGACAGGGACAGGCCGTCGCCGTCGGAGGCGATCAGCAGCGCCTTCTTCACCGCCTCGAAATTATAGAGCGGCTCGCCCATGCCCATCATGACGATGTTGGACACTTTCCGGCCCTCGGCCGGCACGATGGCGCCATCCGGCGTGTCGCGGTCGGGGAAGTCGCCGAGCCGGTCGCGCGCGGTGAGCAACTGCGCCAGGATTTCTTCCGCGGTCAGGTTGCGCACCAACTTCTGCGTGCCGGTGTGGCAGAACGAACAGGTCAGCGTGCAGCCGACCTGCGAGGAGATGCAGAGCGTGCCACGGCCTTCCTCGGGGATATAGACGGTCTCGATCTCGACCGGCCGGCCGGCGCCGCGGGGCGGAAAGCGGAACAGCCACTTTCGCGTGCCGTCGGCGGAAATCTGCTCCTCGGCGATCCCGGGCCGGGCGACGGTGAAATGCTTGTCGAGTTCGGCGCGCAGATCCTTGGAGATGTTGAACATGCCGGCGAAGTCGGAAACGCCGCGCACATACATCCAGTGCCAGAGCTGCTGGGCGCGCATCTTTGCCTGGCGCTCCGGCACGGTGCCGGATTCGACAAGAGCGGCGGCGAGTTCCGTCCGCGTGAGGCCGATCAGCGATGGCTTTTCGGTCCGCGCAGCACGGCCGCGCAAGGCGTCACGGGCGCCTTCGGCGGTAAGGTCGAGTGAAAGGGTCATGGTTACACAGATATAAGCGGTTTGCGGCCGATTTCATCCATCGGCCCGATATGAAGCGCGGCGCATAGCACAGGTTGAGCGCGAAGTCATGCCGTGCACGCCAAACTGGGGTCCGCCGTCGGTGTCCCGATCGCCACCGTCCCCGTGAAGGACGATCGCCGCCGGTGGACGCGATGTCGTTGGCGGCGATCACTTAGTCGTGTTGGCGTAACGATCCCCATCGCGCCTTCGAACCCTGAATGGGGCAACTGTGCCCCTACAGAATGGGAGTATGCAGGATGAAATCGATCAAGCTCGCCGTCGTTGCCGGCTTCGCCGCTCTTTGCGCCTCGCAGGCGTTTGCCGAGGACGCGATGGGCACCATGAGCATGATGAAAGGCGGACAAGTGACGGCGATCATGCCCGACGGCCATATGGGCACCATGACGCCGGACGCGAAGATGGGCGCCGACATGATGAAGATGGCCAAGCCGATCAAGCACTGCATGATGATGATGACCGACGCCAAGGGCAAAGCCTACATGATCGACACCTCGACCAAGAAGGCCCAGGCCGAATGTGAAAAAATGGCTATGTGACGATCCCGCAAGGATGTTCCCGCCGGCTTGGAGGCCGGCGGGACGAGCAACTTCCATATTATCCGCGCGTCTCCCCGCGCCTACCTGTCGATGGAGAGCGTATCGATCCCGGTGCTCTGGTCGGTTTCCGGTGGCGGCGGCGCGGCCCCGCGGGCTCGGTAGGACGGCAGGTCAGGAGCGCCGGCCGCTACGGGATTCGCTTCGAGCCGCGCGATCAGACGCTTCATTTGCGTGATCTCGCGCACTTGGGCGTCGATGATGCCGTCCGCGAGCTTTCGCACCTCCGGGTCGCGGATATGGGCGCGTTCGCTGGTCATGATCGCGATCGAGTGGTGCGGGATCATGGCCTTCATGTAAGAGACGTCGCTCACGGTTTCCTGGCTTCTGACCAGCCACAAGGCACCAGCGAATACGAGCATGCCGCCGATGACGATGCCGACATTCGCGGCCACGCTCCCGTACATCCCCCACATGAAGCCGATCATGACGATGGCCATGGCGGCGCCCATCACGATGGCCATCCACACCCGGGTCTGGCTGAAGAAAACATGATCCAGCGCATAGGTGTTCAGGTACATGAGCCCGTACATGAGGACCGTGGAAACCAGGATCATCGCGGCGAATCTGACATAGCTCATGACTGCGGGCTCCTTGTTCAAAGGGACACAACCGCGACGGTGGGCTTTTGATCCCGTCCGATCGGCAGACTCACACTTGATTGGCGTCATGCCTGTGTTAGGGCTGGGTTTTCCCCCCGAGGGCAGACATGGCCGGCCAATCGCGAAAACACCCCATGCTGCGGCGTTCGCGCGCCATGTGGGCCTCGCGCCGCGTCTGGCAGCCACGTCTGGTGTTCTGGGCCGGTGCGATCTCGATCGGCCTGATCAGCGTGCTCTTTGCCGTGCTGGCCGACAAGGCGCAGGCGCTTTTTCATGTCGTGATCGGCAATGACGGCGGCTGGCGTTTCTATCTGCCGCTGGCCATCACGCCGCTCGGCTTTGTGCTGTGCGCCTGGCTGGCGCACGCCTTCTTCCCGGGCTCGCAAGGCAGCGGCATTCCGCAGGCGATCGCCGCCCGCCACCTGCGCGACGATGACGACCGCAGCCATATCCTGTCGCTCAGGCTGGTGGCGGGCAAGATCGCGCTCACCCTTGTCGGCCTGTTCTGCGGCGCTTCGATCGGCCGCGAGGGACCGACCGTACAGGTCGGCGCGTCGCTGATGCTGCAGGCGGCGCGTTGGGGCGGCATGGCGCAGGCGCGCGGCCTGATCCTGGCCGGCTCGGCGGCGGGCATCGCGGCGGCGTTCAACACCCCGCTCGCCGGCATCGTCTTCGCCATCGAGGAAATGGGCCGCACCTATGAGGCGCGCACCAACGGACTGGTGCTGACAGCGGTCATCCTGGCCGGCCTCGCCTCGCTCGGCGTGCTCGGCAACTACACCTATTTCGGCGTGTCCAAGGA
>NZ_VFUO01000019.1:0-3231 GCF_006440875.1 Mesorhizobium sp. B2-5-7 | reverse complement strand
TAGCTTAGATGCTGTTCAGCAGTTGCAGAACGGCATCGGTGGGCCGGAAGCGCGCCCCGTAATTGCCCTCGATGCCCGCCTTTTCGATTCCGTTGCGCATCATCTCGACATCCGCGGCGGCATAGCGGTGGGTGGTGGCGACCTGTGCGTGCCCGAGCCAGGCTTGAATCGTCAAAAGATCCACGCCGGACTGGAGAAGCTTCATGGCGAGGGAGTGCCGGAAGATGTGTGGCGATATGGGCTTTTCGGCCAAGTCCGGCCTAATGGCCACTGCCTTGGCCGCCGCTCGTCGTACGATGTGGGTCGCCCCGAAGCGCGTCAGGCGCTCATTGTGGGCGCCGACAAAGATCGGTCGTGGTTCGAGGTTGGCGATTCCGCGTTCGCGCAACAAGGCCGCCAGCGCTCTCGCCAAATCCTGAGAAACGGGGATGACGCGATCTCTGCGCCCCTTACCGTGCAACAGCACCTGCGAACGCGGGCGTTCCAACTGAAGGTCGTCAGCATTGACACCAATGGCTTCGGAGACCCGCGCGCCGGTCCGCGCCAGGAACAGCAGAAACGCGCGGTCGCGCCGACCACGGGGCGTCCTCTGATCGGGCGCCGCAATGATTGCGTCCACTTCTGCGTTGGTGAGGTGGCGCGTCACCTCAATGTGCGCCCGTTTTGTGGGAATCGTCAGCACGCGTTGCGCGACACCAAAGGACGCCGGGTCGGCCGCTGCCACATGGTGGAAGAAAGATCGTATCGCAGCTAGTCGGGCATTGCGCGTGGCGACGGTGTTGTTCCGCTTCTCCTCGAGTTCGTCGAGAAAGGCGAGAACGAGGTCTCGATCGAGATCTTCGAGCACCAACGCCGCCGGCCTCTTCCGCAACCTGGCGGCGGCAAAGAGGATCAGCATGCGCAAGGCGTCGCGATAGCTCGCGACAGTCGCGGGAGTGGCGTTGCGCTGCTTGGTCAAGCGCCGGCGAAAGTAGGATTCCAGGAGCGGCGCCAGGAGAAGATGTTCGCTCATGCTGCACCTCCATCGAGGAAAGCGCGGTCCGCCGCAATGGCGAGAAGATCCGTCGAACCAGTGAGGTAGTAAGCGGTATCGCTGTAGCTGGCGTGGCCGAGATATGTGGCGAGCAACGGGAGCAGCGCCTGAACGTCTGCGCGCTGTTGGTGCCAGAAGCTGAGGCGGGTCACGGCGAACCGGTGCCTGAGATCGTGCGGCCTTAAGGGCTTACCGCCATCAAGGCCGGCGAGCTTGCGGACCTCGGCAAAACCGTTTTGCAGGCCGGTCGCTGAGAGGCGGTTGCCACGAGAGCTGAGGAAGAAGCCCTGGTCCTTGGGCGTGGGAAAAGCGGCGTCACGCTCACGGGCGTAATGGCGAAGGGCAGCCTGGGTCGTCGTGTGAACTGGAACGAGACGGTCCTTGCGGAACTTCGTCTTCCGAACCAGAAGAACCCCGCTGGTCAGATCGACGTCGGAACGATCAAGCCTGACCACTTCGCCAGATCGCAGTCCCGAGCTTGCTAACAATCCGATCAGCGTTGCCATCGTCCGCCCCCTGAGAGGGATGCCTGGCGAAATGCGCGCACATGCGTCGATGAGCGACGCCAACTCTGACTCGCTGAGGATCCGCGGCGGCGGAATCGCCCTGGATCTGGGAAAGACTCTACGCTCCAAGGTCTCCGTTTGGGCGTCATAGACGGCGAGATACTCGTAGAATCGGCGGAGCACGCCGTGACGAGTGGTGCGGCTGTTGGCGGCGCCGCCGAACGACAGGACGAAGTCCAGCGCCATCGTCCGGGTGGCGGGCGCATCGAACTGAGCGCGTTCAACGTAGCGGACGAAAGCCCGCAACGTGCCAGCTTGTTTGCTGAAAGAGTAGCCGAGCGAGTGGCGCAGTTCGATGTAACGCTCGGCCTTCTCGCCGAGGAATCGGGTAAACGCGGTCATGCCGCGCCTCCCGGAAAGGGGAGTGCGACCTCGGCGAGTTGCGAGGCCGCAACCTTCACGTACAGCGCCGTTGTGTTGATGCTCCGGTGGCCAAGAAGATCGGCGACCTCGTTGATTGGCCTTCGCTGCCTGACGAGCTGGGTGGCAAGGCTGTGGCGCAGGAGATGCGCACCTGCGACCCGCCCGAGTTCGACCCCGCCATGCCGCAACCGCTTCCGCACGATCCTCGAAACAGGCGACGCGCACTTGAACGGCCCCAGCGGCGGCGCGAAGGACAGGAACAGATACGGACTATCCACCTTCGGTCGAGCGCGCAGGATGTAATCGGCGAGTGCGGCGCCGGTCTCCTCGAGGAGTGGTACCACCCGATCACGCTTGCCCTTGGTGCGCCGGACAAAAACCTCGCCAGTACGCCAGTGGATATCCTTCAGCCGAATGGCGCGTAACTCGCCGTTGCGAATGCCGGTGGTGGCGAGCAGCAGCAAGACGGCTCGATCGCGGATGTCGACCGGCGTCGTTGCGCCGATCGCATCGATCGCCTGCCGAACGTCATCCCATGCAAGGCGCGGCGGCAAATGTGCCAAACGCCAAGAGGGCGTCCTTGGGACAACGCGGGCGAGATCTTGGCGATGGTGGCCAGCCCAATACAAAAACCGAAGAAATGTTCGGATGTGAGAAGTCGCTGCCGTGCGGCTGCTGGAGGTCGCCGATAGTGACAGCCGATGCTCGACAGCAGCGAGGACGTGCTCAGCCGCCAACGCCTCGAGGTCCTGGCCGGGATGGTGATGGCGGAACCAATCCAAAAAGCGGCGACCGCCCAGAAGAACGCCTTCGCGGGTCTTCGGCTCCAGGCCCCGCACCCTGCGCAGATAGTCCGAAAAGGAGGCCAGAAGCGGATTATCCGGGTCAGCATCTACACTGGGAACGGAAGCAATGAATCGCTCCGGAGCCACTCGCAGTGCGTGTCCCAGCGCCGACACTGCTCCAATGCGTGGAGAATCCGTCGTAAACGTGGACAAATAGCTATCGACGACATCCTGATGGATCGGCATCGGACCACAGCGCGTCGCGGCAAACTGGCTAAAGCGCGCAATCCGGCTCAGGTAAATCTTGGCGGACGCTCGCTTATAACCAAGCGTGAAAAAATGCTCCGCGAGGCGATCCATCTCGCCGCCGAGCGCACCGCTACGCAGGCGCTTGAGTACCCCACGATACGAAAAATAGAAGTCGAGCATATTGCCCCTCCAGCATTGCGGCGCAGGGGGATCCCGCGTCCGTCAGAGAGGCATG
>NZ_VFUO01000018.1:0-9507 GCF_006440875.1 Mesorhizobium sp. B2-5-7 | reverse complement strand
CTTGCTCTCCTTGCAAAGGGCCGAAAGTGTAACCCATCTATCCGGAATGAACTGTCACCCATCTCTCGGGAAGGGCAGACTCCATTCGAGGCCGAAGCGCGCACCGAATAAGCCCTGATCCAAACACTCTGCAGCCTAGACTTAACCAAGAAGTGTCACGCTCGGCAGTGCGTCAGCGATCTCGCAAACCACAGCGGGCGCGACCAGAACATGTCGTCAATCTGGGTGGGCCGGACCAAATCCTTCTGCACCCGAGCTGTTGAAGGCGCCTTATTGCCTCCGCGAGAGCAACTTTGTTTGCGGACATGCGTACTCATCGGCATATGCCAGAACAGGCTTGCTGTTGCCCATCTTCAATATCTTGTCTCGGGGCTTCAAGTTTCGATACCGGCATTTGATCCCGCCGGCGTCCCAAATGTGTGCTATTTTTGCTACATTTTTTGACCGTCTGCCTAAATTCTATGATTTAGTCACAGCTTAATAATGAAACGCGCACGTTAATTTGCAAGATAGTGGCAAGGTCAGGCGCCAAGCCCGGCTGGGGCGCTCTTAAAAAGCGCGGGGAAACGTGGGTGGGAAAATGAAGACGACAGGTCTGTCGACCAAGGTCATGGGCGTTGGTCTCTTGATGACGGCTACCATGCTGAGCTGCTGGGGCGCGCATGCGCTGACACTCAAGGAAGCCATGGCGGTCGCGGTGGAATCCAACCCGGAAATCGGCCAGGCCATCGAAAACCGCGAGGCCATCGAGTTCGAACTGCGGCAAGCAAAAGGGCTCTATCTTCCAAGCGTCGACCTGGAGGCATCCGCTGGTGCTCGCCGCCTGGACAACTCCTCCCGCCGCGCGCTCTCCATCGAGCACGATGCGCTTTATCCCGCGGAGACCGATCTGACGGTTTCGCAAACGCTTTATGATAGTGGCGCAAGGCGAGCCGAACTCAACCGTCAAGCCTCGCGAGTGGATGGCGCCTCATTCCGCGTGCTGGAGCGATCTGAGTTCATCGGGCTGTCTGTCGTCCAGGATTACCTGGAATACATGCTTCAGGCCTCGATCGTGGCCGAGGCAAAGAAGAATCTGGGCTTTCACCAAGCGATTCTCCACGACATCAGGGAAGGCATAGCAGGCGGCGGATTGAACGAAGCAGACCGGCAACAGGCCGAGGAGCGCTTGTTTGCGGCCAAGGCCCGCATGCAGGAGGCTTCCGAGGAACTCGAGGCCTCGAGAATACGCTTCTTCAAGACCGTCGGGAAACCGCTGACCAATGCATCGCGGCCAGGCGATGTTTCCTCTGCACTGCCAAGGTCCCTGGACGACGCGCTGGGCATTGCGCGGGAGAACAACCCGCGCGTCCACATGGCCAATAGCGATATCGCCGCCGCGGGCTCGCAGGTTGACGCCGCTCGGGCGAAATACGGCCCGTCGGTCGTCGCCGAAGGCGTTGCCCGGGCCGGATACGACATTGACGGCGACAATGGAGACACGTCCGATCTGCAGGCACGGGTAGTGCTGCGGTGGAACCTGTATCGGGGCGGCATCGACAAAGCTAATGAGCAGGAGCAGATCCGCCGCGCCAGCGAACAGCGGCTTGGGCTGCATCAGGTTCTGCGGGAGATCGAAGAAGCCGTTCGCACGTCGTGGGATCGCCGCTTCCGGCAAGCCGACCTGGCAAAGACCCTGAAGCTGCAAGCCGCTTCCAACGAGAAGCTGGTTGCCTCTTATCGCGAGCAGTTCAAGGTCGGACAGCGCTCGCTGCTCGATGTGCTGGATGCGCAGAATACGCGGTTCAACACAGCAACGCTGGCGGACACCGCGTCCTACGCATCCCTCTTTGCCCAATACCGACTTCTGGCGGCAACCGGGCAGTTGCTGAAAACGATGGACATCCAGCCGCCGAAGCAGGCCGCGGCCTACGCCAAGGATGAATTCGCGGTTCCGGAGATCCCGGACACCGAAACCTATGCACGGACCCCGTCGGAACAGAAGAACGACCTGCCCTTCGATATCCTCGCCCCTGTCAGGAAGAAGTGAGCCGTAAGGGGTGTTGAGGGTTCTGGCGGGCGGGTCGTGAATCAGCAGCCACATATTCTGTCGCCCAAGGAGGCGTTCAAGGCCTGCTTTTCGGCGGTGGCTGCCTATCTCGGCAGGCCGAGCGCCGAAACCGTGCTGTTTGCCGGAGTGCCGATTTCGGACACGCGCATCGAGGTCACCGAGATCCGGCATCTTGCCGAGCGGATCGGTCTCGAGACCCAGGAATTCAACCATCGCGACTTCCTGCGCGGTCGCGTCGATCTTCCGGCAATTCTCTTCCGTGTCAGTCAGTTGCCGATCGCCTTGCTGGCGGAAACCGACGGCGACGGGTATCTCACGGCCCCGCAGGAAGACGGGCGCACGACTGTCGGCAAATCCGAGCTGGCCGCAAGTTACATCAGTGGCGGCGTATCCTTCTCGATCACCTATGCCAACGCCACCGAGGGCATGAAGGTCGGGTCGGCGCAGGAGATCGAGCGGCGCCATTGGCTGACGGGGACGATGGGCGCTTTCTGGCGCACCTATTCCAAGGTCGTGCTGTCGGCGATCTTCATCAACCTTTTGGCCATCGCCTCGCCGATCTTCACCATGAATGTCTATGACCGCATATTGCCGAACAAGGCGATATCGACGCTTTGGGTGCTGGCGATCGGCATCGGCGCCGTCATTCTC
The DNA here is from genome assembly GCF_006440875.1 of Mesorhizobium sp. B2-5-7. Lineage (NCBI taxonomy): Bacteria > Pseudomonadati > Pseudomonadota > Alphaproteobacteria > Hyphomicrobiales > Phyllobacteriaceae > Mesorhizobium > Mesorhizobium sp. B2-5-7. The sequence continues at coordinate 6,806 of NZ_VFUO01000018.1, read as the reverse complement.
TTCGATCTGCTTTTGAAAACGGCCCGAGCCTCGCTCATCGACTATGCCGGGCGCAAGGCGGATTTGCGGATATCGTATCTGCTGTTCGAGAAGGTGCTGAATTCGTCCCTGTCCGCGCGCCCGGGCTCGACAGGCGAATATGCCAACCGCGTCACCCAATATGAGTTCGTCAGGGAATTTTTCACCTCCAACACGATCAGCGTGTTCATCGATACGGCTTTCGTCTTCATCTTCCTGCTCGTCATCTACGCGATCGGCGGCTGGCTGGTCGTCATCCCGGCCCTCGCATTTGTGGCGTCGGTGGTCGTTGGCCTCGTCACGCAACGCCGCATCGGCAAACGGGTCGCAGCCTCCATGAATGAAGCCTCCCAGCGCCAGGCTCTGCTGGTCGAGTCCATCTCCACGCTGGAAACGATCAAGTCGCTGCGCGCCGAAGCCTATTTACTGAGGAAGTGGGGCGAGCATTCGAAGAATGCGGCCAACACTTCCGAGAAGATCAAGCAGCTCTCGGCGGCGGCCGGCAACATCACCCAGGCCATCCAGCAGCTTGTGACGGTCGCCTTGGTCGTGGCTGGAGCCTACGCCTTTTCGGAAGGGCATGTTTCGACAGGAGCCATCATCGGAACGGTGATGCTGGCGAGCCGGGCCGTGGCTCCGCTCGGCCAAATCGCGATCACCTTGTCGAGATTTCGCCAGGCCATGCTCTCCTTGAGAATGGTGAATTCCATCATGGCCCAGCCGGAGGACCGGCCGGATACGGTGGGCTTTGTCAATCGCCCGATTCGCAATGGAGCGATGACGTTCAAGAATGTCGGCTTTGTCTACCCCGGATCGGAAAACGAGGTTTTGTCCGGCCTGAACTTTTCGGTGAAGCCGGGAGAGCGCATCGGCATCATCGGCCGCATCGGGTCAGGCAAGACGACGATGGGACGCCTGATCGGCAGGCTTTTTCTGCCAAGCTCCGGCGAATTGCTGCTGGATGGCATCGACATCCGCCAGTATCACCCGTCAGAGGTGCGCGCCGCCGTCGGCATCGTCGCGCAAGCCGGCGATCTGTTTTCGGGCACCATCAAGGAGAACCTGCTGATGGCATCTCCGGAGGCGACCGACGAGCAGATCATCGAAGCCGCGAAAGCCGCCGGCGTCGACGAGTTCGTGTCTCGCCACCCGCGTGGCTACGACATGAACGTCGGTGAACGGGGCACCAATCTTTCCGGCGGGCAGAGACAGACGGTGGCGATCGCCCGGCTGCTTTTGACCAAGCCGAAGATCGTCTTTCTGGATGAACCGTCCGGCTCGATGGATCTGGCGTCGGAACGGCAACTGATAAAGCAACTCAAGACCGCTTTCGACCACAACACGACGCTGATCGTCTCGACGCATCGCTTCAGCATGCTCGAATTGGCTGATCGCCTCATTGTTATCGAACAAGGAAAGATAGTTGCCGACGGGCCAAAAGAACAAGTCATTCAGGCGCTGCAGAGAACGAATTCCTGAATGAACAAATTATATCGGGCTGAAACCGATATGATAACGGGGCGTGGGAAATGCTTGCCAGGGAAGACCGCCCGCCGCTTTTCGCGACGGCGTCCATATTCATCATAGGGGCGCTCTTCGCCGCCTTTGTCGCTTGGTCGTCCTTCGCCGAGGTCGACGAGATCGCGCGTGGCGACGGCAAGGTCATACCGGCCTCCAAGACCCAGGTCATTCAAGCCAGCGAGCCGGGCATCGTTCAGGAAATCGCCGTGAAGGTGGGGCAGGTCGTCAGGAAGAACGACCTTATTATCCGTCTCGACAATACTTTGAACACATCCAGCCTCGGCGAACAGCAAGCCAAGGCGCGGGCCCTGCAAACGCGCATCGCCAGGCTCAAATACGAACAGAGCGGCAGCATCACCGGATCGTTTCCTTGTCCGCAGGACATCCAATCCGTGGCGCCGGAAATCTGCGACAACGAACAAAATCTCCTCGTTGCCCGGCGCGAAAACTTCGACAACAAGCTGTCGGTGCTCAAGTCGCGACTCGACCAGCGCGAGAAGGAACTGGACGAGGCGAATGCCAATCTCGACCGCCTGACAAAAAACCTCGCTGTGAGCGACCAGCAGGCGAAGCTGGTCGAGGCGATGGTCAAGAAAGGTCTGATGGCAAGGACCGAGCAGCTCAAGGTCGAGCAGGAACAGACCGAACTCAACGGCCAATTGAACCTGGCCGGCGAGACGATAAAGAAGGGCAAGTCGGCGATCACCGAGGCGCAGCTCCAGGTCGAGGAACTCGGGCTGCAGTTGAAGCAGGAAGCGCTCGATGACCTGACGCAGGCCTTGGCCGATCTTTCAGTGGTGGACGAAACCATTCGCGGCGCGACCGACAAGGTCGCGCGAACGGATATCCGCTCGCCGGTGGACGGCATCGTCAACACGATGGAACTGAACACCGTCGGCGCCTTCGTCCAGCCGGGTACTGTCGTGGCCGGCATCGTGCCCACTTCCGAGACTTTGCTGGTCGAAGCACGTGTTTCGCCCCGCGATGTCGCGTTTATCCGCCCAGATCAGGATGCCTTGATCAAAGTCACGGCTTACGATTTCTCGATCTTTGGCGGCATCGAAGGCAAGGTTTCAAACATAACTGCCGACAGCCTGGTCGATCAGAAGACGGGCGAGCCCTACTATCAGGTGCGTGTTTCAACCGATAGATCGACACTGGAGCGAGACGGAAAGGCATATTCGATCATCCCCGGCATGATCTGTTCCGTGGATATCAAGACCGGTCGCAAGACGATCCTGAGCTACCTGCTGAAGCCGATCAACAAAGCCCGCCAGGAGGCAATGAGTGAGCGCTAGCGCCACCTCTCCCGCGACCCGGAGCGACCACTTGCTTCTGCCACTCCCGACAGAAGATTTCGAACTCGAGTTCCGCGTCGTGGCGCGCGGCGGCATCAGGCGCGGCATTCGGCTTGAACGGGCTTTCTGGGTTTCGCTGAAACAGATGGCTGAAAGCCGCAAATGCACGATCGGCATGCTGGTCGACGAGATCGCCGAAGGTCACGCGGAGAAAGGAAACTTGACCTCGGCAATCCGGGTGGCCTGCATACGCGAGTTGGGGCGCGAGAACCTGAATTTGCGCAGGCTTGCATCGATCAGGACGATAAACGCCATTCTGCTTGCCTGCCCGTCGCCGGCCTTCGCCTTGGCCTCGACGAAGAAGATCGTGACCTTCAATGCGCCGTTCCAGCAATTGGTCAAACGACAATTGCCGGCGGCATTCGACGAAGACACGCGCCAGGACCTGAAGCTGGCGCTGGATCTCAACGTGGCCGATATATTCGCCCGCCTCGACACCAATGGCGATGTTGCCGTTGCGAGCGGATTTGTGATTGGAGCCGGCGAACGCCGTTACCGGGGCCAATTGAACGTGGTGCGGGCGCCGGTGCTGGACCTGGAATTGCTGATGGCTTTCGTCTTCAACGGCTAGCGCCGTTCATCGTTTCCGCAAACGCCGAACCGCCCTATCTGCTGACGCAATTCCGCCGGAAAACCAACAATAGACTTTTCCCGGAATTGTCCGCCATTCAACCAGGACAAGAAAGCCGGCGCGCGGGCCCCTTACTTGACTTCCGTCTGGACGCCTTCGCCAGGGGCGACGGTTGCGAAACCGCCCTTGACATCGGCCATCTGGGCGTCTCCCGATTTGGACCCGTGGATCCAGGCCCGGTCGGTGCTGAACGAGTACAGTGGCTGATAATTCGGAAGGGCGCTGTCCTTGAGCACCGTATCGTTGAGACTGTCGAGAATATAAGCGCCGCTTGCGGTGCTGACCGAAAGCACGGCGTGGAAGAAGCCCCGCTTGCGGTCCTGGAGAACGACGAGCGACATGCTGCGTGCCGGAATGCCGGCCCTCAGCAACGCGGTCATCTTGAGAATGGCGAAGTCCTCGCAGTCGCCAGCACGATTGGCGAGGATCTCCGAAGGCTTCGCCCAGTAATCAAGCTTGCCGTAAACGACGCTGTCCTTCTTATAGGCGATCAGGTGGTTGATGCCGCTGTCGATGAACGACAGTTTTTCGACGAACCCCTTGCCTTGGGCGGCCGAGACCATGGCCGCGAAGGCTGGGCTCTCGTGGTCACAGGGGCTGCCCGCGGTGCAAGCGGTTATGGCTCGGTAGACCGGTGCCCAACGCGCCGAAACGGGAAAATTGCGCATGGACAGCGCAACCGACCCGAAAACGCCCGGAATGATCGACGCCGTCTGCATCGGGTCGACACCCCTGCCCTCTTGCGCCATCGAGGCGCTGGACCCGTCCTGAACGGAAACGGGATCATATCCGTTCAGGGCAAGGCTGATCCGGTAGGGGGTGGCCGGCTGCCAGGGCTGGTATCTCTGCAGCGAAATGCCGCCGAGGCCAAGCGGCGCCTGGACCGCTCCAAGCAGTGCTGTTTCGGGCATGAAATTCCTGATGACGGGTCCGGCAAGGGCTGGCTGCGCCGAGCCGGCTATCCCCACCGCCAGCAGAAGCAGCTTGAGCTTGCACTTCCCCGGAGCATTCCTTTGTTTTTTCATGACGCCCACCTTTGACTGTGGACGCTACCAATTTTGTCTCAAATTACTGGAAAGGAAGATGGATAACTTTCCCGTGAATTCGCTTTACTGATTTTAGTAAAATTTTACACGTATTTATACTTATATTTACCAAGTTTTCCGCGCCGCCGGTGGCGAAGCGCTATGCCTTCCAGACAACATATAACTGATTATATGTTCACAGTTTACCAAGCGTAAAAAAAGTCATCGAAGGCATATCCAAATATATAGAATGGATTGACGGACCGTTGCAAAGTCAAGCTGCCGCCTGTCTCTATCCGGGAAATACCGGAGGGGTTTAAGCTATGGCGAACAGTATTGAACTGGACAATCTTTCGAACTCGTGGGACGAGCATTCCGTCTCCAGCGATCATCACGACCTGACAGCGCCGACCCAGGTGGTGGCGCAAGCCGCGCCCGCCGAGCAAGCGGCGGCACCGGTCCAAACAGTGCCGGCCGCGGCCGAGCCTGTGCCGGTCGATGTCGGTGGCGGCGCGCCAGCGGCAGCTCCGCCAGCGGCAAACGCCCCGCACGAATACGTCGCGGACGCAAGCAACGTCGTCAAACTTCCCGCCAATGTCTCGATCGACAACATCAAGGTCGACGGCCACAACCTCGTGCTCGAGCAGGCGGACGGCTCGGTCATCGTCATCAAGGACGGTGCCCTGCATGTGCCGACCTTCATCATCGGCGACGTCGAAGTGCCGCGCGTGGCCTTGATCGCAGCGCTGGAAGCGAGCCATGTCGATGTCGCCTTTGGCGCGGACGGCTCGATATCGGCCGGTGGCAGCACGACCTCGAGCGCCGGCGGGAATTTCGAACAGCCTGCCGGCGGGATCGGCGACGGCTTCGGCTTGTCGGCGCTTCTGCCGCCGACGGCTTTGCAGTTTGGGCAGCTCGAGCGGCATGAGCTGTTTCCCTCTTTGGTCGACAGAGGCGTCTCCGTCGTGGCCATGTCGCTGACCAACCCTGATCAGGCGGCCAGCGAAACCGGACTCGATGGCGGCGCGCAACAATCGCCGGGCAGCGAGGCACCGACCAACTCCGAAACTTCCGGCGTCGGGACGATCAGCATCGACGCACCCGATGGCATCGGCTCGATCGTCATCAACGGCACCACCGTGACCGGTGTCGGCCAGCAAATTTCAGGGCAGTTCGGCTACATCACGATCCTGTCGTTCGATCCTGGCACGGGTGCCATCCAGTATGACTACACTGTCACCCAGTCGGTGACGCATCCCGTCAGCACGACCGGATACGACGTCAACGATACGGTTCCGGACAATTTCAGCATCACCGTCACGGATGTCGACGGCGATACGGCGAGCACGACCTTCACCGTTGCCATCATCGACGACGTGCCGACGGCTGTTGCCGACACCGACAGTATCGCAGCCGGCCAGTTCGGCCCCGCGACGGGCAATGTGCTGGTTGGCGGCACGGATGCGGGCGACGCCAACACTACGGACGGCGTTGCCGACACCCAGGGCGCCGACGGCGCGACGGTGGTGGGCGTTGCCAAGGGGACGACGAATGTCGCTCTGGACAATACGACCACACTCAACAGCCCGATCCAAGGTGAATATGGCAAGCTGACGCTGCACGGCGACGGCAGCTATACCTATGTGCGCGATGCGGGCACACCCGGAGGCGTCAACGACGTCTTCACCTACACGATCAAGGATGGCGATGGCGACACCTCGCACACCACGCTGACGATCTCGATCGGCAACTCGACGCCTGTAGTCGCCAACCTGACGCCGGAAGCCAATGGCGGCGACGTCATCGTCAACGAAGCGGCTTTGAATGTCGGCACGCCTGGTGGCCCCGGGTCCGATCCGGCAAGCACGGCCGAGACCGGCCCCGGCACCTTCACCATTTCCTCGCCCGACGGCATCCACGATCTGTCGATCGATGGCCACGCTTTCATCACCGACGGTGTGTTCACCGCCAGCTCGTTCACGACGACGCTAGGCAACACGCTGACGGTGACGGCCTACAATGCCGGCACCGGCGAGGTGAGCTATACCTACACGCTCAACGACAACGAGACACATACCTCTGTCCAGGGCACCAACAGCCTGTTCGAGAACTTCACTGTCACGCTGACCGACCAGGATCTCCAGAGCACCAATGGCACGCTCACCGTCAACATCGTCGATGACGTGCCGACGGCCCATGACGAGGCTTCGCAAGCGGTTGTGGAAGGTGCCCCGGTGGTGACGGGGACACTGG
>NZ_VFUO01000017.1:0-12190 GCF_006440875.1 Mesorhizobium sp. B2-5-7 | reverse complement strand
GCCGGCTGGAGCGCAGGTTCGCCCAGCATGACAACATCCGCCCAAGCTCCTTCGACGGTTTCTGATATGACGGGAAACTCGAAAGTAGCTGAACTAAACAGCGAGCCGGACGGCGGCGCCGGCGGCGCCACGCTGGGTGGCAAGGCAGGTTCCAAACCCAGAATTCCAAGGCAGCTCTCGATTTGCGACGTCATTCTGGCCTCCAGGGTCGTGCAGATACATTTGATGTGCATGGTGTATGCGCATTCATCAAATATCGACTGTCGCCGCCGACCACCTGGGTGCCAAATGTCCATGTGCGGTAGCAATTTCGCAGATCCAGTGGTTACAGCCTGACAGAAGAGTCCGATTTTGGCATTCCCTTTGGGAAGTGTGCGTCGAGTCTGGCGCATGCGGACGGAAGATGGTCCGCTCCCAGTCTCGCCGAAGCCAGAAACAGAGCTGTGTGTTCAGCTGCGTCTCCGCTCTAGACCAAATGTTCTCCTGGGACATTCAGTCTAGCAAGTTCGAGGTGTCCTTATTTCGACGGATGGTTACGGATGCATATTCGCTCGTACAGGTCGCCGAACGTCGCCGCCTCAATTATCTCATCCAATTGCGGCGACCTCCAATTGTTGCTTTTATCCAAATTAGCTTGGAGCTCTGCGGCGATAAGGCTGTCTCCCCCAACATCAAAAAAGTTATCGTCCAAGCATATTTCGTTATCTCCGATAATATTTTTAACTTCATCAAGAAAAATTTTCCTCGGATCATCGTTGCTAAACATGTTTAGTTTTCCTGGTTCGACTACTTTTTCTGCCATAACCCTTTTCTCCTCTTATTACTACTCGTCTGGCGTCGTGAACTCTTCTCCCCTTTGCTGTTCTCGCTCCCCGGACTGCCGCGGAACCGTCCGCCTCGCAAGCTGATCGTCCGGCCAGCATCGGTGACCGTCGAATGAGTACGTTGGAAGGGAAATGCGACGGCGAGTACCGAACGGTTCCAATTGATCACTGGCCCGTTTCCAATCCACCGCAACACCCGCGGCCCAGAGTGCCCCAAGGCATTCCAGAAGGACATGGCGGTCAGTGGATTGTTCATCGTTCTCGTCGCGCGCGGCTGGGACGATCGATGGAATTCGGGTCTTCCGGTCCTCTGAGTTGATTGCTCCCTGTGCCAGACGCGCCAGATTTCGTGAGGGCCCGATGTCAACGAGTGCAGCTACACCAGCCGCGACAACGGGCTTGAGAGCACGATCAAATCGGAGAGGCTCGATCGCTTGCCTGCTCAAGTAGGTGTCCTGCAAGGGTATTTTCGCTTCATGCAGAGCTCCTGAGTTGAGAGCAATGGCCACATTCGGCAGGCCCTTTTCGAGTGTACGGACCCGCGCGTCGATGGCGTCAGTCGCTCCTTTCATCAGCGGCGAATGGCTGGGGACGCCAGCTGTAATAAGGAGGTTGTTGGTGATCTGTCGATGTTCGAGACTTTCCTGAAGCCTTTCCAGAAGTTCCCGCTTGCCGGTGAACACGACGTCGGTATTTGAGTTCACGATACCGACGCCGATCTCGCCAGCTTCTGCTCGATCACGCCAAGCGTCCTCCGTGAGGATACGCTCAGCCTCGCTCGGGCCGCATCCGGCCGCAAGCATAGCACCATCGATACCAATATTTGCCACCGCACGGCTCCGAGCGATCGTCAGCTCAACAGCATCTTCCACTTTTAGAATGCCCGCTAGGGTAGCCACAACGTATTCGCTCATGCTGTGTCCGACGAGATAAGCGGGCTGAACTCCGAACAGTTCTAGCGAACGCGCCATGGCGAATTGCACGGAGAAAATCATGACACTGATTTCTTCGAAGGAAGCCGTCCGGTATTTGTCGTCTTCCCCAAACATGACCGTCTCCAGGTCACGATCCAGGAGCCGGCGACAAGCGGCCGCACAAGTCAGGAAAGCATTGCGGAAGTCCGGCACGTGATCGAACAGATCCTTGAACATCCGCGGGTGCTGCACTCCGCAGCCCGGCAGCATGAAGCCAATAGACGGCGAGGAAAAGGTCCGATCAGCTGTACGATCCCCTTCTTCTTCCAACCTCGCGATGGCCGTGCCCAAGTTGCGCGCCACCACAACGGTTCGATGCGCGAAGTGGCATCTCGCCACGCGTAGTGTATGAGCGACGTCACCAAGATCGATGTCGCGGTTGCGCCGCAAGAACGCAGCTAGATTCAGGCAGGCCCGGCTTAGCGCTGACGGGGTCTTTGCAGATAGGCAAAGGGCGTGAGATCCCCGTGCAATCGATCCGGGCCAAGCCCTTGCATTGTCGCTGTCCCATTCCTGCAGCACGATATGGCAGTTGGTTCCTCCCATACCGAGTCCAGTAACTCCGGCAGTTCGTGAACGTCCCGGCGGACGGGGCCAAGGTCTAAGCTGCTCATTGATGAAGAAAGGCGTGTCTTCCAGTCCCAGATCTTCATTCAGCCGATTGATTTTGATTGTCGCTGGGATTACTCCGTGCTGAAGCGTGAGAGCTGTCTTGATAAAGCTCGCGACCCCTGAGGCGATGTTGGCATGGCCGATATTCGGTTTAATTGACCCGAGCGCACAGGCGTTCGCCTGCCCCGCGAAGACATCTGCCAGTGCGCGGACCTCGATTGGGTCGCCGACCTTGGTGCCGGTCCCATGAGTTTCGATATATTCCACATCTTCAGGGCCAAGTGCCGCGGAGGCAAGTGCTTGGCGCACAACTTCGGCCTGGCCTCGTGCGCTAGGCGCCGAGAAGGATGATTTGGCGCGGCCGTCGTTGTTAATGGCACATCCTTTTACCACCGCGTGGATCGAGTCGTTCGCCTCAAGCGCGTCTTCAAGGCGCTTGAGAACGACAACCCCTACCCCATCTCCGAGCACCGTGCCACTTGCATCGGCATCAAAGGCCCGGCACACACCGTCCGAAGAATTAATGAAGTCCTTGACAAACTGATACCCCGCTTGAGGGAAGGTGATACTCGAGCCCCCTGCCAACGCCATGTCGCAATAGCCGGCCGCGAGCGACTGAGCGGCGACCGCGATCGCCACTAACCCAGTTGAGCATGAGGTTTGCACCGCAATGCTTGGGCCGTTAAGGTTCAGCATGTAGGACACGCGCGCGGCAAGGTAGTCCTTCTCGTTGCCGAGCTCCGTCAGGAAAGCGAGTGGCGCGTTGGTGGGATCGCTGAGGCTGCCCTTCAAATGGTGCAGTAGATAGAGTGGGGAAGAAGACCCTGCGAACACTCCGGTCCGGCCTTCATGCTGGGTTGGCGCATATCCGGCCGACTCAAGTGCCTTCCAGCAGCATTCGAGAAACAGCCGATGCTGCGGGTCCATTAACGTTGCCTCACGCCTCGAGAGGCTCCAGAAATCCGGATCGAAAAGGTCCACATCGTTGAGATGGGCGCCCACGCGCACATAATCCGGGCGATTCAGGACAGCTTCCGCAATGCCTCGGGCCTTGAGCTCCTGCCTGGAGAGCGAGGTGATCGAGCATACCCCCTGGCAGAGGTTCTCCCACAGCGCGTCTACCGTCTCCGCGCCAGGAAAACGCGCGGCCATACCAATCACCGCAATGTCCATACTGGGGCTGCTTCGACGGTCCAGCGCCTTCACATGCGCCCTACGCGCCAAGACTGGCGGTGTTTTGGGGAGCTTGCCGATTTGGGGACGTCCCTGCTCGCCAATGCGTTTGCGGAGAAGAGCCGCGAGTTCGTTAAAGGTCGGATTGAGGAAGACCTCCACTACCCGGAGTTGCACCTTCAGACTCTCACGAATCTGCGTGCAGAGGCGGGCAGCCAGAAGGGAGTGTCCGCCGCAGTCGAAAAAATTGTCGCCCAGATCGGCAGCTTCGGCCTGGAGAAGGTCTCGCCAGGCTGCGCGAAGTGCTGATTCGACCTCGTCGGTACCGGTCACCAGAGCGCACGACTCTTGCGCGAGCCCGCGAAGGCGCGACCGATCAAGTTTTCCGTTAGCCGCAATGGGCAATTCCCGTACCGCCACGAAATGCGCAGGTATCGCATAGTGCGGTAACTCGGACTTTAAATGCGCTCGCAAAGGAGCCTCCCAGCCTCTGCAACCATCGTGCAGCACCACATAGGCGACCAGTCGGTCCGGCTGGCCTGTCGTCGAATCGAGCTCAGGCAATACGGCGGCGGAGCGGACCCCGGCGTAGCGAAGCAAGGCAGCTTCTACAGACCCGGGCACGAGGCTGTAACCTCGGATCTTCACCATGAAAGCGCAGCGCCCGATAATTTCCAAGTGGCCACTTGGCAGCATACGACCAAGATCGCCAGTGCGGAACATCGTGCCATCTGCGCGAAACGGGTCGGGAAAGAACCTTTCGCGTGTCATCTCTGGGCTGCCGAGATATCCATGAGCCAAGACATCGCCGCCGACGAAGACCTCGCCCAAGAAGCCCATTGGGACGGGATCGCGTTGCTCCCCCAGGATATAGACACTGACATTGTACTGAGGCCTACCCACCGGCGCGACCTTTTGTATTATCGCAGGATCGACCTCGCTCAAGTCAATATGCGAAACATCACATGCCTCCGCTGCGCCGTAGTAATTGATGATTCTGATGTGCGGCAGCGCGTCCCTGACCCGCGCAAGCAACGCTGCTGTTAGTACCTCGCCTGATAGGTAGATCAATCTGAGATCGGGAAGGCGGGAGGGGAGGTCAAGGAAGCCGCTGCTGATAATCACGTCCAGCAGTGATGGGGTTAGCAATATTCTGGAAATTCGATTTCGCTCCAGGTACTCGACCAGCTGATGCGGATCGTAGATAACGTCATCGGGGACCAGATAGGCTGGAATCCCGGCGAGGATCGGCCGCATTATGTCCCCGAAGAGATTGACCGCCTCACGCTCACCAAGCGTGTATGGCAGCGCATGATAGCGCCACTGGTTGGCGCATACACTGCTTCGGTGGGGGCAGACAATCCCTTTTGGTTCACCAGTCGTGCCAGACGAAAATGAGATCTGGGCCGGCGCATCGATATTCACCGGTTGCGGATTGGCCGGGCTGGCCTTGCCAAGTTGTGCTTCCCAACCCTCGTCGAGCGACAGCGCAATACCGGACCAGTCAGGCGGAAGCTTGGCTGCGAAATGGTCGCTGGTGACGACGATTTCAACACATGCTTTCGCAAGTATTCGCTTTACCGCAGCGGCGGGCAATGCTTTGTCAAGCACGACGTAGGCCGCCCCTGTTTTTAGAATACCGAACAAAGCGACGGCGTATTCAGGTGAAGTATCCATCAGGATACCCACGCTGGAACCTCGGCTCTGACCATGTCCAAGAAGGTGCCTGGATAGAATGTCGGTTAGGTCGTCGAGTTCACGATATGTGATGGTCGTAGCCTCTGAAACGATGGCAGGACTGTCGGGGGTGAGAGCTGCTTGTTTGCGGAATCGCTCATGCAGCGTTAGATTAGTATAAGGGAAGACCTCGCCGTGTTGGATAGAAACCGGAAGTTGTCCCTTCACCTCGCTAACCTCGCGCAGGAGGCTGGACACCACCTGCTCCGTCATGGCATGGGTGAAAAAGTGATCGCCATCAAACATAATCCGGGCGAAGCGCGACGTCGTAAGCCGACGCCATCCGTCTAGGTCATTGGCATTGATTTCGTCCTCAACTCCGCCCATTGCGGTGATTGCCGCCTTGAGAGGCTTTGGCAGGTTTCGGTCGTAAGTCTCCGCAAGTTCGAAGTCGGCCCGCAGGGGCGGCAAAATGAAGTCCAATAGCAGTTTCTCGTTTGCCAGCGCCTTCTTGGGGACCATACCAAGGGTACGAATCACATCGGTTAGCTTATCATCGGTGTATGTATACATCGGCGGCTCTTGCGGGGGCAGATCCGCTGACGGGTGAGCAGACACGACCACATGGAAGGGAGATGGCCGACCGGCCTCCTCAAGGGAGCGGGCAATCTCGTAGGCCACGAGGGCACCTGCGCTATGACCGAAGAAAACGAAGGGGCTATCGCTGTATTCCTGGAGCGCCTCGATGACCATGGGTGCCAGTACGTCCATGCTGCGAATGGCGGCCTCCGCTGATCGTTTGCCGCGCCCGGGAAGATCCAAGCAAATAAGCTCAATGTCGTCAGGGAGATAGTCTGGCCAATTACGGAACGACTGGACGCTACCCCCCCCATGGGGGAAGCAAATTAGCCGATACGACGGCGCAAGTGAACTCTTTACAACACTAAGCAGTGTTTTTGACTTACCAGGAAGTTGTTCCATCTCTCAAGCCACTCCACCTAGATTCCGCCTGAAAACGCCTCTTTCTTAGCGGACATTTCTTTTTTATGAGGACTTCCAATTCGGTCTTTATAGCACTAGAAGCTGCCACTTCGACCTAAGCTTACGGCAGCCAAAGTAGCACGGTTATCTAATGTAGAATGTTAAGATGTATCAAACTTCAGTTCAGGCATCTGTTAAAAAGTGTTAAATATCATTTTGCACAACGATTTAATTTCTAATTTGATAAATTTACGCGAACGGCGCCATTGCAGTAACGCTGTCGACCCTTATTGCGCCCCTGCATTGCGTACTCGTGCAGCGTCCGAGCGCAATTCGGACACAAGCCTTTTTGGCTGTCCCTGACCTCAGACCTTGCTGTGAAGGTACCATTGTCCGCGACCTTCGATCATGAAGGTTCAGTAATTTATTTGGTATCCGGCTGTCCAAGTTGGTCAACCAATTGAGATGGCAGGGTGCGCATGATGATCTGCTGGGGACAAGGCGATGCTATATGCCCTATTAACTGCCCGCGGATTGGGAGCGCATTGAGATAATAATGCAGGCCACCAAATTCCACAACCTGCTCATCCCAGCCCGTGTGAAGCGTTAGCGGGTCCTGCTGGAGACCAAGACCTACGCATTTCAGTATAGCCTCTTTCCTGGTCCACAGCTCCAGGAACTCTCTCGCAGACTGTTTGCGCGTAACGTCTTCAAACCTCCTGACTTCTTGGTCAGTCATAATGTGGCGGGCCAATTGTCGGCAATTTGCCAAGGGGCGCCAACGCTCAATATCTATCCCAATCAGGCCCACGGCTGAAACGGCGACGGCGGACCAATCCTGGCTGTGAGACTGGCTCACTTCGATATCGCGCGCCGGCAATCGAGGCTTGCCGAACCGCGAAACGGTCATCTGGAGATCTTGCTCCGGAATATGCAAGTGCGCAGCAAGGATGGTTCGAAAAGCAAATTTTGCTTGAATGTATGAAAGCCGCAGATCTGAGTGGCGGATTCTTTCGGCCCGCTCCCGCTCAGTTGGGCTTAGCACTTCACGCATGTATGGCGTTGGGATTGTCAGCTGTGAATGCCGGAAAACCCAAACATCGATCGTACCAAACTGCCTCTGCGAATGCATTCGTCACAGCCTTTGGCTCGCTCCACCACATGCCCTTGCCTGATCAGCGCGAGGGTGAAGTCGTTATTGCTTCCCCCATTTACACGTCCACAGTGCGGTAATGGGGCGGGTCGTTACTGACTTGGGAAAGCTTCTACACTGCCATTGCGTCTCTGGGGTTAAACATTTAAGAAACAACTTAAAGATTTATAAGACCTCTTTGAGCTTCTTTTCATCAGTCGTATACTATATCTTTTGCTGCACCGAACTAGCACCACTAATGTTAACGCGATGTGATTGGCGGCCCGCCATTAGCGCCGTTCCGAAAATAGTTGAGTGATTTCAGCCGGTTGTGATTCCGTCGGATTTGCGAGCTTCGATGGAGATCACGATGGCCTGGACTGAAACCACCCGTGCGCATCGCGGCGCAAGGCTGAGCCGGGCAACGAGGCGCATGTCGGAGCACCGATGCGGGCGTCGTCTCGGCGCTCGCCGTTGCCGCCGGCCAGGCGGTCAAGGCCGGCGACGTGCTTTTGTCCATCGAGGCGATGAAGATGGAGACGGCATTGCATGCCGAGCGCGACGGCACAATCGCCGAAGTGCTGGTCAAGGCCGGCGATCAGATCGATGCCAAGGGTGTCCACAGCCTAAGAAGCACCTCAGCTATTCACTTAGAGGCGCTGAAGCTTTCCCGACGTCGGGCCGACGACCATCTCGTCTCCCGATGAGTAGGCAAACTGGAGTGCGGCAATACCGCGCTCGGCCATCTCCTCAAGATCACGCAGGCTCAGATTGCAGGCGAGAGATAGCAGCGCACCAGAGCAGGACCGCGGACTTGTCGAACTGACAGCCTTTGAACATTGCAACACTCCGAAAACGAAGGTTCCTTGCCACAGCACTGTAATCAAAAGTTGCAGCAGATCAATTTAGGCTCGTGCGCCTGCGCTCGACCCGGAAAAGGAGGCAGAGAATGCGACAGGGTTCATCTCGTTTCCGCCAACCGATGTGCCCGTCAAGGCCGGCGCGCTGACCGGTCATCTGGTCGAAGCCTGCTAAACGGCGAAGGTCATCTCCTCTAGAGGGAAGGTCCCAAACGGATCATGCTGCCGTCGCTGAAGCGTGATTGGCGGAATCTGTGGAGGTTGTGCCCTGTCTCATTTCCTTGGACCAGGTCGGCCCACCAACCCGCCCATGCCGGGTCCGATACCGAAGCCGTGGCTACTCATCCCGGTCGCGATAACCAGACCTAGGATCGCAGCGGCGCGATCGACGATAGGCACGACATCCGGCATTGCATCGATCATGCCCGCCCAACTCGCCTTGAGCGGCACTGTCTTGAACTGCAGGAAAAGCCCGTAATCCCGCGGTCGATGGGCGGAGTGCAGAGGCTTCGGGAGCGGGATTCCCATCTCCAACAGTGATACCGAGATATTCCGGCGCGCCAGAACAGCGCCGTAGTCACGCCGACAATGCCGCCGCCGATGACCACGACTTCCGAAGTCTTCGGCGGAGTCGCTTGAAACTGTACGGGGTGGCTTCGGTGAAGGGGAATATTGTCAAAGAATACTGTCCTTTTGGTACGCTACGGCGGTATCCGGCCTACAGACTTGTCTCGCCTGCGACACCACAAATCGCTTGCAGGATCGCGCCCGGTGCCTGCTGAAGCCGATCCGCATCTGCCGGAGCCATAGTTGAACAATTGGATCAATCAGGACCATCGGCGCATAAAGCACCGTGTCCGAACGATGTGCGGCTTCAATCCTCAGTAAGCGTCGGCATTATCCTGTCCGGCATTGAAATGTTTCACATGATGAGCAAGTGACAGGCCAGGGACGCCTTCAATCCGAATCCGTCGCTGGCCGGACAGTTCGCCATTCTCGCCGCCCGACCAGAAGCGCAAACAATCCTCCCTGCGTCCCAACTCAACCGTTGCAAAACCGATCCTAATCGGTTCGCAATTTGAGATACTCGATCCTGACGTAGCTGCCGCGTCAATCGCCCAGCCGCGCCTCGTCGAGCGTCGCATCGATCGGCGCTTCGCCGGCGACGCGTGCGGCCGCATGGGAGCGGATCGCGGCGACAAGCGCGCATTGCGTTGCCGCACCACGTGCAACTGCTGGAATCCCGCCGAAGAGGACGGGATCGACGCCGGTTTGCAGGAAGAGCTTGCCCCCCACAGTAATCCGCATTCTATTTGACGAAAAGCTCGCGCGCTGTCTTCGTTAAAGGGTCAAACCCACGATCCTTAACAGCAAAACTTTGGGTGATCGTGATTCCAACGTTGTCTAGCCACAGGCCAGGCATCATGTGGAAAACCATACCTGGCTGAAGAACTGTTTCATCTCCCTTGCGGATACTAGCCGTACGTTCTCCCGATGCGGGCGGAAATGCGATGCCAGTCGGATATCCAATTCGGGACTCCTTTTCAATCCCATGGCGAGCAAGCACTTGACTGAATGCGCTGAACACTTCTGAACAGGTCCGCCCAGGACGCACACTTTCGAGGCCGACGTTTAGGGCTTCTACAGCAATCTTCGACAGATTTTGGAATGCAGTTGAGGGTTTGCCGACTACGATTGTACGAGAGAGTTGAACTTGGTAGCGGTGCCGGCACCCCGAAAGTTCAAGATTAACAACAGAGGAATTCGGCACCGGTTCGTCGGTCCAAGCTGCATGTGGAGCGATTGAACGCTCGCCTATGCAAAGATCGGGAGGGCAAGCAGGGTAGTCACCTCCAAACTCAGCCGTACCCGACACTTGCTGGTGATAAATAGCTGCCGCGATATCGCATTCACGAACTCCAGCTTCCACCGTATCGATCACACATTGCATCGCCACATCTGCAAGCTGACCAGCTTGACGCATGATTGCGATTTCAGTCGGGCTCTTTATCAGCCGGAGCCATCCAACGAGTAGGTCAGCATCAACGAATTCCGCAAGTGGCAAAGCCCGGGTAAGATCCTGGTGAGCACGGGCGGAATAATAGTATCCTCCCATCTCGACGCCAACGCGCGCCTTCTCGCCCCCGACTTCCCTTACAATATCGGCCATAAAGGTGTAGGCCGATAGGAAGGGCGAATGAACATGCGTTTCGGGGTAAGCTCTGATGTTTTGATCGGCAAGATAGGTAGTCATTAATGCCGAAACGCGATCCATCAACCGGCCCACCCAAATAGGCTCGTCGTGATCGAGTGACACGATCACCATTTGCGGAGTATAGAACGAGTAAGCGTTATAGCCGGTAAGATAGTTTTGGTTAGGCGGCTCTGACAGAAGAAGGATCTCGATCCCTCTCGTCGTCATTTCTTTCTTTACCGCTGTTAGACGTGACTGAAACTCGGCAATCTCAAAATGCAGTTCTTTTAGCACGTTTTTCTCCTTCTAATTCAAATCAAAGCGACCGTCTTGGGTGGCATCATCATTTCCAGCGGTGTGCGTGGCACATCTGGAGGGAGAAGGGCGGAGCCCACCCCCCCCCGCGTTATGTTGACACGATCGGAGACCATTGGTCGGGCCTGCGATCCCTCGTCGTAGCTCGAACCGCCCCAGGTGTTGGGAGGGCTGGGTGCCGGTCGCCATTACCAGTGGAATGCGGCCAGGCTATAGGCTGACTTGTGGCAGCACAATTCGGATCTGGCAACAATGTATCGGCCGGTACCTCTTGCCACAGTGGGGATGTACCGCGTTGATCGAAGACCTTCACGTAGGTCCCACCATCGCGAGCTATCTCGATCATGAACACAGCTGAAACCGTACCGCTTCGCCGGACCATAGGAAATACGGTCGCTGCCGTCGACCTGCAGGACGCCGCGATAGCCATCCAGATGGCGGGCGACGCATTCGCCGGCACGGCTGTCCTCAAAGCGGTCGGCGACGGGGCTGATCGTCTCGCAGTCGCGGCAGGTGAACTTCTCCCGCACGTGCTGGATCACCTTCCATTGCCGCGGCACCACCTCCAGCGTCTCGGTGATATCCTCACCCAGCTTGCGTAGCCGATGACCGCCGCAGCAATGGCAAGCGGTCGGCGCCGGCTCGACCACGCGTTCGCGCGGCAGATGCTCGGGAAATGGCTGACGCGCCGGTCGTTTGCGCACATAAGGCACCACCTCGGTGGTCCTGGCCGCGGCCTGTTCGGCGGCGATCTCGTCTTCCGTCGCGGTGCTCTCGAGCTCCTCGAAGGTGAGCTCCATCTGGTCGTGCAGGCGGGCTGAGCGTTCAGAACTCTGACCATGCAGCGCCCGCTGCAGCTTGCGGATCGTCAGATGCTGATGTGCGATCAGCGCCGCATCATCCGATGCCTTAGCCCTGGCGACCGCCAGTTCGGCCTCGACCAGCGCAGCGCGCGCGGCCTCGTCTTCGGCTCTGGCCAGCGCTGCGGTCAGCGCCGCTCTGAGCGCGCCGATATCGTCCGGAACAGCATCCTGGGCGGTGGCAACCATGCCCTGGAGTGAATCATAAAACGCGCCCGCTGACTCGCGGAAAATGGCGCAAACTCAAAGAAAAACTCAGCCCGCGCGCTGCGGGCGGAACGTGTGGCGCGGGTTGCGCCAATCGATCCCGTCGAGCATGTAGGCGAGCTGCGCCGGTGATATGGAAACCGTGCCGTCCGCCGGCGACGGCCATAGAAACCGGCCCTTCTCGAGCCGTTTGCATACAGCGACATGCCAAGCCCATCATGCCAGATAATCTTGATCAGATTGCCGCTGCGGCCGCGGAAGACATAAATATCGCCGGCCTAGGGTTAGGTGGCGCGCCACCTAACCGTTCTTATGCATCGGGTGAGATTTTGTGGCGGAGCCGTCCTGGCGCCAGCCGAGGTCTGCCAAATCTGGAATCCT
>NZ_VFUO01000016.1:0-14807 GCF_006440875.1 Mesorhizobium sp. B2-5-7 | reverse complement strand
TGGCGCCAGGACGGCTCCGCCACAAAATCTCACCCGATGCATAACTAGGGTTAGGTGGCGCGCCACCTAACCGTTCAACGGCGCGCTTTACGTCTTCCGCGCCAAAAGAGCGGACAGGATCAAGATCGTCTGGTGGGACGGCAGCGGCGTGTGTTTTTATGCCAAGCGGCTAACGACGCGAAGTTGGCCGCGGATCGGCCACAACCGGGTCCAGCTCAATGCTCAGCTCATGGCTCTGGTTGACGGAATGGACTGGAAACGGGTTCGGACGGAGACCGTCAGGCGGCCGCAATCGGCTGGGTAAAACCCTGCGGCATGATGAATCAGGGGGCTGAAAAGCGGGAAAATTGCCCGCGAATATGCTCTGATTTTGGCCATGTCGACACCCCATCTCGCACTCCCGGACGACGTTGACGCGCTCAAGACGATGGTTGTTGCCATGGCCGAAAAGGCCGCCCTTATGGAGGAGCGCGCCTTCATCTCGAGTTGGTCAACAAAAGTGCTGATGAGCGGATCGCACGTCTGACCGCGGTGGTGAAGATGCTTGGAGAGCGCGCGCTTCGGCAGCCGCTCCGAAAGTTTTGCGGACCGGTGAGCTGAGCGAGGAGCAGTATGCTCTCGTCTTCGAGGAGACCGAAACCGGCGTGGCGGCCATCGAAGCGCAGATGGACAAGTCTGTGGGCGGCTCGAAAGCGAAGCGCGCACCGCGTCCTCGCAAAGGCTTTGCGGCCCATCTCGAACAGGTCGAGGTGGTCATCGAGCCCGAAACGCCTGCTGGCTGCGAAGCGCTGGAAAAGATCCCGATTGGCGAGGATGTCTCCGAACGGCTCGATGTCACCCCGCGAAGTTCCGGGTGATCGTCACCCGTCGGACGGCGTTATCAAGGCAGCCGCTCCCGCCCGCATTCGAAAGCATCCGACCGAAGCGCTGCTGGCGCAGTTCGCGGTGTCGAAATACGCTGATGGCCTGCCGATCTACCGCCACGAAGCGATCTATGCTCGCGATCAGGTCGAGATCGACCGGTCACAGATGGCCCAGTGGATGGGCAAGGTCGGCTTCGAGCTCGAGCCACTCGCCGATTACGCACTGACCGGCATCAACCAGGGTGAGCGGGTCTTTGCCGATGAGACCACGCTGCCAACGTTGGCGGCGGGATCGGGCAAGGCCAAGACGGCCTACCTCTGGACCTATCTCCGCGATGATCGGCCCTTTGGCGGCAGCGGACCGCCCATCAGGCTCCGGCGCCGTTCCACGCCACCCCGCGCGGCTGGGCCGGTCCCGGCCTGCTGGCGATGATCCTGTTCGAGAAGTTCGGCCAGCATCAGCCGCTCAATCGCCAGGCTGAACGCTATGCCCGCGAAGGCGTGCCGCTCAGCCTGTCGACGCTCGCCGACCAGGTCGGCGCCGGCGCCGCGGCGCTGATGCCGCTGTTCAAGCGGCTCGAACCCCATTGCTGTCCGCTTCACGTCTGCACGGCGACGATACGACGGTTCCGGTCCTGGCCAAGGGCAAGACCGATACCGGCCGATTATGGACCTATGTGCGCGATGACCGACCATTCGGTGGCGCCGATCCGCCGGCGGCGGTGTTCTACTATTCCCGCGATCGCCGAGGGGAGCATCCTGCGGCGCATCTCGCCGGCTGGAGCGGCATCCTGCAGGGCGATGCCTATGGCGGTTATGGCGATCTCTATACGACGGGCCGTCAGCCCGCGCCTGTTCTGGAGGCCAGCTGCTGGGCCCACAGCCGGCGCAAAGTGTTCGAGCTGGCCGATATCGAAGCGGCGGCGCGCAAGAAGGCGCGCGGCGAGAAGCCCAACCTGGTCTATCCGCTCGCGGTTAAGCCGTGAGCGCATCGATGCCCTGTTCGATATTGAGCGCGCGATCAACGGCCTGTCCCCAGGCCAACGCCACGCCGTGCGCCAAGAGCGGAGCGCGCCGCTGGTCACCGAGCTCGAGCGCTGGATGATCGAGACGCGCGACAAGCTCTCGCGCGGACACGATCTGACCAAGGCCTTCAACTACATGCTGCGTCGCTAGTCATCCTTCACCCGGTTCCTCGACGATGGGCGGATTTGCCCATCGAACAATGCAGCCGAGCGAGCCCTGCGCGGCATCGCCATCTCGGGGTCATTCTGCCCATGTTGGGCAGGAGGTCGAGGTCCATTACCGTTGGCACCCGTATTTCGGACGTCGGCTTCGCTGCGAGAACAGCGAAGAGCGCGCCAACGGCCGGATCATTCATCTCGTCGTCGCGCCCGGGCATGTCATTACCGCTCCGGCCTGGATGATCGATCCCGTGGCTTGCGCGGCGATGGACCTTGGCTCCCCGCGCGTATCGCTTGCCGCGCTGCTTGAGCTTAACAAGCTCTTGATCGAACGCCGTTTCCGGCGAGGCTCTCCGGATGATTTCACCATCGCGGAGGCGCAACATGAGAACCTTGCCACCCCCGACACGATCTCTCGTGGTCGTTCGCCAACTCAGCTTGCCGCTCGACTCGCAGAAGCTGAACGGGCTGAGTTCAGCGCAATGGACCATAGTGATCGCCCGGCTCGCCAACGTACTGATGGCCGCCGCCGGCGTGGCAACGGAGGAGGAGAGCTGCGATGACGAGCGGTAATCTGATTCCGACTGCCGTCCTCAAGCGCAAGGCCGTGGTCTATGTGCGTCAGTCCACTCAGGCGCAGGTCCAGCTCAACCTTGAGAGCCAGCGTCGGCAGTATGAGCTTGTCGACGTCGCGCGGCGCTGGGGATTCCGCAAAGTAGAGGTGATCGACGAGGATCTGGGACGAACCGCAAGCGGGGCTGTGGAGCGTCCCGGTTTCGAGCGCCTGGTCGACGATCTGTGCACCGGCCATGTGGGCGCCGTGCTTTGCCTGGAGGCGTCCCGCCTGTCGCGCAACGGGCCGGACTGGCATCGGCTGCTCGAGTTGTGCGGCGAAGTCGATGCACGCGTGATCGATCTGGACGGAGTCTACGATCCGGGATTGCCGAACGACCGCCTGCTGCTCGGTATGAAGGGCAGCATCAGCGAGTTCGAGCTCGGCGTGCTGCGTGCCCGCATGTACGAGGCCGCCCGCGCCAAGGCACAGCGTGGGGAACTGCGCATCTCCGTGCCCTTCGGCTATGTCTGGCACCGCGATTATGGTCTCGGTTTCGATCCCGACATGCGCCTGCAGGAGACCATTCGCCTGATATTCGCGCGCTTCCGCGAACTCGGCAGTGCGCGCCAGGTCCTGATCTCGATGATCGACGATGGCGTGCATTACTGCTGTTGCTGGCCGCGCAAACGGGGTTGCGGGTCTCGGAGATCATCGATCTCCACCAGGACTCGGTGATGCTGGGGCACGGTGCCCACGTGCGATGCGTTGGCAAGGGCCGCAAGGAGCGAAGTACGCCGCTCACCAAGGTTGCACAGCAAGCCCTTCGGGGCTGGCTCAACGAGCCCAGGAAGCGGGGTACAACGGCTCTCTTTCCGAACATGCACGGCGGCAGGCTGAGCGCCGAGGCGTGCAGGCGCTGCTGAACAAATATGTCGCCAAGGCTCGCGAACACTGCGTCCCCCTCCGCTCGAAGCGGGTGTCGCCCCATGTTTTGAGGCACAGCGCTGCCATGGAGCTGCTGCAGGCGGGCGTCGATTGTTCGGTCATCGCCCTATGGCTGGGCCATGAGGCGATGGAAACAACGCTGACCTATCTTCACGCACATCTTGAGCTGAAGGAATCCGCACTTGCCAAGCTGAAGCCATACGAACGCGCAAAGGCCGAACGATTTCGACCAAACGACCGGCTTCTCGCGTTCCTGAACGCCCTTTGAGCATGAGACCTATGCCGAGTGTGAACGACCGGTTCTTGGTCGAAATGGCAGGCAAAGCGCGTCATACCGCCATGATCGGAAGAGGCTCGGCATAGTTCGGCGGTCGGCATAAAGCGCTAAGTTGAATGACGTCGACCCTCAGGCCTGGCTCGCCGACATCCTCGCCCGACTGCCCGCCTATCCGGCACATTGGATCGATGATTTGCTGCCGTGGAATTGGAGATCCGCAAAACTGCGGACCCAACCAGCGGCGGCCTGAACATGCAGCGCAATAAGGTGCACCACGTCTACACCGTCGAACTTGTCGCCAGCGACCTCGGCGTCAGCGAAGCGCTCATCCACGAACTGACCCTCGGTCTCGAGCCGGAGGACGGCGTCATCTGGGTGTACGGCACCAACGATGACGACGGGATCTTAGCCTTCACCGATGAAGGCATCGAGGAGGTTAAACTCCTCCTCGAAGAATATCATCGCATCTCCCCATCAAAAACTTGACGCCAGCACCGCAGTGCTAAGGTCCTCATGGCCGCCGGATACGCACGTCTGCGTTCTTCACCGGTTGCGTACGCTTCCGCCGACCAGCGCCGCCGCGGACTTGCGTCCAGCCGGCTCGCAACCGCCTCAAGGACATGGAAGCTTCTGTCATCCGGCATAGGCGCAGACATAGAAATTGACATTGCAAGCTCCTCAGCTCATTCAGTGTCACTATCTATCGCTCATCACCTCAAGCCGCGCCAGATGGGGTCAGCTTGGCGCTTACGCTGATCGCCCTTGCCGCTACCTAGTTAGCTGTGGCACCAAGACCAACGAGTGTCAGCCGAGACCCTTCAATGTCTCAGGATCTGGCTAAGAAATAGCTTGGTGCGTTCGTGCTGGGGGTTGGTGAAGAAGTCGTTGGGATTGCCCTCTTCAACGATTTGGCCCCAATCCATAAATATTACCCGGTCTGCGACGGCGCGAGCAAACCCCATCTCGTGGGTGACGCAGACCATGGTCATGCCGTCGCTTGCCAAACTGGTCATAGTGTCCAGCACTTCGGAGACCATTTCCGGATCGAGCGCCGACGTCGGTTCGTCGAACAGCATGACCGCGGGTTCCATGCACAGCGAACGGGCAATCGCAACACGCTGCTGCTGTCCGCCGGACAGCTGAACCGGGTATTTGTTCGCCTGTTCTGGAATTCGCACCCGCTCCAGAAATTTCAGCGCGGTCTTTTTGGCCTGGGCTTCGGGCACGCCCTTGATCCACATGGGACCGGCCATGCAGTTCATCAGCACGGTCATATGGGGGAAGAGATTGAAGTGCTGGAACACCATCCCGACATTCTTGCGAACTTCGGTCACGTTGCGCATTTTGTTGTGCAATCTGATCCCGTTGACGGTGATCTCGCCCTTCTGATGCGCTTCGAGCCGGTTGAAGCAGCGGATGAGCGTCGACTTCCCGGATCCGGAGGGACCGCAGATGACGATGCGTTCGCCTTTGCGGACGGTTAGATTGACATCAGTTAATGCTCTGAAGGTGCCGTACCATTTGGAGACATTCGTGGCTTCGATAATTATGTCAGCACTCATTGACCCGTGCTTCTGACTGAATGACTCCTGGGATGAAAGTGATTCGCGCAGCACATTGCCAATCGCTTGCGAGGAATCGCCGCTATCGAGGCCCTTCAAGTGACTTTTGAGGCCAGCAGTCATCGTGCTTTGCTCCTTGCATAGTGACGCTCGAGTCGCGATTGAGCCACTTCGAGGCAGGCAGACATGATCCAATAAATCATTGCGGCTGTTATCAGCATCTCCATGTGATGGAAGGTTGGCTGGCCGATGGTGCGAGCAAGGAACGTTAGCTCCCACACTCCGAGGACCGAGACAAGCGAGCTGTCTTTCAGCATTGAGATGAACGTGTTTCCCATTGGAGGAATGATGACAGGCAGCGCCTGAGGCAGGATGATCCTGCGCATGGTTAGACCGAAGCCGAAACCAATGGATCGTGAAGCTTCCCATTGGCCGCGATCGATGCTTTGGATACCGGCGCGGAAAATTTCAGTCATATATGCGCCGACGCAAAGCGACAGCGCCAATATCCCCGAAGGAACGGCATTGATGACAATGCCCAGCTGCGGCAGCCCGAGGTAAATCAGGTAAATCTGTATGAGAAGCGGCAGGCCACGAAAAAAGGATGTGTAGAAGCTGGCGATAGCGTAGGCGAAGCCGTTGCTTGAAAGTTTAGCAATCGCTGCAATGATGGCGATGACTGATGCGCAAACAAGTGAAACTGCTGAAACATAGATCGTCGTCACCACACCCTGCGTAATCAGGTATGGCAGATTTTCCCAGATGAAGGGCAGACTAAGGTTGAACGCTTTGAAGAAGGCCAGGAAGAGAGTCAGCAGCTCGATCCACACAATGCCAATCTGGGCCTTCAAGGGGGCAAAACCGATTAGCACGATGTTTAGGCAGAACGTGACCCCAATCACGAAAGCGATTGCGAAACGCCCATAGACGCCACTCTGCAGAGGGTCGCCGATGACAGGCCGCATAAGCTCGCCGAAGGTTGTGCCCACAAGGTTGAACATGAGACAAATCGCGAAGACGACGCCAAAGATCGAGGCAACAAACCACGGTCTATGGACAAGGACCTCGGATTCCACCGTATCCTGGTAAAGCATGGGACATCCTCCAACAAGGCGGCTCGGGCTGACCCGAGCCGCGTAACTTTCACCAACTTGCTAATTCTCGACAGAGTGGTCCGACCCGTACCATTTGATCGACAGAGTCGAGAGCGTGCCGTCATCCTTCATGCTCTTTAGGGCGGCTGAGACCTTCTCGCTGAACTCCTTGTCGCCTTTCATCATAGGGATGGCAGCAGGCGTGGCAAAGAGACTCCCAAGCACCTTGAAGGGGTAGCCAGATTTGATTGCTCTTTCCGCGAGAGTTCCGTCAGTAAGAATTGCATGAAGACGGGTACCATCGCCTAGCCGGAGATCATCCAACGCAACACCCGTTGAGGTATAAACCTTCACTTCACCGGCCTTGAATTTGTAATCCTCGGGCCGAGCGCCAATCCAATCCCACTTAAAGTTTTGGTTTACATAGTCCTCGGCCAGGGTTCCAGCGGAAACGCCGACGATCTTTCCATTTAGATCGGAAAGTGTAGACGCCTTACTGTCATTGTGAACAATGACAGCCGCTTTTTCATAGAAGTAAGTGGTGGAATAGTCGAATTTTTCAGCTCTGGTTTTAGTAGGGGTCATTTGACCCATGCTAATATCCCAACGGCCCTGCCAGTTGCCTGCGGCTATGATGTCCCACCCCGGCGTGACAAATTCAACGTTAACACCAAGGGATTTAGCGACGCCTTTGGCGACGTCGATGTCATAGCCCTCTAATTCGTGGTTCGCATTCAGGGAAGACATTGCTCCCCAATCAGTGCCAACCGCAACCCTGAGCGTCTTCGTATTGAGAACACGCTGCAGCACCTCTCCGGCATACACCGAGGTACTGTAAACGACCGACGCGATGGACAATGATGCCGCTGTGATAATTGTCACAATCTTATTCATAGTACATTCCCCTTTGAGGTTGATATGATGCATGAGACTCGGCGGTACCGCTCATACAGAAGCGACGGGCCGCTATAGCCAATCACCATGGCTGAAGCAGCCGCGAGCGCTCACTCCTCCATGCCGTCGCCTATATGCTAACCAAAGCCCCTCGGCCCATGAGGTAGCAAGAATATAATCAATATCAGACCCATCTGGAAGTTAGATGGCTGGAAGCGTCTTGGCAGCCCGGAAATCCTCCAGCCGGGCGGTCCAAAATTGGGAACACCTCACGATATCTTGTCATTCGATGACCCATAGTGGGACTTTGGGGACAACAAGATGACCCGTGGTCATGCCAAGCGTGTCAAGATCTAACGCTAGGTATGATGTTACCGATGATATCGAGCCACACGGCGGCACGACCAACATAAAATGTGTGGGTATCCCATCGCGTTTCGAGATGTTCATTTGCGATACACCGAAAGATGCCCCCCACCGAGACCAGTTGGCAACCCACGAACTGCTCATGGCGGAATGAGGTCATGCGGAAAGCAGTATTCGACAACGGCGAAGGAAATTGACCGGTTGCAGTGTTTTGTTTAAGTAAATCGCTTGTCGCCAGCCCCGGCAGCGAAGCGCTTGTTTGGAGAGGACACCAACTTGGGGGCGATTATCTCCTGCGATACCACTAATCGCTTGCAGACTCACTCCCGGACAGCTAAATGCGGTTCTGGATATGCTAGAGCCCCGATGTATTTGAAAAGCGCGTTCTGCTCAGATGTCCTGGAGGTGTGCTCTCAATTGGTCGCCGCAAATAGCGCTTGGTCGGCATCGCGAGCACGCGGAAGGGGGGCTCCAGATCAGGCAACGTCAACGCCTTGCTCAGAATAGCTCACAAGCGTGTGAGGACTCACCTGTCACTGTCGCATGAGCCGGTCCATGAAGAACCTCTCCAGCAGTGTGGGAAATGTGCTGGCGCTCTTCATCCCGGTCTCCCCGCTCAGATGGCTCCACTCGCAGTAGGGCGCACTGCAGTAACTCTGGCGTTTCGGTGAGATCCCAGTAGGTGTCGGTGACGTGTGCGTGCCCGAGGTAAGTCGTCGGCCGTGAAGAATACCGAAGCCGCTGATATCGCATAGGAATAGTCTACTTTTCAGCTTCCGAATTGCAGGTAACGGCCAGTTTGTGGGTAGTTTCTTGCAATTCCAGTTTGCGATTTCGCCGCCTGGCGAAGCGCGATTCGCCGCTTTCATCGCAGTGAATCGGAGCTAGGCGATGGGCAGACCACGCGAGCGGCGTGAGACTGGAGAACAGGATCTGTTCCGCGCTCGCCTTGAGCAGAGAGGCGCGCTTCGGTGCGGTCTATTCGAACGGTCCCGGCATGCTGCCGATGCCGACCCGGCTAATAGCGGGGCTCGCCATCCTCAAGCACACCTTCAACCTGTCGGACGAGGCGCTGTGCGTCCGCTGGATCGAGAACCTGTATTTCCAGTGTCTGTCCGGCGAGGAGTTCTTCCGCCACAACCTGCCGTTCGACCGCTCGTCGATGACGCGCTGGCGCAGCCGCATGGGCGAGGAGCGGATCGTCGCGCTTGCAAGAAAGCCTCAGCATTGCGGTCAAGAACAGGGCGATGAAGCCGACCGACACGCGCCAAGTGATCGTGGACACGACCGTGCAGCCTGTTCCCGACCAACGCCAAGCTCATCCACCGGGCCCGCGAGCGGCTGGTGCGGCTGGCGAAGAAGACGCGGCTCGACCTGCGTCAGTCCTATGTCCGGGTCGGCAAACAGGCGCTGATCATGTATCAGCGCTACGCCCACGCCAAGCAATTCAAGCGGGCCAACAAGGCCCTGCGCAGGCTCAGGACGTATGTGGGGCGCACCGTCCGCGACATCTCCCGTCAGATCGCCGGCGACGCGAAGCTGGACGCGCTTTTCAAATGGTCGCTCTACCAGGCCTCCACCGTTCTCGAGCAGCGCCAGCGCGGCCGCAAGATCTACAGCCTGCATGCGCACGAGGTGGAATGCATCGGCAAGGGCAAGGCGCACGCGCCCTACGAGTTCGGGTGAAGGTGCCGGTGGCCACCACACTGAACCGCTCAAAGGGTGGCCAGTTCGCCCTACATGCAAAAGCGCTGCCCGGCAATCCCTATGACGGCCACACGCTCATCGATCATCCCTGACATGGAAAAGACCATCGGCAACGAGATCAGCCGCGTTCTCGCCGACGCCGGCTATCGCGGCCACAATGCGCCGCAAAGTCATAAGTTCAGGGTCTTCACCGCTGGTCAAAAGCGCCGCGTGACACCGGCCATCAAGCGCCAAATGCGCCGCCGCTCCGCGATCGAGCCGGTGATTGGCCACATCAAGAACGAACACAGAATGGCCGCAATTAACTCGCTCACATCCAAGGCGATGCGATCAACGCCATCCTGGCCGCAGCCGGTTACAACTTCTCCCTCCTGCTCAGGTGGCTGAAGCAACTTTTGTGGCTCTTGATCGCCGCGTTCCTGAACCGGCCGAAGCAGCTTGCCGCTTAGCGATCAAGATTGTTCACAGTCGACTAAGTCGAGAGCACCGGCAGGTTGCGCTCGACAATGACCCCATCGCGATACCAGCGCAGCAGGGTATAGAAGCTTTCGCCACAATCGAATGAGGAGTCAACGACTGGCGCGGTGGCGGTGGGTTCCGGGGAGTTGCCGTTGGCCGACGGCTTTCGCCTTGTGGGTAGTGTGCTGAGGGTTCTGCAAATTCGCTGAGAGAGGGAAGGCTGGTGATGTTCAACGTCACCGATTCCCTGGAAGGAACGCCACCATGACCAAGACAGAAAGTAAGACCGCCAGCGCTGCCGTCAAAGACATTCTGCTTTCGAACCCGGATGGATTGCACGAGGTGATCCGCGCCGTGATGCAGGAGGTGCTCGGGGCCGAGATGGACGAGGCGCTGGGTGCTTTGAAGAGCGAGCGCACACCGGAGCGGCTGGGCTGCCGCTCGGGTTCTATGGCCGTACCCTTGTCATCGGCAAGCTTGAGCTGCGGGTTCCGCAGGACCGGGCCGGCCGCTTCTCCACCGAGCTTTTCGAGCGTTAC
The DNA here is from genome assembly GCF_006440875.1 of Mesorhizobium sp. B2-5-7. Classification (NCBI taxonomy): domain Bacteria; kingdom Pseudomonadati; phylum Pseudomonadota; class Alphaproteobacteria; order Hyphomicrobiales; family Phyllobacteriaceae; genus Mesorhizobium; species Mesorhizobium sp. B2-5-7. The sequence continues at coordinate 4,361 of NZ_VFUO01000016.1, read as the reverse complement.
CAGCGTTCGGAGCGGGCCTTGGTGGCCACGCTTGCGGAGATGTATGTGCAGGGCGTTTCGACCCGGAAGGTCAAGGCGATCACAGAAGAGCTGTGCGGCCATGCTTTCTCGGCCTCGTCGATCTCGGCCATCAACAAACGCCTGGACGAGAGTTTGAAGGCGTTTGCCGAGCGCCTGCTTCAAGAGCCTTTTGCCTACCTCATCCTCGATGCTCGCTACAAGAAGGTACGCGAAGCCGGCATCGTCATGAGCCAGGCGGTGCTGATCGCGGTCGGCATCGACTGGGATGGGCGGCGCCAGATCCTGGCCGTCGAGATGGCCAATCGCGAGCCGCTCGGCCTGGAGGGATTTCCTCGTCGCCCTGAAGGCGCGCGGCCTCAAGGGCTCGAGCTGGTCGTGTCCGACGATCATGCCGGCCTGGTGGCCGCGATCGGCGAGGTGATCCCGGAAGCCGCCTGGCAGCGCTGCTACGTGCACTTCCTCAGGAACGCGCTCGATCACCTACCGAGAAAGCATGGCGACGATTGCCTGCAGGAGTTGCGCTGGCTCTATGACCGGCGCGATCTCGCCGAGGCCAAGGCCGATCTCGCCGCATGGCTGTCCAAATGGTCGGGCCGCTATCCAAGGCTGACGACCTGGGTGGAGGAGACCATCGAGCGCACGCTGACCTTCTTTTGTCTGCCGCGCCAGCATCACAAGCATCTCAAGAGCACGAACATGCTTGAACGGCTCAATGAGGAAATCCGCCGGCGCACCTATGTCGTACGCATCTTTCCAAACTCACAGCGCTGCCTGCGCCTCGTCAGGGCACTGGCCGTCGAGACCAACGAAAACTGGATGGAGGCCAACCGCTTCATCAACATGGACGACCTGCGCGAGCACAAGAAGCTCGCGCTGCGTCAAGCCGCATGACCAGCTTCATGGCCGCCTCATTTTGCGGAACTCACACAACCGCCTTTTGCCGGTGCCGCAGTCCGGACCGTCGCTCCGTTTCCAGTCGCTGCTCATCAAACCGGACATCGGATCTCCCGCATCCAGCTTCCCACTGGCCTCATCGTAAGGCCCACGGCGGCGATACGCGCTGCCGACGAAGACACACCACGCCCAGTTTCTCGGAGATGTGGTCCGCGAGAGCTGTTTCGCGCCGCACCCTTGCAGCTTATGCCGATGGCACTTGCTCACGCGGTCATACACATTACCGGTCAACGGCATCATAGGCCGGCGCTCGGGTGTCGTAGCTGAAGTAGGTCGACCAACCGAGCAAAAGCTGGTTCAGCCGAACACGCACTTCTAGCCGCGGCCCCTTGTTACACCCTCCGCCTCGATCTGCGCAAAGGTCACGCCGTTCACGCCCGGCGAACCCGCATTGGCGCGGGTAAGCGCATAGGCATGGCGCAGCATGTCTTCACGGCAGATCTTGTCGTAGAGCACGTAGAAGCGGTAAAGGGGCTCCGCCTTCGCCTTACGATACAGCTTCCTCTGCAGATACCTGGTCATTTCGGCGTTTCCATGCTTGTCGCCAATCACCCCTCCCCACCACCTTCGAAAGCACACCAGAAGTCAGGGTCCTTCGCTCCGCTGGCATTACCCGGCTTCAACGGCCGGACGACCGTTTCCGACTCCCGCCGGCACCGCCGCCCGGAGGTTGAGGCCGCCACCCTCATGCCGAACGGGCCTCCCTTCGATTACCAGCATCACCTTTCCAACGTGCCGTGCCCAATACCCGGCAGACCGGACAGGTGCCTATGTCGATTGCTTCCCTGTCCGCACAGCCTTCCCCGAGCGAGAGATGGGTCGGAGTCTGCATTGACTCTTTCGAGGCCTGCTCAGGCTTTACTCACGTTACGGCACGCTGGATTGCTCGACCGCCCGGGGCGGTCTTTGTCACGAGGCTTCGTCCCGGCCAGTTACCCAACCAAGCCGCTATTCAGACTTTCCGGTGGATCCCTCCTCCACTGGTGATACGCGCCTTCGAGGCATCATCACGCCTGCCAACGGGACGGTGGACACCCAGAATCCGCCGCCTAACGTACACGCAGAAGTTGCCACCGACACGGACTGACGAAGGTCAGGTAAATTCATACTATTCTCGATATGCCCATTCGGCGACTGACAATGCCCGGATCGAATTTACCATTGTCCGCCTCAACACCGCCTCTAAGGTCGGCCAGCACATCGGGCAGGAATGGTTCCACGCGCCGCGATAGCAGGTTGAAATTCAGGAAAAGCTGTTCAGCTGTCGACAGTAACGCTCCGTCGGCACGTACCATGGTTTGCGCGACATGGACTCGCTTTTCGTCTATGTCGGCTATCCAAGTAGTAAGGACCAAATTGTCGCCGCGCATCGCTTCTTTCTTGTAAGCGATCCGCGCCTCGGCGGTGACGAGGCCAGAGAGCATCGAACCATTCGCATTTAGACGTATGGCAGTGTCGAGCCGTACATCCGCAGCTTTACTGAACGCTGCCAGATAGTGCACCATATTCATGTGCCCATATCCGTCAATAAGATCGTCGGTCACCATTGTTGCGAATTTACAGGTCGCATCCATCTATTTGCCCAATCTCTTGTAATGTTAGAAGATTACAGTGCCGCCGATATTGCGTGCTCACACTCTACTCGCACGTCGCTGCTGCCGAAAGAGAGCTCAAGCGACACATGACAGAGGCGAAGTTGGCGGTGCATCGCTTTTGCTTGGCTCCGCGATATTCGTTCCACGCACATAGAGACGCCCATGCCCCCGCCGATGCAGAGCGTCGCCAGGCCCTCTTTCGCGCCGCGCCGGCGCATTTCGTAGACAGCGTGTTGAACACGCGGGCACCGGAGGCGCCAATCGAGTGGCTGATGGCGATGGCTGCCATCAACGTTAACGATTGTGGATCCCAGGCCATGCTTTTGTAGACGGCGCGGGCCTGCGCGGCGAAAGCCTCGTGGCCTCTACGAGGTCGAGGTCCTTGACCGACCAGCCGGCCTTCTCCGGCGCCCGCCTCGAGGCGGGAATAGGTCCGGGGCCCATTATCGCCGGATCGACGCCGGCAGTCGCCCCGGCAGCGATGCGGACCAGCCGGGCGATGCCGCGGCCTGGTGGCTTCTGCCTCGGTCATCAGCAGCGCGCCGGCGCCGTCATTGATGCCGGACGCATTGGCCGCGTCACCGTGCCGTCCTTGTCGAGAGCCGGCTTCAGGTTAGTCATGGCGTCGATGACGGCGCCATGAGGATATATTCGTCCTGGTCGACGATCGTGTCGCCCTTCTTGCCCTTGATGGTGACGGCGACGATCTCATCCTTGAACTGCCAGCCTTCTGCACCGCCTCGGCCTTGGTCTGCGAGGCGAGCGCGAACTGTTCCTGGTCGCAAGCAAAAATGGCTGGTGAAATTGACCGCCAACGTTGGTTTCCAATGTCGATCCCATCCATCCGCTCGGCTGCAGCTTCGAAGAAGCGCTCAGTATCGGTCGCTTCGGCAAGATCACAACGTGTCGCGCCAATGGCGGGATGTCGGTGGCTCATCTCTGCAATCTTCTGTTGATCAACATCGCACACCTCTACCGGAGCCCCAGCTTTCGCAAGTGCCTCGGCGATAACACGACCAATACCGGAGGCCGCAGCGGAGACCATAGCTCGGCGACCAGTGAGAGACAGGGAGGGGGTCCTTTGTGCTGCTCCTAAATATCCGAGTAGGTCGCAAGTTTTGCAACGAATTCACGACTTACTTAGAGGTCCAACACACTATTTCTGCGAGCGTCGCTAATTCAAATGTTGTTTGCAGATTGAAGCCATCTCGAATTCAGATTCTACCGCGCTAATGGAGAATGGTAACTTCTCCGGGGTTACGCGGGCACAATACTGCGAACTCACCAGCGATAGCTACGCATTGCCGGCTGCGAGCAGCGCGTCGATTTCTGCATCGCTGTATTCAACGAGCGGAGAATCTTACGAGTGGACGCGCCGAATTTTTCGGCCGGGGAGAGTGCACTGACCGCAGGCCTGACGGCATACGGATCGAGCTGCACGACGACGTGGCCGCTCTGGTGCTCACAGTAGCCCGAGAAGGAAAAGCTGCCGCGGTCCGTGCCCGGGGTGCCATCCGCAGGCCGGGCGTTTCCGGAACATATCGCACCGATGTCCTCGCATACCGCCACGCCGCGCCAGCGGGCCGAAGCTTCGCATCGGGACCCGCGGGTTCATCGAAAGGCCCTCGTCCCGCGTAGTCGTTGCAATAGGGCATCTGCAGCAGGCCCGAGAGGGCCGCGAGCGAGGTTCCTCGGCCACCCAAGCACGTGCAGTATCTCAGATATTTTCGACTGCACGTCGCACTGCAATTAGCCGCTTCTCCCAGGCGTCGCCGGTGAGCCTCTTTGCGC
>NZ_VFUO01000015.1:0-29089 GCF_006440875.1 Mesorhizobium sp. B2-5-7 | reverse complement strand
GCCGGCTGGAGCGCAGGTTCGCCCAGCATGACAACATCCGCCCAAGCTCCTTCGACGGTTTCTGATATGACGGGAAAGTCGAAAGTAGCTGAACTAAACAGCGAGCCGGACGGCGGCGCCGGCGGCGTCACGCCGGGTGGCAAGGCAGGTTCCAAACCCAGAATTCCAAGGCAGCTCTCGATTTGCGACGTCATTCTGGCCTCCATCATCGTTCGCTGCATGGGATACCCCAGTGCGGTCATCCGCGCTTTTTGACGCCGAGAATTGACCGTGCTTCGGCAGGCGTGGCGACGCTGGCGCCCATGCGCTCAATGATCCCAACCGCATTGTCTACGAGCTCGGCATTGGATGCCAGCAGCCCTCGTCGGAGATAGATGTTATCTTCCAAACCCACCCGAACGTGCCCACCCATTGGCACCAACTGTCCAACCATCGGCATTTCATCTGCCCCGCAGCCAAATCCGCCCCAGACTGCCCCAAAAGGGAGAATCTCACGCATCGCCTGCACAGCGCTCGGCACAGCGGGAGCGCCATAACCTGTGCCGAGGCAAAATTGGAAAAGGGGCGGGCTGCCAATTATGTTTTCGGAGATGAGTTTCTTAGCGACTTCGATGTGGCCTAAATCGAAGCATTCGAGCTCGGGCTTGACACCAGCCTCGCGCATGAGTGCCGCCATCTGTCGCAGATCGGACATACGCGCAACAAAAATCCGCTCACCAAAAGCCATCGTTCCGCAATCTAGGGTGCTAAGCTCTGGCTGAAGTTTGACGGCATGGGAGCAGCGTCCAATTGCGTCCTTAAGTGTGCTAGTTTTCCTTATTTTTAAAGGATTCAAAGAATCAAGTTCAAGTTCACCATCCATTCCACAGGTTAAGTTGATGATGACGTCCGTCGCCGCGTCCCTAAGCTTCTTAACAACCTGTTCATAGAGCTCAATTCGGTTTGATGGGGCTCCCGTGTCAGGCTCACGGACGTGAATGTGCACAATCGCAGCCCCAGCCTTTGCAGCTTCCAGTGCAGCTTCCGCGATTTGCGATGGCGTTTTGGGGATATTTGGATGCTTCGCAAGAACCGCGCCCCCCCCTCCGGTGACCGCACAGGTGACAATGACTTTCCGGGACATCAGAAATCCTATTTCGGTATCTCTTAATTGTTTAGTCTGGCGCCAACACACTCGATGGTGCTACCGAGTGGTCACACAAGGGAAGGATAGGCATGGCGGCCGATCATTAAATCTGGCGTATTCTTCACGTGCGTCACGTATTGGTCAAATATTGATTGTCGCCGCCGATCATCTGGATGCGAGATGACTGTGCGCGGACGCTGGTCGGAGATCTAAAGCGCGTCGCGTTTGAACGAAATCAGGCGACGTCAGGTTGCCCCCGATGAGCCCTCGTTCATAGCTGGACTCTTCTCCTTGTTGAGCTGCTCCCCGTCTTTGGATCGCCCAGGCTGGAACTTCCGGGCTGATTTGATCCGATACCATTCTTTGGACCGCCGGAAGGTGGAGTTTTCCGGCTGTTTCACGATGGCGGGCTGACGGCGCCATCGGGATTGAGCAACGAGATCGGAACCTTGTGCCCGATTGCGCCATGGGGGCGCACCTCGTTGAACAACTCAGCGACGCAACACCCACGGGACCGGCCCGGAGCGCGAGCTTCTCTACGATGGCATCCTTGGGTGGGTAGCCAAGTCCATATTCACGAAGTGATCGATCGGAATGACGCAGCAGTCTTCTGCTGTAGCGTTTTCGGCCAAGCCTCGGATCGGTGGTTGGAGGTCCCGGCTTGGATGTTCGATCGGATCCTCAGTAAGAGTTGGCGCATCACGACTGCTCCGCACGTCGACCTTGCCGCGCTGGGCACCCTGGCGAAGCTGCTCCTCGACACCGGAGCCCCATCGCAATCGCCGGAGATGGGCGCAGCATTGGGCTCTCACGCGAATCGGGGAGATGTCCATGCCGCGCCAGCCCACGACATACCAGTTCGATCTGTTCTTGAAGCCGAACGACGCCAACACGGGGCAGACGCCGCAATGGCAGGCGCTGCCGGCCGCGACGCGCCGATCAGTGACGAAGCTGACGGTCAGCCTGATCCTCGGGCACGTCGACGGCGAGGGTGCCGTACAACGGGAGTGCGCGGATCATGATGCATGAGAAGATTGGGCCGCAGCATCTGGAGCGTAAAGCGATCCTGTATGTGCGGCAGTCGTCAGCCCATCAGGTCCTGCACAATCGTGAGAGCAGCATGCTTCAGTATGCGATGCGCGATCGCCTGACGGCGCTTGGCTGGTCTCGCGTAGAGACGATCGACGACGATCTCGGCCGTTCTGCCGCCGGCGGCGTCGCGCGTGCCGGCTTCGACCGGATGGTCGCCGAGGCCTGCCTCGGCAAGGTCGGTGCGGTTGCGGCGCGAGAAGTGTCTCGGTTTGCCCGTAACAGCCGCGACTGGCAGCAGCTCATCGAGATGTGCCGCGTCGTCGACACCGTGCTGGTCGACCAGGAGACGGTTTATGCGCCGCGGCAAGGCAACGATCGGCTGCTATTGGGGCTGAAGGGGAGCCTCAACGAGTATGAGCTCGATCTTCTGCGCCAGCGTTCCCTTTCCGCACGCTACGAGAAGGCCCGGCGCGGTGAACTCGTCGTGGCAGCTCCTGTCGGCTTCGCGAAGGTCGGCGATCGTCTTGAGAAGGATCCTGATCGGCGTGTGCAGGAATCCATTACCCTGGTGTTCGACAAGGTTGCTGAGCTCGGCAGCGCCCGTCAGGCCTTGATGTGGTTCCTCGAGCATGGGTTGGATTTGCCCGCCAAACGCAACAACGGCGATGTGGTCTGGCGCAGGCCGAACTATGCGACCATCCACCGCATGATCGACAACCCGATCTACGGCGGCGCCTACGCCTATGGTAAAACTCGTGTCGCGCCGGGATTTGGCCGATCCGCCGTTCGAGCAGGTATCCGACGCAGGACGCGCGAGGAATGGCTGGCGCTGATCCCACACAGCCATGAAGGCTATGTCAGTTGGGAAAGGGCAGAGGCGATCCGCAAGATGGTGAGCGACAACGGGGCGCCCAAGCATGGCGACGCTCTGCTTGCCGCGCTTGTCCGCTGCCGGCGCTGCGGCCGCAAGCCCACGCTGCGGTACACGGGCACCAAGCACAACATTCCGCGCTATTCCTGCTGGCGGGGTCTGCTCGACAATGGTGAGCCGCAATGCATCGCCTTTGGGGGACTGCGCGTCGATGATGCGATTGAGGAAGCGCTCCTGCGTGTCGTGGAGCCGGGAGCGATTGCTGCCGCTGCCGGAGCTGAGGCGCAAGCTGCCGATCGTCGTGACCAGGTCCGGGACGCCCTCAGTCGGGATCTTGAGCTGCCCGCTACGCCGCCGACCGGGCCTTCCGGCAATATGACGCGGCCGATCCCGAGAACCGGCTGGTCGCGGCGGAACTGGAAGCGCGTTGGAACCAGGCACTCATCCGTGTCGGTGAGATCGAGAGCAAGATCACCGCGCATGATGCCGCGACGGCCCGATATAGTCGGCATCGCGACGATCAGCCAGCGGCCGGTGACACTCATATCGGAGCCGCCAGCAGCTTGGGCAAGCGGACCAAATTGTAGGCCGCCAAGTTCAAGGTGAAGGCCGCGCCCACACGGGCGCATCCCATGCCGGCCGAGGCTTTGATCCAGCCGAACACCTCCTCGATCCGCTTGCGGCAGCGCTGGCTGGCATCATAGCCCGGATGGCGCTTCGTGCGGTCATCGATCGCCGTCACTTGAGGCTTGCCGGTTTTGCTCAGATGGCCGACGGCGATATGCGGCGTGACCTTGCGCTCGCGCAGGCCCTTGATGAACTGGCGCACGTCATAGGCGCCTTGTCGGCGCCCAGTGTGATGCGCCGCCGCAACGGTCTGCGATACAACATGGCGAGAGCGGCATCACGCTCGCCTGTGCCCCTGGCCTGGGTAATGCCACCATCGACCGCAAGCCCATGACGGTTCTCCATCAGCGCATGCCCCATATAACAGAGCCTCGCCGGCTGCCCGTCGCCCTTCTTGTAGAGCCGCGCCTGCGGGTCGCTCGTGCTCTGGTGTGTGTCGTTGGAGCGCTTCTCCTTATGAAAGCCGCGCTCAGCGTTGCGCCCCGCTCCATCCGGGCCGTTGTCGTCCCCGTCCTTGCGGCGGAAGCTCTTGATCGAAGCCCAGGCCTCGATCAGCGTCCCGTCCACCGAGAAGTGATCCGACGACAAAAGCCGCCGCGCCAGCACTTCTTCAACAGCCTGCTAAAGCGCTGACCACGTCTCGGCCCGACAGCTGAACCGGGGATCGAGCACAGGCACGTAGCGGAGAACGTATCGACGACCGTCAGCACGCGGATCTTCTTGCCCGTAGCGAGCTGATCGTGGACGAAGTCCATCGCCAGACCTCGTTCGGGCCCCTCTTGGCGGCCGTCCCGGAGCTTCGCGCTTCGGTGTTTTGTTCCTGAGCTGCAAGCCCAGATCCTTGTAAATGCGGTAGGTCGGCTTCATGTTGATGTCCCACCCTTCCCGCATGAGCTCACGTGGACACGTCGGTAGCCATAGCGAACGCGTGTCGCGCAAATGTCCTTGAGCCGAGCCTCGATGCCGGTCTGATCGCGGCGGCGGGACTTGTAGTGATAGGTCGACGTGTCGAACTTCAGAACCGGCAGGCCCGCCGGATCGTCTGGCGCCGGCCGAGCAAGACTTATCGGCCGCGATTGGCTGGCTGATTTCCTCGTTTCTAATTGATTTATGTAGATTTTTGCTTTCGTCACGGAGGTCTTTCCGGTATGCAATTTGGGTGTAGGAACAAGCTCCCTCAACCGCTGATTCCTAATTCCCTCGCCCGGATCGCCTTTCTGAAGGCGACCGTTTCGGCCCGTGACGCCACCATCGGTATTGATAGTCAATGGTCTTTTGCTTCGAACTTGTAATGACGGGCGCCTTAAGTGCCCGACGCACTCGATCAGAGGCGAATCTTCGATATCGCGTCGTTTGATGACCCATGGTGGCCTTTGCAATATGCTTGGCAGGAATGATTCCGGCGGCATTATAGGCACTGCGGAAGCGTGAATCGACGCCGAGCCCGGCAAGTTGCGTCTTGGCGGCGCCATGGCGCTCTTCGTCATCAATAGATCCAACCCTTTATCTTTTGAGCCCTTAGCGTTCGCAAAACGGCCTATCCAGCGTAGTCCAGAGCCTGTTATCAGCGATCGATCTGTAGATGCACGTCGGCTGGCCCCTCCGACCTTACAGCCGGCAGTGGTTAAAATTCTCGTGAGGTTGCCGGACGAGGTCTCATCTCCAACGAGCCCTCCTATAGGTTGCCCGGTTCCAAGGCTCCCTCGCAAGTATTCTCGGCTGATTTTTCATCGATGTGCAGCACTGAGGCTCAGGGTTTGAGCGGCCTCGCAAGGATCGCTATCATTTGATTGACGTCGACATGGATTCCAGACTTTACAGCGCAGACGACAGACGTAGTGGGAGCGCGAATATCGATCGCATCAGCCGACAGTGACTCCACGGGATAAACGACCCCTAAGAGATCTCCTTGCTTCACTTCATCCAGCACGGAGCAGCGAGGTTCGAAGATGCCGCGGGCCGGCGATTTCAGCTCGTCAGACAAGAGCGTTTCAAGTGTCCTGCTGGCTTTCCGTTGACGGAAAGTCGGACACTCGGCCTTTCCCTCTACGAGTCCGAGCGCGATTAGGGCGTTGCGTAGCCCGCTTTCATAGATCCCCAGCGCTTCGGAGCTGACCGTGCCGCCGCCGAATTCAGTACAAATGAATACCTTGCCTTTGCTATGCGCCCAAGTGTCGAACATTCCATTTGTGTCGGGGTGTTCCCAGAGCAATGTCACGGGTAATTTGAATGCCTCTGCCAATTGAAGCGTCTTGGCCATGAGATCCACATCACCAATGGGATGCGTGACGACTGCTGGTGGAAAATCCCATGTCGGCCCGAAACTGTGCAAATCGAATACCGTGTCGGCCATTGGCAACAACAGGCGCGAAACCGCATCGGCAATGCGTTCAGTTATCGATCCGACGGCGCGGCCGGGAAACACTCGATTAAGATTCAAGCCATCGATTGGCGAGTTTTGGCTCCATGCCTGCACCGCCGGCAGATTAAGCATCGGTACGATGATGACGCTTCCACAGGTTTGCGCTTTGGGCAGCCAGTCAACAAGCCGTCGTGCCAGGATTGGCCCTTGCAATTCGTTGCCGTGATTTCCGCCAGTGACAAGGAGGCGCGGTCCCTCCCCTTTATTGAGGCAGAAGACCGGAAGCGAAATAGCTTCGCAGTCGTTGCCTTTGGGGACAACAAGATGTCCCGTGGACATGCCAGGCGCGTCGAGATCAAACGTCAGGTATGGTGTTTCGCTCATTGTCAGCCGACCTTATGCACCCAAATAGCGAACGCTAGGGGTTCACTCTCGCTGCGTCAAATACAGTTTTTATATTGTAGGGATCTAACCGCACGATGGACTTACTCTTTCGCCCGAATCGTCCAGGCAACGCTTTGCGAAGACAGGTTAGTCTGAGCAAACGGCCGCAAGCGATAGCCGGCATAGGTTCGTAATGTCATAGGTGGGTAGCCCCGTATGGCGGCGGAGTGCGTTCGTGACATAAGGGAACCCCGTGCATTCCATCAGCAGCATTGCGATTTCAGGATGCTCAGCACGAAGATGCGTGACGCAGGCGGTAACTTCCTTCTCAATCTGATCGACTTCGGTTCGGATTGCAGGACGCATCAAAGCGTTGCGGAGAAATTCGCCGCCTTCGACGCCGCCGATGACCACCCTCGCCCGATCTCTCGGATTATCGAGCCTAAGCAGGTCTTCCCCGAAATGTCTTGAATCAGCGGTCACCACGGCAAGCTTGTGAGGATGCGCCAGCTGTCGCAGCAAGGTTGGAACCAAGAGCAGGCTAGACATCACAACGGGAACATTGACGGCAGCGGCGACCGCCTCTTGATGTCGGATGAAAAAACCACAGTCAGAGGAAATCACGGCTGCCCCTCGTTCGACCAAGCGTGTGGCGGCTGCCACGCACGCGCCTTCGAGCGACGGGTAACCACGAATGACCATATCCGGCCATGCTCCCTCCACGAGCTCCGTCACGATTGGGTGATCAAAGGTCGTTGGGCTCAGTAAGCCGCCGGGCCGCGGATCTAGCGAAGAACTCTCGGCTTGCACGCCTTCATCAAGCTCAAGAATTCCAAGTGCACGTCGGTTTTGAAACATCATGGTTGAAGCACCAAAGAATGAACTCAAGGGTTCGCTTCCAAGCTGGCGAAGTTCCTTACGTTCTGTTGTACTTTGAGCGGCATTGTGGCCGTTCCGTTAAACTTCTTCTTCTCGCTTCGCGGGTACCCCGCGGCTCTTCAGTCGTTCTCCAATCGCTACCTCTGATATTGATCCTTTCGGCTTGATCAAAGAATTTCTGTCGGCTACCAGCTTGCCACTCTCCGTTGGCCCAGATCATGGCTTTGCGGATTCGCTAGCCACTTAACAGAGCAACCGGACGTGCTGACCGAGGCAAGCCTGATGCACCGGGCGCGGCGAGTTCGACTGGAGGCGCCTCCGTGGGTGGAAGGGGCCAAGCGAGGCAAATCCGCCAAGCGCCGCGCGTTTCGGCTTTCCGCGGACGCATCGACGTGCCGCCGGTTCTGCCGACGACGCGACGGGGCCACATTCTTATCCCGTTGACTTCAGAGCGGCGCTCGGTCGGAACGAGCGAAGAGGCGCGAAAGGAACTGGATCCATGGAGAGCACTCTGTTGTCCATCATTTCAGCGAGCAGCTTTCCAGAAGTTGGCCCAAGGGTGAGACCGTAGTGACCGTGGCCAAAATTAAACCATAGGCCCTTGTGGTTAGGAGCTGCACCGATCATCGGTAATTGATCAGGAAAAGTGGGCCGACGTCCAAGCCAGGGCGTAGAGTCTAAGGATTCACCGATCGGGAATAGCTCTCTTGCAGGACCAATGGCTCCTTGCACAAGCATATCCCTTGCCGGCGCGTCAAAGTGATCCAGCTCCACACCAACACACAGTCTGATGCCTTGGTTCATAGGTGAAAGCACAAAGCCATACTCATCGTCCTTTACCGGACGAGTCAAGTGCGCGCCGTCTTTTGGTCGAAAATGAAGATGATATCCTCGTTTGGAGCCGAGTGGCAAGTTATAGCCGAGTGGCTCCAGGAGTCCCTTTGACCATGGACCTGCCGATATGACGACATTGCGTGACTGAATTGTGTCATTCAATGACTCTACATCCCAGGCACCGCTTTTGTGCCGCCCGAGATTGGTGACGGACATCTGCCGGAACTCACCGCCGAAACGCACAAGCGCTTCCGCATAGGCTTTGGCAAGTTGGTCGGGAGCCGGCGTATGATATGTGCCGGGCCAATACAGGCCTCCTGCCGCACCTGGTTTCACAAAGGGTTCCAGTTCGGCTATCTCCTCCGTCGAGATAATTCTGAACGGATAATCACAAGCAAGCGCTAAACGCTTATCGCGTGAGATTGTACTGAGCTTTGTTTTGTCCCGAATGATTGAAAGGTATCCCACATCGTGCAGCAAGTGAGACGCACGTGATAGACTCGCGAGGCACAAGTGCTCAGCAATCGCGGTCGAGAAGAGTGGTTGAGACTGTAAGGCAATACGCCACAAATTCGAGTCCGATGACGCCCGCCAAAATGCCCACAGCCAGGGTAGATTGCTTGGAAGGGCAAATAGATTCTGACGGAAATACGGTACTCGGTTCAGAAGAAGCTGCGCTAGTTGCAGAGGTTCCCTGGGGATTGTTATTTGAATATTCAAGCCAGAAATAACGCCTGCATTGCCATAAGAAGTTTCCGATCCAGGTTCCCGCCGATCAACCAAAATGACCTTACGGCCAAGCCTCTGGAGTTGGAGCGCGGTCGCCGCCCCGACCATTCCTGCTCCAACGACTACAATGTCAGCTACGTCGCTCATTGAGAGGTCCTATAGAAGCATCCATTTCGGCTGGAAGCTGTTTGAGCCGCTTGGGCGGATTGAGGCCAGGGTGGCGAGCAGTATGAGCACGAACACAGGCAATGACCGGATCGATGGGGTGGTCTCTATGTCAAGATCGGCTCACCGAAATGCCGGAATGACTATCGAAAATCGCTACGCGAGCACGTGGCAATCCAGGTATGGCCGCTGGTACAGTTTTTCCCAAGAGTCGTGCCGGCACAGACACCGCTACCAGCCGCGCGGGCGCTCCCCACTTTAGTTCTACCGAACGCCACTGATGCGACGCCGCCCCGCTTTTGCAAGCCGACTGCATGCTACCCCTCCGTTGAACAGCCAACTTTTGACCGGGGGCGACGTCGCCGATGCATAGCTGAATTATTCGATTATGATTAATTTGCGGGGGCTGTTCGACAGAACTTCCGGCTTTCCGTCGGTTATCATGAGGCTTTCAGTAATCTCGATACCCCAGTCGCCGTACCAGAGGCCAGACATGAAATGAAAGCACATTCCTGGCTTAAGTTCCGTGTGATCGCCCTTACGGAAGCTTGCCGACGCCTCGCCCCAGCCAGGGGGGTAGGCCATTCCGATTGAGTAGCCGGTTCGCCCTTCCTTCTTTAGGCCGTGTCGCGCAAGTTCTTTGAAGAATGCTAACGCCACATCTTCGCAGGTCTTGCCGGGAAGAAGCTGCTCAAACCCAGCTCCCATTCCTTCAAGGATCGCCTTCTCGGCATCGAGAATCTTCCGGGGCGGCTTTCCCAGATAAAACGTTCGAGACAGCGGGACATGATAACGCTTGTAAACGCCAGCCAATTCGAAAAAGATGCTCTCGTGTGGCTTTATAGGACGATCAGTCCAGGTCAGATGAGGAGCCGCTGCATTCGCCCCAGCGCCAATGAGCGGAAAGGCGGCGGGATAGTCACCCCAAAATCCATCGACACCGCGGATACCGGCATCGCAAATTTCAGCGACGAGATCGTTCTGTCTTAGCCCCGGACGAAGAACTTCTTCGATGCGCTCGTATATCGCAGTGATGATTTTGCCGGCACCGCGCATGTATTCCATCTCGCGGGCAGACTTCACAATCCGCTGCCATTTCACCAGCCGCGTGGTGTTTTTGAACTTTGCGTTCGGAAGGCTCGTCTCAAGGGCGTCAAAAGCCGCATGGGTGAAGTACGGCACGTCCATTTCAATGCCGATCGTCGACGAGCCCCATCCGCTACTGGTGATCAACTGCCCAAGCACGGTCATTGGATGGAAGTCGTCAGATTGAACGTAGTAGTCTTCATAGAACTTGATGCACTCTTCGCCGAGATAGGTCGTCTTTCTTGCACCGTTCGCATCCATCTTGCGACCGAACCAGATCGGCGGCCCATCAAGTCGAACAATCGCGCATTGGTGCACGTAGAACGACCAGCCATCATAACCCGTCAGCCAACCGATGTTTGCAGGATCGGTGACGATGAGCAAGTCGACCCCTGCTCGCTCCATTGCCTTTTGGGTTTTGGCGAGGCGCTCTTGATATTCTGAGACCTCAAATCGCAATTCAGCTGTAGTCATTTGGTACTCCCGTTGTGCGATGAGCAACTGATACGCCGTAGTCTGTCTAGGCCTTGCTACGACGCCCTCATCCCTTGATAACTCAAAGTGTTCCGTTTCAAGAGTTTCATTACGACAGACAATTTTAGCCCACCCGCGACGCCTAAATGATCCAGTTAGACGCAATTAGGAACTGAGGGATGATATCAAGGCACACAGCGGCATGGCCAATATAAATCAACGGGGTATCCCATCGCATTTTGAGATCATCATTTGCGATCAGCGAAAGCTGAACCTATTGCCGAGACCAACGGGCTTGCAGCTCGGCAATCAAAGTGAGAGTGCCTTCTCCCGGATTGTCGCGCTACTCGGGCGCTCTGAATGCATCGCACCATAGCGGCACCACAGCGCCTTCAGGCCATTCTGACGCCAAGCCTCGACAGCCGTGCGCAACGCTGCGACGGTTCGTGCGATCGGAGTGGCTTATGCTCCCATTGACCGTCCTTGGCGCATCGCGAATAGATGCTCGGGCGCTGGAGAGCGGCGGTCGCTTCTTCCTGCGCATAGGCGGCGATCGCTGCCTCGGCGATCTCACCGGGTTCGGCATAGCCAACATGTTGTCGACGACTAGGATCACAAGCCGCCTTAGGGACGAATGGGCAGGTTCTTGATGCGTTTTTTGACAGATAATTTCGAAATGCTGGGGCGACTTGGCAACGCCCCGATCTAGTTTTGCTGCCCCGGCTGCTGTTGCAGCATGCCCCGGGCGATGACGTGGGCTTGGATTTCGGCAGCGCCTTCAAAGATGTTCAGGATGCGGGCGTCGCAAAGGACACGCGAGATCTCATACTCAAGGGCGTAGCCATTACCGCCGTGGATTTGGAGCGCGGTGTCGGCGTTCGACCAAGCAACGCGTGCGGCGAGCAGCTTTGCCATACCGGCCTCGATGTCGCAGCGCGTGCCCAAGTCCTTTTGGCGGGCGGCTAAATAGGTCATCTCGCGGGCCATCACGGTTTCGGTGAGCATCATGGCAAGTTTGTCGTGGACCCGTGGGAAGGCGACGATCGATCGGCCGAACTGCCTGCGCTCCAGCGCATAGCCCAAACCCAGCTCAAACGCGCGACGCGCAACGCCGACCGCGCGGGCTGCAGTCTGGATGCGCGCGCCCTCGAACGTTCGCATCAATTGGCGAAAGCCCTGACCCTCGGCCCCACCGAGCAGTCCGCCGGGCGGGACGGCGAAGCCGTCAAAAGCGATGTCATATTCGCGCATCCCCCGATAACCGAGGACTTCGATTTCGCCACCACTCATGCCGAAAGACGGAAAAGGCTCGTCCCGGGTGCCGCGTGGCTTTTCGACAACCAGCATGGAAAGTCCATCATGACTGGTCGAGGCGGGATTGGTGCGGGCCAGCACCGTCATCAAATCGCTACGCGAAGCGTGCGTGATCCATGTCTTGTTGCCTTGGATGAGCCAGCCGCCTTCGGGTGTCTTGACCGCCCGGGTCTTCAGGCTCGCAAGATCAGACCCGGTGTCCGGCTCGGTGAAAACCGCGGTCGGCAAGATTTCTCCAGAGGCGATGCGGGAAAGCCAGCGCTGCTTTTGCTCGAGCGTGCCGGCGGCTGCTATAAGCTCGCCAGCGATCTCCGAGCGCGTGCCGAGCGAGCCGGTCGCAATCCAGGCCCGGCTCAGCTCTTCGGTCACGACACACATTGCGAGCTTGCCAAGGCCCAGTCCGCCGAACGCGGGATCGATGCAGATGCCGAACACGCCCAGCTGCGCCATCTCTGTGACGATCTCGTCCGGAACCAGCTCGTCTCTCAGGTGCCAACCATGGGCATTCGGCAAGATGCGCTCGTCGGCGAAGCGCCGAATCTCGAGCCGGATCAAGTCGAGGTCGTCATCGCCCAGCTTTTCACTCACCGCGTCTCCTTGGGCGGCCAGCGAGACAAGTTCCTCGCGGTGCGCGGGAGAATTGCCATGAGCCATGAAGGACGCGACCGAGGGCTCGCGCAGGAGCGCGAGGGCCTCGGCGGTAGCGCTAAGTTCCGCCGGGCGGAGAATCTCATTTTGACTCATCGGGAGCCCGCCTACGAGCTGGCCAAGATACTCGCCGAACCCGATAGCGATCACGAGTTCGTCGCCACGCCGCAAAGTCCCTTCGCGCAGATGGCGCGCGCCCCAGGCCGCAACCGCATTGAGCGTAGCCACCGACGTTGCCAGCCAGGCGAAGCCGTGGGCCACGCGCTGAGACCGGTCAAGCAAGCGCGAATCCACCTTTCCTTGGGGAGCAACCAAGGTTTGAACCTTTTCGCGGACGGCAGCGACGTAGCGTTCAGCTGCGGTCACGGCACTGTTCGCCAACGCGACAAGGGTGGCGCCTGAAGCGAACTCGAGAGGATTGGCCGTCACGCATGTGCTCCTGGACTCTGGACGACGCCGCTATCATGCAAGGCGGCAATCTCGTGGCTGGGTAGGGCGAGAACGCCGGCCAGCACTTCTTCCGTGTGTTCTCCGAGCTTCGGGGCCCGTACCGGCGTCTGGCGCTGAAGTCCCCGGAAGGTCGCGGGATAGCCTGGCGTTGGATAGGTGTGTCCGCTGACATGGTCCACGTCTGTGAAGAGTTCGCCTTCCGGCTGGAAGGGTTTCTCCTTGGCGACCGCTTCCGACAATGTGCGATACGGCCCCCAGCATGCGCCGGCTTCATCAAGGCGCGCTGTTAGGTGAGCGGCCGGGCTCGTTGAAACGGCATATTCGACCAACGCGCCTAGGCGACCACGGTGCTCATAGCGCAGCCCCTCGTCCTGTGCGAACGAGACACCCAGCTCAGCCTCGAGCGTAGCGACCCCGGCCTCAATGCCGAGGGCCTGCACCAGCCCACTCCATTGGCGGCTGGTAATCGCCACGATCATCAGCCGCTGGCCGTCTGCTGTGAGAAAATCGCGGCCGAAGGCTCCGAAGAGGTCATTGCCTATCTTCGGGCGGTCCCGTCCGTTTACAACCACCTCGGCCACCTGGCCTAGCGTGCCGAGCGTGGCGGCGGCGATGTCGCTTAGCGGGACGCGGATCTCCTGACCCAGTCCGGTGGCACGACGGCTGATAAGCGCGGCAAGGACGCTGGTCGCCGCAGTCGACCCGGCCAAAAGGTCCCAGGCCGGCAGAACGTGATTGACAGGATCGTTGGGCTTCTCGGCGGGGCCGGTCATCATCGGGACGCCCATAGCGCAATTGACGGTGTAGTCGACAGCATTGCCGCCGTCGGCATGGCCCATGATACGCGCCGTAATCACGTCCGGCCGGCGCGCTGCCATCCGATCATGCGACAGGAATCCGGCCACAGGATAGTTGGTGACGAAGATGCCGCCGCCTTCGCCTGGGGCAGTCACCAGAGCCGCAGCAAGCTCACGTCCGCGAGGGTCCGCGAGATTGATGGCAATGGACTTCTTGGACTTGTTGAGACTTTCCCAATAGAAGCTGCCGCCGCCGGGAGAGCGTGGCCAACGATGAAAATCAGGACCGCCGCCGATTGCATCGAAGCGAATGACCTCAGCGCCCAGCTGGGCAAGCGAGAGCGCGCAGAAGGGAGCGGCAATGAAGGATGCCCCCTCGATCACCCGCACACCATGAAGAAGTCCATACATCGCTTAACCCGTCAAGTTCAGCTCACCTCATGGGGGAAATAGCCCCGCCCATCAAGGAATACGGCTCATTTTATTCATTGCGTGAATACGCGCTCCAAAATGTCGAGACTTCTTCTTAGCACCCTTTATTGGTTCGGCGACAACCGAACGTGCCCTCAAGAGAGCATCTATGACCCTGCCCCTCAGTGGCGATAGCGCCTTTTTCCTGGATTTGTATGCACGCTTCGTGAAAGATCCGGCGTCGGTACCAGCCGACTGGCGGGTGAAGCTCGCCTTGATGGAAGCGCCGGCGCACGCCAGTGGCGACAATGGCGACCGCATAGCCGAACTGTTTCGGATTTATGGGCACCGCCAGGCCCGCCTCGACCCTCTTGAAATGAGCGCTCCCGGCCTCATCCCGGAACTGAACTCTATTGAAGGCGGCGAAGATTCCGTTGCCTTGACGCTAGCCGGCGGGGAAGTGAGCCTGCCAAAAGCACAGGCGATCGCCACGCTCGGCTCGATCTATTGCGGCACGGCAGCCATCGAGGCCAGCCATTTACTCGATACCGATGAACGCGCATGGGTCTATGAGCGCTTCGAACGCGAGATCCTCGCCAAAGCTAACGACGAGGTGTATGCGCGCACGCTTGAAGCGGTGATGCTGGCCGACGAATTCGAACATTTCATCAAAACAAAATGGCCGACCAAAAAGCGTTTCGGCATAGAGGGGGCGGAGTCGTCGGCCGTCATCTCTCGCGAGATCTTTCGCTACGCGGCCGAGGTGGGAGTCCGGGAGGTGGTTATCGGCGGCATGCACCGGGGCCGCCTGGCGACGCTTGCGACCGTGCTCGGCAAGCCGCTGCCGGCGCTAATTGCCGAGATCAAGGGGCGCGACATCACCGATGGCGCTGCGGCCTTCACCGGCGACGTGCCTTACCACAACGGCCTGGCTGCGGAGGTCGAGACCGGCGCAGGTAAAGTGGCTGTGCGTCTGCTGCCTCACCCATCCCATCTGATCGTTGTCGCGCCCGTAGCTGTCGGGGCGGCGCGCGCCAGACAGGAGCAGAAGGGGAGGGCGAACGCTGGCACGACCGGTGCCTCGCAGGTCCTACCGTTCCTGATGCATACTGATGCTGCCTTTGCCGGCCAGGGTCTCGTCTGGGAATTGCTCCAGCTTTCCGCGCTGGCTGGCTACAGTGTCGGGGGCACTATCCATCTTATCGTCAACAACCAGATCGGGTTCACGACCCTCCCGTCAGAGGGACGTTCGTCGCCGCATCCGAGCGATATCGGCAAGGCTTTCGGCGTGCCGATCTTCCATGTCAACGGCGAAGACCCAATTGCCGCCGCTGCGGTCGCCCGCGTTGCGGTCGCGTGGCGCAATGCGACAGGGAAGGACGTCATCATTGACCTGGTCTGCTACCGCCGCAACGGCCACAACGAACTCGACGAACCGCGTTTCACACAGCCGCTTACCTGGTCCAAGGTCGACGAGCGGCCGACGCTCAAGCAATTGCATTCGGATCGTGTCAAGGCCGCCTCGGCCACAGCGTTCGATATGGCAGAGGCGAAGCGCAGGGCGTTCCATTTGGCGCTCGACCGAGCCTATACGACATATGACCAGATGAGTAACGGGGAACCGGAGCGCCAAACTGACATTTTTGCCCCGCCGCAGCCCGCTGGCCCCTTCCCCTTCGGCATCGTGACCGGCGTCGCGCGCGATCGGCTGCTGGACTCGGCCCGGCGCATGAGTGCCGTCGGCGACGGCTTCGAAGCCGACCCGAAGGTGCGCAACTTCCTGACGGCGCGGTTGGAGACGATCGAGAAAAACAGCGGCTTCAACTTTGCCACCGCCGAGGCTCTGGCTTTCGCCTCCCTTCTGGACGAAGGCACCTCGGTGCGACTGAGCGGACAAGACAGCGCCAGAGGCACGTTCACGCAGCGCCATCTGGTCTTGCATGACCGGCGCACCGGTCAGACTGCGATGCCTCTCGCGGGCCTGGGCCAGGCCGGCGCGCGCTTTGACGCGGTGAACTCGCCCTTGATAGAGTATGGGGTGCTGAGCTTTGAATACGGAATGAGCCTAGCCGACCCGACGCGACTGGTGGTTTGGGAGGCCCAGTTCGGCGACTTCCTGAATGGCGCCCAGGTGGTCGTCGACCAGTTCATTGTAACTGCCGAGGCGAAGTGGCGGATGAGCTCCGGGCTCATCATTGCCCTGCCGCACGGGCTCGAAGGCCAGGGCCCGGACCATTCCTCGGCTCGTATCGAGCGTATACTTCAATCCTGTGCCGGCGGCAATCTTGTCGTCGCAAACCCCTCGACGCCGGCAAACCTGTTCCACCTCTATCGCCGACAGGTACGGGGCTCGATGCGCAAGCCGCTGTTTCTGATCGCCCCGAAGTCACTGCTGCGCTTACGCGATTGCGTATCGAGGCTTGATGATATCGCCGAGGGAACGTCTTTCCAGCCAGTGATCGTCGAGGCCCCCTGCGCCTCGACGTGCTGCAAGCTGGTGCTCTGCTCGGGCAAGATCGCCTACGCCCTTCGGGCGGCTATGGCGCAAGAGCGCATCAACGACGTGGCGCTGGTCCGCGTCGAACAGCTCTATCCCTTCCCGAGCGAAGCCATCGGCGCGGTCCTCCAGCGGTTCCAGGGCATTCCGATCGTGTGGTGCCAGGAGGAGCCTTCCAATCAAGGGGCATGGTCTTTCATGCGGGATCGCGTGGGCGAAATGGCGCCCGACCGGCCGCTCGCCTATGTCGGACGGCCAGCGATGGCTGCAGCCGCCGGTGGATCGATCGACCGGCATGAGGTGGAGCAAAACGATATTATCGCCTCGGCACTGTCACCTGCCGTTAGCGCTCAGGCCGCGGAATAGGCTCTCGACCTGATCGGGACCATAAGCTAGGCGATCGGGAGGATACAACCGGGATCAACTGCCCAATGTCCGTTTTTGAACCGGTGAGAGCTGTGCAGAGGGGGCTGGCGGTGTTGCGAGCCGTCAGCGAGCATGGACCAATCAATGTGTCGGACATTGCAAACCTCTGCAAATTGCCGCAGCCAACTGTGGTCCGCCTCGTCGAAACGCTGCTCGAGGGCGGTTACGTCTATCGCCAAGCTGGCAAGACGACCTACAAGGTGACCGGGCGGACCCTAGCCCTCAGCCGCGGATATGACCCTCATTATCGCTTGATCGAGCTCGCAATGCCTGTGGTGGAGCAGTTGCATATAGAGATCGGGTGGCCGTCGAATCTGGCGGTCTTCGACGGCGACGCCATGGTGATCGCCTATTCCAACCGCGCCGCGCTGGGATTATCGATCCCAGGCAGGGTTGGTGCGCGCATTCCGCTCGTCGCCACCGGCGTCGGCCTCGTGACCCTTTCGCGCATGTCTCCCGAGGAACGCCGTCAGGCGCTGGCCCGAGGGCAGAGTTCGTCGCGCTGGGATAGCAATCCCACGCTTCTAGCGGCGCTCCCGGAAAGGCTCGAGGACGTCCGTTGCCATGGCTACGCCTTTGCCGAACAGGCTTACCTTGACGAGGTCTACCAGTCACGAATCTGGGCCGTGGCGGTCCCTGTGCCGACCGTGGCCGGTGAATATATCGCCCTCAGCAGCCTGATGCTGCGCATGGCTGGCGACAGGCGGCGGCAGCTCGCCAAGATCCTGCCCAAGCTCACGGCGGCGGCCAACCGCATTGGCCGCCTGCTCTCATCCGATTATTCATGAGGCCAACGCCAGTGCAAAAAGCTCCCGCAACCGCGCTCCTGTCTCAATGCCTTAGAGATCCGCAAGCTGCCTCTCATGCGGGACGACCTTAGACCAGCGAATCGCGCTTTAAGCACGGCATCTTTCTAAGATATAACAGACAGGCATGATCTCGGGACAACACTCGCGACCTGATTGGAGTCAGCCCTTTTGGAACTGCGACAGCTAAGACATTTCCTGATTGTCACGGAATCAGGCGCGCTCTCGAAGGCCTCGAGCATCATTGGAGTCGCCCAGCCAGCCTTGAGTCGCCAGATCAGGCAGTTGGAGGAAGAACTGGGGGTGCAGCTTTTGTATCGCCACGGTCGCGGCGTTCGGGCCACAGAGGAAGGGGCTCAGTTCTATGCCGCCATCGTGCCGGTGCTACGGGAGCTTGATCAGGTCAAATCGGACTTGGTCGCCGCCGCCAAGGTTCCCGCAGGCGACATCGTCTTCGGCATGCCGCCATCCATGAGTGCTGCGATCGGCGCGGAGATCGTGAGCGATTTCTTCGTGCATTATCCGCAGATAAAGCTTCATCTGGTGGACGGCCTTTCCGGCTTCATCAATGAATGGCTGGCCAGCGGCCGCGTCGACATGGCCATCATCAACAATGCACGCAAGGCGCCATATATGCGCATGGACCCCCTGCTCGAGGTCGACCTGCTTTTGTTCGGTCGAAGAAGAGATATTGACGCCATCGCCCCCGACACGGAAACCTTCCCGACCCCTGCGCTGGTCGGCTTGCCGCTCCTGCTCGTCGGCCGCAATCATGGCCTGCGCCGCGAATTGGACGGCGCCATGCAACGGCTTGGCCTTGAGCTTGACATCAAGGCGGAAGTCGATGCTCTGGCGCCGCTCAAGAAACTGGTCCGCGACGGGCATGGCCTGACAGTGCTGCCGCACGGCGTGATCAATTTCGAGGCCAGCAATCCCGAATTCAGCTTCAGGAAGCTGGTCGAGCCCAATCTCACGCAACGCTTCATGCTGGCCTTTTCGCTGCAGAGGCCAACCACACTCGCCATGCGCGAGCTTGCCCGCCGGGTGCGCGTCGAACTTCGCAAGGCCGTCGAAGACGGTCGCATGATGGGACGTCTCAGCAAAGCCTCAATCCCCTATGATGGCTGCGGCGACCTATAACCAAGGGGCATAGCTAGTTTCCCATAACAGGGTCTGTCGCCCGGGCCCGAGAACGCCCATCACAGGCTCGCTTAGTCAGCAACGAAGGGCTCGAGAATGACGTGGCTATCTTCCTTGGCAACCCGCGACCCTGTCGACCGATCCCGGCACGGACTCACGACACACCGCCTGCGCACCCCAAACCGAGCATACTGATGCCTAATTTGGACGTCGAGCGGCTTCGCTCATGGATCGGCCGTGAGGAAAGCGCATCCGATACCATTTCGCCCGATCTGGTTCGACGGTTCAGTGCGGCCATCGATATTAAGGGCGCCGTTCCGTCGCTGGGCGATGCTGCGCCGCTGCTTATCAACTACTGCCTTGCCCCCTCCGCTATGCCAACGAGCTTGCTTGCTGAGGACGGTCATCCAGAGAAGGGCGGTTTTCTGCCCCCGGTCCCGTTGCCGCGACGCATGTGGGCCGGCAGCAGCCTTGCCTTTTCCGGAGCGTTGCGAGTGGGCGACCTGGTCGAGCGGGTCTCGCAGGTGGCCGACGTGGCGGTCAAGGAAGGCCGGACTGGAACGCTTTGCTTCGTAACAGTGGAGCACAAGCTTAGTGTCTTGGGGACAGTCATGATCGAGGAGACGCAGACGATCGTGTACCGAGAGGCAAGCACGGCGCAGGACGCTTCAAACCAGCCGGATACCGAGGCAGCTGCGATGGGATCGCATAACCGGCAGGTCGGCGTCTCCGTTCCGTTGCTCTTTCGCTATTCGGCGCTGACGTTCAACGCCCATCGCATCCACTATGACCGCCCTTACGCCGTCGAGGTCGAGCATTATTCCGGCCTTGTCATTCATGCACCGCTGCAGGCGACACTGCTTTTGAACTATGCGGCCGAATTGAAGGGCAAGCCCCCGTCGAAGTTCGTTTTCCGCGCGGCTTCATCGCTCTTTGATGATGAATCCATAAACCTGCATGCGGCGGAGGAAGACGGAAAAATGAAACTTTGGACCGCGCGTCAAGATGGTCCAGTAGCGATGATCGCGGAGGCAGCCTGGGGATGAGCCTCAGCAACGTCACAGCTGCGAGGCGTGCGGGCAGAGCTTGTGCCGTCATTGCGGCTTGCAGGCGTGGCGGTCGAACCTGTTCTGAGCTCCACCGACCAGGCCGAGCAGATCGCCACACCGCTCGCTAACTCGCGCCTTCGCATCCGCGTGCAGGCGGAGGATCTTAATGCCCGTTCTAACATCACCAGCCTTCCCCACCAGACTGCTAGAGCGAGATGAGATTAGCTCCGGTCATAGCCTGAGTTTGCGAAATAGTTTGAGCATTCGTGTTGAGTGACACGATTGAGGGTTTGGCCGATTGCGTCGCAGACGGCTTCGACGGTTCGCTTTGCCGCTTTTCGCAGCCAGTGCTTGAGCTTGGCGAAGAGCTGTTCGATTGGAGAGATCGGGCGAGTATTTGGGCAGGAAGAAGAGCTTCGCCCCGGCTTTGCGAATGGCGCGCCGAACGGCCTTGCTTTTGTGAGAGCCGAGATTGTCCATCACAACGATGTCGCCCGACTGGAGGGTGGGTACGAGAACCTTCTCGACATAGAGGAGGAACCTCTCGCCGTTGATTGGTCCGTCGATGAGCCAAGGCGCTTCGACGCGATCATGGCGCAGCGCAGCCAGGAAGGTCATGGTCTTCCAGTGGCCATGCGGCACTTTGGCCTTGATCCGCTGTCCGACCGGCGCCCAGCCTCTGAGCGGGGCCATGTTGGTCTTGGTCCAGGTCTCGTCGATGAACACCAGGCGGGTGGGATCGATCCGGTCCTGATACAGAACCCATTGCATCCGTCGGCGCGCAACATCGGGACGATCTTGCTCGCAGGCGATCAGCGTCTTTTTTTGTGAGACAGCTTCTCGGCGTGCACGAACTCCCACACCGAGCGGCAGTCGACCTTCAGGCCGCGCTCGCCGAGTTCGGCCACAAGGCCGCGCAAGGTGAAGTCCTTCTCCCGGCAGCGCTCGACAAGCCAGTCGCGCCACGCTCCCGATACGCCAAATCGAGCAGCCGCCGCAACAACCCGTTCGCGCAGGTCCATCGAATATCCAACCATCCATGCTGGCCTCCGCCCAGCATCAAGGTTGAATCAGATCAACGCTGATTTGGGAATCCCACGACTCCCATAAATCTCATCCCGCTCTAGGGCACTCGTTGGCCTTCTTGCTTCCTGACCCAGGCGCTGTCGAACGAATGCGGACTACGCAACTCCCGCGACACAGATCGCTCCCCGCCTATCTCAACCCGGCATAGCTGATAATAGTAACGCGCGACTGCATTTATAACGGTGCTTGGCTACGATTTCTTCCGCCAGACAGAGAGAGTGAGACTATGCCCAAACGCATCAATTTCGCACGCGGAGTTCCTGCCGAAGAAGCCTTTCCACGCGCGCAGTTGGAGCTCTGCGTCCAAGGGTTGGCGTCATCCCGCGAGGTTGTCGCCTACCAGTATGGGCCCGCGGTCGGGCCCCTGCCGCTGCGGGAATGGCTCGCCGACTATCATGGTGTGGACATGCCAACGTGATGGCTGCTGACGGCTCTGTCGGTCTGTTCGACATTTTGTGTCGCATTTGGCTGAAGCCCGGCAAAACCGTGCTCATCGAGGAGCCTTGCTACGACCGAGTGGTCCACCTGCTGCGCCACTACGGCGCAAATGTCATCGCCATACCGATGGAAGCGGATGGACCGGCGCTCGAGCCGTTGAACGCCGCGGCGCGGCGCGGGCCCGTCTTCATGTATACAGTTCCGGATTTCCAAAATCCAACCGGCACCACGTGGTCATCCACCAAGCGTCAGCATCTTGTCGATCTGGCGAGGACCCATGATTTCCGGATTGTCGAAGACAGCCCCTATCGCTTTCTTCGCTACAAGGGCGCCCAAGAGCCGTCAATCCTCGATATTGGCCGCGATGTAACGGTCCAGCTCAATTCTTTCTCCAAGGTGATCGCGCCTGGTCTTCGCGCAGCCTATCTCATTGCGCCGCCGCATACCATCAGCGCGGCGGCCAAGGTGGCTGAGAGCACCTACGTAACGCCTGGCAACTTCGCGCTCTCGGTGACTGGCGAATGGCTCCGCCGTGGGTTTTTAGGCGATCAGCTTGCCGCCCTTGGGCATCTCTATGCGCCGCGTCTGGAGGCGATGGTCTCGGCACTGGACGAATTCATGGCCGGCCATCGCTATGTGCGGCCCGACGGCGGCGTATTTGTGGGAGTGACACTCGCGCACCCGGTGGATGCTCAGCGGCTGCGCAAGGAGGCCAGCAATGCGGGGCTAGACGTCGCCGATGGCGACGGGTTTTTCGTCAGCAAGCCGTCAGCGACGTTCTCGCGCTTGCCATTCTCCTCGATGGATGAGGTTACCGTGCGCAGGGGCGTAGAGGTCCTGTCAGCATTATTGGGAAGGATCTCGCCAAGCACTAAAGTCGAACAAGTTGATCCCGAGTAATTCGCGGTATCTGGCTTTGCCTTGAAATAGGCCCCCGGACGCTAGAGAGTAATGCTGATCATCGGGCAATCTGTGGGCTCGACTCGCATCGACACCGGAACATTCAATAGGAGCAGGAGCAGTCCAAGTGACAATGAACGAGAACGAGATCCTGGAGCGTGGTGCGGCGCTCGGGGTCAGCGCATGGTCGGATGCATTGGACGAACTCGGAATCAAGGGGACTATTCAGGGCATCGCGCGACGGAGCGGCAGCGGCTGCATGATCGGCTTCGCGGTCACTGCGCGCGAATTAACCGGTGTATTGGGCGATTTTGAGAAGGCCGACTTCGCGGTCGGCCAGCTGATTGAAGCGACGGGCCCTGGCAAGGTGTTGATGGTGGATATGAACGGTGAGCCCATTTCGACAATGGGCGGTCTTGCCGCCATAGCCGCAAAAAATCGGCAGGCTACGGCTGTCGTGATAGACGGCGCCTGCCGAGACTTAGATGAAATTCGCGAAACGGGACTGTGGCTTTCAAGCCGGTGGGTTGCACCTACAACGGGCAAAACCCGGGTGAAGCTTCTTCCAATTGGTTGTGACATCATGATGGGGGGTATTTCAGTATCACAAGGAGATCTTGTGATCGGTGATGATACGGGAATTATGGCTGTACCGCGTGCCCGAGTAGAAGAGATTCTGGCGAAAGCAGAGAGAATAGTAGCTATTGATGCGCAGGTGGAAGAGCGTATTCGCGCGGGCGAGAGTTTTGGCTCAGCCGCTGCTGCGGCCGGCTATATTCCAGCGCGCAAGACTTGAACAATAGCATGACGAGATTGGCCGCGATGACGCTTTCCGCGCGCGAGAATGTCGCCTGCCGCTGGTTAATCTTCTGACAAAGGACAAGGCGGTAGGGTGCGTTCAATCGCCCATATTTGAGCATGCCCGCCTTTACAGCGTCGTGGTCGATAGGTGCAACACTCAGATTCTCGCGCCCCACCGTGGCTCGGCTGCCTAAGAGTGAGTCGGCGGCCGAAGCCGCAATGGGCGACCTCGCTTTCCTGCCGAACAACAGGCTCGACAAACTCTTAGAAGCGACAGCGGTGGAGGAGGCATTATTAATGCCGTGGCGCGGAGTGGCCGGCGCTTCGGATTGGGTAGCTTCAGCGGGCATGCTTGCCTCCAGTGTGAGAGTTTAGCGACCTCACTTTGCCACAGCGCAGGTCGCTATCCACCTCATAGGATTTGGACTCGTTGCCCTGCAGCTACCTCGATGTCCTTGCCGCCACAACAGACAGTAACTATCGGTATTATTTGCGGGCGACAATGACGAGGCGAGGACCATCGGATGTAAACGCTGCGCCTTCCTCCCCATAAGCGTCAACACTTTCGAATCCCGCGCTCCGCAACATGCGAGCGCATTCCGCAAACCCATAGAGTCTAAAATAAAGATGGGTTCGTCTAACGCACCCATTGCGAACGATAAGCCTATCGCAATGCCGACGACCGGTTAGCACCTCGGTGCTCATCATATCGATTCTTAGATCGTCATTACGCTGTGCAACGTAACAGGTAGGCGCCCCGTGGCTTGGCACAGCGAAAATATTTAAGTGATCGATGAGCAGACGCCCGCCTTTTCGAAGTGAGGAGGCGGCTTCACGAAGAACTCTCTCATTGTCCGCGTCGCTGAAATAACCAAACGTCAAATGCCACAGAAAGGCTGCGTCAAATCCATCCCGCCAGGGAAGAGAACGCATGTCGCCAAGAACATATTCGACATCCATCCCGCTTTCTGCCGCATCTGCTTTGGCTTTTTTCAGCAGGATCGGCGAGATATCCAATCCGGTTACCCGCGCTCCTTTCTCCGCCAACCGGTTGGTAATCCGCCCATAACCACATCCGAGTTCAAGAACTGGGCTGCCTTGTGCGAGACAAAGAAGCTTCCAAATTGCGTCTGCTTGCCTGTCACTCGCTTCTGGCGAATGTACGACGTCTCCAAAGTACGAGTAATCCTCATTGAAATATACATCATGTTCATCCGAGCGCTCCGTCGAGCACAATTTATTTGATCTGCCGGTCATACGTTCAAATCTCCAATTTAATTTCGATCAAGTGTACATTGTAAACCGTTGACATTTCTGTAGGTTTTTTGGCTTACCAGAATTCACCTTCGCAAGAGACGGGAAGTCTTCGAACTGTTTTCTCGGTCAGGGAGCAAGCTCTCCAGATGGCCCACGGTGTCGATGAATGAGATCGGCAAACGGGCAATGGAAGATCGCTCGCAAAACGTGTGCCCATGGCTGATAGGTCATTGTGAATGTGGCCTAACTGTTGGGAGGGATGAACAAGCAGTGGAAATGCGTACCCTTGCGTGGTGACATCGAGGTGATTTCCGCCTGCCGTTTGACGGCCTTAGCGGTGCATTCCGCAGTCAGCACGTCTTCTGGCAAAGCGATGACGACAGGACCGGGAACGTCCGTCGTAGCTGCCTGCAGCGAACGCAGCATTGTCTCTGCGGCGTTCTGGAACTGTGATTTCGGCTGTCCATTTGCCGATCGAGCCGAACATATCGCACTCGATTCTGGAAAGGACTCCCGGCGCAGGTCTTGCGCCGCGACTTGCCCCACAATGAGGATAAAGGCGACGCCGTCCAGTTGGGCCGCATGTACCGCAATGAGGCGTTAGGAGCGCCAAGACCGCGGCTGACACAGGCGACGCCGGGCCGACCCGAAGCCTTGCGTCGGTAAGCGCCATGAAATCTGCACCACTTTCAAAAGACAGTTTCGACATCGCTCCGCCCATACAGTGCGTCAAGGAGGCCAAGTTAGCTCTCGCCAGGCACGCAGAACACGCGATCTATCTTATGTGGAATAAATGTATCGACGATATGCTCGCCAACAGTTGCCATATGCAGAACTCCATTAATCGGTGCAATTTGACTTCTTCTGTCAAATCCGCCAGACGCAGGCGAGGGTAGGCCAGCCAAAGTGACTGGAAGGCTCGAATGTATCAAAATTCCACACACTGTGTTTGCGCAGCCAACCCTTTTGTCGCAGCCACCCGCTGCGAGGAAGTGCCGGACTCATCCTAATCAGACACTATAACTTCTAGTTACATACGGTGAACTCATAAGGCGTACAAAACTGCTATAATACACAGTAAACTCAACCGCGTCGCCGACTTTAAGTAAAGTTGCACCGGGCGTTTGTTCAACAATGGTGTGATCGCTACTGCTATCTATCACCCGCAGGTCGCTTTGAATCGGGCGCAGTGCGCGAATATCCGTATCAAGATTCCCTATCTCAAGCAGCGCGATTGGTCGATCACATAGAACCTTGGTTTGGATCACCTTGATTTCAAGCACGGCGGTATCCGTCGCGAGTCCGGGCAGAGCCGGCGTGTCGTCGACGCTAGTTAGACGCCCGATGATTGGCATTGTTCCCAATCGAAGATGATTGAGACCTGACGGAACAAATCCGGACTTGAGAATGTGATCATACACAAGCGAGGTGGCGAACGACTTAGCCTTCAAAACACGTCCAAGCGCACTTTCTACCTCGTTGCATATCTCTCCAAAGCGCCCCAGGGTGGTCTCCACGAAGGCCGGGTCGCTTGCATGCATAAAATAAATACCCAATCCGTAAAGCTCAACATGCGCCATCCTCTCGACTTCATCGCAGGCGCGCAGAAGCTCATTGGGCTGAAAGCCTTCCCGGCCGGTACCGAGGTCAAGCATGAGGATTACACGATGCGGAGCAGGCGGCCGTAATTGTTCGACCTTCCGGATCGTATCCAGATCGGATTGCAAACTGCCATTGCACAATTCCACCATTCGCTCACGCTGGTCCGGCGCTGGCGACCGAAGAAGCCAGAATTCCCCTTCTATGTTTGCCTCTCTCAGGCGCTCGAGGTTGCTCATCCGGGAATCCCCAAACTGCGAGATGCCGGCGGCCGCAATCGCCCGAACTATGTTGGGGTCACCGCAGCAGCTTTTGACAACGACCATTAAGGAATGGCCGTTGTGTCGCAAAGCTTCCCGAATAATTGCTGCATTGTGGGTGATTTTCTGAAGTTCAATTTTTAGAAGTGGGCCGAAGCTCATCACGGCGTTCCGATCCTTCTCCTGAGTTTGCGCGGTACCCCCAGATTGCTCATTGTTTCTCTCTTTTCGATGCCCGTGGCCTCTTGTACGTATGGCAGACCATTACCTCTTGTGCCCTCAACCAGGATGAATGCTCTCCTTGCCATGGGTTGTTGGTTCCGATCTTGCATGCTTGGGCTGCAGGTCCGATCGTCAGGTCTTTTATGCGCACCTGACCTCTATATTTATAGCGTTGTCAGGAGCTCCTCAGTGTGAAGATACTGCAAAATAGTTTGAAGAAAAACGATCGTGGTCGAGTAGGGCAGCCATTCGGCTTTCGCCCTCACAGGTCCTGGCGGGCGGATTTCCCGCATCAATGTGCTCAAACACATTTGATGCGTAATGTGGCTTCGGTAGAAATGGTGGCGTCACAGGAGTCGCGGCGATCGCCGGAAGGTAGAGAATGCAATCCGGGGCCATAATCAAAGGTTCGCATGGCTGCACGCCAGGATCGGTCCTCGGCGATCGCTTCCGACCTGTTCAGGCTATGGGAATTTGCCGCGCATTTCAAGGAAGTCAAAACTCCGAGGTGATCCGATATGCAACGTCACGACGTGCCGCACTCGAACACTTCCTCAACGACGGACGGGCGAACTCGATTCCACTATCGTCGCGCGCCACCATCAGGCCGCAAACAAAAAATCAGAAAGGTCTCTTCGTTGGCTCCGAAGGCAGTGGACGTGTGTGGGGACCATAGCAACCACGTCGCAGACGGCAAAAAAAGTGAACGGTATTCATCCAATCGTCTAGCTCCAGCAAACCCTTCAGCGCATCGCCAAGGGGCTGGACAATCGCCCGCATCGATCGGCTCGTGTGGTGGAACTTCAGCCGGATACGCTAGGAGCTAACGGCTCCATACCCCCCGTCCCGAGCAAAACCTCGCAACCGATTCTTCAAACGAATTTACAGAAACTTTGCAGTCGTCAATCGCCGAATATAGTACGTTCTCCGCAGCGTCTGTGATCATGCAAAACTGAAACAGCTGATCCCAACTTACGCTCGGACTACCGCACAGTATGCAACGGAGGTCGACGGAGATGGCAAGAAGAGCGCTCATCCTAGTTGAAGGCCATAGGGGCAATGGTCTGCAATACATCCAGGAGGCCCAGCGTCTCGGGCTTGATCCAATTGCCCTAGCGGCAGATCCAACCCAGTACGACTATCTTGCCGCAGAAAGCATTGAAGCTATTCGGATCGATACAGGCAATCTCGATGCGCTGGTCCGCGAATGTCACCGGCTGAGTGCTATATATGACATTGCTGGCATTACTGGCTTTGCGGGCGGCGATGAATCTGCCTCTGTGACAGTCGGCAAGCTCTGTCGACAGTTCGATCTACCGGGGCCGAACCCCGCATCAATCGAACGTTGCTGCGACAAATTCGTTCAACATCAGCTCCTCGCGGAGGCCGGCGTTCCAATGCCGGCTTATCGCTTGGCAACGGATGCGGCGGGGGTAGAAAGCTCTGCCGCGGAGATCGGCCTTCCGGTGATTGTTAAGCCAGCGGTAGGCAGCGGCAGCATCGGAGTCCGATTGTGCCGCAATGCTGATGAAGTGGCCGAACAAACAAGCTATTTGTTGAGCGGCAAGCACATATGGCGATCCTCCCCGAGGATACTGGTCGAGGAATTCGCACAAGGCCCCCATTATAGCGTCGACACAATGGGGAATGAGGTCGTTGCCATTGCCATCGCTGACTTCGGCCTCCCGCCTCATTTTGTCTGTCATAAGTACACCTATCCGGCCGTGCTGACTGATGACGAAGATAAGCGTATCGTCGAAGTCTCGCTGAGCTGTCTGCGGGCTCTCAACCTCGGCTGGGGGCCAGCGAACATTGATCTCCGATGGACGAAGCTTGGCCCAGTCGTGATTGAAGTTAATCCACGCCTCGGTGGCGCTCCCGCACCTCAACTGGTTCAGCTGGCTTACGGTGTCGATCTTATCTCCGAGCACATCAAACTTGTCATTGGCGAAGAATGGGATTTACGCAGAAAGCGTTCCCACATTGCGGCCGCGCGGATCATGATTCCCGACCGCGATGGTATCCTCAATTGGATCAAAGGCGGCAATCGGGCGGCTGCGGTACCAGGTGTCGCCGAGGTCAAGTTGCATGTCGAACCCAAGGCGCTGATCATCAGGAAAGGCGATTACCTGGACCGCATCGGATTTGTTACCGCCGCTTCACCCAGCCTTGCTCGGACGGAAGCCATACTTCAGCGTGCAGTCGACTTAATCGATTGGTCGATCACACCATTCCTGACCACTGGCGAACCGGAGCAATCTGCAGAACGCCATCCTCCCCTTCGCTAGCTCTAGATGACACTGACACTGCATTTGAGGATTGCTTCATGTTTCATGTGTTCAGTAAGACCGTATGTCCGCTTCTGCCGGTGAGGTGGCTCACCCTACACTGCGCGTCCGAGGGTTGCTCGGGCGGTCCG
>NZ_VFUO01000014.1:0-40028 GCF_006440875.1 Mesorhizobium sp. B2-5-7 | reverse complement strand
CTTGCTCTCCTTGCAAAGGGCCGAAAGTGTAACCCATCTATCCGGAATGAACTGTCACCCATCTCTCGGGAAGGGCATCAATGGCTTATGTTACATGACCTCACGCGGTCGCGCGATCCTACCCCTGCCTGCCAGTGCTGCCACGCCGCTTACCGGAAGCCGGAACAGAGTTCGGCCCGCACAGGGCTCTGGAATTATTTCGTGATCCGGCCCTGTTGGAACCTTGGCCAAGACTACGCGTTCGGGGCCTTGTATTCGTGGAGCCTCATAAAAGGCACTATGCGGGCAAGCGAACGGGTGGGCAAAACAAGCGCGGGTTGGGGGAGGAGAAACAAGGCTATGTCGAAACGTGAAATTGGAACGTCCCCTGCCTTGGGGCGGCGTATCGCCGATCTCAGGGCCCGAATGCAAGACGCCGAAATTTCCGGCCATGAAATGAAAACCTTTCACAAGGTGGCCGCCATCATGGGATCTGGCGACGGTTCCTTGCAACTGGATGCCGACGACCTGATCGCGGCATCCTTCGTCGCCGAAGCGGTTGGGCCGGCGCCCAGCCGCTGACTTCGGAATTTCCCTTGTCCGAAATCCGGTGAGCAAATCGCGTCCGCCATTGGGGCACGGCCGCCTATTGGGCGATCGTGCTCCAGCGCCCGGCCCCTGATCTCGTCTCGTCGCCACCTGATCTCGAATTGAAAGGAAAGTCTTATCATTTTGTTTGCGTTGGCACGTCATAGTAGGGACGGCTAACGGAGTGAAAAGGGATGAAGCTGGACCTGTCGCCCACCAGCTGGGGCAGGGTGATGGCCGTCACCGCCGCCGGCACGGCATTCTTCATTGCCGTGGCGTTTTTCGTCGATTCGTTCAATTTCCCGTATCTTTCGCCCGAGTCTGTCTGGCGCGCTAAGCTGACCGACCTTCTGCTGCCCTTGGTGCTCGGCGGCTCGTTTCTGTTTTTCCTGACGTGGAAGATCCGCCAACTGGCGATAGCCCAGCGCGACCTCAGCGTCATTGCCGCGACGGACAGCCTGACGGCGGTGCTGAACCGCGGCGCCTTCTCGATGCTGGTCGAGGCCTATCTCGAACAGACCCGCAAGCAGGAAGAGACCCGTACCGGCGCGCTGCTGATCATCGATGCCGACCATTTCAAGTCGATCAACGACCGCCTCGGCCATGATTGCGGCGACCAGGCGCTCAAACTGATCGCGCAGGCGATCAAAGGCCAGCTGCGTGGCACCGATATCGTCGGCCGGATCGGCGGTGAGGAGTTCGGTGTATTCCTTCCCGGCGTCGACCCCTCGCAATCCTGGCTGGTTGCCGAAGGCATCCGCCGACGGATACGCGAAATGGACTTTTCGCCCGATGGCCGGTCCTGTCCGCTTTCCGTCAGCATCGGCGGCACCAGCTTCAGCGGGCCGACCACCTACGAGGCAATATTCTCCGCCGCCGACAGACGGCTTTATGCCGCCAAGTCGAATGGACGCGATCAGGTCAGCTTCGATCCGGCGGAAGCCGCTCTAGTGTCTCCGCTCAGCGCCGCCACCGTCCACTGAGGGCAGCCTTACAGCCGGCTGGCACCGACCGCTTCCTTGACGCATCCCTGTCTGTGTGCTTCCTCCGCGCAAGTGATGTATGGAACATCGCCAGAAACAATCCTGCTTCTTGAGTCCCTCGATCGTGCGGTTCGCGGGTACGGCACGGCCCGGGGATGCAGGGAATTGAATGGCCAAACGCCCCGGGCCCGGTAAGCACCGCGATCATGATCCACTTATTCAACGGCTTTCAGAATCCGTTTGGCGGCAGTGAGCGCGAAACCCTGGAGTTGTATCGGCTGTTGAGTGCCGACTCGCAGGTGCGCCTCTGGGCGACCTCGTCGCGCGTATCCGAAGACCTGATGCAGGAATTTCCGATACGCCGCGTCTCGCCGGCAACACGCAATGTGCCGGCTGGCGGCACCTATGTCTTTCTCGGTGCGCATTGGCGCAACAAGATGTGGCCTTATCTGATCCCGCGACCGCGCCGGCTGATCTATGTCTTCAACACCTTTCATCCCAAGATCATCGCCCTGACGACCCACAGGCCGCGCCTGCTGGGTTGGCCCGGTGCCGAACTGGTGCTGATCTCCGACTTTCAGAAACGCATGCTGCGGGTCGAGGGCGTCGTGCATCCGTCACCCATCGACATCGAGCGCTTCTCGCCACGGCAGGCAAGGCCAAACGGTCCGTTCACGGTAGGGCGACTGAGCCGCGATATGGCGGACAAGCATCATGCCGACGATGTGGCGCTCTATAAGGCATTGCTGGCCGATGGCGATGCGGTGCGGATTCAGGGCGGCATGCCGCTCAAGGACAGGGTTGCGCCGCATTCGCAACTCGAGCTCCTGCCGCAGGGTGAATTTGCCGCCGAACAGTTTTTGCCGACGCTCGACGTCTTCTATTATCGCACCGGCTCGCATGTGGAGACGTTCGGCCGTGTGGTGTTCGAGGCGATGGCCTGCGGCCTGCCGGTCGTTTGCCATTCGCATGGCGGCTACGCCGATCATATCAGGCATGGCGAAAACGGTTTCCTGTTCGAAACGACGCAACAGGCAGCACGGATCCTGGCCGAGCTTAAAGCCGACCCGGCACTGCGGGTGGCCGTCGGTCAGAAGGCGCGGCGAACCGTCGAGCAGCTGTTTTCGCCGCGGGCGGTTCAACAGCGGCTGGACTTCTATCGGCGTTAGCGGCGCCACGCCGTCCGGCTTTCCAGACACTCTCGGCCAGCAATCCACGTGCCCCGTTTGGCATCGATCCCGACATCGCGCTAAAGCTGGCATCACGTGAATCGCGGGGCGGCCGGCTTCGGCGCGCAGACAGATCGAGCAGGGCTTCTACCGATGACATTGACGGGCGCCGCGGCACTGCTGATCCTGATCTTGACCTATGCCGGCGTCGCAATCGGCCGGATACCTGGCTTGCGGCTCGACCGGGCAGGCATCGCGCTGCTTGGCGGCGCGGCCATGATCGCCATCGGCGCGCTCAGCATGGAGGATGCCTACCGGGCCATAAATTTCGACACCATCACGCTTCTGCTCGGCATGATGATCGTCGTGGCTCATCTGAAGGTGTCGGGTGCCTTTCGCGGTCTTGGCGCCATCGCCATCGAGCACGCGCATGCACCATTCATGCTGCTGGTGATGGTGACGCTCCTCACCGGCGTGCTGTCGGCCTTCCTGGTCAACGATGCCATCTGCCTGGTCATGGCGCCAATCGTCGTCCATGTTACCCGCATCATCAACCGCAATCCGATCCCCTATCTGATCGCCACCGCCACCGCTTCGAACTGCGGCAGCGTCGCCACCATCACGGGCAATCCGCAGAACATGGTCATCGGCGCGCTGTCGGGCATTTCCTATCCGGCCTTTTCGGCGGCACTCGCCCCGGTCGCCTTGTTCGGCCTTGTCGCGGTCATCGTCATCGTGCGCATCGTCTACCGCGCCGAATTCACCCGCAACGGCGAACTGACGCCACACATCTCGCGCGGCCGCATGCATCGCGGCCAGGTGCTGAAGGCGGTGGTCGTCTGCATCGGGCTGGCGATCGCCTTCTTCGCCGGTGTTCCCGTAGCCAAGGCGGCGCTCATCGGCGGCGCCATTCTGCTGCTGACCCGCGCCATCAAGCCATCGCGCATCTACCGCGAGATCGACGGACCGCTGCTGTTCATGTTCGCGGGCCTGTTCGTGGTGGTTGCCGGCGCGGAAAAGACGCTGCTGACACCTGAGATGATCGCCTCGGCCAAGAACATCGGGCTCGACGATGTCTGGAGGCTTTCGGGTTTCACCGCGGTGTTGTCCAACGTCATGAGCAATGTTCCGGCCGTGCTGGCGCTCAGGCCTTTCATACCCGGCCTGGAAAACCCCGAGCGCGCCTGGCTGGTCGTGGCCATGAGCTCGACGCTCGCCGGTAATTTCACGCTGCTCGGCTCGGTCGCCAATCTGATCGTCGCCGAGCAGTCCAAGGCCGCAGGCACGCCGTTGTCTTTCGGCGCCTTCTTCAAGGTCGGCCTGCCGCTGACGTTGATTACGCTCTTGGCCGGTACGGGGTGGCTGGCGTTCGGGGGGTAGCGCTAGGCCTGGCTGCCCGACATTCGCGCCCTGACAAGCGTGGCCGCGGCTCGTCCGGCTGCTTCGACGTAGTCGGGGTTGCGATGGATGAGCATGATCGAAAAGCAGCCGTCGATCAGCAGCACGATCTCGCGCGCCAGCGCCTGCGGCCCCTCGATATGGTGGCCGGACAGTTCTGCCGCCAGCCATGTCTCGAAATTGCTTTTGTGCCGCGCCCCGACCTTGACCGCCGGGTGCCCTGGCATCGAGGCAAGCTCCGCGGCGGTGCGCAGGAAGCCGCATCCCTTCCATTTCGGATGGCGCGTGGCCCGGGCCAGGTTGGCGAAGATGGCTTCGACCTTGCTGTCCACACCACCTTGTTCAGCCTCGAACCAGCCGGCCATCCGTTTCAGATTGGGCTGATCGCGGCCGTCGAGATAGGCTGCGATGAGGTCGTCCTTGCTCTTGAAGTGGTAATAGAGCGTCCGCTTCGTGAGACCTGCTTCCTCGGCGACGGCATCGACGCTGACACGGCCGATCCCCTCCGCGTAAAACAACCTGGTTGCTGCGTCGACAATGCGCTTGCGGGTAGGACTTTGTGCTTCGGGCATGGATCTAAGTATACCGACTAGTGAATATACACAAGGCGCGAATGGCGTAACCTTTCCATCTCGTCACCATGCTGGAGGAAGCCAGATGACCGATCTTGTCCTGAACGAAAACAGGGAAGGCATTGCCGTCCTTTCCCTCAACCGCCCGGAAAAGCTGAACGCGTTGAACTATGCGCTGATCGATCGCCTGCTCGCGACACTCGACGACATTGAAGTCGACGACCGCATCCGCGCGGTCATTCTGACGGGGGCCGGCGAGCGGGCCTTCTCGGCGGGCGCCGACATAGAGGAGTTCTCGGCCAGCGTGGCGCTGGGCGCCGAGACGGCGCTGCGAGACTTCGTCATGCGGGGACAGCGGCTGACGGCAAGGCTGGAAGCCTTTCGCAAGCCTGTCATCGCAGCCGTCAACGGCCTCGCCTTCGGCGGCGGCTGCGAAATCACGGAGGCCGTGCCGCTAGCAATTGCCAGCGACCGCGCGCTGTTCGCCAAGCCGGAGATCACTCTGGCAATGCCGCCGACTTTCGGCGGAACGCAGCGCCTGCCCAGGCTCGCCGGGCGCAAGCGCGCGCTCGAACTGCTTTTGACCGGCGACTGGTTTCCGCCACAGCGGGCTCTTGACCTTGGCCTCGTCAATCAGGTGGTCCCGCATGACGATCTGATGCCGGCTGCGTTCAATCTGGCCAGGCGTATCCTTCGGCACTCCGGACTGGCAGCCGCGGGCATCCTCACGGCGGTAACGCGAGGGCTCAATCTGAGCATCGCCGAAGGCTTGCTGGTCGAGGCCGAGCAGTTCGCCCGTATGACCCCGACAGCCGATTTGCACGAGGCGCTAGATGCCTGGATCAGCAGGCACAGGCCTGGACACGACGGGTCCTGGACGCATGTCGCGCGGCCCGAGGAGGCAAGGCGGGCCTCCTCGGCCCTGGATCACGGCGCCACCAGCAAGCGTCCCTTCATATTGGGATGGAAGCGGCAGAAATAGTCGACCGTTTGCGCCGTCTTCAGCGTCATGCTTGCCGACTTCTTCGGCGGGATTATCACCTCCCAGCCGCCCTTCACGGTGGCCGTGTGGGCGATCACGTCCTTGTTCACCCACTCGATCGTGTCGCCGACCTTGGCATCGACGCTGGCCGGCGAAAAGACGAGCTTGTCGACGGTGACCTGGATGGTTGCCGCCGCTGCCGGCGCTGTGGATGCCAAAGCCAGCACGACCAGCCGCGCCAGAAGACCCAAGGCGCTCGTTTTCATTTCAGCATGCCGGCGACGTGTTCGGCATGCTGCTCATGGCCCTGGAAGATCTTGAGGCCGGTCTCGAGCAGGCTCTTCAACTCGGCATTGCTGGCCGACGGTATGAGCAGGGTTTCGAGCGCGCCATTGACCTGCTTGTGATAGGCGACCTCGTTTTCGATATAAGCCTTGTCGAAGGCCGCCCCTTTCAGCTTGGCGAGCTTGGCACGTTCCTCCTTCGCCGCCTTCGTCAGCGCCTGGCTGGTAGCGTTGTCCTCGGGCTTCACCTTGAGCTTCTTGACGAGATCGAGCGCCTGCTTGTTCACCGCTTCGTGGTCGCGCTCCATGTCCTTGGCGAAATCGACGACCTCCTTGCTCTTTGACTTCTTGATCGCCTGCTTGGCCGCCTCGATGTCGAGGACGCCTGCTGTATAGGCGATATGGGCGATCTGCGGGTCGGTCGGCTTGTCGGCGGCTTGCGAGACCGGCGCAGCGCCGACGAGAAGCAGGGCGGCAAGGGCGACGGTATATCGGGTGAACATGGCATCCTCCTTGGCCCGGCCGCGCGGAGGCGCCGGGCTCGAATTTGCAGTTGACGCTCATTGGATGCGGGGCGGGGAGAAACGTTCCCGGAAAATCAGGACGGCATCATTCAAAACCCAGCCGTCCCATTACCGCCTGGGTCAGTCGCTCGCAGCGCCGACCGGCGAAGGGGAAGGCATCGAGCAGCACAGGGCCGATTTCGTCGTCCAGCGCCTTGCGCAACAGGGCGCGCGCCCGGTGCAGCCTCGTCTTGACGGTCTCTGGCCGCACGCCAAGCAAATCGGCGGTTTCCTCCATGCTCAGGCCCTCGATGACGCGGGCGACGAAGACCATGCGGTAGATGTCGGGCAGGCTGTCGGTCGCCCGTTCGACAAGTGCGAGAATCTGCCGCTGCGCCATCGTCCGCTCCGGATCGTCGTTGGATTTGAGGGGAAACCTGATTATCCGCGCTTCCGGATCGGCAGGCATCTCCACCGTGCGACGTCTCTTGCGCAGGCGGCCGAGCGCTTCGTTGATGACGATGCGTGACAGCCAGGTGGCGAGCGTGGATTGGCCGCGAAACGCCGCCAGGCTGGCGAAGGCGCTGACATAGGCCTCCTGGACGACGTCCTCGGCTTCGGCGTCGTTGCGCAGAATGCCGCGCGCGATGCGGTAGAGCCGCTGGTTGTGTACCTTCATGATGGCGCGAAAAGCATCCGGGTCGCGGGTCAGCGCGCGGTGGACGAGCTGCATGTCGCCGGAAGGGCTTTCGGCAACCGCGGGCACCGTGGCGGGCATTGGCTGCTTGCTCATCGCGACCGGATCTCCTCGTGCAAATGCTGCACATTGGATGCGCCTGCCGGCAAAAGGTTCCCGGACCAGAGGGATCCGGGACCGGTATTCTAGGCTGCCGCCAATCCCTTGTCTGCCCTCTGCACGCGTGCGGCCACCGCCAAGAGGTCGGTCTGCGTGATCAGGCCGAGAATGCGCCGCTCGCCATCGACGATGACCACGGCATGGCTGCGGCCGTCGGTCAGCGCCGGAAGCAGGCTCATCGCCGGCGTCTCGGGCGAGGCGGTGCCGGCGTTTGCCATGACGCTCTTCACCGTGCCGGTGGCTTTCGTCAGCTCGCGCAGGCCAACGGCGCCAACCAGCCGGGCATCCGCGTCGACCACCGGCAAGGTGCGGATATTGTGATCGAGCAGTTGCTGGCGCGCCTCGTCGGCGGTGGCTTGCTCGGACACCGAAACCACATCGCGCGACATGATGTCCTCGCACAGCAGCGTGCGGTGCGAGCGCACCATGGCCTGCAGTTCGACTTGTCTCAGCAACCGTTCGAGGTCGTCGCGGTCGATGTCGAAGGTCTCGTCAAGTGTGGTCAGCGCCGCGTCGATATCCTCGGGCCGGAAACCGACGCGCTGCTGAGCCGGCGGATCGGCGGTGCCGTGGCTGTTGGCGGTTGGTGCCGCGACATGCGGGTAGTTGCGCCGCGCCAGCTTGTGGAAAAGGAAGCCCAGCGCCACCAGTATGGTCGAATTCAAGGCCACCGGCACGAACGGGAACAGGAAGCCCGCGCTGATGACGGCCGGGCCGCCGAGCACCGCCGTCAGCGCGGCGGCGCCGCCTGGCGGATGAAGACAGCGCGTGAACGACATCGCGGCGATGGCGAGCGCCACCGCGAGCCCTGAGGCAATCACCGGATCATGGATGAAATGCGCCACGGTCACGCCGACCAGCGCCGATATGGAATTTCCGCCGATGATCGACCAGGGTTGCGCCAACGGGCTGGCCGGTACGGCGAACAGAAGCACGGCGGATGCGCCCATCGGCGCGACCAGCAGGGCCACATGCGGGCCGCCGCCCATCGCCAGCCCGCTGATCACGCCCGTCAGCGCGATGCCGATCGTGGCGCCGATACACGCCAGGATGCGTTCGCGCAGCGTGGCGCCGGCGAGGATGGGGACAAAAAGACGAAAGGCCATTGGAAAACTTTGCGAGGACTGAATCTGTCGAGGATGCGTGCGGCACGCAATGCAGCCGAATTCGCCGATTTGAAAGTCAAACAAATCCGTAAAGTCATGACGTAGGAGAATAATATTGCGCACCGATCTTCGCCGGAGTGCTGGCAGCGCCTCGCGCTTTGTCATCAGCGTCAAGGGCTTGCGGCCCTTTGCTGACTCTGTTTGAGGTCAGCCTGCGCGCGCCGCTGCCGCAAGCCCGCCCCGGATGTCGGTTTTCAAGTCGTCGACATCCTCGAGGCCGATCTGCAGTCGTATCAGCGGACCTTCATAAGTGCCTTTCGCAACGACGCGGTCGCCAAGCCAGACCGGCACCGCGAGGCTCTCATAGCCTCCCCAGGAGTAGCCGAGACCGAAGATCCGCAGTGCGTCGAGGAAAGCGTGCTGCTCCTGCTGGCCACCACCGGCCAGCACGATCGAAAAGATGCCGCTCGAACCGCGGAAGTCGCGCTTCCAAAGGTCGTGGTCCGGATGGCTGGGAAGGGCAGGGTGGAGCACGCGCGCCACGCCTTTTTCGCCTTCGAGCCACGAGGCGATGGCAAGTGCGCTGCGCTGGTGACGGTCCAGCCGCACACCCATCGTGCGCAGGCCGCGCAGCACCTGGTAGACGTCGTCGGGTCCAGCACAGCAGCCAAGCGTGCAAAAGCTCTCGTAGAGTTGCGTCCAGCAGGCCTCATTGGCTGAGACAGTGCCGAGCAGCACGTCGGAATGGCCCGCCGGATATTTCGTCGCCGCATGGATCGAGATGTCGACGCCATGGTCGAGTGGCCGGAAATAGAGCGGCGTCGCCCATGTGTTGTCCATCATCACGATGGCGCCGGCCGCGTGCGCCGCCTTGGCGATCGCCGGGATGTCCTGCACCTCGAACGTGTTGGAGGCCGGCGATTCGGTGAACACCACTCTGGTGTTCGGCTTGATCAACGCCGCGATGCCCGCGCCGATATTGGGAGCATAATATTCGACCTCGACGCCGAGCCGCTTCAGCATCGTGTCGGCGAAGTTTCTCGTGGGATGATAGACGGAATCGACGATCAGCAGATGGTCGCCCGCCGATACGAAGGCGAGCAGCGGCACGGTCACCGCCGCCAGGCCCGACGGCACCGCGATCGTGCCGGCCGAGCCTTCCAGCGCGTCAATGGCATGCGCAAGAGCGTCCGTCGTCGGTGTGCCGCGCGTGCCGTAAGTGTACTTCTGGCTGCGTGCGGCCATCGCGGCGGCATTTGGGAACAGCACGGTCGAGGCATGCACGACCGGCGGGTTGACGAAGCCGAAATAGTCATGCGGGTTGTTGCCCGAATGGGCGAGCCGCGTGTTGATGCCCATCGTGCCGGAACCCTGCTCGCTGCCGTCTTTCGCCATTCTTGGTCGCCTTGTTTAACAAGGCGCTAGCCATAATGCGGCGTCGTGGACCGTGCAACAGCCCACCGTTCGCCAGGAATGGACTTCGAATATGCCAATTCCTGGTCCGGAAGACAGCTCGCGATCTGATCCGGAATCGGACCAACCACGAGCGGCAGTGGCCTGTCGGAAGCTTGGTCCTCAACTGGTGAACCTATTGTAGCCGGCTGCGAAAGGTATATGATAAATTTCTAATGTTAATCGCCGGATGCTTCGATCAGATGCTGCCGGATGGTTCTTGCCGGCTATCTCCTGATCCCGATCCGGGTATCCCGCTCAGCGAGCGGAAAGGGGAGGAATGTCATGCCTGACGTCAAATGGAACATGAAGGCGCGCGAATTCATCAATTGCAATTGTGCCTATGGCTGCCCGTGCCAGTTCAATGCCATGCCGACATACGGATTCTGCCAAGCCGTCGCCGGCATGGAGATCGAGACCGGCCACCACGGCGACACCAAGCTCGACGGGCTGCGCTTCGTCGGCATCTTCAGCTGGCCCGGCGCGATACACCAGGGCAGGGGCGAGGCCGCGGTGGTTATCGACGAGAGGGCCAGCGAAGCCCAGCGCGAAGCCCTGCTCCGCATACTGGGCGGTCAGGACACCGAGCCAGGCGCGACAATATTCCAGGTCTTTTCGACCACCCTGGAGAAGTTCCACGATCCGATTTTCGCCGCGATCGATTTCGAGGTCGACGTCGATGGGCGAACCGGCCGGCTGCACGTCAAGGGCGTAACCGACGGCCGTGGTGAGCCGATCAAGAACCCGGTCACCGGCGCCGAGCACCGGGCGCGCATCGACCTGCCGCACGGCTTCGAATACGCCATCGCCGAGGTCGGGCGCGGCTGGACCAAGACGACGAGCCCGATCAAGTTCGAGGTGGCGGACACGCATAGCCATTTCGCCAACCTGCATCTCACGCAGAGCGGCATCGTGCATTGACCTGATCCAATGGGCGACACGGCTCTCGAGGCGGTGCTGCGGCG
Source organism: Mesorhizobium sp. B2-5-7 (assembly GCF_006440875.1). Lineage (NCBI taxonomy): Bacteria > Pseudomonadati > Pseudomonadota > Alphaproteobacteria > Hyphomicrobiales > Phyllobacteriaceae > Mesorhizobium > Mesorhizobium sp. B2-5-7. Next base: position 29,191 of record NZ_VFUO01000014.1, on the reverse strand, counting down.
CGACCGCGCGGTCGTGACGGCCGCGCTTGCCGTCATTGCCGTGTTCGCCTGGGCCTATGTTCTTTGGCTAGCCGCCGACATGGGTAGCCCGGTGTCGGGCGGCGAGGCAGGCGACATGGCCGGGATGGACATGGCGAGCATGAACATGGGCGGCATGGATATGGGCGCCGCCGTGGTGCCGGGTTTCCGGGCCTGGGCATCGGCCGATTTCGTCTTCACCTTCACGATGTGGGCCGTGATGATGGTCGGCATGATGACGCCGTCGGTCGCGCCGATGTTGCTGCTCTATGCCGGCGTCGGCCGCAAGGCGCTGGCGGACAGCCGGCCTATCGCTTCGACGGCATGGTTTTTTACCGGCTATCTCGTCGTCTGGGTCGTCTTCAGCATCGTGGCGACGGGTGCGCAATGGCTGCTCACTCGTTTCGCCTTGCTTGATCCCGCGATAGCGGCGCACAGCGCGGTCCTCGCAGGTATCATCCTGATCGCCGCCGGCCTCTACCAATGGACGCCGATCAAGGGCATCTGCCTGCGCCAATGCCAGGCGCCGATCGCGTTCCTGGCCAGCCATGGCGGATTCCGCACCACCGCGCCCGGCGCGCTTCGGCTTGGCATGGATCACGGCGCCTATTGTCTCGGCTGCTGCTGGGCACTGATGGCCCTGCTGTTCGTCGGTGGTGTCATGAACGTGCTGTGGATCGCCGGCATCGCCATCCTTGTTCTCCTGGAGAAGGTAGTCCCGGCCGGGCAATTGATCCCGCGCATCTCCGGTGCATTGATGGTCGCGGTCGGCCTCTGGCTGGGCCTTTCCGCGCTTTGAGACCGCGCGCCGATTTTGTCCACAAGCAATATCGACCGCCAATCATGGGTAATCGTCGGCCGAAGGTGTTCCGTAACGTCAATGCATTTCGTGCCCGGGGGCAGTAACGCCGAGCTATTGCCCGGAACGGATTTTACAGCGCCGGCTCACATCTGCGTCAAATGAGCTTTGCCGATTCAAGTCGCGCTTCTGACGAGATCGCGTGCACGTTTGTCTGCAATTCAGGCATTTCAGGCAATCGATTTTCAAACCCGGTCGGATTCGGTCATTTTCCTTGACCTCACGGGAATTATCGCCTTCGATGCTGTTCGTGAATGGGAGGCGGCGCGTCGGTTTGCGATGCGGGGTTTCGGGAATGGGCCGGGATGGGAGCTGCGTTCACAAGGGAAAAAAGATCAGGGTTTGCCTGAAAAAACAGAAAAGGGTCTGTGGGTTATGAAACACATTGCTATCGGCATTCTTGGCGCCGCCACGCTCGGACTGATGGCGTCGGCCGCGTCGGCCGGCACGCTTGACACCGTCAAGGCGAAGGGCTTCATCCAGTGCGGCGTCTCGACCGGTCTGGCCGGCTTCTCCGCGCCGGACGACAAGGGCGACTGGCAAGGCATCGACGCCGATTTCTGTCGCGCGGTTGCCGCCGCCGTCTTCGGTGATGGCACCAAGGTCAAGTTCACGCCGCTCAGCGCCAAGGAACGGTTTACCGCGCTGCAGTCCGGCGAGGTCGACATCCTCTCGCGCAACACCACCTGGACGATCAACCGCGATACCGCGCTCGGCCTGAATTTCATCGGCACGACCTACTATGACGGCCAGGGCTTCATGATCAACGCCAAGAAGCTGCCGGGCGTCAATTCGGCGCTGCAGCTTTCGGGCGCCGCCGTCTGCGTGCAGAGCGGCACGACCACCGAGCTCAACCTCGCCGACTACTTCAAGGCGAACAAGATGGAGTACAATCCGGTCGTCTTCGAGAAGCTCGAAGAGGTCAATGCCGCTTATGATGCCGGCCGCTGCGACGTCTACACCACCGACCAGTCGGGCCTTTACGGCATTCGCTTGACGCTCGGCTCGCCGGCCGATCACGTCGTGCTGCCCGAGATCATCTCGAAAGAGCCGCTCGGACCCGCCGTTCGCCAGGGCGACGACCAGTGGTACCACATCGTCAAGTGGACCTATTTCGCTCTGCTCGACGCCGAGGAGCTCGGCATCACCAAGGCCAATGTCGACGAGATGAAAAACTCCGCCAGCCCGGAGATCAAGCGTGTGCTCGGCCAGGAAGCAGACACCAAGATCGGCACCGACCTCGGCGTCTCCAACGACTGGGTCGTCAACATCGTCAAGGCCACCGGCAACTACGGCGAAATGTTCGACCGCAATGTCGGCTCCGGCAGCCCGCTCAAGATTGCGCGTGGCATCAATGCGCTATGGACCAAGGGCGGCCTGCAATACGCGCCGCCGATCCGCTGATCGAAATGTGATCCGGAAGGCAGGCTCCTGCCTTCCGGTTTCTCTTTCACAGGGGACGTGACATGGCATCGCAGGAAATCCTACGCGAGGAGCCGAGCCGCGGCTCCTTCGTCAATGACCCGAGAATTCGCAGTCTCTTCTTTCAGACGCTGGTGGTCATCGTTCTGTTCGGGTCCGTCTGGTGGATCGTGCAGAACGTCATCGACAATCTGCAGCGCCTGCACATCGCCTCCGGCTTCGGCTTCCTCAAGGGGCGCGCCGGCTTCGATATCTCGGACACGCCGATCGCCTATACGTCGGACTCGACCTATGGCCGCGCCATCGTCGTCGGCCTGATCAACACCATCATCGTTGCCGTCGCCGGCATCATCACCGCCACCATCATCGGCTTCGTCATCGGCATCGGCCGCCTGTCGCAGAACTGGCTGATCCAGAAGATCTGCACGGTCTATGTCGAGATCTTCCGCAACATCCCACCGCTGCTGGTCATCTTCTTCTGGTATTCCGGCGTGCTCGCCGTGCTGCCGGCGCCGCGCGATTCCTATCATCTGCCCTTCGGCTCGTTCCTCAACCAGCGCGGCTTCTATTTTCCGCGCCCGGTCTGGGGCGACGGCTCCTGGCTGATCCTGGTCGCCCTTGTCGTGGGCATCGCAATGTCATGGTTCGTTGCCCGCAGGGCGCGTCAGCGGCAGATGGCGACGGGCCAGCAATTTCCGGTGTTCTGGACCTCCGCCGCGCTGATCATCGGCCTGCCGCTGCTGGCTTACGTGCTGAGCGGCTTTCCCCTGAGCTTTGACTTGCCCAAACAATCGACCTTCAACCTGACCGGCGGCTTCCAGGTCAAACCGGAGTTCCTTTCGCTCTATCTGGCGCTGTCCTGCTACACGGCGGCCTTCATCGCCGAAATCGTGCGCGCCGGCATCAGGGGTGTCAGCAAGGGCCAGACCGAGGCGGCGGCCGCACTTGGGCTGCGATCCGGTTCGATCCTGCGGCTGGTCGTGGTGCCGCAGGCCATGCGCATCGTCATCCCGCCGCTGACCAGCCAGTATCTCAACCTGACCAAGAACTCCTCGCTGGCGATCGCCATCGGTTATCCCGATTTGACGGCAACGGCCGGCACGGTTCTGAACCAGACCGGACAAGCGGTCGAGGGCGTGCTGATCATGATGATCGCCTATCTCATACTCAGCCTGGTGACCTCGGCCGTCATGAACGTGGTCAACGCCAGGATGGCGCTGGTGGAGAGATAGGACCATGCAGGAACACGATCTATCCTGGGTGCGCACCGAAATGGCGCTGGCGCAGCCCGCGCCGGCGAGCGTCAGCGGCCCCGTCGCCTGGGTGCGCAAGAACCTGATCGGCTCGGTCGGCGACACCATCCTCACCATCCTCGGCATCGCCATCGTCGCCTGGGTTCTGCCGCAGGTCATCAACTGGGCGTTCATCAACGCACAGTGGACGGGACCGGACCGCACGGTCTGCGCCACCGTCGCGCAAGGCGGCATTCAGCCCGATGGCTGGAGCGGAGCCTGCTGGGCTTTCGTCAACGCCAAGTTCGGCCAGTTCATGTTCGGCACCTATCCGGTCGAGGAGCGCTGGCGGCCGATCCTGGTCGCCATCCTGTTCGTGGCGCTGCTGGTGCCGATGCTGATGCCGCGTGTGCCGCGCAAGGGGTTGAACGCGATCCTGCTTTTCCTGGTGCTGCCGATCGCTTCCTTCTTCCTGCTGGTCGGCGGCGTATTCGGCCTGCCGCATGTCGAAACCTCGCGCTGGGGCGGGCTGCTGATCACGCTGAGCCTGTCCTTCGTCGGCATCGCCGTATCGCTGCCGCTGGGCACCGTGCTGGCGCTCGGGCGGCGCTCGAAGATGCCGATCATCAAGATGCTGTGCATTATCTTCATCGAAGCCGTGCGCGGCATACCGCTGATCACCGTCCTGTTTTTCGTCAGCGTCATGCTGCCGCTGTTCCTGCCGGCCGGCGTCACTTTCGACAAATATCTGAGGGCGCTGATCGGCGTGTCGCTGTTTGCGGCGGCCTATATGGCCGAAGTGGTGCGCGGCGGCCTGCAGGCGATCCCCAAGGGCCAGTATGAAGGCGCCGATTCGCTCGGCCTCGGCTACTGGCAGAAGATGAGCTTGATCGTGTTGCCGCAGGCGCTGAAGCTGGTCATACCCGGTATCGTCAACACCTTCATCGGCATGTTCAAGGACACCAGCCTGGTCCTCATCATCTCGATGTTCGACCTGCTCGGCATCGTCAAGCAGAACTTCTCCGACGCCAACTGGGCCACGGCGCAGACCGCGAAATCCGGTCTTGTGTTCGCCGCCTTCGTCTTCTGGCTGTTCTGCTTCGGCATGTCGCGCTATTCAATGTACACGGAACGCCGGCTCGACACCGGCTACAAACGCTAAACAAAAGAACAAGGGGACCCCAGCCATGGCCACCGAAAATGCCGTCAGCGCGGAAGAGATCAAGGTCAACGCCGCCAAGATGCATATCTCGACCACCGATGTCGCCATCGACATCATCGCCATGCATAAATGGTACGGCGAGTTCCATGTGCTGAAGGACATCAATCTGAAGGTGATGCGCGGCGAGCGCATCGTCATTTGCGGACCGTCCGGGTCGGGCAAGTCGACCATGATTCGCTGCATCAACCGGCTGGAAGAGCACCAGAAGGGCAAGATCATCGTCGACGGCAAGGAACTCACCAACGATCTGAAAAAGATCGACGAGGTGCGCCGCGAGGTCGGCATGGTGTTCCAGCACTTCAACCTGTTCCCGCATCTGACCATCCTCGAGAATTGCACGCTGGCGCCGATCTGGGTGCGCAAGACGCCTAAGAAGCAGGCCGAGGAAATCGCCATGCATTTCCTCAAGCGCGTGAAGATCCCCGAGCAGGCCAACAAATATCCGGGCCAGCTTTCCGGCGGCCAGCAGCAGCGCGTGGCGATCGCCCGCTCGCTGTGCATGAACCCGCGCATCATGCTGTTCGACGAGCCGACCTCAGCGCTCGACCCCGAAATGATCAAGGAAGTGCTGGAAACCATGGTGGGGCTGGCCGAGGAAGGCATGACCATGCTGTGCGTCACCCACGAGATGGGCTTTGCACGGAAAGTCGCCAACCGGGTGATCTTCATGGATCAGGGCCAGATCGTCGAGCAGAACACGCCGGCCGAGTTCTTCGACCATCCCCGCCACGAACGCACGAAGCTGTTCCTGTCGCAGATCCTGCACTGAGCGGATTGACGCCAAGTCGGGAAAGCCCGGTCGCGCCACGGCCGGGCTTTTTAGTGTCTGGCCGATCCGATAAATGATCTTCTTCATTGAGCCGCGACGGAATCGCGAAGCCGCACCGATGAGAAAACTCCTGCGTTTCCTGGCCATTCTGGTTGCAGCACTGGTGCTCGCCGTGTCGCTCGGCACGCTGGTGCCGCGGCCGCTCTGGCCGGCAGCCGCAGCGGGCGAGGGCATCCGGCACATATTGGTGCTGAAAAATCCGATCCACACCGACATCGCCATTCCCGTGGACGACGAGGTGCGCCGGCGCTTTCGTTTCCTTGCCGATGTCGGCCTGCCATCGGACGCGCCCGAAGTGCGCTACCTCGTCTTCGGCTGGGGTGGGCGCGCCTTCTACCTGGAAACGCCGACATGGTCGCAATTGAAGGCGCTGCCCGCGTTCAAGGCTTTGACGCTCGATGCGTCGGTGATGCATGTCGCCGTCGCCGGCAATATTCCCGAGCCGCACCCCGATGTCGCCGGCTTCGACGTGGGCGAAGACCGTTTTGCCGCATTGCTTGATTTCATCGAAGCGAGCTTTCAAGAGGGGCCGAACGGTCCGATCGTCATCGACAATGCCGCCTACTCCAATTTCGATCGCTTTTATGAGGCCAATGGCCATTTCAACGCGCTGATCGGTTGCAACACCTGGACGGCGGCGGCACTGCGCGCTGCCGGCCTGCGCACCGGCTGGTGGAACCCGCTGCCGGTTTCGCTTGGGCTGTCGATGCGGCTGTATAATTAGCTTTGCCACGGGCTCCTTTCAGCGACGGATGATCCGCTGCTGCTCCCACCCGTAAAGCCAGTCCAGATCGGCTGCGAGCTTCTCTCCCGGTCGTGCCGCCAGAAACAGATTGCGGGCCAACGCCACCGGGCCTCGGGCATGCCAAGCAAGCCGGTTGAGCGCGCCGCGACGGATGACCTTGGCGATGCGCGACCGCCGCAGGTTCTCCCAGATGATGAGGCTTTGCGTCAGGTCGCCGGGGATGTCGGCGACCAGGCTGGCCAGCGTCGCGGCATCCTCGATCGCCATGGCAGCACCTTGCGCCGCGAACGGCGTCATCGCATGCGCGGCGTCGCCGATCAGCGCGATGCCTTCGGGCATGGTCCAGCGTCGCTGTTCGACCGTGTGGATAGGAAAGGCGGTCCACGGGCCAGCGAGTTCCACCAAACGCGCCAGCGCCGGCGCGGAGCGGCGCATGGCGCCTGAAAGGATGGCGGGATCGGCGTGGCGTGACCACCCGTCGGCGATGCGCTCGCCCCGGGTGAAGGCGGCAAGGTTGAAGGCGCTACCCCTGCTCACGGGGTAGGCGACCAAATGAAAGCCGGGATGCAGGAAGGTGGTGACGCAGTCAGGGGAGCCGATCGCGGTGAAGGCTCGCCCCGCCTCGTTGTCTGCGCTCACCGTCGCCCGCCAAGCCAGTTCGCCGGAGAAATGGCTGTTCGCCAAGCCGGCTCCGCTGCCTGGACTGGCAAACCTCCGCACCGCTGACCAGACGCCATCGGCGCCGACCAGCAGAGATCCTTGGGTATCGATGACCCTGCGGCCGACCCCGTCTGTCCTGGTGATAACGAATGAACCGGAGGCCACGCTGCTGACCTGCGCGCCGGTGGTGAGATGGATGTCGGGCAGTTGCGCAACGCGCGCCATCAGGGCGTCTTGCAGATCCGCCCGGTGCGCCACGAGATAGGGCGCCCCCCAGCGTTCCTCGCCGGCTCCGCCAAGCGGCACGCGTGCCAGTTGGCGCAGGCTCGCGGCGTCCTTCAGCACCACGGCTTCCGGCTGGACGGCATTGGCAAGAAGCGTGTCGAGCACGCCAAGCTGGCGAAGGATGCGGGTCGCGTTAGGAGAGAGCTGGATGCCGGCGCCCGCCGCTTCGAGACGCTGCGCCTGTTCGGCCACCCTCACGGAATAGCCGCGTTCGGCAAAGGCAATCGCCGCTGTCAGCCCGGCGATGCCAGCCCCGGCGATCATGACCTGCCGGGACCGCGTCTCGCTCATGATCGGAAGGTCAGGCGGCCTGGTCGATGTAGAGGCAGCCCGCCGGCAGCGTTTCGGTCGCCTTCAGCTTCGGCGAATAGCGATAGAGGGTCGAGCAGTAGGGGCAGACTTTCTCATTGTCGTCGCCCATGTCGAGAAAAACATGCGGGTGGTCGAAAGGCGGGTTGGCGCCCGTGCACATGAATTCCTTGACTCCGATGTCGATCGCCGGATGGCCCGCATCGTTCTGGAAATGGGGAATGGAACCGCCTGCCATCATCGTCTCCTTAACGCAGTCTCTCTGCATCTGGATCATATCAAGTCTGTTTGCAAGTTCGATGAAATCAAACTGTCGCAAAAGCCTGTCAGAGAACTGTCGCAAAAGCCTGCCACAGGATAAGTTAAGCCGGTTAACCGGCTGAGGCGTGCGGAAGAGCAGGAATCATGAACGAACTGAAGCCGGTACAGAGCGAATTCAACAATGTCGCGGCAGCGAGCCCGGAAGGCAATCCGGACCGCTTCGTCAACCGCGAATTCTCCTGGCTGCAGTTCAATCGCCGCGTTCTCGAGGAATCGCTGAACACCCATCACCCGCTGCTGGAGCGCGTCCGCTTCCTGTCGATCTCGGCCGCCAATCTCGACGAGTTCTTCATGGTGCGCGTCGCCGGTCTTGCAGGCCAGGTGCGCGAGGGGATCGTGCTGAAGAGCCCGGACGGACGCACTCCCGAACAGCAGCTCGAACAATTGCTGCGTGAGGTCGAGCGGCTGCAGGAGGACCAGCAGAAGAGCCTGTCGGCCCTCACGGTGCTGCTCAACAAGGAAGGCATCGAAACCATCACCCGCGACGCGCTGACAAAGGACGAGAAGGTCTGGCTGGAAGACCATTTCCAGGAGCAGGTGTTTCCCGTGCTGACCCCGCTGTCGATCGACCCGGCGCATCCGTTCCCGTTCATTCCCAATCTCGGCTTCTCGATGGCGCTGCAACTTCGCCATCGCAAGAATGGCGAGGAGATGAGCGCGCTCTTGCGCCTGCCGGTGGCGCTGAAGCGCTTCATCCGCCTGCCGGACCGCAAGCACCATGTCCGCTTCATTCCGCTGGAGGAGGCGGTCGGCCTCTATATCGGCAAGCTCTTCCCTGGCTACGAGGTCAAGGGTTCCGGCACGTTCCGCATCATTCGTGACAGCGACATCGAGGTCGAAGAGGAATCGGAAGATCTCGTGCGCCTGTTCGAAACGGCGCTGAAGCGCCGCCGCCGCGGCTCCGTCATCCGCATCGAATTCGACAAGCTGATGCCTGGGGAATTGCGCGATTTCGTCGCCGGCGAGCTTGGCGTCTCGTCGAGCCGCATCAGCGTGCTCACCGGGCCGCTGGCACTCAGCCAGATCTCCGAGATCGTCTCCGTTCCCCGCGACGACCTGAAATTCATCCCCTACAACCCACGCTTTCCCGAGCGCATCCGCGAGCATGGCGGCGACTGTTTCGCCGCCATTCGCGAGAAGGACATCGTCGTCCATCACCCCTATGAGTCGTTCGACGTGGTGGTGCAGTTCCTGCGCCAGGCGATGGCCGACCCCGAAGTAGTGGCGATCAAGCAGACGCTCTATCGCACCTCCAACGACAGCCCAATCGTGCGTGCTCTGGTCGACGCGGCCGAAGCCGGCAAGTCAGTAACGGCGCTGGTCGAGCTCAAGGCGCGTTTCGATGAGGAGGCCAACATTCGCTGGGCGCGCGATCTCGAACGCGCCGGCGTGCAGGTCGTGTTCGGGTTCCTGGAACTCAAGACCCACGCCAAGATGTCGCTGGTGGTGCGGCGCGAGGACGGCAAGCTGCGCAATTACGTCCATCTCGGCACCGGCAACTACCACCCGGTCACCGCGCGCATCTACACCGACCTGTCCTTCTTCACCACCGATCCGACGATCGCCCGCGACGTCGCCCAATTGTTCAATTTCATCACCGGCTATGCCGAGCCGACCGCGGAGATGCGGCTGGCGATCTCGCCGTTCACGCTGAGGAACCGCATCCTCCAGCACATTTCGGACGAGGTCACCCATGCGTTGGAGGGACGGCCGGCGCGTATCTGGATGAAGATGAACGCGCTCGTCGATCCCATCATCATCGACGCGCTCTACGATGCCAGCCGCGCCGGAGTGGAGATCGACCTCGTCGTGCGCGGCATCTGCTGCCTGCGGCCGCAGGTGCCGGGCCTGTCGGAGAACATCAGGGTCAAGTCGATCGTCGGCCGTTTCCTGGAGCACAGCCGCATCTATTGCTTCGGCAACGGTCATGGCCTTCCGTCGGACGAGGCCATCGTCTACATCTCCTCGGCCGACCTCATGCCGCGCAATCTCGACCGCCGCGTCGAGACCATGGTGCCGATCACCAATCCAACTGTGCATGAACAGATTCTGGGCCAGATCATGCTGGGCAACATCATGGACAATCAGCAAAGTTTCGACGTATTGGCAGATGGAACCTCCCGGCGCGTGGTGCTGGAGGAGGGTGAGGAACCGTTCAACGCGCAGGAATATTTCATGACCAATCCGAGCCTGTCGGGACGGGGTGACGCGCTGAAATCGCATGCGCCCAAGCGAATCGCCCAGTTCAAGCGCCGCAAGAAGAACGCCGCCACCTGATGCTGTCCAATTCCCAGGGCCGGCTGCAGGACCGCCGACCGCTGTCCATCATAGACATCGGCTCCAATTCGATCCGCCTCGTCGTCTATGAGGGGCTGGCGCGCTCGCCGACCATGCTGTTCAACGAAAAGATGCTGGCCGGCCTCGGCCGCGGCATCGTGTCGACGGGGAAGCTGGACCCCGAGGGTGTGGCGCGCTCGATGGAGGAGTTTCGCCGTTTCCGAGCGCTCTCCGACCAGGCAGGCGCCGAACACATGTACGTGCTGGCAACCGCCGCCGCCCGCGAGGCGATCAACGGTCCCGATTTCATCCATCGTGCCGAGGATGTGCTCAAGACCGAAATCCGTGTGCTCTCCGGCCGCCAGGAAGCGCATTATTCCGCGCTCGGCGTCATCTCAGGCTTCCACCCGGCCAACGGGATTGCCGGCGACCTTGGCGGCGGCAGCCTGGAGCTTATAGACATTGATGGCGAGGCGATCGGCGACGGCATCACGCTGCCGCTCGGCGGCCTGCGCCTGCAGGACATGGCGAAGAACTCGCTCGTCCAGGCGCAGAAGATCGCGCGCCAGGAACTGGCCCGGGCCAAGCTCTTGAAGGGCGGACAAGGCAGGACTTTCTACGCTGTTGGCGGCACCTGGCGAAACCTCGCCAGGCTGCATATGGAGATGAACAACTACCCGCTCGGCGTCATGCACCACTACGAAATATCGGCCGAAAGCGCTCAGAACTTCCTCAAGCAGGTGGCCAGGGGCGAAGTCGAAAAGGTGAGGGGTATCGAGGGTGTCTCCAAGAACCGCCGTTCGCTGCTGCCCTATGGCGCTCTCGTGCTGCAGGAGATCATGACGGCGATGCAGCCGTCCAGGATCGTCGTTTCGGCACAAGGCGTGCGTGAGGGTTTCCTCTATTCGCTGCTCGACGCGGCCGAACAGAAGGCCGATCCGCTGATCTCGGCCGCCGAGGAGCTTGCGCTTCTGCGCTCGCGTTCGGTCCATCACGCGCATGACCTGGTCGAATGGACCGGCAAGGCCTTCAAGGCGTTCGGCATCGACGAGACGGAAGACGAAGCGCGCTATCGCCACGCCGCCTGCCTGCTCGCCGATATCGGCTGGCGCGCTCATCCGGAATATCGCGGCAAGCAGTCGCTCAACATCATCGCGCATGCCTCGTTCATCGGTGTCGATCATCCCGGCCGCGCCTACCTGGCGCTGACCAACGCCTACCGTCACGATGGCGTCTTCAATGAATTGGTGGCGCCCGAAATCAGGGCGTTGGCGCCGCCGCGCCTGCTGGAGCGCGCCCGCGTACTGGCAGCGATGATGCGCGTGGTTTATCTGCTGACGGCCGCGATGCCCGGCATCATGCCGAGGCTGAAATGGGAAAGCCGCCCCAACGGCGCGCTGGCGCTGGTGCTGCCGGCCTCGCTCTCCGACCTATACGGCGAGCGGCCGGCCGGCCGGCTGGCGCAACTGGCGCGCATCACCAACCGTCGCCTGGTGCTGGCGGTCGAGGGCGGGCAGAGCGTGTCGGCGAAATGAACACGGCCTATTAGAGCGTGATTTATCTGACCCACGCGGAAATTAGATCAACTCAATCGCACCACTTGCCGGCGGCTTCGACTTGTCATCGGCTTCGCGTTTGAGGACCGGCTTCCCCCACTCCGTCGCTGCTTCGCAGCGCCACCTCTCGCCCCTCCGGAGGGAGAGGAAGGGAGCCTGGCGTGAGTAGCGTTGGCTAAAATAAGTTCGTGCCCTTCCTCTACCCCGTCGATCGGGGAAAGGTGGCCGGCGAAGCCGAGACGGAGTGGGGGTCGACTAGGCTCGGCTTCGGGCCCGTCCTTGGATTTAAGACGATATTAAACCGCACCGCGCCCATCGGCCGACCAGGCGCCGGCGCCGGCCATGGCAAGCGCCAGGAAACCACCCGATATCGCGATATCCTTCATCAGCATCTGCTGGTGCAGGAAGGCGAGCGCCGCATCCTCGGCGCCTTGGCCATAGTGGCCGATATAGCCGGCCGCGATGCAGAAGCCGGCCAGCAGCAGTGCCACGATCCGCGTCTGCAAACCAATGAGGATCAGCAGTCCCGCGATCAGCTCGAAAAGGCCGGTGCCCCAGGCGGCGAGCGCCGGCAGCGGCAGGCCGAGGCCGGCGAAATAGCTGGTGGTGCCGGCGATGTTGGCGAGCGCCTGGAAGCCGGACGGCACGAACAGCACGGCAAACAGCAGCCGCGAAACCAGAAGCAATGCACTGCGACCCATGGCTCCCTCCCTTGCCGGCACGGTCGCCGGCGACCATTGCAGTCTAATGCATGTCGCCCGGGAGTGTCCTTGGTTCCGGGACAACGACATGCATAAAACCAGAAGCTTACAGCAGGTCGGGCGAATCCTATTTGCCGCGACGTGCTGTAGGCCTGTAAGCACACAACGAAAAAGCGGCGCGGAAAATTCCGCGCCGCTCGTTTCAGGTCCTTGGGAGAAAAAAACCTCAGCCGCGCTTGGCGTCGATCGAATAGGCGCCGGCACCCGAGGAGGCCAGCAGCAGGAAACCGCCGGTGATGGCGACGTTCTTGAGGAACTGGATCATCTGCATCTGGTCGGCCCAGCCGGTGTGGGCGACCAGCCCGGTTGCGATCGTGAAGATCGCGAGCACCCAGGCGGCGACCCTGGTCTGGAAACCGACGAGGACCGCAAGGCCGCCAAGCAGCTCGATCAGTCCGACGATGACGGCTGTCGCCGTCGGCGCCGGCAGGCCGAGGCCGCCGAAGTAGGCGGCGGTGCCGGAAATGGCTGTGAGCTTGCCGAATCCCGAAAGCAGGAAAATGACCGCGAGCAGGATGCGGCCGACGAGGATGGTGACAGAGCTGTTGGACGCGGTGCCGCTGCCGGCGAAGGAGGTGTTTGTGGACATGGTGGCTCTCCGAATGGGGTTGATGCCCCGTCAGATAGAGCATGCCGACTGTTCACCAAAGCCGCCTATCCGGCGACACATTGTTCACAGGGCATACGTTTCTGTGAACCGGTGAAAAACGGAAATTCGTGTCGGTCGATGCGCTGGCGTGAGGATATTCTCCTGCCGAAAAATGCCTTCACCCCGGATGCGTCATGTCCTGCGGCCGCACCAGGCGGTCATAGTCGGCCTCGCTGACCAGTCCGGTTGCCAACGCTTCCTCGCGCAACGTAGTGCCTTTCTTGTGCGCGGTCTTGGCGATCTTGGCGGCGTTGTCGTAGCCGATGGTGGGCGCAAGCGCGGTCACCAGCATCAGCGAACGGTCGAGTGCCGCCTTGATGTTGTCCTCTCGCGCCTCGATGCCGACGACGCAATTGTCGGTGAAGGAGACCGAAGCGTCGGCGAGCAACTGCACCGACTGCAGGAAATTGTAGGCCATCAGCGGATTGTAGACGTTGAGCTCGAAATGGCCCTGGCTGCCGGCGAAGGTCAGCGCCGCATTGTTGCCGAACACCTGCACGCAGACCTGCGTCATCGCCTCGCACTGGGTAGGGTTGACCTTGCCTGGCATGATCGAGGAGCCGGGTTCGTTTTCCGGCAGCGACAATTCGCCGAGGCCCGAGCGCGGGCCGGAGCCAAGGAAACGGATGTCGTTGGCGATCTTGAACAGTGCCGCGGCCGCGGCATTGATGGCACCGTGCGAGAACACCATGGAATCATGGGCGGCGAGCGCCTCGAACTTGTTCGGCGCGGTGACGAAGGCAATGCCGGTAATGGCGGCGATGCGATCGGCCACCCGCTCGGCGAAACCGACCGGCGCATTGAGGCCGGTGCCGACGGCGGTGCCGCCCTGCGCCAGTTCCTGCAGGCCGGGCAGCGTCTGCTCGATGCGCTTGATCGAGGAGGCGACCTGCGCGGCATAGCCGGAGAATTCCTGGCCCAGCGTCAGCGGCGTGGCGTCCTGCGTGTGGGTACGGCCGATCTTGATGATGTGGTTGAAGTCCCGGCTCTTGGCGGCGAGCGCCTTGTGCAGGTGGTGCAGCGCGGGGATCAGGTCATGCTCGATCCGCTCGGCGCAGGCGATGTGCATGGCCGTCGGATAGGTGTCGTTCGAGGACTGGCTCATATTGACGTGGTCGTTGGGGTGCACCGGCTTCTTCGAGCCCATGACGCCGCCCAGCATCTCGATCGCGCGGTTCGAGATCACCTCGTTGGCGTTCATGTTGGACTGCGTGCCCGAGCCGGTCTGCCAGACCACCAGCGGAAAGTGGTCGTTGAGCTTGCCGTCGATGACCTCTTGCGAGGCCTCGATGATCGCCTTGCCGATGGCCGGATCGAGCCGCTTGAGCTCCATGTTGGCTTCCGCCGCCGCCCGCTTGACGATGCCCAGCGCGCGCACGATCGAAGCCGGCTGCTTCTCCCAACCGATCTTGAAATTGCCGAGGGAACGCTGCGCCTGGGCGCCCCAATAACGGTCGGCGGCGACCTCGATGGGGCCGAACGTGTCGGTTTCGGTTCTCGTCTTTGGCGTGCTCACGGCAAGGCTCCGGTCTGTCGATTTGGGCAACGGCGTATCGCGTTGCACAAATGGCTTCAAGCGGAGAATAACGCGGCTGCGGATGCAAATCGGTTGAAGATGCTTCCGAGGAGAGATCGGCGGCTTCGCGTTCTCAACTCAAGGGCGAACCGACAATATCGATGCCATTTTCCGCGCAGATACGCACCAGAGCCTCGATCATCTCGGGCGTCGGCTCGGACAGCGGCGGCAATTCCGGCTGTCCGGCGGGGCGGCTCGCCTGACGCAGCATCGTCTCGAACCCGCGGCCGCGCGTGACGGTCAGAGCGCGCGCACCTTCTGGAGATTCGACCCTGTATGTGTGCGGCAGGCCTTTCGGCGCAATGAGGGTCTCGCCGGTGCCAGCGACCCGCTCCTGTCCGTCGATCCGAACGCGCAGCTGTCCTTCTAGGATATGAAACACCTCGTCTTCGTGCCGATGCACATGCAGCGGCGGAGAATCGCCATGGGGCATGCGGTGCTCGATGACACAGATGCCGTCCTCGCCCTCCGCCGACGATATCCGAATGGCAACCAGTGTGTTGTTGAACCAGAAGAGTTCCTTGCCTGTAGTGGTCCCGACGGTCATTGTCATGGTTCTTCCTCCTTTGTTGCCTTCGGACGGGTCGCGGTCGGAAGGATCTGATCAGGTGCATGCCGCCGATGGAAATCCAATGATCATATGGGGCGGATTGATGCCATGAATTTAAATGCGCTCGACCTCAATCTGGTCAGGGTGCTCGATGCGCTTTTGCGCGAACGAAGCGTGACGCGCGCCGGCGAGCAGATCGGGCTGAGCCAGCCCGCCGTGAGCGCCGCGCTCAATCGCCTGCGTCATGTCCTCAACGACCAGTTGTTCGTGCGGCGCGGCAACGACATGGTGCCGACCCCGCGCGCCGAAAGCCTGACGGAGCCGGTGCGCGCCGCACTGCGCGAGATCGAACGCGCCTTTCATTCGGCGCATTCGTTCAATCCGGCGGAACTTGAGCGAACCTTCACGCTCATGGGGGCGGACTTCTTTTCCATGCTACTGATGCCGACACTGGCGGTGCGCGTCGCGGCTATCGCGCCGCATGCGTCGTTACGGTTTCTCGATAGCGCGCGAGGCGATGTTTCGCGTCTGCTCCAGGACGATGAAATCGATGTGGCTCTCGAACGTCCGCTGGAGGTCTTGGATTGGGTCTCCAGCGTACCGCTGTTCCATTCGCCATTCGCAATCATTGCGGCGCAAAACAATGCTGCGATCAGACTGGCGGGGATCGCAGGGGGCGAGCCTATTCCGCTTGAGCTTTTTTGCGAACTGCCGCACGTTCTTCGCTCTATCGACGGCTCGATGTCGGGCTCCACCGACGAGGCGCTCCGCAAAATCGGGCGAAGCCGCCGTGTAAGCTTGGCACTGCCTCACTTTCAGGCTGTCGCGTTGGCCGTCGCAAACGGAAACTACCTTTCCGCGGTTCCCAGGCAGTTCGCGGTTTGGGCAGCCAAGACCCTGCCTCTCGCCATCTTCGAGCCGCCACTTCCCATTGCCGTTCCTGAAATCAGGATGTACTGGCACGCACGCCGAGACGACGAGCCCCCTCATCGCTGGATTCGCCTTCAGATCCTGGACGTTGTGGGCGCTCTTGGATTTGTGGAAAGCGCCGCTGGTGAAGTTGCCGCGCCATAGCGGCCAGGCAGTTCACCCCGCCGTGTAGCCGCCGTCGACGGCAAAGATGCCGCCACTGGTCCAGCCAGCCTCGTCGCTGGCGAGATAGATCGCCATGCCGGCGATGTCTGCGGGTCGACCGATGCGGCCGAGAGGATAGCTGCGTTCGACATAGGCTGTCAGTTCCGCCTGTGCCTCGACAGGCAGGTTGTCCACGGTCTTGCGCCGCATGGCGGTGTCGACCGTGCCGGGTGCGATTGCGTTGACGCGGATGCCGCGCGGACCGAGTTCGAAGGCCAGCGATTTGGTCAGCGAGTTCAACGCGCCTTTGGACAGGGAGTAGAGGCTTGATGGCCGTTTCGGGATCATCTTGTTGGCGAAATAGGAGGAGATGTTGATGACGGATGCACCTGCACCGAGATGCGGCAGCAGCCCCTGGGTGAGGAAGAACGCCGCCGTCACATTGAGCGCGAAAGATTGCTGGAACTGTGCCTCGCTGACACTCTCGAACGGCACGAGATAGGCGACACCGGCATTGTTGACGAGAACGTCGAGTGGCTGGCCGGATTCTTTCGCCTGCTCGACGACCGCTGCGAGGCCGGGGCTGGTGGCGAGGTCGGCCGACAATGTCGCCACCATGCCTGTCGAGCCGAGGGCCGTCAGCTTCTGGCGAGCGGTGTCGAGTTTGCCCGCGTCGCGGCCGACGATCAGGACATCGGCACCCTCGTGCAGGAATGCCTCGGCGATCGCCAGGCCGATGCCGTCCGATCCGCCGGTGATCAACGTCCGCTTGCCGCGAAGCCTCATCACGCACCTCACCATGCGTTTGCCATCAAACAGAGGGATCGCACCGCATGTCCGTGACGGGGTCAAGTCATGAGGCTATCCCAGGGTATGAACTTCGGCCGGCGTCCGGCGCAAGCGCCCGACGGCCGGCTGGCCTGAGACCCGTCGCAGCGCGAAAACCGGACGACGTGCGGGTCGGTTTCACGCGCTGGCGGTGGAGCGCTCCTGAGTAGCCAGCCGCGCGGCGACATAGCCCTTGACCTGCCGGATCGCCTGTTCGCGCGAGACGCTGCCCGGCTGCAGGCCGAGCCGAAGCCAGAGTCCGTCGATCAAGGCCGTGACGCCAAGCGCGATGTCGTCGGCCTCCCCAGGTGAGGCGAGGCCGCGCAGGCCGGACAACAGGTTCGAGCGCATGCGCCCATGGATCACCTTCTGGATGCGCGCCAGCTTTTCATCGCGCGGCACCTCGGCGCAGAGCGAAAGCCAGGCATGGCATAGAGGCGGCAGGAAGAGATGCTCCTCGAAATTGCCCTCGATCACCGCGTCCAGGCGTTCCATCGAAGTCCGCGCCCGGCGAAGCCTTGCGACCACCGCGTTGCATAGGACTGCGTTGGCCTCGCGCATGGCGTGCTCGAACAATTCCTGCTTGTTGCGGAAATAGTGCAGCACGATGCCTTTGGAGGCGCCTGCATGGGCGGCGACTTTTTCCAGCGTCGCCCCCGCAATGCCTTCGCGCTCCAGAACCGCGAAGGCCGCCTGGCGCAATTCCTTTCGGCGTATGTCGCCAAGGCGTCTCAGTTTCACGAGATTGTTCCATGCCTCACGAATCCATGTTGACATTTTCGCCCCGCGAGATCAATCATTGACCCATGGGACAATAAAAAGACCGATGGGCCAACACAATAAGGAGAACGGAAATGGTGCGTATCCTTGCAAGCTGTCTGGCCGCGCTGGCGTTGGCCTCGCAGGCTGCCCAGGCGGCCGACGCCGAGCAATGCCGTGTGGTCCGCATGGCCGAGCCCGGCTGGAACGATCTCGCTTTCACCACGGGTGTGGGCAATGTGCTCCTGCAAGCGCTCGGCTATCAGCCACAGAGCGAGGTGCTGGGCATCAACGTCATCTACGAAGGCATGAAGAACCGGGATCTCGACCTGTTCCTGGGCTACTGGGACCCGGCGATGGTCACCTATTACGAACCCTACAAGAAGGACGGCTCGATCGAGAATGTGCGTGTCAATCTCGTCGGCGCCAAATACACGTTCGCCGTACCGACCTATGTCTGGGAGGCAGGGGTCAAGGACGTCTCCGACCTGCACAAGTTCGCCGACAAGTTCGGCAAGAAGATGTATGGCATCGAGCCCGGCTCCAACCAGCTGATGATGGACGCCATCGCCGATCCGGCCTTCGGCCTCGATGGCTGGCACGTGGTCGAGTCCAGCGAAGCCGGCATGCTGTCGGAGGTCGGTTACGAGATCAAGGAGAAGCAGTTCATCGTCTTCCAGGGCTGGGCGCCGCATCCGATGAACACCATGTACGACTTCAAGTATCTGACAGGCGGCGACAAGTTCTTTGGCCCGAATTTCGGCGCCGCGACGGTGACGACGCAGGTCCGCAAGGGCTACCTGCAGGAATGTCCTAACGTGGCGCAGTTCCTCAGGAACCTGGTCTTCGACATCGACTTCGAGAATGTCGGCATGGGCTACCTCATCAATGACGGCATGAAGCCAGAGGACGGGGCGCTGAAGGCGATCACGCTGAACAAGAGCCGTCTCGATGCCTGGCTCGCCGGTGTCACGACTTTCGATGGCAAGCCTGGTCTTGCCGCCGTCAAGGAGAAGCTCGGCCTGTGAGACCGCCGGACGCTTTGTCCATCACCTGTGTGGAACAGAACGCCTGGGCTGGTCGCAAGCAATGGGTCAATATCGGCGATCTCGACATCGCCTATGTCGAGATCGCCGGTGCCGGGCCGCCGCTGTTGCTGATCCATGGTTTCACCGACACCAGCCGCAGCTTTTCGCTGCTGGCGCCGCATCTGGCTGGCCGCCGGCTGATCATGCCCGATCTGCGCGGCCATGGTGCCTCGCAGGCGGGCGGCGGCTACCGCGTCGCTGATTTCGCCGAGGATATTGCCGGGTTGATCCGGCATCTGCGGCTGGACCGGCCTATCGTCGTCGGTCATTCGCTGGGCGGCATGGTGGCAATTGCATTGGCCGCCCGGCAGCCGGACTTGATCGGAGGCCTGGTCGTGCTGGCCAGCACGCTGAAGCCCGGCTTCACGCCGGACCATGCGTTGCCGGTCGGCATCCTGGCCTTGCACGATCCGATATCGCCGGCCGACCCGTTCTTTGCCTGGTGGCATGCGTGCCAAACCTCGGTGCCGCGGACGTTCCTCGCGGGCCTGGCGACGGAAGCTTCCGCCATGCCTGCGGCCCGCTGGCGTGCCATTCTGGAGGAAGTCCGCATCACCGACCTGACCGCCGAGGCACGGGCCGTGCGGGCCAAGGCACTGATCATCGCCGGCGCCTGCGATCCGCTATTCGACGAGCCGCACCAGCAGGCCTTGGCCGACGCGCTGACCGGATCCCGTCTCGTCTGGGCGCAGAACTGCGGTCACAATCCCCATTGGGAGGACCCGGCCTTTGTCGCCTCGGCGATGGCGGGACTGCTGTCCGGCCGCTGATCACCGCAACAGCGATCGGGCCGTGGGCACCAGCCGCAACGTTTCGGCCGGCTTAGTGCTAATGCCCTGCATGTTCTGGCCAAGTGCCTGCCACGCCGGCGAAGTGGCGAGGCGATGGCTGGCGTGGGCATCGCCGTCGGGGAAGCCGGCAACGGTGATAAAGACGTTTTCGCCGGCGCGCACGGGTAGCCGCGGGAAGGTGTTTGCGGCCGGCTCCGTCAGGAAGGCGCCAAGCAGACGCGCGCCGGTCTGGGCAAGCCGCGCAACCATCTCCGCACGGAAGCGCCCGGCGAAGTCGGCGCCGATGCCCGGCCGTAAATGATGAATCGAAATCTCAACCAGGCCGGGCAACCCGCTCCGTTCGCTTGTGCTTTTGACCATGTCGGCCATTGGCCGGCGCAATCCCGACAGATCGAAGCCGGCATCCGGCCACGCCGGCCGCAGCAGCAGCACGTCGTCGGAATCGATCATCGTCGCGTTGGCCGCGTCGCGGTGCGCCGCCCATACGGGGCCGTCATAAAACGCGCTCAGAGCATGCTTGCGCGCATCCATGCTTTCGAAACCGCGCATCCAGACGAACATATCGGGGCGGTCCAGGTCGCGGAACTGGCCGATGATCGTCATCCCCGCGTCTTCCTGGCTTTCGATGAACTGCGTGTCGAAGATATCGATCAACGTTTCGCGCCGGCCAGGCTTCAACGTGTACTGCCGCAATTCCACGATCGGCGAGGCGAGTACCGCCGGCTTAGGCGTGGCATTCGGGATCGGGCTCATCCGCGGCTTCTCCAAAACAGGTTGATCGTCCTGTTTATAAACAGACCGGTTGCCCTGTTTTGTCAACATGCTATCCTTTTACAATGTCAGCAGAGCTCAACACCCGGCCAGGGCGAGTCCGAGGCAAACGCATCAACGACCCCGAAGGCATGCGCCGCAAAGTCCTCGATGTCGCCGAGGCAGCATTTCAGGCACGCGGCTACCATGCTTCCAGCCTCGGCGACCTGATGGCGGCGGCAGGCGTCAGCGGTGGCGCGTTGCATCATCATTTCCCGACCAAGAAGGCGCTGGCGCTGGCGGTCATCGACGAGCGCGTGGCAGCGGCGGTCGAGGAGACGTGGATCGCGCCGGTGCGGCAGGCGGCCTCGGCCCGCGAGGGCGTGCGTCAAGTGTTCGACGCCGTGGCGGCCGAACTGGAACGGCAAGGTTTCGTGCGCGGCTGCCCCCTCAACAATCTGGCCCATGAACTGTCGCTCGCCGATCCCGAATTTCGGAATGCCCTTGCCGGCGTCTTTTCGGCATGGCGCCAAGCGATCGCCGACAAGATCAGGGCCGACCAGCGGGAGGGCAGGGAGCAAGGCGCCGATCCCGAGCATTTTGCGGTGTTTGCGGTCGCCGCCTACTCCGGCGCCATGTCGATGGCCAAGACGGCGCAGGACGCCGGCCCGTTGCGCGATTGCCTAGCGGCGCTGGAGCGGAGCGCCTCGCAAGCGGCATCATCGCAGGGCGAGCCGGTGGCGCGGCGACGTCGCAGGGTGCTGCGCCGGCATGGCGCCACTTGAGGCAGGTGGATCGCTGGGGCCCGGCTCTGACGTCGCGACCAAGCTGGACGGACAGACGCCGCTTGTGCTGAATTCCGCCGATGATGAATCGCCTTCCGCCCCTATTGTTCTCACGACGCGGCTTTCTGGTGCAGGCCGCCGGTCTTGCGGCTGCCGGTACGCTTTCGCGTCCGGCGCTCGGCCAGACCGGACAGCGCATCCAGCCCGTCGACGCCACCTTCCTGTTCGTCGCCGACGTCCATGCCTGCCGCATGGCGAGCGGCTTGAGCCCTAATTGCAAGTTGGAAGGCAAGACGGACGCGGCGCTGCTACGCAACGTCGCGGCGTTGAACGCCATCGGTGACAAGGATTGGCCGGCGCGGATCAACGGCATCGCCACGGGCCTGCGGCCGGCCGGCAGCCGCATCGGCACGCCGCTCGGCCTTGTCGTTGGCGGTGACATCACCGACGATGGCGGCGGCCAGATCACCGAGCCCAGCGAAGGCACCCAGCTTCTGCAGTTCAGCCAGCGCTATCAGCAAGGCATGGGCCCCGACCGAGTGCACATTCCGGTTTATGTCGGGCTCGGCAATCACGACCTCGATCAGAACGGCCCGCCGCACCATGTCGACTGGTACCGGCGTGAAATGCGCGACTATGTCGAGGTCAATCATCGCGCCGGCGTGTTCTTCAAGCCGCCGGTGCCGGCCACCAGCTACGACGTCGACACTGACTGCTATTCCTGGGACTGGGGTGGCCTGCATCTGGTGCAGACCCATCGCTTCGCCGGCGACACCGGCCATGGCGCCGACAGCAGCCTGCCTTGGCTCAAGCAGGATCTCGCAACCTATGCGGCGGATGGGCGCCCGGTCATCCTGTTCCAGCACTATGGCTGGGATACTTTTTCGATAGAGCGGTGGGACCCCGCCAAGAGAGCATTCGACGATGACGGCAAGGGCGCGCCGCATTGGTGGAGCGATGCGGACCGCCAGGCCTTGCTGGCCGCCCTGAAGGGTTACAACGTCGTTGCCGTCTTCCACGGTCACCAGCACGAGGTGCCGATGATCTATCAACGCGACGGCCTCGATCTCTTCAAGCCGAAAGCCGCCTATATGGGCGGCTTCGCCTTGGCACGTGTCACCAGCGACAGCCTGGACGTCGTGCTGGGCGAAGCCGGCGATGATCATGGCGCCGTGGTTTTCACCACCGCTTTCAGCAAATCGCTGAAGACGTGAAAAGGGCCGCTCGACGCGGCCCTTTCCTCAGCGGTCAAGCGATTTCTTGACCTTGTCCTTCGCGTCGCCATAGGCCTTCTGCACCTTGCCGGTGGCCTTGTCGGCCATGCCTTCTGCCTGCGTCTGCCTATCGCCGGTCACTTTGCCGGCGGCTTGCTTGACCGAGCCTTTTACCTGCTTGGCCGCACCGGCGACCTGATCCTTGTTCACCATTTTCGCATCTCCCGGGTTTGGTTCGTCTTGGCAAACGAGCCGGCACGGTTTCGGTTCCGACAGCCGCCGCTTATGTCGGCGAAACAGGGTGTCTTTCGGGCGCCGCGCCGGCAGGCTAGGGTGCCGGCCAGCGCACTCCGCAAGGAGCAAACCGCCAAGGGGGACAAATGTCGGAATTCACGCTCTATATCGGCAACAAGTGCTTCTCGTCCTGGTCGCTCAGGCCCTGGGTGGCGATGCGGCACCTGGAGATACCGTTCGAAGAGGTCTTGGTGCGGCTGCGCACCCCCGAGACCGCCGCTAACCTGGCGAAGGTGTCGCCGACAGGTCAGGTCCCTGTCTTGGTTCACAAGCCCTTGAACCACACTGGCGGAATGGTCTGGGAAACCCTTGCCATCATTGAATACCTCGCCGATCTCTTTCCGGAGAAAAAGCTCTGGCCGGCCGAGATCGGCGCCCGGGCGCTGGCGCGTTCGGCGGCGACCGAGATGCATTCCGGCTTTCGCGAAGTCCGCTATGGCTGGCCGATGAATTTGCGGCGGCCAAAGGGCCACAAGCCACTCGATGCCGAGGGCGAGGCGCAACGCGCCCGCATCGAGGCGCTGTGGCGCGAGTGCCGCGAGAAACACGGCAAGGGCGGCCCGTTTCTGTTCGGCCATTTCACCGCGGCCGATGCCATGTATGCGCCTGTCGTTACCCGCTTCGACACCTATGGTGGGGATCTGGCGCCCGACACCAAGGCCTATGTCGACATCATCCTCGCGCTGCCGGCGATGCGCCAATGGTATGCGGAAGCGGCGAAGGAGCCGTGGCCGGAGCCGGGGCCGGATGAATAGGACCTGTCTGCGAAGTGGCCTTCCCCGTTTATCGGGACGGCCTATCTAGGAGCATTGGCGCGGCGCCCTTTGGAGATGTTGCAATGGCCGTTTCTTCCATGCTTGCCGGCAAGGTGGCTCTCGTCACCGGCGCCTCCTCGGGCATTGGCGAGGCGACGGCTGCGGCACTGGCTGCTGCCGGGGCAAGGGTCGCCGTCGCCGCCCGTCGGGTCGATAGGCTCGAAGCTCTGGCCGCCCGCATCGAAAAAATCGGCGGAACGGCTTTGCGCATCGAGGCCGACGTCACCAGCAATGACGATGTCGCTGCCATGGTCGGGAAGGTGGTGGCCGAATGGGGTCGGCTAGACATCCTTGTCAACAATGCCGGCGTGATGCTGCTCTCGCCGGCAGCGGAGGCAACGCTCGACGACTGGCGCCATATGGTGGAACTCAACCTGTTGGCGCTGATGGGCGTCACCAAGGCGGCGCTGCCGCATCTCAAGGCTGCCAAGGGCCATATCGTCAATGTCTCGTCGGTCGCCGGCCGCGTCGCCAATCCCGGCGCCAGCGGTTACGCGGCGACCAAATTTGGTGTCGTCGGTTTTTCGGAATCACTGCGGCGCGAAGTCTATGCCGACAAGGTTCGCGTCACCGTGATCGAGCCCGGCCTGGTGCGCACAGAGCTTGGCGACCATATCACCAACGCTGCCTCGAAGGCGGGGCTGGACCAGCGCCTCGCCACGATGGAAGCGCTGACCGCCGAGGATGTCGCCGCCGCCATCCTCTATGCCGTCGGCCAGCCGGCGCGCGTCAACGTCAACGAGATCGTCATCAGACCGACCGACCAGGAACGCTGAGCGGCCGCCGGCAACGCTCAGGTGCGGGCGCTTGTTCAGCATGGACGTTGGCCAGATGACGTCCTTTCAGGCGTCGAATTCTCGGATCGATGGCGCAACATTTGACAGGCGTCTGAAACACGCGTAGAAGAAAGTCGTCGATATTTGTTTGACTGACTTTTGTTATCCGCGCTTCCGAGCGCGCCTTTGACGAACTTCCCACATCAAAAATCGAGACAAACGACGTTGTGCATCCGCATGACGGCGAACGAATATTTGCCATGGAAAGGGTTCGTCATGAGCACCGGCACAGTCAAGTGGTTCAACGCCACCAAGGGTTTTGGTTTTATTCAACCTGACGACGGCTCCGCCGACGTTTTTGTCCACATCTCGGCCGTGGAACGCGCCGGTATGCGCGACATCGTCGAGGGCCAGAAGCTCGGCTACGAGATGGTCCGCGACAACAAGTCGGGCAAGATGTCCGCCGACCAGTTGAAGGCGGCCTGAAGAAAGAATTCAGCCGTCCCGGTGACCACGGATGTACTGGCACCGGTGAACGGCGAATTCGGGCGCATGGCTACGGGAACTTGAGTTTCCACGGCTTCTGCTGCCCATCAGGAGCTGCCTTGTGCATCCAGTTGGATGCGCGGCGCTCCCAGGGAAGGTCAGGCGGTGCCTGGCCTTTTTCATTTTACGCTTGTTGCCGCCGAAAATGCGCTGCGCATTGGGCTGAACGTGCTAAGGGACGCTCCAGCATCTTGAATCCGCTGCCGCATCGCTTTGTGCATGGTCCCGACCGAAGACCGGTCTCGTCCTATCGGCACCAAGCTCCTGACAGGAGAAAGATTTTGACCGCCCATTCGAAAACAGCCGTCGATCCGGCCGTGTCGCTGTTCAGCAAGACGCAAACCCAGTCGATGTCGCTTAACCGCATCATTTCCGAGCGCGATGCCGTCAGCGAAGCGCGGGAAGCCAAGACCGCGCGCCTGCGCGAGCTGCGGCTGGAGAAAGAGGCCGACGAGATGGCGGCGGCCGCGGCACTCGCGGCGCTGCCGAAACGAGCCGGAAAACGCTGATGGCCACCAAGCGCGTACCGCAAACGCCAATCGCGGCCGATGCGACCATCGCCGACATGGTCGAGACCCTGGACAAGCCGGTCGAATATGTCCGGCGCGTGCTGGAAAAGCTCGAACGCTGCAAGCGCGCCCATGGCGATGCCCAGGTGCGCGTCGGCGTGCGCGGCCGGGCCGAGTGCCCGAACTACCTCATCGAATATGTCCGCGAAGACGCCAAGACCCATGAGCGGGTCACCTATCAGGATGCCGCCTATAGCGGCAGCACGCATCGTGAGCTGGCCGCGCACCACATCGCGGAAGCCAGGAACTGGTCGCCCGAGGAAATGAACATCACGGCGGTTTCCGCGTTGATCGGCCGCTTGCGCAATCCGCGCGCACCATCATCGCGTTTCGCCGACGAGGATTGAAATGGCCATAAAATTCTCCGCCAAGGATCAGCCGGCAGCGCCGGCTCCCGCCGCAAAGCCGGCCAAGCCGGTTGCCGCGTCGAAGGCCGCCGCCGCCGACCAGGCAGCGACCGATCTGTTCAAGTCGCCAGCGGACGCACCGAAGGGCAAGGCCGGCAAGAAGAAGTAGCGCCTTGCCGCGGGACGCCGATCGCAATATTGCCGCGGCGGGGCCGTTTGCCCTGCCAGCCACGGCCAGCCTGCCGTCGGCACAACCAGGCATCGCTCCTATGTTCGATTGCCAGAGCTGCGGCGCGTGCTGTTCCTATTCAGCCGAGTGGCCGCGCTTTTCGACAGAGGACGATGCGCAGCTCGACCGCATCCCGGAAAAATACGTGGCGGCCGACCTGTCGGGCATGCGCTGTGACGGCGTGCGCTGTTCGGCCCTGTCTGGCGAGGTCGGCAAGTCGACCGCCTGCACCATCTATGACCTGCGCCCGGATGTCTGCCGCGCCTGCATGCCTGGCGACGACGAGTGCCTGATGGCGCGCCGGGCGCTCGGATTTTCCACCTCTTAGCGGCGGCTTCCTGGCGGCGAATGCATGTCGCCCGGAAGTGTCCTCGGTTCCGGGACGACGACAAGCATAAAATCAGAAGCTTACAGCGGGTCGGCGAATCCTATCGCCGCGACATGCTGTAATGACTGTCGCTTGTGCGCACCCCGCTTGCTGGCTAGGCTGCGTCAGGGTAGGGCGCCGGAGGAAATCATCGTGAGCATCGAATTTCTGTTGACGTCGCTGATCGTCGTGGCTTCGCCGGGCACCGGCGTACTCTATACGCTGAGCGCCGGGCTTTCGCGTGGTGCGCGGGCCTCGATCATTGCCGCCTTCGGCTGCACGCTCGGCATCATCCCGCATATGGCGGCCGCCATCACCGGTCTGGCGGCGCTGCTGCACACCAGTGCTGTCGCCTTCGAGACACTGAAATATCTGGGCGTCGCCTATCTGCTCTACATGGCCTGGAACACGCTGAAGGAAAAAGGCGGCCTGAGCGTCGAGGACAATGTCGCGCCGCGCTCGGCTGGCAAGGTGATCGCCACCGGCATCCTCGTCAACGTGCTCAATCCGAAACTGTCGATCTTCTTCTTCGCCTTCCTGCCGCAATTCGTCAGCACCACCGAACCCAACGCACTGTCGAAGATGCTGGAGCTCAGCTCGGTCTTCATGTTTTTGACCTTCGTGGTATTTGTCGGCTACGGCATCTTCGCGGCGTCGATCCGCAGCCATGTCGTGTCGCGGCCAATGGTGCTGACCTGGATGCGCCGGACTTTTGCCGGCGCCTTCGTCATGCTCGGCGCCAAGCTGGCGCTGGCGGATAGGTGATCGAGGCGCTTAGTCTAGCCCTTGACATAACCCATCGCCTCGACGATCCGCCCGTGCGCGACGCGCATCAGGTTGACGCCGCGCAGCGAATTGCCGTCGGCCATCCAGTAGCGCCAGCGGATCGTGGCGCGGTCGCCGGCCACGAAAGTCTCTTCGAGGTCGAAGCGCGTACCGGGTGCGGTGGCGATCGCCGACCACAGCTCGACGCAGGTCGCCTTGCCGGCGCGGCGCGCGCCGTCCGGCGCCGGCGTGGTGTTCTCGATCACGCAGTCCTGCGCCACCAGATCCTCGAGAGCCGAGGGATCGTGATGCTGGAACACATCGTTGTAGCGCCGCATGATTTCAGCCGTTTCGCCGGAGCGGTTGGCCGCGGTGATGTCGATGATCAATTCCTGGGTCAAGCGATTTCTCCTTCCGTTCATTGACCTATGAGGTTCGCTTTCAGCGTGATCATGGCGACGCCGGCCAGCGCCCGCGAGACGAGGCATCCCGCCTTGGCCGACTGCGCCAGCCGCTCGAAGTCGGCGGCGGGGAGCCTGGGGACGTTCGCCTCCGTCTCCAATTCAATGCGGGTAATCGTCGGCCCGGCCGCGGTGGCGCCCAGATGCACCTTGGCGGTCGTGTGGATGTCGCTTGCGACATGACCTTCACTGCCGAGGACGGCGGTGAGCGCCATCGAGAAGCAGCCAGCATGGGCGGCCGCGATCAGTTCCTCCGGATTGGTGCCGGGGCCGTTTTCGAAGCGGGACGGGAACGAGTAGGCGCCCTCGAACACGCCGCTGCCCAGCCTGAGCCGTCCGGAACCTTCCTTGAGCGGGCCGTGCCATTCGGCCGATGCTTCGCGAATTGTCATTGCTGTCTCTCCTCTGCTTGATGAAATGAAGGCTCCGCGACCGCTTCCTCATGCATCACGAGCCAGGCCGCCGTCTTGCCCTTTCCGCCGATACTCATCCATCTCTGCCTCCGAAATATGTAGACCGATTTACATATTGTGTAGACCGATTGTCATATTTCGGGCAAGCCTTATAGTGCGCACTCCTGACAGAGGTTGACATGGCGACGGACACACGCACGCGGATGATCGAGGCGACGGCACTGCTATTGCGGCGGCGCGGCTATCACGGCACTTCGCTCAACGACATTCTGAGCGCCAGCGGCGCGCCGCGCGGCTCGCTTTACTTCCACTTTCCCGGTGGCAAGGATCAGCTGGTCATCGAGGTGACGCGCGCCAGCGTCGCCGAGGTGACCGAGCGGCTGGGCGAGGCTTTGGCCGCCGAACGCGACCCTGCGGTCGCCGTCCATCACATCTATCAGTCGGTGGGACGCATGCTGGAAGACAATGAGTTCTCACTCGGCTGCCCGGTCGCGCCGGTCGTGCTGGACTCGCCAGGCGATGTGCCCGACCTTGTCGAACTGTGCCGCTCGGCCTTCGAACAGTGGATCGGCTTGCTGCGTGAGGCTTTCGTCAGGGCAGGAGTGCCCGAGCGTCGCGCGCAGGCACTGGCGTTGCTGGTCGAGTCTTCGCTGGAAGGCTTAATGGTGATTGCCCGCGCCACCCGCGACCGCTCATCGCTCAACGCAGTGGCCGATGAGGTGGCCATCCTTATCGAGCAGGCCGTGCTCGCCGGCAAGGTGGCACAGCGGGCGGAGACTACCGCTGTCTGACCGGTATCCCAACTGACTGCGGTGGAGCACCAGCCTCAAGACGAAAAGAAAAGGGCGACCTCGAGGGCCGCCCTTCGGTAGCTGAATGCAGATGGAAGCGTGGATTAGAAGTCCATGCCGCCACTCAAGCCCGCTTGCGGGCTTGAGCAACTTGGATTCATGGGCGTGCTTTATGGACTTCTTAGAAGTCCATGCCGCCACTCAAGCCCGCTTGCGGGCTTGAGCAACTTGGATTCATGGGCGTGCTTTATGGACTTC
>NZ_VFUO01000013.1:0-49110 GCF_006440875.1 Mesorhizobium sp. B2-5-7 | reverse complement strand
GATCTACACTGACCAGGTCATCTGCGGGAAGCGGGCGCTTGAGATTCGACGGCCCGGGGGCAGCTCGGTGGGGTCATTGTTTTCGTTCCGTGAATATCCGGCGACGACGCGGCCCGGCATGCTAAATCCCTTGCTGTCGGCCAACTTCCCGCTTGTGCTCAGCCAGAGCTTTTCCTTCCTCACTCGGCCCCAAGCTCATGCGAAGCTTAGCCTTAAGTCCAGCCAGATGACGAGCGCCGGCGACAAGGCTCTCACCCAGATCAATGAACTTGCCGAAGCAGAGGACGCACTGGCAAGCAACGAGTTCGTCATGGGTTCGCATCATCTGAGCCTGTGCGTCTATGCCGAGAGCCTCAACAGCCTTGCAGATCGCGCAGCAAATGCCCGCGGAAGGCTGGCCGATGCGGGCGCCGTCATCGTCCAAGAGGGTATCGGTATGGAGGCCGCGTACTGGTCCCAACTTCCGGGGAACAACAGGTGGCGCACACGCCCCGGGGCCATCACCTCGCACAATTTTGCCGGGCTTGTGTCATTTGAGAACTTCCCAAACGGTTCCGCATCCGGCCACTGGGGCAAAGCTGTTGCGCGCTTCCGCACGAACGGTGGAACTTCTTTCGACTACATCCCCCATGAGAATGACGTGGGCATGACGGCGATATTCGGGCCAGTCGGCAAAGGCAAGACGACGCTGATGACCTTTATCCTCGCGATGCTTGAGCAAAGCGTGGTCGATCGCGATGGTGCCATCGTCTTTTTCGATAAGGACCGGGGTGGTGAACTGCTGGTGCGGGCCACGGGGGGGACATATCTAGCCTTGCGCAGAGGCGCTCCGAGCGGCTTGGCCCCTCTGCGTGGACTGGACAACACCTCCGCCTCGTTGGACTTTCTGCGCGAATGGTTGATGGCCCTTATCGAGAGTGACGGCCGCGGTCCGATCTCGCCGGAGGAAAGCCGTCGACTAGAACGTGGCATTGTTCGTCAACTTTCGTTCGAACCCGTGATGCGCTCAATTGCGGGCCTGCGCGAATTCCTGCTGCACGGCCCCTCCGAGGGCGCAGGAGCACGGCTGCAGCGGTGGTGTAGAGGGAATGCGCTTGGATGGGCCTTTGACGGCGATGTCGACGAAGTAAGGCTTGATGCCTCCATCACCGGCTTCGACATGACGCAGCTCCTGGAATATGAGGAGGTCTGTGCGCCGGCCGCCGCATATCTTCTGCACCGCGTGGGCGCCGTTGTCGATGGCCGTCGGTTCGTCATGAGCTGCGACGAATTTCGCTTCTATCTGCTCAACCCGCAGTTCTCGGCTGTTATCGACAAGTTCTTGCTCACCGTCCGCAAGAACAACGGGATGTTGATACTTGCAACGCAGCAGCCCGAACACGTGCTGGAATCGCCGCTGGGAGCCAGTCTCGTTGCGCAATGCATGACGAAGATTTTCTACCCGTCACCGACGGCGGACCGGGCTGCGTATGTCGATGGTTTGAAGTGCACCACGCAGGAGTTCGAGGCGATCCGCCACGGAATGGCAATTGGCAGCCGCAAGTTTTTGCTCAAGCGCGACAGCGGGAGTGTTGTTTGCGAATTCGACCTTGGCCAGATGCGCGAGTACGTAGCCGTACTCTCGGGGCGGGCCAACACCGTGCGCTTTGCCGACCAGCTTCGTGACCAGCACGGAGATGCCCCAAGCGGGTGGCTCGACGAGTTCATGGCTCGTTACCACGAAGTTCAAGACTGAAGGAGGAATATTCATGAGATTTGCCAAGCTTGCAGTGACGACGCTTGCTGTTTCCTTTCTGCTTAGCACACAGGCCAGGTCGCAATTTATCGTCAGCGACCCGGCATTGACAGTACAAGCGGGACTAACAGCGGGTTCCACTGCGGCGATGCTTATAAAATCGGCTCAGACGCTCGCTACCACGATCGAAATGGTAGAGATACTGAAGTCGTCATTTGCTGTCACGGGACTGCTGGGCGCACTGAACCAGGGAAACCACTACCCATCGAGCAATAAGCTGGACGGGCAGATGTTTGATGCTCGGGCGCCGGTTTCGACCATGGCGCGTACCATTGTGCAAGACCCAACCCGGAGAGTCACCGGCACCGATTCAGAAGCGAAACTGTTAGAGGAGCAAATCACTGGTGCCGCCAATGCGGCAGCTCTTGCAGCCGACACTCTGGACGTAATGGACAAGCGCCTTAAGGCTAACGACAACACGCCTGGTCAGCTTTCGCGCTCGCGAAATATTGTGCAGGCCACCGTGACCAACGGTCTGGTCCTCAAGCAGATTCACGATGCGGTCATCCAAAATGTCGAGGCCACGAGTCTGCTGACGATGACCACTGCACAAGGCAGCCTTCACGCCGTGGAGGAGGCCGCCACGCAGCGTCGCGAGCGCCAGGACACCGCCAAGATGTTTGGCACACTGCCGTGAACCACGCAAAGTTCGTCCGGCTCAACTGGGCTGATCAGGGACAAATCAGGCTCAGGCCATGAATTTCAAGATTGCCGCGCCATTCACGGCCATACACACGATCTTTGATCTGGCCTTTACCTCAGGGCTGCACAACGTGCTTGAAAAGATCCAAGAGGCGGTCAGCGCACCTCTGGTCGCGTGTGTAACGCTTTGGATAATAATACAAGGCTGTCTGGTCATGCGCGGTCAAGTCGATGCGCGCGGGAGTATCTCGCGCGTAATCATGGTGTCGATTGTCGTTGCCCTGATCTTGGACCAGTCCAACTACCAGCAGTACATTGAAACGTTCTTCGACGACACGATTCCAAGGTTTGCTCACCATATAAGTAGCAGCGACTTGCCATTCGTCGATATTCCTCGGAAGCTAGACTTTATGTTTGCTGCAAGTCAGTATGCTTTTCAGATGATTGCTTCCGAAATTGGGACAATGAATGGCCAGGACATACTTGCCTTCCAGGGAGCGCAATGGATTTTCTACGGCTCGCTGTGGACGGCGTTCGAGATCTACGATGCCGTTGGAATTCTGACGAAGCTGCTCTTGGCGATCGGACCCCTGGTCCTTGTCGGCTACCTTTTTGATCGCACGCGAGACATGGCCACCAGATGGATCGGCCAACTGCTCTCGTACGGGCTGCTGCTTCTCCTTCTCAACATCGTTGCGACGATAGTTATTGCGGCCGAAGCAGTCTCGCTGACAGCAATGCTTATCATAATCAAAATGTCGGGCACGACAGCAGCCAAGATCATCGGGCTTTACGAGCTCGACATGCTCTTCCTCGCTGGCGACGCTCTGATCATCGCGCTTCCGACGATCGCCAGCAGCATCGCCGGCGGCTCTTTGGCAGGCGAGAACCGACCTCTTAGCAACCTCAACCGCTACTTTGCCAAAACGGCGGGTGGTTAATCAATCAACCGGTGCCAAAAACATGAAACGCTATCTACTGTTGCTAATCCTCGCTTTGGCGGCCTGCAAGACAACCGATCGGCTTGCGACCTGCACGGGTACGCCATTCCAACTGAACGCGGGACAATGGGAAACCACTCCTGAGGATCTTCAGGTCGAGTGCGCGGAAGAGCCCAAGTGAAATTTCCTGAACATGCCCTTCTGGTGGAGAGAGAAACGCTAGCCGCTCACTACAAGAAGGTGGAAGCGTTTCAAACTTCACGAGCGAAGTCTGCGCGGCGCTTGTCAAAGGCGCTTATAGCCTTTGCCGCAGCGGCGGTCCTGGGAAATGTCGCCCAGGCATTTACCATCGCTGCCATGGTCCCGTTGGCCAAGCTCGTACCTGTGTTCCTCTGGGTGCGGCCGGACGGTACCGTTGACAGCGAAGTGTCAATCTCTCGACTGCCGGCAACCCAAGACCGAGCCGTCATAAACGCTTCGCTGTGGGAATATGTACGCCTGCGCGAGGGCTACACGGCAGATACAGCCCAATACGCCTATGACCTCGTCTCCAGTTTCAGCGCACCTTCTGTGCAACAGCAATATCAAGATTTCTTCAACTATCCCAACCCCACCTCGCCGCAGGTCACGGTTGGGAAGCGCGGCAAGCTCGAGGTCGGGCATATTTCATCAAATGACATCAGTCCCGACGTTCAGCAGATCCGATACAAACGTACGCTTGTTATCGATGGGCAGACGCCGATAGTGACCTCCTGGACTGCTACCATCCGCTACGAGCGCTTGACGGGTCTGCCTGGGCAATCGAGGCTCACCAATCCGGGAGGTCTACTCGTCACATCCTACCAAGCCTCGCAAGACACCGTATCGAACCTGGGCTTCGTGCAGCCATGACAAAAAGAGCATTTCTGGCGCTGGCCTGTTCACTCTTCCTAACGATGGAAGCGTGCGCCGAAGACACGCCACTTGCCGGCAAGCATGATGCGCGGATGCGCTACCTGGCTTACCGCCCCGACGAAGTGGTGCGCCTATCGACCGCAGTTGGGGCAACGCTGGTTGTCACATTCGCGGCAAACGAGACCGTCGCAGCCGTGGCTGTTTCCAATAGCAAAGACCTGGCTGCGCTCCCGCGCGCCAATTATCTCTTTTTCAAGGCTAGCCGGATGCTGTCGCCGCAGCCGGTCGTCGTGCTGGCCGAGAGCGAGTCCGGTACACGCAGATACGTCTTCAGTATTTCAACGAAAGCGATGCCCAAACTCGATGAGGAGCAACCAGACCTATACTACAGTGTGCAGTTCACCTATCCTGCTGATGAGGCTGCTGCTCAGAGAAAGGAAGCGGAAAGGCGCTCGATTCTTGGCCAGGCCCGGGCGAGAGTGCTGCAAGACGAGAGAGTTCGGGATTTGTTGAATCGGCCCGCCGCAGCTGCCAGTCCGGACGAAAGCAATTTTCACTACGTCGCAAAGGGCGATCGGTCGCTGGCGCCGCTGGAAGTCTTCGATAATGGCTTTACGACCGTATTTGGATTCGCAAGCAATTCCCGCATACCCTCCCTCTACGTTATCAATCCCGACGGCAAGGAAGCCGCTGCCAATTACACGGTCAAAGGCGACTATGTTGAAGTATCCGCCGTCGCCCGGGAATGGCGTCTGAGAGATGGCAACACGGTCTTGTCCATTTTCAACAGAGCTTATGACCCTGTGGGACGAGCGCCAGCGACCGGTACAGTGACACCCGACGTGTGGCGCGTTTTGAAAGGCTCGGGACGATGAATGAAACCGGCCCACAGGCGGGACATGATGTCCATGCATCCGGATCGATGGTCTCGGAGCCGGCCCGCCGGCATGTTTCGGGATCGCAGAAGTTGGCCGTCGCTGCTCTTGTTCTCATCTCGTCTCTATCGCTCATCTGGCTCGGAGGTCGTTCCAGCACACAAGACGAACCATCTCAGCCAAAGCCGCCAATTGTCGCCAACGTCGAGCCATTCCGTCCCGTGCCAATCGAGGTTGCTCCAGAACCTCCAGCACCCGCAGAGGCGGCCAAGGCGGCAGAGCCTGCGCCATCCACGCCGCCCCCACCAGCGGCAGATGATCCGCCGCCGGAGGAATCACCAATTTTCGCCTACAGCGGCAGCGGTCAAATGCCCAATGCCGATCAGCGGAGCGAAGACAAGCAAAATGATGCTCCGGGGACAGCGGATGAGATTTCAAACGGTGGCGATCTGTCAGGCCGATTGAAGCCAGATATACAGGAGCCGAGCCGGGCCACACTTTTGCCGCACCCTGATCTCGTGATTACTCAAGGAACGATCATTCCCTGCATTTTGCAAACTGCGGTCGACACAAATTTACCCGGCTATGTGAAGTGCGTCTTACCTAAAGCCGTCCGAGGCGCCACCAACAACGTCGTGCTCTTGGATCGCGGGACAACCGTGATTGGCGAGATCCAGCGCGGTCTCCAGCAGGGGGATGCGCGTGTATTCGTGCTGTGGACGCGCATCGAAACACCTGACCATGCCCTCGTTTCGATAGCATCGCCGGGCGCTGACGAGCTCGGCCGCTCCGGAATGCCTGGCACGGTGGACAATCACTTCCGGGAACGCTTTGGCGGAGCGATTCTCATGAGCGTCATCCAAGGCGCGTTTCAGGCGGCTGGTCAATATGCGGCCAGCTCTGGCGGAGGAAGCGGCACCAACAGCTTCCAGAGCAATGGTGGACAAGCCGTCGAGACGACATTGAGAGCGACGATCAACCTTCCCCCAACCCTGAAGAAAAACCAAGGAGACGCCGTATCCATCTTTGTGGCTCGGGACCTCGACTTCTCGGATGTATACGATCTTAGAGCGACTGCCGCAGCGCCATCCCCCCAACATCGCGAACGCCGGAGAAACAACAATGCAATCGGAGGCTGATCCTCAATTGCGTTTGCTTCTCGATCCCGTTCTGAAATGGCTTGAGGAGCCAAGAACCGAAGAGGTCGCTATCAACCGGCCTGGGGAAGCCTTTGTCCGACAGGCCGGCGTTTTCACGAAACATCCACTGCCGCTGTCTTATGACGATCTGGAGGACATCGCGATCCTCGCCGGAGCGCTGCGCAAGCAAGATGTCGGACCGCAAAGCCCCCTCTGTGCGACTGAGTTGCCGAACGGAGAGCGGCTGCAGATCTGTTTGCCCCCCGCAGTACCCTCAGGAACAATAAGCCTGACGATACGGCGTCCCTCAAGTCGTGTGACCGAACTCAAGGAAGTTTCTTCTCGCTACGAATATTCGCGTTGGAATCAATGGCGGTCACGAAAAGAGCGCCAAGAGCGGCAGGACGAAACGATTCTTCAGCACTACGACCATGGTGACTTGGAGCAATTTTTGCGAGCCTGCGTCTGCGGGCGGCTCACAATGCTGCTTTGCGGACCGACTGGAAGCGGCAAAACGACAATGAGCAAGACTTTGATCAACGCTATACCCCCGCATGAGAGGTTGATCAGCATCGAGGACACGCTCGAACTTGCAATCCCGCACGAGAACCATGTCCGCTTACTCTATCCAAAGGACCGAGCAGGCGCAGGTGCGGTGACGGCCGAGCAACTGTTGCAAGCCAGTTTGCGCATGCGGCCTGATCGAATATTGCTTGGCGAGATGCGCGATGACGCCGCTTGGGCCTACCTTAGTGAAGTCGTCTCCGGCCATGCGGGATCGATATCAACGATTCATGGGGCTGATCCGGTACAAGGTTTCAAAAAGCTCTTTTCACTCGTCAAGAGCAGCGCGCAAGGAGCCGCTGTCGAAGACCGCACGCTTCTTGACATGCTGTCGGCTGCCATTGACGTCATCATACCGTTCCGTACCCAAGGCGACGTGTATGAGGTAGGAGAGGTATGGCTCGCCGCCGATGCCCGGCGGCGGGGAGAGACAGTAGCCGACCTTCTCAACAAGCACTAAGGCTGGAACAACGTCTCGGGATCGGTAAGCCGGTGTCGACGCGTTATTCTGTTCTGCTTCGATATCTTTTTGACGGGCCTTCTCGCAGTGGTTGGATAGGCTGAGCGATTCGGCGGTATCATGCCATCATCATTGTACGAACCGCATGCGCCATTGTCCGGGATGAGACCGGCTTCGCTAGCCAAAGGACGAGGGCCTGATTAGCGGATATGACCGGCATGGAGTCGGTTTGGCCGACGACTATGACAGGCACCGTCATGAGGGTGGGGCATACGGATTCGGCCTGTCCTCGCTCCAGGAAAGGCGTTCTACCTAAAATCACCAGGTCTGCTGCCTTCCCGCTTTCGGTCCACTCGCAAAGACCTTCAAGGTTCGCGAAGCCGACCGGCTCATAACCCAGCGCGGCGATCTGGTCCCTGTAGATCTCCAACTCTGCTGGATCGGGCTCCACGACTGCAACGATTTCTCCGTTGCCAAGTGGTCCGTCGTACCGACCGAAAGCGATGTCAGCGGTGACTGGCTCCTCGTCGGAGGCCGGTAGGTAGATATCAAACCGCGTCCCTCGGCCAACAGCCGAGGTGACATCAAGGCATCCTGCGAGCGCGCTCACGTGCCTGTCAACCGCAGCAAGACCCAGCCCGGTCCCGCCGACGACAGAGCGCGTGGTAAAAAAGGGCTCAAAGACATGCGGAAGTATCGAACTTGCGATTCCCGGGCCATCGTCGCTGATGGAGAGGAGAACGTAATCTCCAGGTCTCAAGGTGCCCTGAGCCAGCGGCTTGGTTTGGCGCACCTGAGCGCGAGAAACGCTGACCTCGACACGGCCCTCGTTCAAGACAGCCTCCGACGCGTTCTTGCATAGATTCATGAGGATCTGCTGTATCTCGGTTGGGCTGCCCTCGACCACCGTTTGCCACTCGTTGATCTTGAAGTTCAACTGAACATCCGACCGAACTGTGACCCGCAGCAATGGCGCAAGATCCATGACAATTTCGGAGACGTTGAATGGCACTGCCACGCGCTGTCGGTTTCGGCTTAGTGACAGGATCTGGTCGACGATCAGCTTGGCTCGGTGTCCAGCTAAAATGATCTGGTCGATGTGATTACGGATTCTGGAGGGGCGACGCACAAGGCTTTGGGCAATCTCTGAATAGCCGATTATTGCCCCTAAAATGTTGTTGAACTCATGTGTAACGCCGCTTGCGATCGTGCCCACGGTCCTCAGCCTTTCCACATGCTCCCATCGACTCACCAGAAGGTCGCGTTCCGTATTTATACGTTGCAGTTCAAGATGGTTGCTCAAACGCACAATGGCGCTGGCAAGAACCCGCAGGTCGTCTGCCGAGGGGAGTGAGCGATCTCCTTCAAAAACAAGGATGCAAACCACAACCTGCTGATCGGAAGCCCTGCAGGCAACAATTTGACAAACACCGGAAAGCCCTAAGGCGGTCCGAACGACGCGAAACACTGGCCGTCCGGCGCGGACAAGTGAAACGACTTCATCAATAAGCGGCACGTTCCAGACGGGTGTGTACGTGTTCGCCACAAAGCACTCGGTATGCCTGCTGAGACTCGGATCCACTAGGGCGAGCGCGCATTGATCCGCATCGAAAACGCGTTGAACGACTCTGAGCGCTTCTTCGGTGGAAAAGCGCGCCGAGGCGTCCTTTGCTTTACTTTCGTTGAGGCGAGTTTCGATCTCACTCATTGCCTCTTCAAGCTCCAACCGCCTTTTCAGCCGGTTCGTCCGCAGAGGCTGCCTGGAGGGCGGAATCATCGCAAACAAGCAGAGGCATATGGACACCAAACCGAGGAAAAGTCGCATGCGCTGCGCGTGCGCGCTGGCCAAGCTGTAGCCCTCCAGATGCTCTCGCTCCAGTTCGGCGGCCTTGGAGAACGTGTCCGGAGATGCGATCTGATCGGCAGCTTCGTCCAACCTCCATGAAGAAGATAAGGCAGCTCCAGCCTTGCTCAGAACGAGCCTCGGTTCAGCCGAAAGCACGATCAGCATCGAAAGTTCAACCATGCCCGACGGTGCTCCCCCAAGGCGGCCAATCGAGCGAGCTAGCTGTGCAAGACAGCTTTGCATGAGCTGATTTTGTTCGACCAAGACTGAGACGGCAGCCTTTTTGCTTTCGATCGAATCTATGAGCTGCGCGAGCAATCTGGATTGCTCTGATCTCTCATCGGACGAAATCTCGAAAGAACGTTGCAAGTTTACACGAGTCTTTTGCAACGCTTGCCCGATAGAAGCAACCGAACGGTAGTCCAATGTCATATCCATCCCAGCGCGGGCGACGTCGCGCCGGAGCAATGCGTCATTGATCTGAATCGTTCGCAGCTGGCTTAGGATCGCGTGATCGATCTGCGGGGGCTGGCCCTGCGTCCCGACCAAGAGCGCAATCGAGGTGGCTAGGGCGATCATAATTGCTTTGTCGGAACTGAGCCAAGGAAACGGCGTTTGATCCGCGATGGACCCCTTGCGAAGGTCCGACATGAATTCCAGTTCATGGGCTCGGTATGCGGCCGGATGCTGCTGGAACAGGAAAGCCACGCCTACCTCTCCCCCTTATGAGAATGGCTTAACACCGTTACCGAACTTGGTCCTGGTGCGCTTCCAGCGCGAAATGAGCTCCCAAAGCGCCTACGCGACGCGGAGCACATCCTTACGATTCTGAAAGCAGATCAACATGACGCGCAGGCGGTTTTTACGCCGGGGCGTCAGCTTAGGCCCAGGATGAAGCGCCGATTGGGCGCGCGGATAGGGCGCGCGTTTTCGGGATATAGCGAGGTAAATCGCTCTATGTCTGCTGGGTCGACATCAACCGGTTCCGTCGCCACCATCCAGTCGACGTTTTCCGTGCATGGCGGCGTCGTCAAAGATCCTTCATATGTCCAGTAGCCAAGCGAAGCCGGCAGAAGCTCGTTCGGGTCGACTTCATCGACGGCTGCCTCTTCGCCTGACGTTGCAGGAAATGCGGCAGCAAGCCGGGCAAAGCTGGCATTTGTGGCGCCTGGCGTCAGAAACACGCTCAGAACACCCACAGTATCGCTGTTGCGGCCCTTATGGACAAAATGCGCTTCCATCGGGAAACTCTTACCTGCGACGTGGTGCTCGCTTGGTGCATGGAAATGGAACTGTAGCAGCTCATAGACACGATCCCCCCGAGTGAGCGTGCTGCCTTGCGGCAGGTTGATCTGAATGGTGTGGCCGTTGTTCACCATTCTGCCGCCGCCCCTGTGCCAACCTATGGCGATGTGCGGAATATCCGCTTTGACCGCGCCCCTGATATCGACCGGCGATTGCTGCATGCCCGCCGAGCAGACCAAATTCGTCTTGTCCAGATGCCCCCATTGTTCGGGGCCGACCGGCCCGGCATATCCCCATTCGGTGCTGGCCGCCCGCGCGGCTTCAGCGCAAATGGGACAAGCGCCGAGTGCAACGAAACCTTTGATCAGATTACGACGGTGCATGTTGCTGTGGCTCCTACTGAACACTTCAATTTGGCGTGGCATGGGAACTGCGGGCGCAGCTGTGATGTGGGCGACAGGGGCCGAACAGTTCGGCACGCCACCATCGCGGCCTCAGGGCGACCGACGGTCCCGCGCACGGCCGTGCTCGCCGGCCACATGCGGTTGTGACAGCTATTTTCCCCCGGTAGAGGATAGTCCCAGCTAGCCGGCTGTATCCATGCTCATTGTCTCCACGACCGCCGTTTGCCGTTCGGCTGCAGATCACATTGGCAACTCCACCGAAGATGGCGGCACCCGGGCCGCACTGGGTAAGCGATTCCACGCAACAACTCCGATGGCCCCACCAGGCCAACTGACGCTTCATATTCATCATCGGACAGCCGGAGAAATCGATTGCTTAGATAAAGAAGCATCCATGACGTGGATGCATACATTGCCATTGCCCAATTTGCGGTGCTGCTTGGGACGCCGGCTACGGATAGGAGGGTCGGCCATTTCCCGGCGACAACAACGCGGCTGAGAACTGGGCGAGGCGGCACGAAATTTGGCTAGACCTTATGCTGTCACGGCTTCCGGGACCAAAGGCTTGCGAGCCTGGGCAGTCGGCTGCGATTCAGATTGAGTTGCCCTGAAGACGGCCCAGCAGAACAAAATTCTCACTGATGTTGCGACGACGCCCGCCGAAACTCATCCTGAACCACTGAAGAAGGTTCAAGTGCCTGGACGAAGTGTCTAGGTGTTCTCAGCCCTTGCGTGCTCTCGATTCGGCAGCTTCATCGCCAGGTAGTAGCCCAACAGAGATGCAGATCGACCGGCGATGTCGCGGACCAGCTGTTGAGTTACCGAGCTTGGGAGTCTCGCTGAGCAGGTTCTGAAGCCCAGCAACGGAGTCCGGGCATGATCATGCGGGACGACATCTTGAAAGGCCAGACAGCGAGGCACCCGTCGGGCGCCGCCGTTCAAATTCATTCCGTTAGAACGAGCTTTGGAATCGCAGAACGCCGCCGAGCCTGTCCGCTTTGCCGACGTTAGCCGGGTTCGAGGCGACGGGAGTGAGCTTGGCGTAGTGGGCATAATCGACTTCGGCCCTGATTGTGAACCCTGGAATGGCCATATAGGCGAATTGCAGCCAGTCCGCAGTTGCTGAGCTGATCGCCTGAGACCTGGAGGTTCAACGACGTTTTCTCGTCGAAACCTGTAAGTGGCCCCTACCCACAAAGCCCAGTCGCCGCTCCATTCTTGTAGAAGCCGCGACCCTGAGCGGCGATCGCCCTGCTTGGGTCGTCGTTGGGATTGCCAAGGGAGCCGTAGCCGAACATACCGAATAACGACAATCATCTGTGACGTTGAGGTCGATGCGGACCTTGCCAGCCAAAGCGTTGTAGTTGCTGTCACGAGCGATGACGCCGGTGATCGCTCCGCCAGCCTGTGTCTGTCTCACGCCTAAGACGACGTGGGGAACATGGCCGTCAAGAGAACCGACCTCACCCGCCCCTTATTCAAGTGAAACCAGAGCTGAAAACCCATTGTCGGAATCCAGATAGTACTGAGCTACGTTGGTGTCGAAATCGCCAATACGCAACGAGTGCATTATTGAAGACGTTCCCGGAGTATCCGGCAAACGTGTCGAAGGCCGAGTCGTCCTTCCCGACACGCAGGCCACCAAGCTGGATCCAGGCGGAAGTCAACTTGGCGCCGCTGTTGAAGGCTGTTCGGCCAACCCTTCAGGTTCAGGCGAACGCCTTGGTATTTTCCTTCGCGCACGGGATCGACTGTCAGGGAGGCCGCATCGAAGACGATGCCTTCGTCGGGAGCTTCGACCTGGCAAATCCGGGTGAAGAGGTCGTGAATGGCGCCGGGGTCAGGGTCGCCTTGGCCGAGCAGGTCAAGATCGCCGGTTGGCCTGAAGACGTATTCGGGCCAGGTCACGAACAGCATTGCGCCCTTGAGTACATAGCGCTCGGACGCTTCGGTCATACTGAGGCGGAAAAGCAAGCGTTCGATCGCATACCGCGTCAGGATGCGCTGATAGTCGTCACCCTGTTGCCTAGAGTGCTGAAGAAGGCGGTCTCTTATTGAGGCGGCAGGATTCTTGAGAACCTTAGCCATCATTGTACGGCCTTGATATAGGGCTCGATCCGGGCGGTCACTCGATCAATGACCGCGTACTTCATCAGCTCACTCGCTATGGTCTTTCGTTGTTGCAGAGCGTCGCGGAGCGCCTCGACTGCGACGTCTTCGCCAACATGACGGCGATGCTTGAAGCAATCGGCAACCGTTTTTGCGACGCCATAGATCGCTACATCGACGCCTTCGACGCGGATGAACTCGACTCCGGATGCCAGGACTTCGCAGGTCGCCCGAACAATCTCCAGACGCAGGCCTGGAGTGTGCGGCGTCCTTGCCTTGTGTGGTATCGTCATCCACACCGCGTGCGGAAGCTGGGTCGTCAAACCGTGGTGACGAAGCGCGCTGATGAGGCTGACCACGCCGTTCGGCACAATACGTGCCGCTTCTGCCAGATCATGATCGGTGTCTTCGCCCATTCGCTCGGGATGCTGGTATAGACCGCGCCTGAGACGTACGATATCACCGGCCTCGGTAAGGCGCCTGAGATAGACCAGCGGGATGCCGGCCGCCGTAAAGTCGCGCGCACGCACGATGCCGCGATCTCGAACGAGATTCAGGGCGGTCTCACGG
Organism: Mesorhizobium sp. B2-5-7; assembly: GCF_006440875.1. NCBI lineage: Bacteria > Pseudomonadati > Pseudomonadota > Alphaproteobacteria > Hyphomicrobiales > Phyllobacteriaceae > Mesorhizobium > Mesorhizobium sp. B2-5-7. The sequence continues at coordinate 35,626 of NZ_VFUO01000013.1, read as the reverse complement.
TGGGTCATACGATTTCGAGGCATTTGTTATCTATTGTCGGCAAAAATTTAGATTTGTCGACAGAAAAGAACAGTTGGGAAAACTCAACTGATGTCATATATTTCATATGACCATGGCGCAACAGGTTTCCCCGCTTGATCTTACCCCAAAGCACGTCCGGGCCGCCCGGGCTCTTTTGGCGTGGTCCCAGCACGACTTGGCCAAGCAAGCCGGCGTGGCGACCTCTACCGTTGCGGATTTCGAGCGGGGTCAACGTATCCCCGTCGCCAACAATGCCCAAGCAATTCGTACGGCGCTCGAAAATGCCGGCATCCGTTTCCTGCCGACGGGTGCGGTAATCGGACCAGCTATCCCGAATATCACCCCGTCCGAGCGAGCAGGCGCACCTATCCGCTGGGTGGATGCGGAAGATCTTTCGGTCTGGGCAAACCGAACAGAAGGCGTGCTGAGCATGCCAACCCTTGTTTCACATCTGATACGCGCTACCGCCGGCACCGCAGTTCACCTCCGCTTTCCAGCTGACGAAGGGGTCCAGCATCCGGGCTGGGACGGACAGACCTACACGGACACAGGAAACTCTTACGTGCCGAAAGGTGAGGCTGGTTGGGAGATCGGAAGCCAGCGTCGCGACATCGAAAGAAAGGTGACCGAGGATTACCGGAAGCGAACCGACGAGCCGGCGCCGTTCGATCCAGCCAATGCTAGCTTTGTGTTCGTCACTCCCCGCCACTGGCCCGGCAAGGATAAATGGGCAAAGGCCCGAGAGGCGGAAGGGCCTTGGGCAAACGTTCGTGTTTATGACGCCGACGACCTTGTCCACTGGATCGAACAAACACCGGTGGTTGGGCTGTGGTTGGCGGTTCGCCTGGGGAAGCGACCGGAGGACACTCGAGAGCTCGAGGAAGTCTGGGAAGAGTGGTCGCTCGCTGCGAAGTGGCCCCTGACCGAGGAGTTGGTCCTAAGTGATCGTGACGAGGAAGCAGCTGACCTTCTCCGCTGGCTTCGCAGCAAGCCATCCGTTTTCTCGCTCCAAGCTACGACCACAGATGAGGTCGTGTCGTTCTTTTACGCAACACTTGCGATGCTCCCGGACGAAGTGAAGGCCGCTTACAAGGCCCGATGCCTGGTGGCGACGACCGCTGCGGCGGCGCGAGCATTGGCAAACGCGCCAGGTCCTCTGATTGTCGTCATGACTGAACCAGACCCCGGCATCGCGCACGCGCTGGCGGGACGCGGCCACTATGTCCTGCAAGCCTATGACGAGCGGCCGATCTCCCGAGGTGACGTCCGTGCCCTACCGCGACCGTCGCGCGAGGGGATCGCTAGCGCTCTGGTTGCCGCTGGCATTGCGCAACCTCGTGCCGAGGCATACGCGCGCGACAGCGCACGCAATTTGGCTGTCCTGCGTCGCCTTATTCCCAGCGCGCCGGGGCGACGGCCACAGTGGGCGGAGGTTAGGCCGCCTCAAGCATTGTTGGCAGCACTTCTCGCGGGCGGCTGGGATGAGGACGCAGAGGCGGATAAGGCACGCCTTGCAGAGCTCGCTGACGAACCATATGACGCAATCGCCCGCGATCTGATGCCTTACGTCGGAAGATTTGACAGCCCACTGCAAAAGATCGGCTCGACCTGGCGTATCGCTTCGCCGCAAGATGCATGGTTCCTGCTTGCGCGGCATTTGACAGGGGTCGACATCAAGCGCTTCGAGGCTGCAGCCCATGCTGTCCTCGGCTCCGTAGATCCGCGGTTCGAGATGGACCCAGACGAGCGCTGGATGGCGAGTGTTCGCGGCGTCCAGCGCGACTATTCGGGAATGTTGCGCCATGGGATCGGACAAGTACTGATCCTGCTTGCTCTGTGGGGCGAGGAGATTAAGACGATACCGGACGCCGCACGCCGTGCTGATCATATTGTCGCGAAGCTGCTGGCGAATGCCACCAAACAGAGATGGTGGTCCCTATCTCGAGACTTCCGATTGTTGGCCGAGGCCTCACCGAGCGCCTTTCTTCGGGCCATCGAGGATAGCCTTGATCTGAACGACCCGCCAATCCGCGCCCTATTCGGCAGAGACGGGGAAGGTGTCTTTGGGGCAGAGCATTTGTCGGATCTTTTGTGGGCGCTCGAGTCCCTGGCCTGGTCGCCAGAGCTCATGCCGAAAGTGACCCATGTCCTGGCTCGGCTGGACGCCATCGACAACCCGCCCGGGCAATACGCGAACCGACCGGCCAACAGTCTCCGCGCGATTCATCTTCTCTGGCTGCCCCAAACCTATGCGACGCTCGACCTGCGGCTTCGGGCGCTCGACCTCATTCGCAAGCACGAGCGAGACGCCGCCTGGAAACTCATGTTGAGCCTGCTACCGCAGGGGCACGACACCTCCATCCCGTCGCCGATGCCGCTGTGGCGTGATTTTACCGTCGATGAAGTCGAGGTGGCTACATGGGCCACCATCGGGCGCGGAGCTGTGGCGATCACGGAGCGTGTGCTCGTCGACGTCGGCCTCGATGCCGCCAGGTGGACCGCGCTGCTCGACCGATTCGCTGACCTTTCACCGGACACGGAAGGTGGGTTCTCTACACTGGAGGCGGCTGAGCCGAGGATTACTAAGCAGATTGACCGCGCAGCAATATGGGCCGCCATGCGCCGTGTCCTCCATCACCATCGGCAATTTCCAGACGCCGAATGGTCCATGCCGAGTCAAGTGCTCGACCGACTTGAGGCGATTTACGAGCGCTTCGCACCCGCTGATCCAATAGAGCGCGTGGCATGGCTCTTTGAACAAGATGCGGGCTTGCCACGGCCTTCGGCCGAAGGTTGGAAGACGAATGAGCGTGAGGTCGATCTAGCGAGGAAAGATGCCGCACACGCCCTGTTCTCCAAAGACGGCATTCCAGCCATCCTCGCGCTCTCCCGCAAGGTTGGCACAGCGGGATACATCGGCAAGGCGCTCTTTGCTGGCGGTCTCTCCGAACCCGATCTCGAAGCGCTGTTGGAGTCGGCAATTCGAAGCGAAGATGCGCATGAGCGTGCTCTTGCCCACGGCCTGATCGTCTCTGCCTTTGCAGAGCGAAAGGAGCCATGGGCAGCTGAGTTGATCGCTAAGGCAACCAGTCGCTCTTGGGGCGACACCGCATTGCTTACGATCCTGCGCGCGCTTCCTGGGCGGCGTTGGACTTGGGACCAGGCTACCAGCGCTGGCGCTGAAATCGAAGAAACGTATTGGCGTCAGACGCCGGTGTTCTGGATGAGCGACGACCGTGACGAGGTCGGTTTCGCGATCCGCAAACTCATCTCCGTTGGTCGCGCGCGTCACGCTCTGCCGCTCGCGGCACGCGACAGCCGAACTGATCTGCTCTCAGATCTTCTCATCGAGGTGCTACTTGAGGCCGTCCGACAGCCGTTCGAGAGCGAGGGCGACAGGAACGAAGCGACGATGTTCCAGCACTACGTCGCCGAAATCCTCCAGGTGCTTGACAAACGTGATGACGTCGACAGCAATGCATTGGTCAAGGTCGAGTGGGCCTATCTACCGATTTTGACTCGCTCGCGCCGTCCGCCCAAGGTGCTTATGAAGGCGCTGTCGGAGCAGCCATCCTTCTTTGTCCAAATACTCAGCGCGGTATTCAAGGCGAGCGAGGAAAGCGGTGTCGTCGACGTTGAGCCGCAGGATCCCGAGCGAGCACGCGCCATCGCCACCCAGGCCTACCGACTTCTTGAGGAATGGGATCGGCTTCCCGGTACAAAAGATGATGGGACGATCGATAACGTTGCTCTTGAGGGGTGGATCAAGGAAGCTCGATCGCTCGCTAAGACCGCCGGCCGAGAAGATATCGCCGACAGTCGCATTGGCAACGTTTTGGCTGCCTCTCCTTTTGGAGCAGACGGCAACTGGCCGGCCGAAGCGGTCCGCGACGCAATCGATCTTTTCCGCAGCAAACCAATGATCAATGGCTTTTTGACCGGTAAGATGAACCGACGTGGCGTAACAATGCGATCGCCGCGCGACGGTGGGGAGCTGGAACGGAAGGAAGCCGCTAAATACCGCGGATGGTCGAATGCGATCTCTTTCGACCATCCGCATACGGCCAAGGCTCTCGACACGCTAGCGGACAATTATGAGGCTCAAGCACATCGCCACGATCAGAGTTCCGAGCGACTGGACTGGGAATGACTGCTGGGTTTCGGGCCTGGGATCGTGTGGCCAATGCTGTTTCACACGCGAACTGCTGTATGCCGAGCTTCTGGTTGGCCGCGCGGAATTCGGAGCTTTTGCAGCAAAGTAGGTCTCTCGGTCCGCCAGAAGCGCCAAAGGCCAGACCCCAATGCTCGACGCGTGGTCACGTCACCTCGGAGGGCGAGAAAAGAGTGTTGGGGAACGGGTACGCGCGGCCTCAGTCGTGCGTTCAATGGAAAGCACTGTGTGAGGAGGATCCTCCCCATCGTGCAGTGACAGGAGATGGTCACCGATTTCCTTATCCGCTGCCGTGAGCCGATGATTCAGGCGAAGAAAGTCCATCCAGGTCGGCGTGCGGAATGTCTCTGTCCAAATCGAAGGCGTTTGAAGATTTCGCTGCAGTGTCCAGTTTCGCGCACCGGCACGGCTCTGAACATGCCGCCTGGCGCGCATGTAGCCCAGAAAGGTCTCGATGTTCTCTTCGGGTATCCGATACTCCACCTTGACCACTATGGGTCCACTTCTGGGCTTCAAGTCGAGTGCCAGCTCCGGCGGGCGAAAATCCGAACTTTCCTGATCCGTTTCCTCCCATGGACCGACCGGTAACAGCATTCCCGCAGCCGCAACCAGCAACAGAGCGCCGGCGGCGCCCTCCAAAGCCCAGCCTAAGGAGTAGTTCTGTGCGACAGTACCCCAGATCCAGCTGCCAGCCGCCATCCCGCCTGCGCTCAAGGCGTAGTAGATCGACAGTGTCCGGCCGACCACCCATCTGGGGCTTGCCAGTTGCACCGACACGTCGATCCCAGTCCAGGTGATGAGCCAACCCGCGCCGCCGAGTGCCAGCGAAACGACCGCCACGGGGACCGATGATGTGAGTGCAAGCGAAAGGCAACATGCCGCACAAGCGACAGAGGCGAAGGACACCAGCCTGTTTTGAGACGTCATCCGCCTTAGAAAGCTATTGCTCATGCCCGCAATGAAAGCACCCATCCCGAAGCCGGCCAGCAAGATGCCGTAGATGATCGGGCCGCTCTTCAGCTGGTCCCGGACAAATAGAGGCAGCAATGCAAGGATGGAGATGCTTGCCAGGCCGAAAAGGGTTGCACGGGCAATCGCTGCCCTGATCTCCAGGGACATCACAGTGAAGCGCACTCCGTCATGAATTGCCATCGTCATGCGTTCACGAGGGAGAGGGGAAGTGCGAACCTTCCATCGTGTGCGCCATATCGCGGTTAGCGGCGCCAGATCACTCAGCGCTGCCAAGGCGAAAGCGGCAAGCGGTCCAAGAAATGCCAGGACCACGCCCCCCAAAGCCGGACCAACGCTGCGTACAATGTTGTATCCTACGGACATGAGGGTGACCGCGGCCGGGATGTCCCTTTTGTGAAGGATATCGCCAACAGATGCGTGCCAGGCCGGATCATTCAAGGCAAAGCCGCAGCCAGCCAGGAAACCCAATGCAAGAATTAGCCATGGACCGGCAAATCCCAGACCCACGGATATCATCAGCGTCGTTGAAGCCAATGCTATCAGGCAGTGCCCCGCAAACATCACCCATCGGCGGCTGAAGTTGTCGGCAATGGCTCCGGCAACGATTGAGAGGAGGAACACCGGCAAGGTGGATGCAGCCTGCACCAGCGCAACCATCAGGTCCGAAGCGGAAATCGTGGCCATCAGCCAGCTGATGGCCACCGTTTGCACGAGCCAACCGAGGCTGGATATTTGTGTGGCGGTCCAGATCGAGCGAAACACCGGGTTTCGAAAGGGAGCGAGCGTTGCTGAGGCAGGCAGATGGGTATTGTTTTCGGACTGCATGATCATTTGATGCCTTCGAGGGGCCGCTTGTTCAATTCTCGGCTGCCGGTGCTGCCGCTACAATATTGATCTATGGACCAGAAGGGCCGGACTTATCGACCAGGACGACTTCGTCGAGGTGAGGAGGGGTGATGAACTCTGTTGGCTCCGCTCTCCCATGCTGGCGCCGACAACCTTCGAAAGACAGCATTGCCGATCGTGCTGATCGACAGAATCATCTGCAACTTTGATCGCTCTGGCCTGACCACGCCAGCGCCCATGAAGCTTGTCGGCGACCATTTTTTCGTGCGCCCGTTCGTTCGTGTCATCGGTGACGGATCCTGTGCATGACCGCGTACGGCTAAATTCCTATGACGAGTGCGCCTCCGCTGAGACCGGCACCGGCCGCGGCAAGAAGAATCTTTTCGCCTGGCCGAAACGGCTGCGCCCGATGCGAAAGCGAGAGCGAGAGTGGGATCGTCGCGGCCGAAGAGTTGCCGTAATCGGCAATCGTCTTGACAATTGCTTCATCCGCTATGCCCAGATTCCTGCCGACCGCATCGAAGATCCGGGCATTGGCCTGGTGCGGCACGAAACGATCGATGTGTTGCGGCGGCATTCGGGCGGCCGTGAGCGCACCTCTCGAGCAGTCAGTCATCATCTCTACAGCCCTGGCGAACACTTCACGCCCGTCACTGATGGTCATACGGGTTTGCTCGAGGTCCAGCTCGCCATGAAACGGCGTGTTGCTGCCGCCGGCGGGAATCTGAATCAGCCCGTAGCGCGAGCCGTCCGAGGCCATCGCCGCGCCGAGAATGCCTCCGTCCGGCTCTTTGCACGGGGCAACCACCACCGCGCCGGCGGCATCCGCAAACAACACCGCGCTTGCGCGCTCGGCCGGATTGATGCGGCGGCTGAGGATATTGGCGGCAATCACCAGGCTCGCTTTGCCATGGAGGCGGGTGAACCCATCCGCCAACATCAAGGCATAGATGAAGCCGGCGCAGGCACCCGTCAGGTCAATCGCACCGGCGCGGTCGAGCCCGAGCCGGTGGGCCACCAGCGGCGCGCTCGGTGGCAGGAGATGGTCGGGCGTGGACGTGGCCAGCAACAGCAGGCCGATATCGTCACGGTCGACACCGGCATTCGCCAGCGCCATGTCGCCGGCGCGCGTGGCAAGGCCCGATAATGTGTCTTCGCCCGTTGCCCAGAAGCGCGACCGTATCCCGGTGCGCCGCTCGATCCAGCCGGGTTCGAGCCCGAGACGACCTTCGATTTCCGCGTTATTGACCTTGCGCGCCGGCGCGTGATGACCGAAACCGACGATGCGCGACGACCGGATCATGATCGCGAACCGAAGCGTTCGCCGGCCTCCTCTATGGCGTCATAGAGCCCGTCCAGTTCGTCGCCGGTGATGCAATAGGGCGGCAAAAGATAGAGGACATTTCCGAGCGGGCGCACCAGCATGCCACGTTCGAGGAAAAAAGCGCGCAGTTTCGGCCCGATCTCCGCCAGATATCCGGCCGAGCCGGTGCGCAGATCGAGGGCTAGGATCGTGCCGTTTGCTCGGCCCTCGGCGAAGAAGGGATTGTTTTGGAAGCGTTGCAGGCCATCGGCCTGTCTCGCACTTAAGGCCGCAATCCGCTTGGCGACCGGCTCGCACCGCCAGACCTCGACATTGGCAAGCGCGGCCGCGCAGGCGATCGGATTGGCGGTGTAGGAACTTGAGTGGAAAAAGGTCTTCTTTCGGTCCACGCAGTAGTGGGCCTCGAAGATGGCATCGCTGGCGAGCGTGGCTGCCAGCGGGACGGCGCCGCCAGTCAAGCCCTTCGAGGTGCACAATATGTCCGGTGAGATCGATGCCTGCTCGCAGGCGAACATGGTTCCGGTGCGCCCCCAGCCGGTCATCACTTCGTCGGCGATCAAGAGCGTGCCGGACGCTTCAGCGATCCGCTTCAATTCCGCCAGCACCCAGGCCGGATACATCAGCATGCCGCCGGCGCCAAGCACGAGCGGCTCGATGATCAGCGCGGCGGCGCGGCGGTCAAGAGACAGGGTCTCGAAACGATCCAGCGTTTCCTGCTCCCGCCCCGCGGCCGGAAAAGGAATGGTGTCGACCTCGAACAACAGCGGTTCGTAGGCGGCATTGAACACGCCCCGGGCGCCGACGCTCATCGTGCCGATCGTGTCGCCATGATAGCTGTGTTCCATGGCGACGATGCGCGAGCGCGGCGCGCCTGTGTTGCGGAAATAGCCGAGCGCCATCTTCAGTGCGACTTCAACGCTCGTGGAGCCGCTGTCGGAATAAAAGACCCAGTCGAGGCCTGGCGGCACCATTTCGATCAGCGCCGACGCCAATTGCTCTGCCGGCTCATGGGTGAGGCCGGCGAAGATCACCTGGTCAAGCATCTCGGTCGCAATCCGGATCGCTTCCATGATCCGTGGCTGGCGGTGCCCGTGAGTGACCACCCACCAGGAGGAGATTGCGTCGAGGATACGCCTTCCGTCATTCGTCTCCAGCCAAGCTCCGTCGGTGCGGACGACGGACAGCATGGGCGGCTCGATCGCGTGCTGGGTGAAGGGATGCCAGACGCGCGACCGCGGCATCACTCGCCTCCAGCCATCTGCGCAAGGTCGAAGCTTGCAAACATCGCCTTTCTCAGAGTTTCGCTCGTGAGCGGAGCGAGGTGTGGCAGTCTGCCGAGCTGACGCACCGCGCCCAACTCGGTGATTGTCTTTTGCGTATCGGCCGCCTCTTCACCGATGAAGACAACGCCGATCAGCGGGATCGAGCGAGCCCGCAGGGCTTCGATCGACAGCAGGCTGTGGTTGATCGTGCCGAGTTCAGTGCGGGCGCACAGGATCACCGGCAGCCGCCATTCAGCGAAGATGTCAATGAATCTTGTCTGTCGATTGATCGGCACCATCAGTCCGCCAGCGCCTTCGATGACGAGCGGTGTGGGCAGGACCGGAAATGAAAGATCGGCAGGCTCGATCGAGACACCGTCGATTTCGGCTGAACGGTGCGGCGACAAGGGGCTCCTCAAGCGGTGGGCCTCCGGCAGCACCCGCCCCGATGGCAGGCCAGCGAGCCGTTCGACCACCTCACTGTCGGTCTCACCTTCGAGACCCGATTGGACCGGCTTCCAGTAGAAGCCGTCGAGCAGACCTGCGAGCCCCGCGGCGAAAACGGTTTTGCCAATTCCCGTATCGGTTCCCGTGACGACGATGCGCTTGCTCATGCCGTGGTGGCCAATACTTCGGCAAGCGTCTCGACCATGACGCGAATGTCAGCCTTGCCCACGTTGAGCGTCAGCGAAATGCGCAGCCGCGAGGTACCCTCCGGCACCGCCGGCGGACGAATGCCGCGTAAGTCGAAGCCGCGAGCCTGCAGAGCCGCCGCGACAGCCATGGTGCGCGCCACGTCCCCAATGACAAATGGGTGGATCTGCGAACCGCTGGGCTTGGCTCCGCAATGCTCGGCCAGTTGCCGGCTTGCGAAGGCAACGTGCTCGTGCAAATCAACGCGGCGCATCGGCTCGTCGACCAGCATTGCGAGCGCTTCGCGCGCAGCCACTGCCATCAGCGGCGATGGTGCGGTGGCGTAGATAAACGGACGGCAGCGATTGACAATATAGTCGCACAGCACTCGCGGCCCGGTGACGAGCGCGCCCGATGCGCCGAGTGCCTTGCCGCATGTATGGAGAGCCACGATGTTGTCGCGGCCCTCGAACGCGGCGGCCAGCCCGCGGCCCCCCGGTCCCCAGACACCTGTGGCATGTGCCTCGTCGACCAGTATGAAGGCCTCGTGCCGATCGGCAAGCTCAACCAGGCTCTCCATCGGCGCGCAGTCGCCATCCATGCTGTAGAGGCTTTCAACGCCGATCCAGATGCGGCCAATGCCGCCTTCGGCGCGCCAGCGCCTGATCGCGTCCTCAAAAGCATCAATGTCATTGTGTGCCACCAGCCTGAACTCGGCGCGTCCTGCCCGGGCCCCTTCATGCATGCTGGCATGGGCGAGTTCATCGAGGATCAACAGGTCGCCCTTCTTCACCAGGGTGCTCAGGAGGGCGAAGTTGGCCATGTAGCCGCTGCCGAAGAACAGCGCCCGTTCGGCCCCGAAGAACGCGGCAGCATCTGACTCCAGCGCCTCATGCTCCGGCGCGTTGCCGCGCAGAAGCCGCGATCCGGTAGCGCCCACAGGGGTGCCCCGCTCGATTGCCGCCGCGACTGCATCGCCAAGTCTCTTGAAGGCAGCAAGCCCGAGATAATCGTTGGACGAGAAGTCGAGCCCGACCCGCGGCGCCAGTGCGCGCAGCCGGTCCTTGCGTGCCAACCCCTGCAAGGTTGCTTCAAAGCGGGCGAGCGGTGGCTCGTTCATTTCGCCTCGCCTCGCATCGGTTCGATGCCCAGACGTCTAAATAGACGAGTATCCTTGTCCTCTCCGGGATTGTCCGCAGTCAGCAGCGTGTCGCCGACAAAAATGGAATTGGCGCCGGCAAAGAAGCACAGCGCCTGGGTCTCGTCGCTCATCGCCGTCCTGCCGGCGGAGAGCCTTACATCAGACTTCGGCATCATGATCCGGGCGAGCGCAATGGTGCGGATGAAATCGATCGGATCGATGGGTTCGGCATCGGCGAGCGGCGTCCCCCTGATGGGGATCAGCATGTTGATCGGCACGCTTTCGGGCGGCTCGGGCAGGTTCGCCAGCGTCACCAGCATGTCCATGCGATCGGCCTTTTCCTCTCCCATCCCGACAATGCCGCCGCAGCAGACCTTGATCCCAGCCTCGCGCACGCGCCCAAGCGTTTCCAGCCGGTCGGCAAAGGTCCTGGTCGAAACGACCTTGCCGTAATAGCGCGCAGAGGTGTCGATGTTGTGGTTGTAGTAGTCGAGACCGGCCGCCTTCAGGCGCTGCGCCTGGCTGAGGTCGAGCATGCCGAGAGTCATGCAGGTCTCCAGGCCGAGCGCCTTCACGCCTTCGATCATGGCGAGCACGGCGTCCATGTCGCGCTCCTTCGGACTGCGCCAGGCAGCGCCCATGCAATAGCGGGTTGCGCCAGCATCTCGTGCCTTGGTCGCCTCCTCGACGACATGTTTGACCTCCATCAGCTTCGAGGCCTTCAGGCCGGTTTGGTGATGCGCAGACTGGCTGCAATAGCCGCAATCCTCCGGGCATCCGCCGGTCTTGATGCTGAGAAGCCGCGACAGCTGCACCCGGTTGCGATCGAAGTTCTGGCGATGGACCGTCTGCGCCAAGAAGAGCAGATCGTTGAACGGCATTCCGTATATAGCCTCGGCCTCTTTGCGGCTCCATCGGGCTAGTGCTGCCTCCATCGACTGCGTGGCAAAGTCCGAGTCGCACTCCTCGTTCATTTCCGTTGTCATCGTCAAAGCCTCTATTGCCGATCAGCGAGCGCACTCACCAGTCCGTCGAGTGGGAGCCCCTTCCGATTGGCTCGTCGGTGGGCGCAATATTGGGATCCGGAAGTAATGAAGGGTGAGCCGCATGAAGCGTGCTCTTTCGCGCCTTTTGGTGCGCGCAGCCCGAGCACGTTGCTCCCCATTGTGTTTCCCGTTAGTTCAAATGAGTGCTGATGTTCCCGCGAGTTGGCATGTCCAGGCCGATGTCGAGAATGGGCGCGCTGTGTGTCAGCCATCCGACCGAGATGAGATCAACACCCGTCGCAGCAATCGCCGGTGCCATTTTCGGTGTCACCCGGCCGGAAGCCTCCGTGACGGCGCGGCCCCCAACCATTGCCACGGCGCGGGCAAGGTCCTCAACCGACATGTTGTCGAGCAACACCGCGTCGACCCCCAGCGTGAGCGCTGTATCGAGCTGCTCGAGGGTCTCGACCTCGACCTCGATCTTCACCATGTGCCCCGCGGCAGCGCGCGCCCGCTCTATTGTCGTGCGAATGTCGCCGGCGATCGCGATGTGGTTGTCCTTGATCAGGAAGGCGTCGTCGAGCCCGAAGCGGTGATTGGCGCCGCCGCCGACGCGTACCGCATATTTCTCCAGCGCGCGCAGGCCGGGCGTCGTCTTTCGCGTGCACACGATCCTCGCCTTGTGGCCACGCACGGCTTCGACCATCGCTGCCGTGGCAGTGGCAATGCCGCTTAGATGACACAGAAAATTGAGCGCCGTGCGCTCGGCGGTGAGCAGGCCCCGCGCCGGTCCGCACAGCATGGCGATGATTTCGCCCCCCGCGACATCGCTGCCGTCAACTCTCCAGATTTGCATGTCGATCGCAGGTTCGACGAGCATGAAGGCGAAGGCGGCCAGATCGAGCCCGGCAACGATCCCCGTTTGTCGCGACTTCAGCACCAACGTGGCGGTGCGATCGCGCGGGATCACGGCCTCGCTGGTCAGATCGCCGCATCTGCCCAGGTCTTCGAGAAGAGCACCGCGCACGATCGGTTCGATCAGGGTTGAGGGAAGCGGTGAGAATTTCATGTCAGGGTACTCCGCATCGGCGCTCGCCAGCTGAGTGCGACGGCGGTCTGTATTGCGCTGCGCAGTGTCAGTCGTGACTGGCGCGCATCTGCATCGCGTCCGGCGAAATCGGAACGATAGTGCGAGCCGCGGCTCTCTTCGCGCCGCAGAGCCGCAATGGCGATCATCAGCGCGACCATGGCGGGGTCAGACGCCGCGCTGTCGTGAGCTGCAACCGGCAACAGGGTAGCCACCCCGTCGCGTAGCGTCTCGCCGTCGCGGACGATGCCGAGCGCGGCGGAGACGATTGGACGGATGCCGGAGGCGTCCGGCCGTTGAGGCACGAATGCCGAACACACGCGTGGTCGCCGGGTGTGTGATGCGTCGGCGACGCTTTCAGCAACCCAGCTCGCCGTCACCACTGCTTCGATAAGCGAGTTGCTGGCGAGCCGGTTCGCGCCGTGCAGACCCGTGCAAGCGACCTCGCCGCATGCCCACAGTCCCTCGATGGAGCTGCGGCCCGCAGCGTCTACTGCAACACCGCCCATGTGATAATGTGCGGCCGGGCGCACCGGGATCAGGTCGGTCGCCGGATCGATGCCGGCCTGGCGGCACAAATCGGCGATCGCCGGAAAGCGCTTGTCAAATCTGGGACCCAGACATTGCCTGGCGTCAAGAAACACACGGCGTCCGAGAGCGAGTTGGCGCCAAACCGCGCGCGCAACCACGTCGCGAGGCGCAAGCTCGCCCCCTGGGGTATCACCCAGGAAACGCTCTCCCTGCTCGTCGACGAGCACAGCACCCTCGCCACGCACCGCCTCGCTCACCAGCGGCATCGGCCGCCGCGGGCCCTCGAGGGCGGTCGGGTGGAATTGCACGAATTCCAGGTCGGCGAACTCCGCCCCGGCACAAGCGGCGAGCGCGAGCCCCTGTCCACATGAGCCAGGCGGGTTTGTCGTCTCGCTGAACAAGGCGCCGATGCCGCCGGTCGCCAGCACCGCGCGGCGCGTTGGCAAGGCGATTGCGCCCGTGCACCCGGCCGCGACCACGGCGATGATCGCCCCGTCTTCCACGACAAGCCGGCGGGCCTCGACGTTTTCCAGGACAGTGATGGAGGCTGTGCGCCGTGCTGCCGCGACCAGCGCGCGCACCAGTTCGCGACCGGTGGCATCGCCCGCCGCATGCACGATCCGCCGCTGCGAGTGCGCCGCCTCGAGCCCCAGCCGCAAGGCGCCATCAGCGCGTCGGTCGAATGCGACTCCAAACCGCTCTAGAGTCCTGATCGCTTCAGGTGCAGCTCGGACCACTCGCCGCACCGTTGCCTCGTCGCAGAGGCCGTCGCCGGCCGCCAGGGTGTCACAAAGATGAAGTTCGGGACTGTCTTCGCCGCCGACACTTGCAGCAAGACCGCCTTGGGCGAGCTCGCTGCAGGCTCCGGTTCCCAGCCCCGCATTAGATAGAAGCACAACCGGTTCCGGCGCCAGATGGAGCGCGGTCATCAGGCCTGCCAAACCAGAGCCGATGATCACCGGTGCCCCGCCAATGTCATGAACGTCGAGGCTCATATGGAAAGCATTCGCTCGACTGAGTGGCGCGCGCGCTCTGCAATCCCGGCGGCGATCCGAACCTCATGCCGGTTCTCTTCGAGCGCGGCGCGGATGTTGGCCAAGGTGATGCGCTTCATGTGCGGGCAGAGATTGCAAGGGCGGATGAACTCGATTTCGGGATGCGCGACCGCGACATTGTCGCTCATCGAACATTCGGTCAGCAGGACGACGCGCGCTGGTTTCTCCCGCTCGACATAATCCAACATGGCCGCAGTCGAGCCGGAGAATTCCGCTTGTGTGACAATCTCGGGCGGGCATTCTGGATGGGCGAGCACGATGACCCCAGGATGTGCATCGCGCAATTCCCGGATGTCGGTCGACGTGAAGCGCTCATGCACTTCGCAGTGGCCCTTCCAGGCGATGATCTCGACATCCGTGTCCGCCGCAACGTTTATCGCCAGGTATTGATCGGGCACCATGATCACGCGCGGCACGCCGAGAGATTCCACCACCGCGCGGGCATTGCCCGAGGTGCAGCAGATGTCCGACTCCGCTTTTACCGCTGCCGAAGTGTTGACGTAGGTGACAACCGGGACCCCCGGATAGCGCTGCCGTAGCTGCCGCACGTCCTCTGCCGTGATGGATTCGGCCAGCGAGCAACCGGCGCGGAGGTCCGGAATGAGGACCATCTTGTTAGGATTGAGCAGCTTGGCCGTCTCGGCCATGAAATGCACGCCGGCAACCACGATGACCTGCGCCTCGACCGTGGCCGCCTTGCGGGCCAGTGCGAGGCTGTCGCCGACGATGTCGGCCACGCAATGGAAGATCTCCGGCGTTTGGTAGTTGTGCGCAAGGATGACCGCGTTTCGATCGCGCTTCAGCGCAAGGATGGCTTCAAGGTCGTCGGTAAACGCCGGCCATTCGACTGGCGGAATCACCCGCCGGACGCGCTCGTACAGGGACGCAGCCGTAGGTAACGCCCCAGTCATCAGCGCCTCCGCTTATATTCGATCTGACAATAAGGGGAATATGTCTACCTTGACTATAAGTATGTCAAGCCCGCGCGAGCGGCAATTTTGTCCCGGCCCCAGCCCTGTCGTCGAGGACGGCATGCCGGAACCGATAGAGCTTTGCCGGTCGCCCGCCCGTCTCGAGGGAGGTCTCGCCAGTTTCCTCGACCAACTCTTGCTGCTCAACAAGCCTGCGGAAATTCGGCTTGTTGATGAGCCTCCCGGCGAGGGCCTCCACGGTCCGCTGCAGCTGAAGCAGCGTGAAGGACGGCCTCATGAGCTCGAAAACCACCGGCCGGTATTTGATCTTGGAGCGTAGCCGCGCAATGCCCGTCGCCAGGATTCGTCGATGGTCAGCGACCATTGCCTTGCCAGATGTCACCGCAGGCGTTGCGTCCCGCCCGCGGCCAGCCTCTTCGATCAGGGCAGATTCATAGAGCAACTCATAACGCTGTAGGGTGAGTTCCTCATTCCAATTGCGGTGGTCGAAACCGAAGGCAATCGCGGCGCGCTGCAGGCGTTCGCGTCGCGTGGTGGCGTCGCTGGCGCCCTCAGCCCACTCACTCAGGCGTGGTCGTAAGATATCGAGCACCACCGGCGTGCCGGAGCGATGATCTTCCCAGGGCAAATACTCGTACCAACTGCGCCACCCACAACTAGCGGAGCCCGCTGCCTGTTCCTTGCGAGTGAGTGCGAGATAGCTGATTGAGATGGCGCGTTCCTGGGGCTCGGCACCTATGCGGTCCCGATCGGCGAAGGTGTAGAGCTGCTCGATATAGCCGAGCGGGTGGCCGGTCTGTTGCTCGACCCAACCCCTCAGACCTGATTGCAGCGATCGATGCTCCAGCGCATAGGGGCCGGACGGAAGGGTATCCGCGTTCCCGATGGTGAGAAGACAGGGATCACTGTCAGTTACGGCGACGACAACGGCGATCAGGTCCACTTTTGCTTCGTCGGCCTTGACCGCGGCTCTGCCTTTTCTGGTTCCTTTTGCCTGATGGTTCATGTTCGCGAAGGTGAGTTGTTCCCGAATTCGGGGTTATCAATCGATTGAATTTAAGCGTTGCTGCACGAACGTCAACACCGCACAGCTGGACGATCTTTTTTGCACTTCGCACTCGCACAAAAATATGCCAAACGCGACACCCGCGGGGGGTAACGCTAGGGAAGGATGCATCGTTGAGTGCAACGGGTGAGACAAAGGCGATCACACCGCCGGATATCAGCGCGCGGAAAGGCCAGGCTCCACTCGTCTGCCTGACGGCATACACCACGCCGATAGCCAGATTGGTTGATCCACACTGCGACGTCGTTCTCGTTGGCGACAGCGTTGGCATGGTATTGCACGGCCTCTCATCGACGCTGGGCGTCACTCTCGACATGATGATCATGCACGGCCAGGCGGTGCGCCGCGGTCTGGTGCGATCATTGATGGTCGTTGACCTGCCATTCGGCTCCTATGAAGAGAGCCCCGTGCAGGCCTTCGGCAACGCTGCGCGCCTGATGGCGCAGACCGGTTGTGCGGCTGTGAAGCTCGAAGGCGGTGAGAAAATGGCCGAGACCATCCGCTTCCTCTGCGCCCGCGGCATCCCTGTCATGGCGCATGTCGGTTTAACGCCTCAGGCGGTCAATACGCTCGGTGGCTACCGCGTCCAGGGGCGGGGAGAAGATGCCGAGCGCATCAGGCGCGATGCCAATGCGGTTACGGAGGCCGGCGCATTCTCCGTGGTGCTGGAGAAGGTGCCCGAACCCCTCGCAAAACGCATCACTGCGGAGATCGCCGTCCCCACCATCGGCATCGGCGCCTCACTCGCCTGCGACGGCCAGATTCTGGTGAGCGACGATATGCTCGGGCTTTTCAGCTCCTTCCGGCCGAAATTCGTCAAGCGCTACGCCGAACTTGGCGAACAGGCCGATGCAGCGATTGCGGCTTATGCCGCTGACGTCAGGAGACGGTGCTTTCCGGCGGCGGAACATCTCTACACACACGAGGCGAGGGCCGGAGACGTCACATGAGCGTGCCGATCGTTCGAAGCACTGCCGAGCTCCGCGCTGTTACCGCGCGATGGCGTCGCTCAGGCGCCAAGGTCGCCCTTGTACCGACCATGGGGGCCTTGCATGAAGGTCATCTCAGTCTCGTGCGTGCTGCGCTTCAGAAGGCCGATCGGGTAGTCGTGACGCTGTTCGTCAACCCCAAGCAATTCAACAGTGCCACCGATCTTGATGCCTATCCTCGCACGGAAAACCAAGATGCTGCAAGGCTTGCGCCGCTCGGCGTGCATTTGCTCTATCTGCCGGATGCAGAAGAGATGTATCCGCCAGGCTTCGCCACGAGCATTTCGGTGTCCGGCATCAGCGAGGGCCTGTGCGGCAGCTTTCGGCCGGGCCATTTCGACGGCGTGGCGACAGTCGTTTCCAAGCTCTTCCTGCAGACCGGCGCTGACTTGGCCTGTTTTGGCGAAAAGGACTTTCAGCAGCTTCAGCTGGTCAGGCGCATGGTCGGCGACCTGGACATTCCAATCACCATCCTGGCCTGTCCGACAATCCGCGAAGCCGACGGTCTTGCACTGTCCTCGCGCAATCTTCGGCTCTCGCCAGCACAGCGCGCCATTGCCCCAAAGTTGGCAGCGGTCTTGCTGGGGGTGGCCGATCGGCTTGCGCGCGGCGCTCCTGTCCTTCCCACTCTTGCGGAAGCGCGCGCAGCAATCCTGGCTGCCGGCTATCGCGAAGTCGAGTACCTGGAACTTCGCCGCGAGGCAGATCTGCAACCGCTGACGAGCCTTGACCAACCGGCACGCTTGCTTGTCGCGGCATGGCTAGGCGACATACGGCTTATCGACAACATAGGAATGTCACCAATTGGTGCAACAAATTAGAGGCTCGCGGCGCTGCATCGCCGCACAACAGGCTCATTGACCAGGAGCAGAGCAATGCCCGCGATTAAGCCGACCAGCTCGCAAACGTCGAATGGATCGCCAATCATTTAGACGAAGGTCTGCGCCGAGCAACGGCACGGAGGTTTATGCAAAGCGCAGATGCATCGCGTGTTTGAAAATTTCCTCGAGCAACTCTCCGAAAGCGTCGATGCTGTCGATCTGTGTGAGACAATGGCGTCTGCCGCAGCCGCGTTAGACTTTCCGCTCTTTGCCTATTTCAGTTGCCCGTCAGCTTCCGGCCGGAAGCCGCGCTTGATTTCGAATTATCCCCCATCCTGGACATCGCGCTATATGCAATTGCGCTACCACAGGCATGATCCGGTGATCCTGCGCGGGCTTCAAGGCTGGGACACCTTTGATTGGGGTGTGGATTTAGCTCGGCAACATCTCCCGGCTTCACAGCAACGGATTCTGGAAGAAGCAGCTCGATTTGGCATTCGTTCCGGGTTGACCATGTCGATACATGACCATCGCGGCCGCTTTGCTGCGCTGACCTTGGCTTCCGACCAGCCCCGTCCGCCTCTCTTGCGGTCACTGACACGGTACGAGCAAGCATTGCAGCTGGTCGCGATCAGCTTTCATATATTTGCCCGGCGCAGGCTCGCCGAAGATTGCGTGGTCAATGGCGTAATCCTGACCCCGCGAGAATTCGAATGCTTGAAATGGGCGGCGGACGGCAAGTCGGCCTGGGATATCAGCCAGATTCTCAGCGTCTCGAAACGAACCGTGACCTTCCATCTGGAAAACGCCAAGGCAAAACTTGGCGTGCGAACCATCAACCAAGCCGTAGCACGGCTGGCTTCTTCCCGACATTCGAGATCCTGATTCCTTTCTGCGGATACCTGTAAAGGTCTACAGGCTGCATGATTGTCGGCTTTGCTCTTCGATGGCGGGACCACATCCTGCACGGAGGCGACAAATGATGCAGCTAATCACACCTGAGCTCTACGATGAGTTTTCAAGCGAGCTCAAAGAAATGTACGGACTGAGGCATCGCGTTTTCAAGGAAAGGCTGGATTGGGATGTTCAGACCGAAGAGGAACTGGAAACAGACGCATATGACGGGCTGAGGCCCGTCTATCTCCTTCTCAAAGGATCCGACTGGCGCATTCGCGGTTGCGTCCGTTTTTTGCCGACGACGGGACCGACAATGTTGCGCGACACGTTTCCGATGCTGCTTGGCGAGACCGCGGCGCCAGCGAGTGCCCGCATTTGGGAGAGCAGTCGTTTCGCACTCGATCTCCCTGCATCAACGCCCAAGGCTGGAGGGCTGGCCCAAGCAACCTACGAGCTATTCGCGGGCATGATCGAATTCGGCTTGTCGAACGAACTCACTCGGATCGTGACAGTGACCGATACGCGCATGGAACGGATCCTGCGTCTTGCAACTTGGCCGTTGGCGCGCATCGGGCATCCCAAGGCGGTGGGCAACACGGAGGCGGTCGCCGGCTTTCTCGAGGTTTCGCACGCTAGCCTCATGCGCATCCGCTGGAGGGGACGTTTGAACGGACCTGTATTATGGCAGCCGGTTCTCGGCCTGTCGGCATACGCTTAAGATCTTCCCACGCTTGAAGGCGTCATCGCGCTGCCGTTGGCCAAAGGCGTTTCAGAAGCTCACATGAGGCCTCTATCGACGGTCCGGGGGGTCCATATTGCGGCGAAGGCTGGCGGCTCCAGCAAGGGAGCGGTGCGCAACAGGAAGCTGACCTCAATCACCGCCCGCGCGCTTTCCAACGGAGCTACTAAAGGAATCAGCCTTACGGCTTTGATACCTACGTGAAGCGATGCAGCGCGCCACTGCGCGATGACGAGGAGGGGGCATCGCCGGCCGGGCCGGTCAAGCGGCCCGTGAAGGTGGAAAATCTTCTGCCCAGTCCGCGAGCGGACCGAGAAGGTCCCCCACCTTCCGCACCACGCCACTTGACAGTCCCGCCCGCCGCAGTGGGGCGGGCTCTCGCCATCCCCCCGGAAAGACCGGGGAGGCTTCGCTCGAAAGGGCTTTCCCGTCGGGAAACACACACTCAGGACACAGACCATGACCGAACTCGCAAACTTCATCCCCCTCAACGAGGACGGCACCTATCTCGATGGCGTCGTGCGCTGGCGTCTGTGCTAATCGAAACCACGTTCTTCCACAGGTGCAATCTTGCTTCTGTGAAATAAAATCACCTCGTACGAGCTTCCATATTCCGTCTTCACTCCATCCAAGCCGTATCTCTGCGCCAAGGGAGCCCATGCGCCTAGTTCATCGGGGAACACTTGATTACCCTGCTCGTCCATGACCGCTAATTTCAGGGGCTCTTTCGCCTCGACAACAAAGTACTTTCCAGAACTACCTGCATAGCCGCGTGCCGTGTTTACATCGTTTTCTGAGGTCATCCAAATTGCGTCGCCCGTGTGCCCGCTTTGCCCGCGACCGCCCCACACCCCATCCCTGTTAGCGTGGTTGAACTTTGTTCCCGCCGGAAGTTCTTCCATCTTCTTCCTCTCCCAACCAACTGAGGCTGCCTGATCTATGTGGTGAACGGTTTGTCCCTTGCCCTTAGCCGAAACCTGACTACTCGGTACGAGGACGATCACGGTCGCAGCAAGGATCATCCCCTTCCAGAAAGACGGGGGATGCACTCGATGAATCGGGATGGCCGCGGTGGCGGTCTCTTTCGGTGAGGATCTCATGTAAGGATTTCCTTGTGCTCGTTTGTGAATTGTCCGCCATCGCATCCATTTCGCGATCGTCAAGTCGAATGGAGTTGCCGTCAGGTCTGATGACCCGGCGGCGGTCTTCGCTGGCGGGTATGCCATGAGCGCGGCGAAGATCAGGCCGCCGGCCAGTTGTATCCAGTCAATGCTGGCGCCTGAAATAGCGATAGCAGGTTCCTGCGGCACCGGGCTGGCGGCCGGCCAAGCCAGTCCATCCGTAAAGCTCTGAGTAGCGGCAAGTTCCTTATGCAGATCAACCCGCTTGGGCCATTCGGGGTCATGCAGGCAGGCGAAATTCACGATCGAAGAGGCCTCGGGCATTCGGAAGGCAAGTGCATGTGACAGATGACGTATCCCGAGATAATTCACGCGTGCGACAATGTCCCGATCCAGCGTGCCCGAGACGCCTGCGGCATTGACGAGGCCGTCGATGCGTTCGGGGAACTGGGTAAGCGCTGCATCAATTTCTTCGGGAGAATCCTGATCGATGCGAAAGAACGCGTCCAGCATCACGACGGGATCCTCCAGATCGACTCCAATAAGACGCACGCCTTCGCACCGGGCGAGACGGGCGACTTCGGCGCCGACCCCGGAGCAGACACCGGTTACGACAACGGTTTTACCGGCAAGCTTCAACGGCTTCTCCATCTTTTCGCAAAGGACGGCGCTCTCGAATGTCTGATCAGGTCGCGGCGTCCTTGACCGCCGACGCCGATTGGTTGAACTCCTCGATGCCGCC
The DNA here is from genome assembly GCF_006440875.1 of Mesorhizobium sp. B2-5-7. Classification (NCBI taxonomy): domain Bacteria; kingdom Pseudomonadati; phylum Pseudomonadota; class Alphaproteobacteria; order Hyphomicrobiales; family Phyllobacteriaceae; genus Mesorhizobium; species Mesorhizobium sp. B2-5-7. The sequence goes on along the minus strand of NZ_VFUO01000013.1, from coordinate 14,290 downwards.
TCAGACTCCCGGGCGTGCCGTTGCCCGACTCGGACGTTTCGTGCCTCAGCGATTGAAGCAGCGATACGGGCCGATGCACCGCAGGTGCTGTCGCTTATGTCGGTTCGGGTACGATCGACAAAACTGATTCTATGCATGGTGTTCATCCATACCGTAGATGCAAAGCGCCCGTCGGCTTGGACGGTTCAAGCGCAAAAGCCATGCCAACTGACAGAGCGCTTCGGCCTGGCTTGCTAAGGTATGGTTTGGCGCAGCCGGTGCCACCGAGAGACCTTCGGCCCTCGATCGCGAATGCGATACCCTCCTTTGCGGATGTCAGAAGCTGGAGAATAGAGTCCCCGCCTAATGGCCGCTCATGCTGAAGCGGTGGCCAAGATTCTCCTGAATTGCCCCTGACCGATAGTGAGTCGATTCCCTTACCTGGGCTGACAATGGGTTACGCAATTCAGGCCAGGCAACCAATCAGGCATGTCGAACTCGCGCGTTAAGGCCGTAGAGCGCAGCCGCAAACGCCAATATTGCTCAAGCCCTGCTACAACTTTGCAGCCGCCCGTCTATTCCGGTCGTCCGAAGAACTCTTTCCTGTGGCGAGCTGACAACAGACGCAACCCGGCGAGATTTCTCGCGACACGGAAGGGGCGCTTCAGAGCGCTTCTGCTTACGAAATACATCTGCATGAGGCTCGGAGTCTTATTGTGCGACCCCTGGTGTGCAACACGGTACACAGCGGCCCGGAACGGGAGGCAATTCAAGGGAGTTCCGCGCTTGGCCAGAGCTGGTGCTATACGGACGTGGCTGCCAAGCGTATCTTTGATCCATTCGATGGGGGCATCTTCGATTTTTGCCGGCAGCCCGTACAGATCCGAACGAATGATCAGCGATGTTCCGCAATAGTGACTGAACTGGTCACGACAGAGCAGAACATTGCCGCCATCGTCCCAGCGATACCCCTTGTCAATCCTCCAGCCGTTTTCGTTCGGATGCTTAGAAGCATACTGCACGATACGAGAGCTTACCAAATCGTCGTCGTCAACGATCATGAAGAAGCGGCTGCCAGCGGCATTGAGCATGCCGGCAAGAACACGGCGGCCTTTGTCGGCGCGGAATGAATCCAGAAAGTCGTTCTCAGTTGCATCGCCTCGCTCATGAATGTCGTTCGGTGGAAAGCTCACCCGGACCACCGAGAACTTATCGGGCATGACAGGAAGATCGGCCCCGTCATTGGCAACCACTATGCCTCGCCAATCGGGGTTGGTTTGATTGGCAATGGATGTGACGGTTTGGGCGAGGTTCCTCTTCAGGAGGCCCCAATCACGCGCGTTATCCTGATGCCTGACAGGAACAATGAACGTTACGGCAGTCATGACAGTCTCCAGTCTTTGACTGTGCCAACCGCCTGTTCTCTTGCCCATCTAATGCCGTCGTCATTCGACATTGCCTTGTAGGATAGATCGGTACCCCCTGAAAAAGCGTTCATGAACCGGCGAATTTTTCCGTAGTTGTTGTCCAGCACCGCGTGGGGGCGCCCTATGAGAATCGAACAGATGTGCACATGCAGGCGATCCGTAAGGATGGCCTTGCCACGGGAAATCTGCCGGATGCCGCGTCGAAAGCGGTTGTTGGCCGCGGCATTCAGTTTGCGCAACCGCACTTCTGAGGGGCTGAGGTGCAGCAACGCAGATGCCGCACCGAGCGCTTTTGCAACGCCCACCCTCGAGTGGCGCTCGGTGATCCAGTCCTCCCTTGGGATATGGGGATAGACAGAGAAATCGACCGCTCCGACCTGCTCCTTGTCCTGGCGAAGCATCGCGAGCACCGGGAAGCGGGGCGCATCAGGCTGCACACTGCCGATGCAAAAAGCCATGTCGGGGCAGAGATGCACCTGGCAATCGAACTTTTCCCGGGCGAACAGAAGGGATTCCTCGTCGCGCACCAGCAGCACGAAGTTCTTATGTCGGCCAATGGCGCGTCTGCTTTGCTCAAGCCGTTCCGGAGAGCTGTAATGGATCGATTGCGGAAACTGGACGATCTGCCGGTCGGGAAACAACTCCAGTATATGTTCCCGGAAGTCCTGGTGAGATACCCATAAGTCGCCGAAATTGCCGCCCCCATGGATAAATATGGGCCCACTCGGAGCCGTCCCCTTGAGTTCATCATGGGAAAAATCGTCCGTCGTGCAGACATAGGAAGGCCGCTTTGCGTAACGATCCTTCAAATAGGCAATCCCAGCCATATTGCCGAGTCGCCACAGTTCTTGATGTCGGGAAAATCCAGTATCGCTATCGGCTCATCGGGCCTGACGAACATCTTTAGGCAATCATGCGTTATGTCCTGCAGCGCAGCAATCAGTTCTAGTTCCTGAGCACCTGGCATCGTACCTCTCTTTTGAATTGACGAGCTGGAGATCACGCGTGGCTGACTTTGGACAGCACCTTGAAAGCGAGCTTTCTCACTTCGGTTTCCGGCCCATCCGGACGGCCCATAACGATCCAGAGAAAGAGACTGAAACCGCAATAGAGAGTTCCGCCGAGGCAGATGAGGACGGCGAGTTGGAGAACCAAGCCGGTCTGCGTGGTCTGAGCGCCAATGCAATGATCGGCGAGCGTTACACCTGCGGCCAGAACGGCCGAGCTGGCGAGCGCCCTGAAATTCGCCAACAACTGCGCCCTGACCGAGACATTGATGAGCCGCTCCACCACCACCATGTTGACGACAGCGCTGAACAGACCGGTGAGCACCCGGCTGAATATCAGCCCCGGAAGCCCCCAGCACCCCAAACCGATCGAAATCACCGGTATGCGGACAAGAAGCATCTGTGTATCACGCACGAACAGGGTCCGGGTCTGCCCCAGGCTGCAGCCCCATTCTGTCGGTGTCCTCTATGCCCAACTGCTCGGCACCGCGCCTGTCTCGCCATGGATGCGATCAAAGCTTCCTCGCGCTAGAACGGCGTGACTTGCGTGGGACCCGCCAACGCACCTCTCGCCAAGTCTCAGCACCACGGAGTTCCGGAATTTCCGGCCCGAGTCGCTGCTCGCGGACTTTGTCATCGCGTGTCTTCAATCGCGCGACCTCGTCTGGCCGCGAGCAGCACGCCACGCTGATTTTCGACATTTGCTGGAGCGTCCCGTTGCTTAAAGATAATCTTTGCGGATTCCGTTCAGCACCTCACCAAAGCGACTTTTCAAGCCGTCGAGCGAGCCATCGGGACTAAGCTGCGGTTCCCCGCGGCTGCTTCCCACAACCAGCTTGTGCACACCGCGCGGAAGCAGGCCCGAATTCAGGACCGTGCCGACGCCCACGAGCATTGTTTGTTGGTGCACCTCCCGGAATCCAGGCAACAGAAAGTCCCATAGCCAGAGATTGAGGTCGTCACCAAATTGCCGTGGCTCGATTCCCAATGATATGGAGTCATTTCGCCTCCGCAAACTTAGCTGTCCCGAGTTCCCTCAGTGTCAGCAGCAACTCAGGGTCACGCCACGCCCAACGCGCGAGCAGGCCGACGTTTGGCACTTTGCCGCGACGAAGAAGTCCGGCCTGGCTCCAAAGCGCCTGGCGACGCGCTCTGCCCTTGGAGGGTGGCGATTGACTCAACTTCCTCTGGCCGTCAGGCAAAGCAAGCTTCGAGCGCGTCGAGCGCTGCCCAGGTGTTGAATTGCTGCTGCAGGAAGCGGCGCGATGTGCGGTCGATGCGGTGAAAGATATTGACGCCCAAGCCGCGCACGACGCCCGGATCACCGCAGAGCAGGCTGCGCCGAGAGGCGAGGATTGTATCGCAGAAGAAAAGCACGTCCTCTGCGGCGCGCCGAAGAGTGGCGTCGAAACGGATTTTTTTGAAGATGGTACGGCCGATCACCATTCCAGAAAGATGGAGAAAGCTCCAGTCCTTCAGCATTGCGCTTGCAAGGTCAGGAACTTCGATGACAAGCGGCTGCTCCCCCAATCGAATCACCCGTCCGCCCCTGCAAGTTCGGATATTGCGAGGTGGTAATAGAACTCTTCGCTCGCTTGAATTGAGGCCCAGTAACAGTCCCCTCCGAAGCACAACATGCTCTCAAAAGCGTTGTGCAGATGATGTGGCAGCCAGGTGTCGTCTGAATCGAGGAAAGCGACGAGACGCGTCGAAGGCGAAACGTTCTCAAGCCCGGTGTTGCGAGCGCCACCAGGGCCGGCGTTGGCCTGCCTTATGACCGTGATGCGCGACCTCTGATCGGCGTCAAGCGCTTCCAGCTCGACCTCAGCCGGAAGAGGGGACTCATCGTCGATAACCAGAACCTCAAAGCCCGTATAAGTCTGCTCAAATACGCTCTGTAGCGAACGGCGAAGAATCCCCGCTTTTTTCTGATAAAAAGGGATGACGATTGTGAAAGAGGCCAATTCTCATCCATGCCTTCGGGAGGTCTGTGCGAGGCCCGAGTAACGCATTCGGCAATGGTTGGCCAAAGTGATTGTATGGATGATGATCATCCATGGCGTGGATAGGCCGTCTGCGGCGAGCGTGGCGTCATCTATGGCACCAATCAGCTCGGGTCTCGGGCGCACTCTCGTTTGCCCGTTCCCGTTGGCCCGGGGCGGCTGCTTCGACATGGCTAGCAGGCCAGCAGGAACACCGAATCCAGGGTTGAGCAAGCCGAACTACTGCCCCGGAACGTCGGCGGTGATCAGCCCCACTGGGTGGCGCGGGCATGGTCGGCGCAGTCGATCAGACCATGTTGCGGCGGTCAGTTTGTTACGACTTGATCGGACCCGGTTGAGCCACCATATACCGCCTCCGGCCGCTGGTCTTAGGTGCCTCATGCACCAGACCTCCAGGCTGAATTGAGTCAATTCATTTGACTGTCCGGGTCCAGAGGAACTCTCCCGAGGTGCCGGGCATCTTTGCTCTTCTTCGAGGTGTTTATGAAAGATTCACGCATTCCCGAGCCGGTGTTGACGGCCATGTCGGCGGGGACCCACATCACCCGTGCTTATCGTGAGCACCTTGGATATTCCGTCGAGGACCTGGCAGTGGCGTGCGGGCTTGCCGCTGAGGAAATCCTGAACATTGAGTCCGGTCTGAGATACAACAAGGGTTATAGGGACCGGATCGCAAAATCGCTGTCCCTACCCGCCGGAATTCTTGAGACGGAGGCGGACATATTGGACGCTGCCTGATCGGTGGAAGGCCGGTTTCCCGTTGGTTGCCGGGAAACAGGTCTCTCGTTTTCGCATTGTTGGAACCCAGCGTTTGCGCCACAGGTCCGTTTGCCCAGGATATCACCAACGCGAGCAGCAGGTGCCATACGCGCCCGGAGAGCCTAGCTCGGGCGCCGCTCGCGGCGCGTTCGGGGGGAATGCAGGATCACACATGCATTCCAGTCACGCTAACTGCCAAGCAGATGACCGGCATTTCGTAGGGCGGCGAGGAAGGGGCCGGCATGGACGGTGATATCGATCTTTGCCTGCGTTGAGAGGGGCATGCTTGTCCAGTTCTCCAAAGGCGCCATCAGATCTGAGAACGTGTCATTCACCATGCAATAGTGGGTAAGAAGGCCCTGCCTGTCCAACGCGACCACGCCAGTTTGTTCGCCTCGATACCGGATTGCCGCGATTCGCTGCACCTGCGGGTCATCGTCGACCCGCACGTCGAAAACCAATGTACCCTGGCTCCTCGCGGCTATCTCCGCGGCTCTTTCGCTGAAACTTGATGAGAGAGAGCGGACGCTTTCGACCGCCATCTGGAAAATCGCCCAATCCAGTTCCTGCGAGGCCATGTCGGCAATTGCGCGTAGTAGAGGGGTGATTGCAACGACGCATGCGGCTTGTTCACAGATGTCGGCTGACGACCGATCCTAACCGGGGTTCTGCCGCCCATCGTGCTGTCCGATTCGGACTGATGCTGAAGCGAGGGGGCACGCCCACTGAACTACCTCTCGGCACCACGCTCACTCCCTTGCTCTTGTTAGGCAGCGCGTGGCCTCCGCAGCCTCCGCTCTCCCACGAGTACGGGAATTCTTCCCAAGCCATATCGCGAGGCTTCGCATTTGTGATTCTAAGCGTATGCCCGGGTTTGAACATTGACCTAAGGAGGCTGCGCGGTGTCGCGACCCAGCCGCACCCTCGGCGAGTCAGCGCCACAGGGTTCACAAAGTTGACTGGCTGGGCTAGGGGGAGCGCAGAGAAATCTCCGGTCGCAGCCTTACCCGGTCAAAACAAGGATACCACGATGAAGACTCTCGTCATCTGCTCCGGCGGATTGGACTCCGTTTCCCTTGCCCACAAAGTGGCAGCGGAGCACGAACTTGTCGGGCTGCTGTCCTTCGACTACGGCCAGCGGCACAGCAAAGAACTGAAATTCGCCGCGATGTGCGCGCAGCGATTGGACATTGCGCATCAGATCATCGACATCCGCCAAATCGGCCGCGGCCTTTGCGGCTCCGCGCTCACCGATGGTGTCGACGTGCCGGACGGCCACTACGCCGAAGACACCATGAAGATCACGGTGGTGCCGAACCGAAACGCCATCATGCTGGCCATCGCCTTCGGACTCGCCGCCGCGCAGCAGCTCGAAGCAGTGGGGATGGCCGCTCACGGCGGAGACCATTTCATCTATCCAGACTGCCGTCCGGCCTTCATCGAGGCTTTCCAGACGATGCAGAACCGAGCGCTCGACGGAGACGCGCAGATCCGTCTTTATACGCCTTATGTGAACCTCACCAAGGCGGACATCGTCGGCGATGGAGCAAGGCACGGGACCCCATTTGCGCAGACCTGGTCCTGCTACAAGGGCGGCGAACGTCACTGCGGACGGTGCGGGACCTGCGTCGAGCGGCGCGAAGCGTTTCATCTGGCGCAGCACGCCGACCCGACCGACTATGAGGACACCGATTTCTGGCTTGAGGCGCTGCGGAGGCGGAGCGCCTGATGTTCCGCATTACCAAGGAATTCCACTTCTCGGCCTCGCATCAGCTCACCTCCTTGCCACCCGAGCACCAGTGCGCGCGACTGCACGGGCATAACTACATCGTCGTAGTGGAGCTCTCGGCCAAGGAGCTGAACTCGCACGGCTTTGTGCGCGACTATCACGATCTGGCGCCGCTCAAACACTATATCGACGAGAGCTTGGACCACCGGCACCTCAACGACGCGCTCGCGCATGAGCAGGTCACAGCGGAATACCTGGCCAGGCATTTCTATGAATGGTGCAAGGCACGGCTGCCGGAAACCGCCGCCGTGAGGGTGAGCGAAACCCCTAAAACCTGGGCGGAGTACCGGCCGTGACCGACACGCGGCCCGCAATCCGGGTCAGCGAGATATTCGGGCCGACGATCCAGGGCGAGGGCGTGCTCATCGGTTTGCCGACCGTCTTCATCAGAACCGGCGGGTGTGACTACCGCTGTTCCTGGTGCGACAGCCTCCATGCGGTTGACAACCAATTCCGCGATGAATGGAAGATGATGCCAGTGGACGCGGTGTGGCAAAACGTGGTTGCGCTTTCCGGCGCCCGGCCAGTTATGGTGTCCCTGTCGGGCGGCAACCCCGCCATTCAGCCCTTCGGCGGCCTGATCGAGCGGGGCCATGCTGAAGGTTACCGCTTCGCGCTGGAAACCCAAGCTTCGGTGGCCAAGGACTGGTTTGCCGAGCTTGACGTACTGGTCCTCAGCCCAAAGCCGCCGTCGAGCGAAATGAGGACCGATTGGGTTGCATTCGAGGCTTGCATCGAAGCGGCGCGGGAGAAGCCGCAAGTCGTGCTCAAGCTCGTCGTTTTCGACGAGAGTGACTACGCCTTCGCCAAAGACGCCGCCGCCCGATTTCCACGTCTCCCGGTCTATCTGCAACCCGGCAATCACACGCCACCGCGCCGTGGCGAGGAAGACGCAGCTGTCGACCTTGCCGGAATCATGAGGCGCATGGAGTGGCTGATCGAAAAGGTGACGCGAGACAGATGGTTCGAAGCCCGCGTATTGCCGCAGCTGCATGTTCTGCTCTGGGGTAACAAGAGGGCCGTCTAGGTCTCGCTCGCCGGTGTGGGAACTGCACCAATCTTATCCTCGGCCAGAATCTGGCGCCGTCAGCGCCGGACGGAACTAGAGCCCGTGCGCCTGTCGCGCCGCTGCTATGGCTTGGGTAAGCCCCCTCACGCCGACGTCAGCACCTTCTGGACCGCAGAAGGTGAACACCGGGCCTCTTTGGCTGCCTCACAGACCGTCCCTCGGCCTTCAGGGCCTTGATCAGGTCATGGTCTAGCGTCACCGGCCTGCCGGTCTTCCACGGCTCGCTTCAGCTATTTGACCGGGCCGCCTTGTGAGGCTGACGCGGCGCCAATCTTTACGGGCCTCTACGATGCGGCAGGCAACAAGGTCTACCGCTTAGTTGAGCGTCGGCCAGTTGGCTTTGTTTGGCGCACCCAGAGGTTGACCACTTTGTGCTACGCAAGCTCTGACGCCGCAACTTAACCTTTGGTTTTTCGTGGGTCTGCACCGTAGGTGCGTTCCTCGCGAATTGTTCCCTTTGCCTTGTGCAAAACCGCTTGGGCGAGGCCGCCAGCCTTATGAACAGCGCGACCTGCGGCCGTTGCGGCGGCCTCAGATGCTTTCTGGGTCTTGTGATCGGATACGGTGTTTCCGCCTTGCGTCACCTTCCAACCGCTCTTTGACGGCGACGAGTGAAATACAGTTCGTTTTGCCATTCGCATACTCCCATAGATGAACCGGCAAGCGCCGGAGTTTCGCGTGCGTAAACGTACGCACGCCAGAGCCGACTGCGGTGGAGTTATTTGTGGAAGACTAGTGTAAGAGGTTACTTCTTAGGTGGCTTGGGCGGTGGCGGCGGCGCAGGCTTGGGTGGCGGTGGCGGAGAAGGTCTGGGGGCCTCGTGCCTAACACCTTTGCGTTCTCCCGGCGGTTTCTCAGGTTGAAATTCGAAAGATGGAATCATGGCTTCCTCACTTAGTTCTCGCCTCGAAAAGGCAGACAACGATACGCTAAAGGAAATCTTGCGGGAAGCTGAGAGCCGACTTGATGCACAACTAACAATGGCTTTGGCAGCAGATTTGAGGGCGATGACGTTGCTCGGTTTCATGGTTGCGGTTGTCGCCGTAGTCGTCGCTGGCACGCTTGCTATCTATAAGTCCGAACACGTCGACATCTTCTTTGGTGCCGTTGGACTATTTGCGACGTTTGGGATGTCGGTTTCATCCTTTTACGCTTTTGAGGCGGCCAAGCCGATAGACTTTGATGCTGTGGGCAATTATCCCTCCGGCTGGGCATCTGATGCAGAAAGTGGGAAGCCGCTCCACATCGCCCTAGCTGAAGTCTGCGCCCATTACGATGAGATGCTGAAATCCAACAAGGCTGCCATGAAGAGCAGTAGCGAACACTTGCTGTGGTCCTCGCAAGTCGCACTAGGAACGATGTTTGTGTCCGCCTTTTTGGTGGCATGTCGTATCTTGCACCTGTTTCCCTACTGAAGGAGGGGAGGGCTGGGTACGATCTTGATGAACTAGATGCGACGAGAAGCGCGCAAGACCTAATCCGAAAGTTATGTTTGGAAAGGTAGGATCTGGCCCACGGTGTAGGGTGGTCGGATATCTAGGGCCGATGGTCCTAAGGACCGGTGGTGGCTGCAAAAAGCGTTGAGCAATTGCGGCTTTCCGGGACGCTTGCCAAGAATCCGGATACGTCAATCACTTCGAGCCGCCCGACGATCGGCCGATCGGTGAGCCATACGAATGGCTGTCGGCGCCAGGGCAAGCGGCCTGGAAAGAGATGGCGCCGACTTTGCTGCGGTATTGCCGCCGCGGGATTGTCGGTCTTACCGCGCTACTAGTTGGGAAAATGCGCAGCGGAGATCTGGGTGTTGCGGGCCTGAGAGCGCTCAACCAATGCCTGGGCTCACTTGGAGCCACGCCGGCGTCGTTCCCAAAGGTAGGTTGGGCGCCGCCTTCGGATGACCACGACGATTCTGCAGCCGAGTACTTTCGATAGGCGCGTTCAAGGGAGAATGTTCGGCGGCTCAACGTCAACGCAGCCATAGGCGCGGTCCGTCGCCAAGCCGCCTTCCTGCCTATATTCTGCCTTGAAGCAAAAGCGAAATGACTTCGGCTTCACGTCAGTTCTCCACCCACATCTAAAGGGTATGACCAGTTCATGCGGCACAGCGTTCATCCCGCATCCCTTCACACGGTGCGGGATTGCAAATTTCTTTGTTCGCCCGCCTTGTTTGACTGCCTCGATGATAGACCCAATCACACCGGTCAGGTCGTCATGATCGGTAAACACGATTACATCGTCCGGGTATTGAAACGACAACTCATGGACAAGCAACGCTCGTCTGTTGTGGTTCAGAATCTCGAATTTTAGGCTAGCCTGCCGTGAATACTCAACATACTCAGCCTGGTAGACGCCAAACGTAGGATTCACCTCACCAAGCACGGCGTCAGCTTGCCGTTTGGCTTGTGCGGCCGACAGCCATGCTAGCAGGGCGGAGATCAAAGAAACAGCGACCGCGACAGCGGCAATCCAATCAGAAGTCACCATGCCGAGGGCTTTCTCTATGCGGCTAACCGGGCGTTTTCTTAGGGTCGCGATCGCGGGGGAACGTTCTCTCCTCTTCATATCCGCCGCGCTTTTTCTCAATCCGGACAGAGCCGCCATCTTTCCCAATCGCGCTGGATAGAACGCCGCCAGCGGTGGCATCCGCTTTAGTTTCGAACCGCTTAGTAGCGCGGTCGGCACCATCTTTATGCAGTTTCCAGTCCTGTTTTTTCTTGTCAAACGACAGAGTGTATGTCGGCAGTTTGGTCATAGGATAATCTCCGAGAAGAAAGTGATGGCGGGCCGAAACCCGCCATCGTTAGAGCGTTACGGACACTCAGGAAGCGCCAGCAAATTATCGTTCCACTGGCCATCCGCGTGAGTGCGGACGTATTTCTCGTTGGGGCCATTGACCACAGCGACGTTGGCGCGCTTTCCGCCTACCGATGTGTAGAAAGTATGCGTGCCCGCTTCGATCCATTGGATCACTTGTGATCTCGACCATTTCCCGGTGGAGTTGCCGAGGTTTGTAATAGCCTCGTGCTTGTTCTCACGTGGGACTTTGTTGATGCAAGTTACCTGCACGTCTGCCATTGCAATTGCTCCTTTCGAGCGCTTTGCGGAGCAATTGGGAATGGCAGGGCTTGGGAGGATGTCTGACCATTACGTAGCTCCTGTGGCTTGTCAAAAACGCCTCAGGACGCTAGTTACCGACCTGCTATGGAGCGGACACGCGGTCTTGTTCGTCCACTCGGCACCACAAGACCGTGAGTACGCAACAGACAGAGGCAGACGGCGAATCACCGTCTGCCTCTTTTTTATGCAAAAATGGCATTCCAGTAAATGGCCAGTAACGTTTTGTTAACAATATAGTGACGCTGAGATAGTCAGCTTTGCTGTCGTATCGTCACTACCTCGTGGTCCGCCCAATCCTTTGAACGCGGCGCGCCATCATTTCCTTTTTACAGCAATCCGCAGATGTCAAAATACCCACCGCGCCCGGCGCGATCGACCGCCATGGAGTAAGCAATGGCTGCAAGTAGCGACGACCTGCTAATTAGCATTTCGACCGACCTCTCTACGCTGCAGGCGCGCATCAACGACATGGTCGGTATCGGTGCGAAGGGCCAGCAAGGAGCGGAACGGCGTCCTAGCGGACCAGGGGCGTGAGCTTGAGGCTCTGCGAACGAAATACAGCCCGCTGTTTGCCGCCCAGCAAACATACTTGGGAGTCTCAAAAACATTAAGATGGCGCAGGCGATCGGCGCAATTAGCGCGGATGAGTCCGCAGCTGCCATCGCGCGCGAGAAGGCTTCCTTTGCTGCGAACGTTGTTGCCATCAATACCGTGGCGAGCGCTCACCAAGCGCAATGCGCTCTCCCTTAACGCGTCCGCTGACAACTATCTCTTCTTGCATGCCGAGCTTGGCGTAGCGTTCGCCTTTAACGGTGGGACGGAACCATCGCTCCCGTGGATCGGCCCGTTCTCGGTCGCCAATGCCGTCGCAACCGGCGGCGTCAGCAGCATCGTGCAGGGGCGTTACGGTGCACAATACCAATCCGGCAATTCCGATCATCAAGCAACAGCCGTTCTTCTAGGCCTCCTTGGGCCATGCGCACATGATTTCGGTCCTCTCCCGCGTCCCACATCGGACTTGTATGCTGCACCGGCCGCCCAGTATTGTTGCGAAGGGGCGGGGCCACCGAAATGGAGCCTGAGGACGATCTGAAATCCCGTATCGAGGCTGCATTGGTTCGCGGCCACCTTAGCCAATGGCAGCGCCAGTTCCTCCTCGATATGCGTGACCGATTGGTGAAATACGGCCCGCGCACGCGGTTGAGCGCGAAGCAGTGGGCGAAGCTCTATGAGGCGATAGGACCCGCACATCCAGGCACCTACAAGCCCCCATCGCCGCGTTGGCGACCGCGCCGTTGGCGCAACCCACTCGTTCGGGAGGTTCGATACTTGGCAGGCAGGTTCGTCAGAACCTTTGGGATCGCTCTCGCATTGGTCGTCGGGTCCCTGATCTATTCGTTCGTTGTCAAGGGCGGCCAAATCACTTGGCCAAGCATGCCCTCCTTCGCGAGGTCAGACGCAGCAGGCTACAGGGTGCCACTTGCCAGAACCCAGTTCACCGTAACGGACGGAGATACCATTCGGCTCAACAGTTCCGCGAAGGGGACCCGGCTGGTTGGCTTCAACGCACCCGAAAGCATCGAGCCAAGGTGCGACTCTGAGGGAAACCTCGGGCGTCGAGCGAAGGCACGCCTCAAAGAGTTGGTTGCTGCGGCGAAGCTTGAGCTGAAGATGGTTCCATGTTCCTGCCCGGCAGGCACTGAGGGCACCGACAGGTGCAACTACGGGCGAAGTTGCGGCTCACTCTTTGCCGATGGCCAAGATGTGGGCGACATATTGGTGTCAGAGGGGCTGGCCGTCCCGTTCGCCTGCGGCTCTACAAGCTGTCCGCCAACGCCCCGCCCTTGGTGCGGATAGGATAAGACGCCTTCTCGCACAATGGTGTCCCAGCTCTGGCCCTTCCGCAGCATGTCCATGATCGCCTCGCTACGCTCGGCGTCTTCGGGACGGACCTTCATGTGACCCTCGGCCTTTGCCTTGGCGATCCCCTTGAGCCTGCCTGCGCGTCGGTCGTCATAGTACTTGCGGACAATGGCCGCGAGCATGTCGACCAGCATCCCGTTGATGGCGTCGAACATGGGTCCGGTGAAGGCGTCCTCGGTCTTCAGCATCATGTGCGAGGTCGGCAAGTCCAGCGCACCTTTGGAAACCCATCATTTGGCGTTGGCAATTTTTAGGAAACCCATGTGAATTACCCTGATCTTCCGTATCGTGGGCTCGGGGAGCGTATTTTTGGACAAGCTTCAAGTCATGCTATCGAAGGGCTACTTTCCAAAAGAGCTGCCGCCCCCTTTATAACCGAGGATTTCGGCGAGTATGCGCGGGAATTGTTGGCGATATGGGCCGCGAGCGGCCCGCTGAAGCCCAGCCATGCAAAGCATCAGAAATTTTGGGAGATAAGCGAGACTGAACCCGAACTCTACTCGACGCCAAAAGCGAAGAACGAGCGTCGACAACTGCACATTACAAACCCAGTGCCCCAGCTTCTGCTCGCTTCGGTTATGACAAGGAACTGGGCGACTATATCTCGCTGGCTGGACCGGCAGCGATTTAGCTTCTCCAGAACCATGATCTCATCCAAATCGTACAGGGCGATTGAGGAGCCCGACTTCAAGAGCAACGCGGTGCACAAACAACTCATTCGAGCTACCTACGATGTAGAGGTCAAATCAGACGTTCTTCGCTTCTATCCATCCATATACACCCACTCGGTGCTTTGGGCGGCCTATGGTAAGGAACGGGTCAAGAAAAACCGCAAGAAGTATAACGACAGCTTGGGTGATCGAATCGACGTACTTCTCCGTAAATGTAATCGAGGTCAGTCCGTGGGCATCCCGATAGGGCCCGATACATCCCGTATAGTCGCGGATATTCTCTCAGGCTACATCGACAGCAGACCGATGCTGAGGACCGGTCTTCAGCGCGGCGCAGCCGATCGCCTGCAGGATGATTGGGTAATAGGAACTGAAACTGTTGGTGATGCAGAACGACTGCTTTCTGCGTTACGGACGACCTACCTTGAGGTAGGTTTAGAAATTCACGGAGGAAAGACATCAGTTATCGGTAAGACCGTATGTCCGCTTCTGCCGGTGAGGTGGCTCACCCTACACTGCGCGTCCGAGGGTTGCTCGGGCGGTCCG
>NZ_VFUO01000012.1:0-54707 GCF_006440875.1 Mesorhizobium sp. B2-5-7 | reverse complement strand
GTGAAGGTGTCGGTGGTCGTGTCGCCGACATTGAGCGCCTGGACCGTGGCGTTGCCGTTGTCGAGCGTATAGGTCCAGACGCCACCCGTGGTCATCTGATACGTGCCGTAGCCATGGTCACTTGCATGTCCGGCCGCGACGGCCTGGAATGTATTGGGTGTGTTGTCGACGTCGGTGTCGGTGAGCGTGCCGCTCGCCGTCGGCGTCCCAGGAACTCCATTGCCGACGCCACCCGCCTCGATCACTGCGCCCGTAGAGACTCCGGAAATCACGGCCGCGTCGTTGGTTCCGGCGAACTGTACCGTGGCGGTTGCCCAACTGAGCGTTCCATTGCCGAGCCGAATTGAATAGATAAACGTGTCAGTCAGGTATTGCCCTGCATTCAAGTTTTGTAATTGCGTCTTGAAAGCCGCTGTTAAGGTAGCCGCGTCGTATCCAACGAGTCCGTCGGATGTGATCCAGATTTTCGCGCCGTTAGAACTTGTGTCGGAGCTGCCGATTTCGCTCCGCGCCGAGTCTTGTGTCAACAAATCAGCAGCGGAGTATCCACTCATCGCGCCTGTATTGTTGATCCCGTTGTCGACCGACCAAAGCGTCTTGGCGTTCCCGCCGAGATCGTTGGCCATCACATTCAGGAAGATGGGCTGAGAACTATCCTCATTAAGCCCGGTGGTGCTGCTGGTGAACAGGTCGTCCTTTGCCTGCGGTGTATTAGAGAATGACGCCGTGGTGCCGCCGGCACCGGTGACCTGAGTAGCCATTTTCAACCCCTGTTTCTGTAGCAGACGCCCCAACGCCTGTTTGTTAATAGTCCTGTACGACCACGCTCTGTCCGAGCATCGATCCCAAAGTCGCCACGCAGCTGGGTTGAAAGCGAGTGCGGCGCATCATCAGCGAGCCTGCCGGACAAGCAGTGCCGGCTGGAGCTAGTGGATGATGATCGCATGATGGCGGCTGCGACGGCGTTGTCGCAGCGCTGCGTCTCCCAACCCAATTGCATCGCCTAAATCGCCGGTTTCCGATCAAGAGATTTTAGACAATGCTTATATTAGGAGATTATTAACTCTACTGGCAAGCAAGCGTCAACGTCCAACTTGGGCGAACAGTTAATATTCGAGCATGAAGGAGCTACAGCCACCCGGATCGGCTTGTGAGATCAAACGAGTGCACGCCGGAAATGGCCCAGCGCGGCAGAAGATGCGGGGCAGCGTAACGAGAGCCCGCCAGTGCACTAACGCTGGACCTTGATCGCTGCCACGGTCGAGCCGGACATCCGGAAGTTTCGCGCTCCAACGCAGATCACTCCGAGGATCACAAGGCGCGAAGCAGACCTTGCCTTTGTGCACGCCGTTTTACGCCGTATCCCCCTTCTTAAAGGTCTTTACCTCGTAAGGGACTTGGGCAGATCGGACTTGCCAGATTGGAGATGAAGAATACCAGTTCAGCGAAAGTGAGACACGGACACGAGAACAATTCTCGATGGCGAAAATCGCCGCCGAAACTACGCGATTGCCGCTCCTTCACTCCCACTCGATGATCAACCGGACCTTCAACACACTGGTTTTGCAGTCCAATTGCTGCCATAAATTTCCTAATACCGTTCCAAATACCGTCGGATTCTTACGCTGTTGAAAAGGCTACAACAATGTAGTCGCTGTCGCGGCATGCATCCTTTTGACTGCATCATTTCCGTAGCGATTTCGCAGCGCCAAACAGAATGGCGCGTGGGCGCCATTTCCGCCAGCGGATGCGGTAAGCAAACCGACACAGGACAGCGGCTGCTTGGTTTCGCATCCGTTTGGCCCACCGAGCACCGGCGAATTTGCACAATTCGACTGTAGACGACTTTGGACTATTCGCAGCCAGTTGGCGAATGGCCGCAGTCGGGCGCCGAAAGCGGATTGTTAATCAGATTGCCTAAGCGAGATAGCGAACGGATACATCCATGAGCGCCACCGCTGTGCCTCCGCCTGGCGCCCAACGGCTGTTCACTTGTTATTCAAGGCGAGGCCGAAGATGTAAGCTGATCGAAACCTATCCCGGCGAGAGCCATCAAGTCGCTTGGCAGAGCGACGTCGCCCGCCGTTTTCCCATTTTCGCTTGAGATGAATGCGATCAGTGCGCTCACTTCTGCGTTGCTCAAAGTTCCAGGCGCGTTCCTTGGCATATTAGTTTTGATGAAACTGAACAGGGCACTGACGCTGCCAGGGAACCACTTTTGTGTAAAGACAGAGCCTCTAAGGGGGGGGCCGAATCCCCCCGAGAGGTCGGCCTTATGACAAAGCACGCAGGTCGAAAGGAATTTGGTCCGACCGGCCCCAGCCTGATCGGCAGAAAAGGTAAGTGGACCTAATGTCGCCGCGTGGCCATCACCCTCGGGGCGATCGGTTGCTCCATTACTTGGCAATGCAATCACTAAAGCCGCGATTGCCAGGAGCATCGCGCCCAAACAGCGCCTGACACTCATCTCGTCAGCCCCCTTTCATTTTTGAAATGGACAGGAGGCGGGCGGCGGACCTGCAGTTTCTGGCTTTGCACGGAACGGTATTGACATCACGAAGTCGGTCTGGACGAAGTCGTCAAATACATTATTACGCGTAACCTGCAGATTGGCCGATGGGAAGCCTGGCCACGGAACGAGCGTACCGTCAACAGATTTGGCAAGTACAGCACCATCTGGCACGGGTTCTTGGTTAGGCAACCCGATCTGAAACAATCCGGTGTTCAGAGGGTTGAAAAATCGCGGTGATGCGGCTTTCTTGTCCCATCCACCGTATGAATGGCAGCTAATGCACGAGGAGTTTACAAAGCCATTCTCGATATGGGCATCTGAAAGCACAATTGGAGAGCCGGTCGTGTCCACGAAATTGACCTGCGTCCCTCCCAATTTATAGTTCTCCCAAACGGTTCCCGCGAGACTGGCTGGCATTTGCGCTGTGTCGGGATACTCCCTTCCAGGTTGGCTGGGGAGCGGCTTTCCAGCGAATATCTTGTGATGAAAGGTCGCCCAGAACCAGTTTGGAACGTCTTTCGTGAGGATGTGAAGCGTCTGTAGCCCAAAGACGACTTTCGTTGCTCCTGTTGATTGTCCAGAGCTGAGCTGCCCATTCTTCACATAGAGTACTATTGAATAGAAATTGTTTGGAACGCCCGACCCAATCTCGGCATCGGTGAATTGCACCCAAGCAGCTTTGACTTCAATGCTCTCTGGAGGGAAAGTGATCGGTCCGACCGCCTTATCAAGTACCGCCTTAGCGTACCTCGCCAATCCATCTCGACTATACAGACAATTCGTACGAATGAAGTCGAACGTCGCTTTGTTCATATATGTCTCGCCGAGACCGCCTACGCTTCCGATATAGACACCCTCTCCTGATGTATTGAACCTTGCGCTTAATGCGGCTTGTTCATGAAAACCTGGCTGCTGCCCAGGCGCCTGACCAAAAAGATGTCTTTCGTCGTTCGCATCGGTCCAATCGGCCGGGTAACTTCCGTCGTCCTTGAATACCTCGCTATCTGCTAACTTCCACGTCTCCCAAACAGAAGTGGTACCTGGCGCTCCAGGACGGCGCGAACAGTCTGGTACTCCGCGAGATTTAGGGTCTGTCGCGACCGCAGGTTGGACCAACGTAGCGAACAAATCCCAAGCGTGCTTGCTGGGATTATCCATCGCATCGGTGCGTACGGGCGACGGAGGACAAAAATCGGCGGGTGTCGCAGGCGGCTGCCCTGCGGCCACCGCGGGAGCAAGCGCGCAGTCCCAACCAACAAACAATGACAAGCAAGTCGCAGCCTGCATCAATCGACGTCCAAGGACGCTGACCATAGCACTCTCCCGAAGTATTAAGTCTTGTCAGTAAAGCGCGCTGCCAAGAGCTTCCATGACCTGGAACATTAAATGGGCAACAATATATAATGCCGGACTAGACGCCAAAGCCAAAAGCGCCCCCCCTGCGGTATGACCATATCCCTCAGAGTCGATTGACGCAATACCGCTTGCACGCGACGACAAAAAGATTAATTGTCAGGGCAGAGACTATAATACAGGCACGTGCGTTCGCGACGGGCATACGTACACTTATTAACTGAGGAGAAGGGCAAGCACGTCACACCTGCGAGAGAGGCACATAACCTTGGGAGGGATTGGAATGCAGGTATTTGCTGGATTGGCTGCGATTGGCTTTTTTGTGATAGAGGTACTGTCAGTCACGCCTGCAGCGGCGGGAGGACTGGGGAATATCGAGCGCCTCCAGAACGAGGTGCAAGACATCGTGAAGCGGGCGAAACTGCCCGACGCCGATCAGAAGTTGATACTCAATTCGATTCGTGTGGACCCTCGCATCGTTGGCGGCGAGGCGGTGGATTTCAAGCAAAATGAGTGGCAGGTTGGGCTTGTAAGGGCGGTCGCCCCCGATCCACAACGGTTCCTGTTTTGCGGCGGGTCGCTTGTGGCGCCAGGCTGGGTCCTAACGGCGGCGCACTGCGTCGACAACTTCATCGTGAACAAGAACCCAGCCGCGCTAGACGTCGTCGATGGCACGAGTTTCCTGCCTGCTGGCGGCGAGCGTCTCAAGGTAACCAACATCATCATCCATCCGAAATGGGACTCGCAGCTTAACGAGTACGATTTCGCACTACTTCAGTTGGCGCGGGACGCGAGGATGGGCCGACCGATTGCGCTGATCCCAGAGGGTTCAAGTTACCACGGGACGGCCTACGTTACGGGTTGGGGAGCGATCTTCCAAGGCGGAAATACGACGACCGACCTGCTCGGTGCAACCGTGCCCATAGTGCCGAATGATGCGTGCAATGCGAAGGACAGTTACAACGGACGAATTACCTCGGCGATGATATGCGCTGGCAAGGAGGACGGCGGCGTCGATTCTTGTCAAGGCGATAGCGGAGGGCCACTAAGTGCCGTTGTAGACGGGAAGCGCCAGCTCGTCGGCGTTGTGAGCTGGGGCGAGGGTTGCGCCAAACGCCTGAAATATGGCGTCTACGCCAACGTCGCGGTTGCAACCGTGTGGATAGCCAACACGCTGGCGCGCTGAGCTATTAGTCCGGGCTTGAAGCGAGTGACTCCGTTGACGGGACTATTCGGTTGTCACCTTGCCCGTTGATTTTAGGGGCAAGGTCAGGTGTTGCGAACGTTGGTCCGCCTAGCGCAGGACCGAGTCCGGTCTACGGCTTTGCAGCTGGATCGAGAACAAGAACAAACGCGGTTAGGAGGATCATGCAAGCCGACCGCTATTGGAGCGGACGGCCTTTGTTGAACATTTGGTTAAGCTCCTGAAGCGGAGGCGCATTGAGGTTTGATCGGGTTAGCGCGTCGGTTTCCTGTGCTGCCTTCAACTTGTTTTGTAGCGCTCTTTTGAGCGCCGCCCATTGCGCGGCATCGAGCTTCCCAGCCGATTCCGCGCTTTGGGCATAGTTTCGCACCGCCGCTGCATAGACGAGCGACGGTGTGTTCGGATCGGTGGCGACGGTGAGTGCGTAGGACGTGAATGTCGGATCATATTGACCAAGCACTTGAGCCGCCGCGGCTCGAAGAGCGGGCTCCGCCTGGTCGTTGAGAAAAATCTTGTTGCGAATCAAAGGTCGGTCTCCTGGAATTGAGCCAAGAACCGCCACGGCAGCCAGTCGCGCTTCCGCGGGCCCCTTATCCAGAAAATCCAAAAGGCAGGCACGCGAACGCGCCTCAGGTGCTTGCGTGCAAAGTTCGGCCGCTTGCTTTGGTGTGACCGCTCCATTGGCTAGGGCCTCCGCCAGCAAGGGCGAGGCTTCCTCCGCGGAGGACCTCACCAGCGTCTTTAAGGCGAGCATACCTGCCTCGGATCGACTTTGGCGAGTTGCCAGCCTCAATGCGTCGAGCGCCACCTTGTGCTGGTTTTGAACGTAGCTTCCCCATATTGTGCCCGGGTGCATCGCGGGGTCGTGATTGCCGGCGTCGTGACCGGCCATGACGACCGAGTTAGCCAAGATTCCGACTGCGGATTTTCGCACGTCTTCGACGGGATCCGTTACCAACTCCGCAGCGACGGGCAGAGCCGCGTCTTCGGAAATCAACGCAAGACCTTCGAGCGCCTTGCTGCGTGTTCCTGGATCAAAATTCGTGTTTGCGGCGGTGACGCGCAGTCTTTCGATCTCGCCTGCGTTCTCCAGGAGATACGCCCTGACACGCGGATCGGGATTGGGGGGCTGGCCCAACTGGGCCAGGCACGGCGCAGCCAAAAGCCAAGCGCTAACCAAGGCGGAAACGAAGATGCGGCTGTTATTGTTGCCACCCATGTAGGTCATTTGAGAGGCCGTCCGAGATAGTCGATGTCGTCGTAGCAATATCCCAGCGCCGAGGAGGCCTGTTCGGATCCTAGGTAATCTAGCATTCTTGCTGGCGTGAGCGAAGCGGCCTCGGACTTTGAACTTATTCCGGGCATCTGATGCGACGTGGAAGGCCATCCCGATGCTTCTGCGGGATCTGGGTATCCCCAAGGCCACATCGGATCGTCGGCGTAGGTGCCCTTCCTGTATATGCCCGCATCTGGCCCGGTTCCTGGATATTTCCCCAGGGCTGAGTACGCGTCCTCATCATTCCCGCTGAACCGGGAATAGGTGGCCTGCCAGTGTGCCCAAACCCTATCCACGTTGGCATGCAGCAGGAAGAAGAGTGGGTCGGCGGGCGAGTCGGCCGTGGCAAGCCAGCCGCCCAGGTTTCGATGCACACCGCTATGGAAACTACTCTCGATTTGGCTATGGAATATCACGAACGCGCGGTGGAAGTTCGCCGGTACGGCTGGATCAAGGACGCCTTGGCTTGGCGCCACAGCTGGGTCTCGAATCAGCCGACCCATTTGTGGATCGATCCAGTCGCCTAGACCTGGCCCGCTGACGAACGGCACACCTGGCACAGTCGCTCCCATGAAATCATCGGAAAAAACATGGTCCGCAGGCTCATCGAAGCGCCAATATGGAATGGTCACACGCGGGTCGACCTGCTGGAGGCGACGTTCAAGATCAAGGAGTAGCGCTCGGTGCCATGGCAAAAAAAGTGGCGACCTGTGAATTTCAAGCTGATTGGCCGCTTCATGGATGCGAACGAACGGTTCGTAATCCGACGACGCGGCGCTGTTTTGGATATCGTGAAGCTTCTTCAAAGCGTCCAGAAAAATTTGGACTTCAAATCTCGTCAACGACTCCGCGTTTTTTCGCACCCGCACCATCACGTCCACCGATCCAAGCTCCAGGCCTAGGTCATCAAGCGCGATCACGCGCACGTCTTTGGCGCCAGTGGAGGCCTTCGTCCCCATGATCCAGAACGACGCCCATGCCCCATTCGAGGGAAGGGGCAGACTGAGAGTGGAGGAAGGAGAGTAAGACTTCTTGTCGAGGACTTCGGCTCCGTTTAGCTGGAAGGCCACATTGCCGCTGCTGTCGGTAGAGACAGCAGAGAGGGTTAGATGTTGTTGCGCTGTCGACGACTTGCTTAAGAGTCGAGCTCGCGAGAGAACAGGAGTCCAGCAAATATAAGGACTGCTATCGTGGGCGCCGTCGCCGATTTGTATTTCGACCGACTGAGCCGTTGATCGACCGACGGCGGCAATCGAGATGAGGACGCACCAGAATATTAGGCCGAGAAGAATTCGCATTGCACCCTTGCGATTGGATTGCCACCGTCGAAATCATTGCCCTGGCGCCGTCACTCGCACAACAGTCTCGGCCCCACCGTCGGCGGGCGCATTGAAAAATGTAAGGGTGGCGTCCGCAGTCGTGGGAGGCTTATCGGAAACGAACGAAAAGTTATAGGCCGAACCCCAGCGAACCGCGTTTGCGTTGGTGTCTTCGGAAGATTTGCGCGTTGACCAGATTATCTGGTTGCCTTGAATGCGGCTGTCCCAGGCGTCGTTCGACCATATCTCCCCATTCGAATGTGGAGCTTTGAATGAAGCGCTGCTCTGGTCAATCTGCTGCTCAGGCACTGCAAATGCCTGGACAGCGAGATCGCTGTTCATATTGTACACGGAATAATCGTACCGGAACTTCCCACCGGCGAGGGGCTGGGCCTTGGAGCCTACTAGGATATACGTCTTCACCCCGTTCTCATCAAGATCGACCTCGGAGAGCTGCGCCCCGTACTCTTTCCAGGCGAACAGAGCCGGCTGCATCCGCACCTCCGGGCTTTCGTTTCGCAACACCCACGCTCCAGATCTTAAGATCGGTTTGACTTCCCTATAGGTCACATTGTTACGTGCGTTACCGGCTGTCGCATCGTCGGCGGTGATGTACTGGGCCTCCACGAAATACCGCGCGCCTGGCGTGAGCAGGTCAGCTTCGTCGACGAGCAAGATCCGTTCCGCTGGATCGCTTGGGGGATAGCCGGTCAGATCTTGTGCTTTGGATCCGTCAAATTCAACTTTTGCAGAATTGGTTATTCTGCTCCGAGGCCCAAGATTACGGGGATCTGAATTGAGATCCTCAGTATACAGGTCGGAGCAACCGGGACGCAACTGGCTTCCCCCGGCCCCAGCCTGGCAGGTGCGATGCATTTCCGGTATGCCACCGCAATCGTTCTGATTCGTCGCGTAGAATCCGTGCTTGACCCAAGATTTCGCCAATTGCTCCATCCTTCCATCTGCCAAGCGATAAAAGTTGAGGGTGATGGCTGGATGATGTGTGTCCGGAAGGCGCTGCCAATTGAGTGGCGAATCCCCAATATTGCAGGAATTGGTTGAAGCCGTGAGACCGATCTTCGATCCGAGCCGGCTGTCTTCCCGAGCGTCGTCGATGAATCCCACGATCACATCCGGCCCTGTCGCGGCCGCTTTGAGGTTGCTCGACAGCAGCGAAACGACGACAACCGCGATCCCATATGCTATACGCATGACTTACTCCCGTGGGCTATTTAATATCGACTTTTAGCAGATGGTCAGCGGCGCTGACGCGCTCCCCGCCCTGATCGAAACCAAATCGCTTGGCAGCGACACGAATGAGGTACCGCTTGTTCAGCGATGCCGGAAAATACAATCTGTATTGCCTTGGTGTCAGCGTAGGGGCGGGGTTGATCCAGCGCATATGCCCCTGGAAAGACATGTCGCGGAGTACGAATATTGTCCCATCCGTGAAGACACCCCCTCCCAGGTCGCTAAACCCTAACGCCTTGGTCTGC
This sequence comes from Mesorhizobium sp. B2-5-7, assembly GCF_006440875.1. Taxonomy (NCBI): domain Bacteria; kingdom Pseudomonadati; phylum Pseudomonadota; class Alphaproteobacteria; order Hyphomicrobiales; family Phyllobacteriaceae; genus Mesorhizobium; species Mesorhizobium sp. B2-5-7. Next base: position 45,547 of record NZ_VFUO01000012.1, on the reverse strand, counting down.
TCGATGCTTGGAAAGTCACCACTAGCCGGCTCCGCACCATCAGAGGGTATACCGACCTCGTGTATCGCTACGTTAAAGCGTACATCATCGCGCTCAGGGACTCCGCCGAATGAATTGATATACGTCCAGTCAAGCCGGATGCGCTTTGGCGACAATTCCGAGGAACCGTCGGGATTGTCTTCAATGCCCACTGCGAAATTTTGAGGACCTGATGGATCTCCGATCCTCGTCGCCTCATCCATCGTGGACTCGGGAGTTGGAGCATCGGTGTAGGTTTTGAGGGAGCGCGAATCTCCATCAGCGTTCTCGATAACCGCGCGAAGCTTATCCCAATCAGCATCCGAGATGGGAGCAGGTTGAGGGTCGGAAACGTCATTGCCTTGCGGTTCCGCGTACATCCACGGATGAATTTTACCTGCGCCGGTCCGAAGTGCCCAGTCGGTGCGGAAACTGTTTTCCAACCCGCTGTCTCCGGCAATAGAACCGAGGCGTCCTACTGCATCCGATGCAAAGCGTCCGGTGCCGTTGTTGGTGAGTCCATGGCATGAGGTACAATTTCGTGCTGGATCTACAATCGTGAGGTCGCCATCGAGCGTGCCCCTGTGAGCTGCGGTATAGTCCGTCCCAACCACTCGGTAGGGGGTCTTCGAGTTCCGGGTACGCTCGGGGAGCAGATCGCCAAGGCTGAACGCCGCGGCCTCATCTTTGTCGCGATAACCCACGCGCGCTTGCTTGATATAGGGGGTAATGATCCTGGGTTCTTTGTTATCGTGGCACGCGGCGCAGTCGACCCTGAAAGTCGCGTCGTATGTCTTGGATGCCAGAGTCCGACCAGCAGTGTCGTTGTATCCGCCTCCTCCTGGTGCCACAGTAGGCGTACTCCAATCGAACTTTATTCCTTCATAGCTTCCGTCGAAGAACGCCAATTCCCCGCTCACCTGGTTGAAGCCGATGTAACCAAGCAGCGCATAGGAGTTGTCGTTCTCACTCCAATATTTCTCTGGTCTTAGAATCTCCGGGCCGTGGGTTTTCCTCGCAAGTGCGATCCATTCGACGTTTCCTTTTTCGATCCTAGAGAGTCTCGAAGCGGTACCGCATGGTGTTACACCGCCTGCCAGAGACGGCTTGTCGCATTTGTCGATGGTCGCCGTCCAATTTACAAACACACCGTTCTTGTCGCGATGCTCGTATTCGAGCGGAGAGCCAGATTTGGAACTGTTCGGCTTTAGTTCCGCTCGATTGCCGTCCACCTCCACATACGTGGCCCGCGTTTCGATAACTGACCCGTCAGAGCGGACAAATCGGCCAAGCGTGGTAACGTCGAACGGCGGGATCGGTCCGAAGACAGCTCTGACTTCATCGGCGTAGCGGAGGTTAATGTCTGTTTCTTTCGAAGCAGGTGCCCAAAAGATATTGCCGTTCCACCGATTAACCTTGGATGAGAAGTAGTCTCCTCTGCCCAAAAAATCCGGCGCCGCGTTGAGAGGTCGACTTGACGACCCTACCGCTAAGCGAAATTGATCAGTTATTTGTCCAAGTTTTTGATGTTGTTCCAGGAAAATTGAAAGCTGGTTGACGTACTCTAAGGTGCGAGAATCTCCCTCTGGCAACTGCGACATCGGTCTAGCAAACGGATATCGGGGCGCCTTTAAAAGTTCCCCCTCATTGATGAGAGCTTGGCTATTGGTCCGTTCGAGCGCGGCGGCGTCGAGATGTCGGATCAGATCGGGCGCGGTTTGCCGGACAAAATCGGCGAACGACTTCGGCCGCATCAGTTTCGCGTCTTGGGCCAGGGCACAGGAACCCGCCGCTGCAAAGGCAATCAGACTGCAAAGCAAGAGGCGCATGAACTCGACCCCCCCGATCGCGTCATGTATAATTGCACGAGTATACCTGGTTTAGCAATCAGAGATATGCATCCTCCCGGTCAATGTCCTGTAGCAGTGCTGGACGAGATACTTACGCGCTGTTTTTAGTGCACAAGAGCGGCTGCGCCGGGAAGGTAAGTCCAAATGCTATCTGGGCCCGCGGGATCGGCTGCAGGCACGTGAAAAAAAGCCGGCAGGCAGGAAATGGCCTGAGCACTGCGCTGCGGTTCACCGTTCGGCAGGATTGGTTTTGCGCTGGTGGTCACCCGGAATCTCGGAGCTGCCCGACGTGCTGAGCGCGGAGGAAGCGGCGCGGGTGCTCGAGCCGGCGCCAGGCATCAAGTACATGGCTGCGCTCGGTGTCGCGTATGGCCCAGATCTACACGGTCGGAGGTCACGCGTCTGAATAGGTCAGCGGCATCAATTCGAAACGCATGTTGGTCCGTGTCGAACAGGAGCATGATCGGTTCGATAAGAGTGCGGTCTAAGAGGCTGGACTTTCAGTGGGAGTTCACCTCGGAAGAACATCGAGGCTTTGATCGCGGCAGCACGAATGCGGCCCGCACCTTGCTCGTTGAGCAGAAAGCCGATTGCAGGCGATCTCTCAGGTGGTCGACTGAACCTTGTCGACCTGATGAGGTTGGTCTGCCTCCTCGATGCTGGGGGAGGCGAATTCTCGACGCATGGCTCGCATGAGGCTGTGTAATTGAGGCCTCAGTTCCGCGTTTTCCCCGAGCCGGCCGAAGGGATTGAGGGCGTCTGCATGGTTTCGGAAGTCCCTTCCGCAGTCCGCACAGTCGGGACAATCGTGTCGTTGCCTCTTGCTGATGCATGAAAATGACCACGTACCGGTGGAGGAAACCATAAAGAGCTTGCTGCACCTAGGCGCGCGTCACCAGCGGATCACGACGACTTTTTCAGTTCCATTGGCGAGTTCGACAGCCTCGGTGCCATCTTGCTTGCGGCTCTGGATTTCGCGCTCTCAACGGCTTCAACCCCGGCGGCAACGGCCGCAATGCTTCATCGACCTCGGCGACACAGACCAATGTTTCTTCCGGGAGGTCCTTGATTTGGTTTCAGCAACTGGCGAACGTTCATGGCAAATCTCCTTGGCGCTGCGGGGAGCAGATACCTGCTTTCGCCGGCGCGAACCATGGTTCGTGAGAAAAGTTCCGTTCGCCAGCGCACTGATCAAAATGCGGCGCGAGAGTATCGGCCTAGGTTAAGTTTGCTCCTCCAACCCATGCCAGTTCGCCGGCGCTTCGTGCTCGAACTCAAGGAGATCGGTAGCAGCCTTCCCCCGCCCAGAACATTCTGCTGGACGGCATCGAAGGAGATGTGCGCCGCCCACCTCCAAGTGCTCGGGTACTGCTTCGGATCTTTTCCAGTCGCAGTGGCCTGGAATCACGCGCAGTAATTTTCCAGTAAACTCAGCCTTTCGGAATACCATCCGAACCCACACCGTTAGGTCATTCAGCTCGCAGTACGGCCGATGATCCGCGCCGAAATGTCACCGTCACCGACCGAACAGGCGTTCGCCGAAGCGGTGGCAGTGATGATTTGGAGCGATGCCACTCTTGCCGAGCGGTCGTCGCAACAAGTCCACGAATTCCAGAGCTGCTGGTGCTTCACCGTTTGAGCATGGCCGAGATGCCATGCCGGATAAGAGGAACGTGTTGGGCGAACCGAAGCCCCGCATGGCGTGCAAGCCGTGCCGCCGGTCGCTCGCTTGAGTAGAGTCGGACGAGTATATTCGTAGCATGGTAGAGCGGCGCCGCCGACAGGCGCAGCCGCCTTTCGTATCTGTGCAGCATGTCGGGATCGGCAATGTCACGGCGGTCGCGACTTGCAGTCAGGATTGCATCGGCGAGTTGCTTTTGGCTGCTGAGACCGATGTTGAAGCCATGCGCTGTCACCGGGTGCATTCCAATAGCAGCGTCACCGATGAGTGCGGCACTCGGAGCCCTGAGTTCGTGCGCCCACGTGGTGACCAGCGGAAAGGCGTGGCGGCTGCTTGCCAATGTCATTTCCCCGAGACGGCCTTGACACCGCTTCGTCAATTCCCTGAGGAACAAATCGTCGTTGGAGGCAAGCAGTCTGCCGACCTCGCTTGAGGGCAGAGTGAGCAGCAACGAGGAGACCCCCTCCCCCAGAGGCAACATCGCTATCGTTTGATGGTGATCGAACCATTCGGTTGCCACATGGTGATGGGCGCGTTCATGCCGCACCCGACAGATCAGCATCGAGTGGCCAAGCCGATTGATGTCGGCGCCGATGCCGAGCAGATCACGCGTGGGAGACAGGCGCGAATCTGCGGCAACAACAAGCCTGGCGCTCAACTGCATGCCGTCAGAAAGCGTAACCACTGCTCCTTTGTGGCTGGTCCTTGCATGGACGACCGAGTGGCCGCACCGCAGCTCTGGCTGATCACGCAGCCGAACGATTTTGAACAGCGCATCGCGAATGCGGCAGTTCGGGACCAAAATTCCGAGGGGCTCTCCACACGCTCTTGGAGCATTAAAACGCAGAGCGAAAGCGCTCGATCCGTTGAGGACGCGTGCGCCTTGAAGTGGTGATTTGTCCGAAGCGGGAATGATATCCCAGGCGCCGAGCTCCCGAAGGATTCTGATCGAGGCATGAGTCAGCGCGATCTCGCGACCGTCGAACGCCGGATTCGCGAGCCTTTCCCGGGCCTGCGCTTCAACAAGTGCCACTTTGAGTTTGCTCTGGGCAAGCGAGGCGGCGAAGGAAAGTCCGACCGGCCCCGCGCCAACGACAATGATGTCGAAGCTGTTATCGGAGACGGCCATCAGCGTGGCGCCATCGGGTCGGCTCTCCAGTGTTCAGGCACGAATTGCGAAATCAAAAACGCCTTTGATGCTAGTTTAAGCACGACGCGCGCAAGCTATGGCCGCCTAAATAAGTGGCAAGCCGCCTTATCAGCGGCAGATGCTCACAAAGCCGTTGCTTGACCGCTGATGCTGGCAAGTAAGCGGTCGATCGGGCCGTTGCTGCGGCGCGATCTCGCGATCCTGGCCACGGAAGTGCTGCTGCTGCTGCTGATATTGCTGCCGCCGCAGCCTGTTCTCCAGCATCAGTAATTGGTTCTGCTCGACCAGCGCATTGCGATTGGCGGAGTTGAGGACTGGTGCCGAGGCGACTTGATCCGGCAACGTCGCCGTTCCCAGCATTCCCGACATGAAGATCGTCAATAGGCGAAATCGCGACATCTATACACTCCTGCAAACAAAACTTTGGCATACGCAGTTGCCCGGTGATGCCACCATGCCCGCAGGACCAGCGAACATGGCCAGCGTCTGACGCCGCTCTGCTGCCGTCCCGCGATGTCTTGAGCACGCGGTCAGCAGCCTCGCGTCCGAGCGCCTTGGGTTCACATCGACGGTTGTCAGTTGCGGACGCGCCGCAAGCTCCACAACGTTCTCAAAACTAGCGAGGGCTACATCGGCATGTATTAGCGAGCCATCTCGCAGAGCGGGTCGCACGCACCCTGGGCGATCTGATCGTTGCCGCCGGAGGTCGCGTTCAGCCTTTGCTCACAAGAATCCGGCCGCCGCCTTGCGCAGCCACGCTTCGGCCCACTTTTGGCTTTGGCCGTTCTTCGTGTGGGTCTTGATTCAAACCGATCGCCGAGGCGTTCGGCGGCGCGATTCGTCGACGTAGGCATGGATTCTCTCCCTGAAGGACTGGCCGATGAAACCACGCCGATGAGTAGATAACCCTGATCTAGGTCAAGCGGTGTGAGTAATCCGGCGACCGCGGTTCGACGATCACCCGCCTGCATATTGGGCGGAATGGGCGACGTAATCTTTCGAGCGACACAGGCTTTTCACAGATCAGCGTCAACCGGCGGCAGGTGAAGCTGCCTATGCAACCTCAGCAGTAGTTCCACTCGGCTTATCACCGGCATCCCAACAGTCGTCTGCAGAGCGGCTTGAATCAGCGTTCTGGCTTGTCTTCCTGGTCGACAAGGATACGCTCTGCTGCCCCGTCGAGATCTTCGTACTGACCGCTTTTCAATGCCCATAGGAAGCCAGACAGCCCAAGCCCGCCGAGGAGCAGGGTCCCAGGTATCAAATAGGCAAGCGTCCTCATTACAACTGTACCCGTCCGCCATTGTTGGAGTGTCTATCATTGGCAACAGTTTCCGCTGGTGCGTGCCGAACAAAGCCTTCCAGGCGCAATGCATTCCCGATCACCAGCAGTGATGACGCAGACATAGCAATCGCCGCGATAAGCGGAGTGGCGTGCCCTAGAATAGCGATTGGTACAGCGATGGTATTGTAGAGAGTCGCGACGGCGATGTTTTGGCGGATCAGGCTTCCTGCCTTGCGCGAGACGTCCAGCGCGAGCGGCACCGCCAGGAGGCTTTCGCGCAGGAAGACGAAATCCGCGGCGTTGCGGCCAACATCGGCGGCGGTGGCCGGTGCGATCGAGACATGCGCTGCGCTCAGCGCCGGCGTATCATTGAGGCCGTCGCCAACCATCAGAACCCTGTGCCCCACTTTCGCGAGGGTCTCGATGCGTTCGAGCTTGCCGGATGGCAGCAGGCAGGGAACGAAGTTGTCGATTCCGAGTGACTTCGCAACCTCGGCACAGGCCGCCGCGGTATCGCCTGACAGCATTTCCACGGGAACCCTGGCGTCGCTCAATTGATCGATGGCCGCTCTGGCGTCGACCCGCAACGCATCCTCGAAAGCGAAGGAAGCGACAATCATCCCGTTCTTCGTGAGAACGGTTCCGCCGTAGCCATGTTTGGCTTCGCCGCCGGTTCGAGCCTTCCATCCAGCCCATCCGCGTCGGCCCAGTCGCCAGGTGCTTCCCGCATCAGTGGCCTCGATTCCGAATCCCGGATGCTCGGTGACGGCATCGAATTTGAGCTGCCCGCCAGGAATGGCAAAGCCGGCTATGGCCTTTGAAAACGGATGACGCGAGTGCGCCGCCAGGTCGGCTGCGACTGCCAGCATGGCCGGATCGATCGACGGCGCGTTAACGAGCCGGGGCTGGCCAAGCGTCAGCGTTCCGGTCTTGTCGAACACGGCAATGTCGACAATTGCCAGGCGTTCCATGGCGGAGCCGTCCTTGACCATAATGCCGTTCTCAAACAGGCGCCGCGCGGCGACCACCTGCACGATCGGCACGGCGAGGCCAAGCGCGCAGGGGCACGTGATGATGAGAACGGCGATGGCGATCGTCATCGCCCGGTGCCAGTCGCCGGTCGCCACTATCCAGCCCAGGAATGTCACGAAGGCGGTGAGATGAACCATGGGCGCGTAGAGCGCCGAAACGCGGTCGGCGATACGGCGATATTGCGCGCGGCCGCCCTCGGCGGCCTCCATCAACCGGACCATTTCCGCCAGGAATGAATCTTTTGCGGCGGCTGTCGCCTCAATCGTCAGCGGGCCGGTAAGATTGAGCACGCCGGCCTGTACCGCTTCGCCCGGCGCTACGTTTTTCGGCGTGCTTTCGCCTGAGGCCAGCGAGCAGTCGAGATCCGACGTTCCCTGGATGATCTTGCCGTCGACGGGGATCCTCTCACCGGCCGCGATCAACATCCGCATGCCTGGTTCGATCTCGCCGACCGGCAGATAGTCGCGCGCGCCATCGCCGCGCAGCACCATGGCGCCACGCGCGGCCAGCTGAGACAGGCCTTTCACGGCAGTTCGGGCACGCTCCCGCATCACATGATCCAGCGTGCGTCCGATCAAAAGGAAGAACAGCAGCGATACCGACGCGTCGAAATAGGCGTGGTCGCCATGATTGATCGTCTCATAGAGGCTCATGGCGTAGGCGAGCGAAACACCGACCGCGATGGGCACGTCCATATTCATGCGGCCATGACGCAAGGCGTTCCAGGCCGACCGGAAGAAGATGCCGCCGGCGAAGGCGAGGGCAGGAATGGCGATCAGCGCCGAGACCCAGTGAAACAGGTCGCGGGTAGCACCTTCGGCGCCGGACCAGACAGAGACCGAAAGCAGCATGATGTTGCCCGCCGCAAAACCGGCAACAGCGACGGCGCGGATCAGTTCGGCAAGCGTCTTGTCCTTGTCGTCGATCTCGGGTGCGAACAGATGCGCCTCGTAGCCAAGCCTGCCAAGCGCGGCGACGAACGGTGGCACCTCGTCTCCACGCCACCGGACCGCGACCCGTTTCGTCGACAGGTTGACGCGCGCGCTTTCGACGTGATCGAGCTTTCCAAGTGCCGCCTCGATCGTCTGGATGCAGGCGGCGCAATGAACCGTCGGCACTGAAAGGTCGGTCTGCCGAAGATCGTCGCCAAGCGATCGGCTCGCCAACCTGATTTCCTGGCTGGATGGCAGGACCCATGTGGCGCCGTTCAGATCCAGCGCCGTTTCAGCGCCCGGTGCACAACAGCTCATTGCAGAGCCCCATGAGAGATCATGATCCTGCTGACGTCGCGATAGGGTCGTGCCAGGCCGGCATCGGCGTCGACTTCGACGATCCAGACGCCGTCCTTCGGCATCTGCTGCGCTGCGAATTCCTTGCCTGAGGCGAGGGCGAGCGTGACGGACTTGTCGTCTTTCTCGTAGGCGGGATGACGAAACAGCACCTTGACGCCGTGCAGAGGAACCGGCTTGCCGGCCGCGTCGGAGAGGCTGTAGCGGACTTCGCCCCATGCGATGGTCAGCTTGCCGGTCCAACCGAGCGCGGCTTGGGCGCGGCCGGCCTCGGCCTCCTTGTTGAATTGCTGGCTCGCCACATATGTGTTCTCGACGACAAGGCCGGTCCAACTGGTGTTGGCGAGCGTGGCCATCGTCAGATTGACCGCGATGACCACGCCGAAGAAGGTGAGAATGATGGCCAGCATGTGCCTGCCGGTGAATTCGCGAGGCTTTTGGGCATTGGCGGTCATTTGGCGGCCTCTGGCGCGTTGAATGTTGCGGTGTACTCGTTCGACTCGGAGCTCGCTCTGTCCTCGACACGGAACTTGAAGGTCTGTGCCGGAGCGTGGATCTGGTCCGCCGGCTGGCGAACGAAGACCTTCAACGTTTTCAGGCGATCGGGCTCGACCGGGATGGCAAACGAGCGGCCCGCCTTGATGTCGTCCCCGACCACGCTCATTTCGCCTCCTTGCAAGCCCTGCATGGTGACAACAATGATCCGCGGCTCGGGGATCATGTTGAGCAGTTTGACGGTGTAGCCGTTGCGGATCGAGCCGTCGGACAACGTTACGAATTGCGGATTGCGATCGTGCAGCACATTGACTTCGAGCCTGTCGCGCGTCAGCAGCGAATAGAGCAGACCCAGGCCGATCAGCGACCACAGACCCATGTAGACGTAGGTGCGTGGCCGGAAGATCTTGCTGACATGGAAATGCGCCACCTTGTCGGAGAACAGGCCATCAGCGGTCCTGACCAGCGACGGGTTGACTGAACTGGAGCCGCCCGCGGTCGCCAACATCATGTTGGCGTTGTAATCGGAGAGCGTTGCGTAGGAAATCAGTCCGCGCTCTTTGCCGAGCTTGTCCATGACGCCGTCGCAGGCGTCGATACACAGCGCGCAGGTGATGCATTCGAGCTGCTGGCCGTCGCGAATGTCGATCCCCATCGGGCAGACCGCGACACAGGCATTGCAGTCGACGCAGTCGCCGACGGACTGCCCTGTCGCTTGCACCTTCTTGGCGTGACGCGAGCGCGGTTCGCCGCGCCAGTCATTGTAGGTGACGGTAAGCGAATTCTCGTCGAGCATGGCTGCCTGGATGCGCGGCCATGGGCACATATAGGTGCAGATCTGTTCGCGCATCAGGCCACCGAACGTGTAGGTGGTCGCCGTCAACACGGCGATGGTGATGTAGGCGACAGGCGCGGCGGTACCGGTGAAAAGTTCGCGAGCCAAACTAGGCGCATCGGCGAAATAGAAGATCCAAGCACCGCCGGTGGCCGCGCCGATGACCAGCCAGATCGTGTGCTTCGATAGGCGCAGCACCAGCTTGCGGGCGGTCCAGGGACCAGCGTCAAGCTTCATGCGGGCGTTACGGTCCCCCTCGACCGCACGTTCGACGACAAGAAACAGGTCGACCCATACGGTCTGCGGACATGCATAGCCGCACCAGGCACGGCCGACAGTCGAGGTAATCAGGAAAAGCCCAACGCCGGCCATGACCAGGAGGCCGGCCACATAGAAGAATTCCTGGGGCCATATCTCGATGAAAAAGAAGTAGAAGCGCCGGTTGGCGAGGTCGAGCAGCACGGCCTGATCCGGAGCAAATGGACCGCGATCCCAACGCAGCCAAGGCGTCAGGTAGTAGATGCCGAGCGTGATCGCCATCACCAGCCATTTGAAGCGGCGAAAGTTGCCCGAGACGCGCTTTGGGAAGACTTTCTTGCGTCTGGCATAATGCGGCTGGCGGGTATTCGAGGAATTTGGGGCCGAGCCTTCGAGCCGTTCAGTTCGCGTATCATTGCGCACGTGCGTACCACTCCCATCCGAAGTCAGAAGGGGATTTCGTGCCGCATCGACGAGCGGCGCAGCCGAAATGGTGTCGAGGCCCGGCTTGCGCCGGGCCCCGTCGCTTGGCAGGGGGAGGCCGAGAATAGGCCTTGCCTTCCTATTCTCCGCCGCCAAGCGAATGGACATAAACCGCAAGCTCCTTGACTTTGATCTCGCCGAGACGGCCGAGCCAGGCCGGCATGACACCTTCCTTTGGCGCGCGGACCTGGGCTGCGACCGCTGCCTCGCCGGCCCCGTGCAGCCAAATGGCGTCGGTGAGGTTGGGGCCCCCAAATTCCCTGTTCCCTTCCGCGTTCTCACCATGACAGGCGACGCAATTGTCGGAAAAGACTTTGGCACCGGATTGGATCAGACTTGCATCGGCGACCTTGCCAGAGAGGCTGACGACATATGCGCTAACCTGCTTGATCTCGTCGGCGGTGATGATGTCCCCGAACGCCGGCATTTCCGACAGGCGCGTGTCCGGATCCGAAGCGAAGCGGATGCCATGGGTGATCGTCTGCTGGATCTGCTCGGCCTTGCCGCCCCACAGCCAGTCGTCGTCGTTTAGGTTGGGAAAGCCCTTGGAACCTTGGGCGCCGGAGCCGTGGCACTGCGTGCAGTTGACCTTGAATGCGGCGCCGCCGGCGGCGATGGCGAATTCGCGCAAGGCATCGTCCGCAGCGATCTCCGAGACACTTTTCGACTTCACCGCCGCGAGGTATTTGCTCTTCGCTGCTTCCGCATCCGCCAGTTCGTTCTTGACGTCATTGCGGCTCGAATAGCCGAGAACACCCGTCGTCGCCGAATGCAGCAGTGGCCATGCGGGATAGGCGATTGTGTAGCCGATCGCCCACACGATGGTGACGTAGAAGATGGTGATCCACCAACGCGGAAGCGGGTTGTTCAGCTCGCGGATGCCATCCCATTCGTGGCCGGTGGTCGAGACCCCAGAGACTTCATCGATGTGCTCCTCGCTCATGATCACTCGTCCTGAAGCGGAATTCGGGCAGCTTCGTCCGCCAACTTACGGCTGCCGGGACGCAGGACGAAGACACTTGCCCCCGCAAAGAAAAGCGCCATGGCAACCAGACCCCAGCTGTCGGCAAACTCCCGCATAAGATTGTAATTCATGGAAAACTCCTCAGCGGTAACCGGCGCCTTCGTCGTAGTTCTTAAAATCGACCAGCGTGCCGAGCATCTGCAGATACGCAACGAGCGCATCCATTTCGGTGACCTGTTGCGGGTTGCCGTCGAAGTCGCCGATCTTGGCCTTGGGATAACGGGCCTCAAGACCTGATGTGTCGGCGTTGGGATCAGCCTGCGCCATCAGATCGGCGTTGGCGTTGGCGACCATGTCATCGTTGTAGGGAACGCCGACCCGCCGGTTGGCGACCAGATGCGTCGAGAAGTCCTTCACCTCGATCGGCGCGTCCTTCAGGAAGGCGTAGCTGGGCATGATGGATTCCGGCACAACGGAACGCGGATCCGAAAGATGGGCGACATGCCAGGCGTTCGAGTAGCGGTCACCGACCCGGGCCAGATCCGGCCCCGTCCGCTTCGATCCCCATTGGAAGGGGTGATCGTACATTGACTCGGCGGCCAGGCTGTAGTGGCCGTAGCGCTCGACCTCGTCGCGGAACGGCCTGATCATCTGGCTGTGGCAGAGGTAGCAGCCCTCGCGCACATAGATGTTGCGCCCGACGAGCTCGAGCGGCGAGTACGGACGCATGCCTTCCACCTTCTCGATCGTGTTGTCGAGATAGAAGAGCGGCGCGATTTCGACGATACCGCCGACAGTCACGACAAGAAGGGAGCCTACGAGAAGAAGCGTGGCGTTCTTCTCGATAATGGCATGTTTGTCGATCAAGCCCATTGGTTTGGCTCCCTGGCAGGCTGAATGACAGGCGCGGCACCCGACATCGGCCTCTCCTCGCGTTGACGGCCGAGGATTGTCATCGCGATGTTCCAGGCCATGATCAGGGCGCCCGAGAGATACATGGCGCCGCCTATGGCGCGCATGACGTAGTAGGGGCGCATGGCAGCGACGGTCTCGGCGAAGGAGTAGACCAGGAAGCCCTGCCCGTCGTATTCGCGCCACATCAGGCCCTGCGTGATGCCGGACACCCACATGGCGGCGGCGTAGACGACGATGCCGAGCGTCGCCAGCCAGAAGTGCCAGGTAACCAGCCGCAGCGAATAGAGCCGGTTACGGTTCCAGAGCTTCGGTACCATGTAGTAGATCGCGCCGAACGAGATCATGCCGACCCAGCCGAGTGCACCGGAGTGCACGTGACCAATTGTCCAGTCGGTATAATGGGACAGCGAGTTGACCGCCTTGATAGCCATCACCGGGCCTTCGAAGGTCGACATGCCGTAGAAGGCGACGGCCATCACCATCATGCGGATGATCGGGTCGGTGCGCAACTTGTCCCAGGCTCCGGACAGCGTCATCAAGCCGTTGATCATGCCGCCCCAGGACGGCATCCACAGCATGATCGAGAACACCATGCCGAGCGTCTGTGCCCAGTCGGGCAGAGCGGTGAAATGCAGGTGGTGCGGCCCGGCCCAGATGTACAGGAAGATCAGTGCCCAGAAATGGATGATCGAGAGCCGGTAGGAATAGACTGGCCGGTTCGCCTGCTTGGGCACGAAATAATACATCATGCCGAGGAAGCCGGCGGTGAGGAAGAAGCCGACGGCGTTGTGGCCGTACCACCACTGCGTCAGCGCGTCCTGGACGCCGGAAAAGGCGGAGTAACTCTTGGAACCGAGGAAAGAGACCGGCATCGACAGGTTGTTGACCACATGCAGCATCGCGATGGTCACGATGAAGGAGAGGTAGAACCAGTTGGCGACGTAGATGTGCGGTTCCTTGCGCTTCAGGATCGTGCCGAGGAACAGGATGAGGTAGGCGACCCAGACGATGGTCAGCCAGACGTCGACATACCATTCCGGTTCGGCGTATTCGCGGCTCTCGGTGATGCCGAGCAGGTAGCCTGTCGCGGCCATGACAATGAAAAGCTGGTAGCCCCAAAAGACGAACCAGGCGAGATCGCCGCCGAACAGGCGAGCGCGGCAAGTGCGTTGCACGACGTACAATGACGTGCACAGCAGCGCGTTGCCGCCGAAGGCGAAGACGACCCCGGACGTGTGCAGCGGCCGCAAGCGGCCGAAATTGAACCAAGGCTGAACGTTGAGATCGGGGTAGGCCAGCTGCAGCGCGATAACGACGCCGACCAGCATGCCGACGACGCCCCAGAACATCGTGGCGATGGCGCCGTAGCGGATCGGACCGTCCATATAGGCGGACGGGTCGATCGGAGCGGCCGGCTTGAACTCCGAGTTGCGCAACAAGATCCCGATAAAGGCAATAAGGGCAAAAGACAGCACCCCCATATGCTGGCGGAAAGGTCCATCAATGCCGAAGCCAGCAGCCACCAGGGCTGCAAAGGCAAAAAAGCCCACCACGACGATCGCTGTGCCGAATTTCATCGCAAATCCTGATCCCGAATCGGGCGCACGCCAAATCCGCTCGGCATCAATTGCGCAGCTGCCCTCTGCCCGCCCTGATCCATGTCAGGTGCCAGGTTTGTTTGGTAGAATCGAGTTTGCGCAAATCAGAGCGGACGTTGGGGCGGGCGGGTATGTCGAAGCGCGGCCGGCGAGCTTTGCGGAACTCTTGCCGGCTGCCTTGCTATCCGACAAGGGTCGCTGATGCTCTTGGGTCTATGCTACCGGGGTTCTCGAGGCTACAGCAATACATTGTGCTCGAACGCAGCATGTCCTGCCGCGGATTCGAGTTGGCGGCGCAGAGCCCGCCGCTTGGGCTTATCCAAACTGCCGCGGCCTTCGGCCGCCGCAACGCTGCTCCAGCCGGCCGACGCTCTCCACCCTCACATGGCGCTTGTTGTCGATCCGGATCACGCCTTCAGCTCGCAATCGAGTCAGCTGGCGGCTCACGGTCTCATTCGTCAGGCCAAGGAAATCAGAGATGTCGGCACGAGTCAGTGGCAGATCGAAGGACGCCGAGATAGCGGCCGGATCAACACTGGAATCCATGTTCAGGGCGAGCATGACAAGAAAACTCGCCACCTTTTCCGATGCCGTCTTGCGCCCGAGCGTCACCATCCATTCGCGTGCTGCGTCAAGTTCGTCCAGCGCCTGCTTGAGCAGGCGATGCTCGAGTTCCGGTGATTCCTTCACCATCCGTTCGAGGGCTGCCTTGGGGAACGAACACAGCGTGACAACGGTTGCCGCTTCCGCACTGATCTCGCTTTCGACCTTGAAGGGTCGCCCCAGAAAATCCGGTGCAAACTGGAGCCCTACGATCTGCTGGCGCCCATCCGAAAGGCTCTTCGTCAGCTTGACCACGCCTGAAAGCACATTCGAATAGCTGTTGACGGCCTCGCAGTCGCCGACCAGTTCGACTCCTGGCTCGATCTTGTGCCGCGATGAACTCCTGGCAAGCGCAGCCAAACGGTCTGGATCGAGCGCGCCGCAAATACCGCGACGCCTTCCCTCGCAAGAGCGGCAAAGAACGGGAATGCCGGCACTGTGAATGCCCTGCCGTAATGTCATGCGCTCGCTCTATCCTCTTCCAAGCACCGACAGGGTAGCAATCCAGGGTAGAAAAATCCTTGCGGCAGTTTGTCCGAGCTGCACTTGATCGAAATCAGGGCGTTGGCCGGCCAACCAGTCAAGAGTTCCAGCGGTGCACATGGTGACCACGACATGCAGTCGAAAGTAGCTTGCTCGGATTGTCGAAAACGTCCCTCGCTATACCAGCTATCCGACCGCACCGCATTTCCACGTGGGCGTCGATGCTGCGGCTTATCGTGGCTGGCTGGAGGCGCTCGGCGAGGACGATGAGATATCGCTCTACGTGCACATCCCTTTCTGCGCCAAGCTTTGCTGGTTCTGCGCGTGCCACACCAAGCAGACACGCCACTATGAACCGGTCACCAAATATCTGAGATCGCTGCATGCGGAGATCGCCACCGTCTCATGTCTCGCCGGAGGCAAGGGCCGGGTGCGTGCCGTCCATTTCGGTGGCGGCTCACCGACGATGCTCAAACCACAGGACATGGTGGCGCTCGGAGCCGTTCTGCGCAACAGCTTCTCATTTCTTCCCGGCGCCAAGATCAGCGGCGAAATCGAACCCAACGATATGGACGAAGCGCGCCTCGACGCACTTGCCGAAATCGGCATGACGAGGGCCAGCCTCGGGGTCCAGGATTTCGATCCGAAGGTGCAGAAGGCCATCAATCGCGAACAGATCTTCTTGCAGACCAAGACAGTCGTCGACGGCGTTCGGGCACGCGGCGTCGAGTCGGTTAACCTGGACCTGCTCTACGGCTTGCCGCACCAGACCAGGGAGAGCGTCTTGTCCACCGTCAGGCAGGCGCTGACGCTCGAGCCCGACCGGATCGCCCTCTTTGGCTATGCGCATGTGCCATGGTTCAAGAAACATCAGACAATGATCGACGAGGCCTGGTTGCCAGGCCCGGAGGAGCGGTTTGCCCAATCGCAACTGGCAGCTCGCGCCATACTCGACCAAGGATACGAAGCAATCGGGCTCGACCATTTCGCCAAACCGGGGGATGCGCTGGCGCTTGCCGCGCATGCGGGGATGTTGCGTCGCAACTTTCAGGGCTACACCGAGGATCGCTGCGAAACCTTGATCGGCCTCGGCCCGTCATCCATCAGCCAATTCCGACAAGGCTATGTACAGAACATGCCTTCGACCGCCGAGTATGGCCGCATGGTGGATGACGGTGGGTTGGCTTCGGTCCGCGGAATTGCTTTTTCCGACGACGACCGCGCTCGCGGTTGGATCATCGAGCGCCTGATGTGCGATTTCGGCTTCTCGGCAGTCGATTTGGTGGAACGCTTCGGCAAAGCCGGCCAGAAGCTCCTTCTTCGGTCGAGTACCGTGGCCCTCGACAAGTCGGTCCGACTTGAACTCGACGGCGATCGTTTCGTCGTACCGCTGGAAAGTCGTCCCTTTGTCAGATGCGTCGCTGCGAAGTTCGACAAATATCTCAAAACGGGAAAGGCCAGGCACTCCGTGGCAGTTTGAGCCAGCGAGTGCGTCGCGGTCCGCGCAGGGCCCATCATCGGTGACCTATTTGCCAGACGATGTTGCCCGCGCACACCCTTGTTTGACAGGCACGGTGCGCCACAATTGCACTTGACTGACTCTCTGCTTCGGTCATTCGGAATCTGAGGCTTTCAAAGACCGCGATTCGTCTGAGATGCTGGCCGTCGCCAGACCTTCTTTTCTGGCCTTGGCAAACGCTCGGTCGCCGTCCAGAAATCCCGCCAGCATAAAAGGAATGAGTTCCGCGACTGTTTCAGACTCGCCGTAAGTCTGACGATAGAGCGCAGCATAGGCGTTGAGTTCTTGGCTCAAGTCCGCGCTGACGGTGATGGTAATCTTCAAGGGCGTTCGGTCTGGAAGCTTGCCAAGTTTCAAGTTGGCCATAATCACTCCCGTTCAATCTTGTATGGCCGCAGCAAGAGATCCTTGTGCACGATGACGCGCAGTGGCCAGCCTGGTCGGATCGTTATGGTGGGCTGAACGTTGAGATTTTTCTCAGTTATGCGCTGGCCGGCTCGACTGACGTTCTGCTGGGCGGATTCGCGGATCGCCTTGACCAGATCGCTTTCATTGTCTCCGAGGCTCAATTCGGTGCCCACGCCAAGCAAGGTCGCGAGCGCAACCCCCTTGATCAGCTGCCAGGTGTGGAAATCCACCTTGTCCTCAAGCCCCGCATATCCGGCGGTGTCTGTCGCCGGCAGATTATCGATCTCGATCGAGGACCCGTCCGGCAGGATTATTCGCTGCCAGACCAGCAATGCGCGCTTTTGCCCAAACGCCACCACGCTGTCATAGGTGCCGATCAGCCGGGAACCTTGTGGAATGAGCAAGATGCTGCCAGTGACTGTGTCTTGCACATTCTCTGTGACCTGCGCGACGACGAGGCCGGGTAGGTCGGAATTGATCCCGGTAATGAGGCTTGCCGCGATTACGCTGCCAGCCATCAGTTGGTAGGGCGAGGCAGACGTCTGCAGCGCATGCGGATTGTAGATTCCGCTTGTGCTCCGCTGACTGACAAAATCCAGTTTGCGCTGTTGGTTGTTCTGATCGCCCTCGGCTGGTGCAACGGAAGCCGACCCGGCTGTCGCTCCGGATTGCGGCGCTTCAGGCCGCTGCTGTAGACTCTCCTCGCCGCCAGCGAGATCTGTCGGTTTGGGCCGATTGTCGATCCGGAACAACACTTGCGACTCGCGCGCTTCGATCGCCTGCTGGGCAAGGCGTTGATCCTCGGCGGAGACCTCCTGTCCCGGCGCAATTCCGAGTTGGCGCTGCCGCTCGAGGATGGGGCGGCCGAGATCACCGGGTAGCGGCGGTCCGAGCACCGGGGCCTTCGGCTTGACGCCGGAATAGTCCCTGGGCAGGCTGTCGAGCCCCTCGGCGGTGGGCTTGTGGTCAGGATGGTAGAGGTCTTCCGCCTGCTCTTTGAATCGCAATGCCGGCCCCTGAAGCGCAATGATCATGACGCCCAGAATGGCACCACATCCGGCGGCAGAGATCGCGACAATCACCCCCCGCCTGAAGCGCACAGCACCGCGGGGTGAGGCGCGCAGCTGCAGCTGGTCGGGATCGAGTTTCGGCGGCGCATTGGAGTGGGACGTATAGGTCATGAGCCTTTTCCCCTCACCTGCCGAAACCGGCAAAGAGTGGCATCCGACGCGGCAATTGCCGGCCGTCCATCCTTGAGATGCGCACGACCTGCTGCGGCTTGGCGCCGAGGCGCAGTTCGGCCGCGGCGAACAGGCGATCGACGATGTAGTAGTTGCCGCGCATGCGGTAGTTGACCAACTGATTGCCGCCGTCAGCACCGACGATGAAGAGCGGCGGCGCCTCGCCCTGATCGATGCGGCGCGGGAATTCGATATAGACTTTGCTGCCGTCGTCAAAGGCCCGTGTCGGTCTCCAGGGCGGTGTGTCGCCGGCGATCGAATAGCGGAAGCGGATATTTTCGAGCGCAACATTCGATGCGACCGGCGTTGCAGCGTCGGCCTGAACGTTTCGCCGGGAGAGCGCAAGGATCTGGTCTTCGCTGTAGGTCCAAGAGATGGCCGCCATTGCGGTCTTCTCCGTGCTTTGGAGCTGCAAGTGATAGGTGCGTCGATCCGTGGTGATCACCAGATTTGTGGTAAGCTCGGGCGCGAACGGCTTCACCAAAACATGGGTGCGCTGACCGTCACCGGTGCCACTGACGGTGTCGCCGATGACCCAGCGGATCGTGTCCCCGGCGGACACAGCCGTCAGCTTCTCGCCCGGCTGCAGAGCGATGTCGGTGACGCGCTCCGGCGCTGCAAAGAGCTGATAAAGCGCGCCATCGGTGAAGGGATAGACCTGGACCGCGTTGACATAGCCATACCTGGTTGGCTGCCGAGTTGCGGCCCTATTGGCATCGGCAACGCGTTCTTCAGGAGAGCGCTTGTCCTCGGCGAACTTGACTGGGTCAGGCTGCAACTGGCCGGGAAGCGGTAGCGGCTTTGGCACCTCGACGATTTTAACCGGTTTCTCTGGCGGCTTCTCGATCGACGCTGCTTTGAAGTCGGCAGCGTCATAGGCAATCTCGGGCGGCGGCACCGGCTTGGATGCGCAGGCGGACAGCACCGCTGCCGAGGCCGACAGGATCAGCGCGGCACGGAGCGATGGGGCTTTATTTGTCATTGGCGGGCTCCTTGGGGGAAACGGAGGTCGGCGCGGCACTGTCGAGCTCGCGCGACCAATCGATGGCGTTGATGAAGAGGCCGAGCGGATTCTTGCGCAGTTGGTCTGTATTGCTTGGCGGCCGGATCATAATGGTGAGGATCGCCGTCCAGCGGGTCGTGCTGGCAAGGCTGCCGCGCTCAAAGACCTGCTCGGTCCATTTGACCTGGAACGAGCTACCGGAGGCCCGCACCACGCTGGTCACCTGGACGGACACGCTTCGCGTTCCGATCTGACCGAAAGGATCGCTCGCCTTGGCATATTCGTTGAGGAAGAGCGCGGCGCGGTCGCTGGCAAAGTCATAGGCGGCCAACCAGTTCTGCCGCACCAACACCGGATCGGTGGAAACGGAACGGATATTCTGAATGAAACGGCCAAGATGCCAGGCGATCTGGGCGTCCGTCGGCTCGTAGTCCCGGATTGCCGAGGCTACGGCGCGCGCCTCGCCGAAGCGGTCGACCTCGACGACGTAGGGCACAACCCGGCTTTGCATTGACTGCCAAACGAGCCCGCCGGAGAGCCCGGTTGCCAATGCCAGGCAGCCAAGAGCCATCAGCCGCCAGTTGCGGGCCTGCACCCGCGATGAGCCGATGCGCTCATCCCACAGCTGGCCCGCCTTCTGGTACGGTGTGATGGGCTCGGGTGTCTTGCCGTAGCGTTGAACGGATCGCTTGAAGAGCATCTAGTCGTCCTTGTCGTTGAGAGAGGGATTGGCGCTACCGCCCGGTCTGTCACCATCGCGCACCGCCTGCATGGTGGCGTGGCGGTGGGCTCGCGCAGACTGCTGGGAACGCAGGCGCCTGGCCCAGCTAGGGGCAGCATCGGTGGTCGGACCCGCAGGAGTTTCGGTCATCGAGGCGATGGGAGACCCGCCGGTCGCGGTCCATGCGGCCTGGCGCCCGGCATCAGCGCTGCGCCCGAAGGTTTCCGCGGCAGATCGTGCCGCTCGCACAGCGGCGCCACTGGCGGCACCTGCCACGCCCTGCATCCCGGCAGCCACACCGGACAGGCCGGAGTCAGGCGAGGTTGCGCGCCCTAATTGCCAGGCAGAGGAAGCTGCCGAACCGATCGTGGTGCCGGCGCGAATTGCGGCAAGCCCGCCATCAGCTGCCATGCGCACCCCGGCGATCGCAGCGCCTCCGGCAACGAGTGACGCACCGGCGGCGGCCGCGGCCGTACCCAGTGCAGCGCCCGCACCAAGCTGCGGGGCACCCGAGACGAGACCGGACGCTATTCCAGGCCCGAAAACACCTAGCCCAAGCAGCGCCAGCGCCCCCAACACCTGTGACATGGCGGCGGCCAAATCCGGCTCCTTGCCTTGCAGCGCCGAAGCGAACTCGCCGAACAGCGTGGACCCGACACCGACAATGACCGCAAGCACCATCACCTTGATGCCCGACGAGATCACGTTGCCGAGCACGCGCTCGGCCAGGAACGCCGACCGGTTCCAGACTGCGAAGGGCACCAGAACGAAGCCGGCGAGAGTGGTGAGCTTGAACTCCAGAATGGTGATGAAGAGCTGGATGGAAAGAATGAAGAAGGCAATGATGACCAGGAACCAGGCCACGAGCAGCACGAAAATGGTGAGCGCGTTGCCGAAGATTTCGGGAAAGCCAAGAAGCTGGCTCGCCTGATCCAGCAGCGGCCACGCGCCCTCGAAGCCTGTGGCGGCAATACGTCCGGGCCGCAGGAGACTGTCGGGCGACAGATTGGCGGCCGAAGCGTTGAAGCCCAGCCCTGCGAAGGAGCGGTATATAATGTCGGCGAGATTCTTGAAATTGTTCAGGATGAAAGCGAAGACGCCGACATAGAGCACCTTGCGGATGAAGCGGCCGAGAATGTTGGGCTCGCCGGCGAATGCCCAGGCGAGCCCGGCTAACGTGATGTCGATGCCGATCAGGGTCGTGGTGAGGAAGGCGACATCGCCCGACAGCAGACCAAACCCGCTGTCAATATAGCGGATGAAAGTCTCCATGAAGCGATCGATGACCCCGAGGTCGTTCATTGCGCCTTCCTCGTGACAGATATGGTGATCAGTTGCCGGGATAGGCCGTGCCGGTGCCGAGGAAACGCTTTGTCGTCTGGCGTGCGGCTTCTTCGGACTGCGCCTTGCGAGCCGCATCCTCCGCCTCCGCGCGAAACTGCGTCGCGAGCAGCGTCTGGATCTGCATCTGCTGCTTGGTTGACAGCGCGATCAGTTGGTTGGTGGCCTGGCTTGCCTCAAGCGCACCGGCAGCACCCTGGCTGCGGTTGACGAGATCAGCAAGCAGGTCGCGATCGCCCCGGACGTTCTCGAGGATCTGCGACTGGACACCCATCGTCTGCCGGAACGCCTGCATGGCGCTCTGCCAGCGCTCGCGCGCTGCGCTTGCCACATCGCTGACCTTGATCGTGGCGTCGTAGCTTTCGGGATATTGATTGCGCCACTGGTCCTGCAGCTTGTCCAGATCAAAACTCAGGCCACTCGCCTGGTCCATGAGCCCGTCGATCCGCTGCAGCGAACCGGTGAGCTGGCCTACCGAAGAAAAATCCAGCCTCTGAAGGTTGCGCGCCATGTTCTGCAGCATGGTCGCCTGGTTCTGGAGCGACTGTATCTGGTTGTTGATCTGCTCCAGTGAGCGTGCCGCCGTCAGCACATTCTGGGTGTAGTTCGAGGGATCGAAGACAATGAGCGCGTAGGCTGGCTGGACATAGTCGGCCATCGGTTTGGCCATCAGGGAAAGGGTGATCAGGCCGGAAAGGAAACGGCGCCGCATCATGACGATTACTCCATGTCTGGTTGAGGGAATTGGCGGAGAAGCTCGGCGGCCCAATCGAGCCCGCGGGCATTCAGGAAATAAAAGGCAAAGCCGTCCTGTCCGCGTTCCGACAGGATCTTGTCGATCAGGGTCTGGCTGGCCGGATCGGAGGCGCCGCATAGCGCAAGCGCAATTGGACCCAAGCCCAGCTGAAACAGCCGGTTGCCGCGGCGCGATTGCAGATAATATTGCCGCTTCGGCGTGGCGCGCGCGACCAGTTCGATCTGCCGCTCGTTCAGGCCGAAACGCTCGTAGGCTTCCCGTGCCTGTGGTTCCACGGCACGGTCATTTGGAAGAAAAATGCGCTGTGGGCAGCTCTCGATGATGGCCGGTGCGATTGCAGAGCCAGCGATGTCGGCCAGTGACTGCGTGGCGAAAATGACAGAGACGTTCTTCTTGCGCAGCACCTTCAGCCATTCGCGTATACGCCCCGCAAAGAGCGGATTGTCGAGATAGAGCCAGGCCTCGTCGAGCATGAGCAATGTCGGTCGTCCATCGAACCGCGCCTCGAGGCGATGGAAAAGATAGGTGAGCACCGGCAGCACAGCGCCTTGGCTGTGCATCAGCTCTTCGGTCTCGAAGCACTGCACATCCGACAAGGCCAGCCGATCGTCGTCCGCGTCCAGCAACCGGCCGAAGGGCCCGTCGAGCGTGTAGGGCATCAAAGCGGACTTCAGCGCGTTGGACTGAAGCAAGACCGACAGGCCGGTGAGTGTGCGTTCCTGCGCTGGCGCCGTTGCAAGACTGGTGAGTGCCGACCAGATTGCCTCTTTCGCCTCCGGGGTGACGGTGACGTTCTCATGGGCGAACAGCCCGGCGATCCATTCGGCTGCCCAGCTGCGGATCGCCGGATCGTCAATCTTGCGCAGCGGCTGGAAGGCAAGCGCACCGTGGGCGCGCAGCGCGTGATGCTCGCCACCCATGGCAAGAATTGCGGCCCGGGCTGAATTGCCTTTGTCGAAGACATACACCTGCGCGCCGGCATAGCGTCGGAACTGCAGAGCGAAGAGGGCAACGAGAACCGATTTGCCGGCGCCGGTCGGTCCGACGATCAGCATGTGGCCGACATCGTCGACGTGGGTGGAAAGCCGGAACGGTGTCGACCCGCTGGTTGAGGCGAAGAGAAGCGGCGGGGCCTCTGCCTGTGTAACTTTGGCGAGATGCTCGTTCGCCGCCGGGCCGGCCCACACCGAGGAAAGCGGCATCAAGTGGGCGAGATTCAATGTGTGAACGAGCGGCTGACGGACATTGGCATAGACATGGCCGGGCAACGAGCCGAGCCAGGCCTCGACCGCATTCACGCCTTCACGGATCGTGGCGAAGCCGAGGCCATTGACGACGCGCTCGACCGCGCGGAGTTTCTCCGCAGCGGCTTGATGGTCCTCGTCCCAAACCGTTACCGTCGTCGTCAGATAGCCGAACCCGACATGATCGCCGCCTAACGCCTGGATTGCGGCGTCGGCATCGAGCGCCTTGTTTTCGGCGTCGGTGTCAACGAGCGGGACGGGTTCGCTGGTCACCACCTCGCGCAGGATGGCCACGATCGATTTGCGCTTGGCAAACCACTGCCGCCGCAACCGCGTGAGCGTCCTGGTGGCCTCGGTCTTATCCAGCGGAATGAAGCGCGTCATCCAGCGGTAGGGGAAATCCTGATTGTTGAGCGCATCGAGAATTCCGGGCCGTGTGACATTCGGAAAACCGAGGATGGTGAGCGTGCGCAGATGGTGGTTGCCAAGCATCGGCTCCAATCCGCCAGTAAGCGGCGCATCGACCAGGATGCCGTCGAGATACATGGGTGTTTTTGGCGCGGCGACTGGATGGCGGCGGGTGGAGATCGTGCCGTGGAGGTAAGTCAGCGTCCCGGCATCATCGAGTGCGCGTATTTCGGGCATGAAGCCCGACAGGAGATCCAGCACGCGGCCGGTCTCGTCCCGGAACCGCGTCAGTTCCTGGCGCCACTCTCTCTCGCCTCCTGAATGATGCGAGTCGACCAGAGCGCTTTGCGCCCGCGCCTGGCTGTCTGGCGGCGGGATGAACGTCAGCGTTAGGTGATAGCGGCTCTCGTAGTGCGCGACCTTGCCTTGAAAGGCCGCGCGCCGTTCTTCATCCACCAGCCATGACGCAGCGTCGGGGAAACGCGAGCTTGGGTAGCCCAGCGCCTCGATGCGCTCGGCGTCGAAGAACAATGCCCAGCCGGAGCCGAGCCGTCTGAGCGCATTGTTGGCCCGCGCGCAGATGCCGATGAGTTCGGCTTCTGTTGCACTCTCGAGATCAGGCCCGCGAAATCCAAATGAGCGCTGGAAACTTCCGTCCTTGTTGAGCACGATGCCCGGTGCCACCAGTGCGGCCCAAGGCAGATGATCGGCAAGTCGGTCGGCCTTGCCCCGATATTCGGAAAGATTCAGCATGCGAGCCACCCCTTCAGGCGAAGATGGCGGACGAGCACGCTGGCGAAATCCGGGTCGCGGCGGGCCGCGAAGACAGCCACCGTGTGCGCGCAGATCCACAGCACCAATCCGGCAATCCACTGCTGCAAGCCAAGCCCGACGGCCGCGGCAACGGTGCCACTGAAGATGGCCACCGCTCGCGGCGCGCCGCCGAGCAGGATCGGTTCGGTCAGTGCGCGGTGAACCGGAACCTCAAAGCCCTCGATATGGTGCTCTCCGGCCAACATCAGACGAGTGCCCCGCCGCCAAAGGAGAAGAAGGAGAGGAAGAAGCTCGATGCGGCAAAGGCGATCGACAGGCCGAAGACAATCTGGATGAGCCGACGGAACCCACCTGCCGTGTCGCCGAAGGCGAGTGTCAGGCCGGTGGTAATGATGATGATGACCGCGATGATCTTGGCGACCGGCCCCTGCACAGATTCCAAGATCTGCTGCAGCGGCTGCTCCCAGGGCATTCCGGAGCCGGCGGCGTATGCCGGAAACGTGAGAAGAAACGCGAGCGTGGTGGCCCAGAGAAAGCGAAGCTTCTTGCGCATGAAGTGACCTTTCAGAGTTGCTGGAGTTGCGGAAGCGTGAGCTGGGTGACGGCGTAGTCGCCACTGCCGTCGAGGCCAGTGACCTCGGCGATCGTCTCGATGCGGCGCGAGGATCCGCGGCCGGCGATGAAGACGATCAGGTCTATCGCCTCGGCGATGAGCCGGCGGGGAACGGTGACCACGGCTTCCTGTGCGAGCTGCTCGATGCGGTAGAGGGCGGACCGCGCCGAGTTCGCGTGAACGGTGGCGATGCCGCCTGGGTGACCAGTGTTCCATGCCTTCAGCATGTCGAGCGCTTCCGCGCCTCTGATCTCGCCGACGATGATGCGATCGGGTCTGAGGCGCAGTGTCGAACGCACGAGATCGGCGAGCGTGACAGAACCACGCCTGGTCCTCAGCGCAACGCAGTCTTTTGCTGCGCATTGAAGTTCGCGCGTATCCTCGATCAGGATCACCCGCTCGTGGCAGTCGGCGACCACGGCCAGCAGCGCATTGGCAAGGGTTGTCTTGCCCGATGAAGTGCCGCCCGCGACCAGGATGTTGCGCTGCTCGCGGACGGCTTTCTTCAACGCATCAGCCTGCAGCGGCAGCATGACCCCGTCGGCGACATAATCGGCTAGGCTGTAGAGCTTTGCGGCGGGCTTGCGAATGGCAAAGCATGGCGCCAACACCACAGGTGGCAGGAGGCCTTCGAACCGCTCGCCCGAGGGCAGTTCGGCGCTTACGATCGGATTATCCGCATGCGCTTCGGCGCGCACGTGGGAAGCGACGAGGCGGACAATGCGCTCCGCCTCGGTAGGATGGATGTGCACGCCTGTGTCGACCAAGCCTTCCCCGAGCCGATCGATGCGCAGTGCTCCGTCGGGATTGACCATCACCTCGATGATCGATGGGTCTGAAAGCGCTTTGGTGATCGCCGGGCCCATGGCGGTGCGCAGCATGGCGCGGCGGCGATGATCGGCTTCCGGATGAGAGTTCACCCTTCCTCTCCCCCGCCATTGTCTTTGCCAAGCGACCGCTTCCCGGAAGCGATCTGCCGGCCGACCTGCTCGACAAATTTGTCGAAGCGCTCCTGGCCGATGGCCTGCGTTACCCTGTCCGGGGCCGGCGTGTGGGCGTGAAGCGTGATCGAGAAGCGGATGAAGAGCGCCAGGCTCTCCATCGTCATCTCGGCGTCGCGCCTGACATGAGCGAGGTCGCGAGAAAGACGGTCGAGCCTTACCCCGTAGCGTTGGTCGAGCTCGTTCTTGCCACGCCGCTCGATGAAGGCTTCTACTGCCTTGGCGACGATCGCCGATTTGGTGGTCGAAGGATCACGACTGAGTTTGTCCAGCTTCTCGCTTAACTCAAACTCAAGCAGAAACTGGTGACGAATGCGGCGGGGCTTCATGTGGCTTGTTCCAACAGCCAGCGCTACGCGCCGGCGACGGGAACAAGCATCCTCCAGATGCCCAAAAACGCTTATCGCCCTTACCTACGCTGAGGTACGCCGTCAGGAAGCAGCGTTCAGAAGCCGGGCACGATGTCCTTGTCGTCGCCCCTTCCTTCATTGAGGCCGTAGACCCGGGCCGCCGTCGAAGTCCGATCCATGACACGTTTGTCGGCGACCGGCTCGCTATCATCGTCAACAGACTTGAAGAGATCGTCCTGCTCAGCTTCTTGAGAAAGCACGATTTGATGTTCCGGTAGAGCTGGATGGCGCTGCTGCTGGACGCCGCCCTCGTCCCCGATCGCCGCGTCGGCAATTTCGTCGCCTGCAGCCAGACGACCGTCAACGCTGCGCACCCGTCCAGTCCAGTCGTCCGTGCGGGAAGCCGGACGGTCTGCGTAAGGGCTGTCCCGCAGCACCGGGGAAGGTAGCACGCGTTCGGTAAAATTCCGGTCCTCATAATAGCGCAGCTTCTGGACGCGCAACGGCGGCAGCCCTGAAATCAGCACCAGCTCGTCGGTTTGGGGCAGCTGCATCACCTCGCCAGGAGTGAGCAGCGGTCGGGCCGTTTCCTGCCGGCTGACCATGACGTGCGACAGCCAGGGCGCCAGCCGGTGGCCGGCATAGTTGCGCATCGATCTAAGCTCCGTTGCGGTGCCGAGCGCATCCGAAATGCGCTTGGCGGTGCGTTCGTCATTGGAGGAAAAGGCAATACGCACGTGGCAGTTGTCGAGAATGGCACTGTTCTCGCCATAGGCCTTGGATATCTGGTTCAATGATTGCGCGATCAGGTATGCGCGAATGCCATAGCCGGCCATGAAGGCGAGCGCGGTCTCGAAGAAATCTAACCGCCCGAGCGCCGGGAATTCGTCGAGCATCATGAGGAGTCGATGTTTGCGACTCCTGCTTGGATCGCCCTCAAGGCGCTCGGTCAGGCGTCTGCCGATCTGGTTCAGGATCAGGCGCACCAAGGGCTTGGTGCGCGAGATGTCCGACGGCGGCACGACCAGGTAGAGCGATATCGGTCGCTCGGCATCCATGAGATCGACAATGCGCCAGTCGCAGGTCGATGTTGCCGCCGCGACCGTCGGGTCGCGATAGAGCCCGAGAAATGACATGGCGGTCGACAAAACACCAGAACGCTCGTTTTCCGATTTGTTCAGCAGCTCACGTGCCGCCGAGGCCACGACCGGATGGACCTCAGGCTTGTCGGGCGTGCCCAGGTGGTTGGTGGTCATCATCTGCTGCAGCGTCGCGGAAAAGGAACGTTGCGGGTCCGACAGGAAAGTGGCGACGCGGGCAAGCGTCTTCTCCTCTTCGGCATAGAGCACGTGCAAAACGGCGCCGACGAGGAGGGAATGACTTGTCTTTTCCCAGTGATTCCGGCGGTCCAGCGCGCCTTCCGGATCTACCAGGATGTCGGCGATGTTCTGAACATCGCGGACCTCTTGTGGACCCTTTCGTACCTCAAGCAGCGGGTTATAGCGCGCCGACCTAGGATCAGTTGGATTGAATAGAAGGCAATAGGAGAATTTCGACCGCCAGCCGGAGGTCAACTGCCAATTCTCGCCCTTAATATCATGAATGACCGCCGAACCGGTCCAGGACAGAAGAGTTGGAACAACCAGTCCGACGCCCTTGCCTGAACGTGTTGGGGCAAAGGCCATGACGTGCTCGGGCCCGTCATGTCGCAGATAGCGATCCTTCAGCTTGCCTAGGAAAACCCCGGCCGGCCGAAACAGCCCTGCCGTCACGATCTCCTGAGTCGTTGCCCACCTTGACGAGCCATAGGTCGTCACCGATCCGAGCTGTCGCGCGCGCCACAGCGAACCGCCGATGGCGGCGGCACAGCCCACGAACCCACTCGCGCCGGCGAGCGCACCGGCCTTATCGAAGACCTCGGGCGCATAGGCGTCAAAATGGTACCACCATTCAAACAGTTTCCACGGCTTGTAGATCGGCCAGCCAGCCGCAACAAACCACGGCGCGCCGAGTGGCGGCTGATGGCCCAGCATGTGCGCGCACCACTGCGTGGCCGTCCACACGCCGAGCATGACGATTGCGAATACGACGACGATCTGCCCAATCAGCAACTTCGTGGGCGTCATTGGCTTGCTCCGCTGTTTCGAACACCGGGGCAAGCATCGCGCGCCGCGATGTGAACTGAAATGCACACTACGCACGACCAGGTGCGATGAGGAGCAGCGCCGGGCTCGTCACAAGGATTAGCCGGAGCTATTAAGGCCTCGACGATAACGTCCGACTGCTCGTTCAGCCGAAGTGCATTTCTATCGAAGGGCCGTGACCATCATTCGACGGTAACCGATTTTGCGAGATTGCGCGGCTGGTCGACATCTTTGCCCATCAAGACCGCCGTGTGATACGCAAGAAGCTGTATCGGCAGCGCAAAGATCATTGGCGCGATAATCTCGTCGACTACCGGCAGCACGATCGTGTGCATCGTGTCGAGTTTCGAAGCAGCGGCCCCTTTCTCATCCGTGATGAGGATAATCCGACCGCCTCTGGCGGCCGCTTCCTGCATGTTCGAGACGGTCTTGTCGAAAAAGCGATCATGTGGCGCGATGACGATCACTGGCATGTTTTCGTCGACCAGTGCGAGCGGACCATGCTTCAATTCACCAGCCGCATATCCCTCGGCATGGATGTAGGATATCTCCTTGAGCTTCAGCGCACCTTCCATTGCCAGCGGGAAACTGGTGCCGCGGCCGATATACAGGACGTCATGAAATTTTGACAGTTCGCGCGATAGGAGCTCGACATCTGGCTTGATGCTGTTCAGGACCCGGCCCATGACGCCCGGCATTTCGGCAAGACTCGTGACGAGCGCCTTTGCCTCATCTTGCGTTGCCGTTCCACGGGCCCTGGCAGCGCCAATGGCGAGTGTGGCTAGAGCCACAAGCTGGCAGGTGAACGCCTTGGTGGAGGCAACGCCGATCTCCGGGCCGGCGAAGATCGGGAAGACGGCGTCGGCCTCCCGCGCGATGCTCGATTCCCGGCTGTTGACGACAGCGCCGGTCTTCAGCCCACGCGCCTTGCAGTATCTCAGGGATGCGAGCGTGTCGGCGGTTTCACCGGACTGCGAAATGAAGAGAGCCGCCGACTGCGGCGGCAACGGGATCTCCCGGTAGCGGAATTCGGACGCGACGTCGATTTCGACCGGCAGGCGCGCATAGCGCTCGAACCAGTATTTTGCGATAAGTCCAGCCAGATAGGCGGTGCCGCAAGCCGAGATCGCCAGGCTCGGGATGCCGGCGAAATCTATGCAAGACGTCGTGTCGGCGCGATTCCCTTCGAAGCTGGTGTGATAACCGAGCGCACGGGCGACAACCTCGGGCTGCTCATGAATTTCCTTCTCCATGAAATGGCGATACTTGCCCTTATCAGCCAGATATGCCCCGGCAAGGGAAGTCTGGCGCGGACGCTCGACGGGATGGCCATCGAAATTGAAGATGTCGACTCCTGTCTTGCCGATAACGGCCCAGTCGCCGTCGACGAGATACGTGACCGCATTTGTGAAGGGAGCAAGCGCGATCGCGTCGGAGCCCAGGAACATCTCGCCGACGCCATGACCGATCGCCAATGGGGGTCCATTGCGCGCCGCCATGATGGTGGACGGATCATCCTCAAAGAGAACAGCAAGCGCATAGGCACCCCTGACGCGCTTCAGCATGGCATGCATTGCCTCACCCCTCCCCATGCCCTCACGGCGGTATCGTGCCAAGAGATGTACGACAACCTCGGTGTCGGTATCGGTCTGGAACTCGGCGCCCGCCGCCGCGAGTTCATCCTTCAACTCGGCGAAATTCTCGATGATGCCGTTGTGAACCACGGCCACACCCTCCGCAATGTGCGGGTGCGCGTTGCGCTCGGTGGGTGCGCCGTGGGTCGCCCAACGCGTGTGTGCGATGCCGACGATCCCACTCAGCGGCTCTTCCTTCAACCTTCTCTCGAGGTTGACAAGCTTGCCCTTCGCGCGCCGGGAGTGCAGCGAGCCCTCGCAAATGGTGGCAAGGCCGGCTGAGTCATAGCCGCGATATTCGAGCCGCTTCAACGCGTCGACCAACCGCTCCGACACCGGCTGATGCCCGACAATGCCAACAATCCCGCACATGACTTCGTCTCCGAATTCTTCCCGGTAGCCTCAGTCGGCTCGAAGGGAACGCGCCAAGCGCTCAGCCTCCGTAGTAGAATTCTGCAAAACAGGTAAAATCGATTTTTGGGATAGCTGCCATCCAGCCAGCGGATAGGCGAGCATGTCTTTTGACATCCGGCGAGACGGATCGTTGATCTCGGCTCTGCAGGTCTCCTGACCTCAACTCACCCGTCTCGGAGAGTTAGTAAGCTGTCAAATTCGTCAGCGATTGGCGCAATTTGCGGCCATGTTCAGTGCTTTTTCGACCTTCGCGGCCGCGCAGATTGTCCCTGCAAGCTGTCCATCATGGGGACCGCCGCGTGTCGCGGAGAGGATGGCCCGGTGGCCGACTTAGTCGCGGAGTGTTCGGCGGTGCGGAGTTTCGGCCGCTGAAATTCAGCCGTGGCAACGTCGCCGAGTCGCCGACGCTGCCGCCGCAACCGCGCTGTGTCGATCTTAGACAAGGCCGAATGCCAGGCTCTGCCGATGGCCCTAAGGATCATTTGCATTGCTACCTTCCTCTGCTGCCCAGCGCATTCCCGTCGTCTGCGTCAGTCGATTTGGGATCGTGCATCAAAGATCGATGCCGATGCGAATCGGGTGGCTATCAGCCCCATTTTTCGCTGCCGATGCAAGCAGGCTCGGAGCACCTTGTCGAAGTCTTGCCCGGGCCGATCGAAGGCAGACCGCGTTCGTATAGCTGCGCAGGTCACGAGACGTTGGGCCCACTCCTTTGCCGACCGATGTTCCAAGAGATGCCCTCGCGCTGCACCAGGCCGGAAACCTCTTTGCCGACATGCCGCTCGAGAACCGGCCGCCATGGTACGAGCGTGAACTCTCGCGATTTCTCGATAACGGCGTATTTGCCGCTGGCGAGTTCAACTGACCGGCGGAGCGTGCCCTCTACGCGATGACCGGGCCGCGTTTCGGCATAGGACAGGCCAAGCTCTTCCGACAGTTGACCGGCAACACGGTTCAACTCCCGCTGGCGGAGGATCGAAACCATGTTGGCGCGATAGATGATCCGATCCTGCTCCTCATGAGCAAGGCCCTGCGCGATCAGCCACTGCTGCCGGCGGCTCCGCGCCTCCTGCACTTCACGGCCGAAGCCCGAATTGCGCAACCTCTCTGATGCCTCGGAGACAAGCTGGCTGTCGATCCAGGTCGCGCCGTCAAAGCCAACCTGCCGCTCCAGCGGCATCGATGAGAGCTTGTCGACCGTGACCGGCTGGGTCCTGGCCTGCTGGCGCTCGTAGGCGACGACACGATCGAGATGATCCGGCGCGATGATCCAGGTGCCGTCGGGCTCGCGCTCCACGCCCCCGATAGCGCGCCGGATTGCCTCCAGCCGGCGGACATGCGTATCGGCGAAGCGGTCGGTGGCGGCCGGATCGTGCTTCAGATGAATGTCGATGTTGTAGCGGCCGTCATGGGCAGCCGCGATTTCGACCACTGTGCGGTCAACCAGCCTGGGCTGTGTGTTCCTCGGCGTGACACGCACGATGCAGCCGTCGGGCGTCGGCTCTGTCGCCTCGCCCTTGCCGATGTCGATGTATCGGGTTTTGCCATCCACACCGTCGACGATGAGGTAATGCCGGTCGCTGAGCTCGTCGGCCAGCCCGCGCGCGACAACGCGGCCGACGACAGGGGCGGCCTGCTCGCCGGATCCATCGTGGATCACGCAGTCGGCGGCACTGCGGGCGATCCCCCTGCCCGTCAGTTCGCGATGCAAGGTCTTGATGATGTCGCCGCGTTCGCCGATGCGGCGCAGCGTCGCTTCAAGCCCGTCGTCGAGCCGCCAGCGGCGCGGGGCGATCTCTTCCGCCAGATGCATCCGCTCGAGCTTGCGCAGGCGCCCCTGGTGCAAGGTCTGTCGAAACGCGTCGCGGCTATCCAGCGAAACCAGCCCACTGTCGTCACGCAGCTGCAGCAGGCGGCGGTCGATGCTGGTGAAGCGTTCCTGCTGCATTTCCTGGCGCAGGCGATGCTCGATCTCGTGGTCGGTGCGCGGACCGAGATCGAGGCTGACCAGCTCGGCGGCGCGCTCGCGGATGCCGCTCGAGATGTATTCTCGCGCTATAACAAGATTCTCGCCGCGATCGTCCTTGCCACGCACGATGATGTGGGTGTGCGGATGGCCGGTATTGAAATGGTCCACGGCAACCCAGTCGAGCTTCGTGCCGAGATCCTCCTCCATCTGTGCCATGAGCCGCCGCGTCAGTGGCTTGAGGTCGTCAAATTCGATGCCGTCCTCGGGTGCGACGATGAAGCGGAATTGATGGCGATCGCCATCGGCACGATCGAGGAAGTCCTTGCCAGCGACGCAATCGCTGTCGGCGCCGTAGAGCTGGCCAGGCGCGCCGTCCCGGGTGACGCCGTCGCGCTGGATGTAGCGCAGATGCGCACGCGCCCCGTCCGCGCTCTTGCCGGCCAGCTTGACGACACGCGCCTTGACGACGACCCGGCGCTGGCGGAAGGCTGCATGGCGATCGCGTGATTTCAGCAGCGCGGCCGTCGCCCCACCCCGGCCTATCCTGCTGCCCGCGAAGCGCCCACCACGCTGGGGCCGGCCACCAGCTCGGTTGATCGCCGCCCGCACCTGGCCGGCAAAGCGTTTGCCGGCCTTCGAACCACGGGAGCCAATCTTCCCGAGCTTCGGTCTGAACTCGTCATCCCTCATGCTTGGCCTGCGCCTGGAACAGAGTCGAATCAGCCATTTGCGCTCCGAAGTTCTCCTGACGCTGGAGGGTGCCTCCGGCAAAAATGATGTGCAGACAGACACTTCGCCGGCCCTGGGAGGCGGTGCCTTTATCTTGCCTTCCGCGCCCCACCCCTTTGGACGCGTCCGGCCCCCCATTGCTAGCGTTCCGGCTCTTTGACATGTGCGACATCCCTCCCCAGCGGCACGAAGAGATCGCCGTTTCGCGCAAAAGCGCGACCACCATTTTGCGGGAAAAACAGCGAGCGCCCCGAGGGTGCATCTTGCCTGTCCGGAGCGACAGATTTGCCCTTGAACTGCTCGATGTCGGTTCGCGAAACTCCGGCAGCCCGGAGCTGCTTGAGGTAGTCGACGGTCTCTTTCGGCAGCGGCGTGCCGCGCTTCAGATGCGCCTGGTAGCGCTCGGGTCCGGCGTTGTAAGCGGCAAACAGCCCGGGGAACCCGAAGCGGTCATACATGGCGCGGAGATAGGCAGTGCCGGCCAGAATGTTGTCGTGCGGATCGTGGGGATCGGCGCCCAGTCCGTATTGCGCGCGCATGTCCTGATAGGTTTCCGGCATCACCTGCATGAGGCCCATGGCACCGGCGCGCGAGGTGATCGGCCGGCCGTGGAGCATCGTCTTGCCGCCGCTTTCGGCATCGATCACCGCGTAGATCCAGGCCTCGGGAACACGGAAACGCTTGCTTGCTTCGGCAACGAAGTGCCGCCATTTTCCAAGCTGCGGACTATGGGAGATGGCGACCGGCTCAGCGCCGGTCGAGGCGGAACAGGCGCATGGCGCGACAGCGATCATGCCAAGCATCAGGAGGGCTACTCGGTCCATAGCGGCGCGAGCCTCCCGATGATGTTGGTGGCTCGGACCGGCCCGAAATAGCGGCTGTCGAAAGAGCGCGGTGCCTCGCCGTTCAGCACGAAGAATTCGTCGTCAGCGAGCGCGCGGCAGCCGCTCCACCAGGGCAGCGGACGGCCTTGGGTGTCGGTAACTAGCCGACGTGCGACGATCTTGCCGCCGATGATGATCGCCTCGTTGAAGGCGCAGACACGTTCGTGCGGCAGCGCGGCAATGTGCTTTACAAGGGGAACGCCGTTCGGGAGATAGCCGCGTTCGGCAGCGAGGCCGGCAATGGCATCCGGTGCGCCGGCGAGCACCAGGTCGCCGCGTGCTGGCGCTCCCGCCACGACGCGATAGAGGCCAACCGGCGCGCTCGCCGAGGCGTTCCAGATCAAGAAGGGCGATGGGTTTGCAAGGGGGCCGAAGGCAACCAGGCCAAGGGCAATCGCGGTCGCGGCGATCGCCTTTGTCGCCCGAGCACGGCGCAGGCGGCTGCCGGTCAGACCGATGGAAGGAGGCCGGCTCATGAACGGCCTCCATCGTTGGAATGGGTCTGGTTATGGCGGCCTTTCGACCAGTCGTCGAGCTCGTCGATGTGGTAGCGGACGTAGCGGCCATGCTTGCGGAATTTCGGGCCGCCGCCCTTGAGCCGCATCTTTTCCAGCGTGCGCTGGGAGAGCCCTATGTAGAAGGCGGCTTGGGCTGTGTTGAGAAACGGACTGCCCTTTTTGGCGCGGGCGGCGCGTTCGTTTTCGTTGTCCATGATGATCCTCGTTTGGCTTGCGAGCGAGACGAGGATGGGGGGGCGAGGTCGTCTTGGGGACGGGCGAAGAGTTGGGGGCGAGTTTTCGCCGCTCTGTGGCAAGAGCCCCGCGCCGGCTGCGGCGCGGGGCTCCGATGAGCCCGATCAGTCGGCCGGGTTCCAGATGATGGCGTAGGTGTCGTCATCGTCCTGGCCGGCGGCGCGGCCCAGATTGGCGTAGAGCTTGCGCGGTCCGAACTCCGGCGCGGCAATCGACAGGCTCACATAATCCTTGCCGGAGGTCTCGCCGGTGCGGATCCAGCCGGCGCCAACTTCGACCCCTTGCGTCAGCACCCTGTAGTCGGGATGGTTGTCGGCGCTCTTGGCCTGGTTGGGGATGATGTCGATGTCGGCGCGGACGCTGAGGGTCTTGAGCTGGCCCTTGTAGGCGCCGTTTTCCTGCTTGTTGACGTAACCGATCGCGGTCATTTCGAAGTCTCCTTTTGCTGTCGCCGGGGACCATCCCCTGCGATGGCGGACCGTGATGGATGCGTCCGGAGCGCCTGAACCTGACAGGGCCGCAGCGCCAGCGGAGGACCCGAGCAGGCGGCTTTTTTGAAGCGGAGCGGCGCGAGGAAGCCGCCGCAGGCGGCGGGGAAAAAAGCTGCTGGCGAGGGTTTCGGGCGGCCGGACCCGTCCATAGGTCGACAAGCCAGCCGCAGGGGATGGTCCTGGCAGGGAGCATGGAGATCGTGGCGAGCGCGGTCGCTGCAGCCAAGCCAAGCAGGAGAGGATTGCGGGACTGCGGCTGATGCCGCGCCATGCCGATCGAGATCGTGCCCCACGGGTCGGGCGCCAGGGCAGGCATCCGACGGGCTGAACGACCTGCGGGACCAAGGTGGTTTGCCGGGCTGGATTGTGCCGCTGGAAACGGGGGGCAAAGGTCACGAACATGCGGCCATTGCGACCGGGGTGCGATGCCGAGCGGCGGCCATCCTGGCAGCCGCCGCCCAGCTTGACGGGCTATTGGCAGTCGAACAGGGAGCGGACCCGTGCCCATTGATCGGCGGTGCGCAAGCCGCCTCGATCCGTGTAGCTTTCGACCGGGAATTTCATCCAGCGCGGCAGCCAGGCCTCGACCTTTTGCCTGCCGTTTTCGCCGGACAGAAAGTCGCGGATGATTGTCTTTTGCGTCTTCACCTTCTCAGCGACATTGCCGTCCGCGACATGCTTGCCGCCGATTTCGGCAAGCATCGAATTGGCAATTTCCCTGTCGCGCAACAGGTCGAAGAAGGCGTCGTCCGGTTGCCAGCAAGCGGCGGTGTCGACATTGAGATGATTGCCGAGCGCCTCGATGACGGCACTGCCGGCCTCAAGCGTCTCGGCCATGACGATGCCGAGAACGCGCATCACATCATCGTCGGACAGCGTCAGCAAATGCGCAAACAGGCTTGCCGTGCCGAAGTCGCCGCCATTGCGGCCAGCGACCGCGCCACCCTCGTCCGGTTCTCCAAGCAGCGCCAGGACCTCGCGCCGCTTATCCGTGAAGGCGGTTTCGGCCTTGCAGGCTGAAAGGCTTGCCGCCACGATTTCGTTGGCGGCGCGCTGCGGCTCGGTACGCACCTGCCACAGGCTTGAGCCGGCAATCGCATGTGCCACCATCAGGCGAAGGGCTGCGGCCGGACGGTCAAGGAGCGCCAAGCGCACGATGGCATGACGGTGCAGATCGACATAATTCTGCATCGGTCCAGTGACTTCGGGCCGCGAGGGTTTGTCCGGGGTCTCGGCCTCTGCGGCCTCGCCATTGGCTCGGGCGCGGCGGGCTTGCTTGTGCGACAGCCAGCCCTCGTGACACGCGACCTCGCCGCGATGCGAGACTGATATAAAGACCTTGCCGCCCTTCTTCTTCGGCGTCTTTTCGTGGTCCCATGCGTGAAAATGTTGACTCGGTTCGAGCACGATCACTTCGCTCCATCCGGCCTCAAGAAAGGCGTTGCGCGTGGCGGCTATCGCCTCATTCTGCTTGAGCCAGAACAGGTCGGCGTCGGCAAAATAGCTTTCCTCGCCGAACAGATCGGAGACGATCAGGCCGGGATAGTCCTCGATGGCGAACAGCGCCACCTTGGTCGAGATCGACTGGCCGCCGAACAGCCATTGCTTCAATTGCCAGCCGCGCGGCGCGCGGTTGTCGGGATCGGCAAAGAGCGCCAGCCAGTCCTTCTGCTGCGCCTTCGAGGCCATGGTGAGATGGCGCACCGTCTCGGCGTCGATTTCCTCGCGGCGATAGGCTTCGCGAATCCTGGGCAGAAGCTCGCCGAGCGCCAGAATCCGCTTCACCTGATGCTCGGTGAGGCCGAACGTGGCCGCGATATCGGCGATTGTGCGACCTTCCCTGATGAGGCGGGAAAAGGTTTCCCATTGCGAGACCTCGTCGGGATCGAGGCGGGCGATATTTTCAATCAGGGAGGCTTCGAGCGCGTCGGCGTCGTCGCCATCCTCCATGATGGCGCATGGCAGCGGCGCGGCCTTGCCGCGCTCGTCGGCAACGGTCTTGGCCGCGAAATAGCGTCGGCGCCCGGCGACGATCTCGAAGGTGTCGGGCGAGCCGTTGGGCCGCACCAGAAGCGGAACAAGGACGCCGCGCGCCCGCACCGAGGGCAGGATGTCGGCGATGTCGGGCGCGCGTTTGGAATGCCGCATGTTGGCGGCGGCGATGCTCAATTGGTCGATGGAAACGTGGGCAAGCTGCATGGTCTTTCTCCTTTGCTATGGCCGAAATTGCCTGACCGCGAGGCCGCTGGCCGAGCGGCGCGACGGTTTTGCGCCGGAGGGCGCTATTGTTCCGCCCGGTCGGACGGAAGCTCGGGAAGGGAAAGCGAGAGGGCGGCGGCGGCCTGCCGCAAGAGCCCTTCGGCCTCGGTGATGTGGCCGCATAGGCGAGCGGCTTCGGCATAGACCGAGAGCGGAAACCGCGCCTTGAAATAAAGGTCGCGCTCGATGCCGAGGCCAAGCGGTCCCTTCACGGTTTGGAGCTCGGCAAGGCTGACGCTGCCGAGTTCGGGGAAGCCCAATCCGAGATCACAGAGGCCGAAGAGTGTATCGCCATCAGCATCGAGCTCGCTCAGGAGCCAGGTGGCGGCGCCCAGCGGATTGAACAGTTTCACGACCGGAACATGGTCGGCTTCGGTCTCGGCAGCGCCATTGGCGAGCAGAAGAAGGCGCAGTTCGTCAGTGATGAGGATCATTGCGGCGTTCCTTCAAAACGGTTCGTGATTGACGGCGGGTTGACCAACAGGCCGGTATTCAAGGGGTTTCCGCGCGGCCGCATCGCGCGCCGTCAGAAGCGCAAGGCTCTCGCGTAGGGCGACGAAGCGCGCTCATGCGGCGATCTCGGCATCCGCCTCGCCTTCCACGTCGGCATTGAAGCCGAGCAGGAGATCGGCGGCTTTCGAGGCATGGCTGGCGGCGCGGAAGATGGCGCGATTGTCCTCGCGCAGCACGCTCAGCCATGAGCCGATATAATCGGCATGGCGCACGGTCGGCTCGATGCCCATAGTGCTGCAGACGAAGGCTGCGCAGATTTCAGCGACCAGTTCCTCGCGCGCATAGGCCTTGGAGCCGAACGAGCCGGAGAGGTCGCGCGCAAGGCGCGTCGGGTGGCCGGTCCAGTGGCCAAGCTCGTGAAAGCAGGTCCGGTAATAGTTGATCTGCTGAAAGAAGGCCGGTTGCGGCGGCACCTGAATGAAGTCGCAGTCCGGCATGTAGAAAGCGCGATCGCCGCCGATGCGGACATCAGCGCCGGTTGCACGAATGAGCGCCTCGGCCTGCGGGATGATCTGGCGCTGCGGCAGCGGTTCGGCGGCGGCATGGAGATGTCCGGGCAGGTTCTCGCACTGCGCGACGTTGAAGACGGTGAAGCGCTTCAGGAAGGGCACCGCCTGTGGTTCGTCGCCATCGACCTTGGCGCGTTCCTTTTCGTTTTGCGGAACAAAGCGGTCGGCGTGAACGATGGTCGTGCCGCGCTCGCCTTTCCTGACATTGCCGCCAAGGGCAAGCGCCTGCCGGAAGGTCAGCCAGTTCTGGCAGGCATAGCTGCGCTCGATGACCGCGCCCCACAGGATCAGGATATTGATGCCGGAATAGCGGCGCTCGGTGGCCGCATTCCTGGGCAGGCCGAGGCCTGCCTTTGCGTTTCCCCAGGGCTTGACCCATGGCACGATGCCGCGCTCGAGCTCGGCAATGATGCGGTCCGTGATCTCTTGATAAAGGCTGGCGCCTGCGCGCCCGCCCCTGCTTGCGCCAGCCTTTCGGCTGCCGGAACGTTTGTTGGTTGAACGCATGCCCTGGTCCTCCGCTCGCCAAATCGCGCCCTCCCCCGGAAGCGGGGTGGGCGGCGAAAACGACCGGAAAGGCCCGCCGTGAAAGGCGGACCGCATCCGAAGGACCGGAACGCAGAGGAGGACCCGAAGCGCAGCGAAGGGTTGCGGGATGCCGCGGCGGGCCTAGAAGGGAGAGCCGCCCACCGCGCGCACCCGGGGACGGCCTAAAAGACAGACCACGCCGGCCGATCGGCCGGCGGCCGTGCGCAGCCGAAAGGCGGCCCAAGCCAGGGGGCGAAGCCGGATGGCCGAGACCGCCTGAGCCTTGCGAAGAAAAGCGGGCTCGGTGCACGAGCACCCGGCGCGCGCCTTCAGGCGCGCGGGATTCAGGACTGGTGGTCGGCACCGCAGCTGATGTGATACCATCGATCCTTGCGCCTGGACGCGTGGATATGGTCGACGCCGCAGAGCCGTGAATTTCCACCTCTCGGCGCCCCTTGCCGCGTAACGGGGAGAGCGTCCAGGAGCGAGATCGCGGCCGCCGGAATCTTGGGTGATAGCCGCACGCCGGGAGACGGCGCCATGTCCGGCGTCGCGCTCGCGCCCCGCGTTCCGGTCTGGTCAAGAAGCCAACCGCGAAGAAGGCGCTCAGGAGCACATCAAAACCCCAGCTCCCAAAGACGATCCCGAGACCCTCGGTCAGAACGGCACTTTTGCAGCTGTCGAAGATTTGCCTAGGCGCGGGCATCAGCAATGGAGCGTTGCAGTCGGGCCATCCCCACTTCCCCTGGGATTACTTCGTCGCCGACCACCAACGCCGGTGTGCCCTCGATATACAGATCTTTGGCGAGTGCGAAATTGCGTGTGATGGCATTTGCGATGGCTGGGTCTTGCATGTCCCGCTTCAGCTGCTCGAGATCGAGGCCCACCCGCTCTGCAACGGCTAAGGTGGTGCGCTGGTTGAGGAAGCCGGGGAAAGCCATGAGGGCGAGATGGAACGCCTGATACTTCCCCTGTTTGTACGACGCGAGCGCTGCGCGCGCTGCAAATTTGGATGCTGGCCCCAGGACTGGGAGTTCCTTGAACACAAGCTTCACATTGGGATCATTGCTGAGGGCCTCCTGTAGATCGAGAGCTGCCGCCCGGCAAACGCCGCAGTTGTAGTCGAAGAACGAGACCACAGCGATATCGCCATCCGGATTGCCCGCAATTGGCGAGGCTGGGTCGTTGAGGAGGGCGTCGCGCCGCTGTGGAATGCGTATGCGCAAGTCAGCCGCTATCAGGCGTTGGTCCTCCACACATTGCAGGTCCTCGGCCGTATCCAGATGTTGTTTCAGCGCTCCCAGCGCGAACAAAGCTAGGGCCAACAAAGCGATTACTGTGACAAGGGCGGCATTCAGCCTGGACATGGGTGGGCTCCAATCAAACATGAACGGCAGGACGCCCGCGGCGCCGGCACCCCCGGCACGTTGCGGCGCTTCTCCCGTCGCGGCTCTCCGGTCAAGCGCCGCACCCCCCGTGCCGCAATTCCCGTGCCATCGCCGCCCGCAGCAGGAGCTCACGCAGCGCTGCGCCGCGGAAAGCGTGGGCCATCGTGCATTGAAGATCACTGTGGCTCACAGCTGACTTCGTAGGCTGGGTGGCCTCGCTCGACGGGCGCACCATAAGATGGCGCAACCGGCGGCGGTTTCGCGACATAAGGTCGGGAACCGTTCAAACAACTGGCGGGGATTTGTCGGCGCTTCCTGTGCACTTTGCAGAAAATAGGTCTGTGAAATTTCACAGAGCGCGGCCACAAAACTCGAACTGTAGCCGAGTCCTCCACTGTGGCTCGCTTTGCAAGCGCTAGTTCATCTCCGGCCCGGGGAGCCACTTAATCCAGAAATGTCTTGAAACCCAAGGATTGCCCGGGTTTCCGCTTCCCCAGAGATACACCGCGCGATACACTGCGGGGTAACCGCCCGCATTGCGTACCATGCGAAGGCAGACCTTCAACACATCTGGGCAATCCTCGCTGGTACCGGATGCCGCCTCGCCGAGGTCTCAGGTCTTCGCGTTGCGGACGTGCATGTTGACCACGTCGTCCCGCACATCACGGTTGAGTGGCACGATGACCGCCGCATTAAGAATGCCGTATCGCGGCGGAATGTGCCGTTGAGAGGTCGCGCGCTGGAGGCCGCAAAGGAAGCCGTCAAGGCTGCCGGCAGCGCAACGATGCTCTTTCCGACCTACGGGCGTCCCAAAGGCGCCTCCTCAGCATCTGCTGCCTTGGGCAAGCACGTTCGGGCCTGCGTGACGGACCCAAAGGCTACCACCCACTCGCTTCGCCACCTCATGAAAGACCGACTACGCTTGGCCGGCGTCACAAAGTCGGACCAAGACATTGTTCTGGGTCACTCATCGGGCAGCGTTGGTGAGGACTTATGGGGCGACGAGGCGCGGCTTGAGGTTGCGAGACGGGCGCTTGAGAAGGCACTAATCTGACGGAACTTTCAGCGCATGACTTTGCTGGTCTCAGCGATGATTTTGGGGTTCTGCCCAATCGCAATCGTGTAACTGAAGCGCGCCACACCTTTTGCCTGCTTGTGCCTTGGCAGGCTGCGGACGACCCAGTCATAAGTGCCCGACACCATGCATCGCTCATTGGCACAGGTGACTATGACGCTCTCGTCGTGGAGATTGTATCCCCGTTCCGGCCATCGTTGGAAATAGCTTCTCTTGTCGGCGATGATCGAGCTTAGGTCCGTTGGCTTTCCGTAATAATCGACGATGCCAGCATACGAATTTTGAACCTGAGCGATCGCCAAATCTGCGTTGTCGCCATGGTGCTCGATGAGCCCCTTGATAAATGCTACCGCCGCGCTCTCTAGCTGCCGCTCGTCTGCGCTGGCTTCAGCGGGGGCCGGACTGGGCGTTGGCGACACACGCGACGTGTCAACGGACGGCGGCGTGGTAGAAACGTTGGTTACGCGCAGTTCAGCCATCTCACTGGCGGAGAGATATCGCATATCAAACCTGTCGTAACTCAATGCTACGGCCATCAACTTGGGGTCAACGCCCATCTCGGACATGTAGGACATGATATCGGCAGTTACGGCTTGAACGTTGGCCACAGCCTCGTCGGTAGACATTCCGTTCTCTGGGGCGAAGGATGAGCGATGAACACCAATAGAGCCCGGGTCGGCAACACGGCGAACGCCACCCATGTAAGCTAACGAGCAAGCCGACGCGCACTGCAACTGTCGGACTTGAAGCGTATCAAGGCCGGCTGCCCGGATCAAACGTCCAAGCTGCATTGCACTTCCGATACTGCCGCCCGGCGAGTCGAATACGACCACCCTAGCCCCACTGCTTGTGACAGCGTGGCTAAACTCATTCAGAGGTTCGTTGACCCCAAATTCACCAGAGACGATGAGAAACGGAAGCTCGCCCGGCGACGATACCGGCTTGTATTCCAGAGCCTTAGCTGAACTTGATGTGGCGACAATAACTGACGCGACAGCGAGAAACTTCACAACCGAACGCATAACCCAACATCCAAACCCACCAACCTCAACTAAGAGCCACTTAAAGATCTATTTCAAGGGGCAACTGGACCGGGGCAACTGGCGATGAGAGAACTGGTTGAAATTCAATGTCTGTTGGGAACATTAAAACGATGTGTAACCTCTACAACCTCACCACTTCGCAAGAGGCCATCCGCCAGTGGACCGGTACCTTGCGGAACATCTTGGGCAACCTTGAGCCGTCCATTGACATCTATCCCAACTGGCCCGGCCCCGTGGTCCGAAACGCTCTCGAAGGGGGCGAGAGTTGGCCTATCTCCTGAGGGGAATGCCGTCACCTTCGGAGCGAGTGACAGGCAAAGCCGATTACGGGACCACCAACATTCGCAAGACCAACTACTTTCATTGGCAGCCGTATCCGGCACCGGACGACGCTTTGGTGATTGTCGAGAAGCCCGCCACGCAGATCAAGTTTCCGCTGGGCTCGACACCCGGTGACCAACTACGTTTGCTCTAGACAGTGCGGACGCCCAACCGATGAACAGCAGCCCTCAATCCTCGGAGTCGGCGATGCGCTTCCATTCGCCGTCGCCGGTCATAAATTGGCTAAGGCGGCTGATAATGCAAATCAGCTCGACGAGACGCACCGCATCGACATCGCGCGTATGCATCGTCGGACGGCGAGTGGCGATAAGCGCCTGTAGGTCAAGCCGCAGCCTTTGTTCGTTTGGAAAGACGTACCCGAACGCTTGATTCCAGTTATCCGCGCGAAGCACGATCGCCATCAGGTCGCCAAGATCGAGATAAGAAAGCAACGCTTCATCCCGCTCGCCATTCGCCATCGCCGCCGCGCGAAGATCACGCGCCTTGTTACGGATTTCGCCCCCAACCCTCTGCTTGAACCACTGCGGTCCGCCCACCGCTTCCATCTTCTTCGAGATGAAGGACCGCAACGCGCGCTCAAAGAAGCCTATCGCGCTGAAGGCATCATTTCTGGGATTGGCCGACCGTATCTGAACGGACAGCCCCGCAACGTCCAGCAGCGCGACGGACCTACCAGCTTCCGAAGCGCCGGCCGCGAAACCGCTCTCTATGACAACCTCGATCGCACCAGTTGACGTGGTCTCGATCAGACCCGGGTCAACCTTGGCTTCGCGGTAGTGTCGTTGGCGCATTTCTGGATCGCTCCAGAAGCGGTTTGGCAGATCAGACCGCGTGTGCCAGTTGCCGAATAGCTCCTCATAGGCTGTGAAGCTTGATCTCGCCGCGAAGCCAAGCACGTCTCCAGCACCAGCCAGTGCGGAGAGCTTCAACCGGGTTGTCTGCAGCCCAGCGGACAGAGTTTCCGCTCCCAGAGCGCTCAGACGCAAGCGGCCTACCTCAGCCGAGAGGCTCAAGACGCCAGTAGCGGCCCGCTGGATTAGCTCGATTTCTTTGTTTGGCGTGCCAGTCGGCATGTGCACCGCGAGCGTACCCGTGCTAGCGAGTTGGCTTGCCCACTGGGTGGCGCGCGCAATCAATGCCATGCCAGGCGATGCCTGAAGCTCGGCAATGGTCGGCGATAGGGTCGATCCCCTTGCCTGCAGCTCGGCGAAGGTCTGCGATAGGGCCGATCCCTTTGCCTGAAGCTCGGCAATGGTCGGCGAGAACGGCGACACCTCCAGCCCGCTGATCGCCTTCGACAGGGTCGATTCCGGAAG
This sequence comes from Mesorhizobium sp. B2-5-7, assembly GCF_006440875.1. Classification (NCBI taxonomy): domain Bacteria; kingdom Pseudomonadati; phylum Pseudomonadota; class Alphaproteobacteria; order Hyphomicrobiales; family Phyllobacteriaceae; genus Mesorhizobium; species Mesorhizobium sp. B2-5-7. The sequence goes on along the minus strand of NZ_VFUO01000012.1, from coordinate 1,238 downwards.
GTTGCTGATGGCCGTTGAGAGGGTCGACAGCTCTAGCCCGCGACTCAGTCGATCGAGCGGCCCATCACTTTGGCCCGTGGCGATGTCGGATAAGCTCTTGAATTTGTCCATCGTCTTCACGCTAACGGTTGTTTGGTTCCGGCAAGTCTTTGAGCTGACCCAACGTATCATAGCGCCGTATGCGCTGAGTCGACAGTTCCCTTTGCATGAGGTCACGAGGCAGCGGGTTCACCGCTCATCCCTCCAGATGACTCGGCGCACCACTCTGATGCGGAGCGCCAAATTTCTGACGGAAAAATGTGAGCCCAGCATCGACCTGATGCAGTCTTTGGGTTTCCCTGGCGGGGTGGTCGGATCTATATGTACTTGGACGTAATGATCCGCCAGAGCATTGCTGTTGTCAGCCTCTTCGATCTTGCGCGCCGCGTTCTCACCGCTTTCTTGGTTGTCGGCACGTTCCGCTTATCGTCGTAAAAGACGATATTTCGGTCAAAGAAGGGCTTCAACATCGGATCGGCTCTGATAGCGCCAGTGATGTCTGCCAGCCAACCATGCCGAACTCCTTCGTAGGCGAGCAACCAGTCGGGACCGTCGGCTGATACGGCCTTCACCCGGCGCTCCCAATCCCGGATTGGAGCCTCCGGAGCAAGTCCGCGAGATGCCATGTCGAGAATGAGCAAGCAGATCGCTGGACATTCGATCTTCGCAAGAAGAGCAGCTTGGGCGCCCAACTGCAGCGGCAGTGCCAAGCCCTTCATGAGGAAGATCGCCCATGCAACTTCATAGTGCTCGCCGCGCTCCAAGCCGCCTTTTATAATCGACGTCAAGCGCTTGGTGATGAGACTTTCGTGTATCGTCCGCCCCTCATGGCGCATGTTGATCAGAAGCGCTGACACTAGGTCGATGTTTCTCGGATCGACCATCAGGGCTCGCATCAGGAAACTTTGCAGGTATAACGCGTCGGGCACCTTGATTTCAGAACCCTGTATCAACGACAGCGCGTAGCGAAGAGGTCGATCTACAGGGTTTTGTTTTTGTAGATCGAGAGCGACCTCACAGAAGTTTTGCAAAGCAATGCCGGACAGCTCGGGGCCTATTCGCGCCGCCACCTGGAGGGTGTGAACCCAAGGTGTTCCAACGTTGTCGACTATCCCGATAACTGTAAGCGCTGTTCTGGTGGCACCTTTCGCGCGTGGTCGTGAGGAACGATGTTCGGAGCCTTTGAGGGCTTCGACACA
>NZ_VFUO01000011.1:0-55327 GCF_006440875.1 Mesorhizobium sp. B2-5-7 | reverse complement strand
CATTATACGGAGAGAAATGCCCGGCAGGGCAATGAGGGCGGCGCAAACCCCAGCAATCAGGCAGCCACGGCAAAAGTCGCCGAACTCTAATCCCCCAGTACCACCGTGTCCGTGATCTCGAACCGCTCCGACACGCCGATGCGGATCATGTTGAGTTTGCCTTCCCGGGTGAAGCGGAAGTCGCTGCCGGCGTCCGAGCTTGCCGGCAGGCCGGCAGCGAAGGAGATGACGCGGCTGCCGCCATCGGGCCAGGTCACGGTGACGTCGGCCTTGTCCGTGCCCTTGTGCGTCACGCTCGCCGCGCAAGGCGCCATGGGCTGTCCAACGTAGCGGGCGCAGGGAATTTGCAGGGCGCCATCGACGGCCGCCGTGGCCCCGGTTGGCTCTTCGGCCGCGGGTCCGTTTTCAGTTGCAGCCAGCGCCAGGCCATAGGCATCCTGCATGGCGATCTCCGCCGCGGATTTCGGTATGGCTTCGGGGCTGGTCGGTTGGCTCGCACCACCCAGCCGAGCGGTCAGGTCGGGTGCATCGGGCGTCGCTGCGGCTTCGGTGGCCATGGCGGGCGTATCCGCGGCCTCGTCGGGCACGGTCGCCGGATTGACGGGAATGAGGTAGCGCGCGGGAGCCCAGCCGGTGGCTTTGGGATTGTCAGACTCGATCTTGCACCAGGGATGACCGTCAATGTCGTTGCAGCCGAGGTTCCGTACGCTCGCACCGGCCGCCAGGCGGGCCTCGGTCTTGCCGATCGCCGACGGCTTGGCGCGCACATTGAGCAGGTCGTCGGGGGCGAGCCCGGTGACAACGGAGATAAAGGGACCTTCTTCCGCATGGGCCGGGACAACAGCCAGCCACGCCACCATCAGCAGCGGAACCGCAACCAGCGCATGCAAACCTGTTCGGAGCGTAACTGTGCGCCTCATCATCTGGCCGTGCGCCGATACTCGAAATTCCATGCCGCGGCCATCTTGCCGCATGTCCGGCCGGTTTTATAAGGGACGACGCGCCGCCATGTAAGCCGGAAATTGAGGTAATCATGACGGCGGACCGGCCCGCCGCCTCGTGGTGTACTCGACGGCGATCGTCTCGAAGCGATCCGGCTGGCCGGCGCCGCCCAATGTAACGATGTCGTAGCGGGCTAACGCATTTTCGAGGGGGCTCCACAGGCTGGCGAAGGACTGGTCGAAAGGGCGACCCTGACAGGGACATGATTTCCTCCCGCTTAGCGAGGGAAAGAAAATGCGTCAGGCCGACACTTCGATGTCGTGGCCGCCGACGGCCGGCAGGGCGGCGTCGCCCGCGGCCGCGGCGATGACGCTGTCGAGCAGGCCGGGGAAGCGGGCGTCGAGATCGGCGCGGCGCAGCGTGATCATGCGGTTGGTGCCGACCACTTCGGCGCGGGTGACACCGGCCTCACGCAGCTTGGCGAGGTGGTAGCTCAGATTGGTCTTGGAGCCGAGATCGAGGAAGCGGCTGCAGTTCAGCGGCACGCCTTCCTTGCTGGCGAGATAGCGCACGATCGCAAGCCGCGTCGGGTCGCCGAGCACGCCGAGCACAATGGGCAGGCTGATCTGGTCCGTATTGGGGTGTGGCAAGGTCATGGCTGGAACCTAAGCACAGTTCGGGCCGATTTCAACGCGTCGATCCTGCCCGGTCCATACACACTGTTTCTCCAGTTCATGGCCGTCCTGACACAGGGCTGTCAGCATGGTTATGCTATTTTTGCCTGGCTTCATTGACATGATGCCCTTTTATGTCCAATTGTTCAATAACTTTTGAACTAAGGACGCTTTCCCATGGACAAGAGAATTTTCTGGCTTGCGCTCGGATCGTTTGCGATCTCGACCGAAGGCTTCGTCATCTCCAGCCTCCTGCCCGATATCGCCAGGGATGCCGGCATCTCGGTGCCGCTCGCCGGCTCGCTGATCACCGCTTTCGCGCTCGCCTATGCCGTGGGCACACCGATCCTGGCGACGCTGACCGGCGAATGGGACCGGCGCCGCGTCATCCTGTGGACGCTGGTGTTCTTCGTCGTCGGCAATGTCGTCGCCGCCCTGAGCTCCTCCTTCGAAGTGCTGCTCGTCGCACGCATCATCATGGCGCTGTCGTCGGGCCTGTTCGCGGCGACCGCGCAAGGCACGGCGGTGGCGCTGGTGGATGATCATCACCGCGCCCGTGCCATCGCCGTCGTCGTCGGCGGCACCACGGTGGCCGTCGCTGTCGGTGCACCGCTTGGCGCGCTGGTCGCGGCCATCGCCGGCTGGCGCGGCACCTTCTATGCCATTGCCGGCCTTGGCGCGCTGTCCGGCGCCATCCTGTGGTACCGCCTGCCGCGCGGCATCATCGGCACCAGGCTGCCGCTGAAGCGCCGGCTGGCGGCCGCCATGCGTCCCGGCGTGATGCCGATCCTGGTGACGACATTGCTGGCGCTGGTCGGTGCGTTCACCGTCTTTGCCTATGTCGCGCCGCTTGCCATAGAGGGCGGCGGGCTGAGCGAGATCGCGCTGCCCGGCATGCTGCTCGCCTTCGGCGTCGGCGCCGTCATCGGCAACATTGCCGGCGGCCAGGCGGCCGACCGTTTCGGCGCCACGCGCACCGTCGGCTGGTCGCTGGCGTTGAGTGCGGCCATGCTGGTCATGCTGTCGGTCATTCCGACCTTCCTGCCGCAGCACATTGCCGGACCGGCGCTGATGGCGATGATGGTGCCGTGGGGCATCGTCGGCTGGGCGTTCCCGCCGGCGCAGGCCAGCCGCATCATAAAGCTGGCGCCGGACGCCGCCCCGATCGTGCTGTCGCTCAACGGCTCGGCGCTCTATCTCGGCGTGGCGGTGGGCGCGGTGGTCGGTGGTGGCGTGCTGCGCTACGGCGCGCCCGCCGACCTCGGCCTGGTCGCGGCGGTGTTTCCGATCGTCGGGCTCGGCATCGTGCTGGCGGGGCGGGTGTTTGCCCGGGCCGTCACCATGCCGGCGGAATAAGGCCGGCTCCGAGGCTTGCATCCTTGTTTTTTCGCGGCCGCTTCTTCAGCTGGAAGGAGTGGCCGCGGGCAGTTCCAGCTTCAACGCAGCCACTTCATCGAGTGTGGCCCGCAGTTTCGCGGCCTGCTCCGCGCCGATCATGGCCTCGAACTGCCGCTGGGCGACGCTCCACAGCTTGATCGCCTCGTCGAGCTTGGCCTGTCCTGATGGCGTCAGCCGTACGCGCTTGACGCGGCGATCGTCCTTGTCGGGGAAGGTTTCGACATAGCCGTCGCGGACCAGGGGCTTCAGCGTGTGGCCGAGCGCCGACAGATCCATGATCAGCGCCTCGGCAATGGCTCCCATCGCCGGTTCGCTGCCGACACTGATCTGGAACAGCAGACCGAACTGCGTGCCCTTCAGGCCGGAAGACGCCAGCGCGTCGTCATAGAACCGGCCGAGCCTGCGCGCGGTGCGCCGCAAGGTGGCATTGTTGCAACGGCTAAATCCGTCAGCTTCACTCATGATCGCTCCTTGTGGAGCATCTCCGGCGAAACGCATCGCCTCCAATGCTCTCTCTTGTCACGCAATTCTGGGCGCAGAACCGCTGGGCACTTGCTGGAATTGTCTGGCAGGTGCGCCAGCCTGCCGCAGAAATAGTTTTCGCCGCCGCCGTTGACAAGATGGTGGCATATACCTACTTCGCGAAAAGTGGCATATACCACTAATTCGAATAACAGCCTGGCCGGCGGATATTTATCCACCGGGGCCGAAGACAGCGAACACAAGGAACGTGACAATGAGCAAGAATGACAACAAGGGCACGGCGGTCGTCACCGGCGCTTCGTCGGGGATCGGCGCCGTCTATGCGGACCGTCTGGCGGGGCAGGGCTACGACCTGGTGCTGGTGGCGCGCCGTGCCGACCGGCTGCAGGCGCTGGCCGAGAAGTTGCGCCATGACCACGGCCGCAACGTGAGCGTGATCAGCGCCGATCTGTCCGACGACGGCGATGTGCGCCGTGTCGAGCAGTCGATATCAGCCGACGAAACCGTGACGCTGCTGGTCAACAATGCCGGCCTTGGCGGTCAGGCAGTGGTGGCAACCGCCGATGCCGACGCGGCCGAGCGCATGATCAAGGTCAATGTCGTGGCTCTGACCCGGCTGACGCGTGCCGTGCTGCCTGGGTTCCTGGCGCGCAACCGGGGCGGAATCGTCAACATCGCCTCGGTCCTGGCCTTCGACACCTCGTTCGGCGGCATCTACAGCGGCACCAAGGCCTATGTCGTCAACTTCACCGAAGCCCTGCATCGCGAGGTCGCGGGCACCGGAGTGACGGTGCAGGTGGTGCTGCCGGGCGCGACCCGAACCGATTTCTGGGAGCTTTCCGGCGGTGATATCGACCAGTTGCCGAAGGAGATCGTCATGACCGCCGACGATATGGTCGACGCCGCCCTTGTCGGCCTGGCCAGGGGCGAGGCCGTCACCGTGCCGGCGCTTGCCGACACGGGAAAGCTGGACACATTCCTAGGCGCCCGCCAGGCCTTCTATGGCAGCCTGCACGCCGACAAGCCGGCCCCGCGCTACGCGGCTTAGGCTGACGTGGCGGCCGGCCGTCAGGCCGTCCGCCACATCGGGATGATCGAGGCGGCGAGCACCAGCGCCAGCACGATGTTGAGCGCGCGCCATTGCCACTCGGTTTTGAGCAGCCTGGCCAGCACCATGCCGGCGATGCACCAGACGGACAGCGAGATGGCAGCGGTGAGGCCAAAGGTCGAGCCGAGCAGCAGTGCGAGTTGTCCGGGTCCGTCGGCGAGGGCGGCGAACGAAGCCGCCGCGCCCAGGCCCATCGCCCAGCCCTTGGGATTCATCCACTGGATGCCGGCGCCGCCCAGGAAGCTGTTCGGTTTGGCCATGGTGACGTCAAGGTTGGGTGGCCCTGCGCGACCGATCTTGATCGCCAGCCACAGAAGATAAAGCGAGCCGATCACCTTCATCGCCAGTTGCAGCGAAGGCACCGCAAGCAGCAGGCTGGCGAGGCCGGCGGCGGCCGCCCCCGTCACGGTAGCGAGGCCGGCGGCGCTGCCGATCATCAGCGGTACCGAACGGCGAAAACCGAACTGCGCTCCGGAAGCGGTCGACAAGGTCGTGGCGATGCCGGGCGTGGCGGTAGCCACGAAGGCAAACAGGATGAGCGGCAGGATCGGCTGGAGCATGGAGCATCCTTTGTCAAAGGCTTCATGGTAGACTGAGCGTGACATCAGTAAATGCAATGTTTGCGATGATGATCATTAGCATTTATAATGCTGATGATGATCCGCAATCTCGATACCAGTCTCATGCGCACCTTCGTCACCGTCGCCGACAAGGCCAGCATGACGGCGGCGGCCAACGCGCTGCACCTGACGCAGGGCGCGGTCAGCCAGCAGGTCAAGCGGCTGGAAGACACGCTCGGCTGCGGGCTGTTCGAGCGCGACCGGCGCGGTCTGCGGCTGACCCATTCCGGCGAGCGGCTGTTCGACAAGGCAAGGCGCCTGCTCAGCCTCAATGACGAGATATGGACCGAGATGGTGGGGAGCGCTGTCGCCGGACAGGTGCGGCTCGGCGTTCCCTACGACCTTGTCGGCACCTTGCTGGCTCCCGTCCTGAAGGCCTATGCCGAGGCCTATCCGCAGGTCGAGATATCGCTGGTCTGCGCCTCCTCGCCGGAACTGGCGGCGGCACTGGCGGCCGGAACCATCGACCTCGCGGTAATCGAGGAGCGGGTCGGCCCGACCTCTGGCGAATGCCTGGCCATCGATCGGTTGGTCTGGGTCGGCGCAAGGGGTGGGGTGGCTCGCGCCAAGCGGCCATTGCCCGTCTCGATCGTTGCCGACACCTGCGCCTTCCGGCCGGTGGTGCTGGCGGCACTTAACGAGCATGGGCTGGAATGGCGCAGCGTGTTCGAGAACGGCAACATCGACGCGACGACCGCGACGGTGCGTTCCGACCTCGCCGTCACCACATGGCTCGCTGCCACCGTGCCAGCCGATCTCGACATATTGCCGTTCGACACCGGCCTGCCGCCGCTGCCGAATTTTGCCATCAACCTGCACCTGCCGAGGCATGGCGTGAGCACGGCGGCGCAGGAATTCGCACGGCATATACGTGATGGGCTGGCGCGGCGATCGCAGGCTGCTTGATGCCCGAATTTACTTCCAGTTCTTGCGCCGCTCGAGTTCGGCCTGGGATGGCTCGCCCGTGACAAAGGAGCCGACCTTGATTTCGCCCGCGCGCTCATAGGTCGCGATGATGACGCCGGTGGTCGAAGTCTGCGATTTGACAAGCTTGAAAGCGGCCGGCATCGCGGCCTCGCCGAACAGCCGCTTGCCCTTGCCCAGCAACAGCGGGAAGATCATCAGCCGGATCTCGTCGATCAGCCCGTTGGCGAGCAGGGTCTGAATGAGATCGCCAGATCCCTGGATGAGCAGGTCAGGTCCATCTTCCTGCTTGAGGCGACGCAAAGCCGTGATGATATCGGGCCCAAGCGCGTGCGTGTTCTGCCAGGTCAAAGTATCCGGCCGATGGGTTGCCACATACTTGGTCGCGGGGTTGAACGCATCCGCGATCGGATCTTTCTGGTAGGGCCAGTACGCGGCGAAGATGTCGTAGGTTCTGCGGCCGAGCAGCAGGGCGAAGGGTTTGGAGAACAATTCCTCCATTGCCGCGCCTCCCACCTCGTCAAAATAGTGGAACGTCCAGCCGCCGAATTCGAAGCCACCGACCGGATCCTCTTCCGGCCCTCCCGGCGCCTGCATGACGCCATCGAGGCTGACGAAGGTCGCGGCGATGATCTTTCTCATTGTGCTCTCCCTTGCTTGCGGCCACGCCATCGCGGCCGGACTTCAACCCAAGGACGGAGCAACCGCGCCCGTCCCGACAAAGGCCGCGAGATTTGGTCCGCCCTCGATAGGTCAGCCGCGGACGCTCACGGCTTTCGACGAGAACCAGACATGCTCGAAGATCGCCGTGGCGGTGCGGTCCGGCTGCCTGTCCTCGACCAGCCAGATCGAGCGGCTGCGCGTGGCCTGCTCGCGTGTCGGGATCTTCGCCGCAAGATCCGCGAGCGAGGCGCCGAAGCATGGGATGAACCAGGCACGCATGAACGGATCGCAGGCAAAGCCCTTTTCGGTGCGGGTCACCAGCATCGCCAGCGGGACGCGCTCGGCGGGACGCCAGGGGAAGATCATGCGGCCGCCGGGGCGCAACGCTTTCAGCCATCCGGCGGGAGGGGCAACGACACCGGCATTGACATAGATGATGTCGGACGGCGGCAGCGGCGACGTCACGGCATCGCCATGGACAATGGTCGCATTGCCGTAGGTTTCGAGATTCTTGCGCGCCAGCCCGGCCAGGTTTTCGTCGATCTCGAAGGCGGTGATGGTGCCGCATGGCGAAACCAGTTTGGCCAGCAAAGCTGTGTAGTAACCGCTGCCGGCGCCGATATGCGTGATGGCCTCACCAGGCTTTGGCGCGAGTTTTCCGATCCACATGGCGTGCAGGAAGGGCTCGCCATTGTTGATGCCCTTGTCGGTATCGAGCGCCACCAGGACGTTCTGGCAGATGTGGGCCGGATCGGCGCTTGGCGTGGTGACCGTGCCGTTGCCGGTGATGACCGTCCATGGGCCGGGGCCGAGGAAGGCCTCGCGCGGTACGCTGGCGAACACCTCTTCCAGGCGCGGGTCCGATGAGGCGGCGTTGACCGCCATCAGCCGCGCGTAGAATGTCCGGATATCTTCGAGGTCGCTCATGGCATCGGGAAGATAGCGCGATCCGGCGGTTTGTCCCGTGATTAAACGGAACTTCAGCCAACCCCGAACATGGTGTCGTAGAGCAGCTTGAAATTGAGCACCAGGATGATTGCCGCGACCACCCAGGCCAGTGCGGCGACGCCGCGCGGGATGGCGAGATTGCCCATCTTCTTCTTGTTGGACACGAACTGCACCAGCGGGACGACCGCGAAAGGCAGCTGCATGGACAACACCACCTGGCTGAAGACCAGCAACTGGCCAGTGCCCTTCTCGCCATAGAGCGCGGTGACGACCACCACCGGTATGATGGCGAGGCCGCGGGTCAGCAGGCGCCGCGCCCAGTTTGGGATGCGCAGGCGCAGAAAACCTTCCATGATGATCTGGCCGGCGAGCGTTGCCGTCACCGTCGAATTCAAGCCCGACGCCAGCAGTGCCACGGCAAACAGGATCGAGGCGATGCCGAGGCCAAGCAGCGGCGACAGCAGCTTGAAAGCCTGGTCGATCTCGGCGACATCCTGGTGGCCGGTTTCGTGGAAGGCGACGGCCGCGACGATCAGGATGGCGGCGTTGACGAACAGCGCCAGCATCAGGGCGATGGTGGAGTCTGTCGTCGCCCATTTGATGGCATCGCGTTTTCCGGCCTCCGTGCGCTCATAGGCGCGGGTCTGCACGATCGAGGAATGCAGGTAGAGATTGTGCGGCATCACCGTTGCGCCGATGATGCCGATGGCGATGTAGAGCATCGCCGGATTGGTGACGATTTCGGAGGACGGCACGAACATCGAATGGAGGATCGTGCCGGCCGGCGGGGCGGCAACGAAGATCTGGATGGCAAAGCAGCTGAAGATGATGATCAGAAGCGCGACGACGAAGGCTTCGAGATAGCGGAACCCCTTGTTCATCAGGAGCAGAACCAGGAAGGCGTCGAGCGCGGTGAGCATGGCGCCGCCGATCAGCGGGATGCCGAACAAAAGCTGCAGCGCGATCGCGGTGCCGATCACCTCGGCGAGGTCGCAGGCGATGATGGCGAGTTCGCAGGCGATCCACAGCACGAGATTGACGGGGCGCGGATAGTAGGCGCGGCAGGCCTGGGCGAGGTCGCGGCCGGTGGCGATGCCAAGGCGCGCGGCCAGCGCCTGCAGCAGGATCGCCATCAGGTTGGACAGCATGATGACAAACAAAAGCGTGTAGCCGAACTGGGCGCCGCCGGCGAGGTCGGTCGCCCAGTTGCCCGGGTCCATATAGCCGACCGAGACCATGTAGCCGGGACCCATGAAGGCGAACAGGCGGCGGAACCAGACGCCTGATGTCGGCACCGCGATGGAGGAGTTGACCTCGCGCAGGCTGGGCTGATCGTCTTCATCCCGTCTGGCGAACCGCCATGCGGACCGGGAGGTTGTGACGTCTGCTTCTGACATGAAAAGGCTTTCCGCGACTTCCGGAGGATGCCCTCAAGGTATGCCATGGCTCAACATTATGCAATAGGCTATATTTCATTGTCGGTGCTTTTTAGCGTGTCGCGCGATGCGTGCGAGGGCGGCACCTCGGATACGCCGGTTGCGCCTCTCTTGGAATGCAAATAAACGGCCTGAAGAATCAGAGCCCGTGCTATAAAAGCAGGGACGGCAAACTCCCGAGGAGGAGCGCGCATTGGCGCTGAAGAACAGACCGGTCCCGCGTGAGCCGTTGCTCGATGCCGATGTCCATTCGGAAGGGTTCCGGCAGACGCGCGAAGCGCGCCGCAGCGCGCTGGTCGAGGATTATGTCGAACTGATCGCCGACCTGATCGAGGACGGCAACGAGGCGCGCCAGGTCGACATCGCCGCGCGCCTCGGCGTCGCCCAGCCGACGGTGGCCAAGATGCTGACGCGGCTCTGCGCCGATGGGCTTGTGTCGCGAAAGCCCTATCGCGGCGTGTTCCTGACCGAAGCCGGCCGCAAGGTCGCAGAGGAAAGCCGCATCCGCCACCAGACGGTCGAGGCCTTTCTGCGCTCGCTCGGCGTCAGCGCCGAGACGGCGCGCATCGATGCCGAGGGCATCGAACACCATGTCAGCGCCGAGACGCTGGAAGCATTCCGCAAGGCGATGACGGCGCGCTGAAGCGCTTCATTGCCGCGTTTTCGACCATGTTAGCCGCTGGAACTGCCGGCGCTTATGCGCGTTCCCCTCTCATTGCGCGCCTATCGCGCGCCAGGGAGGAAGCAATGGGCATCGAGCAGGCACCGACCGCAAAAGGCAAGCAGGCAGCCACAGGATTGGAACAGGCGGCCGCCAGGGACGAGCGCAAGACCGAGGCCGAAACGGGACATCCGCTGAAGAAAGGCGCCGATCGTTTCGAGGAACGCTCGAAAAGCTCCGACGGCAAGAGCGCCGGCGCCAAGCAGAAAGAGTAAGCGGCAGCAGTTCTGGACCGATGCGGATGACCATCGAGTGGCGCCCGCCTGAACGCTTTGTCTTTCAGGGACATTCGATTGCCTGGGGCGTCATGGGGGAAGGACCGCCCGCCGTCGTTCTCCACGGCACGCCATTCTCCTCGGTCGAGTGGCGCCGCATCGCGCCATGGCTGGCGAAGCAGCGACGCGTCCACTATTTCGACATGCTTGGCTATGGCTGGTCGGACAAGCCGGACGGCGATGTGTCGCGTGGCATGCAGAAAGAGCTGTTCGCGGCGCTCTATGCCCACTGGAAGCTGGAACGGCCCGACGTGGTCGCGCATGATTTCGGCGGATCGACCGCTCTGCGCGGTCATCTGCTCAACGGTTGGAGTTCCGCTCGATGGTGCTGATCGATCCAGTGGCGATCAGCCCGCAAGGTTCGCCGCTGGTCCAGGCAGCCAGGCAGAACGAGAAGGTTTTTGCCGGGCTGCCCGCATATGTCCACGAAGCGATCTTGCGGGCCTACATCGATGGCGCGACGGACAATTCGTTGCGCACAGACGAGATGCAGGCCTATCTGCGTCCATGGCTTGGCGACGAGGGCCAGAAGGCGTTCTGGAGGCAAGTCGCGCAGGTGGACGACAAGTACACGGAGGAAGTGGAGTGGCGATATGGCGAGATTCGCTGTCCGGTCACCATCCTGTGGGGCGAAAATGACGATTGGATCCCGATAAAGGACGGCCGGGAGCTGGCGCGGCGCATTCCCGGTGCGACGTTTCAGACAGTCGCCGGCGCCAAGCATCTCGTCCAGGAAGACGCGCCGGAGGCGATCGCCGCAACGGTCCTCCAGTTCTGGCGGAGCCTGGAAGGCGGCTAGGGCGGTTCAGCGTTTGATAGAACCGCCGGACCGGCCCAATTTCCTTCGCTGGTCTTCGGCTCGTCTGATATCTCGCGCTTGACCGTGTCGCGCACGCTGGCCAGCGCCGGCACCGAAAACTGGCTGCTATTGTCGGCGTCGCGGGTGAGGCCGAGCGTGGGACCGAGCAAATGGCTGATCGACAGGCCGCCGCGCTCCAGCGCCTGCAACGTGGCCGGATCGGTGACGGCGACGCTGGGATCGAGCGTCACCGCGCCGGCATTCGCAAGCCCGAGGCACGGCAACGCCACCGGCATCGACAGGAAACACCTGATCGTCCTCAAGCCTGGAACCCCCTTCCAATGCCGGCGATGCGACAGGCCTTGCGGCGCTCCCGGCCAGTGTGGTGGAGCGGCCATGCGGCGCTGCCTGGCCACAAAAATGCTGTGACTTGGAGCAACCATTGCGATACTTGTTTGTTGGATTGAGCCGGCCCTGCCGGAGCAATGGGGAAGTTTGCAGCACGAGGAGTTGCCATGCTCTGGAGAGGCCGTCGTCAGAGTGACAATATCGAGGACGACCGCAGCGATGGCGGCGGCGGCGGGATCGGTGGTGGTGGCGGCCAGTTCCGCATTCCGATCGGTGGCCGCGCCGGTGGCGGCGGTAGCATATTCCTCGTCATCCTGGTGGTGCTGGCAGGATGGTATTTCGGCTTTGATCCCTCAACGATCCTGGGCGGTGGCGACGGTGGCCTGCTGCCAGGCGGCGGTGGCCAGATATCGGACAACAGCGGCGGCCAGGACAGCGGCGCAACGCCAGCCAATGACGAGATGAAGCAGTTCGTGGCGACCGTGCTCGCCGAGACGGAAGACACCTGGACCGGCATCTTCAAGTCGCAAGGCCTGACCTATGAGGACCCGAAGCTGGTGCTGTTTTCCGGCCAGGTCCGCTCCGCCTGCGGCTTTGCCTCGGCGGCGGCGGGACCGTTCTATTGTCCGGGCGACCACAAGGTCTATCTCGACATGACCTTCTTCCAGCAGCTCGACCAGCAGTTCGGCGCTTCCGGCGAGTTCGCCCGCGCCTATGTCATCGCGCATGAGGTCGGCCACCACGTGCAGAACCTCACCGGCATCATGGGGAAGTTCAACCAGATGCGGCAAGGCATGAGCGAAGCCGATGCCAACCAGCTGTCGGTGCGCATCGAGTTGCAGGCCGACTGCTTCGCCGGCGTGTGGGCGCATTACACCGGGCAGAAGGGCATATTGGAGCAAGGCGACTTCGAAAGCGCGCTGAACGCGGCCAAGCAGATTGGCGACGATACGCTGCAGAAGAAGATGCAGGGCTATGTCGTGCCGGAAAGCTTCAACCACGGCACCTCGCAGCAGCGGCAGACCTGGCTGACACGCGGATACAAGAGCGGCAAGCTTTCGGACTGCAACACGATGAGCGGCCCGCTCTAAGCAGCCGTTTTCGGACATGGACCTGGCGGCCAACGCGCCGTCAGGGAGTGTCAGGATCAAAGCTTCCTGCCTGTTCCCGCACTGTTCCTTTCCGCGGGCTCGCCTATAAGGTGCGTCCGCCCGCGCCCCCTAGGCGGCCAGAGGAGCTTGACCCATCATGATCGACCCCAAAACCGCCAAGCGGGGCCTTGCGCTGGTTTTCACCACGCTGCTGCTCGATATCATCGGCTTCGGCATGATCATGCCGGTGCTGCCGGCCTTTCTCAGGGAATTGACCGGCGTCGGCATCAGCGAAGCGGCGATCGAGGGCGGCTGGCTGTTCTTCGTCTATGCGGCCATGCAGTTCTTCTTCGCGCCCATCATGGGCGGCCTGAGCGACCGATTCGGGCGGCGGCCGATCCTGCTCGCCTCGGTGTTGACCTTCTCCATCGACAATTTGATCTGTGCCATCGCCTGGTCCTATCCGATGCTTTTCATCGGCCGCGTCCTGGCCGGCATTTCGGGCGCCAGCTATTCGACGACGTCGGCCTTCATCGCCGATATTTCGAACGACGAGAACCGGGCGAAGAATTTCGGCCTGCTCGGCATCGCCTTCGGCGTCGGCTTCGTCATCGGGCCGGTGCTGGGCGGATTGCTCGGTACGTTCGGGCCGCGCGTGCCGTTCTTTTTCGCCGCCGGGCTCGCCTTCGTGAACTTCCTCATCGCAATGTTCTTCCTGCCCGAAACGCTCGATGAAAAGCACCGCCGCCGCTTCGAGTGGAAACGCGCCAACCCGGTCGGCACGCTTCTGCAGATGCGCCAATATCAGGGCATCGGCTGGATTGGGCTGGTCTTCTTCCTGATGACGCTCGGCCACATGATGTATCCGGCGGTGTGGTCGTTCGTCTCCAACTACCGCTACGGCTGGAGCGAGCAGCAGATCGGCTTCTCGCTCGGCGCTTTCGGCCTGTGCGGCGCCATCGTCATGGGCACGGTGCTGCCGCGCGTCATCCCCAGGCTCGGCGAGTGGAGGACGGCGGTCATCGGCCTGACGTTCACCGCGGCCAGCGCCTTCGGCTATGCCTTCGCCTCGCAAGGCTGGATGGTCTACGCGGTGATCGTCGTCGGCTGCCTGGAAGCGCTGGCCGATCCGCCGCTGAGAAGCCTCGCCGCAGCCAAGGTTCCCCCTTCGGCACAAGGCGAATTGCAAGGCGCGATGACCTCGATCTTCTCGATCACCTCGATCGTCACGCCGCTGCTCTATACCGCGATCTTTTCCTGGTTCACCGGCCCCAGCGCGCCCGTCACCTTCGGCGGCGCGCCCTATCTGGTCGGTGCATGCTTCCTGGTGCTGGCGGTCATCGTCTTCGTCACCAAGGTGACCAGGCCGGCGACAGTCATGACTGTCACGAACGATGTCGTGGAAGATGGAGCCCAGCTATAAGCCGGAGGCAAGTGAGGGGTGGCGCGACGCGTCTCAGGCCCTTTCCGCCAGCAATTCCTCGCCGCGCTTTTCGCGGATGAGGTTGACGAAGCGGCGGAACAGGTAGTGCGAGTCCTGCGGGCCGGGGGAGGCCTCGGGGTGGTGCTGGACCGAGAACACCGGGCGGCCGGTCAACGCGATGCCGCAATTCGAGCCGTCGAACAGCGAGACATGGGTTTCCTCGACACCCGCGGGCAGCGAGTCGGCATCGACGGCAAAGCCGTGGTTCATCGAAACGATTTCGACCTTGCCGGTGGTGTGATCCTTGACCGGATGGTTGGCGCCGTGATGGCCCTGATGCATCTTGGCGGTCTTGCCGCCCAGCGCCAGCGCCAGCATCTGGTGGCCGAGGCAGATGCCGAACACCGGAATGTCGGTCTTGAGCAGGTCCTGGATGACCGGCACCGCATAGTCGCCGGTGGCTTCCGGGTCGCCGGGGCCGTTGGAGAGGAAGATGCCGTCGGGCCGCATGGCGAGGATTTCTTCCGAACCGGTGCTGGCCGGAACCACGGTCACCTTGGCGCCCAGACCGGCGAGCAGCCGCAATATGTTGCGCTTGACGCCGTAGTCGATGGCGACGACGTGCAGCGAAGGCTCGGCCTGTTCGCCAAAGCCTTCGTTCCACACCCAAGGCGTCTCGCGCCAGACAGAAGACTGGCCCGACGTAACCTCCTTGGCGAGATCGAGCCCGATCAGGCCCGACCATGCGGCTGCACGCCGCTTCAGGTCGTCGAGGTCGAAGACGCCGTCGGGCGCGTGGGCGATGACGGCATTGGGCATGCCCTTTTCGCGGATCAGCGCGGTGAGCGCGCGGGTGTCGATGCCAGAGAGCGCAACGATGCCGCGCTTCTTCAGCCACTGGTCGAGATGGCCGGCGGCGCGGTAATTGGACGGGTTGGTGACATCGGCCTTGAACACGGCACCGACGGCGCCGGCACGAGCGGCCGGATTGAGGTCTTCGATGTCCTCGCCATTGGTGCCGATATTGCCGACATGCGGGAAGGTAAAGGTGACGATCTGGCCGGCATAGGACGGGTCGGTGAGGATTTCCTGGTAGCCGGTAAGTGCCGTGTTGAAGCAGACCTCGGCGACCGCCGAGCCGGTGGCGCCGAGGCCGCGACCCTCGATGACGGTGCCGTCGGCCAGCACCAGAAGGGCGGTCGGCTTTTCAGTGGCCCAGGCGGGCGTCATCTCGGCCATGGCGGCACTCCTATCAAGCCGCGCGCTTCCATAGCCCGGCGGGCGTTGGCGCGGCAAACGGCGCGAAGCGGCGAATTCGCGGCCTCCACGCACCCAAGCTTCAGTTCATGCAAGGCCCAGTACATAGGGGAAGGGGACAGGGCGGTCAATGATCATGCGAAAGAGGGTCGCGATTTATTTCATTGAGGAATATCATAGGCTTGCCCGGGCATATCAGAGTTTGCGTTGGCCTGTCCCCGGCGCTATTGTCCGCGCCGACCGAAGGAGAGAGAGCAATGCGCGCGAAAATCGCCGAATCCCTGAAGACCGCGATGAAGGCGCAGGACAAGCATCGGCTGCCGACATTGCGACTGATCCAGGCCGCCATCCACGACCGCGACATCGCCAATCGCGGTGCCGGCAAGGAACCCGCCAGCGATGAGGAAATCCTGCAGATCCTGGCCAAGATGGTGAAGCAGCGCGAGGAATCGGCCAAGGCGTTCGAGGACGGCAAGCGCCCGGAACTGGCCGCGCAGGAACGCGGCGAGATGGAGATCATCCGCGGCTTCCTGCCGACGCAGCTTGACGATGCCGCGGTCACGGCGGCGGCGCGCGAGGCGATAGCGGCGACCGGTGCGGCCAGCCAGAAGGACATGGGCAAGGTGATCGCGGCGCTGAAGCAGAAATATGCCGGCCAGATGGATTTCGGCAAGGCGAGCGGCATCGTCAAGGCGCTGCTGCAGTAGGGCTTTCTACTCTCGCGTCGTCGGCTTCCAACACGGCCACTCGACGCCAAGCTGCGCTGTTAGCCCCGAGGCTCCAATGCGCGGCGCAATGCAGGTGCTTCCCGCTGGATATGGTCCCACAAGCGATTGGCGATCGGGCCGTGCGGCCGGTCGCGGCGGCGCGCCACCACCAATTCGTCGGTGCGGCCCGGCAGATGACTGCCGGCTATGGATAACAGCTGGGCGTCGCGCAGCTCTTCCGCGATCAGGAAGTGAGGCAGGTGGCCCCAGCCGAGCCCTTGCAGGATGAGTTCCTTCTTCATGGCCTGATCGGGGACCAGGCATCGCCGCGCGCCCTGGGCCACGAAATAGTCCTGTCGTGGCGAATGCAGGGCGGTGTCGCGCATCACGCACTGGGTGAATGCCTGCATCTTCTCCAGTGTGACCGGTTGTTCGAGGCGCTCCGGCAGAAAGCCCGGCGCCACGACGGGAATGAACGACACCTTGCCGAGATCGATCCATTCCACCCGTACGTCGCCCTTGTCGATCCAGTGCAGGATGAGATCGGCTTTGTCGTCAAAAAGGCGTTCCAACGGGCCGCCGACGGCTTCGAAATGGAGATGCAGCCGCGTGCCGGGGCACTGGGCGAAGAACCGCCCAAGCATGCCCAGCACCTGCGGGCGCGGGCAGAGGTCGCCGATCACGACGTGGATATCGCTTTCCTCGCCCATCGAGAGCTGGGCGGCGTGGATGCTCAGGCCTTCCAGTTCGCGCAGCAGCGATTGCGCCCGTCGATGGAACGACAGCCCCGCTTCCGTCGCCCGCACGCGATAGCCGCCGCGATCCAGGAGGACGAGGTCGAGCTGTCGTTCGAGCCTGGCGACGGCGGCGAACACCGCCGGATGCGAGCGATGGAGCAGGGCCGCGGCCGGCTGAAAGCCGCCGCAGCGGATCACCGCGTCGAAGCACTGGAGGTCGTGCAAGGTGAATTCGGCCATGTCAGCTTTGATTACAGAGATCGTCCTATCTTTGTAATATCACCAAATCCCGGCCACAGCTACGCTTTGCCTCATTCAACGTTCCAAAAGGATTTTAATCATGAGTGAGCTGAATTTCGTGACTGTCGGCGACGGCACGCGCATCGCCTACCGGCTCGACGGTGACGCTGGGCAACCGGTGCTGGTGCTGTCCAACTCCATCGCCACGACGCTGCACATGTGGGATGGCCAGGTCGGCGAACTGTCCAGTCATTTCCGCGTTCTGCGCTACGATTTTCGCGGCCATGGCGGATCGAGCGTGCCGATCGGCGCCTATTCGCTCGACCGGCTTGGCCGCGACGTGATCGAACTCATCGATGCGCTCGGCCTTGGCCGGGTGCATTTCCTCGGCCTGTCGCTGGGCGGTTTCGTTGGGCAGTGGCTCGGCATCCACGCGCCCGAGCGGGTCGACCGGCTGATCCTGAGCAACACTTCATCTCACCTCTCGCCGGCAAGTTATTTCGACGAACGAATCGCCGTCGTGCGGCAGGCGCCGGACATGTCGGAAACCGCCGAAGTGTTCCTCAACAACTGGTTCCCGGCCGGCATGGTGGCGGCCAACGAGCCCGTCATCGAGAAATTCCGCGCCATGCTGCTCGCTATCGACCGTCTGGGCCTGGCGGGTCTGTTCGCCGCGGTTCGCGACGCCGACCTTCGCCGCACGGTGGCCCTGATCGACCGGCCGACATTGGTAATCGCCGGCCAGCATGACACGGTGACAGCGGCCAGCCACAGCGAACTGATCGCGGCAGCCGTGCCCGGGGCGAAGCTTGTCGTGCTGCCCGCGGTTCACCTGTCGAACGTGGAATACCCCACCGAGTTCATGCAGGCCGTGCTCGATTTCCTGCACTGAGCCGGAGCAGGGGGCCGTGGGTCCATGTCACGGCTCCTTGCACATCGGCAGTGGCTGCGGCGGCGGCGCCGGATGGTCCTTCTTGTACTGGGAAATGACCGGCTCGAGGGTTTTTCGCGGCCAGAATTTCGGCGTACCGATCTCTTTCAGGCAGGATGCGTTCCAGTAGGTGCCTGAACCGGAATGGCCGTTTGCCACGGCGGCGATGTCGCGCGATTCCGGATAGATATAGAGCGTGGTGGGGTTGTCCTTCACCATCGAGATGAGCTGCCTGGCATCGGCCGGCGACCAGCTGGTGCAGCCATTGCTGCGGCCGCCGGCATAATCCACCAGCTTGCCGAACGGCACGAAGCCGTCATGGTCGGCATAAGAACTGCTCGGGCTCTTGCGCAGGCACATGCCGCGCAGCACCTGCGCCGCGTGGCCGCCGATCACGCGCTGCCTTGCGTTGGCGGCTTCGCCTTCGCCGTCGAACTGGATGAAGGTGCGCTGAAAAGCCACGTCCTGTTTGGCGCCGATGCGATAATAGCCCTTGAACGAGGTTTTCGCCTCGCGGGTCATGTACGGACCGCCGGCGGTCAGCTCCGAATCCATGGCATTGCCGAAATTCCTGGCGCAGCGCCTGCCATTGGAGAAATCCACCGTGCCTTTCAGGTTGCGGCCGCCGCCGTGCCCCGACGAAATCGCGCGAAACGACTGGCTGGCTTCGCATACGACATAGTAGCGGCGCCCGAGCACGCCATTGCCCAAATCGCCGGGACGGGTGGCGTCCATGGCGAAGTAGCAGGGGTTCCGGACGACGCCCTGGGCGACTTTTTTCAGGTAAAGCGCGCGCGCCCGCTCCAGCACCACCTGTGAAATCTGGCCATCGCCATCGCCGACATGGGCCTGCAGCCAGGCCGGAATGGCCGATGGCGCGGCAAAGGACCGGGCCGATGCCATCAAGGCCATGACGACGACGAGGAGACCGAGGAACGTAACGACACCCAACGGGACAGATCTCAACCGCACCGGACCCATTCTCCTGTCGAAGCCGTTTGTGATCCCCGCGGAATCACCCGAGGCGATCATAAAACGCGGCGCGCCGTCAGGCGAAACACATCTTGTTTAGCGCACCGGCAAGTAGGCGCGAAAAGACCAGACCGACGCGCAACCATCCATAAACGGACATGCTGGGTCAAGGCTTGCGGCGGGAGCCTCCATATCTACGAACGCCCGATTTTCGAGCCGGCGCGATTGGGCTATGATCTGATTCTGGCGCGGCCCACGCCTCCTCCCTCCGCCGGGAAAGCATCGTTCATGCGGGGCCATCCAATCACCGCACCGACTGTTCGAGCACCAGGCATAAGGAGGGGTTGCAAAAACTGCTCGCACCAGGAGGTTTTGCGATGAGGCTGTTTTGGCCCGTCTATCATCTGAAGCGTCAAGCCAGGCTGTTGTCCCGCGAGGTGAAAATACCGCTCCACCAGGCGCTCGACCGTATTGCGGCACAAGAAGGTTTCGCGAGCTGGAGCCTGCTTGCGGCGAAGGCCGCGGAAACTGGGCCCGCAGGCAGATTGTTTGCACAACTGGCGCCCGGCGACCTCTTGCTGGTCGGCGCGCGGCCGGGCCACGGCAAGACGCTGATGAGCCTGGAACTGGCGGTCGAAGCCATGAGGCGCGGCCGGCGCAGCGTGTTCTTCACGCTGGAATATACGCAGCCGGACATTCTCGACCGCTTCCGCGCGATCGGGGTCGAGCCACGGCAATTCGAGGGTCGGTTCGAATTCGACAGTTCCGATGCCATCTCGGCCGACTACATGGTGGCGCGGCTGGCCTCGGCCGGGGCCGGCACGCTGGTGGTGATCGACTACCTGCAATTGCTCGACCAGAAGCGGGAAAATCCGGATCTGACGATCCAGATACGCAGGCTGCGATCATTCGCGCGCGACAGGGGACTTATCCTGGTGTTCATCGCGCAGATCGACCGTTCGTACGAATTGTCGAAAAAACCGGTCCCCGATATCGGCGATATCAGGCTGCCCAATCCGCTCGACCTTTCGCTGTTCAGCAAGACCTGCTTCCTGAACAAGGGTGAGATCCATTTCCAGGCGACTTGAGCACCCTGCTGTCCAAGGCTATGCCTGCCGCGTTTTCAGGAGGCATCGATCATGGTCGAAATCGTCAAACCCGCGCTGGAGCATCTGCCGTCCTACAAGGCGGCGCTCGAACACAGGTGCCACGCCTGCCGGGCTTCCGCCGCTGGATCTGGGACGGCGAGGCGGCGGGCTCGATCGGCTTTCGCTGGCAGAAGGGCACGCCGGAACTGCCTTCGCACGTGCTTGGTCACATCGGCTACGCCGTCGTGCCCTGGAAGCGGGAGCGCGGCTACGCCACCGAAGCGTTGCGGCTGATGCTGGACGAGGCGAGGGCGGTAGGCCTTCCCCATATCGAGATCACCGCCAAGCCGGGCAATCCGGCCTCGCACAAGGTGATTCTGGCCAATGGCGGCAAACTCGTCGAGCGCTTCTTCGAGGACGCCGCCTATGGCGGGGTGCAGAGCCTGCGGTTCCGGATCGATTTGTAAGAGGCGGTTTGGAAACTCCACGCCGGCGGCCATCTGATGGCGTTTTCCGCGGCTATCGCCTTTCGGGCTGGTCGCGCAGCCAGTCGGCGAGCGATGCGCGATGCGTGCCGGCCCTGCCGGTGAATGCCTCGGCGGACAGCATGGAGTTCAACACCGCCTCCTGCGTCGCCTCCGCCGCCGCCCGGAAGAGAATGTCGATGCGTGCTTCGTTGAGCGCGAGCAGCGGCACCAGATCGCGGTTTTCATCGTGGTCGACCGGGTTGCCGGTGCTGAAGGCGATGGCGATGTCCCCGCTGCCATTGCCCCAGAAGGAGCCGAGCCTGGCGATGCCGGCGCCCGCACGGCGCGCCAGGCGCTCGAGCTGGCGGTGTTCGAGCGGCACATCGGTCGCCAGAACGACGATGATCGAGCCGCGTTCGGCCTCGGACTGCCGCCTGGGGCCGGGCCGGCGCCCATCGGGCAGGACGAGGTCGCCGGCTCTGCCGAAGTTCGACAGGACCAGAACGCCAAGATGATGTCCGCCGGCAAGCGCGATTTTCCTGGAGGCCGAGCCGACGCCGCCCTTGAAGCCGAAGCAGCTCATTCCCGTTCCGGCGCCGACATTGCCCTGTTCGAACGCGCCTTCTCGGGCATCCGCCAGCGCGGCAAGGGCATGCTGCTCTGATATCGCCATGGCCTGGATGTCGTTCAACGGACCGTCATTGCATTCACCGACCACCGGATTGACCGTTCCGGTGGCGCGGCCGATATCGAGGTTCCGGCGGATGGCGTCACGGATCAGCGCCGTGGCGCAGGTGCCGACCGAAAGCGTGTTGGTCAAGAGGATAGGCGTCTCGATGGCGCCGAGTTCCTTGACCTGCATCAGCCCGACGGTCTTGCCGAAGCCGTTGATGACATGGCTTGCCGCCATCACCTTGGTGCGGAACAGGTTTCCGCCATGCGGCAGGATCGCGGTCACGCCGGTGTTGATGTCGCCGTCGCGCAGCGTGCGGTGACCGACGCGCACGCCAGGCACGTCGGTGATCGCGTTGTGCGGGCCCGCCGGCAAGTTGCCGCAGGTCAGGCCGAAATCGGCGACAGTCCTTGCCATGTTATTCGGCGGCCGCCGGTACTGGCGGGCCGATGTCGCTGCGCCGTTCCCAAAGATGGGAGATGACAGCCACGATGACGGCGACCAGCATCGCAGAGGCGCCAACAAGCGACAGGCTGCGATAGCCGCAGCCGGCATTGAGCATGGCGGCGCCCAGCGATGCGGCCAGCGCGATGCCAATATTGAAGCCGGACGGGATGAGCGAGGCGGCGAGGTTCGAGGCGTCCGCCGTCCAGGCCAGGATCCGGGTCTGGATCGGCGTGCCGATGGCGAAGTTGAGGCCGCCCCAGACGATGATCGCGACGACCATCGGCACGGGATAGGGGCTGACGGCATAGATGATGGCCAGCGTCACTGCCTGCAGGGCAAGCATGGTGATCAGCGACGGCATCAGTTTCCAGTCGGACAGTTTGCCGCCCAGGAAGACGCCAAGCGTGGCGCCGACGCCGTTGAGCAGCAGCACCCAGGGCACCAGGTTTTCGTCGAGCCCGGTGACCTCCAGCAGCGTCGGGGTGATGTAGGTGAACAGGCAGAACTGGCCGAGCATCAGCATCAGCATCAGGATCAGCGAAGTCCAGACCTGCTGGCGCGCCAGGACGCGGACTTCGCTGGCAAGGCTCGCCGCCTTGGCCTGATATCCGGTGGTGCGCGGCAGCAAGGCGGCCATGGCGAGCGTTGCCGCCACGCCCAGCGCGCACATCACCCAGAAGGTCGCGCGCCATCCCCAGATGTTGCCGATGGCGGTGCCGGCCGGCACGCCGATGACGTTGGAGACGGTGAGACCCGACAGGATGACGGCGACCGCCATGCCGCGCTGATCCTCGCGCACAAGGCCGACGGCGACCACCATGGCGACGCCGAAATAGGCGCCATGCGCGACAGCCACGGCAATGCGCAGCAACAGCATCGAGGTGAAGTCGGGTGCCAGCGCGCAGGCCGCCTGACCGAGGGTGAAGACGACGGCGAGGCCAAGCAGCAAGGTCTTGCGCGATAGGCTCTTGGTGGCAAGCGCCAGCAGCGGCCCGCCGATGGCGATGCCGCAGGCATAGCCGGAGACGAGGTAGCCGGCGGAAGGAACCGAAACGCCTAGCCCCTGCGCCACCTGCGGCAGCACGCCGGCGATGACGAATTCGGTGGTGCCGAAAGCGAAGGCGGCGATGAACAGGGCGATGAGCGGCAGCGACATGAAAAGGAACCCCCGAATGCAGGGCTCAAACCATGGATGGCCTTGGCAGGCAATCCAGAAATTTTTGTCGCCGGTTTAGGTTTTCTTGACGGGACCGATCGATCGCAAGCCCTTCAAGTCACGGATTTGCGTCCGTAAGGAATCTTCAGCCATGCCCGCTCATGAAAATAATAGAGCAGCGACTTGGTGAAGACCTCCGTCACCCCGATGGCGGCCGCAAGCTTGATGCTTCCGGTCACCACCAGCGAGATGATCATCGTATCGATGGTGCCGGTCACGCGCCAGGAAAGCGCCTTGGCGAAACTGCGCGAATGGGTATCCATCGATTTCCTCCCGGTGGAAACGGATGCTTAGCCGACGGATGGCTGGATAAGCAAAGGCTAAATTTGGCGCTCTTTCCCGAATGATGGAAGCGTGTTCCAAATCGGTGCGATTGCAGGAAGCTTCCGCCGGTCAGCTCGCCTTCAGCCGCGATCCCGTGAGCAGGCCGCGCTCTTCCAGAACCGGGTAGGCCATCGAGGCCAGCAGCGAGTTGATCTGCTTCAGGTCGCGGATGGTGTCGAGGTGGATCGAGCTGGTTTCGACGCTTTTGGCGGTGCCTTCGCGCAGGCGCATAAAATGGCTGGCGCTGGTTTCCTTCTCGCGGTCGCGCAGCCGGTCCTTTTCCAGCACGAGCTGGCGCGCGGTTTCGGGATCGCGCGAGACAAGGACGTTGAAGGCGAGCCGGGCATTGGCCAACACCGAGCCATGGAAGGCGCACAATTCGCTCCAGCCTTCGTCGGTGAATTCCAGCCCGCGGTCGAATTTCTTCTTCACATGCACCAGCATGTTGCGCACGATGATGTCGCCGACCTGCTCGAGCTTGACGCAGGCGCCGATCAGCTCCTGGCAGCGCAGCGCCTCGTCTTCGGTCATCGGATTCCTGGTGACCTTGGCGAGGTAGAGCTTTATGGCCGCGTGCCTGCGGTCGACACGGTCGTCGAGGGCCGCCAGCGCCTTGATCTTGTCCGAGTCTGCGTCCTCGTAGAGTTCGATGATGCGCTTGAGCATGATCTCGACCGTCTCGCAGACACGCACCACCTCGCGTGTGGCGTTGGCCAGGGCCTGGCTCGGCACATCGATCGCGCTTTCGTTGAGCGCCGACAGTTCGACGACGTCGAGCGCAGCGGCCGGCGCCGGTTTGGCGCCGAGCGCCACGATCCTTTCGGAGGCTCGGTAGACCAGACCGGCCAGCGGCAGGCCGGCGAGCAGGATGACCACGTTGAACAGGATATGGGCGTTGACGATCTGATCGGCCGCCGTCGGGCCGAGGAAGGCAACATGCGGCCGGAAGATCATGAACAGGATCAGCATGACCAGCGAACCCAGCCCGCGCATCAAGAGGTTGCCGACCGGCACGACACGCACTTCGGGACTGGCCGAGCGTGTCAGCATCGGCGCGATCAGCGACGAACCGAGATTGACGCCGAGGATGAGGACAAGGCCGAGTTCAGGGCTGATCAGCCCACGGCCGGCCAGCGTCGCCATCAACAGCACCGCCGCGATGCTCGACTGGAACAGCCAGGTGATCATTGCCGCCAGCAGGTACGCGGTGATGGAATCGGTGGAGAAGTAATTGAGGATGACCGGCAGCAGCTGGCTGTTGCGCAGCGGCTCGGACGCTTGGCCGATCATTTCGAGGGACAGGATCAGGAGGCCGATGCCGACCAGGATGCGGCCGGTCTGGCGCCAGTCGCGCCGCTCCGTGGCCATGAACATCACCGTGCCGGCAATCAGGCAGAGCGGCACCAACAGCGTGAGGTCGAAGGTCAGAAGCTTGACCACCAGAGCCGAGCCGATCTCGGCGCCACGCACGGCCAACTGACCGGCGGCGCCCGAGACGATGCCTGAACCGGCGAAGGAGCCGACCAGCAAGGTGACGGCAGTGGAGCTTTGCAGCGCGATCGCAAGGCCGGTGCCGGCCAGCACCGCCATGATCGGATTGCGCATGGTGGCGCGCAGGCGATGACGCAGCACGTCGCCATAGGCCCGCTCGACGCCGGTCTTGACCATGCGGGTGGCAAACAGCATCAGCGCCACCGCGCCGGCCAGATGCAGAAGGACGACGGAACCGCTCATCGCGGCGCCTGCATGCCGGCATGGCGCGTGCGGCGGGCAGCATGGCGACCGGTGGTTAAAGCGAGGGTACGAATCATGGTCATGGCAGCCTTGGAATATAGCCGGAATATTTTAGCCGGATAATAAAAATTTGTCGATTTCAAGGGCTCGTCGCGAGGCGACGGCCGGTGTCGGAAAATGGACGGGTCCGCAAATGGTTGCACGGGCTTGAGCCGTGGGTCGGCCGGACCTGCGAGGGTGTTGGCGCCGCTGCTTGCGCTTATGTTCAAATATTCGGACTAAACAGCGAGATTCATTACACAATTGTAATGCTGGCGTTCAGTTTCGGTTCATCCCCTGGCGGCTATTCCTCTGGCATCGACAACCAAGGAGACTTCCGATGAAACGCATTGTTCTTTCCGCTCTGGCTTTCTCGATGCTGGCCGCCACCTCACTCACCGGCCAGGCAGCGCCGATGAATGCTCCGGTCGCGCCACAGTCGAACTACACCAAGGTCGACTGGCAGAGGCCCGGCGACCACCGGGATATGAAAAAGCGTGTGTTCAAGAAGAAGGTCGTGGTGAAGCGGAACAACTGGCGCAATGGCCAGAAATATTCCGGCTGGAGGCAGCACCGGCCGATCCGCGACTATGGCCGCTATGGCCTGCACCGTCCCGGCCGCGGCCAGGAATGGATCCGCGTCGGCAACGACTATGTGCTGGTCGGCATCCTCTCCGGCGTCGTCTTCGGCGCGCTTGCCGCGCAGTAAGTTCCGACTGGTGCCGGACTGAAAAAGAAAGGCGGTCCGCAATGGCCGCCTTTCTATCTGGCCTGTGGAAACCGGGCATCGTCCGCATTAGGGGTCGTCTGAAATCGCGGGCATGATTATATGGTGGGGAAACGAGTTCCCTAATGCGCTTTCCACCCGCCTTTCTCGACGAGATCCGCGACCGCGTGCCGATTTCATCGGTTATCGGCCTGCGCGTCGCGTGGGATCGCAAGAAGACCAATGCCTCGCGTGGCGATTATTGGGCGTGCTGCCCGTTTCATGGCGAAAAGAGCCCGTCTTTCCACTGCGAGGACAGGAAGGGGCGCTACCACTGTTTCGGCTGCTCGGTCTCGGGCGACCATTTCAAGTTCCTCACCGAACTCGAGGGACTGAGCTTTCCCGAGGCGGTCGAGAAGATCGCCGACATGGCCGGCGTGCCGATGCCGGTTCGCGATGCGCAGGAAGAGCGGCGCGAGAAGGAACGCGCCAGCCTGACCGACGTCATGGAAATGGCGACCGTCTTCTTCCAGGAACGCCTGCAAGGGCCTGAAGGCGCCAAAGCCCGCGCCTATCTGCGCGACCGTGGGCTGACGCCGGCGACGCAGCAGTCGTTCCGGCTCGGCTTCGCGCCCGACAGCCGCAATGCGCTGAAGGAACATCTGGCGGCCAAGGGCGTGCCGAAGGCCGATATCGAGGCCTGCGGGCTGGTGCGCCATGGCGACGATATCCCGGTCTCCTATGACTGGTTCCGCGACCGCATCATGTTTCCGATCCCGGATTCGCGCGGCAAGATCATCGCCTTCGGTGGCCGCGCGCTGGCGCCCGACGCGCTCGCCAAATACATGAACTCGCCCGACACCGAGCTCTTCCACAAGGGCAATGTCCTCTACAATTTCGCCCGCGCCCGCAAGGCATTGGCGAAAGGCGGTACGGTCATCGCCGTCGAGGGCTACATGGACGTGATCGCGTTGGCGCAGGCCGGCTTCGAGAATGTCGTGGCGCCGCTCGGCACCGCGCTTACCGAAAACCAGCTCGAATTGTTGTGGCGCATGGCGCCGGAGCCGATGCTGTGCTTCGACGGCGACAAGGCCGGGCTGAAGGCGGCGTGGCGGGCCGCCGACATGGCGCTTCCGTCGGTACAGGCCGGACGCTCGGCGCGCTTCGCGCTGCTGCCGGAAGGCAAGGATCCCGACGACCTGGTCAAGGCCGAGGGGCCGGATGCCTTCCGCGCCGTGCTGGCCGATGCGCGGCCGCTGGTCGACCTCCTGTGGATGCGGGAGACTGCGGGCGGTGTCTTCGACACACCGGAGCGGCGGGCGGAATTGGGACAGACGCTGCGGGAACTCAGCAGCCGCATCCGCGACGAAAGCACGCGCTACCACTACCAGCAGGAAATGCGCGAGCGGGTGCTGAGCTTCTTCGGCTCGCAGCGCAATGCGCGCCAAGGCCGCCAGGACTGGAAACCGGGGCAGGGCAAGGCAACCGCACCCGGTGGCCAATTCGCCAAGCCTGGTGGCGGCCGCATGGCGATCACCGAAAGCCTCGGCCAGTCGGCGCTGGTCAAGCGCGGCAGCGAAGGGATGTCGGTGCGCGAGGCGACGATCATCGTCGCCTTGATCAACCATCCGGCGCTGATCGACGAGAACTTCGCTCATGTCGAGTTCCTCGATCTCGCCAATTCCGATCTGACCCGGCTGCATGCCGCCATCCTCGATGCGATGGCGCATGACATGGCCAACGACCGCCACGCCGTGGTGGCGACGATCGAGCGGGCCGGCTGCGCCGAGATCTGGGAGCGCGCCGTCGGCCTGATCAAGCGGGCGCGGCAATGGCCGGCGCTGGAGACGGCGGCGCTCGAGGACGCCCGCGACGCCCTGAACCAGGCGTTGCACTTGCAGCGCAGCGCGCGCACCTTACATAAGGAACTGAAACAGGCGGAAGCGGCGCTCGAGGCGGATCCTTCGGACGAAAATTTCCGCCATCTGATCGAAATTCAGGCGCAGTTTCAGGATGTACAAGCGACGGAAGCGCTGATCGAAGGATTTGGCGTTTCGTCGGGCAGGGCTGGGCGAGCCTAAGTGCAGCTGAGTGCAGGAATGAAGGCGCGGCCGCGCTTCCCTTGGGGGCGCGGTGCGCTAAGTCGGGTAATTGATTCGCTTTTTTCATGCGAATCATGCCAGAGGCGCTTGACCTTCGGACAGAATGACGGAATCAGGACGATTCGAAACGTTAACCCGCACCCGCGTCGACGGGAAACAAGCGATGCAAGGTACTTGGTCACTGGACAGGCGGCCCGCCTGCCACAGATATCAGGGTTAATCTGGACTTAATGTATGCCGCCCAAGAGTGAAACCCGGTTTTGGGGCAACGGCATGCACCAAACAAAAGAGTGGATGCAGTTTGTGGGCCGGGTAAGGCGCGTTTAGAAAAACGGGCGTATCCGATTTGACTGGTCCGACAGCTTACGCGGCCCCGATGGCCGGCCGCTAGGAGAAGATAAAGACTATGGCGACAAAGGAAAAGGAAGAGGTCGAGACCGAACGCGAAGGCGCCACCGATGGGCCTCTGCTCGACCTTTCCGATGATGCTGTCAAGAAGATGATCAAGGCCGCCAAGAAGCGCGGCTATGTCACCATGGACGAGCTGAATTCGGTGCTGCCTTCCGAGGAAGTGACCTCCGAGCAGATCGAGGACACGATGGCGATGCTGTCCGACATGGGCATCAACGTCGTCGAGGATGACGAACAGGGCGAAGAGGCCGAGGCCGGCGACACCGCCGCCGATGCCGAGGAAGACGCCAACGAGCTGGCCGAGCAGACCGGCACCGCGGTCGCCGCCACCACCACCAAGAAAGAGCCGACCGACCGCACCGACGATCCGGTGCGCATGTATTTGCGCGAGATGGGCTCGGTCGAGCTTCTGTCGCGCGAAGGCGAAATCGCCATCGCCAAGCGCATCGAGGCCGGGCGCGAGACGATGATTGCGGGCCTGTGCGAAAGCCCGCTGACCTTCCAGGCCATCATCATCTGGCGCGACGAGCTCAACGAATCCAAGATCCTGCTGCGCGAGATCATCGACCTCGAAGCCACCTATGCCGGCCCCGAAGCCAAGCAGGCGCCGGTGGTCGAACGCGTCGAGGAAGCACCCAAGGTCGAGGAAAAGTCGCGTCGCGGACGCGATGACGAAGACGACATCACCAATGTCGGCGCCGACACGCGCGGCATCGGCGATGATGACGAGGAAGACGAGGACGAGGCGAGCCTGTCGCTGGCGGCGATGGAAGCGGAACTCCGCCCTCAGGTGATGGAGACGCTCGACGTCATCGCCGACACTTACAAGAAGCTCAGGAAGCTGCAGGACCAGCAGGTCGAGAACCGTCTGGCCGCCGCCGGCACGCTGTCGCCCAGCCAGGACCGCCGGCTGAAGGAGCTGAAGGACCAGCTGATCAAGGCGGTGAAGTCGCTGTCGCTCAACACGGCGCGTATCGAGGCGCTGGTCGAGCAGCTCTACGACATCAACAAGCGGCTGGTGCAGAACGAGGGCAAGCTGTTGCGCCTGGCCGAAAGCTATGGCGTGCGCCGCGAGGAATTCCTGAAGGAATATCAGGGCTCGGAACTCGACCCCAACTGGACGCGTTCGATCGCCAACCTGACCTCGCGCGGCTGGAAGGAATTCACCAAGAACGAGAAGGACGCGATCAAGGATTTGCGCGCCGAGATCCAGAATCTGGCCACGGAAACGGCCATTTCGATCCTGGAATTCCGAAAGATCGTCAACCAGGTGCAGAAGGGCGAGCGCGAAGCCGCGATC
Organism: Mesorhizobium sp. B2-5-7; assembly: GCF_006440875.1. Lineage (NCBI taxonomy): Bacteria > Pseudomonadati > Pseudomonadota > Alphaproteobacteria > Hyphomicrobiales > Phyllobacteriaceae > Mesorhizobium > Mesorhizobium sp. B2-5-7. The sequence goes on along the minus strand of NZ_VFUO01000011.1, from coordinate 26,123 downwards.
GCCAAGAAGGAAATGGTCGAGGCCAATCTGCGCCTCGTCATCTCCATCGCCAAGAAATACACCAATCGTGGCCTGCAGTTCCTCGACCTGATCCAGGAAGGCAATATCGGCCTGATGAAGGCCGTCGACAAATTCGAGTACCGCCGCGGCTACAAGTTCTCGACCTACGCGACATGGTGGATCAGGCAGGCGATCACGCGTTCGATCGCCGACCAGGCGCGCACCATCCGCATTCCGGTGCACATGATCGAGACGATCAACAAGATCGTGCGCACCTCGCGCCAGATGTTGCACGAGATCGGCCGCGAGCCGACGCCGGAGGAACTGGCCGAGAAGCTCGCCATGCCGCTCGAAAAAGTGCGCAAGGTCTTGAAGATCGCCAAGGAGCCGATCTCGCTCGAAACGCCTGTGGGCGACGAGGAGGATTCGCATCTGGGCGATTTCATCGAGGACAAGATGGCGATCCTGCCGATCGACGCGGCGATCCAGGCCAATCTGCGCGAGACCACCACGCGCGTTCTGGCTTCGCTCACCCCGCGCGAGGAGCGCGTGTTGCGCATGCGCTTCGGCATCGGCATGAACACCGACCACACGCTGGAAGAGGTCGGCCAGCAGTTCTCGGTCACCCGCGAGCGTATCCGCCAGATCGAAGCCAAGGCGCTGCGCAAGCTCAAGCACCCGAGCCGCTCGCGCAAGCTGCGCAGCTTCCTCGATAGCTGAGTTCATTTTTGTCGCGAACAGTTAAGGGCGCCGATCGGCGCCCTTTTTCGTTTCGGGCGTCAAAGCAACGGCACGTTCAGCCGCGCGCCCTTGACGGTGATGCCGCCCCGGTTGCCGATCTCTATCGAGCCATAGCGCTGCCGGAAGCAGTCCGGCAGCGGACGGTCGCCGGGGACCGACAGCCACAGGCGCAGCATATGGCGCCGCTTGTCGGGATCCGGCCAATCGCGAAAGCCCATGCGGTCGTGAAGCAGCGAATGATTGTAGACGAACTGCATGTCGCCAGGCCGGAGCCGCATCGACAGGTTCAGCCTGACATCATTGGCAAGGCTGTCGAAAAGATCCAGCGCCTCGACATGGGCTGGAGTGAGGCGCATGGCATCGGGGAAGCGCTGCGCGCTGTCGATGTACTGACGCTGATAGATGCCGGTCAGCAGTCCGGCATGCCAGTTGAGCACCGGGATTTCGAAGTAGGGCTTTTCGCCTTCCGGGATCTCGCCGCGCCGGTCGGTGGCAATCGGATCGAACAGCAGGCGGACCAGATCGGGCCGTCTCTTGCGCATCTCGTTGTAGATCGTCACCGTGCTCACCAGCAGGGACTCGCCGCCCTGCATGGCATCGCGCAGGCAGAGCAGGCCGACGACATCGGCGGAATCGGTGTGAAATGTCTGGCGTTCCGACGTCTGGTAGATGCGTGTCCTGGGGTCCCTGGCGTCGGCGCCGATGTCGCGGACATGGCCGAGTATATGGCCCTGGGCATTCTGGGACCGAGCGCTTCCCAGATGGGCGCCAACCCCGCGGAAGATCGTTGCCGCCATCTCGGTGGAATATCTCTCGACCGGGAGACCGCGCAGCACCTCGAAGCCAATTCCGGCAATCAGTTTTTCGCGAAGCGCGCCAAGGTGGCCGGCAAGCCGGGGCAAGGGGAAATCAGCCTTGGTCAGACTGCCGATATCGTGCGAGCCGGCGAGAAAGCCGGTTGCGGCAGCTTCCAACTCCGCGACGTCCTCTGGCTCCAGGTCGACCAGCCATTTTTCAGGATGCTTCGCCATGTCCTCGCCGATCCAGGCGGCGGGAATTTCGATCTGTTCCGGCGGCAGCTCTGATGTCTCGCGCATGAAGCTCTCCTGCGGCTGGGTTGGCCCGGATGGGGTATTGCCGGCCTGGGGGCCACGATGGAGATTGCCGCAATCCGGCGGGTTTTTAAACCGGCTTTACCTGAACGCCGCCGGCTGATTTGCGGTTGATGCCTGCCAGCGCCTTTGTTGTGTCGGCTGGCGGGAGGTCGCGCCCGCTCGGCATTGGGTTCCCGCGCGGTAGCGCTTGCAGGATGTCGGCAGTGGGAGGATACTCCGGCGTCGGATGCATTTTCGGGCGACAACCCCGGAAGCCAGCCCCGGCCGAGGCCGTGTCGACAAGCCCATGGCCTGAGTGCCGTGCTCCGTGGCCCCGGAGAGAGGCCTACCATGACGACCTACATCATGCTGATGAACTGGACCGAGCACGGCGCCAAGAACGTGCGCGACTCGCCCAAGCGCCTCGACGCCGCCAGGAAGCAACTGGGCGAGATGGGAGGATCGTTCAAGTCGTTCACCTGACCATGGGCGAATTCGACATGGTGGCGGTGGTCGAGGCGCCCGACGATGCGGTGCTGGCGCGTTTCGCGCTGATGCTGGCCGCGGGCGGCAATATCAGGTCGCAGACGATGAAGGCTTTCCCGGAGCTCGCTTACCGCGAGATCATCTCGTCGCTTGGATGACGGTATCCGCCTTGCGCAAACAGGTCGGCACGGTCAATCCCGCATCGGTCCATTGCGCAGCGATTGGCGGACGCCTGACAATCAAGAAGGACAAGGCCCGGCAACGGGTTTTGCCACCTGCCCAACGGGCGCCTCTGTGAAGAGTGGGCGCTGTTTTGCGACAACAGACGCGTCGGGCCGTCATGCATCGGAACTGAGGCGCGGACTTCCCTTGGGCGATCTCGCAAACCGTGCCTGGCGGTGTGGTCGATGACATGGCGTGCCACCATGATAGGGTGAGCCATGACCCATTCCCATTCGCATCTTTGGCCCGGCGTACCGCTTGCCCTCGGCTCAGCCGTCTTGTTCGGCGCGACGCCGCCCCTGTCCAAGCTGCTGCTCGACAGCGTCAATCCGTTCATGCTTGCGGGCCTGCTATATCTCGGCGCGGGCCTTGGCCTTGCCCTCTATCGCCTGTTGCGCGGCAGGCAAGCCAATGCCGGCGAGGCGCGACTGGCCGCCGAGGATATTCCATGGCTTGCACTGGCCATCGGCATGGGCGGCATTGTTGGACCGGTCCTGCTGATGTTCGGCCTCATCCTCAACACGGCATCCAGTTCTGCATTGCTGCTCAACCTCGAAGGGCTGGCAACGATGGCGATCGCCTGGCTCGTCTATCGCGAAAATGTCGACCGGCACCTGCTTTTCGGTGCCTTTGCCATTCTCACTGGCGCTGTTTTGCTTTCGTGGCAAGGTAATGGCGTCACTTTCAACCTTGGCGCGTTGCTGGTCGCGGGGGCGTGCCTGGCATGGGGACTGGACAACAATTTCACGCGCCGGATATCGGCCACAGACCCGGTGGTGATCGCCATGCTGAAGGGGCTAGTGGCCGGTACCGTCAATGTCGGCCTGGCATTGATCGGCGGCGCCTCGCTTCCCGCCGCGCCGATTGTCGCCTCGGCGGCGGCTGTCGGTTTCTTCGGCATCGGCGTCAGCCTGGTGATGTTCATCCTTGCGTTGCGCCATCTCGGAACGGCGCGCACCGGAGCCTATTATTCGCTGGCGCCGTTCATCGGTGCCTTGCTGGCCATCGTCATGCTCGGCGATGCCGTGACGCTGAAGCTGGCGATTGCAGGGTTGCTGATGGGCGTCGGGCTCTGGTTGCATCTGTCGGAACGCCACGATCACGAGCATGAGCACGAGGCGCTGGAGCATGAGCACAGCCATGTGCATGACGAGCACCACCAGCATCATCATGACGGGCCGGTGACGGAGCCGCATTCGCACTTGCACCGGCATGCGCCGCTGCGCCACAAGCATCCGCATTATCCCGATCTGCACCACCGGCACGATCACGGCTGACACATGTCCAGGCCCGTGCTGACCGTCTGGTACAACACGCGCTGCCCCGTCTGCGATGCCGGCATCGGCCGGCAGAAGCGGCGGCTGGTCGAGGCGGTCAAGGCCGGTCGGATCGAATTCCGCGACATCAACCTGGAGCCGGATGCGCTGTCGTCGCATGGCGTCTCGCTGGAGGACATCCGCCGCCGGCTGCATGCGACCGACGCCCAGGGCAGGCTGCTGGTCGGTGCAGACGTGACCATCGCGGTCTGGCTGACAACGCCTGGCGAGGGATGGCTGGCGCGCCTGTTCGGCAATCGGCTCATGCTGCCGCCGACCCGCATTGCCTACGATCGCTTCGCCGATCTGCTCTACGGCTGGAATCGGCGCAAGGGCCGCTGGTAGCCCACTCACACACCATCCATTCCTGCCGCGCCTGACGCGTGGACGCCGCCGCTGGCTAAGATACATCGTAAGATATATCTTGACTCATCGATGGGGTGTGCCTAATTAAGATATATCGTGAGATAGAACTCAAGGAGCAATCAATGCACAAGCACAATTTTGGGCACAATCATTCCGACCGTCATCATTTCGGCGAGCGCATGTTCATGCATATGGCCGGCAAGTTCGGTGGCAGGGGGGGCAGCGGCTTCGGCCCGTTCGGGGGCAGGGGCGGCGGCGGTCGCGGCGGCCCGGGGGACTTCTTTCGCGCCGGGCGCATGCTGGCCGACGGCGACCTCAAGCTGATCACGCTGTCGCTGCTGGCCGAGGCGCCGCGTCACGGCTACGACATCATCAAGGCGCTGGAAGAGCGCACCAGCGGCATCTACACCCCGAGCCCGGGCGTGGTCTACCCGACGCTGACCTTCCTGGAAGAGGCCGGCTATGCCGTGTCCTCGAGCGAAGGCAACAAGAAGGTGTTCTCGATCACCGAGGCCGGGCAGGCGCATCTGGCCGACAATCGCGAGATGATCGACGGCGTGCTCGATCATCTCGAGCGCTTCGGCCGCAAGATGGCCAAGGCGCGCGACTGGTTCGGCTGGAACGACGACGGCGAGGACCGTCGCGGCGGCCGCGGTGGCCGTGGCGAGCGCTCCGAAACGCGCGACGAATTCCGCGCCATCCGCCATCGGCTGCGCGCGGCACTCGGCGAGATCGTCGATGCCCCGGCAGAAAAGCAGGCCGAGGCGATCGCCATTCTGGAAGCCGCCGCCGAAGCGCTGGAAGCGCTGACACATCGCTGAACCCACGATGCGGCGCGTCTCCTGAAGCGCGAAAGCTCAATATAAAAGCCCGGGGAGATCCGGGCTTTTCTCGTCAGGGCAGGTCGGCATCATTCCTTGCCGACATGTTCACTGATCAGCTTCTCGTTGCGCCTTCTCGATCTTGGCGGTGGTCTCGGCGGAGATGCGCTCGTCGGTGCGGTACTTGACCAGGTTCACGAGGCTGCCGGTGAGCAGCAGGATGCCCATGGCCCAGTAGCCGATAGCAGGAATGAACCTCGTTCAAGACCTTTTGAACACTGTTCACGATACCCTGGATGTGGTAAACGAAGCGGCGTCGGGTCGAAAACAGCAGGTCATTTGCAAGGCGCGCTCATTCAGAAGGAAAGCATGGCACTCGACAAGGAAGAGACGGGCGAGCGGGTGCTGGCCATTGCCGAAGCGCTGCTCAACGAGGGCGGCATGGACAATCTGAAGGCCAGGACCATTGCCGAACAGGCGGGCATCTCGGTCGGCTCGGTCTACAACCTGTTTTCCGATCTGGACGGGGTGCACCGCGCCGTCAACATGCGCCTGCTCGACCGGCTGGGGGGCGCGGGCGCCGCGGCGATGGCCGAGCTCGCCAGGCGTGGCATCACCGACGTGCGCCAGCGGCTTTTGGCACTGGCCGGCGCCTATATTCGCTTCGTCGAGGCGCATCCCGGCAGCTGGCCGGCGCTGCTTGCCTTCAACAGGAGGCGTCCGGCGCTGACCGAGCCCGATGTCTACGAGGCGCGGCTCGACCAGCTGTTCGAGATCATCGCCAGCGTGCTTGCCGATGGCGGCTTCGATCTCGACGAGGACACGCGCCGGATCGCCGCGCGAACCCTCTGGTCAAGCGTACATGGCATCGTCACCAGCGGCTATGCGGCCAGGTCCGACCGCCGCCAGACCGATGAGATCGGCCGGCAGATCGAGCTCCTGGTCTCCGTCTTCATCAGGGGACTGGAACGCGGCGGCACATTCGCGCATGCTGGAGGGACAACGTCGTGAATCGCACGCGAACCGCGGTCGCCGGCGACAGGGAGATTTGAGCGATGTCTTTTTTGAAGCGTCTTTTCGGCGGCGGCGGTGGCGGCGAAGCGGCCGAGCCTGGAAATGCCGCGCCCGCCAAGCAGGTCGAGCACAAGGGCTTCACGATCAGCGCCACGCCCTACAAGGCTGATGGCCAGTACCAGACCTGCGGCGTCGTCTCCAAGGAAGTCGACGGCGTGGTGAAGGAGCACAAATTCATCCGCGCCGACCGTTTCGCCGGGCTGGACGACGCCGTCGACATCTCGATCAAGAAAGGCATCCAACTCGTCGACGAACAGGGCGAGCGGATCTTCGGCTAGGGCGGGCCGTCCCCGAAGCGAGCCTGGGGTGCGCGTAAGAGGACCGAAATCCTCGAGCACCGCGGTCGAAGCGCTCGAGGTCCTTACGTCAGCCGGATCGCATCCAGATGGGTATTATCCACGCTTGTGGATGACGCCGTAAAGCACGTTGCGGTTCTCGCCGAAGTAGACCTGCGCGTCGACTGCGTTGCGGTCGACGCTGGCGTTGATGATGTTCCACATGTCGACCTCCGACCGCAGCAGCAGCACCCAGTCCATGAACGTTTCCCGGTAGCCGGCGTCAGGAGTGCCCTCGGCGTAGTTGGCGAACAGGAAGGTCCCGTTCGGCTTCAGCATCTGCAGGCAGGTCTTGGTGAGTTTCACGGCGACGTTGTGCTGGAGGTAGTCGTAAAGGCCGGAGGCATAGATGAGGTCGAACTTGCCGAGCTTGTGGCTTCTGGTGAGCACAGTGCGCACCGAGCCGTCGATGGCCTCGACCGCGGTGCCCTGGAAGTCGCGCGCGATCAGTCCGACGCTCTGGGGATCCTGGTCGAGCGCGACCCAGCGCTTGAGGCCGCCCTCGGCCAATGCGGCCGAACGGTTCGCCTCGCGCAGATGGCCGGCAGCGATCGCCAGGACTTCCGTTTCGGGCCCGTTCCTGGCCGCGGTTTCATCGACATAGCGGGTCAGCAGATCGCGGCGCTCGCGTGCGGCGACGCATGACGGAACGTTCTGGGTGTGGCTGTAAAGCGCCTTGCCGACCTCCGAGGCGCTTGCGACGCTCTCGGCAACGTGCGGGTCGCAATAGATGTAGTCGAGCAACTGCGCGTCGCCGGAATAACCCCTGGGCTTGGTGAAGGACCAATGTGTCAGCGGATCCTCCAGAAAGTACTTCTGGATCGGGTGGTTCTGCGCCACCGGTATCAAGGCCTGCCAAACGTCGGGATGAACCTTGGCGCGCAGCGCGTTGAGAAGCGACAGCAGGCGGCGAACGATCTCGGCGGGAAATTTTTGCTGCTCGACCTGTTGCTGTGTGGCGTGGAGGATGAGCGCCAGCTCCGCGCGAGCGGTTTCGAACGCTTCGCCATGATGCTCGGGCTTTCCTCGACGGAGACCACCGGCGATCGCTTCAGCAGTAATCAGACTCTGGCCGTCAAAGACAGTTTGCACACCAAGGCTCCATAGTTAACAGTCAGTTAACTTATTGCGTAGAATACTCGATTTGCCAACGGCGGCTCCGTTGCATTCTATCGATATGATTAATTTCCCGCTAACCATATCAATTCTTTGGGGTTTTTGAGAGCGGGATTCCGGGTTCGAGTTAACGGAAACTTGTCCTGCGTCATTGCATTTGATCGCGCGGCAAGTCGTGTCGCGCCAAGGAGTCGGTCTGCGTTGGGGGCAGAAGCTGGAAAAGAGTTCGGAACGCGAAATGTCCTTCAGTCGGGATTTGTCGTGAACGAACGCGCGTCATCCGCAGTGGCCGATGCGGTGGATGCGGAACCGCCGCGCCAGGAGCTGGGGGCGGCCGAACTTCGAACCCTTTACCGCACGGAAGCCCAGGCGAAGCGAAGGAAGGAAGCCAGGCCAGGCCTCTGGATCGCCGTCGTCATCTACGTCTTGTTTTCGGTATCGGATCTGCTGCTGATACCCGACGTGGCCGCCCTTACAATCACGGCCCGCTTCGCTGTCGGACTGACTGCACTGTTGGTCCTGGAAGCACAGCTTCGCAGGGGAGCCGCCACCGACTGGCTTGACGTAACCTGCGCCGCGGCCATCATCTTTGGCTATATCGGCTGGCTTTGCCCCGCGTCCATGGGCGCGAACAAGGAAAGCGTCGCCTATTATATGGTCTTTGGCACTATTTTCATGATGAGTGCCAATCTCTTCTTCACATTCCGCTTCAAGGTCTCGATCATAACGTCGACGATAATTTTGTGCATCTTGTATGTGGTGAACTACTTTTTACCCGCTACGCTGATATACAAGATGGTCTTCGGCACTTTCTACGTTTCGTGCTTCACATTCACGTCCTATGTTAACTGGAAGCTGAACGAAGAACGCTACAACGTCTTCCTGAACGCGCTGGAAGCCAAGATCCAGCACAAGGAGGCGACCGAGCGCGGCAAGGCCCTGCTCAGGCTGTCGCGGACGGATCCGTTGACAGGGCTGGAGAACCGGCGCGCGATCGACGAAAAACTGCGCGACTATTGGAACGACTGGCAAAAGCTTGGCCACGGTTTCGCGGCGATCCTCATCGACGTCGACTTCTTCAAGAAGTTCAACGATTGCTATGGCCATCAGGAAGGCGACCGTTGCTTGATCCAGGTCGCCGATGCGCTCAGCGACCTGATTAAGCAGCATGACGGCTCCATCGGCCGGTATGGCGGCGAGGAATTCATCGTCCTGGCGCGCATGGACAAGAAAGGCGAGGTCGCGGATCTGGCGGAAGCCATTTGCCGCACGATCGAGAACCTGGCGATCGCGCATGAGTTGCGCCGGGATGGCATCTCGATCGTGACGGCGAGCGTGGGCGCGGCGTTCACCAGGAAGCAGACCGCCGCCAAGCTGGAGAAGATCATCCACGAGGCCGATCGAGCGCTCTATCTTGCAAAAGCCAGCGGCCGAAACTGTGCCCGGCTGTTCGATCCGACCGATCCCCAGAGCAGCGACGAGAGCGAGAACCTGGCGGCCTTGCTGAAGATCGCCATTGGCCAGGACCTCGTTTCGCTCGTCTACCAACCCATCCAGGACGTCGCGTCGGGCGGGTTCGAGGCCGTGGAGGCGCTGATGCGCCTCAAGATGCTCGACGGCACCCTGGTTCCGCCGAGCCTGTTCATTCCCGTCGCGGAACGAACCGGCGCCATCCTCGAGCTCGGGCGCTGGGCAATAAGGACGGTGTGCGCCGAACTCCTGGCGCAGGATCACGTGCGCGTCGTTAGCGTCAACGTCTCGCCCATCCAGCTCAAGACGCCCGGCTTCGCGACGTCGGTCGCGACCATTCTGGGCGAGACCGGCGTAACCGGAAACAGGCTGGCCTTCGAGATCACCGAGGGGCTGGAGATGGAGATGCATTCCGACATCCTGCGCTGCATCAGCGACCTGAAGCTGCTCGGGATCAGGATCTGGCTCGATGATTTCGGGACGGGCTTCGCCGGCCTTTCATGGCTTCGTCTCATCGACTTCGATACGGTCAAGATCGACCGCTCGTTCCTTCACGACTGCGGCACCCCCAAGGGCATGGCAATGCTGCAGGACATCATCGCGCTGGTCCGAAATCGCGGCCACAAGATCCTGGTCGAAGGGGTGGAGACCGAAGAGCAGATGGTCCTCATGCGCCAATTCGGCATAGATAAGGTCCAGGGCTTTCACGTCGGCCGTCCCGCTCCGGCCGCGAATTTCCAGACCAAGCGGGCCATTCAAAAGCGGCCGTTCACGGTTCTCAAGTCGGCGTGACCGCGAGATAGGCGTGGCTTGACCGGCCATCGCCCGTCAAGCCCGTCTGCCCTCTGGCGACGATTGCAGCGTGGAGAAGCCTATGCCGTCTGCAACGCCCTGCGTGGCAGCGGCGGGAAGGCGATCGCTATGCCCGCGGCACCCAGGCCGATAAGCGCCGAGCCGATGAACAGCCAATGGTAGCTGGCATACACGTCGAAGATCATGCCGCCGGCAAGCGGCCCCAGCGCCATGCCGAGGCTGGAGAGCATGGTGGCGGCGCCGAATACGGTGCCGAGGATGCGCTGGCCGAAATATTCGCGCGCCAGCACCGCGTAGAGCGGCATGACGCCGCCATAGGTGGCGCCAAAGATGACGGCCAGCATATAGAACTGGTCGAGTTGGCTGATCGAGAGATAGGCGGCAATGACGATCGCCTGGATCGCCAGCCCGGCGATCAGCACCGGCTTCACCCCGAGCCGGTCGGCCAGCACGCCGTAGAGCAGCCTGCCGCCGAGGCCTGCCAGACCCTCGACACTGTAGATCGAGACAGCGGCCATCGGGGCGACGCCGCACAGCATGGCGTAGCTGACCATGTGGAAGATCGGGCCGGAATGAGCCGCGCAGCAGGCGAAGAAGGTCAGCCCCAGCACGATGAATTGCGGCGAGCGCAGCGCCTGGCCGACCGTGAGGCCGGCGCCTTCGGCGGCTTGTGATGCGGCGGCACCCGAGGCGACAGGCTTCGGCGGCTGGCGCACCAGAAGCACGGCGGGCAGCAGAAGCACCCAGGCCAGGATGCCGATGTCGAACATGGCGCTACGCCATTCGTAGGCGGAGATCAGCCAGCGGGCGAGCGGCGAGATCGTCATCGGCGCCACGCCCATGCCGGCCGAGACCAGCGATACGGCCAGTCCGCGATTGGTGTCGAACCAGCCTGACGTCAGCGCGATCATCGGCGCGAAGAAGGCGCTGGCCGCGAGCCCGACGAGCACGCCATAGGTGATCTGGAAGGTGAGAAGCGAACCGGCGCGGCTTGCCAACACCAACGCCAGCCCGAGCAGCACGGCGCCGATTGTGACGACGATACGGGCGCCGAACCGGTCGGACAGGGCACCCCAGGCGAAACCGCCAAGGCCCATCACCAGGAAATTGAGTGTCATGGCGCTCGAAATGCCCGCGCGCGACCAGTTGGTATCGAGCGCCATGGGTTCGAGAAAGATCGCCAGCGAAAACATCGTGCCGATGGCGACACAGGACATCAGCGCGCCAGCCGCGACGATGACCCAACGGTAGGAATGGTTCATGGTTTTCTCCCATGCCGGAACGCGGTCTTGTGGTGGCACGGTCCAGCTTCGCCGTGCCCTTGCGTCCGAAGGACGCCGGCACCAGCGCCCATCCTACAATCCGGTTGCATTTTTTATCCAGTCTGGACGTTAGCGCTTTGACGGATACAGACCCTTGGATTTGCGCTGGCTTGTCCTAGATCGGCAGTTCCGATGTGTATTTGATCGTCTGGCTGGGCACGTCGGTCTTGACGTTCTGCACGCCCTTGATGCGGCTGAGATGCTCCGACTGGAAGCGCCGGTAGTCATCGATGCCGGCGGCCACGACACGCACCATGGCGTCGCAGTCGCCGAGCATGAGATAGCACTCCATCACTTGCGGCAGCTTGGCGACCTCGGTGGCGAAATGTTCGATCGTGTCCTCGTCCTGTGCCTTCAGCCAGATGCGGGTGAAGAAGGTGAGGCCCTTGCCGATGCTGGCCGGATTGATCACGGCGACATAGCGGTCGATGATACCGGCTTCCTCCAGGAGCTTGACGCGCCGCAGGCAAGGCGAGGGCGACAGGCCGACCTCATTGGCCAGATCATTGTTGGCCATGCGGCCGTCTCGCTGCAACGCCCGCAGGATGCGTTTGTCGATGTCGTCGAGCTTCATGGCGTTGAATTCCATTTTCCTGCGGCTTCGTAACAGTGAATGCCAAAATCTGACGAAAGACAACAATCTTCGCAACCAAATTGCGGAGAGCTGTAGGTATGTTTTGCCCCTGACATCACGGGATTTTCAAACGCAGGGCAGGGCGGCTGTGGGGCCGCCCAATGGCAGGGTATGAGCATTTCACAGGCAGTCGAGACGGTCGGCAATGGTTCGGGATCGGAGTTTCGCCGTGGCGTGGCATCCTGCGCGCCGGTGCTGCTCGGCACCATCCCCTATGCGCTGGTGCTTGGCGCCCAGGCCGTGCAGAAAGGGCTGAGCACGGTCGAGCTGTCCATGATGACGGGGCTGAACTTCGCCGGCGGCTCGGAATTCGCGGCGGTCCAGCTGTGGACGTCGCCGCCGCACATCCTGCTCATCGTCGCCATCACCTTCCTGGTCAACAGCCGCCATCTGTTGATGGGAGCGGCGCTCGCGCCGTTCCTGCGCGACCTGCCGCGGCGCAAGGTGTTTCCGGCGCTGTTCTTCCTATGCGACGAAAGCTGGGCGCTGGGCCTGGCCGACGCCAAACAGCGCGCCGCCGCCGGTGTCGCACCGGCCTTCAGCCCGCGCTATTACATGGGTGCCGCGCTGGCGATGTATCTGACCTGGGTAGCCTTCACCACGCTGGGCGCCTTGCTCGGCCCGATGCTGGGCCATGTCGAGACCTACGGTTTCGACATGGCGTTTCCGGCCGTCTTCCTGGTGCTGATGCGCGGCATGTGGAAGGGCGTCGCGGCGGCGCAGCCCTGGCTTGTCAGCCTGGCCGTCGCGGCGCTGGTCTACCTCTTCGTTCCCGGCGCCTGGTATGTCGCGGCGGGCGCGGTGTCGGGGCTGGCCGCGGCCTGGCTGATGGCGGGTGATGCATGATCGACGCAGCGACCCTTCTCACCATCGTGCTGATGGCCGGCGTCACCTATCTGACGCGGATCGGCGGCTATGTCGTGCTGCGCAACCGCGTGCTCAGTCCCCGCGCCACGGCGGTGATGGAGGCAGCACCCGGCTGCGTGCTGATCTCTGTCATCGCGCCGGCCTTCGTGTCGCGCAATCCCGCCGATCTCGCGGCATTGGCCATCACCTTGGTCACCGCGACACGGCTTTCCATGCTGCCAACCGTGCTGATCGGGGTCGCTTCGGCCAGCCTGTTGAGGCATCTGATCGGCTAGAACGAAAAAAGCAGGCGCGAACGCCTGCCTTTGACAAACCATGGACCGAGAGTCTTACGCTGCAGCCGCGACATCACGGCTGGCGGCAACCAATGCATCGACCGTGGCCGTAGCCTTGGCGAGCGCGGCATCCACCGCGTCAGGTCCCTTGGAGACGCCCTCGATGCGGATGACGTCGACATCGGTCATGCCGATAAAACCGAGCACGCTGCGCAGGTAGGGGACGGCGTGATCGAACTGCACGGCCGCACCTTCGGAATAGATGCCGCCGGAGGCCAGCACGATGTAGACCTTCTTGCCGGTGACGAGACCCTTGGGGCCGTTCTCGCCATAGGCAAAGCTCTTGCCGGAGCGGGCGACGTGATCGACCCAGGACTTCAACGTCGAGGAGATGTTGAAGTTGATGAAGCCGGTGGCCAGGATCACCGTGTCGGCGGCGAACAACTCGTCAAGCACGACATCGGAAACGCCGACCACTTCGGCCTGGCGCGGGGTGCGGGCATCGGCCGGCGTGTAGATGCCGGTCGCATAGTCGGCATCGATATGCGGCAGCGGGTTGGCGACGAGGTCGCGCACGACCAGCGTGTTCGACGGGTCAGCGGCGAGAAGCTTCTGGGCGAACTCGGTAGCGATGCGGGTCGAGTGCGAGGCAGCGCCGCGCGGGCTCGAGGTGACGAGAAGAATGGACATAGCGGGTCTCTCCAGTGGGATGAATTGTCCCGCCATATATGGGACATCGACCAATCAGATAAACTGGTATATTTTCGATACGATCCATCCATAAAGTAGATATAACGATGCAGCCCAACCCGACCCTCGACCAGCTCCAAATCCTTGTCGCCGTTGCCGATATCGGCAGTTTCTCGGCAGCGGGCCGCAAGCTCAACCGCGCGCAATCCGTCATCAGCTACGGTATCGCCAATCTCGAGGCGCAGCTCGGGCTGAAGCTTTTCGAGCGCGAGGGCACGCGCGAGCCGCAACTGACCGAGATCGGCCGGGCGATGCTGGAAGACGCGCGGCGCATGATTGGCGTGCTGCAGCGCATGCGCTCGCGCGTCGACGGGCACCATCACGGGCTGGAGGCCGAGGTGGCGCTGGCGGTGGACGTATCATTGCCTTCCCCCGTGCTGGTGCGGGTGCTCAAGGCATTCGAGGCGCGGTTTCCGACCGTGATGCTGCGCCTGTATATCGGCACGCTCGGTCTCATCCCCGATCTTGTCGTCAGCGGACAGGCCGATCTCGGCATTGGCGGCCTGCTAGGCGATGTCGACGTGCATCTCGTGCGCATCGGCTTCATGTCGCTGGTGCCGGCGGCAGCGCCCAATCATCCGCTGGCCCTGCTGCCGAAGCCGGTGGCGCTCGAGGATGTGCGCGAGCATACGCAGCTTGTCGTGAGCGACCAGTCCGAGCGCACCAAGGGACGCGATTACGGCGTCTTCGCCTACCGCACGTGGCGACTGACCGACATGCGCACCAAGCACATACTGATGCGCGAGGGGCTCGGCTGGGGCGGGCTGCCGCGCTGGCTGATCGCCGACGACCTGGCCAGCGGCCGCCTGGTGGAACTCGACCTCGAACCCTACAAGGAAGTGAGTTCGCCCCTGTTTGCCATGCACCGCAACGATCGCAGTCCAAAGCCGGCGGCGGCCTGGCTGATCGACCGGTTCAAGCGCGGGCTCGGCTGCTTCAACGAGTTCGAGCCGGGCGAGGTGCCCGAAGAGGAGCCGGACACCGACGGTGATGCGAACGCCGGCGGCTGAATCCTGGAACTCAGCCGAAAATCATTCGATCTGCGTCACCCCGGAAACCACGAGCTGCGCCGTACGGGCGGTCAATTTTCCGCATTTGCGCAGTGTCGGTTTTTCATAGGTCCTTTTCATGTGTCCATCCCAAATGTGAGCCCGCAAGGTGGGTGAGCCAGCCACAACGGGATTGGACGGTTTCGGTTGCCTCGCCATTGCATTCTCCGCTGCGTACAAGGACACGATCACCTGCCTTTCGGAGACTGTTGGGGAACTCCACGCTTCACAGCCGGTCGCGATAATGTCCTTCCACTTTGCTGGTCGTCGCGAAACCAATGTGTCGACCTCCATCTTCTGGTCGCCTCCCATCGCTAAGCCCTGCCGGACCAACGGCACGCGCCTCAGTCGGACTTTCCCAGACCTTTCAGGATAAAGCGAATCTGCTCGCGCAGGCCAGCTTCGTCATCTTCGCCGTGTCGAAGGCGGTGCTCGATCAGAATCGGGTGGAAAAACGGCGTGAAGGCGGTCTTGACCGCGCGCGCTGCTTCCACTGGATCTTCGACCTTGAATTCCCGTGTTTGGATGCCCTCGCGGATAATCGCTTCGAGGATCGTTACCACCCGCTCGGTATGCGCCTTGATGATCGCGCAGTTGTTTTGCATGGCGGCGACAATCATCTCGTGCATGCGCCTTTCCTTGACCAGTGTGGTCTTGCTGTGATGGTGCATCGCGGTCAGGAGTTGGTCGAGTTTCTCCGGGGCCGGCGCGCTCGTGCATGCGATCGCAGAGGCGATCCCGGCGACCTCGTTGACGACCCGCCCGCAGACGGACTCGATGATCGCACCCTTGGAGGGGAAGAAACGATAGACGTTTGCCGTGCTCATGCCGAGTTCGGAGGCGATATCAGCCACCGATGTCTTATGGGTGCCGAGGCGGCGAAACTGCTCGTCCGCCACAGCCAGGATGCGCGCGCGCATCTCGTCGGGATCAGTTCGTGTTCGAACTGGACGGTTCATGCATGTCTCCAGAATTGATGAAGCGAACCGGCCGGACTCGCGTGGACGATCGTCTGTAAGCGGCAAGTTCGTGCCGTTGGCCTGTGTCCAGGCAGAGCCAACGGGCAAGAATTCGAACCGTCTCCTGCGACAACGGAGCCCTACTCGGCCGCCATTGCTGCCGGCACTTCCGGTTCCTCCGTTGAATTCTCCTGGTCATCCGTGGCCGGCTTGATCCGGAACCACGCGACGTAGAGTGCAGGGAGGAACAGCAGGATCAGCACCGTGCCGGCAGCCGTGCCGCCGATCAGCGTGAACGCCATCGATCCCCAGAAGACGGAGTGCGTGAGGGGGATGAAAGCCAGAACGGCGGCAAGTGCGGTCAGGATCACCGGCCTTGTGCGTTGCACCGTGGCCTCGATGACCGCCTGATAGTCGTCAAGACCGGCGGCACGGTTCTCCTTGATCTGTTCGGTCAGGATCAGCGTATTGCGCATCAGGATACCCGCCAGGCCTATCAGGCCCAGGATGGCGTTGAATCCGAAAGGCTGGTTGAAGGCCAGCAACATCGGTACGACGCCAACGAGACCGAGAGGTGCCGTCAGCATGACCATCGCCATCGTCGAGAAGGATCGCACCTGCAGTATGATGACGATCAGCATGGCGGCGAGCATGGCCGGAAAGACCTTGCCCAGCGCTGTGTTGGCCTTGGTTGCCTCCTCGATCGATCCACCCATTTCGATGCGATAGCCGGCAGGCAGGGATTGAATCAGCGGCTGAAGGGCCGTCATGATCTGCTTGGAAACCTCTGGAGGCTGGGTCGCCTCATTGATGTCCGAGCGGATCGTGATGACGGGTGTGCGATCGCGGCGTTTCAGGATCGGTTCTTCCAGACGAACTTCGGAGTGACCGATCTGGTCGAGTGGAATCTGGCGGCCCTCCCGGCTCATCAGCGAGAAATCCGCCAGACGCGATGGATCCAGTCGCTCGCCGCCGGCGCTGCGGGCCACGATGGGGACGTTGCGGATGTCCTCGCGGACCTGCGTGACCGGGATGCCGGTGAGGAGGAACTGGAGCTGCTGGGCCACTTCCGCCGGCGACAGGCCGATAAGGTTCAATCGGTCCTGATCCGGGATGAAGCGCAGTACCGGCGTGCGATTGCCCCAGTCGCGATTGGCCTGCCGCACGTCCGGTACGCCGCGCATGATGTCGAGGGCTTTTTCGGAGATGATGTACAATTGCCGCGGGTCTGGCCCCATGACCCGGAACTCGACCGGGAACGGCGTGTAAGGCCCGAACACGAGTTGCGTAACGCGGATGTTCGCTTCAGGGGCAAGCCCTGTCGCAACCGCTTCACGGAGCCTGTGCTTCAAGGCCTCGCGCGCGTCCGCGTCCGGTGTCAGGACGACGATCTTGGCGAAGGCGGGATCGGGCAATTCGGGCGCCATGGCGAAGAAGAAGCGGGGAGCGCCCTGACCGACATAGCTCGTGACGATCTTGGCCTCGGGCTGGCCGCCAAGCCAGTGTTCCAGTTTCTCGACCGTGGCGGTCGTCGTCTCGATGCTGGTGCCCTCCGGCAGGCGAACCTCGACCAGCACTTCGGGACGGTCGGATGTCGGGAAGAATTGCTGCTTGAGACCGCTCATGCCGACAACCGAAAGCGCGAAGACGATGCCGACGGCAGCGCAGGTCACGAACTTGTGGCGCACGGCAAAGGTGATGAGCCGGCGGAGGCGCCGATAGTTCGGTGTGTCGTATATGGCGTGAACGCCGCCTTCGACCGGTTTGATCGCGGGCAGCATCTTGACGCCCATATAAGGGGTGAAGAAAACCGCGACGACCCAGGAGACGATGAGGGCGAACCCCACGACCCAGAAGATGTTGCCGGCGTATTCGCCGGCCGTCGAGCGCGCGAAGCCCACCGGCAGGAACCCGGCGATCGTCACCAGCGTGCCCGACAGCATCGGCGCCGCGGTGTGGCTCCATGCATAGGCCGCCGCCTTGATGCGATCCATGCCCTCTTCCATTTTCACCACCATCACCTCGATGGCGATGATGGCGTCGTCGACGAGGAGGCCCAGCGCCAGGATGAGGGCACCAAGCGTGATGCGGTCGAAGAACCGGCCGGTTTCCAGCATGATGAGAAAGACGACGGCGAGCGTCAGCGGGACGGCGGCCGCCACGACGATGCCGACGCGCCAGCCGAGGCTGAGCAGGCTCACCAGCAGCACCACGCCAAGCGCCATCGCGAATTTGATCATGAACTCGTTGACCGACGAGCCGATGTTGACGGCCTGATCGCTCACTTTGGCCAGCGTCATTCCGAGAGGCAGCGTCTGTGCGATCGCTGCTGACCTCTCCTCCAGTGCCTTGCCGAGTTCAAGACCATTCCAGCCCTCCTGCATCACCGCCGCGAGCATGATGGTCGGCTCACCCTGGTGACGGATGACGTAGGTGGCAGGATCCTCGTAGCCGCGCCGGACCACGGCGATGTCGGAGAGCTTCAACGTCCGTCCCGCGGCGACGATCGGCGTGTCGGCGATCGTCTGGACACTGTCATAGGCGCCGTCGACGCGGATGAAGACCTGCGGCCCCTCTGTGTCGATCGAGCCCGCCGGTGTGACGGTGTTCTGCCGCTGCAGGGCAGCGACGATATCCTGCGCCGACACGCCGAGGGTTGCCAGCTTGGCATAGGAAAACTCGACGAATATCTGTTCGGGACGTTCGCCGAGGATGTTGATCTTCTTGACGCCGGGCACATGCAGAAGGTCCTGGCGAATGGTCTCGGCCTGCCTGGCGAGTTCCCGCATGGGCAAGCCCTTCGCCTTGAGGGCGTAAAGAGCGAAACTCACATCGGAATATTCGTCGTTGACGAAGGGGCCGAGCACGCCGGGCGGCAAGTTGCGGGCTTCATCCCCGAGTTTCTTGCGGGCCTGATAGAATTCCTCCTGCACGCTGGATGGCGGAGTGCTGTCCTTCAGCGTGACCGTCAAGTAGGCATAGCCTGGCCGTGTCGTCGTCTCGACACGGTCGTACCAGGTCAGCTCCTGAAGTCGCTTCTCCAACGGTTCGGCGACGAGGTCCTGCATCTCGCGCGCCGTCGCGCCCGGCCATACCGTCGTGACCGTCAGGGTCTTGATGGTGAAGTTGGGATCCTCCGCACGTCCAAGCATGAGGAAAGCGTAGGCGCCGGCGGCGACGAGCAGAATGATGAAGAAAAGGGTAACGGCTCGCTCGCGAACGGCGATCGCGGAAAAATTGAGGCTCATCAGTTGCTCCTGTTTTCAGAGGCAGTCCTGACGCGAGCGCCTTCCTGCAGGAGATGAGCACCGAGCGAAACGATCGAATCGCCCGAGCTCAGCCCGGAGATCACGGCGGTTTCGCTGGTTACACGAACAAGCTTGACGGGCCGAAAGTGTACGGTCGAGGTTGCGCCGTCCAAACTCCAAACGCCGGTCTTCTGACCATCGTCCAGCACGGCTCCGAGCGGCACCTGGACTTCCGTTTGACTTGCCTGGCTTGCAAGCCGGATGGTTACCGTCGCGCCAAGCGGTGCTGCCGCGGCCTCACCATCGAGCACATAACGGGCCTCATAGGTACGAGTCTGGGGATCGGCAGCGTCCGACAACTGCCGGAGATGCGCCGTAAAATGCCGCCCATCGCCCCCATACAAGCCCGCCTCGGCTACCGAGCCGATCGCCGGCCGGATCGTTTCGGGAAGCGTGACCACCGCCTCACGGGGGCCGGCGTTCGCGATCCGAACCACGGTCTGTCCCGCGGCGACAACCTGTCCTGGCTCGCCAAGCGTTTCGACGACGGTTCCGTCGGCGTTCGCGTCCAGGACGGAATAGGCCGCCTCGTTTTCCGCGACCTTCGCTTCCGCTTCGGTGGCGGCAAGCTGTGCAGTCGCGGTATCGAGTGCTGCCTTCGCCTGCTCGTAACGCTGCGGGGTTGCGGCCAACTCCTTCTTGACCAGAACCGCATAGCGCTTCTCGTCGGCACTGGTCTGAACCAGGACAGCGCGCGCAGCCGCGACAGCGTTGCGCTTGGCGGTGAGGGCAAGGGCAAGATCGGTATCATCGATCCGCAGCAGCGGTTGCCCCGCCTTGACCTGTTCGCCGACATTTACAAGGCGCTCGATGATCTTGCCGGGTACGCGAAACCCAAGATTGCTCTGCACCCTCGCGGCAATTGTACCCGTGAAGCCGCGTTCGGATCCTGTCACCGCCACTGCCGTCACGAGTCTGACGATCGGTGCTTCCTGCCTCGGGTCAGCCACGACGGCGGCTGCCTGTGTGCGAATGGGAAATGTGACGAATGCAGCCACCCCAAACCCCGCGACCAGAACGCTCCCCAGCCCAATAATGAGTTTCTTTTTCATGCCCATCGCCTTCTGTGAAAATAGATTGCATTCGTACTCTATAACTGATATAGATTATGAACGCAATCAAAAAAGGAGACGAATGATGCGTGTGACTCGCAGCCAAGCTGAGCAGAACCGGCAAACCGTGATCGATGTAGCGAGCCGGCTTTTTCGGGAGCGCGGATTCGATGGCATCGGCGTCAAGGATTTGATGGAGGGCGCCGGGCTGACCCAAGGCGGGTTCTACAAGCAGTTCGCGTCCAAGGACGACTTGGTCGCGCAGGCGTC
Organism: Mesorhizobium sp. B2-5-7; assembly: GCF_006440875.1. Classification (NCBI taxonomy): domain Bacteria; kingdom Pseudomonadati; phylum Pseudomonadota; class Alphaproteobacteria; order Hyphomicrobiales; family Phyllobacteriaceae; genus Mesorhizobium; species Mesorhizobium sp. B2-5-7. Next base: position 5,783 of record NZ_VFUO01000011.1, on the reverse strand, counting down.
CAGACGGGCATTGGAAAGCGCTGCGAACCGATGGTCGACGGCGGCCGCGGCGAGCCCTGAGGATCCGCTTGGCGCCGTGATCGACTTCTATCTCAGCACGGGGCATCGCGAGGAAAGGATGGACGGCTGCCCGGTGGTTGCGCTTGGCTCGGATGCTGCCAGGCAAGGCGCCGAGGTGAAGGCATCATTTGAGGCCGGCATCCGAGAATACCTCGAGATGCTGGGCTCATGGGTTGGCGAGGCGGACGGCGATGCGCCCGGCGGTAAAGCCATGGCCGTTCTCTCGACAATGGTCGGCGCGGTCGTCCTCTCGCGCGCCGTCAATGATCCCGATCTCGCGAAGGCTTTTCTGAGTGCCGCCACCGCTCAGGTTCGCGAAGCCGTCGCGGCTTGAAAGCCGCACGCGCTGGCCAAGTGATAGGAGAATAGATGCGACGGATCGTTGTTACGGGCATGGGAGCGGTCACGCCGCTCGCGGCCAACGTCGAAGCGTCATGGTCGCGCCTGCTGGCCGGCCGTTCGGGGCTTCGAAAGCTTCCGGACGACATGGTGCGAGACCTGCCGGCGAAGGTCGGTGGAATGGTTCCTTCCTTGCTGGAAGACCCCGAAGTTGGCTTCGATCCAGACATCGTCCTGGCGCCGAAGGACCAGCGCAAGGCCGACCGCTTCATTGTCTTTGCGCTGGCGGCTGCGGAAGAGGCGGTTGCCCAGGCCAGGTGGAACCCGGTCTCGGACGATGACAGGACCCGCACCGCGACGATCATCGCGTCGGGTGTCGGAGGATTTCCCGCGATAACCGAAGCGGTGCGAACCGTCGACCTGCGCGGTGTTCGGCGTCTCTCACCGTTCACGGTGCCGTCGTTCCTGGTGAACATGGCGGCGGGACAGATTTCGATCCGATATGGGTTCAAGGGTCCGCTCGGCGCTCCGGTGACGGCCTGCGCGGCCGGCATCCAGGCGATCGGCGATGCGGCGCGTCTTATCCGCGCCAACGAGGCCGACATCGCGGTCTGCGGCGGAACGGAAGCCTGCATCAATACGGTCAGCCTCGGCGGCTTTGCCGCGGCACGCTCTCTTTCCACGTCCTTCAATCATCGTCCTGAGGAGGCCTCCCGCCCGTTCGACATGTCGCGCGACGGCTTCGTCATGGGCGAAGGCGCCGGCATCCTGGTCATCGAGGCATTGAGCCACGCGCTTGCGCGCGGCGCCAAACCGCTCGCCGAACTGGTCGGCTACGGCACGACGGCGGACGCTTATCACATCACCTCCGGCCCCGAGGATGGCGACGGTGCGCGCCGGGCCATGGAGATCGCGATTGCCCAAGCCGGTATTTCGGCACGGGAGGTCCGCCACCTCAACGCGCACGCGACCTCCACGCCAGTCGGCGACTTGGGGGAAATCGCCGCGATCAAAAGGGTCTTCGGAGAAGATTTCGGCATAGCCGTCAGCGCAACGAAGTCGGCGACCGGCCACCTGCTTGGCGCCGCCGGCGGGCTTGGCGCGATCTTCACGGTCCTGGCGCTCAGGGACCAGGTCGCACCGCCAACCCTCAATTTGAGCGCCCCCGATCCGGCAAGCGACGGGATCGACTTCGTCGCAAACCACGCCCGGCCGATGGAGATGGACTACGCGATTTCCAATGGCTTCGGCTTTGGCGGCGTGAACGCCAGCGCATTGTTCCGGCGCTGGACGGACTAGCCGCGGCTTGCGGCAATCGTGATGTCCTGGTCGGGCAGTGGCAGCCGGCGACAAGTTTACGCATGGCGACATCGTCGCCCCGCACCCGGGCGATGACTGCACGATACATTCGCGGGGGCACTTCAGGCGCGCGACAGTCCGTCTATCAGCGCCGTCAGCACGGCACGGTAGTCTTCGCCCGACGCACCGGCCTCGATGGCGAGCGCCGCGCGGTCGAAGGCGGCGGCAAGCAGGGCGGTCAGCGCTTCGGGCGGCAATCTTTTCATCGACTGCGTCCGCATCGCCGCGACAAGGCCCTCGCGCAGCGAGCGGTTGCCGTGGCGGTTGTCGATCGTGTCCATGGCGGCGCGGCCGAGCACGGCGGGGCCGTCGAGCAGCAAGAGCCTCGTGCGGCCGGGCGCGCGCATGGCCGTGAGGTAGGCATCGGAACCGGCAATCAGCGCATCGCGGGCGCTGAGCGAAGGCGGGGAGGCGCGGTCAATCTCTCGCGCCACCGCCGCGGCTTCCTGTTCGACCACGGCGGCGAAAAGCGCCTGCTTGTCGGCGAAATGGTGGTAGAGCGCGCCGCGCGTCACGCCAGCGGCGGCAACGATCTCCGGTGTGCCGGTCTCGGCATAGGATTTTTCCGTGAACAGTTTGCGCGCCGCCGCGATCAGGTCGGCGCGCGTTGTCTCGGTGCGATCGCGGTTGGAACGACGCGCGGATTCCTGTTGCATACATGCAGCCTGTATGTTAATTCAATTTACATGCAGACTGTATGTTAGTTGACGGGAGAAGGAAAGATGAAGACGACGAGCTACTATCCGGTGCTGATGACCGGCGATGTCGCCGGCACGGCGGCCTTCTATGTCAGGCATTTCGGTTTCCGGCCGTTGTTTGAGAGCGACTGGTACGTGCATCTGCGGTCGGTGGACAACAAGCGCGTCAATCTCGGCATCGTCCAGGGCGACCACGAGACGATCCCCGAGGAGGGGCGGGGGCGGACCTCCGGGCTGCTGATCAATTTCGAGGTCCGCGATCCCGATGCGATCCATGACCGGATCCTTGCTGCCGGCCTGCCTATCCTGCGAACGCTGCGTGACGAGCCTTTCGGCCAGCGCCACTTCATCACCAGGGATCCCAACGGCGTGCTGATCGACGTCATCAAGCCGATCCCGCCCAGCGAGGAATTCCTGGCGCAGTATGCGGAAGGCGCCAACGGGGGCTTGAACGGCAGCCTCAACTTGCCCGCGCCACCGGCGTCACCGCCACCTGGCTGACGCCGGTGCGGCGCACCACGGTGCACAGCGTCTCGCGGTCGATGCGCTCGGCGTCGAGCATGCGCACGAGGTCGTCGACGCCGGTCACCGGGCGGCCGTCGATTGCGGCGATGATGTCGCCTTCCCTGAGACCCGCCCTGGCCGCCGGGCCGTCCTTCTCGACGCTGCGCAGCCGTACCGCCGTGCTGGTCGAGACCTGCGACAAGAGAGCCGCGCGCCGCGGCAGGTTTACCGTGTCGGCGGAGACGCCAATGAAGGCGCGGCGCACGCGGCCGAAGCGGATGATCTCGGAAATGACGAAGTTCGCGGTGTTGGAGGCGACGGCGAAGGCGATGCCTTGCGCGCCATGGATCATGGCGGTGTTGACGCCGATCACCTCGCCGGCCGACGAGACCAGCGGACCACCGGAATTACCGGGGTTGAGCGCGGCGTCGGTCTGGATGACGTCGTCGATCAGCCTGCCGGTCGAAGCCCGCATCGAGCGGCCGAGCGCCGAGACGACGCCGGAGGTGACGGTCCATTCGAAGCCCAGCGGATTGCCGATGGCAATCGCGATCTGGCCGCGCCGCAGCCGCTTGGAATCGCCCAGCGGCGCCACGTCGGCGAAGCTGCCGTCAGCGCGCACGAGGGCGATGTCGGTGTCGGGGTCGCGGCCGAGCACGCGGCCTTCGCTGGAGGTGCCGTCCGGCATCGAGACGCGTACCGTCCTGGCGTCACCCACGACATGGAAATTGGTGACGACCAACCCGTCAGGCGCGATGACGAAGCCCGAGCCGTGGCCGCCCGGCCCCCCGATGCGCTCGATGCGGCAGACAGCCGGGCCGATGCGGTCGACCGCGTCGGCAACCGTCGTCGAATAGGCGTCGAGCAATGTCTCGTCCGGTTGGAATTTTGGCGCGGCGAGGGCCATGGGGGCTCCGTGTTTTCAGGCTTGATCGTGACTATATGTGCGGAGCGGCCGGAACCGCCGCGACCTGACCAGATGGCCAGTCGAACCCGCAACTAGCCGTCAGGCGAGTACCTCCTGGCGTACTGCCGAGCGATATCTGGGCATGAGAAAACCCAGGAGATCATCATGAGCGACTTCAATCTGAATGCATTGTCCGATGCCATCGCCGATATCGCCGACAAGGCGACGCCGGCAACGGCAAGCTTCGCCACGCATCATCACCGCACGGCGAGCGCCTTCCACTGGGGCGACGGCTATTTCGTCACCGCCGAGGAAGCCGTCGAGGCCGGCGAGGAGATCGAACTGACACTGGCCTCCGGCGAGACGGCGAAGGCCGAACTGGTCGGCCGCGATCCTTCGACGGGCGTCGCCCTGCTGAAGCCCGCGGATGCGGCCACGGCGCCTGTCCTCGATAGAGCCAGCCCCGTTCGGCCAGGCAATATCGCCATAGCTGTCGGCAGCAGCCAGGGCTCGGTGCTGGCCGTGTCGGGCTCGGTCGGCGAAGTCGGCCCGGCCTGGCGCTCGATGCGCGGCGGCACCATCGACCGGCGCATCAACCTGGCTGTCGGTGCCGGCGGCCGCTTCGAGGGTGGCCCGGTGCTGGACGCCAAGGGCGCGCTGATCGGCATGCTTCTGTTCGGCCCGCGTGGCCGCGCGCTGGTCATGCCCTATGAGACGATCGAACGCGCGGTGGCGACGCTTCGCGAAAAGGGGCATGTCGCACGTGGTTACCTCGGCGCCGGCCTGCATCCGGTACGCGACCGCGACGCGCGTGGCGCAATGGTGATGAGCCTCGACGACAATGGCCCGGCCAAGGCCGCTGGCCTCTCGCTCGGCGACATCATCGTGGCGTGGAACGGCGAGGCTGTGCATGGTCCGCGAGATCTGATCCGCCGGCTCGGGCCCGACAGCGCCGGTGCTTCGGTGAAGCTGGGTGTCGTGCGCGGCGGCGAACAGCGCGACGTCGTGCTGACGATCGGCGAAAAGCCGCTGAGCTGAGAGGACGGATGGAAAGCGACACGCTGATAAGGCCTGACGTGGCGCGCGGCGAACGCCAGCTCGTGGTGCTGATCGCACTGCGCGATGCCGTGCGTGCCGAGCGCTTGTCGACTTCGCTTGCCATGGCCGACGATCTGCTGCCGGTCGTGGCCGGCGGCGGGGTCGCCGATGTCGCCATCGTCGATGACGCTGTCGCCAACGGCACGGCTTCGGTCGATCGAGCCGGCGTCGGCGGCAGCACGACCCCAAAAGTACTGCTTTCGGACCGCGCGGGCCGGCCGCAAGGCCAGGTGTTTGCGGTGCTGCCGTTGGCCGCGGACGCAGCTTTGATCGCCGCTGCCGTCAGGCTGGCCGCCGCCGGCTACCGGGTGTCCGGCGAAGGGCGTTCGATGCTGGATAGGCATGAGGATTTCGACCGCGGTGATGCGGCCGATGGGGATGGAAGCCATAGCGGGTTGTTCGGCGAGGAAACGGTCGACGATGGCGCCGCCGCCCGGCCAGCGCTGTCGCCGCGCGAGGCAGAAGTGCTGGCGCTGCTGGCCGAAGGGGCGCCCAACAAGGTGATCGCGCGGCGGCTCAACATCTCCGTCCACACAGCGAAGTTCCATGTCGCCGCGATCCTGATCAAGCTCGGTGCCGCCAATCGTACGGACGCCATCGCGATCGCGATGCGGCAGGGACTGGTTCTGGTTTAGGAGTGATGTCGGGCAAGTCTGACGATTATCCCTTCAGAGGTCGGCGCTGCCCCTCATCCGCCTACCGGCACCTTCTCCCCGTATAGTGACGGGGAGAAGGGAGTTGCCGCGACCTCGGCGCTCCTCTTACAAGGTGATGATTGGCGAAGGCCGCGATGACAGCGTCTTTCTCCCCGTCACTAT
>NZ_VFUO01000010.1:0-134220 GCF_006440875.1 Mesorhizobium sp. B2-5-7 | reverse complement strand
AATCTGCCACGGCTCGTCCTCCTGTGATGAGGATCGGCTCGGACCGCCCGAGCAACCCTCGGACGCGCAGTGTAGGGTGAGCCACCTCACCGGCAGAAGCGGACATACGGTCTTACACTTGACCGCAACCTTCGTGAGCAGATGCTGATCGAGAGTAAGACCGTATGTCCGCTTCTGCCGGTGAGGTGGCTCGCCCTACACTGCGCGTCCGAGGGTTACTCGGGCGGGCCGAGCCGATCCTCATCACAGTAGGACGAGCCGTGGCAGATTATAGGGGAGCAAGATTATAGGGAAGCATTTGTCGGACTCGATGTCAGGTGGACCTTCGCCGACTTCCACTCGGGTATTAGAACGGCCGCCGGCAGCGGCTTCAAGGCGGCCCGCTCGATCTCCTCGAACAGTTCGCGGCGGCTTTGGCCGACATGGCGCATCGGCCGATTGTTCAGATTCTCTAGCAGTTAGGCGATCGCCGCGTTGAGCTCGGCGTTCGAGAAGAAGGATCAACGACGCCGCGACCGCGGGCGGACACCAGAACTCTCCGGGCCTGACAAAATGCGCCACAGCTGCTTCGCCGGAACGTCGGCACGCAGCTTTGTCAGAGCGCGCCGCGCTGCAACGGCTGCAGCGTTAATCGTTGAATCTTAAACTAAAGCTTAGCGAATCTTTGCAACCGCAGGCCGCCGACAGTGATAACTTCACCGCCAAATCTGAGGTCCGGGAGCGATAAGGAGCTGATGCTTTTTACGCTCGGACCACCGCATAGCATGCAATAAAGGTCAGGGCCAATGACAAGAAGAGCGCTCATCATGGTTGAAGGCCATAGGAGTATGGGTCTGCTATTCGTCCAAGCGGCCCAGCGTCTTGGTCTTCATCCAATTACCCTGTCGGCTGATCCAGCTCCGTACGGCTACCTTGCAGCAGAAAGCGTTGATACAATCCCTGTCGATACAGCCAATCTCGATGCGCTGATCCACGTATGTTCCCGGCTGCGTGCGACCTATAAGATTGCAGGCATTACGGGCGCCGAGGAAGAGATTTATGCGATGGTTGGCAAGCTCTGCCGGCACTTCGACCTACCGGGCCCGGACCCCGAATCGGTTGAACGATGCTGTGATAAATTCCTTCAACGTCAGCTCCTCGCTGAGGCTGGCGTGGCAATGCCTGCTTATCGCTTGGCAATGAACACCGCGGATGCAGAAATCGCTGCCGCCGAAATTGGCCTCCCAGTGATTCTCAAACCGGCCGTAGGCACCGGCAGCAGCGGTGTCCGATTGTGCCGCAATGTGGACGAAGTAGCCGAACATACCACCTATCTGTTGGGCGGTAAGTACACATGGCGGTCTTCCCCGAGAATACTCGTGGAAGAATTCGCACAAGGACCTTATTATGCCACCCATATTATGGGAAATGAGGTTATTGGGATTGAGGCTGCTGACTTCGACCGTCCACCCCATTTTGTCTTTCGTGAGGGCATCTATCCGGCACCGCTTACTGGTCACGAGCAGAAACGCATGGCCGATGTATCGCTGAGCTGTTTGCGCGCTCTCGGCCTTGGCTGGGGGCCAAGCTTCGTTGAACTCCGGTGGACGAAGGTTGGTCCAGTCGTCATTGAAGTCAATCCGCGCCTTGGTGGCGGTCCTCAACACATCCAGCTGGCTGACGGTGTCGATCTCATTACGGAGCACATCAAGCTTGTCATCGGCAATGAATGGAATTTGCGCAAAACGCACTCAAACGTTGCGGGCTGGCGGAACCTACTTCCCGACCGCGATGGCACCCTCGATTGGATCGACAACGGCAGTCAGGCCGCTGCTGTACCAGGTGTCGCTGAGGTCAAATTCTATGTTGAACCCAACAAGCCGATCGTCAGGAAAGGTGATTACCGAGACTCTCTCGGATCTGTCATGGCCGTTTCGCCCAACCTTGCTCAGACCCAGGCAATACTTCAGCGTGCCGTCGACTTAGTTAGCTGGTCGATCACACCATTTCCGAGTGTGAATGAACAGGAACAGCCTGCAGCCCCTTACTCCTAGCGCAGTTAGGTAGCGCGGAGCGGATGGAGTGTGAATCGTCCGGGCTCTTTTTTCCAGGCCTTGCAGATGATCGATATGCACCGGAACAAAGCTGTTGTCGCACTTGCCGCCAAGATGGCGCATGTCTGGGTTGTCCTGACCAAGCGCTCTTCGAACGCAGGGACCCCTGCTTTCGTCTGACGCTCCGGCTCCATTGCAATTCTCGGGAATGATGACGAAACAGTGGCGCTGACGCTATTGTGGCAGGAGTATCGCGCCGTCCATCCCGACGGCTACGGCTACACCTGGTTCTGCGAGCACTTCGCCGCTTTCGAACGCCGGACGAGCGCGACATTCAGCAATCGGCATGCGGCGGGCGCGGTGATGCAGACGGGCTATTCCGGGCACACGGTCCCGGTGATCGATCCGGCGACCGGCGTCATTTACCGGCGCAGATTTTTGTCGCGGTGCTGGGCGCATCCAATCTGACCTTCGCCTTTGGGAGCCTCATTCAAAAGCTGCCGGACGGGATCGAGGGCCAGCTACAAGCGACCCCAGCCCGCGTGTCGGACAGGCTCCTAGGCCATGCCCTGCTGTGCAGCATCACCACCGAGGAATCGACTAATTCCGTCGTGTAACAGATCTTGCATGAAAAACTCACAAGTCTTCGCGATCGCAGGTATCTGACTGTGGTAGATTAAGCCGGGGTACAGCAAAAAGCTGTGATGTTGCTTTTACGCCTCAGACGCCCAACAGCACACAACATCGGAGTTAACAGCCATGGCGAGAAGAGCGCTCATCCTGATTGAAGGCTCAAGGAGCAATGGTCCGTTATATATCCAGGCGGCCCAGCGTCTAGGTCTTCATCCAGTTACCCTTTCAGCCGATCCAGACCGGTATAACTATCTTGCGGTGGAAAACGTTGAGGCAATCCGGGTCAATACAGACGATCTCGATGCGCTGATCCGCGAATGTTCCTGGTTGCATGCAACGTACGGCATTGCTGGCATTACTGGGTTTGCGGGTGACGACGAGTCGGTCTATGCGACAGTTGGCAAGCTCTGCCGGCATTTCAATCTACCAGGACCGAACCCCGCATCGATTGAACGATGCTGCGACAAATTCACTCAACGTCAGCTCCTTGCGGAGGCTGGGGTTCCGATACCTGCATATCGCCTCGCAGCGAATGCGGCGGAGGTTGAAAGCTGCGCTGCGGAGCTCGGCCTGCCGGTAGTTCTGAAGCCTACGGTAGGCAGCGGCAGCATCGGTGTCCGATTGGGCCGTACCGTCGAAGAGGTGGCTCAATATACAGCCTTTCTGTTGGGCGGGAAGCACGTATTGCAGTCTTCGTCGAGGATACTGGTCGAAGAATTCGCACAAGGCCCCCATTATATTGTTCATATAATGGGAAATGAGGTGTTTGGGATTGAGGCCGCTGATTTCGACCGCCCACCGCATTTCGTCTTCCGTGAAGGCATCTTTCCAGCACCGCTTGCTGATGAGGAGCATGAGCGTATCGCCAACGTTTCGCTGAGTTGTTTGCCAGCTCTCGACCTTGGCTGGGGACCAACGTGCGTTGAACTCCGGTGGACCAAGCGGGGCCCGGTCGTCATTGAAGTCAATCCGCGTCTTGGTGGCGGTCCTGATGCGGTTCAGCTGGCCTACGGCGTCGATCTCATCGCCGAGCACATCAAGCTTGTCATTGGTAAGGAATGGGATTTGCGCAGAAGGCAGTCTCACATTGCTGCCTGGCGGTGCCTGCTTCCTGATCGCGATGGCATCCTCGATTGGATTGATGGCGACAGTCTGGCGGCTGCTGTACCAGGTGTCGCCGCGGTCAAATTGTATGTTGAACCCAAGACGCCGATTGTCAGGCAAGGTGATTACCGAGACTCGCTAGGATGGGTCATAGCTGTTTCCCCGCGCCTTGCTGAGACCGAGATCGCCCTTCAGCGTGCTGTCGATTTAATCAATTGGTCGATCACACCGTTTCCACCAGTTGGGGACTAGTAATAATCTTCAGTTCGTTCTTCTGGGCCGGAAGCGAAGGTGCGGCAGATAGGAGATAATGAAAGCTTTATCGCAGTAGGGGAGAAGTATTTTCTGATTTTACCAAGTCCTGACACGGAATCCAGGATCGGGGAGAGCAGCAAGGGACTTCAGCGCCTAGTTGTGCCCGCCACAAGTCTGGCCGCTAAGCAGCGACGAAGAGCTTCGCGTGAGATTTGGACCTGCAATGAGCGGTGCTTCTGAAATATGAGCCCGTACATCAAAGCCGCGGCCCGTACACTTTGGCCAGGGTTAGGAAATTCGTTGCGATTAACGGAAGGCGAAGCGCTGATGCCGCCACGCGCGCACTTTCGGTAGCTGTGAGCAAGTAGTTGTCGAGACTGGACGGCCTTGTTGGCCGGCCTTTCGGCGTTGATGTCATTGAGGAAGCGAATGAACTACTGGTGGCGGTGCCGCTGCATGTTGCGGCCGCGCCGTCGAGCAAGTTGGTCACGGCAAAGAGAGCGGTGGTGCCGTGCTACTTCTAGTCATGCGCCATGGTGCCCCCGCCTCCCAGCTTCATGGACAGGCCAGGCTGGGGCTTCGGTCCGGCGCCTGGATCTGCAAAATTTCATCAGACGGCGGACCGACGTAAAGCCCGAGACATCGCGCCGTTTGTCGACAAATGTCGGATCGTTGGAGAGCTTGAACTGCCGCGAGCGGTGTGGCTGAAGACCATACGCCTTCCCGATGCGCTGGCTGGCGCTGGCGCTGATGTCGGCTACCTTCGCCATCATGGCGGCCGTCCAGCGCGTCGTCTCGGCGGGCGGGTCTTCGAGCGTGAGCGCAACAACGCGTTCGGCGACATCCGGGCCGAGCGGGGGGTGCGCGAGGGCCGCTTCTTGTGCGCAGCAGTTTTTCAAAGCCTTCCTCTGCGAAGCGCTCGCTGTCAACCGCCAGACGTTTTGGACTTGCCGGTCCGCCGCATGATTTCGACGGTGCCAACACCATCGGCGCTCAACAGCACGGTCTCGGCACGCCAGACATTCTTCTGCGGACTGTTGCGGTCGATGACCAGGGCGGTCAGCCGCCGATGATCAGAAGGCGAGACGGCTAGAGATATTCTACCGCGCATGATGCACAGGCAGCAGGTAATTCTACCCCAGAACTCTTATGTCAGGCGGAGACCATTAGGTGCCTTCAGCAATACCAGCGTGCATTAACCGCGCCTATCAGTGAATCTTAAAAAACGACAGCATCCCGAAACAAGGGAGTTCATAGAAATCTAAACCAAGGAGCGCGCATTCAAAGGTTATGGCTCAAACTTTGTTAAGCTTCCGTAAACTATAAAGTGCCAGCCCAGAGAGGAATCTTCCGATGTACACCCTCGAAACGTCCCACCTCATCCTAAGGTGTCCGTCGCATTGCGACGAGATTCTTCTGCATGGACTGCATAGCGATCCGTTCGTGGTAAACGCCATCAGAGACGGAGTCTCTCCGACAATAGAGCAGACGAAAGCTGAGCTTCTTCAGTTCATCAATCATTGGCAGCATCATCGTTTCGGCTATTGGATAATCGATATCAAAGACGAGGGTAAGGCCAAAAAATTCGCTGGTTACTGTGGACTTGTACGGGGAGACTCCGTAGAGGAGAGCAACGTGTAAATTGTAACCCGCCTCCACCTTGCTGCCTCCGGGAAAGGCATCGCGGTCGAAGCTGGGAGAGCGGTAGTGCAATTTGCTTTCGACTATTTAGAAATTAATAAAGTGACTGCGTTCGTTCGCCCAGGTAACACTCGCTCGCTCATCAAAAATCTGAAGATTGGGTTTCACTACGTAGATGACATAGTGTTCGAGAAAGGGACTAGAAGGCGCCTAGAGGTTTCTCCTAAAACTGCTGTAAGATCCGACAGTTTACGTGTGTTTGATTGCAGAGAGACGGGAATCACTCGAAATCCGTAGCGCTACGCCCGGCCCGCATTGAACACAGTCGCACGATTGGTGGCGGCGCCTCCTTCTCGTACTCGGTCGTAGCCATTCCCCGCTGTGATTGAGGCCCGGACAACGCCAAATTAGTAGACTAGATTGTCGCCGTTCGATCTCCGTCCCGATATCATCAATTTCGCGATCCATTCGGCGTCGCTGAGTGGCCAGAAGGCGATCTGCCCCTGCTTTCGGAGCGGACCAGGAAAACTCCCTGTTCCGCAAGGTTAGCATCCAAGCGATGAAGGCCGCTGTTCTTCATCCATGATATCGGAAGATCCGCCGGAAATCGGCGCGAAGACCTAACACGCTGCGTCTTACTCTCGGTCAGGCCGAATTGTATCGCCGGCCGCGTGCCGCTTCGCAGATCGGCGCTGCGTTCGACAGCTATCCATCTCGCTTTTAGATGACGACATATACAAACTGCATTTGACGACCGCTTGCGAGTGATGCTGATTGGTAGGCGGAAAGTCGTCATAAGAGCCTGCAATTGGGAACGTCAGACTTTCCGAGATTTGCCCACAGGCGCGGATCCGCCTCGCCACTAATTTAAGGGGAACTGGAACATGACAGTCTCTCGACGCGACCTAATTAAAGTGGGCTTGGTCACCGGAACGGCTTTATCAATCCCTTCGGTCCTGCGGGCGCAGACATCGCCAGCCTCAGCGCGGACGGTGCATATGGTGAAGGGCGACCTGCGTGTGTTTGACCCGATCTGGACGGCGACGAACATCACCGCCGACCACGGGGCGGCGATTTACGACACGCTGTTCTCGCTCGACTCCAAGTTTATGCCGCGGCCGCAAATGGTAGGGAAATGGGGCGTTTCAGACGACAAGAAGACTTATACATTCGAATTGCGGGAGGGGCTCAGCTGGCACGACGGCACCCCCGTGACCGCGGCGGATTGTGTGGCCTCGATCCGTCGCTGGGGCCAGGTGCATCCCGGCGGCCAGCTGATCATGGCTCGCGCCAGCGATATCTCGACGAAGGACGGGAAGACCTTCACGATCGCGCTCAAGGAATCGCTTGGGATTTTGATCGATATCCTGGCAGACCTTACGCCGCCATGCCTTTTCATAATGCGCGAGAAGGATGCGAATCGCCCCGCGACGGAGCAGGTGACCACGAATATCGGATCGGGCCCGTTCAGGTTCAATGAAGCTCTTGCCAAGCCAGGCGCGAGCATCACCTATGATCGCAATGAAAAATACGTTCCACGCAAGGAGCCGACCGAGGGATTGGCCGGGGGGAAGGTCGTCAATGTCGATCGCGTCATCTGGGATGTTATCGCTGACCAGCAGACGGCAATGGCGGCTTTGCAAGCAGGCGAGGTCGATTACGTAGAGTCGCCACCAGCCGATCTGTTCTCGGTGATCGAGGGCGATCTCAATCTTGCACTTCAGGTTCTGGACAAGCAGGGCTGGGACGTGGTGCTTCGCATGAACTTCCTGCATCCGCCGTTCAATAACATCAAGGCGCGCCAAGGGGTGCTTCACCTCATTGATCAGGAAGCGTTCATGCGGATCATGTACCCAGACCCAAAATACGTCGACACCGTCACTTCGATATTCGGCAAGGATACGCTCGTGTCCAACGAGGAGGACACGGGATGGTACAAGAAGGGTGGTGACCCGGAAAAAGCCAAGCAGCTATTCAAGGAGGCTGGATACGCCGGCGAGAAGGTGGTCATTCTCGATCCGACCGACTGGCGCGAGTCCGACAATGCCTCGCAGTTTCTGGCAGCTGAACTGCGCAAGATCGGCATCAATGCCGAGCTTGCGCCTATGGATTGGGGCGGACTGACCGCGCGCCGAGCGAAAAAGGACCCCGTTGAGAACGGCGGCTGGAGTATGTTTATCACGGCCGAATTCGATTATTCGCTAGGTAATCCGCTCGCCAGCCCCCTTCTCCTCGCGAATGGAGACGACGCTTGGTACGGCTGGCCGAAGAACGATGAGTATGAGGCGCTGCGGGCCAAATGGGCAGATGTCGCAACGCTCGATGAGCGAAAGGCACTGGCCCGCAAGATGCAACCAATCTGGTGGGACTTTGTCGGCGACGTGAGGTTGGGAACATATGTCTCGCCGGTCGCGCACCGCAAGTCACTCACAGATCTCATCGGCATGCCGCAGATAGTCCCCATGTGGAACATGCGGAAAGCCTCCGCCTAATGGCGGCCTACATCCTGCGCAGATTGGTTTCGGCGATCGCTGTCATGGTGATGGTCGGGATCTTCGTCTTTCTGCTGCTCAGGATGGCGCCCGGCGACCCGGCAGCGATCATCGCCGGCAAGTCGGCGACGGCCGACATGATCGCCGGCATCCGCGAAAAGCTCGGCCTGAACGATCCCATGCCGGTTCAGTTCATGCATTGGGTGCGCGACATGCTGGGCGGCGATTTCGGCACCTCGATCTTTGCGGGCCGACCCGTTCTCGATCTGATGTCGCAGCGGCTTGAGCCGACCCTTTCGCTGTCGATGCTGACGATGATCCTTTCGGTGACGGTCGGAGTCTCATTCGGCATTCTTGCCGCGTGGCGAACCGGCGGGCTCATCGACCGCCTGCTCGCGGTCTTCTCGGCATTTGGCTATTCGGTCCCGGTCTTTGTCATCGGCTATTTTCTGATATATTTCTTCGCCATCAGAACACATTGGCTGCCGGTTCAGGGCTACCTGCCGATCGAGAGTGGCCTCGGGCCGTGGTTCGTGCATCTGGTGCTGCCCACCGTGGCGTTAAGTCTTGGCTTCATTGCGTTCATCGCCCGGGTGACGCGGGCGAGCATGCTTGAGGTGCTGTCGGAAGACTACATACGAACGGCGGCCGCCAAGGGCGCTTCGTCCTATGCCATGCTTATCCACCACGCCCTCAAGAATGCCGGCGTCCCGATCCTGACGGTGATCGGCATCAGCTTCGCCTATCTGATCGGCGGCGTGGTCCTCACCGAAACGGTGTTCAACATACCCGGCATCGGCCGGCTGGTCGTCGATGCTATCAGCAACCGCGACTATCCGATCATCCAGAGCGTGCTGATCGTGACCTCGGGTCTATACGTGCTCATCAACCTCACGGTCGATCTGGCCTACACCCTGATCGATCCTCGTATACGGTACTGATATGACGATTTTGTCGGCACCAGTTGAAGATGTCCCGGCGAGGCGACTGCGCCTGTCTGATCTTCCGCGTCTAGCAAGGCGTCATCCGCTCGTCCTGACAGGCGGCGGCCTACTGGGGCTTCTGATCATCCTGACGCTGGCGGCGCGGGTTTACGCCGGCGATCCGGGGAACATGGATCCGTTCAAGCGGCTGCAGCCGGCTTCCGCCGAAATGTGGTTCGGCAGCGACAATCTCGGGCGGGATGTGTTTGCGCGAACGATCTTCGGGGCCCGCATCTCGCTCCTGGTCGGGCTGCTGTCGGCGGCGAGCGCTTCCCTGATCGGGCTCCTGATCGGTGTCATCGCTGGTTACAGCCGCAGCTTCGACAATGTCGTCATGCGGATCATGGACGGGCTGATGTCGATCCCGACGATCCTGCTGGCGATTGCGCTCATTTCTCTAACAGGTCCGGGGCTCGGCATCCTGATCGTCGCGATCGCGATCCCCGAGACCCCAGCCGTCGCACGGCTGGTCCGGTCGGTGGTGCTGGGGGTTCGCGAGCGCCCCTATGTTGAGGCCGCGCTGTGCGGCGGGGCGCGCCTGACAAGGGTGCTGTGGCGTCATATCCTGCCCAGCACTATTCCGGCGCTGATGGTGCAGGGCGCTACTGTCTGCGCCAGCGCGATCCTGACGGAGGCGGGGCTCAGCTTTCTTGGCGTAGGCGTTCCGCCCGAGATTCCGAGCTGGGGCAACATGATCGCCAGCTCGCGGCTTTATCTCGCCATCGCGCCGTTGACGATCTTTGCCCCCGGTATCTGCCTGGCCGTCACCGTCCTTGCCGTCAACCTGCTCGGGGACGGCCTGCGCGACCTGTTCGATCCCCGCGCCAGGCAGAGGCGCTGACACGCAGATGCATCAAAGGCTAGGAAACGACCTGCTGCTCGAGGTGCGAGACCTCGAAACGCATTTCTTTGGCGAAGACAGCGTCACCCGTGCGCTGGGCGGCATCAGTTTCCAGGTCAAGAAAGGCGAGACGCTCGGCGTCGTCGGCGAATCCGGATGCGGGAAGAGCGTGACGGCCCTGTCGATCCTTCGCCTGTTGCCAAAGCGGGGCGCCAGGACCGTTGGCGGCGAGGTCCGCTTCCAGGGTCGCGACCTGCTTGGACTGTCCGATCGGGAGATGCGCAAGATCCGCGGCGACCGGATCGCCATGATCTTCCAGGAGCCGATGACGAGCTTAAACCCGGTCTATACGGTCGGGCACCAGATCGCCGAAGCGGTTCAGATCCACACCAAGGCTTCCCGCCCGGCGGCCATGAAGAAAGCCGAAGAGATGCTACGTCTCGTCCGCATCGCGGACCCTGAGCGTCGCGTCAACAACTACCCCCATGAAATGTCGGGCGGCATGCGCCAGCGCGCCATGATCGCCATGGCTCTGGCCTGCTCGCCGGAACTGTTGATCGCCGATGAGCCGACGACGGCGCTCGACGTCACCATCCAGGCGCAGATCCTGCGGCTGATCGTCGATCTGAAGGAGCGCACGGGAACGGCCGTGATGTTCATCACACATGACCTCGGCGTCGTCGCCGAGACCTGCCAGCGCGTGATTGTGATGTATGCCGGTCGTATCGTGGAACAGGCCAACGTCATCGACCTGTTTGCGCGACCGGCGCATCCTTACACTCAAGGGCTTATGCGATCGGTGCCCGACCGGCGGCGCGGCCGCGAGCACCGCCTGCCGGAGATACCCGGCGTGGTGCCAAACCTGCGCGAGCCCATTGTCGGCTGCAGCTTTGCACCACGCTGCCCCTTCGCGATCGATATTTGCCGCGAGAAGACACCCATCCTGCGTGATGTCGGGTCGAGCCAGGCCGCAGCTTGTTGGCGCGCCGAAGAGGTAATGGGCGCATGAACGGTCCTCTGCTGAAAGTCGAGAATCTGACCAAGCATTATCCGCTTGGCTCGGGCCTATTCAAGAAAAGCATTCCGATGATCCGGGCGGTGGAGGATGTATCCTTCAGCGTCGAGGCGGGGGAGACGCTGTGCATCGTCGGCGAATCCGGCTGCGGCAAGTCCACAGTCGCGCGACTGCTGATGCGGCTCGTCGAGCCGACCGGCGGACGCGTGCTGATCGAGGGAACCGATATTGCTGGCCTCACAAAAGGCGCGCTGCGCGCCTGGCGCCGTCGCATGCAGATGGTCTTTCAGGATCCTTACTCGTCGCTGAACCCGCGCCTTACCGCCGGACAGATCATCACGGAACCCGTCGAGAATTTCGAGCGCCTCAGCCGAAGGCAGCGCAACGCACTCGCTGCGGATCTACTCCGAAAAGTCGGAATGTCGCGCGAGATGATGCACAGGCTTCCGTCCGAATTGTCGGGCGGTCAGCGTCAGCGGCTCGGCATTGCACGCGCCCTGTCGCTCAACCCCTCTCTCATCATCGCCGACGAAGCGGTGTCTGCCCTCGACGTCTCCGTGCAGGCACAGATCCTGAACCTGCTCCTGGATCTCCAGCAGCAGATGGGCATCGCCTTTGTCTTCATCTCACATGACCTTGGCGTCGTGGAGCATATCGGCCACAGCGTCGCGGTCATGTATCTCGGGCGGCTCGTGGAGCTTGCGCCGTGCGAGGCGCTCTTTGCCAAGCCGGTCCATCCCTACACCGAGGCTCTGATCGCGGCAGCACCGGTCCCGGATCCGACACGCGTTCGGCTGGAGGCGCCCGTCGAGGGTGAGGTGCCAAGTCCCATTCATCCGCCTAGCGGGTGCGCGTTTCATCCGCGCTGCCCGCTCGCGGTCGAACGTTGCCGTGTCGAAGTCCCGGCTTTGGTGCCTATGGGAGATGGGCGGGTCGTGGCTTGTCATGTGCGCGCTCCGCTGCAAGACATCCTCCATCTAATGCCTGTGCCGGGGGATCATTCGCTCGATCCGATGGTTATGTCAGAAACTTTCGCCGCTCGAACATCTCGAGAGCGCCGCTGACATGACCACCCAATCCAATGTAGCGAAAAGAAGAGAAGAAGGACTATGGAAGAAAATTCACACGTGAGCAGTTCTCATCTGGTCCAGCAGGACGGCAACTACGATACGGTTGGTTCAATTCAAACGAACGTTGAAGATGGCTTCACGATGGTAGCAGTCGGCGACCTAATCGTGTCTCGAGCGGTGACAAAATCTCAAGATCCCGGCTTCGGCGCTATCGTCAAAATCCTTCAGGATGCTGATGTCACTTTTGGCAATCTGGAAGTCAACATCTTTGACAGCAGATCTTTCAAGGGATATCCCCAGGCTGAATACGGCGGCGCGTATCACCTCAGCTTGCCGGAGGTCGGACCCGACTTGAAGGCGATGGGGTTCGACATCGTGGGCCGCGCGAACAACCATACTCTTGACTGGGGCATTGAAGGCATGCGCGAGACGAGCCGGGTGCTCGATGAGAGCGGTGTTGTCCATGCGGGGACGGGCGAGAACCTTGCACAAGCTGGTGCTGCGCGTTTCTTCGAAACGGCACGCGGTCGCGTGGGGTTGGTGTCGTTGGCCACAACATTTGCGCCAATGTTTCGTGCGTGCGATCCCGCTGGCGAG
This sequence comes from Mesorhizobium sp. B2-5-7, assembly GCF_006440875.1. Lineage (NCBI taxonomy): Bacteria > Pseudomonadati > Pseudomonadota > Alphaproteobacteria > Hyphomicrobiales > Phyllobacteriaceae > Mesorhizobium > Mesorhizobium sp. B2-5-7. The sequence goes on along the minus strand of NZ_VFUO01000010.1, from coordinate 121,556 downwards.
GCCCCTGGTAGACCCGGCCTCAACCCGCTTCGCTTGGCGCAAAACATCGTGGTCCCGTCGGATATGCTGAAAAATCTAAGGCAAGTGCGCGATGGATTGCCCGTTTATTACCAATCCGAATGTGAGCCAACATGCGTCGTGATCGCTGGAGTGACCTTCAAGGCGGGCGACAAGGCGGGATACAGCTATGAACCCGACTCGCGCGATGTCGCCGACATCCTGCGGAACGTTCGCCGCGGCAAGCAGTTCTCTGACTTCTGCATTGTCACCAACCACTGCCACGAGCCTGGTAATTTGAGCCAAGAACCGCCAGATTACGAGCAATCCTTTGCGCGCAAAATGATCGACGCCGGAGCGGACGCGTACGTTGGACACGGGCCCCATCTGCTGCGAGGCATCGAAATCTATCGGGGCCGGCCGATTTTCTATAGCCTGGGTAATTTCTTCGAGGACGACCTTGGGACCCCGACCGGCGCCGACATGTTTGACGAATATGCTAAGGACCCGCGCGTCCATACTGATGCGGAGGTGAAGGTCGCCGAGATGGCAAAAGGGTTCACAGACCCGATCTTCTATGAAAGCATTGTCACGGTAAGCCGTTTCGAGCGGAACCAACTTGCCGAATTGCGGCTATATCCCATCGAACTCGGCCACTCCAAACGGTTTGCCGACCGGGGAATCCCTCAGTTCGCCTCGGCACCTCAAGCCAAGGCCATCCTAGAGCGCCTACGGATTTTATCCGAGCCGTTCGGGACCGAGATCAACATCGAAAACGATGTTGGAGTGATCAGATTGACCCCGGCGCGCTGAGGGCTCGACCAAGTTGCCGCATCTGATTGGGCATTTACATCTGCTGAAATAGAGGACGTGGCAGGCTCGGTGGTGCTTTAGAATCTGCAGAAGCCCTACAAGAACCCGCCTCGTGGCCAGACACGATGGCAGTCCTTTGTAGGCACAGGTATCAACGGTTCACCGCTCCCGTTTTCTCTTTTTTGGACATCGACTAGCCGTGGTCCCAGCTAAGCGGCCTCCATCTAAAAGCGCGATGGCACCGTGCCGGACATTATATTGGCGAATTGACGATCGTGTGGCGCATACTTCGAGCGCGGGAAAATGCAAATGCATAACGGCAACCGAACCCGGCTGCCAGATCGCCTGAATACTCGCAATAGGTTGAACAATGAGCGAAGCACCACATCTTACGTTTGATCTCGAGACGCCCGGCGTGAGCAGGGGGCATCTTGTTGTCCCGGGAGGCGCCGACTCCGGAGAGCTTTCGCTTCCGATCTTCAGTCTCAATAAAGGTGAGGGACCGCGCCTCCTTGTCACCGGCGGAAACCATGGCAATGAACTGGAGGGGCCACTTGTCGCGCGACGGCTTATTGAGTGGCTGCCAGAAGCGCAAACCTGTGGAAGGGTTATCGTCCTACCGGTGCTCAATCCATTGGCCGTGCAGGCATGGAGCCGCAATACTCCGCTCGACGGGTTGAATCTCAATCGCGTGTTTCCGGGCCGCGGCGACGGGTCAGTGACCGAACGAATCGCTGATGCGGTGTCCCGCGTATTGTTGCCAATGGCCGACACGATATTTGATCTGCACAGCTTCGGACCAGCGTGGGATTTTCCACCGGCCGCCACGACGCATCCGATTGCCGATCGCGATCTCATGGCCAGGACGGTGAGAATGGCGGAAGCGTTCAAATTGCCCGTGACTTTGGTCTGGGAATATAACGACACGGTTGGAATGTTCGATATCCTGGCCCAAAACCAGGGCAAGGTATTTGTTTGCACTGAATTTGGTGGCGGCACGGTAGGTGCGGATAATCTCGCGATCTTCGAGGCTGGAGTGCGTAACGCGCTCATCGCGCTCGGGTTGGTCGAGGGCAAAGCCGAATATCCAACATTCCTTGAAAAGAAATCCGGTCAAATACTTGAAACTCGTCCGTCCGACGAGTTGAAATCGCCTGCAACCGGTATCTTCGAACCTCGCTGCTCGGTGTTGGACGAAGTGAAGCAGGGAGCTCTCATAGGAATCCTGCATCCGATGGATTCGCTGTCCGCTAAGCCCATTGGTATCCGCGCGCCTGGAACATCCATCGTCTTAGCCATCCGATCGGGCAGGCATGTGCACGTCAACGAAGAGGTAGCAATCGTCGCGCGACCGCAGAAGATCTAAGATCAAATGCCGACCGGCCAGCGCCCCGCCGGCCAGCAGCGTAACGAATTTTATCCCCTCAGAATGAATCGGGTGACTGAATTGCAGATCAAAGACGTGGTCCTTGCGCCTGGCAACGGTGCATTCTTCTATGATGATCAAGCTGCCATCAGGTCCGGCGCCGTCCAGGATGGTTTCATCTATGTCGGCGTACCGACAACGCCTGGGTTCAAGTCGATTCGCATTCCAGCATCATCGCTCAGCGTCGGGCTTGTCCTTGCCGACGACACCGTCGTTTGGGGCGACATGATGAACGTCCAGTACTCTGGTGCCGGCGGACGCGATCCGCTCTTCGATCCGAATCAAATCTCCGATTTGTCGTGGCGGGTCGTGGTCCCGCGGCTTCTCGATGTCGATGCATCTCTTTATCTGGATGCCTGTGCGAAGGTTTTCGAACCCTACGAACATAAGCCGTTGCCACTCGCGATTCAGTATGGCGTCAGCCAAGCTCTCCTTCGCGCGGCCGCCCATCTTCATCATACGACGATGGCGGAGATCATATGCAATGAATTTGATCTGCCTCTACCGACACGTAGGGTTCCGATTTACTGCCAGAGCGGAGATGCTCGCGAAATCAATGTTGACAAGATGATTTTGAAGGGCGTGGATGTTCTTCCGCACGGATTGATCAACTCGCGCCAGAAATTCGGCGTCGACGGTCAGACCTTCATGGAATTCGTCAAATGGGTTGCAACTCGGACAGGTGAAATCGGCCACGCAGGTTATCATCCGGTCTTGCATTTCGATGTGTATGGCTGGATCGGCCAGGAAATCGGCCTGGAGCCGCGACGCGTTGCCGACTTTATCTGCAAGGTTGCAGAAACCGTTCCGGATTTCACGCTCAATATCGAGTCGCCGGCGGATTATGGTTCCACGCAAGCTCAAATTGAGAAATATGCCCGGATCGTATCGATCCTGGATGACCGGGGATCGGGCGCCCGCGTTGTCGTCGATGAGAGATGCAATACGCTTGAGGATATTCTGCTCTTTGCTGAAGCGAAGGCCGCGCACCTTGTTCAGATAAAGACGCCCGATGTCGGCTCCATGGCCGACACGGCTCGGGCCGTTCTCCTTTGCAAGGAAAATGGGGTCGGAGCGTATGTCGGCGGGAGCTGTACCGAGACAGATCTCTCCGCCCAGGGTTCGGTCCACGTATCGGTGGCAACCCAGGCCGACATGATGCTTGCAAAGCCGGGAATGGGTGTCGACGAGGCATTCTCAATTGTCGGGAATGAACAGAACCGGTTGCTGGCGGTCCTGAGGCGTCGGAATCAAAACGAAAACGTTGGATGAAAAGCACGGTGTCGCATGCAGAACTCTCTTGAGGGGATCACCGTCGTAGCGGTCGAGCAGGCCGTGGCCGCACCCTACGCATCGTCACGCCTTGCAGACGCGGGCGCCCGGGTCATCAAGATCGAGAGGCCCGAAGGTGATTTTGCCCGAAACTACGACAAGTTGGTCCAGGGACAGAGTGCTTACTTCGTCTGGCTCAATCGGGGCAAGGAGTCGGTCTGTCTGGACCTGAAGTTGGAAGCGGACCGCGCAGTCCTGGACGCGCTTATTACCGGTTCGGACGTCTTTATTCAGAATCTGAAACCGGGCAGTACCGAAAAACTCGGTTTTGGATCTGCCGATCTCCGCCGACGTTTTCCGCGGCTGATCACCTGCGATATCTCTGGTTTCGGGGACACAGGGCCATATTCCCATTTGAAGGCATATGATCTCATCGTCCAGGCTGAAACAGGTCTATGCGCGATCACGGGCAACCAGCAAGGACCAGCGCGTGTAGGGGTCTCTGTTTGCGACATCTCGGCGGGCATGACCGCGCATAGCGCCATTCTTCAGGCGCTGTATCACCGTGAGGTCACTGGCGAAGGGACAAGCATTCAGGTGTCACTGTTCGATTCCGTCGCCGATTGGATGAACGTGCCGGTTCTGCAGAACGACTACAGCGGCTATCACACAGTACGCGCCGGCGTGAAACACCCGTCGCTGGCTCCGTATGGCGCCTATCGTTGTGCCGATGACAAGGAAGTCATTTTTTCGGTTCAGAACGACCGCGAGTGGGTGAATTTCTGCGAGAAATTCCTGAAGCAGCCGTCGCTTACACGCGCACCTACTTTTGCAGACAATATGGAGCGGCTCGGACACCGTGCCCAACTTGACGAGATTATTGAAAGGCGGTTTTCCGAATTGTCCTGCCACGAAGCGATGCAGGAGCTTGAAGCGGCCGGTTTGGCATATGGGCGACTGAATGAAGTCGCGGATATTTCAAAACATCCCCATGTTCGCAGGGTTGGAATTGGCACACCTGAAGGAACTGTGGAGACGATAGCGCCGGCCGCAATCTTCAACTCTGAGCACCCGTCGCTGCGTCCAGTTCCAGCTCTTGGCGCCCACACGGAGAGCGTCCGCAAGGAGGTTTCAGCGCGTTTGCACGAAAGAGCTGTGTCAGCATGACCGCGCCGCTTGTCGGGAGCGACGCACTCGGGAGTCCGTGCTTGCTCCGGGCAAAGCACCGGCAGCCGGCCGGCAACCTCACTGGCATCGCTCTCGCTAATATCCGCGAGGCGAGTCCATGATCAAGGACAACCGTCCAGCCGCCGAAAGCTCGCTTCCCGTACCGCGCTGGAGATCCCTACTCTTTGTTCCCGCTCACGTTGCGCGTTTTGTGGCAACGGCCCATCAGCGGGGTGCTGATGGCCTCATTCTCGATCTCGAGGATTCCGTTCCGCAGGAGCAAAAAGGCGAGGCACGGCGGCAGCTTCCTGAATCTGTGGCAAAGGTGGGCAGTAAGGGCGCATCGGTTTTGGTCCGCGTGAACCGAGGTTTGCGCGTCTTGGCGGCCGATCTCGATGCAGCTGTGGTGGCCGGTGTCGATGCATTGGTTCTCCCCAAGACGGATTCGGCAGAGTGGGTTTTAGAGATCGCCAATGCGGTTTCGGAACTTGAACGGGAAAGAAATCTTCCCGTGGGACGCATACGTTTCCTCGCCCAGATCGAGACGCCTGGCGCTTTGCGAAAGCTCGCGACCATTGCGTCGGCGCATCCAAGGATGGTCGCAATGGCGCTTGGTCCTGAAGACTTCAGTGCCGCTGTTGGCGGCGTCCCGGGATTTGATCTGCTCCTGGCCCCGAGCCTTGCCGTGCTGTTCGCTGCCCGTGCGGCCGGATTGCTCCCTTTGGGCTTTATTGGAAGCATGGGCGAGTTCTCGGACACCTATAAACTTCGTGAAGCCGCGGCGCATGCGCGGCGGCTTGGCTTTGCCGGAGCTTTGGCGATCCATCCGGCACAAGTGGCCATTTTCAATGAGGCCTTTTCGCCGAGCGCACAGGAGCTCGAGTGGGCCCGTCGTGTTCTCGCGGCGCAAAAAGATGCGGCAGGGCAGGGTCGAGGCGCTTTCGCCTTCGAGGGAAAGATGGTCGATCCGCCGGTGATTCGAAGGGCCCAAGAAATTGCCGCCGCGGGTCCGGACACCGACTTGGACGTTTGAGTCTTGTGCGGCTGATTTAGAGCCGACTGGGTGCGCCGTGGCACAATTATTGCTGTCGCGCCATCGCATTTCGAGATAGATTGCCGAAATTGGAGTTCGCCCTCGGAAGAGTACCCGTGGAAATCAGACAATTAAGATACTTCGTCGGCGTGGTCGAAGCAGGCAGTTTCACGAAAGCCGCGGGCTTCCTTAATGTCGCCCAAAGCGCGCTAAGCCTGCATGTGCGTCAACTGGAGGAAGGCTTCGGGACTCAGCTGCTGATACGTGACAGGACTGGCGTGAGCGTCACAGCGTCAGGAGCCAAATTGCTCGAGCGGGCACGGGCGATCCTCAAAGAAATTCGACTTACTGAGGTGGAATTGACCAACACAGCTTCTTCCCCTGCCGGGGAGGTAACTATGGGCATTCCATCTGGAGCGGCTCGCGTTCTGAGCGGGCCGCTGCTTGAGGCAGTGAGGAACGAATTGCCCAAGGTGTCCCTCAAAATGGTGGAGGGTATGACTGGACCGCTAGAGGAGTGGATGGCTGCTGGACGCTTCAATCTGGCGGTTCTCTACCGCACCGCGGACAGTGTAGGGCGGATGACGGTGCTAGCGCGCGAAAACCTTTGTCTGGTGGTTCCGTCCGGTGAGCCACCCTTCGAAGATGCTATATCTCTTGCTGACCTGCATGCATTCCCGCTCGCGGTCCCCATGCGCAGCAATAACGTCAGACGTTCAGTCGCTGACGTCGTCGCACAACACGGTTGCGCGCTGGACGTCAAGTTTGAAGTGGACTCGCTCTCAACGATCATCAACATGGTTATAGACGGAAAGGCTTATTCTATTCTCGCTCCGTCCGCGGTTCAGAAAGAAGCCTCTCAAGGGCTGGTCCGGACCGTCAAGATCGTTGATCCGGCGATTACCCGATCCGTCGTGCTTGCTGTGAATCCGAAAGATGAGCGTTCTGCATCCGTTTGCGCGGTACGTAAGCTCATCACCAATGTGGCCAGAGAACTGATTGAGAGCCGCGGCTGGGCTGCAGTGGCTGCTGAGCCGACCTGATAACCGTTCAACTACGAAGCTGGGACATGACCGCTTCCCGCCATCAACATCAGATCGATCTGGATTCCAGATGGATTTCGGCACTAATCGATATTTGACCCTCCGCGACCATCGCGATGAAACTGGCTCAAGCGAGTTCAGTGTTTTTGACATCGAACGGCGCTTGTATGGCATGAATATTTCACTAAGTGGAGCGCGCGATGTCCGACGCTAGGAGCCACCACCTCTTTATCAACGGCAAATGGCGAGCCGGCGGTAGCAGAGCCACATTGCCGGTGGTTAATCCGGCGACGGAGAAGGTATTTGCTTCGGTGGCCTCGGCGACCGTGTCGGATTTGGATGAGGCTCTCGCTTCGACAGAACGGAGCCGCAAGGCGTGGTCCTCGCGGCCAGCCAAACATCGTGGCGAGATCCTCGTAGCAGCCGCCAGGATTCTAGCAGAGAGGGCTGGAGCCGCGGCCAGGGACCTGTCGGCCGAACAGGGAAAGACGATTGCCGAAGCGACAGGTGAGTATGTGCGCGCTGTCGAAACGCTGGAATGGAACGGCAGACATGCCGAGGAGCTGTCGACCCCGATTCCGATGGGTCCGAACCGGATGGTCGTCCCGGAGCCCCTTGGCGTCGTTGCTGCCTTTACCCCTTGGAACTATCCGGCCGTTCTCATCGCCCGCAAGCTCGCCCCTGCGCTTGCGGCAGGCTGCCCGGTGATCCTCAAAGGGGCTGAAGAGACACCGAGCGTGGCAGTCCATATTGTTGAATCGTTGCGCCAAGCAGGCGTTCCGGACGGCGTGGTCAATCTGGTCTTCGGTGTGCCGGTGCATATATCGCGGCATTTGCTCAGTTCGCCAATCGTGAAGGTTTTAACTTTCACCGGTTCAACCGCTGTTGGAAAACAGCTGGCCATGCTCGCGGCGAATAATTTGCAGCGCTGCATCCTCGAACTCGGTGGGCACTCCCCGGTTATTGTGTGCGAGGATGCCGACCTGGCAAAGGCCGTACCGGCTATTTCGGAATACAAGTTCGAGTGCGCGGGCCAGAGCTGCAATGCGCCCAGCAGGATTCTTGTCGCGCGGTCCCTCTATGAGGAATTTCTGTCCCGGATGACGGAGGCGGTCCGCAAGATCAGGATCGGCCTACCAGACGACGCTGCAACGGACATGGGTCCGATGGCGAACGCCCGGCGAATAGAAGCAATGCAGCGCCTGACCAAGGATGCGGTCGAACGAGGCGCCCGCATCCAAACCGGTGGCGCCCGCCTTGACCGACCGGGCTTTTACTGGCCGCCAACCATCCTGACGGCCGTACCGAAGGAAGCGAGAGTGCTTCATGAAGAGCCGTTCGGACCGATCCTCACTGTGGCGCCGTTCGATGCGCTCGAGGAGGCGATTGAGGAGGCCAACGCCACCGATTATGGCTTGGCCGCTTATTTCTTCACGGACGCTGCCAATACGCAGCGAAAGCTGATTAATGGCCTTTCGGCAGGCGCTGTCAGTGTGAATTACCTGAAAGGGGTCTCGGCAGACGCGCCCTATGGGGGAGTCAAGCAGAGTGGCTACGGATATGAAGGCGGCGAACAGGGGGTGCGAAGCTTCCAAATCCTCAAAATGGTCAACGGTCTCAGCTCATTTGGATGAAATCGGTGGGAAGTAGAACACGGACCATCGCCGGCAAGGATATCACAAGGAGCGTTGCCGACGCCCTTCAGTACATCTCGTATTACCATCCTCCAGATTACATCCGGTCTCTTTCGCAGGCCTACGTGAGTGAACAGAGTCGAGCGGCGAAGAATGCCATCGGACAGATCCTGGCTAATTCCCGCATGGCGGCCTTCGGACGGCGGCCGATGTGCCAGGACACCGGTCTTGTGGTGTGCTTCGCCAAGGTCGGTATGGACGTCCGCATCAACTCAGCAGCCAGTTTCGCAGACCTCGTGAATGACGGTGTCCGTCAGGCATATCTCGACCCGGACAATCCGCTTCGGGCATCAATTGTTGCCGATCCGCTTGCCCGACGGATGAACACCCGTGACAACACGCCGGCAGTCGTCCACGTTGACCTTGTGCAAGGTAACAAGATTGAGATCACCATTGCGGCAAAAGGCGGCGGTTCGGAGAACAAGGCCCGTTTCACCACTCTGAACCCAAGCGCATCCGTTGCCGATTGGGTGGTCGACACGGTGGCGACCCTCGGCAGCGGATGGTGCCCCCCCGGCCTGATCTCTGTTGGCGTCGGTGGTAGCGCTGAAAAGGCGATGCTGCTGGCCAAAGAGGCCATGAACGAGCCCATCGATATGGTGGAACTGATTGCCAGGGGAGCGTCCAGCCCAGAGGAGGGGCTGCGGATTGAGCTTTATGAGCGGATCAACGCGCTTGGTATTGGGGCCCAAGGCCTTGGTGGTCTGACGACAGTCGTTGACGTCAAGGTTGCGACCTATCCTACTCATGCGGCGTCCAAGCCCGTTGCCCTCATCCCGCAATGTGCCGCCAACCGGCACCTGAAGTTTACTTTGGACGGCTATGGACCCATCCGACTCCAGCCGCCCGATCTGAGCGAATGGCCCGAAATTGGAACGGACGAATTGAGGCCAGCCGGCGTACGCAGGATCAATCTTGATACGCTGGCGAAGGAAGAGACAGCATCGTGGCGCTGCGGGGAAACCCTCCTTTTATCCGGAACGATGCTGACGGGCCGTGACGCAGCCCACAAGCGGATCGTCGAGTTGATCGACGCCGGCAAGCCGCTTCCGTTCGATCTGCAGGGACGCGTTATCTACTACGTTGGACCCGTCCGCGCGGTGGGAGATGAAGTCGTCGGACCGGCTGGGCCAACGACCTCCAGCCGAATGGACGATTTTACGGAAAAGGTACTAGCCGAAACCGGGCTTTTCGCGATGGTGGGCAAAGCGGAGAGAGGGCGGGCGGCAATACAGTCGATTGCAAGATACAAAACGCCGTATCTCATCGCGGTGGGAGGGGCTGCCTACCTGATCTCAAAATCAATTAAGTCAGCGCGGCTTGTGGCCTTCGAAGACCTTGGCATGGAAGCTGTCTATGAATTCGAGGTGAAGGACATGCCTGTCATCGCAGCTGTCGATGTCGAGGGAAACTCCATTCATGATTCCGGACCTCTTGAGTGGCGAAAGCGCATGGCTGCGGACAGCATCGCACGCAACATCGGCGTTTGAACCCTTCGTGACCAAGAGCCGGTCGTTCCAACCCAATTCCAGTGTCGGCAACGGCATAAGAGCTGAAGTCATGAAGGCAAAACCCAATCCTCTGCGCCTGGACGCCTGGGATATCCGCATTCTTTCAGCGATTCAGTCAGACGGTAGGATTTCAAAAAGCGAGCTTGCGAAGCGCGTCCATCTTTCGGCGTCGGCTTGCTCGGAACGTCTCCGTGCACTCGAGGCCGAAGGAATTATTGAGGGATTCTACGCACGGCTCAGTCCAGCCCTCATTGGCGGCATGGTCTTTGTAATGGTGGAGGTCGTGCTGGACCGTCATCGCCTTGAGGACCAAAGACACTTCGAGGTCGCGATCCAAGATTTTCCCGAAATCTTGGATTGCTGGGCAATTGGGGGAAGGATCGATTATCTGATGCGCGTCGCAACACTTTCCATGGCTACCTATCAAGATTTTATGGAGGGGCTGCTGCAGGCAGGGCTGGGGATTGATCAATATTACAGCCTTGTGGTGACCAAACCTGTGAAATCGAATGCACCGATCCCCTTGTCCTCACTAAGACAGCGGTAGACGCCCAGGCCTGATTCCGCGGGTTTGGACCTCCATTCCGCGAATTCCGTGGCGAAACACGCGCATTCCCGTGAAACCCGAAGGAGCGCTTCCCGTATAAGAGGCAACTGGTCGAGCCTGCCCGTAATCAACGGGAGAAGAGGGATGTGCGCGCCTGAGATATCTTGAAACCAAGCAACTGCGAGAGACGGATCCATGGCTGCCAAAGAGAAGTTCAAGTTCAAAATCGAAAACGAAAATTACGATTGGGACAACCGGTTCATAACCGGCGCCGAGGTGCGAGGCGTAGGCCCTGGCATACCGGATAGCATGGACCTTTATGTGAAAAGGCCAGGCCAGCCTGGCCAGTTAGTTGGGCACGAGGACCCGATCGACTTGCTGCCACCGGGGATCGAAAAGTTCTACGCGCAGGATGCAAGTTCCGAAGCCGGAATTGAATAATGCCCCTGTTGTTCGATTCTGATTACGAGACACTCCACAAAGCCGGCGTCAATTTTGAAGAAGAGGAGGGCGCCCGTTTCCTAATATTCAAAAGATTTCCGCTGCCGAAAGGGGTTTACCTGGCAGATGCAAAATCTGCAAACGCTGTCGATGTGTTGTATGAGATTCCGCAGAATTACAATAGCTCGGGTGGGGACATGTTCTGGGTTCACCCACGACTTCACCGGGCTGACGGCAAGCCAATACCAAATACTGGCGGACCTGGTTCCAATGAGGATTCGCGTACGCACAAGGCGACAGTGTTTTGCCGGTGGTCCAGACACTGGCATAAAAATGCCTGGAAGCCAAAGGTCGACGACGTCCAGACAATTATGGACCGGATCTCATGGGCGTTTAAGTACCCGGACGCGAGGCGTTCATGAACGGATATCGGATTTCGATTATCGGTTCCCTCGACGATAGGCTCAAGAGCTGGTTGACCGGGCACCCCGACCGTGACGAGCGGGGCGCGCTCGTCCTCTTCCGCAAAATTGAGAGAACCGTACTGGGTCTGCCGCCGTCAACGCGTTTTGTGGCCGTTGACGCGATTGAGATGGATGGCGACTGGGTGCTGGACAGCTCCCCGGTGCACTTGCGCATCAATCTCCGCAAGTTCCAAGATATCTACTTTCGCTGCGAGCAGGAGCGGCTTGAGCTGGGGTTTGTCCACAGTCACCCAAGGGGCGCTCTGGATTTCTCGACGAAGGATGATCAGAACGAACAAAGCATTCTGAGGGGATACGCTGGCTGCAATGGCCCTGAGGTATCACTTGTCGCGATGATTTTGGCCGACGGACATTGGCGTGCCAGAGTTCGGACGGGTGCGGCCCCTCACGGAGTGGCTGACGTCCGGCATGTGTGTGTGCTCGGGACGCAGCTGTCAGTTCACATCGGCAAGAAGGTCGATGCTGCACCATCGGAAGTGCTAAAGCGACAAGAAGCTGCATTTGGCGAACCATTCAACGAGAAGCTCAGATCGTTGCGCGTAGCAATCGTCGGAGGAGGGGGAACAGGGTCTTCAGTCGCCACACTTATCGCTCGCGCGGGTGTAGGCGAACTCATCATTGTAGACGGCGATTTGCTCGAAGCTAGCAATCTCAACCGCGTTCGCGGATATCGCCGCTGCGATGTAGGCGAGAGCAAAGCTGCTACGTTAGCCCGATATGTTCGGGATCTGGGCCTGAGAGTGACTGTCGTTGCCATTGAGGGGTATGTGAACGAGTCTCCAGAAGCGGTCGATGCCATTTCCAGCGCCGACTTGGTGTTCGGTTGTACTGATGATGTCGCTGGGAGAGAAATTCTCAATCAGGCGGTTTACTATTACTGCCAAGGACTCATCGACTGCGGGCTCACAGGCAATATTGGTCTTGACCAGGACCGTCAGCCGTACCTACGTGATCATAGAGGGCGGGTTAGCACAGTTCTTCCCGAATCTGGTGGGTGCTTAAGATGCCAAGGCGTCGTCACCGAGGAAAAGCTCGATTACGAGAGTGCACTGAAGGCGCGTCCGGAGCTGGCGGAGCTGGATCCAGAGACGCTCCGGGAAGAGTATTATCTGATCGGGGGCGGGGAGCGGGCGCCCGGAGTAGGTCCCTTCACCAGTGCGACCGCCGACATGGCCGTAGCGACCTTGTTTGATCTGGTGCGCCCCTATCGGCGGCTTGCGAGCGACATTCGCCGCGACAATATATGGTACGATTTCGTGCACATGGTAATTTACAGCAATATGCCAAAAGACAACGCTGGTTGTTTTTGCTGCGGTCCAGACGGTTTATTGCTCGCACGCGAGAATGGCTACCGGCTCGGTATGCCGTCACTCGGCAAGCTGTGTTGATTCGCATGTGGTCTTGGTTGTTAAGTTTCCTACGGTGGGCAGAGGAAATCATTCTCGGTCCACGTGGTCCAAAAACACCGGCGGACCGAGTTCCTTCTGAGGCATCGCTCGCGGACGTATCTTTCGCTCGCAATGATGTGGTTGAAAAAACGCCGCCGAATGACGCGGTTCGGCCGGGACAGTTCATAAGCGTCGTGCATAAAGGCCGACCATACTGGGCACTCTTTAGGTGTCCCTGTGGGTGTGGCGATGTGGTTTCATTGCCAACCCACGCGCCACATAACCCCAGGTGGCGCATTGAGGTGAGCGTGGAGGGCCGGCCAACGTTGCATCCCTCCGTTTGGAGAACCAAAGGATGCCTAAGCCATTTCTGGCTCAGCGACGGGAAAGTCTATTGGTGTGAAGACACCGGTGTCGAGCCTTGGCGAGCCCGACCAGACATATACGCAAGAAATCTCTAGAGTGGGTCCTGGAGCCGCGGACGCGTTTGCGGTAAGGCCCGCGCGGCTTCACCGGGCGACGCACCCTTGTCATGGAGATGGGCCGCGCCACCGCGGGTCTCGGCAACGGCCTTCATCGGGAACTGTCCCTCGGCTGCAACAAGCGCCGCAAGTCGGTTTATTTTGAGTCCGACCCGGCCAGCGCGTCCTTGAGGATCTCCACTTGCATGGTCTTGCGGCCGGGAAGCCGCTCGAGGTCGCGAACGTGCTCTTCAAGCCCCGCACTTCTGAACTCCAAAGATTCGTCAGATCCCACCGCAGCCGCTGCAATTCAATCCGTCGATATTCGTCAGCCGCCTGTGCTTGAGTATATCTAAGCCTCCCACATTAGCCGACTGTCCGGTCCAAACGGGCCCAGTCCAGGCAAAGGTACACCAGCTCAGTTGATTTCCACGGCATCTGATCCCGATTCCGCGAATTCGTCTGCAAAAAACATCCATTCCCGCGAAATTCCAGCGGTGTTTCCGGTATACTGCTTGCCAATGAGCTGGCCGGCCAAATGCCCCCGCCATTGTATCGCGAGGAGAGGGACATGCGCTTGAGCAATCTGGGAACCGAGCAACTCCGGGAGAAGGATAGAAGCTTCGTCTTTCATCCTTCTACGCATCTGGCCAAGCACAGCCGAGGCGAAACGCCAAATAGGATCATGGCCGGTGCGGAAGGCGTTTATATCTGGGACACCGAAGGCCGAAGGAGCCTCGACGGTTTCGGAGGCCTCTACTGCGTGAATATGGGTTATGGATGCACGGAGATCGCCGAGGCTATTGCCAGGCAAGCGCACGAATTGCCGTTCGCACACGTCTATGCCAGCCAAGGTACGGAGCCGGTCGCCCTTTTGGCAGAGGCCGTGGTCGAGTATTTCGGTCAGAACATGCGAAGGGTCTATTTTGGCCTCTCTGGTTCCGACGCTAACGAAACCAACATCAAGCTGGTCTGGTACTATAATAATATCCTCGCCCGGCCCGAAAAGAAAAAGATCATCTCGCGAAATCGCGGCTATCACGGATCTGGGCTGGTCACCGGTAGCCTGACCGGCCTTCCGTTTTTTCACAATTTCTTCGACCTGCCTCTGGATTTGGTGCGCCATACCACCACGCCACACTACTACCGCCAGGCGCGCATCGAGGAGAGCGAGGAAGCTTTCTCCCGGCGCTGTGCCGATGAGCTTGAAGCCTTGATCCTGGCTGAAGGACCAGAAACGGTTGCAGCCTTTATCGGAGAGCCGGTACTTGGGACAGGAGGTATTGTGCCGCCCCCCACAGGGTACTGGACGGCCATTCAAGCGGTGCTCGATAAGTACGATATCCTTCTGATCGCTGATGAAGTGGTCTGCGGCTTCGGGCGGACCGGCGAGAAGTTCGGTTCTCACCTGTATAACATGCGTCCGGATTTCGTGACCATCGCCAAGGGGCTGAGTTCCGCCTACCTCCCCATCTCCGGGTCGATCATTGGCGACCGAGTCTGGTCGGTTTTGGAACAAGGAACTGAGAAGCACGGCGCACTTGGCCATGGATGGACATATTCCGGTCACACGCTTTGTGCTGCGGCCGCGCTTGCCAATATTCGACTGCTAAAAGAAAGAAACATCCTGGAACATGTGAAGGATGTCGGACCGTACTGGCAGGCCCGCATGAAAGCCGAACTGGCGGGACATCCCATCGTCGGCGAAGTTCGCGGAGTGGGTATCCTATCCGCGGTAGAGATGATGCGGGACCCGAAACAAAGGATACCATTCGATCCTGACCTTCAGGTCGGGGTGCGCACTGCAGCTGCTCTGTTTGAAAATGGTGTGATCGGACGGGCCATGCCGCATGGCGACATCCTCGGCTATGCGCCACCTCTGATCATTACCCGAAAAGAGATCGACATCATCGTCGGTGCGACCGCGAAATCAGTCGATGCCACATATCGCGCGCTGAAGGCTGAGGGTGCCGTATGATCTTCCAAAGGCGACGGGATTGAGCACTGGCGTGACCATGTGCCAGAATGCTGTCATATCATCCCATGAAAACTCTGCACGGACCAGTCGTAAAGATCCGGCTGCGTCAGGGGCCGTCCTTGGGTGATGCTGGCTTGACTGCATTCTGTTGCGCCGAGCAAACCAAATAGTTGAATTCAAGACATCTGATCCTGAGCATGCTCCGGACCACTTTACTCGCAAGTTGTAACCGACCAGTTCTGCCGCCACTGTCCTGTCCCCCAACAACCAGGGCCTTTGTGCGGCGCGCCCTGCCGGTGTACCTCCCCGCCGGCAGGGCGCCCTTTTTGATTCACCCCATCACCATCATTAAGGGCGGCCGGAAATCAGGCGTTCAAAGATGATTTGCGTATTAGGATGCAGATCGAAACTTAGACGCGACTTTACACCATTGCAGCGCGCCATCCCCACCATTCAACGGAGCGGCCACGCCGAAGATATCGTCCTCAATCATCGATTGCAGCAGAACAATCGCGGCGGTGAATTCTCACACCTCAAACCCAGTGTGGCCATATCTGCTGATCAGCTCCGAGACGCCTGCGAAGTCAATGACAGTTGTCCGGCCATGCACGCGGCGGCCGGGAGGCGTGCAGAAAGAGGAAGAAGCGAGCGCGACTATGACGAGGGACATGCCACTTGTTTTCGAGACATTCCTTGAAAGACTGTCACAGAGTGTCGATGAAGCAGATTTCCGGGAAGCCTTGGCTGAGGCGGCGGCAAGATTTGACCTACTCTCTTTTGCGTACCTGTCTTTGCCATCACTGCCTTCCGGCAAGCCAAGGCTAATTTCGAATTACCCACCTCGCTGGGCCATGCAGTATCTGGAAAATCAGTATGAGAAGCTCGATCCTGTCATCTTGCGTGCTCGAAATGGCGGCCGCCCGTTTCAATGGGGATCGGATTTGTGGGGCGGTAAGATGTCGCCGGCTCAACAGCAGCTATTTGATGAGGCGGCCCGATTCAGCATCCGCTGCGGATTGACGATCCCAATCGTCGATCTACGAGGCCGCACTGCCGCGGTTACGTTCGCCGCCGATGAGCCTCGTCCAGTATTTCTTCGGGTCATCGAGCGGTACGAACAAGCTCTTCAGCTGATGGCCACCTGCTTTCATCGCTGCGTTCGCCGCAAACTGCCGGGCGATCGAACCGTGGATGGGATCTTGCTGACATCGCGCGAATATATGTGCCTGCGGTCGGCAGCGCGCGGCAATTCGGCCTGGGTAACCGGCCGCATCTTGGGCATTAAGCCGCGCACCATCGCATTCCATTTGGAGAATGCCAAGAAGAAGCTGGGCGTGCGCACGCAAAATCAAGCCATAGCCCTTTTGGGGTCCCAAGGGAGCTCGATCCTCTGAGTAGCTCTTTGGTCCGCTGTGCTCGGGTCATCGGTCGCAGCATTTTAACAGCGGCGAAGGGATGCTGAGTCCCTTTGCCGCCCGGCGCAGTCAGGCGCGATGCAGTCGTATATTCCCGTCACACTTTGCACTCAAAGGGCTCAGTCGGCGTCTCGTTCCGACGCTAGTCCGCGTTGCATGGCTATGAGAATAGCTCGCCCCATACTGCTGACGTCAAGCGTCAACCGTGGCGGGCGCCCGGTATTTGAACATCCAGCTTCGCCGAAAACCTACACAGTTGTTACTCGTGGGAGGAGCGGCACTCGATGACGTGCTGCTGTGGCTACTGCCCATCCAAACGGAACGCGATTCCTTTTGTCGCATCAGACCCCCAACCGGCCAAAACCGATGCCCATGAACCGAATTGAGGCTGCCGTTGGCCGTTCCTGGATGCCTCATCAGGCGCCGAGGAGGGGGCTGTAGCCGAAGCAGTGGCGGCCACTGGGCGAGCACTGCGCAATTTCTCAGCTGTCGAACAATTCCTTGTACCCGCTTGTCATCACCCAGTTTGCACGGTCGAGATGACTGCGAACAGCCTTCCTCGCACGCTCCGGTTCTCGTCTCGGATCAATGCCGAGGATCAGATGTGCCATTTCCTCTTCGCTAGCATCGTCGCCGGATGCATCGAGGAGCCTCATGTAGGTTGTAAAGTGCTCCTTGTCGTAGGCTGTGATGCCGTCTGACCAGGGCACTTCGTCGGTAATCGCCATGTCCGATTTAGGCTGTAACATTGCTGATCCTAGCTCCAGATGATCGCCTCGGCGACTTCTCTCCCGGCAAAATGTGAATTACATATTATAGTTGATAAACTCAAGTCGCCTGATCCGGTGGCTTGCGTGCATGGATATGCGCAAGTTGATCGGACGGAATGTGCAGCGGATCAGGCAAAGGAAGCGTCTGACCCAGGAGCAGCTTGCCGACATTTCCGGCTTCAGCCAGCAGTACATCAGCGGTTTGGAGAAGGGCCGAAGAAATCCGACGATCATCACGATCTATGAACTGGCGTTGGCGCTCGGCGTCAGCCACATGGATCTGGTACGGCCCGACAAACAGGCCTGAAGTGGCGGTTCATGTAATTACTAGGAGCCAGCGCCTGACGGCGCTCACTGGCTCTCACTGGAGGTCCGATCTCCCCCGGGGCGACCAGCTATCGCCGCCAGCCCTTTGCCGATGAGTGTTCGGCGGGGCTCGCGGGCAAGGTGACTGAGAGAACCAGCGCTACGACGTTACAGTCGAGGTTACGACGTTCTGATCAAAGGTGGGCGCGACGCATGCTGATCGCGTACCTCGACAGGCGTCCTTGTGCTGGGCGTTCTGCAGAAGTCGTCACGGGAAACTGAAACTAACCCGAGGAAGGGGGAACGCTAACGGGCGCCTGAGGGGGCCCGTTGGCTCAAAGCGCTCACGAGGCCGCGGTATCATCGGTACGTGACACCTGCGCCGATCAGCCAGGGATCGAGCTCCGCCTTGCCCGTCTGGCTGTTACCGGCCACGGTGACTTCGAAGTCCGGCTTCAGGAAAAGCTTCTTCACGTCGAAGTTGACGCCCCAGTGCTGGTCGAGCTTGTAGTCGAACCCGACCTGCAGCGCGGTGCCGAAGGTGTTCTTGACCTTGAGATCATCGGCGCTGCCGGCCTTGATAAAGGATCGTATAGTTCACGCCGGCGCCGACATAGGGCTTGAAGGCGCCGAAATCGGTAAAATGATACTGGAATGTGAGCGTGGGCGGCAGCAGCCAAACCTTACCAACCTTGCCTAGCCCCATCGAGCCTTGGCCATTGATGTTGGCAAAGGTGGCGCCGAGTATGGGTTCGGCGGCGACGTTGTCCGAGAATATCGAGTTCAGGCGTCACCGTGTTCGAATAGGAAAGACCGGAGCCAGACACCCCATTGACGTAGCCCGAATCCCCAGTGATGACCCCCAAAGCGCGCAGGCGGATCTGCCAGGGCTTGGCCATTCCGCGACCGAAGGACCCTCGTCGGGGCCGCACGGTTCTGGAAGGTCTGACGCGACCGCCTGCTGTCCGATCAGCATCAGGACGACAGCCGCTGTTGCTGCCCGCGCAGGTTCATTCGCTTTGTTGACTGATATCTCTTGCTCTTCAGAACTAACGAATTATCATGCAACTAGTCTATTTGATTAAGATAGATGGAGCTGTGCGCGCATTCTGACCAACTGTGATCGCGTTATTGCTTTTGTCGCAGTCCTCGACCTGTGCTCCTTCGTTCGTGCTTGCTTTCGTCGTGCTCCCGGTCGTCCATACACGTTACCGGCGTGCCAGCCGATCGCGCCGCCAAGCAAAATGTCGCCTAAGCCAATGAACGCGCCCGGGTCGGATTCCTGCCGTAGCTGTGCCCGCCCGGGCTGGTCCCGCAGAAGCAACCGGATAGGCACCGTATTAACCTAGCCGAATGTGGTCCCCCGAGGAGCGCAGGCGGATATGCCAAGAGCTTGACTCCTAGATTGGTGTCGTAGACGGGCACGGGTAAGCGCAACGGGACGGGGGAGGCGGGGAGGCGCAGGTACTTGTGGATGACTCGTCGCGACAACCTGCTGTGCCAGCAGCATCAGGACAACGGCCGTTACTACTCCCTGCGCCAGTTTCATTTATTTGATCCCATGATATTGCTCCTTGCTCTTCAGAAAATGGTAGACTGCGATAGTCCTGCAGTATTGATTGAGGTCGACAGCGTACGGGGGCGCATTTGCGCAAACCGTGCTCGCATTATTTTGCACCTTTGCCGCACCCCTCGACCTGTACTCAGTCATCCGAAGTTCGCTCTCCCCGAGCTCCCGATCCTTTGTGAAAGCTATCGGCGTGCCAGCCGATCGCGCTGCGAAGGAAATTGATGCCAAGACTAATGAATCCAGCGCGCTCCCGATTGTCTTTACCGTGCCCGTGCCCGCCTGCGACGGGCTCGTAGAAATAAGCCGGATAGCCGAGGGCCTGCAGCTTTGCGGCCATCTTGCGCGCGTGGCCCGGGTGAACGCGGTCGTCACGCTTCGTGGTGGCGAGCAGGATCGGCGGATAGGGCTGTCCCGGCGTGGCGGCGTGATAGGCGGAGATTTCCTTCAGGAAAGCCCAATCCTCAGCCTTGTCCGGATCGCCATATTCGTCGATCCAGCTCGCGCCGGCCAGGAGCTTGGTGTAGCGGCGCATGTCGATAAGCGGAACCGTGCAGAACAGCGCGCCGAAATGCTCGGGATAGCGAGTAAGCATGTTGGCGATCAGCAGGCCGCCATTCGAGCCGCCCTCAGCGGCAATCCGCCTCGGTAGTGTGATGCCCCTTCGTACGAGGTCGGCTGCTACGGCAGCGAAATCGTCATGGGCGAGACGCTTGCCCTCCCTCCGTCCGGCATCGTGCCAGCGGGTGCCGAACTCGCCGCCCCCGCGGATATTTGCCACCACACACGTGCCGCCGCGTTCGAGCCACAGCTTGCCGAGCGAGGAGTTGTAGTGGGGCAGGAGCGATATGCCGAACCCGCCATACGCGGAAAGGTGAACCGGGGCATCTCCGTTCCCGTTCGCCGGACCGACCTGCATATAGGGAATCAATTCATCATCGATCGAGACTGCCTCGTGGCGCGTGACCACCAGTCCGGATGCGTCGAAATTCTCCGGGCTGCGCTTCAGGACCACTGGAGCGCCAAGAGGCGGCGCATCATTGAGATCGAGTAGGAGCAGTTGCGACGGTGTGATCGGGTCCTGAGCCGAAACGAGGACCTCTCCATTGGTCTCGTGATCTGCCGCATCGAGGGACCAGAGGTGGACGGTCCCTTGCGCGGGCACCGTGTCCAGGGCTCGGCGCGTCCATTCCTGG
Source organism: Mesorhizobium sp. B2-5-7 (assembly GCF_006440875.1). NCBI lineage: Bacteria > Pseudomonadati > Pseudomonadota > Alphaproteobacteria > Hyphomicrobiales > Phyllobacteriaceae > Mesorhizobium > Mesorhizobium sp. B2-5-7. The sequence continues at coordinate 101,046 of NZ_VFUO01000010.1, read as the reverse complement.
CGACCCGGGGTGAACACCTCGAAACGCGGAGCGAGGTTCTCGAGGTAGGCGACAATGAGCTTCCCGTCATTCCAGAAGAATGACTGCAGACAGCGCCTCTCGCCCGGTTCAAACAGGGTGCTGAAACGGCGTTCGCCACCGATGAAAGAAGAAAGCGAGATGCCGATCAGCGCGTCCGCGGGATGGGTGGTCCCTCTCACTGTCCAGGGCTTGCGCGGCTTTACCGCCAGCCAATCACCGAAGCTGGCCCACCAGGCATCCCGAGGAAGGTTGATCTCAAGCTTCGGCCCGCTCCTGTCGCCGATTTGGACTATCTGCTTGAAGAAGCCAGTATTCTCGATGAACCAAAGGCGCTCGTTCTCGACCGTGCGGTCCAGATGACCAGACACGCTTAGGGATTCGGAACCCGTCTTGAAGATTACCGGCGCGGTGAGGGGATCGGCGCCACGCTTCCACAACCGCACGGCCCGCGCGAAGCCGGAACGGGTGGCCATGTCATGACCAAGCGCACTGAAAAGCAGAAGCGTGTCAGGGTCGAGCCAATTTATCCCGCCCTTGGCCTCTGGGAGATTGAACCCGTCGGCGACAATGCTCAAAGAGCTAAGGTCGAATTCGCGATGCACGACCGCGTCGCTGCCCCCGCGCGACAGGCGCAAGACGGCTCTTTCGCGCGTCTCAGGCTCGATCGACGCGCCGCCCCAGACCCAGTCTTCTCCGTCGCTAGCGGCCAGGGCGTCCAGATCGACCAGTAGCTCCCACTGGGGATCCGCATTCATGTAAGCGGCAAGGGTGGTCCGGCGCCACAACCCGCGCGGGTTTCCGGCATCTTGCCAGAAATTATAGAGGTACTGACCGCGGCGCGTGACGAGCGGAATCCTGTCGAAACGGTCGAACATCACTCTAAGCGCCGCCCGGTCGCGCTCGAACTGCGTTCCCGCGAAGTGCTTCAGGGTCTTTGCCGACTGGCTGGCGGTCCACGCAAGTGCCCGTTCGCCTTCTACATCTTCGAGCCAAAGATGGGGGTCATCGTCGGGCGCATTCAGCGTTGGGCGAAAATCGAATTCGCTCATGACCGAAAGACCTGAGAAATGAAAGCGGAAGGGCTCTCGTCCGCTCGAGACGGCCCAATGTTTGCGGCGGTGTCCGCATGTTCGAAAAGCGTGATCATGGATGAGTTCTTCCCAACCGGTGGCGTCGCAGTGCTCCTGCACATAGGACCGCAGCTCTCGTGCCAACTCGGAAGCCCTTACGGAACAATGCGATCGCTCTGACAGCGCCGTGTCAGATGTCAGACATCGTCGCGAATGCGACAACGAGTGCACCGCGTAATCACCGGATCAACTCAGGCCCGATAGCTGACACCGTGCAGCTCACAAGGAATTTGGTTGGCCGCCGACATCTTCGCTCCGGAAGGCTTCGCGTATGCGAGTCAATGGCGGCCACCATGATGCGATGGACGAGTGAGCGACGAAGACCGGCTGCCACCTGTGGGTTTAGACCCCGCCGGCGGCAAAAACCGGAGCCAGGCAAGGAATTGGACGCCGCTTGGGCGATCTGAGGGTTGCCCAAGCTCTACCGCAATCTCGGCCTGCACCGTCCCCTTGATTGGATTCTTGAAGTCTGTCGATCAAGCCAGCAAGCTGTTCGGGCGAATGCAGTGGACTGGTCGCCAAGGCAGGTTGGGGTGATGTCGGGCCGCCGTCCGATATGCGATACGCGGGTTCAGGAGGGGCGGTAGAGTCCATGAGAGAAAATTCCCCCAGGAGACCTCCCGATCACTGACCTTATAGCGCTAGCGCTATGACAACTTGCCCATAACCAGCGTGCAATCCACCGCGGCGCCCACTGCCCCTCAAGGAAAATCTGGCACGGGTCTCACGAGCCGATCACGGACTTGAAATCAATTGCGTTGGCCTGCACAGGCCGGGGTGGCTGCCGCTATGCGGATGCGACGGCCTGGATGCGTGGTGCGCGCGCCTTCTACTCTCGACAGTGCCGATGGCACACGGTTCGACGAAATGCCTCTATCGAGGTCTGGTGCGCTCAGCGCCGGCATTGGCTGAAAAGGTCCAGAGGCCGGCCCAGGCTGCACGGGAGCACTCAATCCCATTCAACCCGTTCTTCGCAACGGCTTGCCCGCGGACACGTCGGTATGAAGCACGTTCCCAAGTCCTTCGAGGTTAAGCGAACACCGAAATGCCGACTCGGTCGCAGCGCTACTGTTCGGCATAAAGTCTATTTTGCGTCATCGAAAAAAAGTAATTGATCAGCTTTTACGGCTGTTTCTGGGTAAACCTCTAAATATCTCATTGTATTGTTGTCATGTATACGGTCGCGAACATAGAAAAATCCTATCTTAATGTTCTTACGAAGCGAACGTATGTTCGTTGGTCGAACGAATGAAGTCACTTTCTCCAGTTTTAAATATTCAAAAGCAAATTGGACAACCGCCCTGCCGGCCTCGACTGCTATCCCCTTTCCCGAAGCCGCAAGGTTGAGACAAGTTACTATTTCAACATTATTCGGATCTTCTGGAAGGTACAGGCCGCTGCGAGCCAACCCACAGTAGCCAGCGAATTTGTTGCCTTGGTCTGGATCTTTGACGAACAGCATCCATAAGCCGAAACGATTGTTCTGCCAATGATTAATGAACTCAAATAGTGCAGCTTTCGACTGCTCAATCGTCGGAGCGAGTCCACCCCTGGCGTTAACCACGAACGGATCGCTACGAAGGCCATGCAAAAGAAGCTCGTCGCTATGCGACGGCGGCCTCAGGAATAGGTGTGGCGTTTCTAAGATGTGCATAAGCAGATGCCTTGTTTCTAAAAACTTAAAGTTAGGGGCACCTAAAGAAGGTGCAGTATGGTTCCTAGATGGAACGTGCAGCTTGATTCCAAGAATACTCATTACTTGGATAAAATTCTGGTAAATCTCTGCAAAAATATTGTTTCAGAAATGCAGAAGGCTGATAAAACCCGCCGAGAGGCGCATCCATTTTCACGAAGATTTATCTTAAGTCACACAATGAGGTTGCGTACTTGCGCAGAAATGGAGAACGACGCCCTTGGCATAGGCCCACCTCCGACCGCTCGGTGGGCGCGCAGCTGTGTTTCGCGATTGCGTGACAGCAAACGCCTTGCTCGCCCGCTTCGGTGATCACCATCCGCGGTCACAGCTCCCGACGTCGCGAAAAGCGTCACTCCGGCCTTGCGACGGCCTCGAGACCACGAAACCGCAAGCAGATGAGATCAGTCTTCGTTTCGCCCAAGGAGCCGAATCCTTACTTCGCTTGACAGTACACCCGGACCAAGGGCAGTGGGGACAAGTCTGCCTCGGAAATCAGCGGCATCCAGGGGCAAGCGAAGCTCAGCCGCTGCATTCCACAGCGCTCTGAAAACCCCGGCGTGAGCACCACCCAAGAAGCGATTGCGGGCCTCGCCGGTCTGTTTTTCGGTCCTCTGAGCAGTCGCCTTCACCTGTACAACTATACAGGATGCCCTAGCGTGAATCTTGGTCTCCAATGGCGGGGAACTTCCCCCAGGAGACCTCCATGGCCAAGCTTATATCGCTGGCGCTACGACGACCTGCGCACAATCAACTAGAAACCCACCGCTGCGGCACGCGGTCTTCAAGGAACGTCAGGAATGCGGCGCAGGAACCGGCCACTGGCGGCGAGCCAACTCACTTGGCCAGCTCGGGCCGTGCTGGCTGCGCTGGTTCGGTCATGTCGCCGCTATTTGCCGGCGTGTTCGGCCCTGAACGGTGCCGACCGCAACAGCTTCGACGAAACGCATTCGTCGAGGTCTGGTGGCCCCTGCGCCGGTGCTTTGCCAACCGGCATGATGTTTCGACCTGCCTGGGGGCTGGCAGGGGAGCAAAATGATGCCTGCAGTTCTCGTGAATGGCGCCGATGGGGCTGATTGGCGCGATGAAAGATCATACGATTACACCTCAGCTCTGACGCCGCGCGAATGGGCCTGGGAGTTCTTACGCCGGAATCCAGCATTCCAGCCTGATGTGACCACAGCAAGCCGGCAGGCCAATACTTTGTCGTACCGACCTTTTCTCAATGTGGTCACCGTGGCCTGCGAACTGTCACGCTGGGGTGTTCTGTTTCGCCGAGTCTCATGGGCGCAATTCGGTCGTATTCTGGTCTCCGCTATGGTGCGCTCATGTGCTGCCGGTCATTGCAGAACAGCTGTCCGCGTGGTCGGGCACAGCGCCGTTCGAGCTCTCGGCATTGCCGTGCCGTTCGACGGTTCTGCTAGCCCCCGACAAGGGCCAGCATGTTCTTCTTCGGGATACCAAGCACACGCTCCAACTCGCCGTCTCTGGCGCGGATATCTTGCACCCCGTTTGCCTCCGTACCGAGGCCATCTGGCCCGAGACCCTTTCGAAGCACCGTCTTAGGGCGATCGAGTCCCTCAATCGTCTAAATGTGGGTCAACAGCTTCCTGCCCGCTTATTCCCGCCAGAAAAGCGGGGTCCTCGTTTGACCTTCGTTCTTCGTGCGCTCGACGGCTCACTTGCTGGGGCGTCACATCGCGAGCTCGCCGAAGCGCTGATTGGTCAACAGCGCGTCCATGCCGACTGGAGGGATCCTCGCGATCATCTGCGCGACCGCATTCGCCGCGCTGTCTCTCGTGGCCGCGCCCTCATGCATGGAGGGTACAGGGATTTCCTTTTTTGAAAAGTGACGGTCCGCCCCGTACATCAGCCGGCGAACAGTTCGGATCCAGAACGTCAGTTCGCCCGGTCCCACTTGGCGGGGAAAGACCTTACAGGTGCGCTCTGGTTCAACCCGTCAGTCGATGCCGAGAGGCACGTTCGAATGTTCCACAGGTGACAATGTCGAGTACGCAACGGAGAAAAAAGCTGCCGCGTCGGGTATACGCTATACGCAGCGGCCGAGCCAGTTCTTCCCAGCAACGGCAGACCGCCGGCATGGCTACGTGGGTGTAGTTCGACTAACTTGTCATGCTTATCACTTCTTTTGCGGCCAGCTTTCCACCAGATTGCGCTGGGTTGACGGCCCGGAACGTAGAGGGAGCACGTTCAGGCTTGGTGTCGGGGTGCCTTCGGCTTGTTGGTTCAGATGATCTGGCCCAGATCCGCAAGGCAATCGACCACGTAATCCGGTCTGAATGGAAACCGCTCTATGTCAGCCAGTTTGGTCACTCCAGTAAGCACAAGGGCTGTTTTCAGGCCCGATTCCAGCCCTGCGAGCACGTCGGTATCCATGCGGTCCCCGACCATGATGGTATCGACAGCTCGCACTCCCAGCCGGTCGAGCGCATTGCGCATCATGAACGGGTTCGGCTTCCCGACGAAATAGGGCTGACGGCCGGTGGCCTTCTCTATTAGTGCTGCGACTGCCCCGCACGCCGGATGGGAGCCTCGTTCGGTCGGGCCAGTCGCATCTGGATTGGTGGCGAGAAAACGCGCTCCCTTCGCCACAAGCTCGGCGCCAGTTGCGATCTGCTCATAGTGGTACGAAATTGTATCCCCGAGGACCACGAACTCGGGCGAAAACTCCGTTATCCGGCAGCCTGCCTGCCGCAGAGCCTCAACCAGACCGTGGTCGCCGATGACATAGGCAGATGATCCGGGCTTTTGCAGTTCCATGAACCGCGCAGTGGCGAGCGCCGATGTGTAGATGTGCTCTGGCTGCACGGCGAAGCCAACCGCTCTTAGACGCTCGGCATGATCTTCGGGTGTGAAGCGCGAGTTGTTGGTGAAGATCTGAAACGGCTCACCCGTGGCGATTAGCCCGGCCACATAGCCGACCGAGCCAGCAATCGGTTGGCCGCCGCGGACCAGGACTCCGTCCATGTCGAGCAGATGCGCTGTGATCATTGGATATCAACCCTCGATGTCTTTCGTGCATGCACGGCCTGAGCACGGCTTGTGTCACTGATCTTCTCCAGGCGAGAATGCCGGCGACTGTACCGATTGAGAGCGATGCGCGAAGGGCGCCCAGTTGGCCGTGCGGCAATAAGGAGGTTGCGGCGTAAACGTGTCGGGCGCACCGCTCGCCGTGCCGACGCCCTGCGCCGTCGGCTGCCGACTTCGCTGCGTCAACGCAGCTGATGGACAATGCGTCTCTAGTTCCCAGCGAACCACAAGCCTGGCGAGACGTGCCGCGCTTGGATCAGGATGCGCAACCTGCCGTCCGCTTGTGGCACCTTGCCTCGTCGCTGTAGAGGCGGTTCACGTAGCACGGCGTCTAGATCTCACTTAAGGCGCGCAGGCCAGGGGCGCGGTGAACGACCCGAAACCAGCCGGAAGAAGGTTCGCCAAAGCGTTCGATCATCCCTTTGGTTCATTCTGCGCCTGAGGCGGCCCATCCCATAGAGATCAGATGCCGCCCATGCAGAGGTATTTCATTTCGAGGTAGTCTTCGAGCCCGTGGCGGGAACCCTCTCGCCCAATGCCGGACTGCTTGATGCCACCAAAGGGCGCCGCTTCCGAAGACATACGCCCCGTGTTGATGCCAACCATGCCGTATTCCAACGCCTCGGCAACGCGCCAGACACGCTTCAGATTGGAGGCATAGAAATAGGCGGCGAGGCCGTAGATCGTGTCGTTGGCCTCACGCACTACCTGATCCGCATCGGTGAATTGAATGATCGGAGCCAGTGGCCCGAAAGTCTCCTCTTGCGCAACCGCCATGCTGCTGGAAATTTCAGTGAGGACTGTCGGTTTGAAGAAGGTCCCATCCTTGCCAATACGTTCGCCCCCGCATCGAATTGTCCCACCCTTGGCAACGGCATCTGCGATGTGGGACTCGATCTTGGCCAAAGCATGCAAGTCGATGAGCGGTCCGACGTCCACTGCCGGAGCGAAGCCGTCGCCGACCGACAAGGACCGGGCTTTCTCCACGAACTTTTCGACGAATTCATCGTGAACGCTCGATTGGACGTAAAGCCGGTTCGCTGAAACGCAAGTCTGGCCGGCGTTGCGGAACTTCGCCTGGATCGCGCCGTCAACCGCAGCGTCGATGTCGGCGTCGTCGAAGACGATGAAAGGGGCATTGCCGCCGAGCTCGAGACTGACCTTCTTGATCTGGTCCGAGCACTGGCGCATGAGCAGCCGGCCAACCTCGGTCGAGCCTGTGAAGCTGATCTTTCGAACCTTGGGATTAGAGCAAAGTTCGCGTCCGACGTCATCACCTTCAGATGCATAAACTAGGTTGACGACGCCTTCGGGAAAGCCGGCCTGGTGCGCGAGGGCGAACATTGCACCTGCCACAAGCGGCGTCTGTTCAGCAGGCTTAAGCACGATCGCGCAGCCCGCCGCCAGGGCTGGCGAGATCTTGCGCGCCACCATCGACGCCGGGAAATTCCAAGGCGTAATCGTGCCGACCACACCGATCGGCTGCTTGATCACCAGCATGCGACGGTCTGTCGACGGCGCGGGGATCGTCTCGCCATAGATGCGATTGGCCTCTTCGGCGTACCATTGCAGATACGCGGCCGCGTGCGAAACCTCCGACTTGGCTTCGGCAACGGGCTTGCCCATCTCTGCAGTGAGTATCGCGGCAAGATCGTCGGTGTGGTCAATGATCAGCTGATGCCAACGCCACAAAGCGTCACTGCGTTCTCGGGCGGCCAGCCCCGCCCATCCTGGCTGCGCCAGGTAAGCCTTCTCGATCGCAGCGCGCGTTTCTTCCACACCCATGTCGGGAAGCACCGCCAGCACTTCGCCGCTCGATGGATTGATGACTTCGAATGTGCGCTCGCTAGCCGGCGCGCCAAGCGCCGGCAAGCGATCGATGGCGCCAAACAGGTCCGGGGATTTCAGGTGGCGGATCATCGGTAGGCATAGGGGCATACCGGGTTCCTCTTAAACGCGGCGGATGAGTTGTCGGGCGGGTGTCGGTCTATTCCGCACCTGCGGGTTCCTTATAGGGCCTCCGCCAGACAGCTAGTAGACCATCCCCGAATTTGAAAGGTCGAATTGCTCAAGGCTTTAGTCTGGTTGGTGGTCTCATTAGGAGACAAACCGAACAGTGGATATGGGCTTGCCCAAGCGCAGGTATTACGTGGCGCTCTTCCGCTCTGCGTCTACGCCGCAGGGGCCCACAGTGAAGGTCACATCTTGGATGCCGAAGCCATCAGCAGTCTCGGCATCCCTCAGTGGCCTGACGGATAACCTGCGCTACTTGGCGCAACCGGCTCCCTCGGCGGTCTGGCAGAGGTTCGGACGGAGGCGGAGTCCATCACATGCAACTCGCTTATATTGGCGTTGGCGAGCTCACCTTGTCACCTTTCGACGTGCGAGACGGCAAGCGGGCGCCGGACATATCCGATGTCGTGCCGTCCATCCGCCGGCGCAGCATCCTCCAGTCGCTGTTGGTCCCAAAAACGGCAGTCCAGACACTTTCGACATCGTCGCCGGACGGCGGCGTCACCACGCCGCAAAGACAAATCGCCGATGAGCGCAAGCCGGGAAGACCTGCGCGCCATCATGAACCGGCGACGATGTGGCCGCTCTCTCACCCTCGCTAATCGAGAACATCGGGTGAAGTCGCGCAACGGGTTCGCCCAGTTGCCCAAGGCAGGCGGCGCCGTGGCGCAATCGGCAATACCTGCCGCCGCGAGCTCGAGGCCGAGAGAGCGCATAGTTGACGCTAGCGACCAAGGAACGGGTAGAAGGAATGGCTGTCGCTGTTCAACAACCTACGCGCCGCGCCGCGGGCCGAATGGAGGCATGGCTGCACGGGACAGTTGATGCCACCGAAGTTCGCGCTGTTTGCGATCTATCCCCGCCAGATCCTCCTCGATCTCTTTGGCGAGGAGAGCTATTTCACCGCCGACGTCGATACGGCGATTGCGAGGCGCCAGGCAGGCTATCTCGACGCCGGACGGTCCGATGTTGTTGTTATGGAAGCCAATCACTGTTCCATTTCTGGGAGTACAAGACGGACGATGCCAAAGACGAAGGGCGGCACAGCCCGCCTACAATTGGGTTCATACCATCTGCCAAGTCATTTGCGGTTTCTCGGCTTCTTTCAGTGGAAAGGCGCACCAAGAGCGGGGCATACCTCAATACAAGCGTCCGCAGCCTTCAACATACGTTCACTTGGGTTAAATCCTGGCAGCATTTGCCCCAGGATCATAGCGTTGAGGAACAGCGAACCGCCCAGACGCGGATGAGTCGTGTGCCCTATCGCCAAACTGTAGTTTGAAGGCCTACCACCATAGCGGAATGCAATATTCCGCGCATTTGAGAGGCCAGATACACCGCGTCTCTTTTTACCTTCAGCACTCATTGTTTTCTCTTCTGTTTATGCTCTCATCGAGAGATGGGTAACCAAAAGACAAGAAAAATTGTGCAGTAAATTACGCCAACGTAATCAACCGCGTATGCTACCGTGCTCGTTCTCTTCATCCTTGCCGGCAGAGAGAACGCAATTATCCTTTGAGTTCCTTCCCGCTGAAACCTTCCGAAGCTTTGACTTCGCTGTCCGGCAACAAGGCGAAACACCTCGCTCGATGTTGCCACCTCCAATTTGCAAAGGCCGTGCCAACACCTCAGCGCCCAATAAGCGCCGTTTGCTTTGAAAACCTCGACGGTGCTCAGATATAGGTTGTAGTGAACCTGACATTTTGCCTGCCGCAGAGTCGCGCTCGTTGACGCTCATTCCGGAGAGAAGCTGGCCCGGGCTGCGATCGACCGGCTCTGTCATTGGTGACCGCCAGAACCGAAGCGGTGGTCGCGAAGGTCAGCGCCGTCGCAAAATGTGGCCTTGTGCACCCAGCCAGACCGAAGTTCCACGTTACCGGCGATGGGCAAAGTTCGAGGCGAAGTGTGAGTTGCCCCTCATTTCGCCGATGCTGCGTCCTCGACGCACTTGCGGGACAAAATGGATGCGTGGGCAGCGCAGGGCCAGCTGAGCCATCAGTATTTTGCGAGACCTGACGCGAGCGTCATCTTGAGTGAATCAATGTGAGCGCATTCTTTGGTGGGTGATCATCGGATGACTTCTCTTTAGTCTGTGAGGCGTTTGCGGGATCGCACATGCCGTGCCAAACAGGAAACTCGTCTCGGCAACGTGAGTAATCGGACTCTGCTATGTTGCCGATCCAACATTGTCCGACATCGAACGCCAGTTTAAGGGAAGCGCTTGCCGCTTAAGGTGATATCGTCGTACCGGGGCATAGCGGCGCTCGCCGGCAGCATGAGTAAAATTCACGACAGAAGGATCGCCGACCGCGTGGCTAGCGCTGGGCCCGCAACACCGCGCTTCGGACAGGACCTTGGCCAATCGACCGCGTCGCCACCATCGTAAGTTCGCGTACAGCCGCGAGGTTTTTGGCCTCGGTCGGATAATATCGCCGACAGGGTCAAGACCCAGAAGAGTTGCCGCACGCCGTCGCGATGGGAGCAGCCTACATGCCGGCATAGACTAGAGGTGCCGCTGAGCGGTTTGAGGGAGTGGCATACCTTGCGCGTCTGGTGCAGAAATTGCTTGCGTCACGCCGAAGTAAGGTCGGCCACGCTAATCCGCCGGCATGGCAAAGGCGCGCTAATCGGCACGGTCGAGGGCAGTTGACTGCCCGGGAATTGGGCCGGCTCCTCGCCAGCGACAATGCCAGCGAGTTCATCTCGAATGCCATCCTTTCCCGAGCGGGTCAGAACCGGTCGAATGTCATTACATTGCGCACGGCCCGTCGCCATCGCCATGTGGCGCGCCGAGCTGCAACACCGCGCGGCGGTACAGGCGTGAGAGCTGGAAGCATGCAGCGATCCGCCGATATCGACCGCCGGGCGGTCCAACTCGCCGGCGGCATGATTGATCGCCGCCGCCAATCAGATGCTCGAGGAAATGCCCGTTCGCCGAATTTCCCGGGCGGGCTCGTCGGCGCTGCCGATCTTGTACCGCACCATATGGGTGATAGTTGGCGCGCGGTGATCGGGGACTAGGACCACTTCCATGCCTTTGTCGAGCAGAAAATTCGTCGCCTTGATGTCATCGCTGGCCGCCATAACCGAAGCGCCAGACCGAAGGTTCATCGACCGCCTAGCTTGTAGTTGCCGGGCGATGCGCAAAGTTCGAGGCAAAGGAGTTGCCCCTCATTTTGCCGATGCTGCGTCCTCGACGCCCTTGCGGGACAAACTGGATCGGTGGGCAGCGCAGGGCCAACTGAGCCATCAGTATTTTGCGAGGCCAGACGCGAGCGTCATCTTGAGTGAATCAATGTGAGGGCATTCTTTGGTGGGTGATCATCGGATGACTTCTCTTTAGTCTGTGAGGCGTTTGCGGGATCGCGCACATGCCGTGCCAAACAAGAAACTCGTCTCGGCAACGTGAGTAATCGGATTCTGCTATGTTGCCGATCCGACATTGTCCGACATCGAACGCCAGTTTACGGGAAGCGCTTGCCGCTTAAGGTGATATCGTCGGCGTCACCGGGGCATGGCGGCGCTCGCCGGCAGCATGAGTAAAATTCACGACAGAAGGATCGCCGACCGCGTGGCTAGCGCTGGGCCCGCGAAACCGCGCTTTGGACAGGACCTTGGCCCAATCGACCGCGTGGCCACCATCGTAAGTTCGCGTACAGCCGCGGCCAAGATCCTTGCCGTCTTCGACGAGCGTAGTGGCATCAGGGGGGCCGGGCGACAGTTCGAGGGCGGAGTCTTTCTGAACGTGACTCTACGCTCAACGCCGCGTGACGCAAATGTCCTGAGGTTGTCAGGCTGCTGTCAGGTCCGGGTGTCACAAGCCGGCTGTTACTGCCCTGCCATTCACCGTTAATTGGAACTCCCCATGATTAATCTAAAAGCCGGCCGGATCGCCCTTTCAGCCCTACTGCTGCTGGTTTCCCTGCTGGCGAAATATGGTCCAACTGTCACACACTTAGTGCTCCAGCACGAATACAATAGCCAGCTCCGCAAGGATAGGGAGAAGGTCATTTCAGACCGGCACGACGCACTCTTCAACGACCCAGCTGCGCCAACTGCTGGCAACCCAAATGGCGACCACCATATCGCCGTATTTTTGGACTCCAACGACCCGCAGCGCCGCGCGGTAGACCGTACGATCCAGCAAGCCCTCAAGCATGATCCCGAGCTGAAGGTTTACTACATACCTTATTCGAGCACGAGACCGGGTTCCAAATTTGCTGCACGGGCGGTGCTCGCCGCCAGCAAACAGGGAAAATTTGAGGCGTTCCATCACCGCCTAATGGCTACTAGCCTCCGGCTCAGCGGATCCGACATTTTGGATATCGCACGAGACGAGGGCCTCGACGTTGAGCGACTCAAGCGGGACATCAAGGACCCCGGAATCGTAAACACCGTCAAGCACAATTCCGCGCTCGCCAAGAAGCTGTCCATCCACGGCGGGCCGGCGGTCGTTGTCGGCAAACGAGTGGTTTCAGGTGCGGCTAACATGCACTATTTGGACCGCTACCTCGCCAACGAGCGGGAAAAGCATAGGCGTCCTGCCGGATCACCAACTTCGGCATTTTGACAGGGCTGGCCGCCGGTGCAACCTCTCTGGCCACGAGTGCCGCCTCTCGTGCCGGGCCAAATCTCAATATGGCCCGGCAACGCGGTAGTGGGCGGCCCGCGCGGTGCTATGCAACGCACCGGGCAAAGGGCAATGACTAAGCCGTCCTGAACATCGCATCGGAGTTCAACGTCTTTGCACCAATGCCCAGGAATGGTCGCCGCGACAAACAACGTCTGCGAACGGTCGCTGAGAGCCGCCGTCGTTCAACGAGAGATCACCAACGGCTATCCTGAGGAGGCGGCCCCATGAATCGCTGCACATCATCATTTGCTATTCTTGCTTTCGGCACGTTCTGCACAAATGGCGGCGCATTCGACCATCTATTCAGTGCCCGACAGGAGCGTCGTGTTTCTTGGTGGCGTTGGCTACACCTGGCCGAAGGGCAACGAGTTTGTCTATGACGAAGGGGGCAATCGTGTCAGCAAATTGATCTGGGAAACCGGCGCGCCGGTGCTGACTAGGGCTAAAGGCCGAGGTCTGGAACAACTGGATCATTTCAGCAAGCCGTCTTCGGTTCTCCGGCAACAGCCATATGGAAGACTATGATTAGCTCAAGGAAGCGCCGAGCTCTGCCGAACGGGTTGGCTTGGGGCGGGGCCGTGGCATGCTTGTCTCACGCCAGTGGATTGGGATGTGGTGTGCCCCGCCAAAGCTGCCTTCCTCTGGCGAGCCGGCCCACCGCGGGTTTGGTTACCGCCCCTGTTTGACATTCCCGTTGCCCAGCAGCGTACAATGCTTCCTACGCCCAACCTGGTCGCTGCAGCAAACCAGGGTCATCGAGGGATTCGAATAATCGCCTCAAAACCATCCCCGCGACCCGTGGCAGGCGAGGCAAGTTCAAGGCTGCCACCGACCTTCTTGATAACATAATTAGCGACGGGTAGACCCTGGCCTGGGACAGTTGCCCGAGTCGCCAGACGCACAAAACGCTCTGTTATCTCGTCAAGGTCTGGGAGGGGCACCACCGGTCCTGCGTTTACAATGGCGATGGTTCCATCAGCTCTGACGGAAACTGTCGTCGGGATATCGGGCAGTCCATGTGTGAGTGCGTTGTCGATGAGGCATCGAAGCACGACGGGAATTCTAACGGCGTGGTCTGCTTTGCACTCCCAGGCGGGGCAGCCGTCGACGTCAAGGATTAGCCGTCCGGCAAACCACGGCTTTTTCAAGAAGTCATCAACGACTGACCGAACCTTTTGGACAAGATCGACAGGGTCTCCGAGGCCGTTCCGTGATTCTTCCACGAAACTGTACCCCAAGCCACGCAGTGTCGCTATTCGGTCCCTGCCGATCTTCTTGCGGAGCCGGCTAACATAAACCTCCACGGTATTGCTCTCACTTTCCGAACCTAAGGAAAGGAGTTCTTCCTCGATCTTCCTCTTCAAAACTACCGCTCCGGGTCGGGATAGAACGCAGTCGAGAATCGCCCATTCGCGTGCAGTCAGGTTGACCGGCTGCCCGTCGAGGGCGACGCGCCGCTCAGCCGCGTTTATGGACAGCGCCCCGACAGAATATGGCTTCGGGAAGTTCCCGTGACTACGCGCCACGGCATGAATGCGCGCGGAAAGTTCGCGGGGATCGAACGGCTTGACCAAGTAGTCGGCGGCACCAGCATTGAGCCCCTCGATGCGGTCCTCGACCGTATGGCGAGCTGTCACGATGATGACGGGTGTCGAATCACGCCCCTTCCTCATCTCCCGCAAGTAGTCCAGGCCGTTACCGTCTGGCAGGTTAATATCGAGCAGAACAAGCCCGTAGGGAATCCCACTTGCGTGATACCGCGCTTCGGACAGGTCCTTGGCCCATTCAACCGCGTGGCCATCAGCTATCATATGTTCTCGTACAGCGCTGCCAAAGTCCTCGCTGTCTTCAATGAGCAAAATTCGCATGCCGAGCTCCAATAATTGGGCAGGGTTCGTGCCCTATTGACGGAACCTGACAATAGGCTGAACGCCGTAGCGCAAATGTTCCGGCGGCTTTCAGGCTGCCGTCAGGTGCGCGTGCCAGAAGGGCGGTGATTATAACAACCGATTAGAGGCAAGTTATGAACGTCATCTTGATCACGGCACTTTCTCTTTATGCGACCATCGTCGGTGCTGCACCGGCCGCCGGGAACTTAGAGGTTGGGATCGCCGAATGGCAACCGCGCCAAGCCGTACTGACCAAGCCTGAAGCGGAGCAAAGGCACCTCCGTTTGATTAGAGGGAAGACGGCGGGTCAGATGGCGTCGAGTCGATGGGCAACCGTCGAAACGCACTTCGACCGCGTAGCTTCGCGCGTGTGGGTGGTGCCGGCGCAGGGGGCTAAGGATAAAGCGATGCGTCACCTACAATGTCTGGAAGCCCTGTCTTAGGATTGTTCCACTGTAGCCTCGAGATTGGCCTAGTGGTGTTATTCTTCGTGGATGAAATATGATCAGCACGAGCGAACTGCCAATGCCCGCTGCGGCCCTCATCATCGAAATCCCGCCTTATTCATGCGCCCGCGATGCCAAGGATGCACTGTCATATCCTGAGTGCAGGATCTTCAAGTCCTGAGTGCATGACCAAGCGTAAATCGCGCTACCTGGCCACAATCCGTCGGGAGCATGGAAGAGGATCTTGCTAACCTAGACAGCACTCGTGGCCATCACCGGCTGGCAGCATCCGAAGGGGGCGAGGGGGCCCGTGTCTGCTTGCAAATCCGTCGGCTCAGATCGCGCTTTTTTATCGGCGGCGGGCTCGGAAGGGTCAGTACAACGAGAACTTCGTTCGAGCCATCACCATTCAATGTCTGAATGCGCCGCCCACGCGTGCGTCGCTTGACAGGAAACCGTCGTCAGAATGCGGCCAAAGCAAACGTCCAAAATTCGCAATTGCATTGGAAGGAGCGTTGTTCCGGCCTGCCTTCTCTTGGGTCCCATCGCGTTGGCCCTAGGACTGCTGCTGCTGCTAACTGCCTAGGAAAGGGACAATGAATGCTCGCCCGCTGCTTCAGGATTTTCGTCGCCGAGTGTTCGCGTTCCCAATCATGCTTCCGCGTCGCTCGCCACTTCGCAGCGGAAAAAGCTCTTGCCGGAGCCAATCTCCGTTCGGGCAGGTGGCAGTGTGCGCCGCCACCGCTGAATGAACCGACAGGGCAGGGCGGCGAAGATTACCCGGCTCCTTCCTGCGACGCGGCGGCTTCCTGCCGTCTCTTAAGTTGGATGTGCACGTATTCGCGCTTCATTGACCATAAGCCGGATCGGGCTGGCGTAGGTATTTCAGCGGCCTTCTAGGTGCCCCGCCGCCACGTGCGGACGACGCCCGCATCAACCGGCGGGCAGATGCGCCGAGGGCAACAAGCGCGCCTGACGTAATGCCGCCAGATCGGCCGAGCCGGTGCAGAAACAGGCGACGGCCAACTGGCGGATGACGATCTCGAAATGCGCGACAACCGCCTCGGTGGACACCGTCGCCGCGCGCAGCACGCCGGCCGCCTGCCCAGCGATGTCCGCGCCCAGGCGAATGGCCTTGGCCACGTCGACGCCGTCGCGGATTCCGCCCGACGCGATCAGCTTCACCGCCGGCAGCGCCCGACGTACCGCCTGCACGCTGGCCGGGGTCGGAATCCCCCAATCGGCGAAGGCCAGCGCCACTGCACGGTCGGCGGCATCGCGGGCGCGCTCGCCCTCCACCGCGGCCCAACAGGTGCCGCCGGCGCCGGCGACATCGATCACCGCCACGCCCGCCTCGACGAGCACACAGGCCACCGAGGCGGACAGGCCCGACCCCACTTCCTTGGCCACGATCGGCACGCCCACGCAACGCGCGGCGCGAGCGATCTGCGCCAGGACGCCGCGCCAGTCGCTGTCGCCCTCCGGCTGTACCGCTTCCTGCAGCGGATTGAGATGGACGATGAGTCCATCGGCCTCCAGCGCAGCGCCAGTTCGCGATAGAACGTCACGATCAGCATTTCGTCCTGCGGATCGCGGCCGGTGCGGGCGCTGGTCTCACGCAGGCTCGGGTGGATGCGCTGCAGGATGTACTGGCCGCCCCTGACCGCTTCCATCGCATGCTCGTCGGCGAACCCGGTCAGGGAACGCCCCCACTCCAGCACCTGCTGCAACGCCCGTTCGGTCTGGATCATGGCGACGCTCCTGCTCCCCCGGCCAGGACGCGCCGCCCCCAATGAAGCGCCAGCCACAACCCGGCGAGTTCGGCCACGCGCACGACCCGGATGGGGCAATACAGTTCCTTGCCGATCCACAGCGGCGTCTGCGGTAAGGCATGCGCCGCATGGCGGGCGAGCATCCACTCCAGCGCACGCCCCACCGCCTGCGCGATGCGCCGGCGCTCTGTCGGCTCTTCGCTCCCGTCCATCACGTGCAACGCGAACAGCGCATAGGCGGTTTCCTCGAATGTGGACGCGCGACCGGCGCCCCAGCCGCCGTCGTCACGCTGCGCCTGCAGCAGCGCCGCTAGCGCGCGCTCGTCGCGCCACTGGGGCTTGCCTTGCGCCAGCGCAGCGACCGCATGCGCGGTGGGATACAGCCACGAAACGTGCCATTTTTCGTTGTCCCATAGACCGTGTGGGTTGCGATTGGCCTCGACGTAGGCGCCGGTGCCGGCGTCGGGCTTTCCCAATAGTCGCAATGCATGCAGGGCATGTATGTTGGTCGACACTGAGGCATTGCGCTCGCCGGGAAAGGTGACGAACAGCTCGCCGATTTCGAAATGGCGCAACGCATCGACCGCCGGGTCGCGGCCTGCAAGGCGCAGGACGCACAACGCAACGGCGGTGTCGTCCGCATCGGCCGCGAAGTGCAAGGCCGGGCCCAGACCGCGCACGCCCAGGCGGGCGTCGAGCTGCGCGACGATCACGCGCATCGCCTCGGCGAGCGCGGGATGCGCGAACAGCCCGGCCAGATGCAGGGTGTACAGCGACCAGCATGGCTCAAACACATTGATCGGCCAGACGCTGGGAACGACACCTTCGATGCAGCTGCGCGTCGCCCGCGATGCCGCCTGCAGATACGCGTCGGCGCACCCGACCTGCGGCCTGCTCCCTTGTGTCACGGCGTGCGCACGCCACGCGGCGGTGGCCGCCGGACTGATGCCGATGCTGCCGTCTTCATCCGGGCATGCGGTGGTCGGCGACGTCCCCCAGGCTTCCCAGGAGTGCAGCAATGGATGGCCGCTCGGCAACGTCGCCACCGCCCCCAGCTTGACCAGGCAGGCTTGCCGCAACGGCAACAGCGCCGGGTGGCGCGGAAACGCCATGCTGCCCAGCAAGGATGCGGCCTCGCCGCACAACTGCGGCAGGATCAGCTCCGCGCCGATCGGCGCGTCTTCCGGCACCGCATGCGCGTAGGGATCGGGTTGGCGTTCGAGGAACCGGGTTGCAGCCTGGACTGCGTCGGCAGCGCCGGGAAGAGGGTCAGCGCGCTGCAATGCCAGCAACGCCGCCCACGTGGGCGCATGGCGAAACAGCGGGAAGTCCGCGCTTCCCCATCCGCCATCGGCCTGTTGCTGCGCGATCAGCCAGGCGTATGCGTCCTGCCGACCGGTGACGTTGCCGTGGAACTGCAGCGCTCGCGCCGTGTCGTAGACGGACGGACCGACGCTGCCGCCGTCGCTCATCTCGCTCAGCAAGTGGCGCAATTCGGAAAGGATCTGTTCGGACAGCGCGTTCACGCGGGATGTTCCTTCTGCAGAAGGTTGACGAGAACCAAGATCGGGCAGACGCCGCGCACGTCGCCGCAGGCCCGTCGCGGCCAGGCGCGTGGGCAGCGCCGGACGGCCGCCCTGCTCCGGCGCGGCGACGCGCGGCTGGCGTCGGTTCGCCCAATAGGCTAGCGCCGCGCGCCGCGTGACACGGCCGTGCTGGGCAACCGCTGCGATCGGCGCCGCGGACTCGGACAGAGTGCAGCATCCACCGCTGTCGCCGGCCGATCGCGCGGCACAGGGGCGACTCCATGCGGACGGGGCGCCTCATGCGCATGGCGCGTGCTTTAACAGATACGCGGTGGCCCGCTGCAGCATCTGCGCCAACGGTTCCGCACGCGGCCCCAGCGGGGCGATGGCCTCCCCGGCGTCGCGCAACAGATCCAGCGCAAACTGGCGCGCTGCTTGCAGCCCCATGATCGACGCGCAGGTCGGCTTCTGCGCCGCAGCGTCCTTGCCGGGTGTCTTGCCCAGCGTCGCGGCATCCGCTGTCGCGTCGAGAATGTCGTCAACCACCTGCAGCGCCAGGCCGAAACAGGCGCTGTAGCGATCGAGCGCACTGTACAGCGCGGCGTGCGCGGCATCCTCCGTGATGGCGCATAGCGCGCCCATGCGAACGGACGCGCGCACCAGCGCTCCGCTCTTCATCCGGTGCATCGCCACGATCCTGTCCAGCTCGACATGCTTTCCGACCAGCGACAGATCCTTGGCCTGCCCGCCTGCGGCACCCTCGGCGGACACCGCCTGTGCCAGTTCGTGCACGAGCGCGATACGGTTGTCGCCCGGCGCATCCAGGCTCGCCAGGGTGAGGAAGGCGTGCGCCTGCAGCGCATCGCCGACCAGGATCGCAGTGGCTTCGCCGAACTTGACGTGCACAGTCGGAAGGCCGCGGCGAAGCACGTCGTTGTCCATCGCGGGCAGGTCGTCGTGGACCAGGGTACAGGCGTGGATCATCTCGATGGCGGCGCCGACGTCCTCGAGCACGTGCGCCGGCGTATCGGCCAGTGCGCCGGCAGCCAGACAGAGCAAGGCGCGCGTGCGCTTCCCGCCATGCAAGGTGGCGTAGCGCATCGCCGCCATCAGCTCGGTCTCGCCATCGTCTTCGGCGCACAGAAGACGCGCCAGCGCCTGTTCGACCCCCTTTGCGCCGTCCTGCATCCAGATCTCCGGCAGCAGCCTGCCGGATGCGCCGCGCGCCTGCGCGCCCAATCCCCCGATCGCGGAAACGCCAGTTCGGTCGTCATGTGGCTTGGAACCGGCTTGCATGTTGTTCATGTCCTTGTGCCTGACAGGAGACGGCCTCGGAGAGCGGCGACCGCCGCGCTGTTGCCGGCGTCGCACCGAGCGCGCGCGCCGAGTGCAGCAATGCTGCGCGTCGCTCGCCGCTGCCTCGCCACACGGGGCATGCGATGCCAGCTCATGAGAATCCGATGCGGATTTTCATGGACGGATTTGCGGTCGGGTAATAGCGCCGGCCTTTTTCGACGTCGCTCAGCAACCGCGGCCGCACCCCGGCCTTGTGCATGGTCAGGGCCAAGGCGATGCAGAACTGCACTAGTTCCAGCCATACCAGGTGGTAGCCGATGCAGACGTGTGGGCCGGTACCGAACTGCAGCATGTCCACCGGCCGGATCGGGTCCGTGCGTTGCAGCCATCGCGCCAGGCGGAACTGATCAGGCGCCTCGTGCAGCAGCGCCGAGGTCGAGAAATGCAGCAGCGGGATGCACAGATGGGTACCCGCGGGAATGCGCCATTGGCCGAGTTGCAATTCCTGCAGCGCTTGACGCGGCAGGAGCGTGACCGCCGGATGCAGGCGCAGCGTCTCGCGGAACAGCGCCTCGGCGACCGGACACTGCGCTAGGTCCGCGTGCCGGGTCGGCACCGCGCCCACGCGTTGCGCCTCTTCGACCAGGGCGTCCCACAGCACAGGCTGCCGCGCCAGCTCGATCACCATCCAGGCCATCGTCGAGGCGGTGGTCTCGTGACCGCCAAGCAGCAGCAAGCGGATATTGGCGACCAGGACGTCATCGGAGAGCGCATCGTCGCTGCGATCGAAGGCGCTCACCATGTCCTTGATCAACCCGGTGCGCGCGGCATGCGCGCGCGCGTCGCGGATGAACTGGCGCAACTGCGCGTCGATCCAGTCGCGGGCGGCGCGGCCGCGCCGCAAGGGCAGTCCGGGCAGGTCGATCGGGGGCGCGACGATCAACTGCACCAGGTGCCGGTACTTGCGATGCCATCCCGGCAGGTCCTGCGCGGGGACTCCCATGAGGCGGAAGATGAGCTTTAGCATCAGGTCGCCGGTTTCACGCAGGATGGCTACGTCGCCGCGGTCGCGCCACGCCTGCACACGCGCCCGGATGACGGGCTCGAACAGGTCGCCGATGCCGGCCTGGGTCAGCCCCTTGGGCAGGAACGCCGGCTTGATCGCATCGCGCGCCTGCCGGTGCGCGCCGCCGTCCTGGGCGACCATCGTTCCACCAAGCAATTCGGGCGCGATCCCTTCGATCAGCGCCGAGGACACGTCCTTGTGCCGAAGCAGTGCGAACGCGTCCGGATCCATGCAGGTCATCAGGTGTCCGGCAGGGCCGAAATCCAGCCAGAAGTAGCTGCCCAGCGTCCGTTCCGCGCGCCGCAGCAGGCGCGGCAGGTCGCAGATGATGGCGGGAAGATGCCCGACCAGGGGGAAAGCGCCGGGCACGACCGGGATGTCGTGCCGCAGCCGGTGGCGACGGTTCAGCGGGTTGAGCAGCATGTTCATCAGCTCCATCAGCAGCGCGGCGCCGCGGCCGCTTCGACGGTGTCGCCGGCAGGCCGCGCGGCGCGGCTGTTGCCACCGTCGGCGTACGTCCGCACATGCGCCAGCATGGCGTGCGAGGCCGACAGCATGTTCATCGCCGCCTTCGACGCGGGGTAGGACGTCTGGGCGGTGTCACCGCTGAGCCCTGGCACGACGACATGTTGACGATCGCGCCACCGCCGCGGGCGATCAGCCGTCGGATGGCCTGCCGGCAGCAGAGCAGCGTGCCGCGCAGATTGGTCGCCATGGTCTGATCCAGACCGCCAGATCCAGGTCGAGCATCGCGCGCTCGCGCGGGGTCAGATGCATAGCTCGCGTTGTTCACGCAGCCGACCTCACCGAAATGCCGCTCCGCCGTCTGGAACAGCGCTGCCACCGCCTGCGCATCGGCGATGTCCATGGCCAGGGCCAGCGCGTGGCCCGCTTCGGCCGTGATCTGCGCGGTGCAGGCGATGGTCGCCGAGCCATCAATGTCGGCCACCACCACTCTGCCGCCCTCGGCGCGATGGCGAGGGCGCATGCCTTGCCGATGCCGGCGCTGGCGCCGGTCACCACGGCCACCTTGCCTTCAAACCGTCCCATCGTGTCCTTCTGGATTGTTGGTCTTTCGCGGCATGCCGCTCGGGTTCCGCCGAGAAGGCGCAGCGTCGGCGCTGGCGCGCTCGTCATCGCCAGCGTCGCTTTCGATGACCCGAATGGCGGCGACCGGGCACTGGCTGGCCGCGAGCCGCACGGCGACGTGCAACGCCTGCGGGACCGTCGCCACGCACACTTCAGCCACGCCGTCCGGTTCGCGCTGGCGAAAGGTGCCCGGCAGCGTAAGCACGCACTGCCCGGTGGTTCCGCACAGATCCTGGTCGACCACGACGCGCATCTCAGCCCCCTGCCTGCGCATTCAGCCGCACCGGCAGCGCGAGGAACGTCCTAAGGAACGCGGAGGGCTCCCGGGTCGGCTGCTCGGCCAATGCCAGCGTGGGGAAGCGCGCCTGGATCCGCGGCAGGCTCTCGGCCAACTGCATCCGGGCCAGTTGCGCACCGGGGCAGAAGTGGATGCCGTGGCCG
Organism: Mesorhizobium sp. B2-5-7; assembly: GCF_006440875.1. NCBI lineage: Bacteria > Pseudomonadati > Pseudomonadota > Alphaproteobacteria > Hyphomicrobiales > Phyllobacteriaceae > Mesorhizobium > Mesorhizobium sp. B2-5-7. The sequence continues at coordinate 78,980 of NZ_VFUO01000010.1, read as the reverse complement.
AAGCTGAGCATGATCTTCCCGTCGGTCGACATGCCCGGATTGGTGCCGTAGAACCGCACGGCATCGAAGCGGTCGGGATCGGCGAAGGCGTCCGGGTCGCGATTGCCGGCCGCGATCAGCACGCGAACGTCCGCGTTCTTCGGGATCACCACGCCGCCCAGTTCGATGTCGCGCTGGGCGATACGCGGAGTGGCGCTGAACAGGACGGGCGCGTCGCGGCGCAGGACTTCTTCGACGAATGCCTTCACCTCCACGGCGTCTCCCTGCAGCCAATGCCGCTGTTCGGGATAAGCCAGCATCGCCAGGACCGCGTGGTCGATGGCCGCAGCAGTGGTGGTGAAGCCGCCCAGCAGCATGCCCCACAGCATGCTGATCAACTCTGCATCCGATAGCGTGTCGGCATCGTCGTCGTGTGCGCCGACCAGCATCGACACGATGTCATGGCGGGGATCGGTGCGCTTGCGCTGTATGAGGTCGCCGAAGTAGGCCTGCACCCTGGCGCTGCCTGCGTCCGCCGCGGCGAGCTGGGGATCGCTGGCGTGCGGGCTCAGGCCTTCCACAATGGCGCCGATGCCGGCGGCGAGCCCGAACATGTCGTCCTGGGGCAGGCCGAACAGTTCGGCGAAGACCAGCATGGGCAAGGCCAGCGCGAATTCCCGATGCAGATCCACCGCCTCCCCGCGCTCCAGCGCGGGCGCCATGCCGTCCAGGCGCGCTGCGACGATGCGCGCGATGCTCGGCCGCAGGTTGTCGATCTGGCGCATGGTGAAATCGCGAGAGATCAGCCGGCGCAGACGCGTATGCGTCGGTGGGTCCTTCATCGCTATCGTGGACGCCATTAGATTGAGGGACAGGCTGGTCGCCGCACGCGGGAAATAGCGCGCCAGTTCGCCAGGCGCCGGTCCCCGAAATGCATCGCCCGTGGCCGTGAGCGCCCAGTAAATGTCGGCGTGGCGGCTCAACAGAAAGAGGCCCGAGGCCGCGCGATGCACCGGATCGTGCTCGCGCTACCACCGCATAAACGGATACGGGTCGTGGATGCACGCTGGCGACGCCAGTTCGGCGAAGGCGTCCCGGCATGCTGTCTTGGTTTCTTGCACGTCCATCTTAGTTACCTCTTGGCTGGCTGATCTGACCGGCGCGCGCCAGGGTGGTAGGCAGTATAGTCATAGGAGGTGAAGGCGTCGTGCGAGCCACCGATCTCGGCCACCGCGCGGTCAAACTCGCCGGCGACGTGATTGGCCGTCGCCTTGATGTCATCGGTAGCCGCCAGAACCGGAGCGGTGCTCACGAAGGCCAGCGCGGTCGCAAAAAGAGCCAGACTGAAGGTTTGCTGACGGCGTCTCTTGGTGACCGGCCGATGGGCAAGTTTTGAGGCAAAGTGAGTTGTCCCTTATGTTGAGGGTGCTGCGTGCTCGTCCCTTTAGTGGGAGATAGTGGAGCGGTGGGTAGCCCCGAGCCAGATGAGGCATCAACATGTTTCGAGGCCTGACACGAGCGTCATCTTTGAGCTAATCTGGGAAACGTGAGACGGTATTTTTTTGGGGATCATTGGATGACTCTCCTCGGCTCGTGACGTGTTTGCGATGACTGCGCACGAACCGTGCCAAATGAGAAAACCCCGTTTCGGCGATGTGATTGTCGGACTCAGCTATGTGACGTATCCGACATTGTCGGACATCTTACACCGCCCGAAATGGGAAGCCCTCGCCGCTTAAAAAGGTGGCTAGGTGAGCTACCCTTCGGAGATGTCCAATATCGTGGCGTTAGCGCGCGCCTGTAGTTGCTGGTCGTCCGCGTACTCCTGCCCACATCGGCCGATCGCTGGTCCCCTAACACGACTCCAAACAGCGATAGACGCGGTCTGGAATTTACCGGAGCGTTGCAGGACTTGTTTTGCCATTCGGAACGCCAGCGCGGGGAGACGCTTCCGCGAGAGGCGGTCATGATGGAGCTTGCGAGCCGATTTGCGATTTGACCGGGGCTTTTGCTATTTTCGCTTTTGCTGCCCCTAAAATCTCAGATATGAAGCGGACCTGGCCTATGGCCTGCCTACATTGAATGGTTACAAAGGAATACGACTATGGCGACTGGAACGGTGAAGTGGTTCAACAGCACCAAGGGATTCGGTTTTATCCAGCCTGACAACGGAGGTCAGGACGTTTTCGTTCACATTTCCGCTGTCGAACGAGCGGGCCTTTCGACCCTTAATGAGGGCCAGAAGATCAACTACGAGGTCGAACAGGACCGCCGTACCGGCAAGTCCTCCGCAGGCAGTCTCAGCAAAGCTGGCTGATCTTTTTCTGCCTCTGCCCGGCAAGAGCCGGGCAGAAGTGCCACTGACCGCGCCATAGGAGCGGGCAAGAAACGGATCTCCCGCTGACCGGGCGGCGGTTTGCGGGAAGCTGCCAAGTTCTACTGAAATAAGATGTTTGCAAGTGAGGAGGGGCGGGTCCCAGCCCTCTTATTTTTTCTGCTGTAGATTCTCACGTAGCAGATGCCGACGGCGACCGCGCGCATCAGAACGAATCTGGACAACGAGACCAAGCTGCGAGCTTCTTGTGGGTCCGCTCGCTTCCACCGATCAATGCTATATTTTCGGTCATGAACCCGTGCGTGTGATTTTCATGAATGAGGGCTCTGACGCATTATCGATCGAGCGTGCCGAGGAAATGAACCAGCAATTCAGCCAGCCTCCAGCGGTCGACACCTCCGCGATCAAGCGGGTAGGGTACATTGGCCCTGAGGGGACCTGGACACATCAAGCCTCGCTAGACCTCTTTGGCGACCAAGTTGAACTCGTTCCGTTCAACGACGGATTGTTCGAAGCATATGAGAATGGCTGCGTCGACGTTGCATGCGTTCCAGCTACGACCTCTCTGGTCGGAACCACTCTCTACCTCGACCAAGTCCTGCGCTTGAGGTCTCCCAGGGTCATCGCCGAGTACCCGAAGGTCTTGAGCTATAGCCTGATGGCCAGCAAGGATGCGAGTTTCTCGATGAGTCACTAAGGTGCTTGGCCACGCCGTAGCCTTGCAGGAGGTGGCCGGGTCGCTCGACGAGAACATGCCCAATGTCGAGCGAGAGAGCCGTAAGGGAGCGACATCTTTAGTCGCTAAGCCTCGCCCTCGACAGCGGCATTTGGTCCTGCGCTTGGTGCCAAGCTGTACAATCTGCAGATATTGCGAACAGGAATTGAAGAAGGGCTGCATAACGTTAAGCGGTGGTGGGTGCTCGGGGGCAGGACCCCTGCGCCGACAGGATTTGACCGGACGACACTTCACCTCCGCGTTTCAGAGCAATCTCAGTTGTGTCCTGAACATGTTCTCGAAGGATAATTTAGCCGTTCTCAATGTCTATGAGCGTCCGACATGCGAGCGGCTGGACACCCATAAATATGTCATCGATGTCGCTGGCCATGTTTTGACGCACCCGGCGCTGGCTGCGTTGGCGGATATTGATGGCTTTAGAATTCTCGGGTCCTCCCACGTTGCTATTAGCTAAGGCTAGGGTAGTTTCTGCCCATAACTCCAAAACTGTTGATCCTCATCACTGATGAGAAGACACGACCGTGCCGCGCGTCCACGAGATCATCGCGCCGACGATCTTGTCGTTTTCGCTCAGTTTTCTTGCCTGCGAAAGTAGTATTCATAAGCACAAGACGTCGACCGGCCGGGCATCTCGCAAAACAAGTCACCATCGATGACTGTGTCGCGTTATCGGCGACACGCTCGTCCATTCGGGACCGTCAAACACTTCAATCCGCGCAGGGGGCGCCGTGACCGGGGCCTGCGGCGGTTTTAGGAGCTTGCCGTTCGGCACGAGCTTATCGCTTTGGCACCTCACGCTGATTGGCTGTGCTGTGGAACAACCCGGTCGAGAAAAGCATCGAATGCGGCAGCAACAGCGCGAACTACGAAACGATGCTCCTGCCGCACCCGGATGAAACCGTTTTCAATGTCCACTATCCCATCCTCAGCCAGCTTCGCCAAGCGTTCAGCAGCCGAATCGAGAAGGCGAGTTGGATCGAATCCAAAGGCCGCACAAATTGCCGGCACATCGGCCCGCAAATCGCACATCAGCCGCTCTATGATCACGGCTCGCACGCGGTCGTCGTCTGTGAGCCGGTAGCCTTTTGACGTCGCCAAACGGCCAGCTGCTATGTGCCGGCTGTAGGACTCACGTGTTACCTCGTTCTGGACGTAACCCTCGCCGACCCGCCCGATAGCCGACGCGCCGAAACCGATCAGGGTTTTGCAGGTGTCGGCCGAGTAACCCAGCGAGTTACGCCGTAGCCGACCACTGGTCTGCGCCAGCGTAAGTTCGTCGTCCGGCAAGGCGAAATGGTCGAGGCCGATCTCTTGGTAGCCGGCGGCGACCAGCGTCTCGGCCACGGCCGCAGCCTGTTCGGCGCGGGCGACGCTGTCCGGCAGCGCAGTCGTCTCGATCAGGCGCTGATTCTTTATCACCGATGGAATGTGCGCGTAGCCGAACACCGCAAGCCGGTTGGGGCGCATGGCGACAGTTGCCGCCGCAGTCTGGACGCAGGACTCTACTGTCTGATTCGGAAGACCGAAAATGAGATCGACGTTGATGCCGCTTACCCCATGCCGGCGCAGCTCTTCGACGGCAGCGGCCGTCTGCGCCTCGCTCTGGACGCGGTTTATCGCTTTTTGAACAATCGGATCAAAGCTCTGCACTCCGAGACTCGCGCGGCTCACATTGGCTGCTCCCATTGCTTCGGCAATCTCGGCCGTGAAGGTGCGCGGGTCAATTTCGACGGCGATTGTCGCGGACTCCCTGAACGCGAAGCGGCGGCGCAGGAGTTGGATCATGGCCAAGAACTCCGCTGCTCCGATCAGGGTCGGGGTTCCACCGCCGAAATGCACGTCGTTCACGACGAGCCCCTGCTGCACTTGCTGCCAGACCAAACGGATCTCGTCACGCAGAACGGCCAGATAATCGAGGATCGGACCCTGATTGCGGGCAATCGTGGTTGGGAAGCCGCAATACCAGCAAATCGATCGGCAGAACGGAATGTGGAGATAGAGAGACACCGGATCGTCAGCCGGCAGACCTCTTAGCCATTCCTGATAGCTTTCGGGCCTGACGGTGGCGGTGAACTCCGGCACAGTCGGATAGATGGTGTACCAAGGCAGGAGAGCCTCGCGATATTCTTTCAGGATAGAGGTCTGCAACAGTTTCCGTCCCAAGCTGAAAAGTTGGTCCTTTTACCGCCGCGGTCTCCTGTGTCCCTGCGCTATGTCAATTCCATTCCGCTTCGCGCGTGTAATCACGCCCTGCAAGGAAAAGGCGGGATTTGATCCCGCCTTTCTATGTTTCGCTCGCATCATGCCGATCGAGCTGCCAGCCCCTCAACGGGTCTGGATTGAGGAAGTCACGCTGGTACCTTCTTTCTAGACCGCTTCTCGGGCGCCGAGACTTCAGGCTCTTTCGGTTTGCGCCCAAGTCCCATTGTCTTGGCCAGGGCAGAGCGCGCAGCCGCATAGTTCGGCGCGACCATGGGATAGTCCGCCGGCAGACCCCATTTGGCGCGATATTCATCGGGTGTCAGCCCGTAATGGGTCGACAGATGGCGCTTTAGCGATTTGAATTTCTTGCCGTCCTCAAGGGAAATAATGTAGTCCGGCGTCACCGATTTTCTGATCGGGACGGCCGGCGTCAACGCCGTCGGCTCTTGTGCGGAGACGCGACCGGCCGCCGTGCGTTTCAAAGCTTCGTGCACTTGGCCGATCAGGGCAGGCAACTCCCCCACCGGGACGGGATTGTTGGAAACATAGGCTGAGACAACATCCGCGGTAAGGTCGATGAGGTTGTTGGCGTTTTCGAAGTCTTCTTCTGGCATGAAACTCTCCAGTGGATTGGTCTGCGGAGCGTGGCCTTCTAGTGATGATTTCCGACGAACGCAACAAATCTCGCGACAGGATTGTTCGGTGCTCGTCCAACATCGAGGTCTATAGCGCCAGTTACAAGCTGTCGCGACGCTGATCTCCTCGGAAATCGCCGTCCATAAGCGCCCGGTATCCGCCGTTCAGTCGCGATCTTGTCGGTTGAGTTGCGAGAGGACGACGCAGAAAAATTGTAAGCACCAAGAGCCGTGCACCTGGAAGACCTTGCGCGTACGAAACAGGTCGGCGTTGCGCCAGCGTGGGGCGACAGGCAACAGAACCGACCAAGCCCTCAGCGAACAAATAGCGATTGCGCGCCCGCCACTGTTGGTATCGGGGGCCGTCGGGGATAAATCGCAGTCACTATTTTCGCCGCTCGATCATCTTGGTCGACAGGCACCATTCCCTTGATCCACGGATCTAGCGCAGGGCGTTCGCAGGCCGCATGTGGAGAATGGTTTCCGTGCACATAGTCGGACTCTATCTATGAAAATTCTATTGCCTGGCGGTGGCTGTTGCGCTTGTGGCGGCCACAGCTTTGCTGAGCAGTCCCTTCCGCCAGACCTCAGGGAAACGGCACTGGCCATCTTCAAGCCCTTGCCATCCATACTGGCAGTCACCAACAACCCAAGCACACCGGAGAAGGTTGCCCTCGGCAAGGCGCTGTACTTCGATCCACGCCTCTCGTCCCCAGGCGTTTTCTCCTGCACTTCGTGCCACAACCTGGCCACCGGGGCGACGACAATCGTGAAACTTCGATTGGCCATGGTTGGCAGAAGGGGCAGCGCGACGCGCCGACGGTGTTTAACTCTGTCTTCAACAAATCACATTTTTGGGACGGTCGCGCCGAAGACCTGAAAGCTCAGGCCAAAGGGCCGATACAGGCCGGTGTCGAAATGGCCAACACACCGCATCGAGTGGTCGAGACGTTCAAATCGATGCCGCAATATGTGGAGTTGTTCCAATCTGCTTTCCCGGAGCAAGCCGATCCCATCACCCTCGAAAACGTGGCCATTGCACTCGCAGCCTACGAGGCGACACTGGTCGCGCCGGCCCCCTTCGACGCCTACCTCAATGGCGATGACACCCCCATTGATCCCGAAGCGAAACAGGGCTTGGCCCTTTTTATGGAAAAGGACTGCTCCTCCTGCCATTCCGGTGGGGAAGGCTATTATCCATTCGGCCTCGTAGAGTAGCCTGGCGCCGACATCCTGCCGGAGAACGACAAGGGACGATTTGCCGTCACCAATGTACCAGATGATCCTATGTTTTCCGCGTGCCATCGCTGCGCAACGTAGCAATCACCGCGGTATACTTTCATTCGGACAAGGTCTGGGACCTGAGCGAGGCGGTCGCCATCATGGGCACCACCCAGCTTGGCCAAGAGCTAGCGCAAATCGAAATCGATCGGATCGGTGCCTACCTTCATTCGGTGACCGGAAAGCGACCGGAGATCACAAATCCCGTCTTGCCAACTGAAACGCCCACAACACCTCGACCTCGATCCTAGGCATTGCGAAACAGGTGATCGCGTCGGAGCCAGTGAGCGTTCCTTGACCCATCTGGCGAATTGCCACAGGCGCTGCCGTCCGATTGGGCCGTGATAGGTCGCGGCGCGATTGAGCGTCGCACGTTGATGGCAGGAGCCATGGTTTTGCACCAGCCATGCTCCCGCTCTTGGAGATCTTCGGCAGGCCAGGGCGCTGTCCGTCAGCATTAGGCCGGCCAATCGCCTCACCAGTCCATCACCACCTTGCCCGAACTACCGCTGCGCATCGCATCGAAGCCGGCCTGAAAATCGTCGATTCCGATGCGGTGGGTGATCAGGCCGGAAACATCCAGCGGGCCCTGCACAAGCGCGATCATCTTGTACCAGGTCTCGAACATCTCGCGGCCGTAGATGCCCTTGAGATGCAGCATCTTGAAGATGACCTTGTTCCAGTCGATCTCGAAGCCGGTCGGCGCGATGCCCAGAATGGCGATCTTGCCACCATTGTTCATGGTGTCGATCATGTCGCGGAAGGCGGGGGCTGCGCCCGACATTTCGAGGCCGACATCAAAACCCTCGGTCATGCCGAGTGCCGGCATGACATCGCGCAGCTTTTCCTTCGAAGCATCCACGACATGCTGGACGCCGAGTTTTTTGGCAAGCGCCAGCCGCACCGGATTGATGTCGGTGATGACCACTTTTCGCGCGCCGACGCATTGGGCGACGAGCGCGCCCATGATGCCGATCGGCCCGGCGCCGGTGACCAGCACGTCCTCGCCGACCAGATCGAATGACAAAGCGGTGTGAACGGCATTGCCCAGCGGATCGAAGATCGCGGCGATCTCGTAGGGCACATCATCGGGGATCGGCACGACATTGTGCTGCGGGATCGCCAGATACTCGCCGAAGGCACCCGGCCGGTTGACGCCGACGCCGAGCGTATTGCGGCAGAGATGCCCTCGCCCGGCACGGCAGTTGCGACAATGACCGCAGACGGTGTGGCCTTCGCCCGACACGCGCTGGCCGAGCTTGTATTCGGTGACCGCCGCGCCGAAATCGGCGACGGTGCCGACGAATTCATGGCCGGTAACCATCGGCACCGGCACCGTCTTTTGCGCCCACTGGTCCCAATTGTAGATATGCACGTCTGTGCCGCAGATCGCCGTCTTTTTGATCTTGATCAGCACGTCGTTGGGGCCGATCTCCGGCACCGGCACCTCTTCCATCCAGATGCCCGGTTCGGCCTTGGCTTTCACCAGCGCCTTCATCATGTTCGACATCAGATGCTCCTTACACCTTGGTTTGATTCCACTCTCGCCTCTCCTCTGGTAGCCGCACAACGGAAAGGTGGGGTTCGGAGAGCACAGCTGAGATTTCTGGACCGATGGGTATGTCGAGGCTGCCATGGTGTCGAAGCAACACTCCACCGCGAGCGGCGCGTGAAGATCCAGTTCCAGCGAACCTCAGCGGAAACCGAGCAAGCGCCGCGCCAGATGCAGCGAAGTTTCAATTCAAACGATGAGGAATGAGAGTAGCTTGCGGCTCGGGCTATGTTGTCGATGTCCGCCACATGCGGCGCAATCACTCTACACGATGCTCTCGATGGTCGATCTCACCGCGATATCTCAATAGTGCGGACGCACAGGCGGCATCCGCAAACGTGCCCCTCGGTGAAGTGTCTGCTGACCGCTGGCTGTGTCAGAGCCAGAAGCTCATGGACGAAGCCGCCTTCTCCCACCTCGTGCTCTAGATCATCCGTCCTCTGACCAGAAGCGGCTTCCCAGATAGCCCCGCCGCTCAGTCGTCCAGCGGGCCTTCGGCTGGACGACAATGCCGAGCCCCCCTCGTGTCTACCGACCTGCGCGCGGCTTCTCGATGGCGTCCTTTCTGCCTCAAATTATCCGCGAAGCCCGCTGGTCACATATTTGCCGTCACAGGGACCCAGCGGCCTGCGCCTGGGCCTTCTCCCGCAGCGCCCCTGCTGCAGCGACCATGTTGATGAGGGCAGGGCGGATCTCCTCCCATTTCCTTGTTTTGAGACCACAGTCCGGATTGACCCACAGTTGGCTATCCGACAGTCGCTCGCGGGCAAGTTGGGCGAGATGCAAAATCTCGCCGACTTCTGGGACACGTGGTGAGTGAATGTCGTAGACGCCAGGACCGATTTCGTTCGGATATTAGGACTTCGTGAAGGCGTCTAGCAGTTCCATTTTGGAGCGCGACGTCTCGATCGAGATGACGTCCGCGTCCAGTTCAGCGATAGAATCGATGATCATTGAACTCCGAGTAGCACATATGCTGTGAATTTGGGTCGCGTCCTCCACGCCGGTAGAAGCGAGGCCGAAGCATTCGACAGCCCAGCCGAGATAATGTTTCCATAGGTACAGCCGATCTCCCCCCTTGAGGGTCCCTTGAGGGGGAGATGCCCGGCAGCACCTTGCCGATATGCCCCCTACAACAACCCCGCCTGCTCAGCCTCGCGGCACAGATTCTGCCGAGGCCTGGGGCCGATCTGCTGGATCACCAAGCCGGCCGCCAGTGAGCCAAGGTCGCCGCAGGTCTGCAGGTCGCGGCCTTGCGTGTAGCCATGCAGGAAGCCGGCGGCATAGAGATCGCCGGCGCCCGTCGTGTCGACCAGTTCCTTGATGGCGGTCGCCTTGATCACCACCGTCTCGTCGCCGCGCACGATCACGGAGCCTTTTTCCGAGCGGGTCACGGCGGCGATCTGGCAATCCTTGCGGATCTGCGCCAGCGCCTCGTCGAACGAGGATGTCTGGTAGAGCGATTTGATCTCGTGGCTGTTGGCAAAGACGATGTCGACCGTGCCCGAACGCATCAGCTCGAGGAATTCGTCGCGGTAGCGGTCGACGCAGAACGAATCCGACAGCGTCATCGACACTTCGCGGCCTGCCGCGTGCGCCAGCTTCGCCGTCTGGCGGATCGCTTCCTTGGCGCGCGGCGGGTCCCACAGATAGCCTTCGAAATAGGTGACCTTGGCGCCAGAAGCCTTATCGGCCTCGACATCCTCCGGCCCAAGCTCGACGCAGGCGCCGAGATAGGTGTTCATCGAACGCTCGCCGTCAGGGGTGACGAAGATCATCGACCGCGCCGTCGGCGGCTCGCCCTTGAGCGGCGTGGTGTCGAAGGCGACGCCCTGTGCATGGATGTCGTGCGCGTAGATTTCGCCCAGCGCATCGTTGGAGACCTTGCCGAAGAAGGCGGCGCGGCCGCCAAAGCTGGCGACGCCGGCCGCCGTGTTGCCGGCGCTGCCGCCGGAGGCTTCGATCGCCGGGCCCATGCGGCTGTAGAGCAGTTCGGCGCGGTGGGTGTCGATGAGGTTCATCGCGCCCTTGATGATGCCGTTGGTCTCCAGGAATTCCTCGTCGCACTGGGCAATGATGTCGACAATGGCATTGCCGATGCAAAGCACGTCATAATCCGGCATCAAAATCTCCGCCAAAAACCCGAGCCGGCTTCTTGCCACGCCGGCCCGGGGTGTTTCTTTCGAGTGTGGAATGGGTCGTCCTTTGCCGAAAGGATCCAATACCGACGCATCAAGCAGCTGCGGGTCCTGCCTCACGCGACAGGTCGTCAGCTCTGTCCGTCTTTTCCCAGGTGAACTCCGGCTCTTCGCGGCCGAAGTGTCCGTATGTCGCGGTCTTGCGGTAAATCGGCCGTAAGAGATCCAGCGCCTTGATGATGCCTTTCGGCCGGAGATCGAAAAGCTCAAGGACGGCGCGTTCGATCCGTTTTTCATCAATCTTTGCGATTCCGAATGTATTGATGAGGACTGAGACCGGTGCGGCCACACCGATCGCGTAAGCAAGCTGAACCTCGCACACCTCCGCAAGTCCGCTGGCAACGACGTTTTTTGCGACGTACCGCGCGGCATAGGCGGCCGACCGATCAACCTTGGACGGGTCCTTGCCCGAAAAGGCACCGCCGCCGTGACGCCCCATGCCGCCGTAGGAATCGACGATGATCTTGCGGCCGGTAAGCCCGCAATCGCCTCGCGGCCCGCCGACCACGAACCGGCCGGTTGGATTGACCAGGAACCTTATTCCCGTCGTATCCAGGTCATGGGGCAAGACCGGCCTTATGATCTCCTCAATGACGCCTTCGCGGACGGTGGCCTGTGAGACCTCATCATCATGCTGCGTCGACAGGACTATGGTATCGAGCGCTACCGGTCGCAAACCTTCATAGCGGACGGACACCTGAGATTTAACGTCCGGGCGGAGCCAGCCAAGGCGTCCAGTTTGGCGCACCTCTGCCTGTTTTTTCGTCAAATCGTGAGCAAGTTGGATTGGCAAAGGCATTAATGTTTCGGTCTCGTTGCATGCGTACCCGAACATGAGGCCCTGATCTCCCGCTCCCTGCTCGAGATCCTGCCCTCGTCCCTCGTCGACCCCCTGGCTGATGTCAGGCGACTGCTCGGTCAGGGCCAAGATCACCGCGCAACGACGGCCCGTCAAAGCCGATCGCATCGTCGTCATATCCAATGTCCAAAATGATATCGCGGGCAACTTGGCTGTAGTCGATCTGCGCGTGGCTGGTGATCTCGCCAGCCAGAACGACCATCCCTGACTTCACCAACGCTTCACAAGCAACGCGAGCCTGAGGATCCTTGCGAAGAATCGCATCGAGGACGCCATCTGAGATATTGTCGGCCATCTTGTCGGGATGTCCCGCGCCGACGGATTCGGAGGAGAACACGAATTGTCTGGTCATGGAATATCCTCGCTTCAAACGTTGGAATTAAATGTGACAGCTGATCCGGCCATCTTATCTGTCGGAGATGCCAGGTACGTCGAACGCAGCGCAGAAGTCGGCCGTCACTGCTGGCGTGCCTAACCGAATGCCGCTGGTGAGCGCGGGATGCCGCCGGTCGCCCGGCACCATGTTGAAATTCGTGATGATACCTGCTTGCGACAAGCGCTCGGCATAGGCTTTCCCGGACAGCGGCCGGTCCCGTAGATCAAGGATCAGCATGTGATTGTCAGTGCCCCCCGTGACGAGTTCATAACCTCGCTCCAGAAGCGCCTGGGCCAGAGCCTTGGCGTTGTTGACGATCTGCTGACCGTACACTCGGAACGACGGATTCCCTGCTTCGTGCAGAGCGACAGCTAGCGCTGCAATCGTATTCATGTGCGGTCCGCCCTGCAGGAGAGGGAACACGGCACGGTCTATGCGTTTGGCCAGATTGTGTTTGCTCTTGGAATGATAGAGTGCCTGATAGCGGTCTTCATTCCTTGACAGTATGAAGCCACCGCGGGGACCGCGTATCGATTTGTGAGAGGTGCTGGTGACCACATCGCAATGGCCTACAGGATTGGGGTGCACTCCTGCGACAACGAGGCCGCTGATGTGGGCGATGTCGGCCACCAGGTAGGAGTTCACCTCCGAAGCAATTTTGGCCATTGCCTCGTAGTCAAAGATACGCGGATAGGTGCGGTACTTTTCCGAATGTCATGATTTTGAGCGCCTTCTTGAAATCCGCCCCAGGCGTCATTGGCGTCGAGCCGATCGCTCTCAGTCCAACTGGCCCGGAAAATTCACTTTTCGCCCAGCTTCGAGATTGCGCACGATATTTTCGACTGCGATCTGGTAGAACTCACCGACATGGAAGGCCATGGCACCATCAAGGTTTCGTTGGTGATATGAAATGATGCCGATCACGCAATTCACCAGAGCGACTACAGCGGACTCGTCCAAGGGGTAGTCGGCGTAGATGGCATTCGGATCACTGAAATAGCGCTTATCGAGATGCGCGAAGAACTTGTCCCGCCGGCCCATGATCATCGCAATCGTCGTCCTGTGGGCTTCCAGCTCATTGAGCTGTTCCTTGATCAGGCTTGGAGATGGTGTCCCCGATTTCCAGGCGATGTGCATCTGGTTGTCGAGGCAAAACTCGAGGAACCTGAATAAGCTGCGGTCGCTGCGCCTTGGACTTTCAAGCAGCTTGGCAGTGGCAAGATGGAGATCGACTTCGATCGAGCGCATGATCTGGTAAAGTAGTGGTTCTATTCGCCAGAGCCTGTCCCCGTGCTCTTCGCATTGTTTCAATAGGGACGAATACGTTGCCAGCTTGATCACCAGACCCGGTGGGTTGTTCCCATGGACAAGCGCGGCATAGCGCCCGAGGCGCTCTTCATAGTTGGCCTGAATCTGTGCCTTCATCGATCGTCGTTCCTTCCGGAAAGAACCGGCAATCGCACGCACAAACCTGTTTCGGCGCAACCGCAATGAAAATTTGCCCGCCACCACCCATGCCGAGCGGCGGCAATTATTGCTGACGTTGAAGTGTGAGCCCGCTGTAGTGTCGCCATATTCTGCGCCATCAAGTATCTGGCTAACTAACATGTGGTCACATGCCACAAATTTTTGCCATAAGCATGATTGATTCCATTCAGAACTTGAAATTCAATGTCATGGTTTGGGAGAGATAATCCCGTTCAGCATTGCCATGAGGAGGGAAGAATGCGGAAAATGGGGGCATCCGATAACGGCAAGTTGAAAGTGCACGCCATTGCGGGGACACGCGTCGTGTTGCTGGCGCTGGATCTGTCCAAGGCGGATGCGCGGGGGTTGAGAGGCTTCGCGTTTCGACGCCGCGTCAATGGTGGTGAATGGTCGTGGCTGACAGGACTGAAGATATTCGAGAAGCTGTTCCCGCAGGGCGTCAAGGCTGCGGAGGATGGCAAGATACCGCGGTTCTTCACGAACGAGCATCCGATTCAAAGCTTTATGTGGAGCGACTATCAGGCCAATCCGCAGACCAGATATGAATTTGAAGTCTCGGCCATGTTCGGCGAGCCGGGTGCGCTTGAAGCCCGCCATACCGCAAGTATCGACATTACCACCGAGGCAGAAGACGACGGCAGACATGGTATCTGGTTCAATCGTGGTGCCATCGCCAGCCAGGCCTTCGCCGAAAAGTTCGGCAACAAGGCGCTCGGCGACGACGAGTATAACGATCCGGAAAACAAGGAGGTCGCGTGGTTGTCGCGCGGCCTGCTTGAAGCGTGTATCGCCCATATTCGGGAGACACCCGCGGGCGATGGGCTGCGCGTGGCGGCCTATGAGTTCACATATTTGCGCTTCGCGAAGGAGTTGAAGGCTGCTATCGACCGTGGCGTCGACGTACGCATAGTGTTCCACGACACAAAGGTCAACAACGCGAACGCAGAACTGGCTGGGCTAGCGGAGAAGGTTGGCAACCGCACGATACTGTTTCGGCGCACGAAAACCAAAATCCCCCACAACAAGTTCATCGTGCGTCTTGCTGGCGGGACCGACCCTGTCTCGGTCTGGACAGGCTCGACCAACTTCACGCCCTCCGGCTTTCTGGGGCAGACGAACGTCGGACATAAGGTGACCGATGCCGGGGTTGCAAAAACCTATTTTAAATTCTGGACCGGTCTCACCAGCGATCCCGATGACGACCACGCAACGGTTGCAGCTGTCGGTCTGACCCCCAACCCAGCCAATCTTGTCGGTCCTGGCGTCACGCTTGTGTTTTCACCGCGCACCAGCACGCGAATGCTCGATTGGTACGGCGCGCGTATCGCGGACGCAAAAACGTCCTCCATGTTTACGGGTGCCTTTTCCGTCGATCCCAAGATTCTGGCGCCCATGGCCGCGAAAGGGCCGTCGATGCGGTTCATTTTGCTCGAGCGGCCTCCGACCGAGGCAATCGAAAAGGCACAGCAGGAGAATCCAGCCGATCTGCAATTCTCGTACGGCGCCATCCTTGGCAAAGAGAAGATGGAAGTTGAAGAGCGGACTGGGCGTAGCGCCACGGGAAAAAAAGTCACCAAGATCGTGCCGATACCTCATTTCAAGATCGAAAGTTGGTTTCTCGATGAGGAACTGGAACGCCAGAGCGGCGATGGATTCGTCTTTTTCATCCACACCAAATTCCTGCTGATCGATCCTCTATCTCAGGATCCGCTGATCTGCACAGGATCGGCGAATTTTTCCGGAGGCTCCCTTACCGCAAATGACGAGAACATGCTGTTGATCCGCGGCGACACCCGGGTCGCTGATATCTACCTGACAGAGTTTGACCGGATATTTCGCCACTTCTACTCTCGCGACATCATCAACAAGATCGAAAAGTTGGGTGGCGAAGCCAAGGTTGGGATACTTGATCCATCGGGCAAATGGCTCATCGCCTACTATGCCGACGACAATGCCAAGTGTCACAAGCGACAAATGTTCTTCGCCGATCCGGACGCAAGTTGGAGCCAGGCGGCACCGGACGATCACGACATATTCAAGGGCGAAAAGAAGCTGCCTGTGATTTGACCTGAAATGGGCCCAAGCGTTCACCAGGCGAGCGCCACCTGCACGTCTGCGCACCTTCTGAAGCGATTGGTCCCGCGGGCCGCAAAATTTTCGTTGCGGCCTATCAAGACCGTTCGCGTAGCGCTAACGGCGCGGTGATGTTCGCTTGGTCGTTGCCTTTTGCGTCGCCTTGGCCCCCGGCTTCCGCCCAAGCCCGCTGGACTTTGCCAATGCAGAGCGTTGGGCCGCGTAATTCGGCGCGACCATCGGGTACTCTCGCGCCAGCCCCCACTTTTCACGGTATTGCTCAGGCGTCAGCCCGTAATGAACACTGAGGTGGCGCTTCAGCGACTTGAACTTTTTCCCATCCTCCAAGCAAATGATGAAGTCAGGCGTCACCGATCTCTTTGGATTGACCGCAGGCTGCGCGATCGGCTCTTGGGCTGCCGTTGGATGACCGATGCCCGACAGTGTCGAATGAACTAGACTGATGAGATCTGGGAGACCGGTCACTGGCAGGGCATTTTTGGCAACGTATGCCGAGACGATATCCGCGGTCAGTCCGACCAGATCGGCTTGCTCAGCTTCTTTTTCCTCGCTCAAAATATATTCTCCTGATGATACGCAATTGCCCAAGGGTGAATATGTAGTGCAAGTTTGAGCGCGCGCCAATCGCGGCAGCCAGAACCTCCTAAAGGTGCGGTCTATCCCCTAAGGCCGACCTAGTCGGCCTCTGCCGTACTTGTGCGCGCAGGCTGTGTGATGGTTGGTGAAAGCAGCGCGGTCATTTGCAGAAGCCAATGGGAGCGATGCGCACATGTAGAATTGCTCGGTCGAACCAAAGATGGGTCGGCGAGTCGGCATTGGCGGCGTTTCATTTGGCGCCCCTCGCCGGGGGCTGTCGGTCCCGCATCCCGCCTTGCGTCGGCGCTATGCTGATGCTCCTTCGGCCGCCCTGTTAAACCGTCTCAGGGTCACGAACTTTCTCCAGCACCGCACTGCCTTTGGTCGCTATCGCGGTCATTTCGGTGCTTCCGTCTTGTACGCCATTGTCCCTCGACGAAAGCGCGGTTCCGTTGATGACCCCGCGCTGACGTCGGCGCTTTGGCAGGCGCTTGGGATTGCTTGCCCAGAGATGACAACCGCTTTGGCGCCAAGATGGCATCCATGAGTTTGGCATAAGCAGCGTGTCTGGCCTCTTTCTGGACAAACCCTTCGCATCTTGCCCGATATCGCTTTTGCTGCGTTTGGGGTGATAAACGTGAACCAGCTTGTCGCCGCGCCGGCACACTCCAAAATGCGGCTGGCAGTGTCCCCGGCGTGAACCTTGCTGATTAAATGACAGCCTGCCGACGCTTGGGTGGCCAAGCAAATGCGAAACCGCCATCCTTGATCGGCCACGCTAGGCCGAAACCGTTGTCGAACGCCAGCGCTCGATCATCAGCGTTCGTCACTTCAGTCTCTACAACTATCAACTGTTTGCCGTTCCACCGCTGGTGCTGCCGATAGTCAAGAAGTTGCCCAATGGCTGTTCGAATCGCGAACCTAAGGGTCGACGGTTCGGTTGGTTTGATCTCAACCATGACCTCATCTCGCTTGTCAGCTACGTACCTTAAGTCGTCGCAGAAGGTGGCCGGGAAGGTCACGCCAGGAAACCGATCCTTAAGATAGGCTTCGAACCGTCTTTGCAATCTGTTGTGGCGGGGATGGACCACGGCTTCATATTTTTCCACATAACGCGAATACGCATTGGATGCAGCTTCCCCAGCTCGTCGTTTTCTGCGGGTTGCCGACGACGGGCGCCTAGTTTCACGCTCGCCCTCAAGAAGTTTTCTGACAGACCGGACAAAATCGCGCGCATTGCGGTTTTTCGTATCTTCCGCGTACCACCAACTGACCTGGCCGCTCCAACCGGGACCTCGCTCAAGCTTCATGCGTCGTTCCGATGAAGGCAACAGCCTGACGTCCTTGATCCTGGCCTTGACACGGAAGCTGGTGATTTCATCCTCCACGTGCCGCACCGATGGGAATTGGCCGTTGAATTTTTGTCGATGACGGTAGATGCGCGCGTTTCGGTACCAACCGACCACACAGCGCGGATCGCTCCCCTGTGTCGGAGCCGTCCAGACTATATCGACGCCATCGAGGAAGTCGTCCTCGGGACCGGCCCCAAGGCGCTGGATGTTGACCTGCCGATCCTCTTCGCCCTTGATGGTTTCGAAGTGGCCGTAGACATACCCATCTTCACAGGCAACGAAGTTCAACTCCTCACCGCAAAAGCCTTCCAGAACTGGAAACCCGCCGCCGCCTTTCGGAGGATCGTTCGGATCCCTGCCGGCATAGTGGTTCATCCATGCAATGTTGCAGAAGAGCAATGGCATTCGTTGTTCCTTATGACTGATGCATTATCGCTTTGACTGGGAGAAACCGGGGCGAGCCAGATCCCTATGGGATGAAGCTCCTTCGGCTGGCGCGCGGCCAAAATCGTCGCCGTTGCTACTCGCAATATTGGTCTTCTTCAAATTGGTAGTCGCCAAGTTGGCGGCGCGCGGCAAGAACCGCATCGAGACGCCAGAAGACCGATCCATCCGCGATGCGCGCGTCGGTAAGCAGACTGCGCGGTCTTGTAATTGACAGGGCCCGCAAAAGGACCGCTCTTGCTTGTGCGTCCGGTGCGAAGTCCTGGAGCGAGCGCACAAGGTCGAATCCGCTTGGGTCGCCCGTCGGTCGCAGTTTGTGCGCCAGCGCGCGATAAAGGACATCAAGGCCTGCGTAAGAGAAGTGGTTGGAGGCGTACCTTACGAGGAGGTTGATCGTTGCTGGCGAACTCCCATGATCGCTCCTCAAAGCCGCCGACAGCGCCTGCGCGACTGACACATCCGTCACCTCAACGATTTGGACCCCGGTAAGCGGATCGGCGCTGCGTGGCGGTGCTATCTGAATGTCGTACTCAACGCCTTTTTCCAACCCTGAAACCCATCGATCTGGCATGGGCGTCCAACATGCTAGGTCTACCATCTCGGACGCGTATGCCGCGACATCACGGTCTTGCTTGATGCCGTTGTCCAGTCGAAGGACCAATTGAGCTAACGCCTCGGCACTGAGGAAGCGACCTTGAGCCGCTAGCACGCGCGCAGCAAGGCTGGCATCAATCGGCAAGCAGGACGAATTTTTACCAGACGTGCCAAGTACACAACCCCACAACGGTGTGCTCCACTCCTCGCTTAGCGGAAGCACGCGCGCGAAACGTGGCAACCAGGTCGGGTCCACCCAGAACATGTCGTGGTTGATAACGAGCAAGCCGTATCGCCGAATGATCAGATCGAGATCACGTCCGTTAAGTTCGCCGCGGCGGGCGAGCAGCAATATTGGTGGAAGTGACCAGGAGCTGGTGGCGGAGCCCTCTGCGGCTTGTCTTTCGGAGTCCTTTGCCATCAACCACATCATCATTCCGGCTCCGTTGCCCATGCCCGACGCTTGCGGGCCAGCAGCGAAGTATTCGACGATTTTTGTCGAAAGCTCGCACCAACTCGCCGCGCACCTGGCCAAGCGTGGAAAGACCGCGGCGTTCGGCGCCAAGGTGAGTTTGGGACTTCCCGCCACATCCTCGACGAACCGTAGAAAGGCGAGCCAGTCCGATGGTCTGACAACGTCGCGTTCTGCCCGAACGGAGGTCAACAGGATAGCGGCCTCCAACGAGCGTCGCCGCGCGTCCTCGTCCCGGAGCTCACCAAAAGCCAGGGCAAGCCCGGCGAGGTAAGTCCGCACAGCCTGATCGGAAAGCTCCGATAGGCCATAGTCGGCGACCGTTCGCACGTCGTCGACGTTGTAGAGATCATCGATTTCTGGACCGTTCAAAAGGAAATATGTCGCGGGGCAAGACCGCGCTCGATCAAGCAGCGCAGCTTCGAGCGCAAACTGGTAATCCCACAATCGGTCGCGCTTGACGTCCTTGGAATCACAGACGTCAATCACACCGCTGCGCGAAGAGACAAAATGCAGCCGTCGACCGGCGTCCTTAGACAATTCGGACGATAGCCGGAATTCCCAGTTTTCCTGGTCGCCTATCGGGTGACTGACAAGCCCACCTACACCGCCGCGCATCAGGGCTGTCCGCGCCTTGATGCGTTGCTCGTCCCAACGCGGCGAAGCAGGTTCGAGATCGTCGGCGGCAATCGCCAACTGCACTCCCGATCCCATCGCGCTCGGAAGCAATGAGGACATCCATGGCGGGCCGGGGCGTACCTCGATCCAGCCGTTCGGCTGCACGGCGATGTGATATTGCAGGAAGTACAGGAGCATGCAGATGGCGACTACAAGCGCTGCACTCCAACCGAAAACGCGCCGTACCCTTCCAGCCAAGGCTCGTCTGGGTTCGGGGGCTAAGGGCGGCCCAATGGTCTTGTCGGACCATTCGAGCGCAAGATGGCCGGAGCCACAAAGCTCCGGCGACTGCCTGCGACCGCCGGCGAAGAGGTAGGCAAGTTGCTCGGTACGCTCCCTCGCGAAAACAAAGAGCCGCGCCAGGTCGCTCGACGCCGATCCCCCGGGCGACGGCTGCGTAGCGGTCCCGGGCATTGCGGCCAGTGCAAAGAGCCGCTTGTCTACGAGCGCTTCGTGCAGGGCAATCGTGAACAGGCCTCGGCCGAGAGCAGGGTGCTCGTAAGCCAATTGCTGCGAAGTGGCGCCGGAGAGGACCAGGATGTTGTCGTCGCCAAGTCGACCCGATAGCGCTGCCCGAAAGTCCTTCGCAACGCCGCCGGCATGGCAAAAGTCAAAAACCGCCGAGACCTTCGCCGGTCTGGCAAGCATGACAAGATCGGCAAGCCCGGCGCCGGTGAGGTCTATTTGGTCAGGATTAGCCTCATAGGTGCAGAACCAGGTCTGGTCCGTGCTCTGGTCACCATGACCCGAAAGGACCAGGATGAGTTCGCAGCCTCCGACTTCTTCACTCGCGCCAATCTCTCGAAACATCGCTTCAAGCGACTTGCGGGTAAGGTTCTCGTCGTAAAGCCCTGTGGGGGCATCGCTGGAAGCCAGAACGGCGATCGCATTGGCCAGCGCGGAGGCTCCCTCCACAGAATAGCGAAGCCGAGACCGTGAACTCATGTAGATAGGGCTGGAAAAGCGATCGGCAGCTATACTACAAACGCTTCCGGAAGGATGCACATCGCTGGAGGATTGATCATGAGCGGCGGAGTAGCTTTGACCACTGCGCTCGGCGTTTTCCTGGTTGGTATTTTCGGAGGGTTCGTCGCTGAGCTTGTTCATTGGTATGGCCTAAGGACAAATCCGCGATTTCCAGAATACCTGAAAAGTGCACTCTACTGGATTATCACAGCGCTGATGATATTTGTATCCGGCGCTTTCACTTGGTTGAATTTTGGCAGTCAGGCGCAAGCATTGACTGCATTCCAGATCGGGCTCTTGACCCCGCTAATCCTGCAAAAGGTCATTGCGGGGGCCGCTGGCGCGGAAACGGCTCGCTCACCCCGAGCCAATGTGACCGATTTCTTCCGCGGCTAACAATCTTCGACGATCCACGAAGCATTAGCCGTCCGGGGCTCTGCATCGCGAAATTAGCGCGACTCGATTTTACTTGCCAAGTCGCCAGTTCGGGCAGACTATGCGGGTGTGGGTCTTCACGAGGAGGGATCGTAAGTCATGACGAAGATTACTCTCATCGAATCTGCTGACCGCGAGCCTACAATCAAGGTCAAGCCGGGCGTAACCATAGAGCAGGTTGAAGTCAGCGTTTCCGACGAAAAGGGCAATTCAAAGCCGCTTGCGACACTTTGCGGCTATGACGCAACCTACTGCGTGGCCCTGATCGAGCAGAGCTGACGGTTGGCAGCGTGCCATGTACTCCACATCACGCTACAATTTCTCGATCCCTACAAAGACCGGCAGTATCATTCTTTACAATGCGCGAACGGGAGCGTCGCGTCATTTTGCGGGGAGCGATGCTGCCGATCTCGGCTTCGCTCTTTGCAGGCACCCCGCAAAAATCGATCTCACCAATCTAGGGGAAGCGCTGTCGCAATCCTTGCTGAGCGGTGGATTTGTTGTTGAGCCGGGGTTCGACGAAATAAAGCAAATTCGGGAGCTCTTCCTGCAGACCAAGGCAGAGTCCCCAATCATTGTGACCATCACTACGACCAACAATTGCAATCTAGGGTGCTTCTACTGTTTTCAGAAGCGGGACGAATCCACGCTTGAGTTTGGCAATGTCGATAAGATCGTCGAGCGCGTTGAAAACATTCTGACTGCTTCCGGCAAGCCAGCCCTACACATTGATTGGTATGGCGGCGAGCCGATGTTGAATCGGGCCTTTCTGGAAAAGGCATCGTCACGGCTCCAGGCACTCTGCAATCAGTTGGGACGGCGGTACTCAGCGTCGATCTTGACCAACGGCACACTGTGGCCTGGCGATCCCTTGGCTTTCGCCCGCATCCACATGATTGAGCGCGTTCAGGTCACCTTCGACGGATTTGGCAAATCCCATAACAAGGTACGGCGCTACCGTCGCGGATTTTCCGGCGAGGATCAGTTTCAGGGCGCTATCAGACTGATTGAAGCTCTCAAACGGGATGTGACCGTTGATATCCGTTTCAACCTGGGTACGAAGAACAGTGCGGATCTCGTTTTGCTCGCCGAATTCGGGATGACAAACGGCTGGTTCGAGAAGGGGTCAAAGGCAACGCTGCAGATCGCTAAACTGACGCCTTACTCAACCGAGGTCGATTTCATCCGCAAGACTGAGCTGGCTTATGCGGAATTCGAGGCCGCCAGGGATGTCGTGCGCGCCATCGTCCCAGAAATCTATCTCGACAAGACAGCCGCATTGGATCGCTACCCCCACCCAAGAAGATCCGTGTGTGCTGCGATTGCCGAGGATTCGATCGTCATCGGCGCTGATGGATCCCTGTACAATTGCGGCCTCCAGGTTACCGAACCGCACCGCGCTGTCGGACAACTCGATCGAGAATCCACCGCACAACAAGCCACGCAGGAACAATGGTGGGACGGGTTCGATCCGACACGCAACGAAAAGTGCAGCACATGCTCCTTTCTGCCGCTGTGCTGGGGGGCTTGCCCAAAGCTTCACCTGGAGCGCGATACGGCATCGCTCGATCAACAGAGCGAATTCTGGCGGACCATGCTGCCGAGGCGATTGACATCCTCGCTCGGACTGCAGCTACCAACCGATTTTGCCTTAACCGCAACGGACCAATTCAAATCCGCGCCGCCCGATCGTCGCTAGGCTTGTGAGAAGTCAAGGCGGGGGTCGTGTCAACACTGATCGGATCGCGGGTCTTGCGAACTCCGCGCGACGGCGAATTTGCTCTACTGAAGCAGGGCTCTCAGGCTTTCTGGAGCGCCCTCGAGCGCGAAGGGGTTGAGGATCTGCCTTCGCCAAAACAACTGACGATCAATGACGCTAAGATTGGCTTCCTCGCAGACGCGATCCCACTGATCGCGGATCGTTGTGATCTGTGCCGCCGCGATCGCGGTGGCGTCCTCTTTAGACAACTGGAACACCGCATGTGCCTGAAGGCAGACCGCAACCTGGCTTGATCGGTTGTTGCCGAGGATCAACATCGCTTGGCCCGCCTCGTTGCCGGCGCGCGCCTGCGGGCAGATGTCGTAGGCAGGGGTCAGCTCCAGCTCGGAGCCATTCCAAAATGCGGCATGATTGCGGGCATGGTCGTCCGTGTTGCCGCAAAGGATATTGAAGACTACCCGCGAATACAGCTCCTTCAGCGTTTTCTTTGGATCGCTAAAGCGATGGCGGATGATCGGCGCCAGATCTTCATAGCTGGCATAGCGCGCCATCATCTCATCGAGGCCGAGCATCGTCAGTGCAGAAACCATGCTGCGGCGGCGCCATTGATCGCCTGACTTTTGCCGGTCGAAACGGGTGATGAGCAGGACATCCTTCCCTACGGTCTGTGTCAGGCGCACCGGTGCCGCATTGATCCCGACCATGCCGGCAAGCCGCATGGCGATGAACTCAGCCTTTACCACGCTGTAGACGTCGCCTTGAGAGGAGAATTTCGCGATGAATTTTGCATCCGCGTCGGCGATCAGTGCTTTCGGCCGGGCTCCGCCGATGGAGCTTCCATGAAACAAGGCCTGGTCCAGCTCGGACGTCAGCGGCACACCCTCTTCGACGCGGGCGGCAGCGCTCAAAAGCTCCTCCAGCGATGCGCTTCGCGATTGGCGTGGAACGTATCTGCTGGGCGACGCCTGGAAATCGAGCGCGCCTATGCGGTCAGATCCAGACTCCAACAGGTAAGTGAGCTCGTCCAGCGCCGCGGGATCGATCGCGTTGCCCTTTTTGCCCAGGATAAGGTTGATGATGACGCGCCGGCCCCAGGCATCAGGCGCTGCGTCGCGAATGCTGTTGGGCATCGAAAGACCAGGCGACAGCGGCAATCCGCCTGCCTTCAGCGGCAATTCGGGGTCGTAGATCGCGATCGCGTCTTCGCGGGCCAGGTAGGAACGGCCATAATTGAATAGCAGCTTGTCGCCGTCACGCGTCAACAGTCCGGCAACAACCGGCTCCGTCGCTTGTGGCAGCCAAATCCAGACAAAAGCCTCGCGGGGTGCGTTTTCAGAAGTCATCTTTCACCGGACCGGTTGACGTGCGTACGGCCTGGGGAAGAAGCGTCAGCGTTGCGGTGTTCGCCGCTATGTGCTGGGCAAACGTTGCCAGGTCGCTATCGAACAGCCTTACTCCCACGACGGCCGCGGCCTCGAAGACAGCGCCGATAGCGCAGCCGAGGTCGCCCCGTTCAATACGGTGGACGAGACCACGCGATAGACCGGCACGCTCACCGAGCTCCTCGACAGTTATGCGACGCTCGATGCGTGCGCGCCGGATGAGTTGCCCTAGGAGCAGCGCGGCGTCGCGGCTATAACGCGAATAAGACCTCGATGCGGGCTTAGCCATGATCATGTTCCATTAATGGTACTTTTTACCGCTTTGCGCTCCATTTATAGCGCAAAAATCCCTCTGACAAGCCATTGCTCGTCACGGAGTCTCATAAATAGGACGAAAAATAACTTTGCGACCTATTTATGGTACAATTAAGCTGCGGAAACGGCCTTTTTGCGGCCCAACATTAGGGCCTGCTAACGCGAAAGCGTCGACAACGGCAGCCTGCTATGCGTCACTGACGTCAGGGCGACTCATGGTGATTTTGAAGCTGAAATTTCTCCGCAGGAAACTTTAGATGACAAGCGGTTTTCCCCAGCCCTCTGCAAAAGATGCGGCCGCGGCCTATTTCAAGCGCCGGCTGACGATCAGCGATACTTCCAAACTCGACCCCGGGGTTGATGAGCCGGGGCTTCTCGCTCTTGCCGGTAACAAGATCGTTCTTGGCGAGCCTGGCATGGGCAAGAGCGAGCTCATGCGCGAGCTCGGACGGCAGTTAATCGTTGAACCGGTGACCGCGATCCGGTTCATCAACAGCAAGAACCCGGCCAAGCTGGTGGCGATGGGCAAGCCGATTTTGATTGATGGCCTCGACGAGGCCATGTCCAAGCGCGAGGGCGACGCCGTCGATGCAATCCTCGCCCAGCTCGAAGAGGCCGGTTCGCCGCCGTTCATCCTCTCGTGCCGCTCGCGCGAATGGCAGGCGCGCAGCATAACGGACCTGCGCCAACTCTACGGTGCCGATCCCATTGTGCTGACGCTCGAACCCTTCAACCGTTCAGAAGCGCGCGCCTATCTCGTTGCGCGGTATTCAACCGTGGATCCCAACCATGTGCTCGACCATCTCGCCTTACACGGATTGGAAGAGCTTTATCGAAATCCCTTGACGCTTGGCCTGACTGGACGGGTCGCCGAGACCGACGTGCAATTGCCGGGGACGCGGGCTGCCTTGTTCGAGCGCGTCTGTACATTGGTCTGGCCTGAGCACGATCCGGATCGCCAGAATATGGGATTGGCCCAACTCACTCAGGATGAAGCGCTTGATGCTGCAGGGGCAATTGCTGCTGGCCTTTTGTTTTCGGGCGCTGAAGCTGCGAGCGCTGCGGGCGCATCGCAGGTTCAGCAAGGTGATCTGCGACTGTCAGATTTGGAAAAGCTGCCGAGCGCCAAGGCCGCGCGGGCGATTTTTTCCTGCAAGCTATTTCACAGCGTTGGTCCTTCGCGGGCCAAACTTATTCACCGCGTCATCGCAGAGTATCTCGGCGCACGTTGGCTCTCGCGACAGGCCACCACTCCGCGGACGCAGCGCCGCGTTCTGGCACAATTGCAGGGCAGCGGCGGCGTTTCCGCAAGTCTGCGCGGCATTCATGCCTGGCTTGGCTACCATAGCCCGCCAATGGCCGAGCGGATCATCGCCGAAGACCCCTACGGTGTGCTTCGCTATGGGGAGACCGCTGCGCTGACCCCGCATCTGGCCGATTGTCTTTTCGAGGCGCTGCGCAGGCTCGCTCACGACGATCCGTATTTCCGGTCGGCCGATTGGGACATCAAGACGGCGGCGGGCCTGATGATCGCGGCCCTCAAGCCCAAGATCAAAGATATCATCGCGGCGGCAACGAGCAGTGTGCATCTGCGTTCGCTCTTGATAGAAGGATTGAAGGGCACATCCCTGGCCGCCGAGCTGGCCGACACGCTCGAAGTAATCGTCCTGTCGAGAGAGCGCTTTTACGCCGAGCGCGCCGACGCGGCGGACGCCCTCATGCCATATCGCGACCGCGCCTGGTGGCAGGCGACGGTGGCAGCTTTGGCTGATCAGGGCGGCGACACCTCGCGCCTTGCGCGCAAGCTGATCCAAGCCATTGAGGGCGATGTGCCAGACGCGGTGCTGGTCGCAACATTGTTCGGCGAATTAGGCTTAACAAGTTGTCCGCTGCCACGCCGCAGGGATCGGCGCGTCCACACAATCCGCCCATATCGGCGCCTGTTCGACACGATAGCTACGGCACGACTGGCCGGAATACTGGATTTGATCGCCGAATATGCGGAACTCTTGACCAACGACGATTGGCGGCAGGCCGGCGAAGTAGCAGACATCGTGGCTCAGCTGATCGTCCAGGCAATTGATAAAGGCATTACCGGACCGGCCCAAGCTCCTGCGCTGTGGCGCTGGCTCAAGATCATTGAACGGTCCCATCGCTCCCATCGTGAAGAATACCAGAGCCTGGCCGACCGATTGTCGACGCACGATGCGTTGCGACGCGCGGTCCAGGAGCACGTTCTTGCGACTGACCGCCGCAAGGATAGCCTGTGGGCGACCGAGCACCATTTACAACACCGTTTGGTCGGGCTCACAACACGACCAGGCGACATTGTCTGCGCGCTCGCTCGCTTGGCCGAAGGCGACACAAAAGACGCTGGCCTGCGTGAAGATTGGAAGGACTTGTTGCAGATTGCCAGGGGCCCAAGCGGGCTCGATCCCAATGTGCGGCTGGCCGCGGAAGCGTTCCGGCGCGGCGACAAGCAACTGGCTAGGTTCCTGCGCAAGCTCGAAAATCCCAAGAAGCCCGCCTGGAAGGTCCGTCACGACAAGAAGGAAGCCATTTGGGTGCGCGAGCAGAAGGCGGCCTTCGAAGTGGTACGCCACCAGTTGGAAAAGGTGCGCGACGATCTGCGCTCCGGCGGACTCACGGCAATCTTCGAGCCCGCCGAAGCCTATCTTGGCATGTCATCCCGCGATTTGCCGAATGACCTGCCGCCGGCCGAGCGTCTGGTCAGCCTCCTTGGACCGGCGCTGGGTGACGACGCACTGACCGGATTCGAGGCCGTTCTTCATCGCCCCGATCTGCCCACCGCCGCTGAAATCGCTGAGGGTTTCGCACATGGGACGTTCTATAACTACAGCGGCCCGATCATGGCCGGACTTTATGAGCGTCTGCGCACCGGGAAGAGCTTGGCCGACCTTCCGGGTTCTCTCAAACTGGCGGCCCTGCTGCTCAGCTACGACGATCACGGCTGGAGCGTTGAGAATGAACAGGAGCGGCTGCAAGCCGCGCTGGAGGCCGAGGTCATCCCCACTGCCGAATCCCGCATCGCATTCGCGCGGCTCTGGATGGAACCGGCGTTGGCAGCCGGCAGCGATCATGTCAGCGGGCTCTACAAGCTCGCCCACGATCCTGCCTGGCAGGCGACCGGAGCTGCGCTGGCCGCTGAATGGCTGACGGCGTTTCCCAACGTTCCCGAGCAGGTCGAAGTAGGGCTGGTCGACTGCCTGACCCAGGCTGGCGCGGTCGATGCACTGCGCGATATCGCAGAGGCGCGCGCCGCGATGGTGTTTCGCAATTTCGATCATATGCTGTCGTGGCTTGCAATTGATGTGCTGGTGCGTTTTGAGTTGGTGAGGCCGGATCTCAACACGATCGGTGCAGGTCATCCTAGGTTCATCTGGTTCCTGCGCAACCGAATCCAATTCGAGCGGGGCGGCGGTATGATGCCGCTGTCGGTCGCACAGGCGGAATGGATCATTACCGAGTTTCGTGGGCATTGGCCCTACGCAGTGCTCAACGGCGTCGGCTCGGGCGACACAAACGACTATGACGCAACTGACTTTCTGCGCTCCCTGCTTGGTCTGATCGCTGGCGACACCAGCGTCGAAGCAAGCCAAGCCATGGCGCGCCTCGTTGCCGGATCCAATGACGGCTATGCCGAGCTGATCCGGCACATGGCAGCAGAACAGCGGCAGAAGCGGGCGGAAGAGGATTTTTCAGGGCTGGCGCCGAGCGATTTGACAGCGCTCCTCGACGACGGACCGCCCGGCAATATCGAAGACTTGAAGGCGATAGTGCTGGAAGAGATGGACATCGCGCGGCGCAAGCTCGCCGGTGATGATCTCGATACGGTTGTAGAATTCTGGACGGATGCTGGCGTTCCGCGCGACGAGAACCGCTGCCGCGACCGGCTGGCGGCGATGATCGGACCGGAATTGGCCCGCTACGATATCCAGCGGATTACGGAGGCGGACATGCCTCAGACCAAGCGGGCGGATCTCGCCTTCGCGCGCGGCACGATGCAATTGCCCATCGAGGTCAAAGGTCAGTGGCACCCGAATGTCTGGGATGCGGCGACCGACCAGCTCGATGTTCAATATCTCGTCGACTGGCGCTCCGAACAACGCGGCATCTACTGCGTCCTGTGGTTCGGCAATATGCCCTCGGCGAGCGGTAGGCGATTGAAGGCCAGGCCCAACGGGCTTCCCGCGCCCGCGAGCGCCCAAGAGATGAAAGAAATGTTGAAGGCCGCGATTCCCGAGGCGCGCCAGCCACTGATCGAGGTGGTTGTCCTCGATCTAATCAGCGGAAGACGCTGAAACGGCGCTTCGAGCCATGTGAGAATATAGTGGAGTCAGGTTCGGTCGCTTCTATTCGCGGAAAGACACAGCATTAATACACAGCGCCACTGAGACTTAAATTGCTGGTCAGAGTGCCGAAGATATAGTAGAGGATGTTTAGCTGGGAGGGAGCTTATGGGGATCATCGAGACAGCAGCGCTGGGCGCCGTCGGCGGCATTCTGCCGGATATCATCAAGGCCATTCGCAAGCGCTTTGAGTCGACGCCGTCATATATCAAATCAAGCTACTATTGGTTCAGTGTGGTGTTGTTGGCGATCATCGGTGCGGTCGCGTCGATAGCGGCTCATGCCGGAACCGCTCAGGAAGCGCTGGCCTACGGAGCCAGTTCGTTCGCACTCCTCACACAGGTCGTGGGACAGACTGAGGAGAAGCATCTGGGAGGCGCGGACGAGGCGAGCCTGATACGCCAGATTCGCACCTGGTGGGGTTCGTGAAGCTCGCTGAAGCTTCCTCCCCGTCAAACCTTTTTCGGCGCTTCATTCGATTGACGGGTGCAGGTCCGGATCGCGACATTGGGCTTCCCTGGTTGCGGCTGCCATTCCTGGACCGCCCGTTCGACCTTTGGTCGCGAGATTCCAGATTGGCACTCAGGTCTGCTTTTCCAGCAGGCGAGATTGCCGCGGCGCTCGACGAACGCATGTTTGAGGATCGCGAACCGCTCTTCTTAAGGATCGGCGCGGGCGCCAGGGAATCCGCCGTCCCGTGGGAAGCGTTCCAGGCGGAAATCAGTCCGCTCAACCGCCACAAGCTCGCGCCCGTGCGGACTGTCGATGATGATCGCAGCTTCGGGTTCGCGGCGGTGCCGGAACGTATGAGAGTGCTTGCATTGGTCGGGCATCCAGGACCCGAACGCGCTTTTGACCCGCAAGCAGCCCATGATTTCCTTGCTGAAACCCTTGCGGCAGCCGCTACCGCGAGCGGCCGTATCGACGAATACGACCTGCTCCAGCTTCGCGCTGATGACCTCGACGCAGCAGTGGCGCTGGCACGGACGTTGAGGCCGAATGTGGTCATCTTCTTCGGCATCGGGCAAAGGGCACCCGCGCCGCAACTGCGCACGGCAGATGGCGACGACGGCTGGATGGCCGTTTCCGCGCTAGCGCAACGATTGTTTCCAACACCTCATTCGGCGCCGCCGTTCTGGATTTTCTGGGCCTGCTCACTCGGCGAACATGATGAGCAGACCTCCCAAAGTGTCGAGGGAGGTGCGGCGCTAACAGCGCTGCGCCAAAGCGGGGGTATTTCGGTCCTCGCCATGCGCTCGCGTATCCGCGTGCGCGCGGCACGCATCATGATCGAGGCGCTTTTGGGATCTTTCGCATCGGGAGAGCCTTTGGAGGTGGCGGCCGCCGTTAGCCGTGCTGCGGCTCTCAACGCCGATGTGATCTCTGACGGCCGGATGGACTACGCCGCGCCCGCCGTCTGGTCGCTTAGCGAGCCCGTGGACGCCGTCAGCTGGGGTGACGAGCCAGCGTTTCCGGCGTCCTGGGTGGCAGTGCGTCTTTTGTCAGGCGCCAACGAACTTCCCGCGCTTGCAAACGGGGTGGCTCCGATCGATGAGACGTCGTCGGCGCTCGCCCGCACCTGGACCCGGCCCGGTCGATATTTTGCGGTAACCGGTTCCGCGTCAATCGATCCGGGATCGCGCGCGCGGCTGCTTTCAGTTGGCGCAGCCCTGCGTCGTGATACAGGTCGGCCGGTCGTTCCGGTTTTGCCACGCTCAGGCGCGACTTTTGATCAACGCCTGCGGTTGTGGGCTGAGGACGCCTTTCGCCAGCTTGACCCCCGGCACCATGATCGCGAGATCGCCCAGGCAATTGCCGCCATTCGGGACACAGGTCTAAACGGGCTTGCCCGACTCCTTGCAATCCCCGACATTGTCGTTTTGCTGGGGGAAGTTCCCGATTCAGCGGTCGCATGGGACGTGCTTGTGACTGCGGCGGCGCTGAGTTCGGTGGTAGTCGCAGGTTCCGCTGTCCCTGACGCGGCCCGGCAATGGGCGATCGATCAGCTTATGATGGACATGGCCAACGAAGAGATCGAAGCCGCGGTGCGCGCGGAGCCATTGGTGTCGGCTATCCTGAGCGTCTCCGAGCGGGCGCTGGCCATGGGTGATGTCGGGCGCATAACTGGCGTGGAAGCAGCCCGACTTACCCGGCTCGATCCCTTTTGCGTACGCGTTGCAGGACAACGGGTGCTTGCAGAGACGGTTCGGCGCACCATGCTGCGATTGTTGCCGTCCGAAACAGTTGATGCAGCCCATCGCTCCTGCATAACAATGCTGCTTGATCGGCCGGTAGAGCACGATTTCGGCGCGCTGGTCGAAGTTGTTCGTCACTATGCTTCACTAAGAGAGGGAAGTCAGGCCGCAGAAGCGATCAATGCCGCTTGGCTTGCGGCTGGCGCTGGCTGGTCGATCTCGGATCGGGCACGACTGTTTGATCAAGCAACGCAAAGCCGCGTCTTGGTCGACGAGCTCGCCGCCGCCCCGTGGTTCTCAATCTGCGAAGCCGCCATTGTCTTGCAGCAATTCGCACTGGTCCGCACCATGCTTAGCGGCCGTAACTTTTCCACGCCTGTCGAAAAGGCGCGAAAACATGCGATGTTGTCGGAGTGTTTCAAGGCTGACGCCACGCAACCGCCAGCGCAACAAGCGATGCGCCGCGAGGCTGCGGCAGCGGTGGCCGAAGCCCAGGCGGCCGTCGACGCTGGTATCGCCGATGCCGCCGTCCAGTTGTCACAGTATCGCAACAACCTTGCCCGCATCAGCCAGTATTTTGATCATGACTATGATGGCGCGCTTGCGGTCTATGACACGATCCTCAAGGAGGTCGGGCCCTCAGCCTTCGCGAATCCAATCTTCGGGCACCTCTTTGCGGCGGCCAGCCGCAATGCTGCCGAATGCGTTCTCGATCCAGCCATGCGTCCGCTCGATCCGGTTATCCGCGACCGCGCCGAAGCACTTGTTCAGCAGGGCCTCGAGGTGGCCCGAGCGCTTCACCTTGCTGAAGTGGAAATGGAACTTCGCTACACTAGGGCACGCATCGCGGAGGCCGCCAATGACGATCAGACCGCTGCCCTTATTCTAGCCGGACTGTCCGATGGCGAGGCGCAACGCCGCTATCCGCTTCTCGCAGCCATCGCGGCGGACAGGTTGGCTTGGAACGAGATGCGCACCGGTCATCGCCGGTTCAGTTGGGACGATGCGCGCGCCAGGCTTCGGACATTGCGCTTGTTCGAGCATGCCTGGGCGCAACGGGTTGTCATAAGGAACCGCATAGATTGCGCGGATTGTCTGGCAGCAAGGGGCGCGCCGGATCGCGAGACCGCGATCGAGCTGCTCAAGGACAATGTGGCCGACATCAGACGCCTGCCAGGGCTGACAGGAGACGAAGACGCGCAGCGCGCGGCAAAAACCCATGCCGGCCTGGATGTCCTCACCGCGTCCGGGGGGACGGTTTGGGCCGCTTTTCTAGAATCCCCCCTGGCCGCCAAGGTGCCCGAGCCGTGGAAGCGGGGGACCGCCGAAGAAATCTGGCAAGGGAGGATCTGAATGGGAACGGGGGGATTTGGGGGCGGCAGCGGCTCGCTCGGCGGCGGAGGCGCCGGGTCGGCAGGATCGGGCGGTTCCCTGTTGCGGGCCATCACGTATCTGCGCGACATCGCACGAATGCTGACGGCCGACGGCGATCAGGCACGACTAACGCGCGAGATCAATGCATTGCTACGCGAACGAGGACGCGCGGGCTTCATGGCGGGGCTATTTCAAGACCCCTTTGCGACCACACTGCTCGACAGGTTGATAGAACTCAGCAGGGCAATGCAAGGGCAAAGATGGTCTGGCATCTTGGATCAGAGCGGCGTTGCCAAAGGTTCAGGATCGATCACCGCCTATTGCGACGTGGCGATTGACCAAGCTTTGCGCGAGCATGGCGACGCCGTCGATGAAAGGCATATCGACCGCGTCGGTCTGGCGTTTCGCTCGTTTCTTGCAACCGCCCTTGCGGGCGATAACCTGGCGGTGGCCGAACGAGGCGATGCGGCAGCGGTAGAAGTGGCCTTCGATCGGACCCGCTTCGCCGACCCGAATGACATTCGTCGCGGCTTTCTCGGGCAAATCATTGCCAAAAGCATTGTCGGTGAATCCTGCATAGACCTCGGGGCGTCGGAGTTGTCGGTCGAGCGCGCCGCCAATACGATCGCCGCCGCTATCCAGCAACGCTTTGAGGAGAAATTCGTCCGCACCCGCAAGGCTGCCAGCGGCGATCTGCTGGCGACCATAGGTGCCAACTATTCGAAACTGGTAATCGGATGATGAGCACGCCTCGGACCATTCCCGCCCATATCGAGATCGTCAAGGCGCCGCGGCGGGAGACACAGGTCATCGACCTCGACCTTGCAAGCATCCAGTGGCACAACGCGGCCGGCCTCGGTCCGCTTGGGCTCGATCCCCGAGCGCTTGATCTCCTGGAAGTGGCGCGCCTCGTCTGGGAAGTGGAGCGCTATATTCCCAAGCGTATTTCGAGCCAGCGCGTTCGATCGGTAAAGGTGGCTGTTTCGGTGCGCGAACCCTCAGCATGGACGACCGCAACCCATGCAGCCCTAACGGCGATCCTGCGCTTATTGGGCAACGCTGAATGGACGTTCGCGGTCTCCAAGCGAAAGACCTCGAACGCGCTCGATCGGCTTTCGTTGAATGGCTCACACACAGATCGCGTTCAGACCACCGCGTTGTTTTCGGCGGGCCTCGACAGCACCAGCGGGCTGGACTGGCTGCGCCGCAACGACACCGACGCTGCGCTCGCTTCCTTTTATGGCGCCAAGGCAAGGCAAACGGAGTTGGCCGATCAATTCGCTTTCAAACGCCATGTCCAGGTAGGATGCACGTGGTCCAATGGACGACGACGCATCGGCGGGCAGTTTCAATATCGCTCTTTCCTGTTCCTTGCGCTCGGCGCGTTGGTCGCGCGTTCCTATGGCGCCACGACGTTGCTCCAGTTCGAAAACGGCCCTTTGGCGATCGCGATGCCACCGGCGGCGACCTATCGGATGACCCGCCATGCACATCCCATGCTGCACACCTTGGCGAGCGGTCTGTTCTCAAACCTCTTCGGCGAACCGTTGTCGGTTCAGAACCCGTTTTTGACCACAACCAAACGCGAAGCCGCCGAGGCGATGAAGGCGCATCTTGGTGCCAAGCGGTTCGATAAGGCCATCCTCGAAACCGAGACCTGTTGGAACCTGGCGTCGCGCCAGGTGCTCGGCGCCATTACCAAGCGCATCGGTCAACCATGCGGACTTTGCATTCCCTGCGCGGTGCGCAGAACCGCTTTGCGCGGCCGAGATGTCCCGCACGCGGTCGATCTGACATCCAAAAAGGACCCGCACTTCACTGACGGCGATGCGCGTATCCATATCGACGCTTATCTGGCATGGGCACGAAAGCTCACCGCATCGTCCTATGGACCCGAGCGCTTCGCGTTCGAAGCGCCGCAGATCGTGCGAGAGGCGGTTACACATTCCCAGGGCAAGCTGACGATGGCAGAGATTTTTGACATCGAGCAACGCTTCGCCCGCGAGTTGATCGAGACGTTTCCGGTGCCTTGATGACCATTATCGGCCTACCGAATTTTCTTGTAGCACTCAGCATCAAGCAGCCCTGGGCGGAACTGATTTTGCTGGGCCGCAAAACCATCGAAGTGAGAAGCTGGCCGACCGACTTCCGGGGGCCGTTGATCTTGCACACCGGCAAGAAGCCGGAGCTGGAAGCCCTGTTTCGATATCCCGATATCGACGCAAGCTACTTGGGTGGGTTCGTCGGCGTGGCCGAGCTGGTGAACGTCGAACTGTTCACCCATGCCAGCTGGAGCCGTCTCAGGTCGGAGCATATGGTGCCTGGCCCTATGCCAGGCGAAGCCTTTGGCTGGCGTTTTCGGCATGTCCGCCGGTTGAAACGGCCAGTAGATGCCAGCGGCAGTCTCAAGTTGTTCCCAGTTTCGGAGAACGCAAGACAGGCCATGGAATTCTGACACGCGGACCGTCACGCCTGCTTTTGGCGCAGCGCAAACCCCGGTTCCGTCGTTTAATTCGCCTCGGACGCTGGCCACCGCAATGGCCGTTCCTGGTGCCTATCGAGAAGCCCGCGGCGTAGACCTATACAGGCGATGCGATGAAAGGGCTTGAGATCGAAAATCTCGGGCTCTGCAGGGCAGAAGTTGATCGCAAACGCTCATGGTCCCCTTACGCCCCAGCATTTACACGGGGCGCGAGCGCATGGCGTTCGTAGTCGAGGAGCAACCCGCATCTTCACTAGGCGTGCCTGCGATAAAGTCTTCAAGAAGCGCCCAAGAGAACAAACCTGGGAAGGAGTTGCGCGACCTCACCGGAGTGGTCGAGTCCGAATTTGTCCTCCCGCTCTACGCCGGTGACAACACGAACCGGGGCGCAGCAGATCGTCGTGGTCCTTGTGGCAAGAGCGGCTAGTCCCAGCAGCCCAAATCGGATTGCATCCAGGTTGAGCCATTGGTGGGATCGCGCCGAATCGTATTTTTCGATGGGACACCCCGGCCGGATGTCTCATGCCGTCTAAATCAATAGCATCCCGCATGATGGGCGTTTTGGCGGGTAAATTCCGGAAGTTTACTCTAAGTTTTTGATTTTATTGATAATATGGCGGAGAGAGCGGGGCCTGGCGATACAACTCCTCGGATAACTGATGTCAGCCTCCGAGGCTTCGTATCTAGCCTGAACCCGGGCGGCCGCCATTTTGGCCTCAAGGCGCGGCCTTCCCCAGCGTATCGGTATACGACACTACCGGACGGGGCCGAATACGTTTCGGCAGACGATCTGAATTTTCGTCCCCTGTCGGTGGTGATAGTGGGCATCAGCGCGGCGTGGCCGCGTTCAGTCTCCTGCGTTCCATCTTTCTGCCTAATCGTGCCGTGTCTGGTGTCGCCGGCCGTTTCCCCACGATGCTCATGTTCGGTGGTCACCGGATCAGTTGCCTCCTCTGATGCGTCGCTCCTCACCGATCGGGATGATCCAGCCGCCAGCGCGGTCAGGCCGAGAAAAATCATCGGGACCCCCTATCTGCGTCAGGCGGATGCGAACGGTTTGCAGCTCCGCGTCGATAGCGGCACGGATGAGATCGCGCTCGATGCCGACGAAGACCGGCCGGAGATTGAGGCGAGCGAGCGCCTCCTGATCGGCGGGCGCAACGTCGGTGTCAGCGACGGGTCCGGCACGGGTGACGATCCCTCCGATCAGTCCGCCCATGGTCGTGGCCTTTTCCAGCTCTCTCACCAACGTGGCATCCAGCAGCGCTCGGGCGCGTTGGAGATCCCCTTGGAGTCTTCGCGCGAACGGCTGGTGTGTGAGGCCGCGAAGCGCACTGGCTAGCTCAGCGTGCCCAAGCGACTTGATGAGATTGGCGATATGGAGGCGGAGAAGCCCGATGAAGAGCGCGTCTTTCTCCTCCGGCTTGATCGGCTCGCCTTCATCGATCGGATCGCGGACTGAGAGGTGGGCGTCCGTCGGATTTGGCGCCGCCATCCCCCAGCGGGTCGCGATGGCAATGCGCTTCACTGTGATCTTGCGGCCTCCAGCGGTGATATCTATCCGTCCGGCCTGAGCCCAGGCGCGGTTCAACGCTTTGGCCGGGCCGCCATTATCGTGGCAACCTTTCGCTTCGGCCACGGTCAAGGAGGACAGGTCGGATGCGCAGGCGATCCAGTCGGGCAGATCGCCGCGGGACAAGCGCGTGACTTTGACCTGCCGGCGGCGATCGAGGTCGATGATGCGGCTGCCGAGATGCGCGAAGATCGAAAGGTTGAAGTAGCGTTCCAGATAGGCGCGGGCAACGAAGCGGCCGAACAAGCCGGATAGCGCGACCTTCACCTCGCGGGCTTGCCCAAGCGGTTCCCGGAAGATGAAGGGCGTACCCGCGCCGGTTGGCGTCAACAGCGCGTCCAGGATAGACCACGCGCCATATGCAGCCCCTGGCGTCTGCAACACTTCGCGAATCCCGGCGTCCTCGATCTCCGAGACGTCGAGGTCGACGGTCGCGCCCGCGACAGGGCTGAATGTTGGCGGATCGAAATTGTGGAGGAAGGTCCTCGTCATAGCGCCAGCGCCAGCTTGGGATCGTCATGCTCGAAAGCGCTGGCCATTCGGCTGATTTCCGCCGATCGAGCGCCGACCGCCTTGGCTGTATCGCGCCAGGTCGCTGTCACGGTCGCGACCTCTTTGATAATCGCGCGGGCCTGCGGCAGGGTGAGCGCGAAAAATATCGACGCGTTCAAGCAGATCGAGCGAACAGGTGCCCTCATCGAGATCGATGTTCGTCGTCAGCACCCGGGCCTTGAGATCTGTCGGGACGGGATTGAGGTCGTATGCCGGCGAGAGAGACCACCCCGCCTTTCCCAGCCATAGGAAACCGTGATTGCGGAGGTGGTCGTCGACATTGGAAACCAGCACATTGAAGACGACCCGCCGATAGAGGGCATGCGCGTCCGTCTTCCCCTGGGCGCCGTGTTGAGCAAGGGCATCGACGATCTCCGGATAGCTGCCGCGCTCACCGTCCTTGGCGCCCATCATCGCCATCGCCGACAGGAACGGGATGCGGCTCGCACCGTCACGATCGAAGCGTCGCGACAACATGACTGGCTTGCCGGCGACCTCGATCAGCTCGTGTTGAGGCGTGGCAATACCTGCCTGGCCGGCCAGCCGCAGCGCGATCTGTTCCCAGGTCTCCATACTGTAGTCGTCGGTCTCCTTCGGGAATTTCGCTATGGAGAGGTGACCATGTTGGTCGATAACCGAGGCCTTCGGTCGGGCACCGCCCAGGGAGGAGCCTGGGGCAAAGATGAGCTGCAAGTCTTCATCCGTTTCCTCGTCTCGGAGGATCGTTCGGTGATCTGGAGCAAACGGCCAAGCTCGATTAAAGCAGGAACGCCCGTGCGGATCGGCGCTTGGAAAATCTCTTCGCCGACCCAGCGGAAGCGGAGGGCGCCAAGTCGCGTCTCGTCGGCGACGCTGAGCAGGTAGTCGCTTTCTACAAGCGTGCGAACCGCGCGGCCTTCTTGGTCGGCGAGGCGGCGTTCGGCGCGCTGCATGAGGCGCCGGCCCCAGGTATCCGGCGCTGAGTCGCCGATGGAGCCGAAAGTCACAAGACCTGCAGGGGGGGCGAAGGCTCCGCGGGTCAAAGCAAGAGCTGGCTCTAGCGAGAAGCGGTCCGGATCCTCAAGCCATGCTCCGTCATACTCGAAGAGGATGGTCTCGGTTCCCCGGACGCGATTGCTCCTCGCCAGTCCGATCGGGCGTGTGCGGCCGTCCAAATCGATATGGACCTCGAAGTCAGCCATCGCGCGACGATCCGGTTGGCCGCTGGAGGTGGACATGCTTGGGCAGGTCGGCACTGGCGAGCGCCTGACCGACGCTGTCGTTGCTGATGTCGGCGACCTGGCCCAGGCCCTCAAGGAGGCCGAGGGCCTGCAGGACGCCGGCATAGATGCCGACGCTGACGTTGGTGTCCCCGGCTTCGACCCTTTGCAGAGTCGAGCGAGAAGTGAAGGCGCGCTCGGCTACCACCGCCATCGGCAGCCGTCGGCGTCGACGGGCATCATGAATGTCAGCCCCAAGCTTGCGCAGCACGCGCCGCACCGCAGCCGGAGGGTTGTGTGGAGTGGGCATTATGTCACCTTCGCGCTACAGATTGGTCCGTTATGTAGCACGAAGACTACAATTCATCTAGCCCTTGAAGCCTCATCTCAATGGAGAACGAAGTTCTATTACCGCCGTCGTGACGGCATCGACGGGACCCCCCAGTCGTCGGCGATCGCGGCGAGCGTGGTCATCACGTCATCGAAGCTCGTTCGGACGACCTGAGTGAAAGGAGCGTCTGTCTCCGTCACTATGC
Organism: Mesorhizobium sp. B2-5-7; assembly: GCF_006440875.1. Lineage (NCBI taxonomy): Bacteria > Pseudomonadati > Pseudomonadota > Alphaproteobacteria > Hyphomicrobiales > Phyllobacteriaceae > Mesorhizobium > Mesorhizobium sp. B2-5-7. Next base: position 40,030 of record NZ_VFUO01000010.1, on the reverse strand, counting down.
GGTCGATCTGGGCAAGTGCAGGCGAGAGAGCGGCCGCGATGCGAACGGGTCATCTCGGCATGACGGAGAAATAGCATAGCATCGGCGCACATCGAGCCTCGCTTTTGCTTCGGGTGAACCAGTGAAGCACGACCGTGCCGCGATGCTGTGGGAGATACGACCGTGCCGCGATGCTGTGGGAGATATTGTTCGTGCAGGTGCGGCCGCTGCCCGCCTTAAAAACTGTCAAGAAAGGTGGCGAGCGCCCAGACCCGTATCAGGATCCACTAAGGCTCGGGTATTCAGGCTCCGCGCCTCCGACGCGACCATGCTCTGAAGCCGCACCTCCAAGATAATAGGTTTTCCTTCGCCGGATGGAGGCGGTCAGAAATCCAACGCTTTGGCCAGCATCGGTTCAAGAACCAGATCCGGCCGACCTCCCTTTTCGCGAAGCTCCATTGCCCTTATGATCTTCGTGCCTTCATGGCTGTGCTTCCAGTCCCGAGACGCTTCGGCCGCGACGACGAGGTAGTCGGTCTGGCCGCAGACGGTTTCCTTCCAATCACCGCCGCGTTCGCAAATCATCTCAGCGATTACCTTTCGCGGGCCAATGGCGAATTTTCCCGTGAGGACGAACATCCGACTCGGAATTACGAGCCGGCTTGCATCCTCCAAGGCGCCGTCAATGACACCCACATTGCCGAAGGTAGGCAGCCCCGTATCTGTCGCGCTGTCGCCGACAAGATGGGCAATCCACCCGCATATGTCTTCTGCCTCCTCGGCGGTTATGCGACGGTCAGAAATAGACCTTCTGGCAGTTTCTCCGAGAGACGCCACGCGGCTGTCTCTCTGCAGGACCACACTCGAGTCCAACCTGGACAGCAGTCTTTCGACCTCTGCGGGCGTGATGGAGTTGTCGCAGGCGATACCGGCACAGAACCCGTAGAACTCGTTGACTTCGTCCTTCTCGTCAGCGGCGATAAACTCCCGCGAGCGTATGCCGACTATTGTTTCAAGGATGGCGTAGATCTCTTCGGGCGCGTTACCCCACACATCCAGATCGCGAATGAGCTCGGCAGCATCGTCGTCGTGAAGAAGGGACAGGAACTGCTCAGCTTCGACCCTGAGTGGCGGCATCTCCGCGCTCTCGACCCGCTCGCTGGCCATCACGCCCTTCAAGAACCCGAGCCAGTACCCCAACGCCTTCCGGTGATTTGCCTGCGCATGGATTCTACCGAGCGCGGCCCCTTCGTGTTCGAGTTTACCGCCCCTTCCGCGGAACACTTCAACCATTGTCGCCCCCTCGACTCTTGGTTTCGATCTTAGCAGACATCAGAACACTCATCTATCCGCCGACCAGACAACGCGTGCCTAAACCGGAAGGCCTATCCCGTTAGCTCCCTGCTTTCGAGATGGTAGGGCCAGGTTGCCACCCCAGGAACGGCGTTTCGGCCGAGCGGTCGACCAAAGAAGACGCTCTGGACTCACCAAGGATCAGGCGCCTGAACCCGCTGCCTCCGACGCGCTCTGTCTCTCGCCCAGCCGTGCTCGTCCGCAAGGGACGCTCCGCTCAAGCCCTTGCGGACTGCGCGCGCCTGCGCATGGCGGGACGCGCGACGGCGGCTCCGGAGATCAGGCTTGGTTCCAGACCGCTTCGTGCGGGGAGCTAAAGCTCGAGATCGCCCTTTCGCCTACTGTGCCGACACCGTTCTGTCCCTGGCGCTGCCGTGCTCTTTGATTAAATCTGCCGAATTCTCGCGTATCCTGCGGCCGCGCATGTGAGCACAAGGTGGCGCCGGCGCTTCGACGAGCCACCCCACAAAAACCAGCGTCGGGATGGCGACCGAAATGCTGAGGCAAGAGACCGCCACTCCAGAATGAAAAGTTCGTCATGCATTCCCATGCCGTTATTGCGTCCCTGCCAGTCGCCGGGGCCGACCGTACTGTCCTTATCGAGGCCGCCAACACCGCGCTCGAAAGAGCCATAAGCGCATTGAGCCCGCCAACGAGAAGCTGACTCGCACCCTTTGGGATGCCGAGTCCTATATCCATAATGAAATCACCGCAGACATGTTGCCGATTTCACGGGACGACGCTGCGTACTTCGTGGACGTGTTCCTGATGCATCATGTCATTGGATTGGCTGTCGCAGCAGACGAAGAGGCCGCTGATATCCCGGCCGTGACCTCGCCGGAGGTGGCTGGACCTGCCTGCTGCAATCTCGCGGGCAGCGCAATCAATACAGCGGTCTATTGTAGCAGACGCTTTATGAAGGCGAACCTCGACGATCTCGTGCGGCGCTGCGCCGGCCCGACCCGCCGATTCAAGCGGAGTGGTGCTGAGGTTGCAGGAAAATGCCCCCCGCAGGACTCCTGGAGGGCAGGCACGGGCTGGGTGCCGTGCTCGTGGGCTGGAGGCGCGTCACAGCGGCGCAGGCCCCGCACCCGGAGGGCGTCATGACGATGACGGAGGCCGCCCCCCTTCCTTGGAGTCCATCACTACACCCTGAGATTCCTGGTGGATTCGGGATACGTCGAAACGACCTCGTGAGAGGGAAACTGGGCGCAAGAACACTCGGGCCGAATTCACTACGGCCGTGGCAGCACGGCCGCTCCAGAACGATTTCGTCCAAGCCAGGAACGGGCCAGGAGACTGGGACGCGGTTCGAGTCCTTGCCCCCGGCTCTCGGAAGCAGGATTTAACCCTGCGATCCGCACCTCGATGGGGAACAGTCGCAAAGTGCAACCGAAGCTTTTGAGCAAGTGCTCACGGCTGAAATCGGAATCCGCCGGGGACTATGGATGTATCTTCGGCACGGCGACTTCAAAGGAACCGCCTCGTTATGGGCCAAAACGTTTGTGATGACGTAAAGGTCAGGCCAGAGTTGCCACTCCCCGCACGCGGTGTCCCTCAGAGGCGCCTTTCGCGACCAGAATCGTCTGATCTTTTGTCGGAACCCTGACAAAGCCGTGTCGTTGCAAACAGACAGAAGCGGAGACTAAGAGCCAATATAGTGAACTAAACCGACTCTTTGAATTGGCTTGGCTCTTGCATTTTGAATCGGCGTTCATTCCGCAACGGAGCCGTTCGATGTCCGGAGCCCGACCAGAGCGACACCCTTCGACCATTTCCTGTTGCGGAACGAGCGGCGTTATTTCCGAGCCGATTGCATACGAAGTAATTGCTAAAATCTTTAAATCAATCTCACAGGAGGAGAAATGGCTGACGAATTCATCTACGACGAAAATTGGTCGGCAATGTATGAGCTACTTACATTGCTGCGAGGTAAGAATGATGAGGTCGGCGAGACTGTCGCCTTTCTTCAGCGATTTTCCAGCGGAGGGAGTGCTCTTGAACTCGGCATTGGCGACGGACGCGTGGCGGTGCCGTTGAGCGAGCGAGGCGTCAAGGTCGAAGGTATCGACAATTCGGACAGCATGTTGAACCTTCTCGCCAAGCGTACTGGCCTGATTAAGTTTTGGAAGGCAGATATTTCAAGATTTAGATCGGAGCACCGCTACAACTTGGTGTATTGCGTTTGGAATACATTCACGCAGGCCGTCACGCGCGAAGCGCAAATAGCTTGCCTCCGATCTGCCGTGGAGGCGTTAGATGATGGAGGGAATTTGGTGATAGATGTAGGCGTGCCGCCCTTGGATGGTTTCGTCAACGGCCAGAAAATTTCCACGCTCGTTGTGGATCATGAGAATACGATCATCGCTGCTGATGTGCACGATCCGCTAACCCAAAAATTGGTCTCAACCCTCCTCTGGTTTTCTGGTACGTCGGTCAAACGATTGCCCAATCGCGTTCGTTACGTCTATCATCAGGAACTCGATACCATGGCCGAATGCGTAGGGCTCAAGCTGGCGGAGCGTTGGGGAGATTGGGCAGGAGGTGCGTTCACCGAACAGTCCAAACGTCATATCTCTGTTTACCGCCGAGCGACGACCGGTCTATAAAATGAGTTATCTCCAACTAATGTAAGGCAACCCCCCCCCGGGCGGGTGATAAAGCCTGGCAGAGCCTCATTGAAACGACCGTGAGGTTGATGTGAGCGGAACAAGCGAGCTTGGCGGCATAAGAGTCTATGATCGGTTCTACCTATTCGCAATATGGTCTGTAGGAGTCAGCAGCGCGAAGCGCGAACGTGCATCAGCGAACAAGCGCGGCTCACGAACTCCGATGCCTTAACAACTCGATCGCGCGCCGAACGACCTCGCTGGCTTCCTGCAAGCACTTGACCACCTGACGCCGAAGGCCACTTCGATCGGAAAGTGCTGTCAGCATAATTCGGCCGTCGGCAATCGCCAATGCGCACGCATGGCTCGCACAGGTCTTCAAAGCGCATCGGCGATGGAAGGCCCAACAGCGATGTCCATGCCTTCAGTGAAATGACCAAATCTGAACGGCGTCAGCTTCGCGCTCACAGATCAACGGGAGGGTCCAATTACATCCTGTTCTGGCTGCTGAGCGCCAGCGAGCCAAATGGGGCGATCCTCCAATGCTGTTTCCTTTGCAAGCCGTTTGCACAACGTTTGCCAGAGGGGATCGCCGGCGAATGCTGGCAAGCTGCCCCATGCCTCCCTCAAAGGTATCTCGCCATAGCAGTCGATTAACCGCCCAAAATCGCAGCCAAGCTGGGTCATAAGACTGAACGGATCGATTCGACCCGGCGAGATCGTGCGATGCCCCCACAGACTCGGCTCTTGGTCAGACCCCAGCGAGACGGACAAGCTACTATTTGCAGGTGACGGAAACTCAGAGAGAGTAGACAGCAAGGCATAGCGCATAATCGGATAGTAAACGATCTGGCGACTGCCGCCGAGCACCCGCACTCCAGGGAGTATCGATGTTACAAAGAATGACAGGAGCATACTGGGTATGATTTCATGCTCGTTCAACGATTGGAGAAGCGCGTCAGGTGCGCACTGTACAGAGAAGGTCCCGCTTTCGTTCAAAAACAGGCCATCGCGCAGCCGCAGGGGAAATATGCGCCCCCCTAAAAAATGCCAAAAGAAGTCGGTTGTCGTCTTTGCCCAGCCGGCCCATTGGCCGCAATCAAACGACACGAAATGATTGAGCAGCCTCTTCGCAAAAGAGCTTGGTCCAAACAGCGTTGACGAAAGCCACGATGACGGGTCGCGAAGATGCTGGGCGACTAGGTCGCCCACGTCCAAATCATCGAACTGCAACAACTGTAGATCCGATGCGAAGAAACGGCGCCAGAGGCTCTGATTGGCTGTCTTGATAGCATCGGCGGCCGAGAGAAACTCATCATCGGGCAGGGCTCTTTTCAATTGCGCGGCCAGTTGGCTCGCGATCCTCGTCTGTTTGGCGCTCGTCAGAGCAAAGCGCTGCGGCGCATGACGTCCGCAAACACTGAGTCGACCCATTTTTCTGTTTGACAGCCCGAAGAGATTGAAGTGCTGACCTCCAAGCCGCAGCCAACCGGGGCCTTTCTTGTCGCTTTCTTGGAATTTTACAGTTGAACTCGAATGAGTCACATACCAGCTGTCTTTATGGGAGCGCAGCCCCATGGCACTAAAGATATGCGTGTAGAACGCATCGGGTTCAAAAGCCAGGTAACAGTGTGGGCCGGTCTGAATGACCGGTCGGCTTCGAAGCTGTGCACCGAGTTTTTCAATCTGCTGATGCCCATAGCCCAGACGAGAGGCACAATCTGCAAGTCGTAACTCCATCTGCTCTAGAGCATGCATACGGACAGGATCGGCGGCGGCGGGCTTAGCGTCATAAGCGGCATGCGCATACGCACGTGTCGGAAGCGTCGAGTAACGCGAGATGTGTGGCATAAGCCAAACCAATGCTTCAGCGACGGGTTTTGGAGATGGCGATTTCATAACACGTCATCCGGTGGGCTGTTGGGCTACCGTTTTGCTTGGTGGACAGATGAGAATACCGACTGTCCAAACCACGACGATGACAACTCCGAAATACGGGAGCCCGGCCGAGGGCAACAGCGTATCGCCGGCAAGTGCAGTCAAACCATACACAACCAATCCAAACCCCGTTGCAAGGGTTTGGATGCGCGCTGGCCGATCGACGGGAACCGCAATAAAGCCGACTGCGCCGCTGGTAACAATTGGATCATCCTTCCCGACAAAGTAATGAGGTGACTGTCTGTACGCTGTTGGTTTCAAGAAGCGCGAGCCATGTCGCGGACATGAAATACGAGTACCTGCCGATATTGGAGGCAAGCCACTGGCCAAGAATGTACTGGTCGTAACAATGGCATTTTAGGACGCGTTGGTCGTTGGCCGGCTTCGCTCAGCTTCCGGACGCTGCCAGGCGGCGGAACGGCGGGGGTTCGAAGGCCAATCCCGGCAGCGAAGCCGGGGTTTCTGTATAGACGTATTCATTTGGAATGCAGGGTGGGGCCATCGCCGAAATTACACGCCGAAGATTGTCCGCGTTGTTGCTAGCGGCAAGTGTGTAGAAATTGCCAGAATTCCATGTCACGCATCCGTATTTGAAGTGCGCGGCCACCGACTCTGACATTTCAGATAGCGTCGTCTCATTGAGGTTCATTTGCTTAAGAATGGATTCAGTTTTCTTTTTGATATCATCCTGAGTGAAGAAGCGCGCTTTATATCCGTAGTCTTTCTGGAGCTCCCGGCTCAAGTATGAGATGTCGTCGTCTTGCCGAAATTTTTCGAAGAAGAAGAATATCCCACCGTCTTTCAAGTGACGTTTCACAAAGCCAATCTGCGCCTTTCGATTGGGCGAATACATTTGAAATGTGGTGTCCTCCAAGATGATGTCGAATCCGTCGGCAAAGTGCCTGAGCGCCAACGTCCCAACCATTCGGCTCCGGGTCAAGTGATGAAATGGGCCGAGGAAGAATGTTGCATGCGCGGGCCGTCCGTGCAGAAAGAAGCTTTCCTCGTTTTCCTTATTGGGACTGCATGAAAGGGTCTGAATCTTGCCGTTACCCAGCTGGGCAAGCGTTCGAGCGAGTGTGCCTTCGGCGGCCCCCAGCAGATAGAACCGAGCCGGGAGGGTCTCATCCGCGATAGCGTCTGCATATCGCAAGAAGGCATCGCCAACTCGAACCTCCTCCTCAAGACGATAAGGAATGCTGGCATGATAGTGAGGGTCGAAGCGGCCCCAGATCTGGCGATGCGCGCCGGTGAAGCTTTGCAGCGACGCATCCCCTTGGAAAAGGCGCGCATCAACGCTCGGAACTTTGATCGGGGCTCCTGATCGCCCTGCTGCGGTCGCCGAAAAGAAATCGGCCATTTCATTCAATCGTGGTGCCTTATCGCAGTCCTTGAAAAAGTCTCCCACCCGCTGTTCCATTCCGCTCTTCCCAAGTGAATTGTTCGACGCACAGCTCCGGTACTTCGCGCATGGCTCCGTCACTAGACGCATCCGAGGCAGGCCGGCTTCGCCATAGTTATATCACATCACAATAAGTACTAATGTAAAAGTTAAGCTAAAATCAAATATAGGTCGCGACTTGGAAACAACACACTCTGGACATTAATTAACAATCTGCGCAAGGAGTGTTAGACTTAGTCCGCAGACCTCAAAATTGGATGTGCACATGAGTTACTCACGCGTTGACCGGTATCGCCTGGTCGAGCTTGCCGGTCCCGGGCAATGATCACGTTGTCGCCAACATGGGGTGATCGCTTTGATCTCCCGCGTCAGCATCCTCCGCGTTGAAGCACTGATTGAGCTCGACACCGGAGAAGCGACCGGCGCCTGCATCGCCGACAATCCCAGCATGTTGACCCGTTATCAGCATGCGACCCAAACAGGCGGAGCGGTAGCCGAGTCTGCCCGGTAAAAGGTCCGGTCAGAGGTCGTATATTCAATACTGGATCGTGATGGCCTGTGCTCACGGGGGATCAGGTAACGTTAGCATCACCAGCCCCCCTGCAGCCGCCCTGTCAGCAGAACCTTCACACATGAACCAAGAGCCGCTTGTCGCTTGCCCTGAACTTCATGTCGAAACCAAATCGATCGACCCAGATTTATCGCCTCTCAAATAATATCTCCGCCCAGATTCGACCGGCATAGGTACTCGTAGAGGGTGAAAAGCCGTTCGCCAATGACTCTTCCGCTCCCTAGAAGAGATGAGAAATTTCCCAAATTGGGCGACAAAATATGAGGTCATTCCATGGCAGAGGCCAGAACTGTGAACGGTAACTTGGTGTTCTACCGGGTCCAGAGCGCTTGGGTCTAGATAATCATAGCTCCTGAAAAGCACGGTTGGCGAGAGACATACCGGATCGTGTAGCGTCTGGATCACCGAGAAATATGAACGTTCAGCAAACAGGTTAAATCCCGAAAGATCAAATCCGCATTGGTTAAAGACGGAATTTTCCTCAAAGGCTTGCACGTCGGTGCAGAGGAACCCGAATTGCTGAATCCGATATGGCATCACTACTGTAGCAGGACTGGCGATTTGGCGGATGTCTTCCGCTATCGATTCATATCCCTCACCAACTACCCCAGAATCCAATGTTTCCGTAAAAATTATGTCAGGCGCCGAAGGAAGGTCGCCGTCCAGAATTGCTTGCCTTGAGGACTTTGCAATCACCGCGATGCGATCCTGCAAATCGTTGTTCCGGATAATCTCCCGCGCCGCCTCAGCAATTCGCTCATCCATCTCGCATGTGAATACCTTTCGGGCGCCATGCCTGGCGAAGAGCATCGCCGGAAGGCCAGCCCCGGTCCCGATTTCCACGACGGTCTTTCCTCTGAGATTACAGGATGCAATGGCCGCCTCTATTGCTGCATTTCGTGCGGAGTCGCGCATCATTCTGAAATGCCAGTTGGGAACCTGGGAATCTGCGTGAGCGCGGGATGGGATTTCGTGCATTTTTAATACCCTCTAAACCCCTATGGTGGGTGAATAAAAGCCAACGATCTCATCGCGAACAGCGATCGAGGGCGTCGCGCGCATTGTAGGGCTGCCTGTCAATCCTCTGAGACGAGCGAATGAGTGTTGCAGCTTGCGAAGGGGAAGCAGCAAGAATGGTGCCAAGGCACGCAAGCGCTAGAGACCCGGCCTGCCAATTCCGTCGCCTACAAAGAGTGCGTGAGTCTGCACCAGTTTTGGGAATGCGCCGGGTACCTGAACTCAGTGCCGATTTGTCGAATCCCCGACACGGTCATCTTTCGGCCTGAGTTCCTTAGCTGGTAGTCGCCCCGAGCCTCGAGCGTGTCGCCGAATACTCCGTCGCTTTACCCGGAGAGAAAGCGTGGCGGCGCGACAATCACGATCGAGGGGAAAGCACGAGTTCTGTTTGTCGTCTAGACGTCTGGGGTAACAAGGGGGGTTGAATGACCTACCTGCAATCCCGGTACCAGCGCAGCGACATACAGGAAAGCCCGGCATCGATCCTCTCGATCTCGGCGGTCTTCAGAGGCACGACCTTGTAACTCGCCTTTTCGAGCATCTCAATCGTGCGCGGGTAGCCCGCGCTGACCATGACGATGTCGTTGACGCGCAGCACGTTCGCCGCAGGCTCTTCGCCTTCCGGGACGATGAACTGGCGGAATTCCTTGAATACGGAAGCCTTCGCGAGGGCAGCGGTCGAAATCACGGTTTCATCGTCGAGCAGCGAGGAGGCCGTCTTGAAATGCAGAACGCCTTTCGGAGTCTCGGCAATCTGGGCCTTCCCGCCGAGTTGCTCGATACAGGAGACAAGGGCCTCTGCCCCGGCCTTGTCGGTGCGATCGGAAAGGCCTATCAGGACGCTATTTGGGGTGTACATGATATCCCCGCCGTCCGCTTGTCCCGGGGTAGGGAGTTCTAGCACGGTGTCGAACATATCGCGCAGGATCGGCGCGATCTCCGCGGTCTCGGCGACCCGGCTTGGCGTGCCGGGACGGAGCAGGATGGCGCCCCCGGTGAAAACGAGCGCCGGGTCTTCGACAAACAGGGAGTCTGGAAAGGCCTCAAGAGACGGCAGGACGCTCACTTCGACACCTGCATGCCGCAAGGCCGCAACGTATGCGTCGTGCTCGCCCTTGACGCCTTCATAGGTAGGACCGCCCCGATCATCGGCGCGTAGGCCGTTGACGACCGAGATCGAGGGTTCGCGAACGATTGCCGAGTTGAACTGATAGACCGATCTGGTTTGCGACATTTCCAATCCTATTTGTCAGTAGTGTTTCGCTGTGCGGCTTGCTTGGGCGGTGAATGACGTCTGTGCGGGCTGCGCCCTGCGCTTCGACAGGTGAATCCCTGCAAGCATGCACCGGACCGATCCACCCGCGAGTTCGATTGTCGAGACATCGAACGGCAATAGTCGCGCGGACTGCTCGATTGCCGATATCTGCTTCGCCTGCAGCGCCGCATGTGCTCGCCCGGAAATGGCAACAATGCGACCATCCGTGCCCTCCAGTTCAATGGCATTGCCGGCGAAGTCTTCGATCTGCTCGATCGAAAGCTCCACGATCTGACGACCGGTTTCCTCCAACCTCGCGACGACTTCCCGCCGCCGCCAGGGATCAGGGATCGACTGCGCCCCTAACAACGCGAAATCGGTGCCGACGCACATCAGGACATTGGTGTGATAGACCGCCTTGCCGCTGCGATCGACTGCGTCAAAGATCATTGGCTCGAAATTGAAGTGCGTGCAGAACCGTTCGAGCGCAACCTCGTTTGCCCTGTTGGAACGCACCACGTAGGCGACACGGGCAATGTGGTCGAGCACCATCGCACCGGTCCCTTCGAGGAAGACCCCGTCCTTCTCGAGGCCGGAATAATCGATGACATCCTGAACCCGGTACTCAGCCTTGAGCATCTCGATGATGTCGGTCCGGCGCTCTTGCCTTCGATTCTCCGAGTACATCGGATAGATCGCGACATGCCCGCCAGAATGGGTCGAAAACCAGTTGTTCGGAAAGACGGAGTCGGGTGTTGCGGCCGACTCATCCTCATAGAGGTGGACAGTGATCCCGGCCTCAGCGAGGCCGTCCGCCATACGCGTGGCTTCTTGATATGCCAGAGCGACCAGATCATCCGGCTTCCGCGTTTCATCGCGCACCTGGAACGTATTGTCTGCCGCAGTGACCGGATTCGGCGTGAAGTGATGAGGGCGGATCATCACGACGGCCCTCGGCGCCTGCATGGATACTTTGCTCATCCCAATGCACCGCTCAGCCGCACTGGAGCCGGTTGGGCGGCGCGCAGGATCATGCCGTACAAGTCGCGGGGTTCATCCGGGTCGGCGAGGAGATCGAGTTCTTCGTAGAGTCCGGTGTCCTTGAGGCGGTCGCGCACATAGCGCAGGGCCGAAAAATCCTCGATCGCGAAGCCCACGGAATCGAACAAAGTGATTTGGCGCTCGTCGCGGCGGCCGGGCTCGTTGCCGGCGATCACCTGCCAGAGCTCGACCACCAAGTGCTCGGGCGCGAGCTGTTGGATTTCGCCTTCGATGCGGGTCTGTGGGGCGTATTCCACGAAGATGTCGGAGCGCAGAAGAATGTCGCGGTGCAGTTCGGTCTTGCCTGGACAGTCGCCGCCGACCGCGTTGATGTGGACGCCGGGGCCAACCATGTTGTCTGTAAGGATGGTGGCACACTGCTTGTCGGCGGTGACGGTGGTAATGATATCGGCGCCTTCCACGGCCTCCTGCGAGGAGGCGCAGGCGGTGATGTCCAGGCCGATGCCGGCGAGGTTCTTCGCGCAGCGGCGCGTGGCAGCAGGATCGACGTCGTAGAGGCGCAGTCGATCGACGCCGACGATGGCCTTGAAGGCGATCGCCTGGAACTCGGACTGTGCGCCGTTGCCGATGATCGCCATGGTGCGAACGCCCTTCGGCGCGAGATGCTTCGCCGCGACCGCCGACATGGCCGCGGTGCGGAGCGCGGTGAGGATGGTCATCTCCGTGAGCAGCATTGGATAGCCGCTTCCGACATCGGCCAGAACGCCGAAGGCGGTGACGGTCTGGCGGCCGGAGCGCGTGTTCTTGGGATGGCCGTTGACATATTTGAAGCCGTAGGTTTCGCCGTCGCTCGTCGGCATCAGCTCGATGACGCCGTCCACGCTGTGGGACGCCACACGCGGCGTCTTGTCGAACAGCTCCCAGCGGCCGAAGTCTTCCTCGATATAGCCGGCGAGGTCGGTCAGGAAGCGCTCCACGCCGATCGTCAGAACCAGCTTCATCATATTGTCCACGCTCACGAAGGGAACGATGTTTAGCTTCTCGGGCATGGTTCAGTGGTTCCTTGTCGGGCGGTCCATGATGCGGCGGCCCATTAGACTGGCGGTGAGGTCGACCATCAGGATCGCGGTGCGGCCGCGCTCGTCGAGGAAGGGGTTGAGCTCGACGAGATCGAGGCTGGTGACGAGGCCGGAATCGTGCAGCATCTCCATCACCAGATGCGCCTCGCGGAAGGTCGCCCCGCCCGGCACGGTCGTGCCCACGGCCGGGGCGATTGACGGGTCTAGGAAATCGACGTCCAGGCTGACATGAAGCATGCCGTCCTCAGCCAGGATGCGCTGGAGAAAAGCGCGTAGCAGAGGAGCGATCCCGTGCTCGTCGATCATGCGCATGTCGTGGACTGTCACCCCGGCGAGTTTCAGCGCCTCACGCTCGGCCGGATCGACGCTGCGCACACCAAGCGTGCAGATGCGCGCCGGATCGACCGCAGCTGGCAGGTCTGGGAAATAGCCGTGAAAGCCTTTTTGCCCGCTGGCGTAGGCGAGCGGGACGCCGTGCAAGTTGCCGCTGACCGTAGTGTCGAGCGTGTGAAAGTCCGGGTGGGCATCCAGCCAAAGCACGAAGAGCGGCCGGCCCAACTCCTTGGCACGACGGGCAACTCCGGACAGCGTGCCGGCAGAGATACTGTGATCGCCGCCGAGAAAGATCGGCATTGCTTCTCGGCTCGCCGCATAGGCAGCTTCGGCGATCGCTCCGGTCCACGCCGAGACCTGCGGCAGCGCCTTCAGGCCGAGGTTCTCATGCGCCACGGGCGGAAGCGGTCCGGGCGCGACCGCCCCTGCGTCCTCCACTTCATGGCCGAGTTCCGTCAGCGCCTGCGCGAGTCCCGCGGCGCGCAACGCGCTCGGTCCCATATCACAGCCCATGCGTCCGGCCCCGTCCTGGACCGCCGCGCCAACGATCCTACACAGCATGTCGCCGCTCCCTATTGCTGCTGGCAGCGCGCTGGTTCGGCGCGTCACCCCACTCGAACCGGGATGCGAGCCTCGATACGGCTGAAAATCCATACGAGCAATCCCGTGAGAACCATGTATGTCAATGCAAGCAGAAGCAATGGCTCGTATATCACCAATGTATCCTGGCGAACGCGAGCTGAAACTGCATAAAGGTCGACAACCGTGATAGTAGCGACGAGCGGTGTCGATTTGAGTTGCATTACTGTTTCACCGGCCAACGTGGGCAACGCCTTGTGGATTGCCTGCGGCAACCAGACCCGGCGAAAAAGCTTCCAGCGGTTCATACCGAAAGCGCGTCCCGCCTCGAGCTGGCCGCTCGGCACGCCGGCAAAAGCACCGCGCATAACCTCGCCTACATAGCCTGCGAAGGACAGCGTTAGAGCCAGTACAGCGTATGGCCACGCCTGGCGAACGAGAGGCCAGATATCGGATTCGCGAATCCATGGATATTGCGGGAAGAGCGAGCCAAGCCCGTAATAGAGCAGCCAAATTTGCAGAAGCAACGGTGTGCCTCGAATGACGGTGCAGAAAGCTTTCGCTGGAAGACTGAGCCAACTAGGGCCCACTACTTGAGCGAGCCCAAGTGGCAATGCCAGAACGAAGCCGAAGACGCAGGTCACGATGAGGATCCAGATCGAACGCCATAAACCAGCAATCGCAAGCATGTAGTAGTCGGCCAACCAGTCCCAACGCATGAAGACGGCTGCTGCGGTGATCAAGACAAGGCCGATCACGATCAATACGACGCGGTGTGGCTCCAACCGTGCGAATGGGCGGCAGTTTGCCGCAACAGTCGTGAAATAGGCCATCAGCGGCTCTCCGCTATCGGCTGCCGGCCGCGCCTTGCCCAATGCTCGACCCGTCCGATGAGGACGTTGGAGATCAAAGTGAGCAGTAGATAAAGCACGCCAGCGGCCATGAAGAAGGTGAAATAGGCCTTTGTAGTGCCCGCAGCCTGCCGTGTTTCCAGAGTCAGTTCATTGAAGCCCACAACGGCCAGAAGTGCTGTGCCTTTGAACGCAACCAGCCAGAGATTTGCGAGACCCGGGATCGCGAAGGGCAGCATCGCCGGCAGAGTAATGCGTCGCATCAGCATCCTTGGGTTCATACCAAAGGCTCGCCCGGCCTCGATTTGGCCTTGCGGCACCGCGAGGATCGCGCCGCGCAGCACCTCCGTTGCGTACGCGCCCTGTACGAAGCCGAGCGCAACGATGCCTGCCATCGGCCCGCTGACGTCGATCCGTCCGTAACCGAGAGTTTCCAGGAGGCGGTTGATCAGGTCCGGAACCGCGAAATAGATAAGCAGAATTAGCACAAGTTCCGGTACCGCGCGGATGAGGGTGGTGTAGACTTGAAGCAAGTCGCGGCGCACAGGTCCGCCGTAAAGCTTGCCAAAAGCACCGCCAATGCCAATAACCAATCCCAAGGCGAATGCGCCGACACCGATCCCAATTGAATTAATGAATCCGCGAACCAGATTTCCGCCCCAGCCAGGCGGCGTAGGTGCAAGCAACTCGAACATGCTGGTCTGCGCCAGCGACAAAAAGACAGAATCGGTCAAGAACGCCTCCACCTTGAGGATTGACCCTCGCCAAGAGCCTGCCGTTCACTGGTGCGTGACGAAGGAGGCCGCCTGCCTCCGACTCAACAGGCAGAAGTATTTCGAGGGTCTACGTAACAGGAGAATTTCGTCTGTCATTCGCCGTAAATGTCGAATGAGAAGTACTTTTTCGTAATTTCATTGTACTTCCCGTTCGCGCGAATCCCCTTGATTGCGGCGTTTATCTTTTCCTTGAGCATGGTGTCTCCCTTGCGCAGACCCGCGCCCGCGCCCGGCGCGAAAATCTCGGGGTCATTGGCAACCTTGCCCTTTATCTCGCAGCAGGCCTTACCCTGGTCAGTCTTCATGAATTGATCAATGGTAAGCGGGCTAGCCAGAATGGCGTCGATCCTGCCGGCGACCAAGTCCTGGTTGGCCTCATCCTGTGTCTGGTACGTCTTCATCTCGGCCAAGCTGTCTTTGAAATGCTTGCTGGCATAGACCTCGGCATTGGTCGAGACCTGAATACCGAGGATCCTGCCCTTGAGGCCCTCAGGGGTAGGATCCACTGCAACGCCCTTGGGACCGGCAATCGTGTACCCGTTATCGCTATAGTACTTGTCGGAGAAATCGATCGTCTTCTTGCGCTTCTCTGTGATTGACATCGAACTCATGATGACATCGATTTTCTTTGACGTCAGGGAAGGAATGATCCCGTCCCAGGCGACCGGAGTGATGACACAATCGAGTTTTGCCTCGGCGCAGATCGCATCAATGATCTCAATTTCCCAGCCGACCCATTTTCCAGAGGCGTCCAGGGACGAGAATGGAGGGTAGGGCTCGGCCGCGATTCCGACCTTCACCTGTTCAGCTTGCGCCATCAAAGTAGATGCGCAGAAGATTGCCGCTGCGGCCGTCAATTTGGAAAGTATTCTCATTGTTTTCCCCTATAAGTCAGATGGTTTAGTCTGTTTTTCAGGCGCTAGCCCACTCTGCGGATGAATTGTTGAAGCCGCTCCGATTTCGGAGATCCGAAGATTGCGTCTGGTGGCCCTTCTTCCTCGACGCGGCCCTCGTGGAGAAATACCACGCGGGTCGCGACCTCGCGGGCAAATTTCATTTCATGCGTGACCAGGATCATGGTGCGACCTTCGCGGGCCAAATCGCCGATTACGCCCAGAACCTCACCGATGAGTTCGGGATCGAGTGATGAAGTCGGTTCGTCGAAGAGCATCACGCGTGGCTGGACCGCGAGAGCGCGCGCGATCGCGCCGCGCTGCTGCTGTCCGCCGGATAAAAATGCCGGGTATACGTGCCGTTTTTCCAGAAGCCCCACTCTCGCAAGCAGTTTCTCGGCTTCGATGATCGCCATTTCACGCTTGACGCCAAGCACATGGACCGGAACCTCGATCACATTTTCGATCAAGGTCATGTGGGTCCAGAGATTGAAGCTCTGAAAGACCATGCCGAGCCGGGAACGTACACGTTCAATCTGCTTTCGGTCCGCCGGGAGGGTGCTGCCATTTCCGTCAGGCTTGAGACGTATTTCCTCGCCGTTCACCCTGATAACGCCGCTGGTGGGGTTTTCCAGGCAGTTGATGCAGCGAAGTAAAGTGGATTTGCCGGAGCCGCTGCCCCCGATAATCGCCACCACATCGCCGTCGCGCGCAGATAGCGAGACCCCCTTCAACACATGAAGGGCGCCAAACTTCTTGTGCAAGTCCTCGACATGGATCGCCTCCGCGGCCGTGTCCGTCACCGCGTGGCGAGGAATTGCCATGATCGTGGCCGTCATTGCTGTGCGCCTGTATCGCCGAGCACAACATGAAAGGGCGAGACCAACAGCACTGTTCTGAGCGCCTTCATTTCGTTTCCTCTATTTCTGCGCCAATGTCTCAGACATAGACGCGCGGGATGTGGTCGCGGAGCTGGGCATAGAGACCGATGAGGTCCGTGCCCCATTGAGCGGCGACTTCCTCGTGAGTGATGGTCTGGTGCGCTTGCTGTCCGAGCAGGAGCACTTGGTCGCCAAATCTTGCATCAGGCACGTCCGTCAGATCGATGCGCAGGTGCTCGAGATGCGCGGGAGGGAGCAGGCGCGCGCGCTGCCCCCTCACCAGCGCCTCGGCCTGGGCTGGCACGTGACGCGGAAGGCCATCCCCCCACCCCATACCTAGGACGCCGATGGTCATTCCCGACCGAAAACCGGGTATGTCTGGTATAGGACCGAGAGAAGCGTCGATCCGCTTGACGGAAACGAGGCATGTCGAAATGGCCTTGAGCGCCGGCCGCAGGGTGACGGCCCGCATGGGTCGATCCGTCTCGGGAAGACCGATAAACAGGGCCCCGGGATCGACGGCATCGAGATCCATCGCGGGATGCCGAAGCACACCGGCAGTACTCGACATCATAATGATCGGGGGACGGGTGCCGGACGCCTCGGCATCCTGTAGAATCCGCTGCAGGCGGGAAAATTGCTCGCTAGCATCCGAAGTCACTGATGTGGGCAGCTCGCTGAGATGGGCGTAGAGCCCCTGTACTTCAACGTCGTTGCAGACGTGCGCGGCTGCGAGAAGCCGGCCTATCTCCTGCGGCGTGGCCCCAGCCCTGAAGAACCCGAGATCCGCCTTGACGAAAATACGGGTGACGCTCATGGCGGCGCGCCAGGACTCCAGCTCATTGAGGCTGGAAACGGTAACGGTGAGTCCGAGCGCTTCAATTGTTTTCGCCGA
This sequence comes from Mesorhizobium sp. B2-5-7, assembly GCF_006440875.1. Taxonomy (NCBI): domain Bacteria; kingdom Pseudomonadati; phylum Pseudomonadota; class Alphaproteobacteria; order Hyphomicrobiales; family Phyllobacteriaceae; genus Mesorhizobium; species Mesorhizobium sp. B2-5-7. Next base: position 22,617 of record NZ_VFUO01000010.1, on the reverse strand, counting down.
TGTCGGTAGGGGACCGGGATAAAGCAAAACCGGGAGATCGATGCCCATTTCCCGGATGGCCATAGCATCGGGCAAGGTTGCGACAGCAAAGCCGTCAGCCCCCTCTGTTGCCAGTGTGCGGGCGACAGGTCCCGCTCCACAGCCATATCCATTGCGCTTTAAGCAGGCGAAAATCTTCACTGTCCGGGGAAGATGCCTACGCAGCTGACGGTAATTGTGCCTGATCGCGCCGAGGTCGATCTCGTAGCAGGCCTCCCGGGACGCCGCCTTTTTGCTCTGCACCGTCGCAATAGACGTTAACGCGCACATAGGTTCTGACGTTTTTCCCAACCGCTTTTTATTGCTTGTTTGCATGCGAAACGATGCGAGGAATCGCCAAAACCGTCAATTTATTAAGTTTTTGTGACACCCTATTAATTTTACTGATATGGCCACACACACGAGGCAGGCAAATGGCTGGATGACGCTCCGCGATGCAGGGCTGCTGCCTGGCAGGCCTGATCAGCAGCCTGCAAGCATCTTTGAGCGACGGCTTGCCGACACCTTGCTTGTTCCTCATTATGGACGCGGCGCTTCGGGCCCGCCTGGCCGGGTCATCCAGCCAGGCGGTGCTGTGGGCGATCAGAATGGACTGGGGGCTGCGCTAGGTGCTGGTGGTCGAGCTGGCTACGGGAGTGACAGCACCATTACAGGCGCGGGTTCACGACAGGGCTCAAGCAGCGCGGACTTGCCAATGTCGAGTTCGCGGTCTCCGACGGCCATCCGGCCCTCAGGGCGCGTTCAGGAAGTGCGGCCCCAACGGATAGCATGTGCACGACTTAGCCTAGCGCTGTGGTTCGCCAAGCGGAAAACCAAAAACTCGAAGCTTGGCGCAGAGCTGGGGTGAGAAATTCATGAGAGGTGGCCGAGGCGAACCGCTACTTCAATACGGACCATTTGCGCGAGCGCAGAGAAGGAAAGGCCTGGGGACATTCATCGCTTGAACGCGCTGCGGTTCCCTGTTCTGCTAACCCCCGGGGCGCAGCAGACAGTCGATGTCATTGCGACGCCATTCGCGGAACTTGATGAACCCAACTGTGACGGAGCGTTGTCCGCCAGATAATGAAACTCTGCAAGCGAGGCCGCCGAGCGTAAGGTCTTCTTGCACCTATGCAAAAGCCGCTGCCTTACCGCGCAAGTTGTCGACCGTGATCTCGGGCGGAATTGGGCAAATGTAGCGTCGCCCGCCAGTACGCTCCTTCAATTCCGCTTTTGCCCGGGCGATAAGATCGGGATTGCGCAGGCAATCTGCCGCGGTGGTCGCCATTGCTTTCGCCGCGAGCACCATTCCTTTATGGGCTGCTGGCAGATTCCCTTGCGTGACGAGCTGCCAAGTGTGGAACGGCGTACCTATAGCGAAGCAGGCAGTGCTGCACTGAACCGTGGGCACGATCCAGCTCACGTCGCCGACGTCAGTGCTGCCCATCATCATCCCTTCGCGCGCAGGAATGGGAAGTAGCCCGTCATGCAGCACCTGGCTCGCCAGCGAACGGTCGTAGAGCGCAACGCTCGCCACAATCTCCTCGTTCGTAAACGCGTTCTTCCGCAGTTGTTCGGCGAAGGCATAATCCGTATCGTCGAAGCCCGGGCCGCCGAGGCGACTCATGTTTTCGTACATAACCTCCTGCAGCACTTTGTTAGGCAGAACGTTCGAGTTTGCATCCATGATCTGCACCTCAACGGTGGTTTCCGTCATCAGCGCGGCGCCATCGGCGATCTTCTTGACGCGCTGGAACAGGTGCTCTGCATCCGGCAAATGCGGCGAACGCACCAGGTAGAGTGATTCCGCAAAAGCCTGTACCACGTTCGGCGCATCGCCACCCGTATTCGTAACGGCATAGTGGACGCGCGCATCCGAGGCCATGTGCTCGCGCATGTAATTTACGCCCACATTCATCAGCTCCACCGCGTCGAGCGCGCTGCGGCCAAGATGGGGAGAAACCGCCGCATGCGACGCCTGACCCGTGAAGCGGAAGCTAGCCTGAATGCACGCGAGAAACGAGGTGGACTGCACCTCGTTGACGACGTTTGGATGCCAGCAGAAGGCGGCATCGAGATCATCGAAGAGACCGGCCCGTGCCATGAAAGTCTTGCCCGATCCGCTCTCTTCCGCCGGGCAGCCGTAATAGCGCACCGTGCCCGCGATGGCGCCCGATGCAAGCGCATCCTTCAAGGCCACGGCTGCGAGCGCAGATCCGGAACCGAGAAGATTGTGCCCGCAACCATGCCCAGATGCGCCCTCCGTGGTAGGCATGCGCTCGGTAATGCCCGAAACTTGCCCGAGAGCCGGCAGCGCATCGAACTCCCCCAGAAAACCGACTGTTGGGCTACCGCTTCCATGTTCCGCCACGAAGGCAGTGGCCATGCCGCAGAGCTTTTTGGTAATGCGAAAGCCCTCGTGCTCCAGCAAGGCGATCTGCTCGGCGACCGCGCGATGCTCCTCGAAGGCGAGTTCCGGCATGGCCCAGATGCGGTCGCTGAGCGCACAGTAGTCGGCGCTCTTGGTGTCCACGCGCCGGGCGATTTCATAGACGCCCAGCCCATCGTTATGCATGTTCGGTTCTCCTCATTGTCCAAATGCGCATTTGGAACCGTTCGGCTGTAAGGGGGCGCCCCGTCATCAGTGCATTGGCACTATACGACACGATCATCAGGATGCGGGCCAGGTTGACGTGCATGGACGACGCTACCTGTTGGCGGCGACCTCGACGCTGCGGGAATTAGCTTTTGGCAGAAGAACGCGAGCATCTTCCAGCACTATTTCGGTTCCATACTTTTGCGAGCGTCGAGATAGGTCTTCGAGCATTGAACCAGCCAGCTCTTTTGATGCGGGCACGGGCACAAGACGCTCATGATACCTGTTGCTGCTCAGCCGCTGCTCCCCTCCAATCACGATTGGAGCGAGGTCGATTGACTCCAAGTGGTTGTTGCCATCGAAGCTGCACGTCGCGACGATACTTTTCCAGATATCTGGTGAACTCCATTCGTCCTCACCTTCGGGTAGATGAAACAGGAAATTTCCCAATCCGTAGAAGATCGGAGCCCCGCGGTAGATTTCGATCGGCTGCAGCACCGGTGCGCCGTGGCTGGCGAACGCATTCGCTCCCGCATCAATGCAGGATCGCGCGAAGAATTGAACCCATTCGGGAACCTCGCGCCAATCTGGTTCCCAATGATGATGATGAAGATAGGCGATGACAAAGGCACCGGCCAACGAGGCCTTCCGGATTGCGGCGAGCTGACCTCGTAAACTTTGCTCGTTGAAGATGATCCTTCGGCAGTTCTCGGAGGATCGGCGAAAAATGGTTCCGTAAAAGTCGATTTCATCGGACGATGTCAGTTCGCGAGGATCGTCCGGCTGCGTGTAGGTTCCGCGCTCCATAGAGTTGCTTAAAAACGTTTCCTGAATGGAACGCAGGTTCGCGAATTTCTCATCGTCAACCTCGAATACCCGCGAGACATCGAGTTTGTTCACCCCCGGTCGAGCGGGACGGGTACCTGCCGCATTGTCAGCGTACATTGTGGCTGGCCCTGGTCCGGCATCCATCGCGATGAGGGCGACCTTCCTCTTGCCGAGTTGCTTGATGCCGGCTTTGCTCGCGTCACTGGCGTCAACGCCAATTCCTGCACGCAGAAACTCACGCTCGTCTACTTCCTCAAGTGTCGAAAGCACTCCTGCGGGCCCAAGATCGAACGCATGATTATTGGAAAGAGCCAGTGCGCTAAAGCCAATATCCTTCAAATTATCCAACACGACAGGTGGAGAGCACTGGAAATAGGTGCCTTTCATCGGCCACCCACCATGCCGGCCGAGAATCGTGGTTTCTAAATTCGTGAATGAGGCATCGGCTTGCCGGATCAGTTCTTTGATCGTGGCGAAGCCGTCGTCCGATACATGCCGAATATCGTGGTAGATGAGGGACTGTCCGGTGAGGGCGAGGGTGAACGGCGAAGGCATGATTGAGTATCAACCCCTGTATGGGCAAATGTCATTAGCGGCCACTTTTTGTGGCAACCGATCGACTGCGGAGAAAGTGTTGGCTAGTTCCTTGATCCGGTAAGGATCGGCCGTGCGGATTTACGACAAGCGCGGGTAGTTGGTTGCGGGTGCGCAACGTCCGAGCTGGGGTCGGAACAGTTCCTGCCAGAGGCACGGAAATACGAATGCCGCATATGTGCTTTTCTAACGTTATAGTCCGCAATTTTTAGAGCTGTGTCCCCTGTGTTCGATTGTGAACTATCCGCTCTGCCAGGGGATGGGTGTTGCTGCATGCGTCATGTCAGCGTTCTCTCTGATGCGTCTGATCCACTGGTTTTGTTACGCCAGACGATGGGGAGAATCGGGAAAATGGTCAATTTATTAAGTTTTTGTGACACCCTATTAATTTTACTGATATAGCGGCCAAACGGAGCTCTGGCCCTGCGGCCACCAATTCGGACAAAGGCAATGGAAGAGATTTCCGGCCGAAACAGCAAGGCTGGGTTCAGGTCCGCTCAGATTTTTCGGGAGATCATGAGGACCGGTTCTACGAGGCGGGCCGCCCGAGAACTCGGGATTACCCAGTCGGCCGTAAGCCAGCATCTCAAGTTGTTTGAAGAAGCTGTTGGTGAGAAGCTTTTTGCGCGAGATCCCCGCGGCCTTGTTCCAACCACGCGCGCCATCGAAATTTACAACCGCATAGACAGATACTTTGAGACCCTCGGCCACATCGAGAGGGAAATCACCGATTCTTTCAGCGCCAAGCGAAACCTCCTGACGATTGCCGCACCGCATATATTCTCGTTGAGACTCATCCCCAAAATAATTCTTGCGCTAAATAATCTAGATTCGACTCTAGAATTTCATTATAGGGCCCAGCGATACGACGAGATAGCACAAAGCGTTGTGACGGGAGAGGCCGATATCGGGATTTCCCGACTGCCGTTAGATGAACGCTTCTTTGAGTGGAAGATAGTCGCCGAAAGCAAGAGTGTCTGCGTGTTGCAACCCGACCATCGCCTTGCTGAAAAGGACATCATAACTGTTGACGACCTCTCAGGGGAGCCCCTTATCGTTCTAGAGAGAGAATACACTTCTAACAAATTGGGCCTATTGACATACGGGCGGAGAGAACTTCCTTTATTGCCGAAGGTTCATTCGGACACAATAGGCTTGGATGCTTCCTTTGTCGCATATGGTATAGGTATTGCAATAGATAATGAATTTGTTGCACAGCAATATCAAATGTTTGATGTGAAAATCGTTCCTTTTGAGCCGTCAGCGAGATACGACTACGTGGTATTTTGGCGCCGCGGCAGCGATAATATTTCGCAAACGTCGCCAATTGTGGATACTTTCGTGGAGGTGATCCACCGTGAACAATCGTTCGGGCGTGAGGGGCCCAAAGCGGCTTTCCACCCCCATAGCATCTAATGCCGGAAAAATTGTACCTGAGTGGCTGTTTCGGTCGATTGCAGCGGTGACATCCCTACTTCGTGACATCCCTCCTTTTGGAGAGCTTCAGCACGCAATTCCGGGTGCCAACAACCGCCCTTTGTCTTGGTGCATTTGAAAAATTCACCTTGCCTGCTATGTTGTCTAGAATCCATTTTTGTTAAACGGACCTGAGGGAACCCCTATGACGAAGACAGCTGTACGGATGCGTCGCGGCCAAGGGCCAGTGGGCAAGCGGACGAGAACCCATCCCAAGCTGGCTGAGAAATTGCAGATGCGTCGATTGGCCAGGATTAACGCGGTCCTGCAGAGGGCGGAAGAATCTGGCCTGCGCGCTGAGAAGGACGGCAGGATTGCGGGGCGGGTGAGTGCTAATCTAATCAAGAAAGCCAAGGCTCGAACCGGATTGACGTCTGATACCGAGCTCGTCGAATTTGCATTGGCCAATGTGGCTCTGGAAGACAACTTCGCCGAGACCTTCAGGAAAACACGGGGGACTGTGGATCCGACGCTGAAGCTCGGATTCTGAATTGGCCGATTTCGACTTTGGTGCGGCCTTAAGGTGGTCGCGATTTGATCCTCAAAAAACCTTGAGCCGCCGCCCCGACACGGAGCTGCCGATCATCGGCAACCTCGGCGGGGCGGGGCAAGAACTGCTGCTGGACACCTGCGTCTATATCGACGGTTTGCAAGGCCGGGCGCCTGACGCAGTTGCCGACCTCCTCGATGTCAGGCAGGTCAACCATAGCACCGTAGCGATCCAGGAGCTGATGCACACTGTAGGCGTGCTTGATCCGAAACACTCGGGCACGAGTAAAGCTGTCAAGCAGATCGGGAGCATGATCAAGGACATGCCGTCCCATCGGGTTTTTGCACCAGATCCCGATGTCTTGGGCCGAGCCGCCCTTCTCTCAGGAATGCTGTGTCGCCTCCAGGGCTACAAGCATGATTCCAAGCTTCGGGCGCTTCAAGACTGCGTGCTGTTCCTGCATGCGCAGAAAATGGGATTTTCCGTTCTAACGGGCAACGTCAGTGATTTCGACTATTTGCTGCAGTTAATTCCGAAGGGTCGGGTTTTGATGTATCGGCCAATCTGAGTATAGCCGCCTTCCGCGCTTCTGGGCGAAGGCGGCAATGACTTGGCCACCTTCCGCAGTCGCCTGACCCGGGACTCCCATTCGCCCATGCAGGACGGCTCGAAGACCTGCGGCAGCCCTGGTCCGTTCCAAAAGCTCAATGCCAGACTTTCGTTATCGACAGGCAGGCCGCAGCATAATTTGGATGGGTCAAAGCGTCCAGATTGTCCATAGCCGATCTTAACTGTTCTTCCCAATCAATGTGACGAGAGACAATTCGGTCAGAAACTCCAATCCTCTCGCTGACAGGAGCTAGTGCCATCGAACGGGTCACACAGGCGGTTCAAGTGCGTACGAACTGAGCCAAGGAAGAGCTTTGCTCACTTCGAGGGAATTCGTTGACTCTGCAAACCGTGCGGCAGCCGATCAGGCGCTGCAAGTCGACCAGATGCGTGCCGCAGGCCAATCGAGGAACGCTTCATCGCCGGATTTCAGTCTGTACCAGGCCGGGCGTGCTCAGGATCACGTGACGGACCGCCTCATGGTAACGGACCTAACCAGTGCAACGACAACGGCGCAAGCGCCTGCTCGATCGTGCTTTCGACATCCGCCCTGTGGACCGGCTTCTCTTTGAGACGCTCAACCAGCACGGTTGCACCGGTGACAAAGCCCGGAGTGCAATAGCCGCACTGGAATGAAAAACGTTCGACGAAGGCCTTATCGCGGAGAGCCGGACGACATCGCCATTCGCGTCGCGTTCGGCATGCCCTTCTTATGTGCGGACGGACTTGCCATCGAAGAAATGCGCTGCGGTGATGCAGCTGCGGATCTGACGGTAACGTCCTTCCGGGTCCTCGAGAATGATCGCGCACGCGTGGCAGATGCCTTGGCCGCAGCCAAGCCGCGATCCCGTAAGGTTGAGATATTCGTGCAGGAAGTCGCACCTCCGATGTCTGTGTCCAGACCCCGACATCCCTGGCATGCGGCAGGCAATACCGGTTCCAGTTCCGGTCGGGTCCGTCCTCATAGAGCGGCAAAGCCTCGAGCAGGGCGTGGCCGACGCCCATGGCCAGGCTGCCTTGGAGCTGACACGAGACGAGTTCCGGCACGATTTGGTGCCGCCTTCGAGGATGGAATGATGCGAAAGGAGCTTCACGTCCCCCTGAGGCGGTGTCCACTGCGACTGCTGCGATCGTCGCCACGCCCGCGTAACAGGTGCCGGCGGCGTTCTGGCGCTGTACCGGCGGATAGAAGACTTGGCTGTTGGCGCCGCTTTCCGAACTGGTCAAAGCGCGCCAGCTGGTTTGAAGGCACTGATGACCTGCGGCGGCTTCCATTTTCTCGAGCGGCGCTCGCCTCACCTAGTACTCCCGACATTCCGGCATCGCTGACAAACGGCGCGGCCTTGCCCGGTCATGAAAGCGGCCTTGCCCGGTCATGAAAATCGCGGGCGTCTCTAACGCCGCAAGATTGAAGCGCATGACTTCTGCTTCGGATCCGCATGTCCTGACTGATCTGTCCTCTGTTGAGCCTTCAGAAGGAGATGGCCGAACTCCTCGCAGCCGAGCCGCGCCTGCTGGCTTGCGATTGTGTGTCGCCCCGCGTCCCGCCGAATTGACTTTGCGCGCTTTTCCCTTCCTGAAATCCGGCCACACTGACCGGGCGACTAATTTTCACAGCCAGGATAGCCTCCCATCTGCACAGCTCCCGCCAAACCCAGCAGCGCTAGGCGCTTTCCGAAACGTCCAGTCACGTTTTCAACGCGCGTGTTGGAAACGGTGAATCGTCGACACATTTCCGCCACGGTTTAGCCGCGCCGAAGCCACAATTTCCCACGACATAGCCGGCGTTGCCCTAGACGGTTCGGTCCGGCACCGGCTCAACAAGCCCCCCGCCCTAGGGTCAGTGCCGGATCGAACCACCCTCTTCTTGCGGGACACAGGTCCGAGCCTGAATGTGCTCAGCAGAAGTAAGCTGGTCCACTTCATGGCGAGGCGGTCTCCCAATCGCACAGGGCTGCAAACACCTGCACAGCAATAATGGTTTGCGGCGCGCATCGGCTTGAGGCGACTTAGGCCAGCTCTACGATGCTTTAGTGTGCGACTCATTCAAAGTAGCAAACTGACGCTAGTCAGAAAGCAAGCCTGCATACCGGTCGGCGCTGTCGATGCTCCTATAATAGTTGGTGTCTTCAACCGTGCCTGATTATCCTACGATCTCATCGACTTGCAGTGATCCTGTTAGATCTCGGTCGCTGCGCCTCGGCTCTGGCTGCAGATCGGCTCACTATTCCCATAGGCCGAAATAAGTTGGAACCGCGTCCCGGACTTCCCCACGTGAAAACACGCTGACCGTCGATGTTGCTCTCCACGTGCGGTCGCCCGCCCAGGATGTGAAATGCAGCTTTGCAGGATCGAAGGCGCGGGCCACGCAATGTATCCCTCTCATGTTCGTCCCTGCGATTGCTCTCCTTGTATCGCGGATCCATGCAGCGTTTGTGGATCATCTGCCGCACTAAGTGTGCCAAGAGAAAAAGCCTCTGACTAAACCGTTGTGGGCCGCCCATGCCATCCGAACCCGACATTGTTCCACAGCCGACACTGACGTCCTGGCTGGCCTAGGGCGTGGGACCTGAAGTTGCGACCACGAGCACAGAGCCGGCTCGGCGACGAGGCGAGGGCCATCGGCAAAAAGAGTAACAAACACCGTGTTGCACATGCACGCTGGAGAATACTTGATGGCGGTCGGATTCACTCCGTCAGGCGTGACAGTTAGCGTATCGTTTGCCTTCGCATCGCGCGGAAGTGTGCGTGCTCAGAGCGTAATAGCGCCGCGATCGCGACGGTAACCTGAAAACTCCTTGAGCCTTGATAAGGCGCTCAATTCGAGCTTGTGCCCAAGAACAGGCCTGTCGGCCAGGACGGCTGCGTGCGCGAGTCATGCCATCGCGTCTGCGCTTCGGCGCCACTTGAACCCTCCTTTATCCCCTTGCATCCGATCGAGGTGCAGCTGAAGAAACTGACCGTCTTTGCGTAACTGAAGTTTTCCTGAGTCCTGCATCGTCGTGGGGCGGGGAAGGAGAGGGGATGTTGCAGCCAAAGCAAGTAATGTCGATGGTGCGCCTGCATCAATGCGGTTGGAGCGCAAGGCTGCGTGGCCATTGCAGCTGGTCATGTTGCTGCGGAGCTGGCGCTGAATAGGCCGTCCGTTCCGGGGTGACTGCGCCAGGCGACCTCCCGTTGAGAAAACCCCGGGCACGAAGGCGTTGAACATGTCGCTGTCGCCCAGCTGACGGTTGACTCGCCAGCGGCTGGGGCTAACGCCGGGCACTCATAGGCGACAGGCGGCCGGGCCGAGAAGGGGCGGCATTGTGCGATGCCGCGCTGCCCGCCAGCGCGATTTTTCCCGCCCGTCCTTTGCACCTCGCCTGTCACCGGCCCCGTCGCGAGATTGCCATGAGCCTGCAGCAGGAAGGCCGGATGGTGGCAAAGCGCGGTGGTGCTATTGGCGGCCGCGCAAATTGCCGGGCCGCGGCTGATCAGCCGGAGCGGGCGGTGGTCGTTGTAGCAACGCTCGATCATCCACCCTGCGCTCAAAGGAGAAGCTGCCGCGAGGATATCACCCCGGGCTCTTGCAACGACCGGAAGGAGGAGGCGACAGAGCCGGGGCGTACCATTCATGCGCTTTGGCAGAAGTCACTCACGGCATTTGATGCCAGCCTCGTCATCTTGGCTGGGACGAGACTGGAACCTTCTGCCAGACTACAACTGTAACACCATATCGGTTCAGCAGGTCAGGCTTGGGTGATAACCTCATGCGTAGAATAACGACTTTGGAGACCGAGCAATGGATCGCGATAACAAACGGGCACGCGCAGCTGCAAGTTCATCCCAAGCCAGGGAACAAGCCAGGGAACCCTCTACCATCCTGTCCCTTACAGAGGGGCCATTAACGCAGGTAGCAGAACGGCTGGTAACCGCTAACCCGCGCGATACAGCGCGAAACCTTGCAGGCTTCAAAGGCCTCGGGAAGGAAGCGCGAACAGCCATTCGGGGTACTCAACCCGGGCAAGAAACTGAACTCGCAAAATTTGAAAGGCGGGGCAATCAGCTCGGACGATCAGCCGTCGAGCTGACTTGGAAGCTGACATCCGAATTGGGGTACCGGCCGGACAACGTTGCATTGGAGCAAGTCAGAGCGGTCAGCAATATAGCCAATTACCTAACGCCACACATGCAAGATGCTGTTGTCAATCGCATTGGCAACATGGATCCGGCCTCGCAAGCTCTCGGAGCTCTTAACGTTGCGCCCAACTTCGGCAAGTTCAATAACGAAAACCAATCTCGCATTCTTGATCAAGCCGTTGAATTGATGTCTGATCCGAACGGCAACATCAGGATGGTGGCACAGAATGCAATTATCCAGGCGTATCACCAGATGGATCCAAATCAGCAGGCCCAAGCTCACGCAGTTCCCGGCCTGGAACCCCTCTTGCGGCAAATGCCTCCGCCGCAGCATGCAGAGGAACGGCATGCGGATCTGGACGCCCACATAGCAGGCCTTGAGGCTGCGGTTCATGCGACAGGCACGCAAATCTCCTATGAACAGCTGCAGCGGGGTGGTCTAGTAGGGCAGGCCATAAACCGCAGCTACAGTCAGGCCCGAGCGGACCTGCAGGAGTCCACCAGGAACAGGGATCGCGGGGGCCGTTGAGATCTCGGCAACAGTAGACGCTTTCTCTCCCGAATTGCGTTCACGGCCTGGCTGTTTCCAAGTCGCTGGCCGTTGACGCACTAACTTGTGTAACTTTCAAAAAACCACGTCTGCCGGGTGGTGCGATGCAACCATTGCGCCACCCGCCTCGGCATCGATCTGTCGAGCGGCGACATCACGACGTCGGTTCGGTGTCTGAAGCCGCACCATGAGCTGCGGCAGGCAATGGAACAATGCCTTCAACCAAAACGACGACCCCCAACATAGCCGTTAGCATCGCCTGCTCGCTCGCCGTGGGGTTCTGTGCGGCAAGTCTGTACGCAACCTTCCTCCACGGCGGTGGCGGCGAGGCCTTGATGGCGTTTGATGTCCGTGCCTTTTGGTTTGAGACGCCCTTCTATCTGGGTTTCGCAACCCCCGTCTTCTATCGGGGCGCGGCTATCGTGCTCTCGACATCCGCGGTCGTCTTGCTGATTCAGCAGGTCGTATTGCGCCGCAAGCTCGAACACCACGGGACGGCTCGTTGGGCTCGAGTGGATGAAATGCGACGCACCGGATATCTGCGACGATACCGTGGCGTGAAAGGACCGGTATTTGGGAAGACGAGTGGCCCTTTCTGGCCTGGTTACTACCTGACCAATGGCGAGCAGCCTCACAGCCTCATCGTTGCACCGACCCGCGCTGGCAAGGGCGTCGGCGTAGTCATTCCAACGCTACTTACATTCAAAGGCTCAGTGATAGCTCTGGACGTCAAGGGGGAGCTCTTCGAGCTCACCTCGAGGGCGCGCAAAGCCGCAGGCGATGACGTGTTCAAATTCGCGCCGCTGGATTCGGAGCGGCGCACGAACTGCTACAATCCACTGTTGGACCTTATTGCGCTGCCTCCACAGCTCCAATTCACCGAAGCCCGCCGCTTGGCCGCAAACCTGATTACGGCCAAGGGGGAAGGCGCGGAAGGTTTCGTCAGCGGCGCGCGAGATATCTTTGTCGCGGGGATCCTTGCCTGCATCGAGCGGGGCACGCCGACAATCGGCGCCGTCTATGATCTCTTCGCCCAGCCGGGGGAAAAGTTTAAGCTCTTCGCGCAACTCGCCATGGAGACGCGAAACAAAGAGGCTCAACGCATCTTCGACGACATGGCCGGGAACGACACAAAAATCCTGACCTCCTACACTTCCGTGCTCGGCGATGGCGGGCTCAATCTCTGGGCGGATCCCGCTGTTAAGGCGGCCACAAGTCGCTCGGACTTTTCGGTCTATGATCTTCGCCGTCGCCGAACGTGCATCTATCTTTGTGTTGGTCCAAACGACCTTGAGGTGATCGCGCCTCTGATACGCTTGTTTTTTCAGCAAATCGTTTCAATTCTACAGCGGTCGCTGCCCCGCCCGGAGGAAAAGCACGAGGTTCTCTTCCTGCTCGATGAGTTCAAGCACTTGGGTAAGCTGGAGGCGATCGAGACCGCAATTACGACTATCGCGGGCTACAAGGGGCGTTTCATGCTCATCATCCAAAGCCTTTCGGCACTGACAGGGGCTTATGGAGAGGCTGGCAAGCAGAATTTTCTCAGCAATACCGGCCTGCAAGTGTTCATGGCAACGGCCGATGATGAGACCCCGAACTACATTTCCAAAGCCATCGGTGAATACACGTTTGAAGCCAAATCGATTTCCTACAGCCAGGCGCGAAGATTCGACTGGAACATTCAGAATTCGCATCAAGGTGCACCGCTGTTGCGTCCCGAACAGGTTCGGCTGCTCGACGACGACTACGAGATCGTTCTCATCAAAGGTCTGCCACCATTGCAATTGAGGAAGGTGCGATATTTTTCGGACCGCATTCTGAAACGCATCTTTGAAGGCCAGACAGGCGCCCTCCCGGAGCCGGCACCGTTGACGGAAGCAGAGGAGGAACTCTCCACAGACTTTCGACTCGATGAGCCGCCGCGTGGATTGGCGCAGGAATTTAACGATACCGTTTGATGTGAGGCTAGTGTGGACCCGCGAAAAAATCCATCCCGTGCAACAGCTTTGCCGCAGGACGCCGGCTTGGAAGGGCGGCAAGCGGGCGAGGCCCGGCGAGTGAGCGTGGCGCAGCAAGTGGCCGAGGCGTTCCGGCCGATGTTCGATGATCGAGCCGACGAGGCGCACAATGAAGGGGCCGTTCTGCGAGTGGAACAGGGGCTCCGCGACGTGCTTCACCAAGAGCAGGATGATCAAGCCGCTCAGCCAATCGTAACAGCCAGCCAACAGCAGATCCGACCCTTGTCGGATGCGCTTGACCAGGGCAACCACCGGCCACAGTTGGTCATCGTCAATGGTGAACATTTCACAGCGCTGTGGCCAGCGGAGAGGCTGGCGGCCCTGAATGCGCGGCAAGCCGTCGCCCTTCACCAGCAGCCGAGCCAAATCGGCCATTCGGGCGGCCGCGTGCCGATGCAGCCCCTCATGCAGCGGTTGGCTGAATTGCCATTGGCAGGGCTACCCGTTCAAGGCGCAAGGGCCGAACACATCAGAAGGATGCATGTGCAGGCCGCGCCCTCCGCAAAATTTGAAGCGCCCTCCGCTGCGATCGGGAGCTCCATAACCGTCTCGTTCGCCCTCCCCAAAGGCGTCTCCCATGGAACTCAACGCGTCCCACAGGCGATGCTCTCTTCCTCGGACCGCGATGGCCGCTTGCCTGATGCGGGTCCGGCCCGGCAAGTGGGCATTGAGCAGCACGTGGCCGCGCCGCGCCGCTCCAATCCGGCTCCTGTCGCGCCTCGAGTACGTCGTGACCCCAGCTATCGCCATGTGTCCGACGAACACTGGAACGTTATTGATAAGGCGATCGCCCAGGCTGCGGCTTCTCAGCAAGGCTATAGCAAGAGTAGGCTTCAAGCTCACGCTTATTCGCTTCGCCGATTAGCGAATCATTTCGGCGAGCGCGGCCAAGCGAATGATCTAACAAATCACCAATCCCTGGTCGACCACCTCGATACTTTCTTTCCGGACTACCCTGATATGAAGACGGCGTTGAACGTCCTGCGTGCGTATCATGAGCCGGACTATTCAGTTGCTGACCGGCCGGTGCCCGCAAAGGCGGACGCGCACCTCCTGGAAAAAGCGGCCGGTGACAGCGGGTTGGCTTCAAGCACCCGTGTTATCTATAGTCGTAGTCTTCGCAAATTTTCTGCGGCGCTTAACAAACAGGGTCAGACGATCACTGGGCTGGATCACAATGAGCGGGCGAAAATCGCCGAGAGCTTGTACCCAAACGATCGCTATCTCAGCCACGCGCTAGAGCGGATTCGCAAAGCGGACTCATACGCGCTTGCCAAGGCGAACCTATCGCTGTTCGATGATCGAGCCGACGTGGTGCCAACCAATACAGAGGCGCTTGTGCGAATCGAGCAGGGGTTGCACGGCGCGCTCCAGGAAGGGCAGAATGATCAAGCCGCCTCGTCTTTTTTCAACAACCCAAGCACGCCCGCTGGACGGGATAACCTCAACACAAGCATGTCGGACGCTTTCGCAAACTCTGGATGGGCCGGAGTTCAGGCCGCCGCTCCGCCAGTCCTAGCTGCCAGCCAACAGCAGATACAGCCCTTGCCGGATGCGCTTGATCAGGGCGCCCACCGGCCACCCCGGTGGGTCGCCACCAACAATGAACATTCCACAGCGCTGTGGCCAGCGGAGAGGCTGACGGCCCTGAATACGCCGCAAGTCGTCGCCTTTCAGCAGCAGCCGAGCCAAATCGGCAATTCAGGCGGCCGCGTGCCAATGCAGCCCCCCATGCAGCAGTTCGGTGAATTGCCCTTGGCTGGGATACCCGTTCCAGGCACAGGGGCCGAGCCCATCAGAAGGACGCAGCGGGCCGCGCCCTCCGCAAGGTCTGAGGCGCCCCCCGCGGCGATCGAGGACTTTATAGACCTTTCGTCCGCAGTCCCCGACGGCTTCTCCCATGGGACTCAACGCCTCCCAGAGGCGATGCTCCCTTTGCTGAATCACCATGGCCTCTTGCCGGATGCCGACAAGCCGGAATGGAACTTCGATATCAAAGGTCACGGCTACACCGCCCTGACGCCGGAGGGCGGCAACGCCGTTTGGCTCGTCCATCGCGGTGCGATGAGGGAAGCTGCAGCGGCAGCAGTACCGGCAAGGGCTCCAGAACCCGCCTTGCCAGCGACGCAGTCGGACACCTATCGCGGTGTTCCGTTGGTCGATCTGACCACCTCCTCCGAGGCACACATCGCAGCCCTTCCGTCAGGCTCGTTCAACCTCCCCGAAGGGGCGGTGCTCGGCCCCGACCTGCTGGGTGACGCCCATATCAGCAGGGATTACCAGTTGCTGGCGCAGAGCCTGCAGATGCACCACCCAGCACTCGCCGCCCGAACGCGGCTTGTGGATTCCTTGGTCTCCCAGCAACTGCGCCGTCACGACCGGGACCCGGACCCCATAGTGCTGTCCATCTATCATCAAAACGACGTCGCAGCCGACTTCGTGTTCCTGCCTGTGAACAGTGGCGATCCCATGGCTGCGGCGGGGAATGATGGACGCAACGAGCATTGGTCGCTGCTGCTCGTAGATCGCAGCGACCGGGATAAAGCGGTTGCCTATCACTACGACTCCATCCGTCGTCGCGATGGACTGCCATACAATGACGCGCCTGCACGAGAGCTCGCAGCCAGACTGGACGTGACCACCGTGGTGACACCCGCCATGGCCCTGCAGAACAACGGTGTTGATTGCGGCGTGTTCGTGGTGGACGGCACGCGCTCCCTGGTTGAGAGATTGGCGAACCAGGACTTGCCAGACCCGCAGCGGCCGCTGCACCTCGAGGCCCTCGTCCCCGATCGGCAGGCGCTGCAAAACCGACTGTGGCAGGGGCGCTTGCCCCACGAGGTTGCAAGCCCCGCGGAAGTGTTTGGAGCAGCCGGGTCGCAGGTGCGACACGCGGTGTTGCAAGCGCAGCAAGCCCGACAAGTCGCGCCAGCCTCGTTTGAACGGCACGTGAGCAGGACTCGCCACGTCCAGGCCGAGCTGACGAGTGCACTTGAAAGGAGCAACCGCGTGAACAGCGGGGGAGTCATCATAAACAATGAACACTACACAGCGCTGTTGACACCGGCGAAGAGGCAGAGGACTGAAAATCCGCAAATCCTCAGCACGGAGCGGCAAGCGCGTGCAGCAAACACGTCGTCCATCAGGCAAGACCCCGATCAAGCCCGAGCGGACCTCATGACTTCCTACAGAAGCAGAGAGCGCTCCGACGCGGGGCGTTGAGCTCGATGGCCGCGATGAAGCAGAACAGCTCTTTTGGCGACCACGTCCCAACAGCTGGCTGCGCAGGCCGGCTCGAGGTTCTGGACGGTCGGACGGGACGGCGGGTGCGCTCGGAGGCCGACAGAGCCCGGATTGCCGCCGAGAGCCTGATGCCGGAGGTGCAGGTGGCGGCGGTCGCCCGCAAGCATGGCGCGACCCACCGATTGGCGGCGTCGCCTTCGTCAGGGACAACTGGCACTGCCAGAAAGCATGGCGCCGATGTTCGCGCCGCTGATGGTGGATGAATCGTCGGCGCCTCAGCGGACGATGAGGCCACCGAAATCGGCGCAAGCGACCCTGGCCGAGCGCCAGGCTGCCTTGGCTAAATCCGAAGAGGCGCGGCGTCGCCTGGAGACCATCGTCGGTCAGCTCAATCACGAGAAGTTCGGCGCCAGGTCCGAGAAGCTGCATCCCGATCAATACCACCTGCCGCTCGAAGACGTGGAGATCGCGCAGGGCGTGCTCGACGCCGCGCAGGAAAGGGCGCAGCGGGTCATCCAGGGTCGTTCGGACGGCGCGTCCGGTTCACGCCCGCGCAACCGTGGTCACTTGCCGGCTCATCTGCCGCGAGTGGAACGGATCATCGAGCCCAGAGCACGCTGTGCCCCTGCGGCTGCGGCGAGATGGCTAAGGATCGGCGAGGATGTCAGCGAGCGGCTCGACGCGATCCCGGCGCAGTTGCGCGTGCTGGTCAGGCGCCGCCCGAAATACGCTTGCCGGCGCTGCTCGAGCGCGGTCGTGCAGGCGCATGCGCCCGAGCATATCGTGTCCGGCGGCCTGCCGACCGAGGCGCTAATCGCCCAGGTCATCGTCGCCAAGTTCGGTGGTCATTTGCCGTTCTACCGGCAGGCCGAAATCTACGCCCGCCAGGGGCATCCAACTGGATCGCGCCACACTGGGCAATTGGGCAGGCCGGGCCTGCTTCCATCTTAAGCCGAAGCCCAGGCATCTGTCTGACGCGGATCGCCTGTTCATTGACGCCTATGAGGGCTATGACCGGCTGAGATGCCTGGAACGGCCGCAACGACCGTGGCTGCTCGTCCATTGCTGGAGCCGCCTGCGCCGACGGTTTGTGAAGCTGGCGCGTAACACCAAGTCCCCGATCGCCGAAGCGGCGATACGCCAGATCGCGGCGCTCTACGCCATCGAGCCACCAGTGCGCGGCATCGCCTCAAGTCCGGCTTGCCGCTCGACAGGATTATTCCGCGCCGATCATCGCCGCCCTGAAACATGGTTCGAAAAGCAACTGTCGATGATCTCCTCCGGCTCCAGGTTGGCGGAAGACACCCGCTATGGGCTCGCTCACTGGGAGGGGCTCACCCGCTTCCTCGACGACGGCCGGCTCCAGCCCGACACCAACCCAGTCGAAAACGCCATCCGTCCAGTATGCGCGACCAGAAAAAATGCTCTGTTTGCTGGCCATGAAGTTGCGGCCGAAAACTGGGCACAGCTCTCATCCGTCGTGGCCACCTGCAGGCTCAACGACGTCAATCCCGTTGCCTACCTCGCCGAAACTCTCGACGCCATCATCAACGGCCATCCGCAGAGCCAGATCGAGGAACTCATGCCCTGGCGATTCCGGAAAACGTCAAGCCCAAATCCATAGGCGATCGGCGAGGCGCTTACGCTCGACAGGCGATACACACTTCTCAAATTGGGTCTCTCGCGCTTCGTTGGGAGGGTCGCATCGCGATCGACAGCAACACCGTCGAGCGCTCAATCCGTGCGATCGGGCTCAAACGACAAGAACGCGCGCTTCGCTGGCTCGAACTGCGGTGCCGAAATAAGGGGCGGTGATTGCATCGCTGAGACCCGCAAGCTCAATGGTGTCCAGCCACTCGGCTATCTCGCCGCCGTCCTCACCAGCATCGTCAACAGCCATCCCAACAGCCAGATCGACGACCTACGCCTTTGGCCTGTACCCCGGCGCCGAGCTAAAGGCCGTGGCCTGAGAACACCGCTTTGGCTTGATCAGCCTCCTTGTCAGCAATCGCCAGAATCGCCCCTGTCACGCGGCCAAGGTGCCTCCGTAGCTAACGTCCACGTCAGCGTTGAAGAAGTACCCCGCACCACGACTCGTCTTGACCAGGCGAGGATTGGCCGCATCAGCCTCGAGCTTCCGGCGCAAGCGCAAGATCAGGACATCGATACTTCGATCGTAGACCTCTTCACCACGCACACGGCTCGCGAGCAAAAGCCGTTCTCTGGATAGTACGCTGCGGGGGTTCTCCAGGAACGCGATCAGGAGATTGAACTCACATGCGGTAAGCTTGACCTCGCCACGCTCTGCACAGATCAGCCGCCGCTGTTTGACGCTGAGCTTCCAAGCTCCAAACCGGAATGAGCGATGATCTTTCGTTCGCGGACTGGAAATGCGCTGGCGTAGCGCTACGCGAATGCGGGCCAGGAACTCGCGCAGGCCGAAAGGCTTGGGAATGAAATCGGTTGCGCCGAGCTCCAGTGCAACGACTTTTTCGGCCTCATCGAGCCGGTCGCCGCTGATCACTATGATAGGCAAATCCGATTTTGTCGCCAGCTTGCGGACGATCGCAAGCCCATCCTCACGGCCCAGGTTGAGGTCAACGACCACAAGGTCGACCGGCTCATGAGATAGGACGTGGTTGAACTGCTTGCTATCGTTGACTGCAGTCACCTTCAAGGCATGCATCATGAGATACTCGGCGATGAGGCGTCGCATTGCGGCATCATCGTCAATGACAAGAACATGTTTCAACGGCTCACCTTCAATCTTGAATCCCCTTGATTCCAAAGCTGTTGCCCGGCAACCTTCTGGATCGACCCACCACAGCTGCCCCCGCTGCCACGCGCCGTTGCGTGCGGCCAATGTGAGGCCGTTGCTCGTCATGGTCTTTCATCCACAGCCAAATGACCGCATCAAGTCAGTCCGTGACCAGGAGACCAGGTCCAGTCGCCGGCATGACCCTGCCGTGGGATCCTTCAGCTCAAGCTCGAGCTCACCTGCAGGCCCGGCAACAGCACTCGACTTCGACGGCACGGACGCCCAGTTTCCTGACGTGTCCTTGAGTCGCCGCGGTTCTGGCGACGGCGGAGCTGCATCAACTCGAAATCCTGCCGCTCGTGCGTCCGGGCTCCGAAGCGGTGGCGGAGCGCGGCGTTTGATTGATCGCAGAGGCGGTGGCGCAAGAGCGGCCGTGTCGCTGCTGTAGCCTTGGGCCATGGTATGTCTCCTTCCAAGCGAGTTCTTCCGGGGGGAGGGGCCCGGCGTTCCAAACCCTGGTCCGCGCGACCGGCAGGTCGGTTGCGGTTACGGTTCCGAGCTAGCATTTATCAGTTGAACGCGACACCTCCCTTTGAGCTGGTCACTATTCTCGGCAGCGGCCTCGGACGCCGCCAAATGGGGTGCGGCTCGCCGAACAGCTGAATCAGGCTCGCACCAAGATGGGCTGCGCTGCTGCGTTTCCGCGCCCCGCGGACAGCCCCATCCAGCCAGCGCAGACGAGCTCGCGCGATGGACCTGCCCGTGCGGGGCCGCGCATGGCTGTCTCTTAAAGAGCTGGCAGCATACCGCAACGTGGGCACCGGCGCCTTCTTCGGTCCTCTCGCTGGACCGACCCACGGCATCCGCAGCCTGGACTAGCCTCCATTTTCTCCTTGATTCGACCTTGGCAGAAGATTCCATCACCATCCTGCCGCCGAAGCCGCGGATTACAGTCCAAAAGCAACAGGCGACCGGGACGGGCAATCCCGCACAGGACTCGTCGTACCAAGATCCTTTGCATGTCGCTGCTGGCTAATCGGATCCGCCAACCCGTGCTTGCGCAAGATGCTCACCCACACTGCCACGATCAAGGTCTTTGTTTCAGTTGAAGCCGAAAAGCTGAACTTGAACATCACACAGTAACAAACCGCCCCGATAAGCGTGTTCCGGACAGGGCCAGAACCCGTCGGGCGGCTTGGAAAGGTAGGTGATAGGAATGTTTATTGCAGTTTGGCCGCTGGCCATCGTTCTGTTGACATCCATGTCACTCCCAGCCGAGCCCGCGCCACTTTCGCCCCGTGAGTTCCACCGCCTGTCGCGCAAATGCGCTCCCTGGGTCGCGCCGTCCACCCTTGCCGCGATTGCCAAGATTGAAAGTGGCTTTGAAACGCTGGTGGCTCATGACAACACCACAGGTGAGCAGCTTCGCTGGATAGACCACCTGCAAGCCACGCGGGGCATCAAGGACCGACTCGAAGCACAACATTCCGTCGATGTTGGATTGATGCAAATAAACAGCAACAACTTTCCCACGCTCAATCTCACGCCGGAAAAGGCATTCGAGCCCTGCGCCTCGCTTTCGGCCGCCGCCCACTTGCTTGAAAGCCGGTATGCCGGCGGCACGACTGCCCCAGCGCAGCAACTGGCGCTTCGCCGTGCCATCTCGGCCTATAACACGGGTGACGTCACGCGTGGCTTTGCCAACGGTTATGTACGCAAGGTCGAGTTGGCCGCAAAGGACATGTCAGAGACAACGCAGGAGCCGACCGCCCAAGATGCGCCACACCTTGAGGCACCGGGTCGGAAAGCAGTGCCGCCTCTGCTCCAGCTGAACCAAAAGGCCAACCAAAAGCAGCCCCGCCAAAATTCCTGGGCCATCTGGGGCTCCTATCAGACAAACCGCTCCGGGGCCGATCCCTCCGGTCCGACAGACAGCCGGGCTGCCGATGAGCGGGAACCCTCGAACCCGAACAAACTCGTATTCGATTGAAACATGGAGATACAATGATCAAGCCACTCAAAATACTTCGTGCGCTTAAAACGCGTGTTCCTTCGCCTTTTTCCATGCTGCGAATGGCGGCTGAATACGCGCCGGCCGCTGCTGCGGGCGTGGCGTGGACGGTCTTCTCCAGCGGGCCGGCCGCGGCACAGGTGACCGGAGGGACGGATCCCGCCAAGATGGTCCAGAATATCTGCACCTTCATACTTGGTCCCTTCGGACAATCACTGGCCGTGCTCGGACTCGTGGCCATCGGGATCTCCTGGATGTTCGGTCGTGCTTCACTTGGCCTGGTTGCGGGTGTCGTTGGAGGAATCGTCATCATGTTTGGCGCCAGCTTCCTGGGCAAGGCGCTGATAGGCGCCGGCTGATGAGCGACCGGCTGGAAGTGAGCACCCTCTATGTGGCGGCGACACGCCCCGCACTGTTTTTGGGGGTGCCGCTGACGCTGGCCGGAGCGCTCATGATGTTGGCGGGACTCGTCATCATCATCCTTAAGAACCCGCTCTATGAAGTCGTGCTCGTGCCACTCTGGTTCGGAGCACGGCTGATTGTTGAGCGTGACTATAACGCCGCAAGCGTGGCGTTTCTCTATTTGCAGACCGCCGGCAGAAGCGTGGATGGGTCGGTCTGGGGCGGGGCGAGCGTCAGCGCGAATCCGATCAGAGTGCCGAAGCGCGGAAGAGGAATGGTGTGATGTTTGGCGCCAGTGGCAGGACCGAGAGATCTGGCGAGATCTATCTTCCGTATGTCGGTCATCTGAGCGACCAGGTTGTCCTTCTGGAAGACGGATCGATTATGGCCATGGCACATCTGAACGGGCTGCCATTTGATTTGGAAGACGCTGAGATGCGCAACTCGCGCTGCCGCGCGTTCAACACTCTCTTGCGCAACATCGCCGACGACAATGTCACGCTGTACGCCCATCTTGTGCGAAACAACGATGTGCCGGAGCCGGCATCGCGCCAGTTTCAAAGTGCATTCGCTGGCAGTCTGAGCGAGGCGTATGAGAGCCGTGTCCTGTCGGGCAAGCTCTTTCGCAACGACCATTTCCTCACTGTCGTCGTGTTCCCCCGCACCGCAATCGGCAAGATCGGCTGGCGTAGCGCAAAATCGTCCAGACGCAATGACAACGATCTGGCCACACAAATGCGAAGCCTGGAAGACCTCTGGCAGATCATTGCTGGCTCACTGGGCGGTTACGGTCTGCGCCGGTTGGGTGTTCGTGAGAAAGGCGACGTGCTCTTCACGGAAATCGGTGAGGCGCTTCGGTTGATAATGACGTGCCGGTTTCTTCCGGTTCCGATGGTTAGCGG